>JBBRRZ010000006.1:0-144556 GCA_038245845.1 Candidatus Limnocylindrales bacterium
CGGGAGCGACCCAGTCACGCACCGACGGGGGCATCAGCAGCAGGGTGTCCTGGTCGTAGGGACGGAAGGTCTTCGTGCGCATACGAGATTCTGGCATGCGCCAGACTTGTCCGGTGGCCATTACCGACGCAGCCTCCTAGGTGCGGCGGTCCTTGCGGCGAGCCTTTGCGGTGACCGGGATCGCATACCCGGCCACCAGCATCACCCCGGCCAGGCCGAGGAGCATGAGCATCCCGCTGCCCGGATCGGCGCCCTGGTCGCCATCGAGGGTCGACGTCGGCGGTGGCGTGATGCGCGCGGTCGGAGTCACCTCCGGCTCGGGCACGTTCATCTTCGCGTCGTCGTCGTCCTGGACGGTGTCCTCCGGCGAAAGCTCGGGGTGGCCGGAGACCACCGCGATGTTCGTCCGGAGGCCGAAGCCCGTAACCGGGAGCGTGACCGTGCAGGTCATCGACTCGCCGGCCGCCAGCGTCGTCTTCGGGCAGGTGACGGCGACGTCGTCCGACGTGTTCGCCGGGGTCGCGTTGTCGTCGACCAGCTCGATGTTGATGAGCGTTGCCGTGCTCGTGTTGGTCACCACGTAGGTGAACTCGACGTTGCCCGGCGTCGTCAGCAGGAGCGTGTCGCCGTCAGGCGCGTCGCCAGCCGTCTTGACGAGGCTGATCTCGGCGCACTGGACCACGACCGTGTCGGAGTCCTCGTTGTTCCCGGTGGCGGTCGCGGGCTCGTTGGAGGCCTCGACCGTTGCCGTGTTCGGGATGGAGCCGCAGTCCTCGACCATTGTCGGGGCGCTGAGGTGGACGGTGAACGTGTCGCTCTCGTTGAGGTCACCGACGAGGCAGTCGAGCACGCCGTTCGTGATCGAGCAGTCCACGCTGTCCTCCTGCCAGGCGAACCCGGCCGGCAGCGTGTCGTGGATCCCGACGTCGCGGGCGATGCCCGGTCCGGCGTTCCACGCGGTGATCGTGAAGGATGCAGCCTGACCGGCGAGGATCGGGCTGTTGTCAACCGTCTTGCTGATCGTCACGTCCGGGCATTCGACCATGACGGTCGAGTCGTCCTCGTCCGAGCCGGCGTTGGACGTCGTGACCGAGGCCGTGTTGTCGACGTTGCCGCATGTCTCGGCCGTCGTGTCGCTGGTGATATGGACCGAGATCGATGCGCCCGAGGCGAGGTCGGCCGGCCCGTACTTGAGGACGCCGTTGACAATCGTCCAGGCGGCGTTCGCCGGGTCGATCGACCAGCTGAGGCCCGCATCGGTGGGCAGGGTGTCGGAGACGGTCACGCCCTTGGCCGTGCCCGCGCCATTGTTGCTGACCGTGATCGTGAAGCCGATCTGGTCGCCCGCGCTGACGCTGGCGTCATCCGCGGTCTTCGTGAGCTCGAGGTCGGCGCAATCGACCTTGATGTCGTCGCTGGACGTGTTGTTCGCCAGCTTGTTCGACGGCTCGTTGTCGGCCGCGACCGTGGCGATGTTCGAAACCAGTCCGCAGTTGCGCGAGGTGGTCTCACCGCTGATGTGGATGGTCCGGGTGGCGCCGTTGGCGAGATCGCCGAAGGCGCAGCTCAGGGTGCCGCTCGTGATGGAGCAGTCCGTCGAGTTGCCCACCTGCCAGTTGATGCCGGCCGGCAGCACGTCCTGGAGGGTGGCGTCGTACGCCGTGCCCGGGCCCAGGTTCGTGACGACGATGGTGAATGCCGCCGTGTCACCGGCGCTGATCATGCCGTTGTCCGCGGTCTTCTCGACCTTGAGATCCGGGCAGTTGATCGTGACGCTGGCGCTGTCCTCGTTGTTGTCGAGGGCATCGGATGGCTCGTTGCTGGCGGTGGCGGAGGCCGTGTTGGGCACGACGCCGCAGTCGGCCTTGTCCGTGTCGGCAACGATCGTGACCGTGGAGCTGGCACCCAAGGCGAGCTCGCCGGCCGTGAAGGTCAGCGTGCCATTGGCGATCGCCCAGCCGGTGACCGGGGCCTTGATTGGCCAGTTGAAGCCCGCGGGCAGCGTGTCGGTCAGGGACACGTCGTAGGCAGTGGCCACGCCGATGTTCTTGACCTTGACGTCGAACCCGATCGTGTCACCGGCGTTGACCGGCCCTGCCGGGTTCGCGGTCTTCGTGACCTCGAGGTCCGGGCAGTCGATGGTGACGCTGGCGCTGGCCTGGTCGGAGCCGTCGTTGGCGGCGGTCACCGACGCGGTGTTGCTGACCATGGCGCAGTCCGCTGCGTCGGTCGGCGAGACGATGTGGACGGAGGAGCTCGCGCCCGGAGCCAGGGAGGCCGCGGTGAACTCGAGCGTGCCGTTGTTGATGGACCAGCCGCTGACGTTGCCCTTGGCGGTGTCGTAGCTGGCGGCGAAGACGTCGATCAGCTCGTCCTTGTCGGGCGCGACATCGGTACTGCTGTAGCGCCAGTCCGAGGTGTTCGCCTCGTCCTTGGAGCCGCCGGTCGTGAAGTAGGTGACATCCGGGCCATCCTTCTCGACGGAGCCCGGGATGAACAGCGAATCGGCCGCGCCTGGCGTGCCGTTCTCCCAGTCGTCGCCCGCGGTGGCCTGGTCGACGGCGTTCCCGTCGAGCTCGAACACGCCGTCATCGTGGACGGCGAACACGCTCGCCGGCGCGGCGAAGCTCATGTACTGCAACAGGAGCGAACACAGGAAGAGCGCCGTCCAGAAGAGCACAAGGCTCTTCCGGGCGCCGGCGCCCATCGAGTACACGAATCCCCGAGACCTCATTCGCCGAACCTCCCGGTAGTGGGACGCCTGACTGGCGATATCGCCATTACTCCCCGTCGAATTCGGCGCCGCCGGGTGCGTCCCGCGGTGCCCTGGGCCGTTGGCACGAAGCGCAATCTCGCGCTGGGAGGCGCGCCCCGATCCACGGGTCGAGGGTGGCCACCCGGTAGGATGGCCCCCGTCCAGTCGCACATCCCAGGAGGAGCCCGTGTCCAGCGCCGTCGAGCCCGCCGCGACCCCCGTGGCCATTCGCGCCCGGGTCCGTGACGCGGTCGCCGAAGCGTGGGAGCGCGCCGTCGCGAACGGGTCGCTACCGCCGGTGGATGACGCGATGGCCAGCCCGGCGGTCGAGGTCGAACGGCCGGCAAACCCGGCCTTCGGGGACATCGCCACCAACCTTGCGATGAAGCTCGCCCGCCCGCTGCGCCGCTCCCCGCTGGACATCGCACAGGCGCTCGGCGCCGCACTGCGCGACGATGCTGGCGCCGCTGCCGGGCTGATCGCCTCCGCCGACGTGGCACGCCCGGGGTTCCTCAACCTGCGCATCACGGATGCCGCGTACGAGGCGCTCGTGGCGGGGATCATCGCGGCGCCCGCGGCCTGGGGTCGTATCCCGGCCGTCAACCCACGCCGGGTCAACGTGGAGTTCGTGTCCGCGAACCCGACCGGACCGCTCACCGTGGGCAACGCGCGCGGCGCGTTCGTCGGTGACCTCCTGTGTCGCGTGCTCGAGGCAGGCGGCCAGACCGTGACCCGTGAGTACTACTTCAACGACTCCGGCGCGCAGGTGACGCACCTCGGTGACTCCGTGGTCGCGTTCCGGCGCGGCGAACCCGTGCCCGAGGACGGCTACCGCGGCGCATACGTGGAGGTCCTGGCGCGCGAGCTGCCGGATGACGTCTGGGCGGCGGCAAACGGGGACGGCGCCACCGCCGGCGAAGTCGTGGGCGCGTGGGCGTCTGCGCGCGTCCGCGAGGGCATCGAAGCGTCGCTGGAGCGGCTCGGTGTCCGGTTCGATGTCTGGAAGAGCGAGGCCTCGCTCCACCAGGAGGGCTGGGTCTCGGGGGCGGTGGAGCGTCTGCGCGAGGCCGGCCACGTGTTCGAGGCCGACGGCGCAACGTGGTTCCGGTCCACGACGTTCGGCGACGACAAGGACCGCGTGATCTACCGCTCCGACGGGCGGCCCACGTACTTCGCGTCCGACATCGGCTACGTCACCGAGAAGTTCAGCCGGGGCTTCGACCACCTGGTCTACATCTGGGGCGTCGACCACCACGGCACGGTCGCGCGCAACAGGAATGCCGCCCAGGCGATGGGCTACGACCCCGAGCACTACGAGGTGATGCTCATCGGCTGGGTGACGTTCGTGACCGATGGCGTCGAGGTGTCGATGTCGAAGCGGGCTGGGACGTTCGTCACCCTGGACGACCTGCTCGATGCGGTGGGCGCCGACGCGGCACGCTGGTTCTTCGCCTCGCGCGCTGCGCACGTGGCGATCGAGTTCGACATCGAGCTCGCCAGGAAGCAGTCCGCCGAGAACCCCGTCTATTACGTCCAGTACGCACACGCGCGCATCGCGTCGATCCTGCGCAAGGCAGCGGAGGCGGGGCTCGCCCCGGCGGCATCCATCGCGGGGCTCCTGGCCGGCGAACCGGAGGCGGCGCTGGCCCGTGCCGTCTCGCGGTTGCCCGAGGTGGTGGAGGACGCGGTGCTCGCCCAGGAGACGCAGGGGATCACGGCCTACGCGACCGAGCTTGCGACGGAGTTCCACGCGTTCTACCGGGACGCGCGGGTCGTGGACACCGAGGAGCCGGAGCGGTCCGCGAAGCGGCTGGCACTGGCGCTGGCCGCGAAGGTGACGCTCGCGAACTCGTTGGGCCTGCTGGGGATCTCCGCGCCCGATTCGATGTAGGCACAAGATCGAAGGCGCGGCGCCCGCCAACGGCCAGTCGCGGCCCGACCGGTTCGACGCTACCCGGCGAGGCCCAGGACGCTACCCGGCGAGCCCCAGCACGTTCGCGACCCGGCCGAGCGTGTCGGCGTCGCTGGCGCTGATGACCACGACGCGGTCCGGGGCCGGAACGAGGATCCCCGCCGACCGGCCCGCTGCCTTGAGCCGCGCCACGTAGTCGGCCAGCGCGCCGGCGAACTCGGTGGCGTCGGCATCGCTGTCCCAGGCCGTGTCGAGGACCACCGCGTTGGCGCCACCCGGGCCCTCGACGAGGGCGACCCTGTCGCCGCCCCAGCCCGCGGCGGCATCGTTCGACGCCTTCGAGCCCGCCGCATCGCGCAGGAGGATCTCCAGCTGGAACTCGCCCAGGGTGTCCTGGAGAGAAACCTTCCAGCCGTCGCCCAGGCTCGCCGGGAAGCTCGCCGGGAACGCCACCACCTTCGCGGCCTCGTGCGCCACCAGCTTCTCGGGGTGCAGGATCTGCTCCGTTGTCCCCGGGCCGTCCGCGAACAGCGCGTCGACCCCCGCATACCCGCCGGCGCGCTGGTAGGCGCCGAGGGCAAGCTGGAGGCCGCTCGTGTACGGGAACAGCAACGAGTCCTTGAGGATGGCCGGCATCCTGTCCAGCACCGCCTGCGCCGCGGGATCGGATGTTGCCGCGACCTCGCCGAGCTCCTGCGGCGTCAGATGCTGCTGCGCCCAGAGCGACATCAGGAGCGTGGCGTCGCCCTCGACGACCGCGGTCCGCGCGATGGTGCGGTCGCCCTGGTCCTTCGCGTCGCCGACGTACGCGCGGAGGCCGAACTTCTGGTCCTGGAGCGCATGCGTGTACTCGTGCGCGTACGTGATCTTCTCGACCGGCCCGATCTCGCCCGTGGTGCTGACCACGAACATGGTCTTCGTCTTGTCGTTGTAGAGCCCCGCGACCTGGCTCGTGAGGAGCTCGATGTAGAGGTCCTCCAGCGATACGTCCGCGGGGATGAGCAGGAGCGCCCTGTACAGGTCCTCGGTCGCGGTAACGAGCGCAGCCGGGTTGTCCTCGCGGAAGCTGGCGGTGATGTAGGCACACAGGGCCGCCTTGTCGAAGACGCCACGCGCCACGGGCTTCGTGGCGGTGATGCCGCGGAGCGCGCTCACCTGCCCCTCGATCCCGGTGTACACGGCCGCGTTCGGGTCATTGGCATCGGAGCTTGGCACGGGCGCGGACTCGACAGGGGCGTTCGGGTCGCAGGCCGCCGCGGCCGCGGACGGCGACGGCTGCATCGATGCCCCGCCGCTGGCCGACGGCGCCGCAGACGCGGAGGGCGATGCGCCCGGAGTCGCGGCGGGTGAGGGGGTCAGCGTCGGGGAACCGCATGCGGCGACCAGCAGCGCGATGACGAGCGCGGCCAGGCCTCCGGATCGGCGCACGGGTGTAGTCATCGGGGTGGAGTGTGCCATGAAGGCCCGAGGCGCCCGCTCCCGCCGCCGGTTCCGCCCGCGAGATGTGCGTTTCTTAACCGTTCCCGGACTCGGGGTTGAATCGACCGACGCCTATGGTTCTCCCCGGAACACCCCCTCAGTTCCACCTCCCTCCCTCGAACCGGAGACGCCGATTGGGCAGGCGTCTCCGGTTCTCTCTTTGTCCGGCATCACACGCCGGCGACGCCCGGGTGAGTGGCCTGCCCTAGAATCGGCGGCATGGAGCTCACCTGGTACGGACGGACCTGCACCCGCCTGCGCGGCAAGGAAGCCGTCGTCGTCAACGACCCCTACCCGGCGATCGTCGGGCCCACCGGCCGCGGCATCACGGCAGACGTGGTCACCTACAGCCACCCGGATGACGACCCGCCACCGAAGAAGACCACGAGACTGTCGCGGGACGGCGGCACCGCACTGCCGACGAGCCTGGAAGCGGCGTTCGTACTGGACGGGCCCGGCGAGTACGAGGTCCACGACGTCCTGCTGACGGGCGTGCGCACCTACCGGGACGACGCGAAGGGCGGCACGCGCGGCCGGCAGACGGCGTTCGTGATGGAGCTGGAAGGCATCCATACGATCCATCTCGGCGACATCGGCCATCAGCTCACCGAGGAGAAGCTTGCGGACATCGGCCGGGTCGAGGTCGTGTGCGTGCCAATCGGTGGGGCGCTCTCCGCAGCGAACGCGGCCGCGCTGGTCGCGCAGCTGGACCCGAAGATCGTCGTGCCCATGCCCGTCTGCGAGGACGAGGCTGACTGCGCCGAGGCGCTGAAGAAGTTTCTCCACGAGATGGGGTCGGAGCCCGTCGTCCAGCCGAAGCTCTCCGTCACGCTCTCGACGCTCCCGGCCGAGACGACCACCGTCGTGCTGGAGTCGCGCGGCAAGGCCTAGCGGTCGGGCGGACGAGGCGCGGTTCGGCGCGAGCCACCCGCGCAGGCGCGGGAGCCCCGACGTTCAGTCCGACCGGCGATAGACGATCCGGCCGCGCTTGACGACGGTGTGCACCAGGTCCGCGCCCACCCAGTAGGGCAGCTCGCCGGTCGAGCGGGCCCGCCACACGACGACGTCCCCGAGCTTGCCCGGATCGAGCGAGCCAGCCTCGTCACCGAGACCCGCCGCATAGGCCGCATTTACGGTCACGGCCACGAGCGCTTCGGCGGGCGAGAGCTTCATCTCCAGGCACGCGACGGTCATCACGAGCGGCAGGTTCGGGTTGGGCGAGGTGCCCGGGTTGAAGTCGGTGCCGAGGGCGACCGGCACGCCGGCGTCGATGAACCGCCGGGCGGGCGCAGGCTCGTCGGCCATGAGGAACCACGTCGTGCCGGGGAGCAGGGTCGCGACGGTGGGTCGCTCGCCGGTCGCGGCCTCGGCGAGCGCCGCGAGACCCTCGTCGCTGGGGACGTGAAGGTGGTCGGCAGACAGCGCGCCAAGTTCGGCAGCGAGCTCCGCCCCGCCAGAGGGGGCCAGCTCGTCGGCGTGCAGGCGGACGGACATCCCGTACCCCGCGGCGGCCATGAGGATCCTCCGGCTCTGGTCCGCGCTGAACACGCCCTGCTCGCAGAACACGTCACACGAGCGCGCCCGGCCCTGCGCCGCGACGCCCGGCAGCTGCTCGTCGATGACGCTGCGCACGTACGCCTCCGTCCCCTCGGGGCGGGCGCGGAACTCGGGCGGCACGGCGTGCGCGCCGAGGAACGTCGGCATGATGTCGACCGGCCCCTCCTTCCCCAGGTCGTGCGCGACCTGGAGCAGCCGGAGCTCTGTCGGGAGGTCCAGGCCGTAGCCGGACTTCGCTTCGATCGAGGTGACACCGTGGCGGAGCATCTCGTCCAGCCAGCGGCGCCCGTGCACGTAGAGCTCGTCTTCGGTCGCGGCGCGCGTCGCGGCGACGGTCGAGAGGATGCCCCCGCCCGCAGCGAGGATCTCGAGATAGCCCGCGCCGTGCTGGCGGAGGACGAGCTCCTGCTCGCGACTGCCCGCGAACAGCAGGTGCGTGTGCGGGTCGACGAGGCCCGGGGTGACCACGCCGCCGTCCGCGTCGAGGCGGGCGAACCGCGCCAGCGGCATCCCATTACGTTCGAGGCCCAGCTCGACCTGGTCGCGTGGCCCTACCGCGACCACCCGACCGTCCCAGATCGCGACGACGGGGGCGTGCGGGGAGCCCGGCCCACCGACCTCGTCCGCGGACAGGAGGGCGAGCTCGCCCTGGGCCGGCCCGCGGCGGATACCCCCGACGAGCGTCGCGACCTGCGACGCGCCGTGGATCAGGAGGCCGGGCGCGTCCCCGTGCGCGCGGCCGCCCTCGATCAGCCGCAGGGTCATCCGTCGCCGCCGGGCCGCGGGTCGCGGGCCGAGGCGAGGCGCAGCTCGAGCGCCATGAGCGGGTCGAAGTCACGGAGCCGGATCGCGGCGGCGGCGGCACTGAGGCGGTCCTCGATGGGCGCGTCGGGCGGCGCGTCGGCGCGGTCAGCCACGTCCAGGAGGGCAGCGAGCGGGGCAAGCCCGATGAGCTCCGACTCGGCGAGGTTGATCCCGTCCTCCGCAGCGAGCTCGGCCACCGCCTCCCACGCGTGCCAGATCGGCGTCGTGTGGAAGTCGAGGAGGTTCATCGACACCTGTGCCCGCACCGGGTGGCCGCGCTCCGGCTCCTCCACGCGGAAGCCGTTCGCCTGGACGCGGGGCAGCCCGCCGCCCGATTCGCGGACCCGTCGGGCGATGCGCTTCGCCAGCTCCACGTCGTCCGAATCGAGGTTGATGTTCCACGCGATGAGGAACGGCCTCGCCCCGACCGCGACGGCACCGGCCCTCGGGTGGGTGCGCGCAGGACCGAAGTCAGGCTGGCGGCCGTTGTGCCCGATCTCCGCCTTGAGCCCCTCGTACTGGCCGCGGCGCACGTCGGCGAGCCTGACCCGGTCCGAGCGCACGGCCGCCTGCGCGTAGAGATAGACCGGGATGTCCCAGCGGGCCGCGATCCGGGCCCCGAAGGCGCGGGCCAGCTCGACGCAGGCGTCCATCGAGGTGTCGCCGAGGGGCACGAACGGGACGACGTCCACGGCCCCGATCCGTGGGTGCTCGCCCGCGTGCTCGTTCATGTCGATGTCGTCGAGCGCCTGGGCGACAAGCGCCTCCAGCGCGACGGACACGGCGTCGTGCTCTCCCGCGACCGTGAATACCGACCGGTTGTGGCTGGCGTCCGACGTCCGGTCGAGGAGGAACACGCCCGGCACGGAGGTGAGGGCGGTCGCGAGCCGCTCGACGACGTCGAGCCGCCGGCCTTCGGAGACGTTGGGCACGCTTTCGACGAGCACGCACCGATCGTACAGACCTGCGCGGCGCCCGGGGTGGCGCGCGGGCAGCCGGGTGCAGCGGGGAGCGCGGGCTGCCGGACGGGTGCGCCGACCGGAACCGTCGGCCGGAACCGGGCAGGACCGTCAATTGCGCGCCGCGCGGGCGTGGGCGGTCCGCGTAGACTCGGCGCCCTATGCGAGGTCAGAGCCCAAGCCTGCTCCGCCACCCCGACTTCCTCAAGCTGTGGACCGCTGAGACCATCAGCGTCTTCGGCAGCTCGATCACCCAGCTCGCGCTGCCGCTGATCGCCGCCACGACGCTCACGGTCACGCCGTTCGAGTTCGGCCTGCTCACGACCATCGAGTTCCTGCCGTTCATCCTGTTCAGCCTGCCGGCCGGCGTCTGGGTGGACCGCCTGCGGCGGCGCCCGATCCTCATCGCGGGCGACCTCGGCCGGGCGATCGCCATCGCGTCCATCCCGATCGCCTTTGCGCTCAACGGCCTGACCATCTGGCAGCTCTATGTCGTGGGCTTCATCAACGGCATCCTCACCGTGTTCTTCGACGTCGCCTACCAGAGCTACCTGCCGTCGGTGGTGGAGCGCGACCAGCTCGTCGAGGGCAACTCGAAGCTGGAGATCACCCGCAGCGCCTCGCAGATCCTGGGACCCGGCATGGCGGGCCTGCTCATCGGCATTCTCAAGGCCCCGTTCGCGATGATCCTGGACTCCCTGAGCTACGTGATCTCTGCGATCTTCGTGTTCTTCATCCACCGCCCGGAACCGCCAATCGAGCCGCACGACGAGGCCGCGCACGGCCCGAAGCCGTCGATGCGCCAGGAGATCGCCGTCGGGCTGCGCTACGTGACCGGCCACCGCTGGCTGCGCTCGATCGCCGCCACCACCGGCACGTCGAACTTCTTCGGCAACGTGGGCGGCGCGATCCTGATCCTGTACCTCACCCGCGACCGCGGGCTGGGGCCGGAGGCCATCGGCTTCGCATTCTCCGTGGGGTCGGTCGGCGTCCTCATCGCGGCGCTGACCACGAGCTGGCTGACCAAGCGCGTGGGCGTGGGTCGGATGCTCGTGCTGACGGCGATGGGCTTCAGCATCTCCGGGCTCCCGGTCGCCTTCGCCCCCGACGGCCTCATCTGGTACGCGGTCGCCGCCTCCGGGTTCCTCGCCGGGTTCTGCGGCGTGGGCTGGAACATCAACCAGGTCTCGCTTCGCCAGGCGATCACCCAGCCCCGGATGCAGGGGAAGATGAACGCGACGATGCGCTTCATCGTGTGGGGGACGATGCCGATCGGGTCGATCCTCGGCGGGGCGCTCGGGAGCCTGATCGGGCTCCACGCGACGATCATCATCGGTGCGCTGGGCGGGCTGATCGCGTTCGTGCCGGTGACGCTGTCGTCGGTGCGCCGGATCGTGACGATGCCGGCACCGGTGGATGACGACGCAGCGGTACCGGCAGGGCTGCCTGGCTCCGGCTGACGGATCGGCGGGGACCCGTCACGAAAGGCTCGCTAGCCGTCCAGCATCGGGATGTGCACGCCGCGCTCACGCGCGATGTCGATCGCGCGCTCGTAGCCCGCGTCCACGTGCCGGACGACGCCCATTCCGGGATCTGCGCGCAGGACGCGCGACAGCTTCCGGGCGGCGAGCTCCGTGCCATCGGCGACGATGACCATCCCGGCGTGCTGCGAGTAGCCGATGCCCACGCCGCCGCCATGGTGGATCGAGACCCACGTCGCGCCCGCGGCCGTGTTCACGAGCGCGTTGAGCAGCGGCCAGTCGGCAACGGCGTCCGAGCCGTCGCGCATCGCTTCCGTCTCGCGGTTGGGTGACGCCACCGAGCCCGAGTCCAGGTGGTCGCGCCCGATCACGATCGGCGCCTGGACCTCGCCCGCTGCCACCAGCCGGTTGAACTCCAGGCCCGCGAGATGGCGCTCGCCGTAGCCCAGCCAGCAGATCCGCGCGGGCAGTCCCTGGAATGGGACCTTCGCCTCCGCGAGCTCCAGCCAGCGGCGCAGTCCGCGGTCGTGGGGGAACAGCTCGAGCATCGCGCGGTCGGTGCGGCGGATGTCCTCCGGGTCGCCCGAGAGCGCCGCCCAGCGGAACGGTCCCCGACCCTCGCAGAACTGGGGCCGGATGAACGCCGGCACGAAGCCCGGGTAGTCGAACGCGTGCTCGACGCCCGCCTCCTGGGCCTGCGCGCGGAGGTTGTTGCCGTAGTCGAAGACCACCGAGCCTGCGTCCTGGAACGCGAGCATCGCGCGGACGTGGGCCGCCATCGAGCGGCGGGCGCGGTCCTGGTAGACATCGGGCTGGCTGATCCGCAGCACGTGGGCATCGTGCAGCGAGATCTCGCCCGGGACGTACCCGGCCAGCGCGTCGTGCGCCGAGGTCTGGTCCGTGACGACGTCGAACGGCTCGCCCGCGGCCGCCCACATGGGCTCGATCTCCGCCGCGTTGCCGACGAGCGCGATCGAGGTCGCCTCCCCCGCAGCGGCGGCCTGGCGGGCCATCGCGAGCGCCTCCTGTGGCGAGTGGGTGAGGTGGTCCACGTAGCCGATCTCGTGACGCCGCCTGGCGCGCGCCTCGTCGACCTCGATCGCGATGCACACCCCCTCGTTCATCGTCACCGACAGCGGCTGCGCGCCGCCCATCCCGCCGAGCCCCGCCGTGAGGACGATCCGTCCACGCAGCGTTCCGCCGAAGTGCTGGCGCGCGAGCTCCGCGAAGGTCTCGTACGTGCCCTGGAGGATCCCCTGGGTGCCGATGTAGATCCAGGACCCGGCGGTCATCTGGCCGTACATCATCAGGCCCTCGCGCTCGAGCTCCCGGAAGTGCTCCCACGTCGCCCACTTGCCGACGAGGTTCGAGTTCGCGATGAGCACGCGCGGGGCCCATTCGTGCGTCTGGAACACGGCGACGGGCTTGCCGGACTGGACGAGCAGGGTCTCGTCGTTCTCGAGATTGCGGAGCTCACGAACGATGGCATCGAACGCCGCCCAGCTGCGTGCGGCGCGGCCCGTTCCGCCGTAGACGACGAGGTTGTCCGGGTCCTCCGCCACCTCGGGATCGAGGTTGTTCATCAGCATCCGGAGGGCTGCCTCCTGCTGCCAGCCCTTGGTGGAGAGCGTGGTTCCGCGCGGGGCGCGGACGGGGCGCGGGCCGGACTCGGGCGCGCCGGGGGTCTCGGTCGTCATGGCGAGGAGTCTAGGTCCCGGCGTCGACCCTGTGCGCGTGCCGGAGGACCCGGCTTGAGGACCCGGCGTGCGCGGCGGTCAGGGGCGGAGATCGCTCATCAGCTGCTCTCCGAATCGGCGTTCGCCGACCGAGAACAGGGAGACGATGATCCCACGCTCCTTCACGTACGCGTGGTACACGCGGAGCCCGCCACCGCAGCTCGCGATGTAGACCGTCCGCCCGTCCAGCTCCGCCTGCGCATTGCCTGCGACGCCACCCGCCTGGGCGCACGCCCCCTCGTCGTACGAGTCGCGCCAGTCGCGGAAGAAGCCGTCTCCGTAGACCCCGGGCTCAAGCTTCGCGACGACGCCCGACGTGAGGTCCTCCCCGGAGACGACGATCGCGAAGGCCGCCGAAGCGACGTTTGCGGCGAACGCCGGGTCCTTGACCGCCTCCGCGAACGACGCCTCTTCCACCGTGACTGGCACCCCGTGGATGTCCGGCGGCAGGATCGCGAGCAGGAGATCGTCGCGCTGCGGGCCGCCGGGCTGGCCAGACGTTGTGGGCGATGCCATGGCAGGCGCCGAGGACGGCGCACGGGACGGCGCGACCGGGGATGCAGGCCCGGACGCGGTGGTTGACGTCCCGGCCGGGATCGAGGTCGGCGACGGACCGGGCGTCGCACCGCACGCGCCGGCAACGAGGGCCAGGCCCACGATCACGGCGGCGGTCCGGGCACGGCACGCGCGGCCGCCGACCCTCACGCGAGCTCCCGGCGCATGACGGGGAAGCGCTCGTCCGCGGCCGCCACCACGAACCCC
The DNA here is from genome assembly GCA_038245845.1 of Candidatus Limnocylindrales bacterium. Classification (GTDB taxonomy): domain Bacteria; phylum Chloroflexota; class Limnocylindria; order Limnocylindrales; family CSP1-4; genus CAIXZV01. The sequence goes on from JBBRRZ010000006.1 coordinate 13,446, forward strand.
CGCCGTTCCCAGAACCCGGGGGTGGCCGCGGACGTCGCATCCTCGCGGGCCCCAACCTCCGGGTACGTCTCCACCGCCGCGAAGCCGCGCGCCGCAAGGTCATCGCACACCGCTTCGACCAGCATGGCCGCGAGGCCCTGGTGGCGCGCCGCGGCGGTCGTCGCGACGCAGGTGATGACCGCGGGCAGCGGCGAGATCGGCAGCCGCGGGTAGAGGTCGCGCGTCCGCAGCGCCCGGGGGTAGGCGGAGAGCGGCCCGAACTGCGCGTACACCGCGGCCGCCTCGTCCACGAGGAGCACCTTGGCGTAGGACCCGAACACCGCCAGCCCGCGCCCCAGCAGCTGGAGCTTCCGGGGTGCACCGCTCGCGACCCTGGGTCCTGCCCTGGGCTGCGGGGCGAACGGGTTAGGCGGTGCGTCATCGTCCGCGGCGAGGAACGGGTTGAACGTCTCCCGCCGGGCCGATGCGAACGGGTTGAACGCCGGCCCATCGTCATCGCCGTCGAACGGGTTGCGCGGTCGGGCAGGTCCCGGCGGGGGCTGGGCCGCCGACGGGTCGAACCACGCGGCGCGCGCGGCCTTGGAGCCACGGTCGCCGTCCTCCCAGTAGTCGCACGAGCGGTGGTCGAAGCCCGCGTCCGCGCACGGTGGCACGAGGGCGAACGTGGGCTCGTCGGTGACGTCGACGATACGGATGACCATGCCCAGAGTCTACGGGGACGGTCCCCGCGGCAGCATCGGCGGCAGGTCAGCCGACGAGATCGGCGAGCGCGCCCTCCGTGACGATCGCGAGCGTCGAGGCCAGGTCCGGCCCGGGCTCGCGGTCCTCGGCCAGGTGGGCGACCCGCTCGCGGATCAGCTCGTGCGCCTCGGCGACCCCAGCCCCGGGCAGCGGCGCCTCGAAGTCGTCCACGGTGAGGCTTGCCAGCCGCAGGTCCAGCGCCTGCGCCGCCGCGAGCAGCTCGATCGCGAGGATCTGCTGCACGTGCCCGAGGACCATGCGCGCGTGCCGGGCGGCTGCGGCGCCCATCGACACGTGGTCCTCCTGGTTGGCGGACGTCGGGATCGAGTCGGCCGATGACGGGTGCACGAGCACCTTGTTCTCCGACGCCAGGGCGGCCGCCGTGTACTGCACGATCATGAGGCCGCTGTTCCGGCCCGGGTCCGGGCTGAGGAACGCCGGGAGCCCGCCATTGAGCCGCGGGTCCACCATCAGCGCCGTCCGCCGCTCCGAGATCGCGCCGAGCTCCGAGAGCGCGAGCTTCGCGAAGTCGAGCGCGAGCGCGATCGGCTCGCCGTGGAAGTTGCCGCCACTGATGACGAGGCCACCGCCTGTCGCGAGCGCGTCGATCGGGACGTCGCCGCCGGCCGGGAACACCAGCGGGTTGTCGGTCGCGGAGTTGAGCTCGATGTCGAGGACGCGCCGCAGGTGGTCCAGCGCGTCCCGGACGGCCCCGTGCACCTGGGGCACGCAGCGCAGCGAGTACGGGTCCTGGACCTTGTGCCCGGACGCGTGGTGCGAGCGCTGGATCCCGGAGTCGCGCAGCAGGTGGCGCAGCTCGGCGGCAACCTCCACCTGGCCCGGGTGCGGCCGTGCCAGCTGGTACGGCGCCGCGAACGCGACCTCGGTCCCGAGCATGGCCTCCACGGTCATCGCCGCCGCGACGGACGCCGTGCGGGTCAGCCGGTCCGCATCGAACAGGAGCAGGGCACCCAGCGCGGACATGAGCTGCGTCCCGTTGAGCAGCGCCAGCCCCTCCTTCGGCTGGAGCACCAGCGGGTCGAGCCCGGTCTCGCGAAGCGCGACCATCGCCGGCATCAGCTGGCCGCCCATCTCCACCTGGCCGCGCCCGATGATCGGCAGGGCAAGGTGCGCGAGCGGCGCGAGGTCGCCTGACGCGCCGACGCTCCCCTGCTCCGGCACCACCGGGTGGATCCCGAGCTCCAGGAACTGGCAGATCCGGTCGACGAGCAGCGGCCTGCAGCCGGAGTGGCCGAGCGCCAGCGTGTTCGCCCGGAGGAGCAGCATCGCCCGCACGACCTCGCGCGGGAATGCCGGCCCGACGCCCGCGGCATGCGACGCGATGAGGTTCTCCTGGAGGATCGCCGCGTCCTCGGGCGGGATGAACGTCGTCGCGAGGTCGCCGAACCCGGTCGTGACGCCATACACGACCTCGCCCCGCGCGACGAGGGTGTCGATGACGTCCCGCGCCTCCTGCATCCGCTCACGCGCGTGCACGTCGAGGGCCACGTGATGCCCGTGGCGCGCGACCGCCACCACGTCGGACACCCGCAGGTCCGCGCCGGTGAGGACGACGATGTTGCGCGGCCGCGCGTCCGGGTATCGCTCGGGAACGAAGTGGGCGTCGGTCACCGTGCCGAGGATAGTCGGCTATCCTCGGGTCCGTGCCCGTGGGCCGCAGGCCCCGCACATCCCGGTGAGGCTACGACCGCCCGTGCTCGCGTTCATCGACCAGATCGTCCTCCCGTTCCTCGAGTCGCTGTACGCCGCGGTCGGGTACGTCGGCGTGATGCTCGCGATGGCAATCGAGTCCGCGATGATCCCGCTCCCGTCCGAGCTGATCCTCCCGTTCGCCGGGTTCCAGGTCTCCAACCCGGCGGCGATGGAGCCGCTGACCGGCGGCCGCTGGGACTTCTGGATCGTGGTCATCGTGGCGACGGTCGGGAACACGCTCGGGTCGCTCGTGGCGTACGCGATCGGGGCGTATGGTGGGCGACCGTTCCTGGAGCGCTACGGCCGCTACCTGCTGATCCGCCCGCACGAGATCGAGGCAGCGGACCGCTTCTTCCGGAAGTACGGGGCCGCAACCGTCTTCTTCGGGCGTCTGTTGCCCATCGTCCGGACGTTCATCTCGTTCCCGGCGGGCGTCACGCGCATGCCGCTGGGCAAGTTCATCGTCTTCTCGACGGCAGGGGCGCTGCCGTGGTCGATCGCGCTCGTGTGGGCGGGGATGCGGCTGGGCGCGAGCTGGGCCGACATCCGCCACGCGCTGCAGCCGTTCGACCTCGCGATCGCCGTCGGCGTAGTGGCGCTGTTCGTCGGTCTCCTGTGGTGGCGCCTGGGGATGCCCGGCCGTCCGAAGAAGCCGGCGGCACCGGCGGGCTGACCGACCAGGGCTATTCCCAGGGCAGCGTGTTCGGGCCGCGCAGGTGGCCGAGGTCGTTGCCCACCAGGAGCTTCGCGTCGCCCGGACCCTCGCCGTCCTCCCAGCGCAGAACCGTGAGGTTGCCCTGGCCCTGGACGAAGCGCTTGCGGTAGTCGCGCACGTCCGTGCCCAGCGCGATGCACAGCAGGATCCGGTTGGTGCTGCTGTGCGCGACGCCCAGCACCTGGCGGTCGTTCGGCGGGGCGGCCGGACCGCCGGGCGAGATCGCCGCCCGGAACGAGGCCTTCGCATGCCATGCCTTGTGCTCATCGAGGAGGTCCGAGAGGAAGTCCCGGACCCGATCCGCGACGTCGTTGCCGGACTCTCCGCCCGGGCAGGCGAGCCGGTCCGGGGCAAGCTCCCACTCGCGCCGGAACGCGCCATCGCGCTCCTCCAGCTGGTCGTAGGTCAGCCCCTCCCACGCCCCGTAGTCCATCTCCTTGAGGCGCTTGTCGGCCTCGGCCGCGATGCCCGGCGCGATGATCTCGGCCGTCTCCCGGGCGCGAAACAACGGGCTGGACAGGACGCGATCGAAGTGCACAGATGCGAGCCGGGCGGCGAGGGCCTCGGCCTGCCGCCGCCCAGCACCGTTGATCGAGATGTCGACGCGCTGGCCGAGGTGCTGCTCGGGGTTCGAGCGATCGGTCAGGCCGTGGCGGGTGAGGACGAGGGTCAGCATCACACCCAGTCTAGAGCGTGGGACAATGCGCCCGGAGGTGGCACGACCGGTATGAGCGATCCGAACCGCACGGCAACGACCGAGGAACACGCGACGATCCCGGATGCGCACGGGACGTCGGTGGCGGTCGAGGGACCGCACGGCGCCGCAACCGATCATGGGGATGGCGGTCACGGCCACGACGACCACGGCCACGGCAGCGGCGAGCTCGGCCCGATCGACTGGCGCATGTGGGCGGTCGGCGTGATCGGCGTGATCGTTGCGCTCATCGTGACCGCAGGCTTCGTGTTCGCCACGAGCTTCGCCTTCAACGCCTGAGCGGCGTGGCGGCGCTCCCGTCCGTCGGCGCCCCGTCGATGACCTCGGCCGGCGTCGCGGGCTCGTCGGTGACCCACGCCGACAGCATCGGGCGATCCCACCACGGCGTCGGCGCCATCGTGAGCTTCTCGAGCTTGCGCAGGACCTGGTCATAGTTGACCCGCCAGCCGTTGAAGTCCCGCCATGCCTGCTCGCGATCCGCGACAACCGGCACGCCCGACTGCTCGAGGACGTCGAGCGCGGTATCGAAGTGGCTGCGGTCCACGCTCGTCGGATCGGTGGGCTGGGGATGCGTGTCGTAGGCGATCCGGAAGAACGACGCGATCCGGCGGAGCGCGAGGTAGCCGGCCCGGATCATCAGGTCCGCCTGGACATCCTGCGGGATCGCGACTGCGGATCGCACGAGGGCCGCCGTGTCCATCATCGCGCCCGCTGCGTTGACCCACGAATGGTCATGCTGCTGTGAGCGGTAGAAGACGAGGACCGGCAGCGAGCTGTGCGTCTCCTCCAGCTCGGCGAACCACCGCTCCCAGCGAACCCACAGCTCGTGGAGCTCGTCGAGGCCGCCCAGCCGGTGCATCCGGGTGATCATCACGACCGGTGACGGCGGCGAGTCCGCGCGCACCTCTAGGAGGCTGACGAGGAGCTCGCGGCGGGAGAACGCGCCGTAGATCGTCGGCAGGTACGAGATCAGGAGCGCGACGAGGGCAAGGCCGATCGCCGCCTCGGCGAAGGCGAAGATGTCGCCGCCCGGGATCCCGGGCTCGCGGAAGCCGAGCGTGAGGAGCGAGGAGCCACTGACCACCAGCGCCTCGTCCACGGGCAGCCCGAGCGCCCAGTAGATCGCGCCGAAGCCCGCGATCAGCAGGACCAGCCACCACGCGGGAAGCAGGATGAGGGCGATCGGGCCGTAGTAGGCCATGATCCGGTCGCGGAACTCGTACGGGCGCGACGGCGGGGCGGCGAGGTCGAACACCTTGCGGATCGAGCGGAACGCGAGGCGCGACAGCGGATCGTTGTCACCACGTGGCACGACGAACGTGCGGACAGCGCTGAGCACGGTGCGCGAGATGACGACGACGCCGATGAGCGCGACGATGGCCTGGACGATCATCGCCGGAGCATATGCGGGTTCCGGTCCCCGCGGCTCCTCGCACGGCCCGCTGGAACGGCCCGCTGGAACAGCCCGACTAGAACAGCCCGACGACGTTCCCGTCAGCGTCGATGTCGATCCGCTCGCCGCCGGGCCTGCTGTTGAGACCCGGCATCGTGCGCATGTCGCCGGCGATCGGCGTGATGAAGCCCGCACCCGCCGCCAGGCGGACCTCGCGGATGGGGATGCGGAACCCGGTCGGCCGGCCGAGGAGCTTCGCGTCGTGGCTCAGGCTGTACTGCGTCTTGGCCATGCAGATCGGCAGGTTGCCAAAGCCCATCGCCTCGTACTGGACGATCGCCTTCGAGGCCGCAGGCAGGTAGTCCACGCCATCGGCACCATAGATCCGGGTCGCGATCGCCTCGATCTTGTCCTTGAGCGGGACGTCATCCGGATACAGGAGCGCGAACTCGGGGGCACCCTCCTCGGCTGCGGCCCACACCGCCGCCGCCAGGTCTTCGGCGCCCGCGCCCCCGTCGGTGAAGTGACGCGCGACGACCGCGTCGTGGGCGCCCGCCGCCAGCGAGACCTCGCGGACGGCTGCGATCTCCGCGTCGGTATCGGTCGGGAACACGTTGATCGCCACGACCACCGGCACACCGAACGCCAGGACGTTCTCGATCTGCTTGGCGAGGTTCGCTCCGCCCAGCCGGACCGCGTCAGGGTTGTCTGCGAGCAGCGCCGGATCGAGCGGCTTCCCGGCGACGATCCTGCCGACCCCGCCATGCATCTTGAGCGCGCGGATCGTCGCGACGACCACGGCCGCGTCGGGTCGCAGCCCCGATGCGCGGCACTTGATGTCGAAGAACTTCTCGGCGCCCATGTCGGCACCGAACCCTGCCTCGGTCACGACGATGTCCGTCGTCGCGAGGGCAGCGCGGTCCGCGAGGACGCTGTTGTTGCCGTGCGCGATGTTCGCGAACGGGCCGCAGTGCACGAACGCCGGCCCACCCTCGAGCGTCTGGAGCAGGTTCGGCATGAGCGCGTCCTTGAGGAGCACCGTCATCGAGCCTGCGACCTTGAGGTCCTCGGCAGTGATCGGGGTGCCGTCCTTGCGCGTCGCGAGGACCATCCGGCCCAGCCGCGCGCGCAGGTCCGCGAGGTCCGACGCCAAGGCGAGGACGGCCATCACCTCGGAGGCGACCGTGATCACGAACTGCGTCTCTCGCGGGTACCCGTTCTCCGTGCCGCCGAGGCCGACGACCACCTGGCGCAGTGCCCGGTCGCTGATGTCCACGACACGCGGCCAGAGGACGCCGTTCGCATCGATGCCCAGCTGGTTCCCGTGGTGGATGTGGTTGTCGATGAACGCCGCGCCGAGGTTGTGCGCCGCCCCGATCGCGTGGACGTCGCCCGTGAGATGGAGGTTGAAGTCCTCCATCGGGATGACCTGGCTGTAGCCGCCGCCGGCCGCGCCACCCTTGATGCCGAACACCGGCCCGAGGCTTGGCTGGCGGATCGCGACCGCCGCACTGTGGCCGATCCGGTTGAGCCCCTGGGCCAGGCCGACCGTCGTCGTGGACTTGCCCTCGCCCAGTGGGGTGGGCGTGATCGCGGTCACGACAACGTACTTGCCGCGCGGGCGCGCCGCTTCCAGGCGCTCGATCCCTTCGATCGTGAGCTTGGCCTTCGTCCGGCCGTAGGGCTCGATCTCGTCATCGCTGAAGCCGAGCTCGTGAGCGACGTCCACGATCGGTCGTGGCGTGACGCTGCGCGCGATGTCGAGATCGGACGGGAACGCGGAGGTGGACGGCATCATCGACTCCCGACGGGCTGGAGGGCGGTGGAGCCGCGGCCGGTCCCGGCCTGTGCCTGGTCGAGGGCCGCGTGCACGAGGTGGTGGAGCAGGAGTGCGTTGGTCACCGGGCCGACACCGCCTGGAACCGGCGTGATCGCGGAGGCGACGCGGCTCGCCGATTCGAAGTCGACGTCGCCGACGATCCGGTCATCCACGACGTTGATCCCGACATCGACGACGACGACGCCCGGGCTGAGCATGTCGCCCGTGACGAGACCGGGATGGCCCGCCGCGACGACGACGATCTCCGCGTCCCGGAGGTGGTGCGCGAGGTCGGTCGTCTTCGAGTGGCAGAGCGTGACCGTGGCGTTCTCGCGCGTGAGGAGGATCGCCGCGGGCTTGCCGACGACGTTCGAGCGCCCGACGACCACCGCTCGCCTGCCCGCGATCTCGATTCCCGAGCGCTTGAGGAGCTCGACCGCGGCGTGCGCGGTGGTCGGCAGGAATCCCTCGTAGCCGAGCGTGAGGAGGCCGACGTTGCGCGGGTGCAGGCCGTCAATGTCCTTGGCCGGGTCGAGCGTGTCGATGACCGTGGACAGGGGGATGCGCTTGGGCAGCGGCATCTGGACGATGACGCCGGCAACGACCGGGTCCTCGTTCAGTCGTTCGATCTCGGCGCGCACCGCGGCGGCCGAGGCGCGCCCGGGGATCTCGACGAGCCTGCCCTCGATCCCCACCTTGGCGCACGACCGCAGGATCTGGTTGAGGTAGACGGCGGACGGGGCGTCCCGCCCGACGATCAGGACGGCAAGCGTCGGCGAGTAGCCCCGCTTGCCGCGGAACGACGCCACGTCCCTGGCGACAGTCGCGCGGATCTCACTGGCGATCGGCGCCCCGAGCAGGAGCCTGGGCCCCTCAGCGGCCTCGGACGTCACGCGGGGCCGGCGCCGAGCGGGTCCCGGCTCGCACCGCTTCGGACGGCTTCGCGCGTGTGGTCAGCGAGCCGCTCGATGTCGTCAGCGAGCTCTTGCGTGCGAGCGTGGAGGTCACGCGCGGCCACCTCGTCCTCGATGGATGGGAGGTTCACGTAGACGTTGGCTGCGGCAGCGCGGCACGCGGCAACGGCGAGGAGCGCGGCGACCTCGAGGTCCGAGCTCGCGTTGCGGTTGCTGCGCCCGGCCAACGCCTCTGTGTAGCCCACGACCTCGGCACACGCCTGGACGGTCCGGAACGGGACGTCGGACGCGGCGCGAGCAGCATTGCGGATGGCCACCGCGCGCGCCTGTCGCTCGTCGTCGGTGTCTCGCGGCAGCTTCATCGCGGCAGCGAACACCGCGTAGGCGGCTGCGTCCTCGTCGGCGAGCGCCAGGAAACGCCCCGCGAGCGCGTGGCCGGCGGTCGCCGCACCCGTGTGCAGGGCCGCATGCTCCACGTACTTTGGCCGACCCTCGGAGAGCGCCGCCACCATCGCGACGAGTCCCGCAGCGAGGCTGGCCGCGATCGCCGCCGCACTTCCGCCCCCGGGGACGGGTTCTGCAGACGCCAGCCGGTCCACGAAGGCAGCGACGGTCAGGTCGCCGAAGCGCACGCTCGGTTCCACCCGACGATTGTAGGCAACCGCGTGCCGTGTGGCGCGAGGCGGTGCGTCCAGCGGTTTCCGGGCCGTCCGGCCCGTCCGCCCGTCTCGCACGTTCCTCGCTCCCGGCCCGTCCGCCCGTCTCGCACGTTCCTCGCTCCCGGTCCCGCGGTGGTCGCTGTGGCCGCTGCAGGTGTGCGCCGGAACGCCCAAACCGCCACGGCGAGCCCGGAGGTCCCGTTCGTGGCTGGTCAGGCAGGTGGCTGGTCCGCGAGGCGAGCGCTGTGGCGCCCGCCCCGCAGCCGACCCCAGGGAGCCGACAGGGAGGAGCCGCGACCCCCGTATCTGGTGCTACGCGGCAGGGGCGACGTCGTCCAGGCCGTCGATCGTCCAGCGCTTCGAGCGGTGGAGGTAGGTGAGCGCGAGGCGCACGCCGGGCGTATCCACCTCAAACAGCGTGCGGGGGCCGGTGATGGCCGGGTAGGCGGACTGCTCGTCCCGCACCGCCACGAGCCGGGTGACGGGGAGGCGTTCCTCGCCCCACGTGATCTCCCGCGGGGTGCCGTTGAACCAGTCGGTGCGGACCTGGACCTTGACGGGTGCGACGCGAACCATCGCCATGGCTGTTCTCCTTCGGCGGTTGGTCGTCGTCACCCGGGAGCACTCCGGATGTCGAACGCTTGTTCGTTTCTGACCAGACGCTAGACCGAACAGGCGTTCGATGTCAAGCCCTGTGACCGAACAATCGCCGCGACCCGTGACAGGTTGTATGTCACGAAACAAAACAGGCGTTCACATCTCGTCGGCGGGCGGTGGGTCGATCCCGTCGTCCGCGTCGGGGTCCGGCTGTGCGGGATCCGCCCTGCGCCGCCGGCGGCCGGTCGGCTCCTCGGGGACGCCCAGCCGCCCTTCCACCGCCGAGTTCGGGTCCCGCTCGAAGACCGTCGGCACGCCCGCCCGGACCAGCCTTCCGCGGGTGACGGAGCGCTCGCCGTACTTTCGCCGGATCGAGTCCATCGCCTCAGCCGCCTGGTGCCGCCTTGGGTCTTCCGCCCCGAACAGCGCCAGCTGCTCGCGATCCTTGAAGTTCGACGCCGTCACGCCCACGAGCCGGATCCGCTGACCATGCACCTCCCGCCGCAGGAGCTCGAGCGCGGCGTCGTAGATGGGCTCCGTGAGGTCCGCGGGCACGTCCAGCGTCGTCTGGCGGGTGATCGTCACGAAGTTCGTGTCGCGCAGCTTGAGCGTGATGGTCCCGGCCTTGAGCCCGGCTGCGCGGAGGCGCCACGCAACCCCGTCCGCCATGCCGAGGACCGTCCGCTCGATGATCTCGCGCTCTGCCGTGTCCGTGCAGAACGTGTGCTCGTGCCCGATCGACTTCGCGGGATCGCCCGTCGCGACGGGATCCGCGTCGAGGCCGTGCGCCCGGGCGACGAGCGCACCGCCGTGCTTGCCGAAGCGCCGCTCCATCGCCTCGGGTGGCAGGGCGGCCAGGTCACCGATCGTCTGGACGCCGAAGTCGCGCAACACCGCCGCGGTCTTGTCCCCGACGCCCCACAGCCGCGAGATCGGGAGCGGCGCGAGGAACGTCGCCTCCTCGCCGGGCGGCACGACGACCAGGGCGTCCGGCTTCCGCAGGTCCGACGCGATCTTCGCGACGAGCTTCGTCGCCGCCACGCCGACCGACGCCGTGAGCCGGACCTCGTCGCTGATCGCCTGCCTGATCGCGCGGCCGATCGCCTCGCCGTCGCCGAACAGCGCCCACGACCCGGTGACGTCGAGGAACGCCTCGTCGATCGAGATCGGCTGAACCAGTGGCGTGAAGCGCCGGAGGATCGCCATGACCTCCCTGCTCGCCTGCTGGTACTTGCGCCCGTCGACCGCCAGGAAGACCCCGTGAGGGCAGAGTCGGCCCGCCGTCTGCAACGGCATCGCAGAGTGCACGCCGAACTTCCGCGCCTCGTAGCTCGCGGCGCTCACGACGCCCCGCTGGTCCGGACTGCCGCCACCGACGATCACCGGCCTGCCGCGCAGCTCCGGCCGATCGCGTTGCTCGACGGCGGCAAAGAACGCGTCGAGGTCGACGTGGAGGATGGTGCGGACGGCGGCGGTCACCTGCGGCATTGTCGCGCCGTTCGGTGACAGCGTCGTGGCGCAACCCGTGCGCGGTGGGCGGCGCGCCGGCGGCCCGTCGCCGCGGTGAGCGTTCATGGTCCCGGCCCGCGGGAAGCGTTGAGTAGTCCCGACCCGCGGGGAGCGTTCATGGTCCCCGGTCCCCCGTCATGCATCGGCGACTGAAGTTGGGGCACCGCCCGCACGCCGGCGCATCGAAACCCGATGTTGGCGACGCACTCGTGCGGGCCGCGGTTCGATCCGAGTCGGTGCTGCATGGTCGGATCGCAGCGAGGGTCACAACAGGCCCGGCGGTCACGATGCGCCCGGACATGGCCCCTTCGCGCGCTCGCCGGCTGTCACCGATCGCGGCTGGCCTGGTCCTGGTTGGCGGTACCTGCCCGGACGATCGACGCTCGCTCCGACCAGGCATCGCTCGCGAGGCGGGCCTTCGCCACGAGGGTGTCGCGTACCGACTCGTAGCGGTCGACCGCCGCCCAGTAAGCCTCCGTCGCCTCTGCCACGAAAGCATCCGATGCCGACCAGTCCGTCGGGTCGAGCGAGATCAGGCGACTCACCCGGAGCTTCTCGATCAGGTCCTCAACCGAGTAGATGAGCTCACGCAGCAGGTTCAGGTCGTCGGTCCGCTGCGAGTCGGCAAGCATCATCGGCGCCCACTGGGCAGCCGATGCCTGCATGTCGCGCCGCGCCCGCGAGGCCGCCCGAAAGAGCCGTCTGACGAACTCGGCATCGCCCAGGAGGACGGGTAGTCGTCCCTCGAGGAGCGCCCGCTGGCTCCGCCAGGTACCTGCCTTCTCATCGAACGTGATTGCGAACCCGAGCGCCCCGAGCCGCTCACGGTCGATGGTCGCCGTCGTGCGGCCAGCATCGCTGCCCGGGTCGTCCTCGCCGATGCCCAGCGCGTGGAGATCGGCGCCGTTGACCGGAGCGAGCAGCCGCCGACCGGCGTCGTTCGCGCTCTGGGACAGCGAGGCGTAGGCCGCGGCGGCGACGCGCTCGATGCGTTGCTGCTCTCGAGCCTGGAGGAAGCCCGTCAAAAGGAGGCCACCCTGGACGAACAGGATCGCCCCGCCGACGGCCTGGGCCGTCATCGGGTGAGCTCCCCACCACGCCGAGCCCGGCGGAAGGAAGTCCAGCAGGGCCAGCGCGACGCCGATCGCCAGTGCGATGAACAGCAGCGCCAAACCCGGGACACCACGAACGCGTCGCTTCGCGGGGCGTGGCGCCTGGGAGTGACTCGTCATGCCAGCTCGAGTGCAAGGTGTGGCAATACCGCGGCCGATGGAATGACTCGCCATGCGCCGGCCGCGGCCAGCTCGGTGCCCGAAGCTGCCCCGGTGAGCACACCGACCCCGAGCGCTCTGGCCGCGGACGCAGCGGCCATGTCGGCGGTCGTGTCGCCGACCGTAACCACGGTGCGCGCGGGATCGTCGACGCGCTCGGCGGCGACCGCGGCCGCGACCGCCTCGATGCGGCTCTCGCGCCAGTCCCCGAAGCCGAGGTCCCGATCGAAGGTGAAATAGCTGTCCAGGCCGACCGCTCGCAGTTTCGCCCGTGCGACGGGGGACGCGTTGCCCGTCACCAGGCCGAGACGCACGCCGCGCTCGAGCAGCTGGGCGAGGCATGCGCGGACCCCAGGCACGACGGTACCGGCTTCCTCGGGCAGGAGCGTCTCCCGGAAGCGCTCGCCGTACCGCTCGATCACGTCGACGACCTCGCCCACCGTTGGCGGGCGCTCCAGGTGCTCGAGAAGGACCCTTCGCACGATCTGGGCGTCGATCCAGCCACTCACCGCCAGCCCATCGAGCAGCGGCCATTCGCCATCAATCGCCAGTTTCACCGGCCGGCCGACGCGATCGCTCAGCGTGCTCGCAAGCACCGCGAGGTGCGAGCTGGAGCGCACGAGAAGCGTGCCGTCGATGTCGAACAGGACGGTGAGGGTCGGCGGCATCGGGGTCTCATCGAACGTGCCCGCAGGGGTAACCAACGTGGCCAGCAGCGCCAGTATGGACGCGTGCATGCCTGCCGCGCCGGGCCGCCGTCCCCGATCCGCGAGCCACCGCCATGCATCGCCGACTGAACCAGCGATGGCCCCCGCACGACAGCGCATCGAAACCCGACGTTGGCGACGCCGCCGTGTGTGGCGTCGTCCAATCCGAGTCGCCGCTGCATGCCGAGGCGGCCAGGTCCCGCGGGCCACCAGGTCCCGCGGGCCACCAGGTCCCGCGGGGCACCAGGTCCCGCGGGGCAACCCGCGCGGGGCACCCCGCGCGACGCCGCCGCGCATCCCACGCGCGCGGCCGGGCGCGCCGCCGCGCGCCACTCCGCGCCGATGCGCGCGACGCCGCCGCGCACCGCCGCCGGGCTGGAGAAATCGAACCGCCCGGTCCGCGGTCGGGCCGGGCGGCGATATTCGTCGCTTGGCGGGCGATGGCCCGCCGGGGTTCAGCCCTTCGGCTCGACCACGATCGTCACCTCGGGCGTCATGCCCGAGAGAACCTTGATCGCGACCTTGTACGTGCCGAGCGACTTGATCGGCGCATCGAGGTCGATCTTGTGCCGGTCGACCACGATGCCGCGCCGCCCGAGGGCCTCGGCGATGTCCTGGTTGTTGATCGAGCCGTAGAGCTTGCCGCCCTCGCCGACCTTGACCCCCATCGTCAGGGTGGTGCTGGCAATGCGGGTGGCGGCGATCTCCGCCTCCTCGCGCTCGCGCTTGCGCTTCTCCTCGCGGCTGGCGATGTCGTGCTGGTACGCGCGATAGGCACCGCCCGAGGCCGGCACGGCAAGCTTCTGAGGGATGAGGAAGTTCGTGGCGAATCCGTCGGCCACCGTCTTCATCTCACCTGTCTTGCCGATCTTGTCGACGTCCGACGTCAGGATGACCTTCACGCGCTGTAATCCTCCGTGTTGTTGATCCAGGACCGGACCCGTGGCCCAATCCCGTTCTTGTGCAGCGTATCCCCGGCGAACGTGACGAGCTCCGGGGCGCGCCGCATCATGCGACGCAGGGAGCTGGGCGTAAAGCGGCGGATCCTGGTCACGTCATCCGAGAAGGCCCGGCGGTCGATCCCGAGCGAGTCCAGCTTCTCGTCCAGGACGTCCGTCGGGACGCCATCGAGAAACATGTCCACGGCCAGGACTACCACGACGAGGTCGTCGAGCCCGCCGACGATCGGCAGGTCGTCCGGCACGAGGTCCCGACCGACGACGAGGTACCCCAGGGCCGCAGCCAGCAACGCCTTGCGCCCGGCGGGCGTTCGATCGTCGCGCATGAGCTCGAAGAACAGGCGTCCGTAGGTTGGCGCCCGGCTGGCGAGCGGCAGGAAGGCAGCCCATCCCAGCAGCCGGCGAAGGCCGATCCGCTGCGCCGGGCGCTGCCCGTCCGAACTGCTGGGAGCCACCGTGTCCGTCACCTCTGTCCCGCGACTGTTCCGCGGGCGCGCGCCCGCATGGGGAGGGCCGATGGTAGCACCGGCGGTTCGCCCCCCCTGTTCGAGGAATAGCGCGCGGCCAGCGCCCCCCGGCATCGTTGTCGGCATGCATGAACCCCAATTGTCAGCAGACGCATACCGGCAGTTGGTGGAGCAGTCCCCGGTGCTCACCTGGCGGTCGGACCTCACCAAGGCCTGCGACTACTTCAACGAGCGCTGGCTGGCATGGACCGGGCGAACGTTGGCGCAGGAGCTGGGCAACGGCTGGGCCGACGGCGTGCACGCCGATGACTTCGACCGGTGCGTCGGGATCCATTTCACCGCCTTCGATGCCCGCCAGCCGTTCGAGATGGAGTACCGCCTGCGACGCGCGGACGGGGAGTACCGCTGGATCTGGGATCGCGGCGTCCCGTTCGAGGACGACCAAGGCCGGTTCGCGGGGTTCATCGGGTCCTGCATCGACGTCCACGACGCGGTGGAGGGTCGAGCCGCCAAGGCGCGCGTCATGGATCTCGAGATGAACCGGCTCACGGGCCTGCTGCCCATCTGCGCGGCCTGCCACAAGATCCGCGATGACGTCGGCTATTGGCAATCGGTGGAGCAGTACGTCACCCGCCACTCCGACGCGCAGTTCACGCATGGCTACTGCCCAATCTGCGACGACATCGCCGTCGCGGACCTGGATGCGATGCCCGCCGTCCCCGACGGCCGGACCCTCCAGCGAACCTGAGCGACGGGACCCGCCGAGTCCGCACGGCCCTTCCGCCACTCGCCAGTTGACATCGAACGTCCGTTCGGTATGATGCGCCCGAGAAAGGAGGCGCCAGGTGACCCGACACGACGCCGAACGCAAGCGCAAGATCCTGGACACGATCGCGGCGACGATCCGTGCGCGCGGCTATCCGCCCAGCGTGCGGGAGATCGCGCTGGCCGTCGGCCTCGCCTCCACGTCCGCCGTCCACCACCACCTCCAGATCCTCGAGAAGGAGGGCTACCTGGAGCGCGGCGCGGCGCAGTCGCGCGCAATCCGGCTGACGCCCCATGCGGCCTTGCGGCTGGGCCTCTCAGCGGAGCTCACGCCCCAGTCCCAGCCCAGTGAGGCGCACAGCCTTCCGGTCATCGGGGAGATCGCGGCTGGCGGCCCGATCGAGGCATACCAGGACGCGTCTGAGACGCTCGCCGTGCCGGACATCCTCGCGCCCGCGGGTGACGCCTACGTCCTGCGCGTCCGTGGCGATTCGATGATCGAGGCGCACATCGCGGACGGGGACTTTGTGGTCATCCGGCCCCAGGAGACGGCCCGGGACGGGGACATCGTCGTCGCCCAGGTGGAGGAGAACGCCGTCACGCTCAAGCGCTTCTTCCGTGAGAAGGACCGCGTCCGCCTCCAGCCGGCTAACCCGAACTACCCGCCGCAGTTCTATCCCAGCGTGCGGATCCAGGGGAAGCTCATCGGCGTCATCCGCCGCCTGGACTGAGCGCGGTGGGAGCAGGCGATCCGGGTTGCCTGGCTGCACTCCTCGCTCACGCATGACGGGTTTGCTCGCTGCGCCCCGCCGCGGTCGAGGTCTGCCGGGTTGTCCACAGGGCGTCCACAGCCCGACGAAGTCGGTGGATGAGCATCGGCGGCGCATCGCCTTCTGTTGATGGAACACGCGTCGCACCGGGCACGATCTAGACCTCGCCCCTCGCCTTGGAGTCGCTGCGCCCTGTGATCGATCGTCTGCCGCCGCAATCCATCGAAGCCGAGCAGTCCGTGCTGGGCTCGATCCTGATCGACCGGGACGCCGTGATCGAGGTTGCCGAGTTCCTCAAGGCGGAGGACTTCTACCGGCAGGCGCACGGAAAGGTCTACGCCGTCATCCTGGACCTGTTCGAGCGCCGGGAGCCGATCGACATCGTGACGGTCGCGGAGGCGCTGGAGCGTGGTGGGGACCTCGAAGCGATCGGGGGACGGGCCTACCTCGGCACCCTGTCGAATGCGACGCCTACTGCAGTCCACGCGACGCAGTACGCGCGGATCGTTGAACGCAAGGCGCTGCTCCGCAACCTTATCGGCGCGGCCGGCAAGATCGCCGGCATCGGTTACGAGGATCCGGCAGAGGTCCACGAGGCAATTGACCGCGCGGAGGCGGAGCTGTTCGCGGTCAGCCAGCGGCGTGTGGGAGCGGGGTTCTCGCCGCTCAAGACGCTGCTCCACGACGCCTACGACCGGCTCGACTACCTGCATGCGCATCGCGGCGAGATCAGCGGCATCCGGAGCGGGTTCCAGGACCTGGACGCGCTCACCACGGGCCTCCAGAAGAGCGATCTCGTGATCCTCGCCGCCCGGCCGTCGGTCGGCAAGACGAGCTTCGCCCTCAACATCGCGGAGCACGCGGCGGTCAAGGACAAGAAGAGCGTCGGCATCTTCAGCCTCGAGATGAGCAAGGAGCAGCTCGTCCTGCGCCTGCTCTCGTCCGTCGCGAACATCGACTCACAGCGCCTGCGCACGGGCTTCCTCGAGGAACTGGACTTCGCGCGGATCGCGCCGGCGATGAACGCGCTGTCCGAGGCGCCCGTCTACATCGATGACACGCCCAACATCACCACCATGGAGCTGCGCACCAAGGCCCGCCGGCTGCAGGCGGAGTCCGGGCTGGACCTCGTGATCGTGGACTACCTGCAGCTGATGCAGTCATCCACCACGACGAAGGACGCGAACCGCGTGCAGGAGGTCGCCGAGATCTCGCGCGGGCTCAAGGCGCTCGCGCGCGAGCTCAAGGTTCCTGTGATCGCGCTCAGCCAGCTCTCACGTCAGCCCGAGATGCGCGAGTCCAAGGAGCCCCGGCTCTCGGACCTCCGCGAGTCGGGCTCCATCGAGCAGGACGCGGACCTCGTGATGTTCCTGTGGCGCGAGAAGGAGCGCGGCTCGGACGACCAGGTCACGGATGGAGAGGTCGTCAAGCTCAAGCTCGCGAAACACCGCAACGGCCCAACGGGCGAAATCGACCTGTGGTTCAAGAAGGCGCAAACGCGCTTCGTCAATTACGCCGCGGCGGACCGCTTCGCCGACGTGAGCTGAGGGGGCGGCCGGCCCACCGCCGGTCAGGCCTTCTCGTCGGGGAGCAGCGGCCGCAGCGAGAACGTGTACGTCGTGCCGGCGTCGTCCTTCAGATAGATCCCGGACGAGATCCCGCCCTCGTAGCCCTTGACACCCAGCACCTTGACGTCTGCCGGCGCGAGGAGCCGGATGCGCTGCTGGATCACGTTCGGGTCCTTCGGGAGGGCGAAATCCGCAGGGGTGAGCGAAGGCCATGGCCAGGCGCGGATGTTGACGCCCTGGAGGCCCTGTGACTCGAGGAGCACGCCGCGATACGCCGCTGGCACGAACGCCGCGCTGGCCAGCGACCCGCCCTGGTCGAAGTCGCGGAGCCGATTGCCGAGCCCCGCAAACGCCTTCTTGATCTGCGTGTCGGGTCCCGGCTGCTGGTCGTCCATCCCGAGAGCTACGACCGAGACGGTCTTGGAGTCGCCATCGGCATTGATCTCGAACACGGCGGTCGGTGCGTCAGCCACGAGCGGGTTCTGGTACTCGGCGCGGGCGGCGGCAAGGCCGCCATCACGCAGCGCGAACACCAGCAACTGCTGGATCTGCGCCTCCGTGAGCCTGGCCGTCCGGAGCGCGGCCCCGACCATCACGTTGTCGGCGGTCGGCTCGACGACCATGCTCGAGCTCGCGAACACCACGGTCCCGTCGCCGTAGAGGGTGAAGATCGGCACGTGCGCCGCGAGGAACTCGGCTGGCACGAAGCCGCCCGACTCGTCGAAGCGCAGGATGATCTCGGTCGCACCCGTTGGGTGCGCGAGGCCATCCATCGTGGGGCTGGGGGCCGCCGTCGGGACGGACGTGCCGCCGGTCGTCGGTACCGGGGTGGCACCCGAGCCGGTGCAAGCGGCCGACGCGGCGGCGACGATCAGGAGGGTGGCGGGAAGCCTCGTTCGCATGGACATGTGCCTCCCGACGCCCGGGCGAGTCGACTGGTTCCCTCGCGTCGCGCACGTTCGGCTGCGCCGTGACGTGGCACGTCCCGCTCGCAACCCCTGCGTGCTGGAATCGACCGCGTTTTGCGGCTTGACGGAGCGCGTATTGTCCGCTCAAGAGTTCCGCGCCATGCCGCCCGCCCAGCCCGAGTGCCGATCCTCCTGCGACGCCCGGTGCCGATCCCGTCGCCGGGCCGGAACTCCGCTTGAGCCGCCAGGGAGGATTCCGAGGGGTGTTCCAGGATCGGTCGCTGACTTGTCGCGATTGCGCCGAGTCGTTCGTGTTCTCGTCAGGTGAGCAGGCGTTCTTCGCGAGCAAGGGGCTCACGAACGACCCGCAGCGCTGCGTGACCTGCAGGGCCGCAGCCAAGCAGTCGAGGAGCGGGGGGCCAACCGGGTCCCGCGAGTACCACGCCGCGATCTGCAACAGCTGCGGCGGCCAGGCAATGGTCCCGTTCCAGCCGCGCAACGATCGCCCGGTCTATTGCAGCTCGTGCTTCGACAAGGTCCGCGCCGAGGCCGCCGTCACGGCCTGATCGACACCTGACCTGACGCGCCGCCGACCCCGCCGGCGGCGCGTTTCGATTCCGGGATTCGAGCGTTCCATCGGGCCGCCGCCGCGCGCTGTCCTATGCTGGCAAGGCTGAACAACGAGGAGGAGCCCTGTGGGCGTGATCATCATCCGCGAGATGGTCGGGTCGAGTCCCCGATCCTGGTCCGACGCCGCTCGCCAGGCCGTCGCCACCGCATCCAAGACCGTGCGCAACATCCGGACGATCGAGGTGGTCAAATCGAGCGCCAAGATCGAGGACGGCGAGATCGTCGAGTACCTGGTCGAGCTGAAGATCGGCTTCGAATACGAGGGCTGATCTGACCCTCGGGACGCGATGCGTCCTCCGCCGGGTGCGACGAGGTCCAGATAAGCGCGCGGTGAGCGGCGCTGGGCACCATGCCGGGCATGTCCCCGTCCACCAGCGCCGCGTCCGACCCCATCCGGTCCCGGAGGACTCGTCCGGCCGAGGGCACCGGCACGTCCGATGCGTCCGCCGTGGCCCAGGCGCACGGAGCCTCCGAACCGGCTGACCCCGCGACCGCGCGCTCCGTATCATTCGCGCCCAACGGCGGTGGGACCAATCGGCCGGTCACTCCATCGCCGCGGCAGCGGGATCCGGAGGGGCATGCGCTGGTTGGGGTTGGACCTGGGTCGCCCGGTTCGCGGGTGCGCGCGGGCCTGATGACCGCCTACCCGTTCCCGATCACCGGCGCGAAGATCCACCCGCCACTCCTGCGTTCGGACACGCTGTCACGGCCCCGCCTGAACGACTGGATGGACAAGGCCGCCCAGGGCCGCGTCGTCCTCGTGGTTGCCGAGGCCGGCTTCGGCAAGACGACGTTCCTCGGCGACTGGGCCTCAAAGTCAACCCGTGGAACAGCCTGGTACCGCCTCGAGCCCGACGACGCCGATTGGCTGGTCTTCCTCCGCCACCTCGTCGCCGCAGGCCGCGAGCTCGACCCAGACTTCGCCGCCGAGACGATGGACCTGCTGCTCGCGCTAGGTTCGGGCGGTCCGAAGGCACCTGACGTTATCGCGACTCTTGTACGCGAGTATGCCGACTTCGCGCCACGGCTCGAAGGTGGGCTGACGCTCATCTTCGATGACTACCATGTCATCGACTCATCGGCCGAGACCGAGGCGATTATTCGCGCTCTCATTGAACGCACTGGGCCCTACTTCTCGATCGTGGTAGCCACACGATCGATGCCGCATCTGCCCCTCGGCAGGTTGAGGTCACGCGGTGGCGTCGCGCGCCTTGATGGCGAGGACCTCTGCTTCGACGTCCCTGAGACCGATCGTTTGTTCCGCGAAGCATATGGGCGTCCCCTAGAACCAGAGATCGTGTCGGAACTCATCAAGCGAACCGACGGCTGGGCTGCCCTCCTGGCGCTGGTTCGAACGAGCCTCGAGGACAAGGACGCCCCAGAGACACGCGCGCTGGTTGCGCAACTGAGCGCCACACGCGGTGACGTCTACGACTTCCTGGCCGAGGAGGTGTTGGCCAGTTTGTCCCTCGAGATGCAGCGATTCCTGACCCGCGTCTCACTTCTCGTGTCGGTCGACGCGGAAACAGGCGCGCTCGTCGAGGAATCGCCAGTGACCACCGTTGCCAGGCTCATCAGTGACGCAGAGGGGCTGGGACTCCTGAGCCGTCCCGATCGCGAGTCGCCGCACCGCTTCCATCCACTGGTCCGCGACTTCCTTCTGGCGCGTCTCACCGAGGAGATCGGCAAGCGAGAGGTAGGCGAACTGCACCGCCGAGTTGCGATCGCCCTCGAGATGACGGACTGGATCGGCTCAGCTTGGCACTATCGTGCGGCTGGAGATCACGCGGACGCGGCCCGCATTGTCGATGCCGCGGTACCGGCAATCCTTGCGGCGGGTGAATTCGAGTTAGCCGCACCGTTTCTCGATGGGTCCGCCGGGTCGAACGATCGGCCGGAAGCCCTCCTCCTGAGATCACGTGTCGAGCTTGACCGAGGGAACTACGACCGGGCCTTGGAACTCGCGCAGGCGTCGGTTGATCACTCGGACTCGCATCCGTCCGGGGTTTCTCTGTTGAACCTCGCGTTTCTCCAGAGCATTGCGGGCTACCAGGAATCGTTTGTCGATCTTGCCAGCACAGCTTTGCAGGGGTCTCTAGGGCCTGAGCAGGTCGACCTGGCAAAGGCCGCAATCGTGCTCGCAGGATCGCAGGAAGAGGGGGATCTCGAGTTCGTTGCGCAGACGCTGCGCGATCTTGCAGTCAAGCAGGATCTACAGGGCCACCGGCGCTACGCCGAGGTGACTCGACTGAACCTAGCCTGGGTATGTCTGTGGCTTGGCAGGATCGATGAGGCCGCGGAGGCAGCCTCCGCAGCTGAGCTGGGACTCCAGGACTCCCCAACTAGCGTCTTCAAGGTGGGAGCGATGGTCGCGCGGTCCCACGCGCTTGTGAGGCTCGGCCGCGTCGACGAAGCGATGCGCGTCGCGCGTGACGCACTCGCGACGCGTGGGCCCGTGGCACGCGACGAGG
Source organism: Candidatus Limnocylindrales bacterium (assembly GCA_038245845.1). Lineage (GTDB taxonomy): Bacteria > Chloroflexota > Limnocylindria > Limnocylindrales > CSP1-4 > CAIXZV01. The sequence goes on from JBBRRZ010000006.1 coordinate 34,737, forward strand.
CAGCCGTCGAGGTTGGTGCGTTGCTCTCGGAGTTTGGCGCTGTGGATGCCGCCGAAGCGGCTCTCGCCAGCTCGGGGTCGGCACGACTCGCTGAGAAGTACCGGCTGCTGCAGACGCTTCCGCGAGTGGTGCTAGCCCTGAGGCGGGGAGATCAAGCTGAGTCGCAACGGCTGGCGGCGGTGCTCAGAGGCCAACCGTACATGGACATAGCTGGAAAGTTGCGGATCCAGTTGATCCAAGTCCGGGTTCTCGTGTCGGTTGGAGCAGCTGAGGCCTCAACAGAGGCCCTCGAACTCGAGAGGATTGCCACCTCACAGCGGTCGACCGTCGGCCTGGGTCTGGCCAATCTCCTTGTGGCAGTCACGAAGACAGGCAGCATTAGCGCTGCCGTCCATGGCCTCATGGCGGGCGATTCGTACCTGCTCTCGATGGTCGCCGAGGAGTTGAGCGTCAACCTTCATCGGATGGACCCACCGGCGATTGAGCGCATCCTTCAGGAGGCTCGCTTGCGACCGGAACGCTGGCAGGGTGCCTTGCGTCTGGCGATCGCCCAGCAGGGTGCGAGCGAGGACGGTGCGGCAAAGCTTCTGGCGGAGGTCGGCTCCGACCAGGACGCGGCCGCCTTGCGCGAACTGGCAAAGAGTCGAAGGCGCATCAAGCCATTCGCCGTTCGCTTGACTCGTCGCCTAGCTCGGCCGGTCCTTGTTGAGGACTTAGGTCCCGTCGTGATACGCCACGGGGGAGTTCGGGTGTCGCAGCGGCTTCGGAGGAAGGTCGTTGGACTCCTTTGCTTCCTCTCGTCGCGGCCCGGAATGTCTGCGACGAAGGATGAGGCCTTGGAGGCATTGTGGCCCGACCTCGGCCCGACCACCGCCGTGAATTCGCTGCATCAGACGATCTATTTCCTGCGCCGCGTGTTCGAGCCGGACTATCGGGAGGGTCTTGGCGCGGGGTATGTCGGATTCGATGGCGAAGTGGTGCTACTCGATCCGGAGCTCGTTGACACCGTGAGTCGGCGATGTTGGCGTTGGCTCGAGGGCCAGCGATCCCCGGACGGTGGAGCTGTCGCAGACCTTCTCGACGAGTACGTCAATCGATACGCAGTCGACTTCGCCTACGAGGAGTGGGCGGTGCCATATCGTGACACGCTGCATGCCGCCGTCCTGGGTTACGTCGAACAGGCGATGGGCGCCGCTGCAACAAGCGAACGATGGGACACGGTCATATCGCTAGCCAGGCGGGTGCTAACGATTGACTCAGCAGCCGACGCCATTGAGCTCGGCTTGCTTCACGCGTACAAGCGGTCAGGGCGCAGGGCGGCAGCCGCGGAGCAGTATGCGCACTACGCAGCCGCGATCCGCGAGGAGCTCGGAGTCGAGCCGCCGCTTCTGGAGGACATCTAGGCGCAACACGCCCGGATGTATCGGTGGGCATAGGTAGGGTTGCGTATTGACCGGTGTAGACAGTCCAACCTAAAGTCCGCCTTGCACTAGTACGAAGGTACGGTGCATCAAGGAAACGCTCGGACGCGCAGAGGCCCCCACCTGAATTGGGCACTTAGGGTGGAGGCGGAGCGAGTAGTGCAACCGACCGACTTTCGAGTCTGGTCGGTTTTCGTGTTCTACGGGGCACGAGGGCCGCAAGGAGGAACGAGCGTGGCACCGAACCAGTCCGTCAAGCCCTGGTAGCAGGGACACGGAGGACCAACCCATGAAGGATCGCTTTATGCGCATCCTCAGCGCAGGCGCCGCTGTGGCCGCTTTGGCCTTGGCAGGTGGCGCTTCATTGAGGGGCTTCTGATCCAGGATCACGCCCTCAGTACTCAAGTCCTGTTCACCCAATTGGGCCGAACGAGCTAGAGTCCGACAAAGTCGGAGATCTGAGGTCGAATGCCGAGACATCTGAAGCTCTACATCATTGGGGTCGTGGCAGCAGGCGCACTTGCGCTTGGCGCCACGACCCTTGTGATTCCCGTTGATCCGCGGATCGGGATCGGGTTTGGCGGGCCCGCCGGCTCCGCCACCGCCCTCGGCCTTCTATTTTGGATTTGCGTCTCACTGCTGGCATCGGCCCTGCCCGTGCGGATGCCTCGCGGGACGATGGTCGGGGTCTCAATCGCACCATTGATCGCGGCGTCTGTGCTCGGGGGCCCCACGGCAGCCGCCTGGGTTGCACTCATCGGGACAACTGAGATCCGCGAACTCCGAGGTCGCATCCCCTGGTATGGGGCGGTGACAAACCACGCGGTGATCGTCCTGCCGGCTGTTGTCGCAGGGTGGACCCTTGAGGTTTTCAAGGCGCCGGATCGGACGCCGACCGACCCGATCCTATTCGTCGGAGCCGTTCTGGCTGCGATGGCATACATCTCGGTCAACCTCTCGCTGACGGCTCGGCTGGTCTCCCTCCGCACTAGTCAGAGCTTCGCGAATGTGCTGCTCGGGGATGCGCGCGGGTTTGCGGCTGGGCTGGTTGGGCTTGCACCGGTTGGGTGGCTCATGGCGCTGGTGTACGGGATTGCCTGGTGGGCGAGCCTCCTGTTCGCCATCCCGCTGTACACGACGCGCGTCGCGTACCACAACTTCATGGAGATGCGGGAGATGTTCACCCAGACCATCACGGCGCTGGCGGGCGCGGTGGACAAGCGGGATCCGTACACCAGCAAGCACTCGTGGCGGGTCAAGGAGATCGGCGGGGACATCGGTCGGGCGATGCACCTGGGCGAGTCGGACCTGGAGGCGCTCGAGTGGGGCGGTCTGCTGCATGACGTCGGGAAGATCGGCGTTCCGGACAACGTCCTGCTCAAGCAGGAGCGGCTGAATCGCGAGGAGCGGATGCTCATGAACGCGCACCCGGTGCTGGGCGCGCAGATCATCCAGCCGGTTACGCGCCTGAGTCGCGAGCTGCCGATCATCAGGCACCACCACGAGTGGTACAACGGCTCGGGGTACCCGGATCGGCTGATCGGCGACGAGATCCCGCTGCTGGCCCGGATCCTCCACGTCGCGGACGCGTTCGAGGCGATGACCGCCCAGCGTCCGTACCGGATGACACCGCTGACGCCCGAGCAGGCCCTGGGCGAGCTGCGCAAGTTCGCCGGCGTCCAGTTCGACCCGAAGGTGGTCGACGCGTTCGTCAGGACAACCTGGGTCGAAGGCGTGAGCGACCCCGGCCGCACGGTCCAGCCGCGCCCGATCCCGCTGATCTCGCAGCACGCCAGCCGCGTGGCCAGCGTGGCCAGCATTGCCGTCGTCGCATCATCGGCAAGCGCCGCGAGCGCTCCTGCGGCGACACCGGCGCAAGGCCCGGCCGCCGCCGACGCGTCCTGAGGGCGTTCCGTTCGTCGCCTACCGCTGACAGGGGCGCACGAATGAGCCGCGCGGCCACCCCGATTCCCCGCAGAATCGTCCGATGCTGATCGGCGGTATCGCGCTCGGCCTCGTCCTCGGCCTCGTGCTGGGCGGCAAGCTGGAGCGCCTCGCGGACATCCGTCTCCAGTTCCTGCCCCTGCTGTTCCTCGCGGTCATCGTCCGCTTCGGCACCGAGGCGCTCCTCGGCTTCGGCGTGGGCATCGTGGACACGTTGCGCGTCCCGCTCCTGGGCACGGCGTACGGCCTGGTGCTGTTCACGTTGTGGAGGAACCGCACCTATCCGGGCCTCGCCCTGGCGTTCGTCGGGATCGCCAGCAACGCGCTCGTGATCATGGTCAACGGCGGGCGGATGCCGGTGTGGATGGACGCGTACCGCGCGAGCGGCCTGACGGGCGACCTCAACTCCGTCCTCCATGTCCCGCTGTACGCCACGGACCCGGCCTTCTTCCTCCGGCTGGGCTTCCTCTCGGACGTGATCCCGCTCCCGATCCCGCCCCTCAACAACGTCGCCTCGGTGGGCGACCTGTTCCTCACGGCGGGCCTCGGCTTCTTCCTGTTCGCGACCCTGCTGCGCACCAGCGCGGAGGCACAGCAGGCGCTCGAGGACGCCCGCGAGGGTCATCTCCTCGGCGTTTCCGGCAGCGCACGGCTGCGGGGACCGGGCACGGGCCCCGGGCCGGGCACAGCGACCCGGACCGGCCCGGGCGGCGACGAGGTCGGCCTGCGCGGGAGCACCGGGCTGAGCCCGGCCTTCGAGGACACGGCGGCGCTCGAGCGTCCGCGAATGCTCGGCGGTGGCGGCGTCGGCATGGCCTCCCCTGCCCTCTCGACGTTCCCGGACACGGGCGAGCTCGCCGCAGACGGCGCGTTCGGGCAGGGCATCGCCGTGGGTATCCGGCCGCGCCGTCGTCCGCTCCTCGCGCGCGTCCGTCGGCACCCGTATATCCGCCTCGCGCTCAACGGCTCGTTCTCGGCGCTGTGGGTGGGCCAGCTGATCAGCATGTTTGGCGACCGCGTGAACCAGATCGCGCTCCTCGCCGTCGTCTACGAGCTCACCCGCTCGCCGCTCCAGGTGGCGCTGACGTTCATTGCCGCGACGATCCCCAACCTGCTGTTCTCGCCGGTCGCCGGGGCGCTGGTCGATCGTTGGGACCAGAAGCAGGTCCTGGTGGTGTCGGACATCCTGCGGGCGGCGCTCGTCCTGCTCGTCCCGGTCGCGGTCCTCATCAACGTCTGGCTTGCCTACCCGGTCCTGTTCCTGATCACGACCGTCTCGGTGTTCTTCCGGCCGGCCCGGGTCTCGATCCTGCCGCGGATCGTCGCGGAGCGTGACCTGCTGTCCGCCAACTCGGCGATGTGGGTCGGGGAGACGCTGGCCGACGTCGTGACGTACCCGATCGCCGGCCTGTTCGTCCTGTTCCTCGGCTCCTCGATCGGCATCGCCTTCTGGTTCGACTCCGTCACGTACATCGCATCAGCGGTGCTGCTGGCCTCGATGCTCGTCCCCCCGATCGCACGCCGGGTGCGCAGCGCCGATGACACGGCCGGAGCCGCGCTGGACCTCGACAACCTCGAGCCGCCCGAGGCACCGGCCGGCCCGCCGACCGTCGCCGACATCCGGGCCGACCTGGCGGTGGGCTGGGGGTTCCTGCGCCGCGAGAGCGTCCTGCTGGCAAACACGCTGCAGGGAACCGCGGGGCAGGTAGCCGTCGGCGCACTCACGGCCCTGGGCTTCGTCCTCGCCGAGGCGGTCAGCCCCTCGACGTCCAAGGCGACGTACGCGTTCATGGAGACCTCGATCGGCGTCGGCAACCTCATCGGCGGCTTTGCGCTGGGGCTTGTGGCGTCGAGGATCCGCAAGGGCCGCCTGATCATCGCCGCATACACGTTCTTCGGGGTATGCGTGATGATCGCGGGCTTCGTGCCGCCGCTCCCGATCATGCTCTCGCTGATGTTCGGGATCGGCGTCGCGAACATGGCCTTCGTGATCCCCAGTCAGACGCTGTTCCAGGAGCGGACGCCGCCCGAGATGATGGCCCGCGTCGTGAGCTTCCGGTTCGCGCTGGTGTTCGGTGGCATGACGATCTCCGCAGCGGTCCTCGGGCTGGTCGCGGACGTCACCGGGGTGGGGCCGGTGATCGTGTTCGCGGGCATCGTGGCGATCGGCGCGGGTCTCGCGGGCTTCCTCGTCCCGGCCGTGCGCGATGCATGACGGGCAGGGACGCCCGAAGGTGCCCGGCGCTCGGTACACTGGCGGCCGCGTGAGGCGACGCCGGAAGGCCGCGCCCGCGGAGAGGAGATCGATCACCGGATGACCGACCAGGAGCGTGACCCCGAGGCCCACGAGGCCGAGGTCGAGACGACCGACGTGCCCGGCGTGGACGCCGAGCCGGAGGCCCCCGACGACGCCGACGGCGCCGAGGCCGACGACGAAGCCGACGACGAAGCCGACGACGAGACCACGAACGAGGCCGACGACGACCTCACGGCGGTCGAGGCGGGCATCGCCGGCGCCAGCGCGGGTGCGGCCGCTCGAACGGGCCGCAAGGGACAGGGGGCACGGCAGCAGGTCCTCGCCACCCCGTCCGTGTCGGATCGTGCCGTCCACGTCAACGATCGCGCATCGGCGATCTTCGTGATCGGGGTGGTGGGCGTGTTCGTCGCGATCTTCGCGTACGCGCTCCTGTTCGGGTACAGCGGGTTCGTGACGAACGTCCTCGCGACGCCTGTCCCCACGGTGGCGCCGAGCGCCTCCGCGGCGGCGAGCCCGTCGGCGGCGGCGAGCGCCTCCCCGGTCGCCAGCGCGTCGGCCGCGGCGAGCCCGTCGGCGGCCGCGAGCGCCTCCCCGGCGGCGAGCCCGTCCGCGGCCGCGAGTGCCTCCCCGGTCGCCAGCCCGTCGGTCGCCCCGTCACCGAGCCCGTCCGCGAGCTGACCCATTCGGCCGATCCGGCATCGCTATACTCGCGGCCTATGACCCACGTGTTCGTTGCCCCGCATCCGGACGATGTCGCGCTGTCGTGCGGCGGACTGATTGCCAGCCTGCGCGAGCTGGGCCAGAACGTGACGATCCTCACGCTGTACTCGGGGCAGGGTTCCGCAGACCCGCTGACGCCATACCAGCGCGAGGCCCTGGGCTTCGGGTCGAAGACGATCTGGCCCGTCACCGAGGCATTCAACCGCGCGCATCTCCAGGCGGACGTCCCGGAGGACTCCTCCGCGGCCCCGTGGCAGGCGACGAAGGACGGCCTCGACGCAACGCAGGGCGACGCGGACGCCGCTGCGAAGCGCTTCTGGCAGCGGTCGTCGTGGTATCGCCGGGCGAACATCCACAACGAGAGCCTCGCCGGCCAGCCGGTCATCGACGACGTCTCGGCACAGGGCGCGATCCTCACCACGGAGCGCACGGAGGCCGCCGCGGCCGGGGACCTCATGGCCACCCGCAGGCTCGAGGACGAGCGTTATGCGGCGTTCGCCGAGGTCTCGATCGTGTGGATGGACCTGCCCGACGCCGTGTTCCGGGGCTACGAAGGCGACGACGAGCTGCTGGGCACGCCGCGTGCGGACGATCCGGCACCCGTGGACATCCTGCGCCGGGAGATCGCACGGCTGGAGCCGCAGCGGGTCTACCTGCCGCTGGGCGTGGGCGGCCACGTGGACCACCAGCTGACCCGCGACGCCGGGATCGCGCTCCTCCACGACGCGCGCCGCTGGGTGATGCCCGGGCCGGACTACGTGGGCAACATCGCGTTCTACGAGGACTTCCCCTACGCGTGGTGGGAGGAGTTCACGAGGCTCGAGCAGCTTCCGGGCGGTGGCATCCCCGGGCTCCCGGACGGCGTCTCCGTGGCGGCCGAGTTTGCCGACATCAGCGACCAGCTGGAGCGCAAGATCCGCGGCATCGCGCTCTACGACAGCCAGATCGATCGCCTGTTCACGGACACGAAGTCGATGGCGAACGCGGTGCGTGGCCACGCGACGAAGCTCGCGGACCTGGGCCGGGTCGCGAACGGCGCCGCCGAGCGCTACTGGGTCACGACGCCGGCCTGATCGGGTGACGGCCCCGGTCCCGCTCGCGAGTGACTGGCGTACGGCACGCCCCGCGCGCGGCGGCCAGCCCTGGGCGTTCCTCGCGCTCCCCGTGCTCGTCGCGGCTGGCATCGGCATCCGGCTGTGGCTCCTGCCGTCCGCGGGCCTCGTCGGGGACCTCGACCAGTTCGTCCTGTGGGTGCACGGCATCGCCGTCGACGGCTGGGGCCGCGCGTACGACCAGAATCTCTCGGTCCCGGCGGCGATGGCCTGGGTCTGGGGTGCGCTCGCGGCCGCGGAGCCAGCGTTCCGGACGGTCACCGACTCCTCGGACTCGGCAATCCGCGCACTGATGAAGGTGCCGGCGTCGCTTGCGGACCTCGGGCTGGCGGCGGCGGTCGGGTGGTGGTTCCGGGATCGGCCATGGACGGCCGTGGCGGCAGTGGGGGTCGTGCTGTTGTGGCCAGTCACCTGGTACGTGTCGGCGTGGTGGGGCCAGTACGAGGCGATCTACGTGCTGCCGGCGGTCATCGCGGTGCTGGCGGCGCGCGCGAACCGGCCGCTGCTCGTGGCGGCGTTGCTGGCGGTGAGCCTGATGACGAAGCCGCAGGCGCTCCCCTTCCTCGTGCCGTTCGCCGCCTGGTTCCTCGGCTCGCAGGGCATCCGCGGGACGATTCGGGCGGCCATCGTCGGCGCCGTGGTCGTCGTCGCGCTGTGGGCGCCGTTCCTCGCAGCGGACGGGCCGCGCAACTACCTCGCGAACCTTGGCACCTACCAGAACGACATCTTCAGCGTCCTGTCGCTGCGGGCGTGGAACCCGTGGTGGCTCATCCAGGAGCTGGGCGCGGGCGGCGATTTCGTCTCGGACCGGGCGGCGATCGTGGGGCCGGTAACCTTCCGCATGATCGGCTTCGCGCTGACCGGGCTGCTGGCGCTCGTCGTGTTCGCCGGCGTCTACCGCCGCCCCACGGCTGAGCGGCTGGCGCTCGGCGTCGCGGCGATCACCCTTGTCGCATTCGTGTGCCTCACGACGATGCACGAGCGCTACGCGTACCCGGCCTTCGTGTTCCTGCTGCTCGCGCTCCCCGGCCGCGCGACGTTTGCGGCCTGGACCGTGTTCTCGATCACCTTCGCGCTGAACCTCCTCGTGGCGGTGCCGCCCGAGGGCTGGGCGATCCCGATGGCGCGCGAGCTGGGGATCGTTGGGGCCGTGCTGATGACCGGCGTGATGGCAACGGTGGTGGCGATGACGTCGCGATCCACCGGTGACGAGTGGTCGGCCACACCACGATGACAGGTCGGGTCGCGCGGGTCGCGCGGGTCGCGACCGGCCCCCGCGGGTTCGCGGTCGTCGCCGCGGTCGGGTTCGCATCGCTGCTCGCGCTGGGTGCGGGAATGACGTTCTTCAGCGACGAGTGGGCATTCATCGAATCCCGGTCACTGGGCAACGTCGCCGATTGGTTCCGCCCCCACAACGAGCACTGGTCAACGCTCCCCGTGCTTCTGTACCGGGCGATGGTCGAGACGATCGGCATCGGGTCGTACATGCCGTTTCTCGCGGTCCTAGTCGCACTTCATGTCGGGGTAGCCGCGATTGTCTACCGCCTCGTCGGGCGCCGATCCGGGCAGTCGTGGGCGTTTCCTGCTGGCGTGCTCGTCCTCTTCTTTGGATCTGGATTCGAGAACCTGTTTTGGGGGTTCCAGACCGGATTCGTCGCATCGGTGCTCTTTGGGCTTCTCGCGCTCGATCTCACCGATGGCGAAGCGACCGACAGGCGGGCGGCAACGGTGACCGGCCTGCTCCTCCTGTCGCTGATGGCGTCGGGTGCCGGGATCGTCATGTCCATTGCGGTAGGACTCGAGTGGCTCGTCACGGCGCGCTGGCGGCGGGCCATCCCTTGGCTGGCAATCCCCGCCTTCAGCTACCTGGCGTGGTACGTGGGCTTCGGGCGCGCCGGCGTCACCACGATGCGCAACCCCTTCACCCTGACCGCCGCCGCCGACGTGCCGGCGTTCATCGCGGGTGGGACGGCCAACGCGGCCGCTGGGATCACCGGGACAGGTGTCGCCGGAGGGTCGGTGATCGCCGGTCTCATCGTCGTGTGGGCGATTGCGCGAGCGGCAACGGAGAGCCTGCCCGGTCGCACCTTTGGCCTGCTCGTCGCGATTGGGATGCAGTACGGGCTGATCGGCCTCGTGCGCGGGGACCTCTTCGCCGGCCAGGTTGGCTATACCCGCTACACATACGTCTCTGGGATCCTGCTGCTCCTGGCTGTGTCAGCCCTCGTGGGCCGCCCGACGATGCCCGAGAACCCCCGCAGCCGACCCTTCGCCGTCGCGGGGGCGATCTCGCTGGTAGGTCTGGCGTTTGCCTACAACACCGCCCTCCTCGTGGGCGGTCGGGCGCTCTTCCTCGACCGAGCGGACATGACCAGAGCGCTGCTCATCAGCGGCCTCCATCGGCCGCTCCCTGCCGGGACAGATGCGCGGCGCTCACTGGTGTTGGTCCCTGCGCCAGCAACCCTCAGGGAACTCACGGATGCGTACGGGGACGCGCGGACGGACGCCCTCGTTCCCGGTGCGGTTCGCGCAATTCCGTCGGATGTTCAGGCGGAAGCGGAGCGCCGCGTCCGCGAAGGGGCCCCGATCCCAAGAGCAGAACCTGACCAATGAGTCCCGCCGCTCCGTTGACTGGACGCTCGCCCCGCGTCGCGTTGATCATGTGGCTCACCATCGCCGTATCGTGGACGTTGCTGTGTGTGGCGTCCCTCCTATACGGCAGTTTCGGATCGCATCTTGTTAGGGGCTTCACCCACTGCCTGAGCGGGGCTCAACTCTGGCTGACCACAGGAACACCCGACTCCGCCGAGTCGCTAAAGGCCTCTCCGTTGCCATTGCCGACTCGCTGCGGATCAGGCAGGCCGCCGCGGTGGTCATCGTCCTTAGCTTCGGGTCACGGTGGCAGGACTGGGTCACCGGGCGCAACGCGGAACCCGGACGAGGTCCGGGCACTCCGATCCATCAACGGAGAGCCGCGATGACGTCTCCCACGCTCCGCCCAGCGATCGACTGGGACCGATTCGCGGTGCTCGCGTGTGCGCTCGTGGGTGTGATCGTGGGGTTCGCGCAGGTGACGGGCATGGTCCACGAGCCCTTCGACGCGATCATGTACTGGCAGGGCTACCTCGGCGACCCGTACTGGTTGGGTGCCGGCAGTTACGTCTATCCCCCGCCAATGGCTCAGTTGCTGGAGCCCTTTCGGTGGATCGGGTGGACGCCCTTCATCATCATGTGGAGCTCGCTCATCTGGGCCTCCCTGGGCTATGTTGCCGGCCGCTGGACGCCACTGGTCCTCCTCATCGGCGTGATCCATGACCCGGCGACGGTGGCTGGACTCGAGGCCGTGTTCATCGGCAACGTGACCCTGCCGATGGCGGCGGCGATCGTGCTGGGCATGACGTACCCGGCGGCCTGGGCAGTCCCCCTGTTGACGAAGATCACACCCGGGGTCGGCGTCGTGTGGTTCGCGGCCCGGCGCGAGTGGCGGCAGTTCTCTGTCGCGATCGGGACGACGGCGCTCGTCGTGGTTGGCTCGTTCCTGTTACTGCCATCGTCCTGGCGCCAGTTCCTTGACCTCGTATCGCAGAACACCTCCGTCACCACCAACGGCGACATGACGATCGTCGGTCCGCCACTCGCACTGCGGCTCGTGGCCGCCATCGCCCTCATCGCGTGGGGTGCGAGGACGAACCGGCCGTGGGTCGTTCCGATCGCGTGCGGGATGTCCGTCACGGGCCTGTACCACCTGGGCTCGGTCTGGGTTGTGGCCCTCGGAGCGATCCGACTCGGGTGGATCCAGCCTCGACAGGCGGCGCAGCGTGAGCGCGAGGCACCCGGTATGACGCTCGACTAGCCGTGGCGCCCCCGCCAGGCGGCACCAGCCCAGAGGATGAGCGGGGCGAGGATGAGCGGGGCGAGGATGAGCGGGGCGAGGATGAGCGGCAGCGTGGGCACGTTGTAGAGGATGCTGACGTTCGAGTTGCGGACGACCGCGACCCACTCGACCCACAGCGCGCCAGACACCAGCGACACCACGCCAATGATCGCAGCTGCCATCCACCACGACCGCCGGGTGGCACCGAGCAGCGCGACCGGTGCGAAGGTCGGCTTGGCGATGACAAACACGAACGGCCAGTGCCAGACCGTCCCCGCCGCGATTGCCGCCACGATCCACATGCTCGGATTGCCGAACACGTACACGTTCAGCGACTTTTCCAGGGTGAAGCAGCCGATGGCGATCGGCCACAGCCAGTCGGGCGGCCGATGCCGATGCATGGCATAGGCCGTGATGCCGATCGGCACAACCCACCACAGCACCGGCGGCAACGGGAGGAACGCGACAAACAGCACGAACGCCGTCGGCGGATAGAGGATCGCGCCGTTGGCGATCTCATACGGAGCCGAGACCTGCCATGGCCAGTACGGGGAGCCGGTGTCCAGCAGTCGTCGGGCAGCGTCCATATGCCACCGATAGTCCAGCCCGAAGGACGGTGTTGCCGTGGAGCTCAGCAGGACAAACGCGATCCACGTGAGCTCGAGGGCGACGAGCCCGACGACGATGGGCGTCCCCCATCGCTCACGCCGCGGTGCACCCGTCGGTGCGGTGCCGGGTGCCACTCAGGATCGCCGGAATCTGCCCCGGAACGCGGCACTGTACCAGCGCAGGTAGTGCGGCAGCCACGAGCGCAACTTGAAGTTGGACTGGCCTGCCGTGCGGTCGCGCCACGTCGTCGGGACCTCCGCGACCCGGCGCCTGGCGAGCGTCGCCTTCACCGTGAGCTCCAGCGCGAGCTCGAAGCCCGCCACGCTCTCGATCAGCGTGACGTCGAGGAAGCGTCGCGAGTAGAGCTTGAAGTTGTTGGTCGGGTCGTGGGTCGCTACGCCGCCCAGCCAGTGCAGTGACAGGCCGGCCGCGCGGCTCATCAGCCGCTTGAGCGGCGGGCCGCCAACCTGGTGGCCCCCCCGCATGTAGCGCGAGGCCGAAACGACGTCCGCGCCATCGCGGGCGAGGGCAAGCATCGAATCCACGACTCCCGGCTCGTCCGAGCCGTCCGCCATCGAGATAAGGACGTACGCGCCGTCCGCTTCCGCGATGCCCGCCTTCATCGCGTTGAGCACGCCGCGCCCGAGATCATTGCGCAGGCCGCGGATCGCCGGCAGTTCCGCGTGGAGACGCGCAATGACGGGGACGGTGGGGTCCTCGTCGAAGTCGTAGACGATGAGGATCTCGTGGGGCGTGGCGATCGCGGCCGTCAGCGCGCGCATGACCGGGTCGACTGCCTCGCCCTCCTTGAACACCGGAACGACGATCGAGAGCTCCGGGATGGGCGCGGTCGGATCCGGGTCGGCTCCGCCGCCCAGAGTCACAGCCGACCCGCCTCGAGCTCCGTCCGGATCCACGGGATCACCTCGTCGAGCATCGCGGACAGGGTTGTCGTCGCCTCGAAGCCCAGGACCTCGCGCGACTTGCGGACGTCGGGGACACGGAGCTGGACGTCGTGCTCGAACGGCGCGTCGGACACGTACTTGAACGGTCGTCCGTCGGCGTGGACCTTCGTCCAGATCGCCTCGGCGAGCTCGAGGACCGTCGTGGACGCGGCCGTCGAGAGGTTGAAGTCGTTGTTGAGCGCGGCCTCGGACTCCATCGCCACCCGGATCCCGTGGGCCAGGTCGCCGCCGTACGTGTAGTGGCGGACCTGCGAGCCGTCGCCCAGGATATGGAGCGGATCCTGCCCCTTGAGCGTCTTGAGGACGAGGTCCGGGACGACGTGCGACAGCGCCAGCTTCACGTTGCCGCTCATGATGTCCGTGTCGCGGACCGCACGCCGCTCGCCGATCCCGACGCAGTTGAACGGCCGCAGGATCGTGTACGGCAGGCGGTACTGCTCCCACGCGCCGTGCGCGAAGTACTCGGACGCGAGCTTCTGGAAGCCGTACGTGGAGACCGGCGGCGGGGACGTGCGCTCGGCGCCCTCGGGCGTCGGAAACACCGTCGTCGACTCGAACACCATCGAGCTCGAGAGCACCGTGATCCGCTTGAGCGACCCGGCCTTGTGCGAGGCGATGGCCGCGTCGAAGGTGGCGGCGAGGATCCGCTCGTTCTCGGCCAGCAGGTCGTACGCGAACTCGTGGAAGTAGCTGATCCCGCCGATCATCGCCGCCGCGGCCACCACCTGGTCCACGTCCGCTGCGAGCGACGTCATCAGCTCGACGTCCTTCGCGTCCCCCTCGACGAAGCGGTAGCGCGGATGGTCGTCGTAGCTCTTGGCCACGCGCCCGTACTTGCTGAAGTTGTCGAGACCCACGACCTCGTGACCGGCCTCGAGGAGCTCGGCGATCAGGTAGCCGCAGATGAAGCCGGCGGCGCCGGTGACCAGGACCTTCACCTAGAGCCGGATCCCGGCGCCGGTGGCGTTCCAGATATCCACGACCTCGCGACCTCCCAGGTCCAGCGTGCGATACGCGCGATGGGGCGCGCCGATGACGAGGATGTCGCTCGCCGCGAGGACGTCATCGAGCGGGATGAGCCGCTCGTCTGTCACGTACGGGTCCGTGCACACCACGCGTGCACCCGCCCACTCGAGGAGCTTGCGCAGCTTGAAGCTGAGCGACGCCCGGATGTCATCGGACTCGGCCTTGAACGCCATGCCCAGGATGCCGACGGTGCGGCCGCGCAGGGAGCCATGACGCCGCTCGAGGGCGGACACGATGTACGCGGGCATGCCCTCGTTGATCTGCATCGCGGCCTGACCCAGCGGGAAATGGTCGCTGGTGAAGGCCGCCAGCTGCATCGTGTCCTTGAACAGGCACGGACCGGCGGCGAAGCCCGGGCCCGGCAGGTCGGCGGCGCGCGGGTAGTCCTCGCGGACGGCCCGCAGGACGTTCGTGTAGTCCACGCCGGCCTGGTCCGCGATCGCGAAGAACTGGTTGGCGACGGCGAACTTCATGTACCGCCAGGTGTTCGTGAACAGCTTGGAGAGCTCGGCCTCCTTGCTCGTCGTGCGGATCGTCTTGGCGGCGAGTCGCGCGAACAGGGCCTCGGCGCGATCGCCGGCGATCGCTGTGTCCGCGCCGACGATCTGGGGCAGCGAGTGGAGCTCTTCCAGCGCGTGACCCTCGGCGATGCGCTCCGGGCAGAACGCGACGTCGACGCGCAGGTCGCGATCCTCGAAGGCCGCGGCCACGTACTCGGTCGTGCCCGGGTAGACGGTGCTCCGCAGGACGACGAGCGCCCCGTCCCGGACGTGCGGTGCGATCTGGGCGACGGCGCGCTCGAAGACGCGCATCGAAGGGCCGAGGAACTCATCGACGGGAGTGCCGATCACGAGGACGACGGCGTCGGCGCGTTCGATGACCGCGGGCTCGGCGCTCAGCTCCAGGCGACCGGTCTGGAGGACGGACGCGAGCAACGTGTCTGCCCCATTCTCGAGGAACGGCATCTCGCCCCGGCGGATGGCGTCGAGCGTGGCCCCGTTGATGTCGAAAATACCGACGCGCAGGCCAGCAGCCGCGAACGCGAGGCTGAGCGGCAGTCCGACGTGGCCGCCGCCACCGAGCACGACGAGGTCGAGCGTGGCCTCCATCGGATTCGCGATCGCTTGCTGGACCTCGCTGACGTCGGTCATGAGTGCCTCCCGGTGCCCGACGATAACAGAGCCCCCAGTGCGTTCTCCGTGCGTCGAAGGTACCAGCGGCTGGCACCCTTCACGCGGCTGAAGATCGCGCCGTCGACATCCCTGTAGATCGAGGTCCAGCCGTCGGGCGCGGTGCCGTCGGCGGGGACGACCACCAGGTCCACCTGCCAGCGGGCGAGCGGTTCGGTTGCGGTCGAGCCGCCGGCGGCGATGCGTGCGTAATCGGCCCAGACGTCGGCCGGGAACAGCTCGAACCGGGCGTCGACGAGGTAGTGCGCGTCGGGTACCGCCCACTCGAACCACGACGCCCATGCCTGCGGGGCGGCAACGCGTGTCCCCGGTTGCGTTCGCTCGCGGAGCGCCTGCGCCAGCCCCGAGGGTGCGTACGCGAGGAGGCCGATTCGGCCCGTGAGCGGGTCCGGTGCCCGCCACCACGGCAGCGCGGCGACGATCGCGAGACCCAGGACCATGGCCACCGCGGCATTCATGCGCGCCGGGCCGCGGGCGATGGGACGGTCGGGCTTCGAAACCAACCCCGCGGCAGCGGCGAGCCCGGGGAGCACGGTCGCGACGAGGGGGACGGCGCCGATGGGCCACCAGGCGATCCCGCGCACGGTCCACGCGCCGATCGCGACGAGCCCCAGGTACAGGCCCGCGTCGGCCAGCGACAGCGCGCGTCGGCCGCGGACGAGGAGCAACCCGGTCCCGATCACCGAGGCGTAGAACAGCACGCCCGTCACGGTCAGTGGCGACGTCCGCTGCCACTCGCTGACCTGGTTCGCGATCACGGGGTTCGCGCCGATGCCCGCCGCATATGCCCAGACACCCGGCCCGAACGGCGTGATTGCGGTCGCGAGGATGCCCGCCACGAGGATGCCCAGCGACCGACGCCACGGCCGGCCTCGGATGACGTCGTCGAGGAGGCCATAGGCCAGGATTGCGGGCGCCAGCACGAAGCTCCCGTGGACGTTGGCCCACAGCACCACGAGGAGCGGCGCGACCCAGACCCGTCGCGGATGATCGGCGCGCGTCACGACGATCCAGGTGATTGCGGCGAAGAGCAGGATGCCGAACAGCTGCGGTCGGAGCGCGAGCGCGGGAGCCATCAGCGCGAAGCCGACCAGCGCGAGCACGGCCGCCGTGCGAGGACCCGTGCCGCGCGCGATCGAGGTCGCCGCCATCAGCGCCACGATCGCCATGACCATGACCGCGCGGAGCACCGCAAGAAGCTCCCAGCCACCAACGCGTTGGCCCAGCGCCAGGACGACCTGTGCCAGCCACTGCTGGTCCGTCCACGGCTGGCCGCCCACGGTGAACGTGAACGTGTCAACGCCCGGCAGACGGCCCGTCGCGAGGATCAGCTCCCCGGTCCGGACCTGGTACGCGAGGTCCACCGCCGGCATCGGAACGAGCAGCGCGACGAGCGCGGGCAGCGCCAGCGCGATCACGAGCCAGAGGCGCGCGAAGGTCATCGGGTCACGTAGACGGCGCGGCGGGCGGGACGGCCGGGCCTGCGTCCGCCGACGGCATCGCCGGCTTCCACCACGCGAGTGGGATCGCCGCGACCATGACCGCGATCGCGTTCCACGACAGGAACGGCACGGACAGCCCGACAGCGATCGGCAGGACCCACGCCCGGTCGGTGCGCGCACCCCAGACGATGAGGGCGACGTGATGGCGAGCCGGAGCGGCAGCGGGATCGGTGCGGCCTGGTGCGGCAACGGGATCGGTGCGGTCTGGCGCGGCACCTGGAGGGTTCGATTGATCTGGGTTCCGGCTGCACGGATGAAGGCGTTCCACGGGTCCGGGGCGAGCAGGAGCTGACGGCGTCCATCCACCCCGTGATGCTACGTGTTGCGGAGCGCCATGCCATCACCCTTCGGTGCGTAGATCGTTCTAGGGGACGAACCCTACGGCCTTAGAATTCGCGTCATGCGACTCAGTCAGGGGCGGCGGCGAGCAGTACGACACGGGGCCGCGATCGCCGGTTTGATGACCGCGGTCTACATCTACGTCGTTGTCGGTGACACAACGTGGCAGCGGCCAGCCGCGGACGGCCTCGTCTACTGGGCCGTAAATCTCGACCATCTGTACGTGGGAGCTACGGTAGGCGGCCAGAACGCCTACTTGTACTCGCCGGCGTTTGCCCAAGTGTTTAGCCTCATCGGACTCCTGCCTCGTGAGGTATTCATCGTTGGCTGGACCCTCACTCTGACGCTGATCGCCGCGTGGTTGGCCCGCCCGTGGCCCCCGGCACTTCTGGTGCTCGCACTGCCAGTAAGCCAGGAGATCATGATCGGCAACATTCACCTCGTCCTGGCGTCGGCGATTGTCCTGGGTTTCAGATACGCACCGACATGGTCCTTTGTGCTCCTGACGAAGGTCACCCCAGGGATCGGCCTGATCTGGTTCGCGGTGCGAAGAGAGTGGCGCCATGGGATCCTTGCAGGTGGCACCACGCTGGCAATCGCTGGCATCTCCTACGTACTCAATCCATCCGCCTGGAGAGACTGGGTTGAGTTCCTCCGGCACGATGGTGGTACTGGGGGCCAAGGGCTGCTGCTGCGGTTGGCAATCGCTGCGATCGTCACCGCCTTTGGGGCGCTGACTAACCGCGCTTGGACGGTACCCATGGCGGCAATGATCGGGTTGCCAGTCGTCTGGATGGATTCGTTCTCGATGCTTCTTGGATGCGTGGCGCTGTCGCGCTACCCCCGCGCGTCGTCTCCTCGAGATGGATCGGTGACGACTGGCGACGTGGCGCCGCCCACGGATGTGTTCGCCCGATTGTCTTCTTGAGCCAGGTCAGCCGGCCATGACTGAGGCGGATCGGCCATGACGGAGGCGGATGAGGACGAGCGTCACGGGAGCCAGCGCCCACGCGTGAGT
This sequence comes from Candidatus Limnocylindrales bacterium, assembly GCA_038245845.1. Lineage (GTDB taxonomy): Bacteria > Chloroflexota > Limnocylindria > Limnocylindrales > CSP1-4 > CAIXZV01. The sequence goes on from JBBRRZ010000006.1 coordinate 52,714, forward strand.
CGTCTCGAACGAAATCGCGCCAAGCGACGCGGCGAATGCGATCCCAGTCACCACAGCGTGTCGGATTCGCTTGTCTGGCGCGCGCGCAACGGCGGCCGTGCCGAATGTGATCAACACCACGAAGTGGTGGAACCAGGTGACTGGTCTGCCCTCGCTTCCGTGGAGTCGGATACCTGGAATCATGCTGCTGTCCGACATAGGAGGCAGCCATGGGAAGACGTGGGTATCCACCCGAGTTCCGCCGACGCGTCCTCGATCTGCCCGCGTCAGGTCGACGGGTCATCGATCTAGCCCGCGACCTTGGCGTTAGCAATCAGACCATCTATCTCTGGCGCGCCCAGGACCGGATCGACCGGGGCCTCGTCCCGGGCCTGACCTCGGTCGAGCGCGCTGAGCGCACCGCCGCCAAGCGCCCCATCCGCGAACTCGAAGACGAGCTGGCGATCCATCGCCGGGCCTCCGAGTTGCTGGCGGAGCGCAGCGACCCAAAAGGCGTTTCGCGGCGATCGAGGTGATGGCCGCGGAAGGGCGCTCGGTTTAGGCCGCCTGCCGGGTGCTGGCGGTGTCCGAGTCCGGCTTCTATGTCCAGCGGCATCGGCCACCGTCCGCCCGGGCGATCCGCCACGCCGCCCTGACCGATGTCATCACCCGGGTGCATGCCGACAGCCGCGGCACGTACGGGGGCCGGCGGGTGCATGCCGAGCTGGTCCTCGGCCACGGTCTCGTCGTCGGCCACGGCACAGTGGCTCTGCTCATGCGTCGAGCCGGGCTCGCCGGCGTGTTCGGACCTCCCCGCTTCCGACGGGTCGGCGGGGTCGCCACCGCGAGCGACCTCGTCGAGCGCCAGTTCGGGCACGACGATCGCGACCGGCTGTGGGTGACCGACATCACCAAGCACCCGACCCGGGAGGGCGGCGACGCGCCCTGCGCCGCGCAGAAGGAGAGCAAAGTCGAATCCAGCGCATGGAGGGGTGCGATCGAGCGCAAACCACACGATCGCCGCCAACGCTCCCTAGCCGGCTAGCCCACCCACGACAAAGAGCCCGAGTCACCGACCAGAACGTCGGATCAGCACGCCTGCATCCTCCCTCAACTGGCCTCGACGTTCGTCCCCAACCGTTGCGGGCGTGGCCGCGGACGGGAGATCCGATGGTGGTGGGGCCGCACCGGCAAGGCGATGACGAGCCGAAGGCGCACGAAGGTCATCGGGTCAGGCGGCCGACGTAGGGGGGCGCGACGGGCGGGGCCGCGGCCGGTGACGGCCTGGCCGGCTTCCACGACGCGAGCGGGATCGCCGCCACCATGACGGCGATCACGTTCCACCACAGGAACGGCGCGGACAGTCCAACGGCGATCGGCAGGACCCACGCCCGGTCGGTGCGCCCGCCCCACACGATGAGGGCCGCGGCGATGGCGAGGCGGAGTGGCAGCGGCACGGGGACGGCCTGGCGCGGCACCGCCACGGTGGCGCCCAACTGGGTCCGCGAAGCCTCGATAAAGTCTGTCCACAACGTCGGCGCGAGGACGAGGCTCACGCCCACGACGACCGCGGTCGCGACCAGTGCGATCGCAAGGTTCCGCCACTCGTGCCGGACCGCAAACCAGAGCAGGCCGATGCCGGGCGTGATCTTCGTGAGGATGATGAACGCCCACGCCGCCGGCCAGCGCATGCCGACGATGACAGCCGCCCCGAGCAGGAGGTTCAGGTTGCCCAGCCACAGCTCGCCCAGCACGGGCGGGAAGAGCAGCAGGAGCAGCGTCCACTGGCGGCCCATCCAGGCCAGCGAGACGAGCAGGAGCACGGTCCACGCGCCGAAGAACGCCGGCCACGGGATGCCGAGCATGCGAACCGGCGCCAGGGCCTGGGCGAGCACCGGCGGGTACTTGTACTCGTACAGGCCGCCGACCGCGTCGAAGCCGCCGTTGATGGTCGCGCGGTACGGGTCGTCGTTTGCGGCGGCCTGGTAGTACGCATGGGCGTCGTAGCCCAGGGTGGCATCGCCCCGGGCCGCGAACATGACCATCGCCACGGCGAAGACGGCACAGGCAACAGCGATGCCAGGCAGTACTGCGGGATGGGCGAGGCCCGCCGACAACCTCTGCATCGTGGCTCGAATCTGGGTCATGAGACCGCGTCCGGCCCGGCGGACGACAGCATCGTTGGAGTCCCCAGGGCGCGGGTCGCCGCGGACTCGATGGCAGGCCAGCGCAACGGAATACAGGCGGCGAGGACTGCGAGGCTGTTGAGCCAGACGACTGGCATCGCCAGTGTGACGGCCACAGGCACCAGCCACCGCCTGTCCGTCGAAGCAGCGACAACCATGACTACAAAGGCAATCGGCAGCCGAACCACAAGCGTGATGGGCAGGAACCAGCCTAGGGTGACCGGCGTGCTCGAGCTGCCTGCGAGGACATCCAGCCAGGTGCGCCACGCCTTGCCATCCAGTGCGATGGAGAGCAAGACGAGCGCCGAAACGACCGCGACGGCTAGCCCGACACTGCGCCATTCACGGCGCGCCGCGAACCAGAGGAGCCCGATCCCGGGTGTGATCTTCGTCAGGAGCGGCAGCACCCACGTCGCAGACACCCGGAACCCTGCCACGATCGCGGCCGCGTAGAGCAGATGCACGTTGCCGGAGATGATCTCGAACGGGATCGGAAGAAACAGCAACGCGGGCAGGGACCAACGACCAAGGAGCCACCACAGGGCGGCGAAGTTGATGGCAGTCCAGAGCGTCACGAAAACCGGCCAAGGCAGCAGGACCAGCGGGCGCATCACCTGGGCGAACAAGGGCGTGTAGACATAGGCGCCGATCGCCCCCGCCCCACCGGTGCCGTACAGGTCGCCGCTGCGAGTTGTCCAGTAAGCGTATGCGTCAACGCTTTGATCCCAGGGCGGCACTTGCAGGAGTCGCAGGAGCAAGAAGGCGCCCGCGAGCAGCAGGAAACTGTCGCGCGCAAGCCTGCGGACGATGGGCAGGCCCCCGAATTCGTGCACGGCCCGATGCTACGTGGCCCGGTGCCTGCAGGCATCACCCGATCGTACGGGCGCCCGCGCCGTCAGCCGACGGCGGACGCGACCTCGCGGGGACGGACGGCGCGCGCGCCCTCGTCGTAGAGGTCCTCGACGGCCTTGACCATCAGCTGGACGCAGAACCGGTCGTGGACGAGGTCGTGCCCTGCGCGACCCAGCGTGTCGGCCAGCTGGTGGTCCTGCAGGAGCCGGACGATGGCACGGGCTAGCGCGGGCGGATCGTGGGGCGGCACGAGGAGCCCCGTCACGCCGTCCGTGATCATCTCGGGGATGCCGCCCACCCTGGACGCGACGACCGGGCGCGACAGCGCCATCGCCTCGAGGATCGTGAGGCCCTGCGCCTCGCGGTAGGACGGCAGCACGGCGACGTCGAAGGCGGCGGTCACCGCCGGGATGTCGTCCCGTCGGCCCGTGAACACGACCCGGTGGAGGATCTTCATCTGGCGCGCGATGTCGTGGAGCGCGTCGAGGCGGCTCCCCTCGCCGACCACCACGAGGTACGCGGCCGGGACGTCCCGCAGGACGTGCGGCCAGGCCTCGAGCAGCGTCGGGTGGCCCTTCTCGAGCTCCAGCCGCCCGACGACACCCACGATCGGGGAGCCCGGCTCCATCCCGTACTCGTCGCGCAGCGTGCAGCACGGCTCCTGGTGGTCGTAGCGGTCGAGGTCCACGCCGTTGTAGATGAGCGAGCGGGGCGCCTGCGTTCGGCCCTCCTCGACCACCTTGTGATCGATCGAGTCAGACACGACGATCAGGTGGTTCATGGACGGCGTCAGACGGCGGACCGCGGCCTGGTCGTCCTCGGAGCGGACGCGGCTGGAGTGGATCGTGGAGATCACCCACGGACGACGATGACCGGCCTCACCGAGGGCGATCGCCGCCTTGGTGCCCACGACCTCGGCGCGGTACATGTGGTTGTGGACGACGTCGGCGCGCAGGTCCGTGAGGTGCGCGGCGAGGATGCCGGTCGCGATGGCATCGTCATGCTCGTTGATCACGGTCACGGGGATGCCGGCGTGCTCCAGCTTGCGGATCGCGGACCCGGGCGAGAGGGACACGACGGACACGTCGTACCGGGCCGGGTCCAGCCGTGTCACGAGGTTGAAGACATGCTCCTGGGCACCGCCGTTCGTGCCGGTCGCGAGGACCTCGACCACGCGGATGCGCTCACGACCCCGCACGGCACTGCGCCGGACGGGCGTGAGACATGGATCCCAGGCTGGCTGGCTCGTCATCGATACCCCGTTCGTCGCACCAGCATGCGCTGGATTGGTGCGTCGACCGCACCCCACTCGTACTTGTACGGCTCGTCGCCGCGCAGGAAGTCCAGCCGGTGCAGCCCACGCTCCAGCGCCCGCCGCACGTAACGCTCGACCATGACGACACCAGGCGACAGGTCACGCGCCTCCGGATCCACGCCGGCGTTGTAGTACAGGAGGGCGTCCGGGGTCTCGAACGAGACGCCGGCGGCGATCCGACGACCGTCCACGGTCAGGAACGCGAGCTTCAGGACGTCGCCGGGGCCGAACAGCTCGAACAGGCGCCGGAAGAACGTCCGACTGTGGTCGCCGCCGATGCCCTCGCGAAACAGGCCGTCCTCGCCCCAGCGCTTCTGGTGGAGCTCGATGAACGCCTCGAGGTCTGCCAGGGGTTCGGCGCTGTCCGTGAGAGCAACCTCGCCAGCGGCCTCGGCACGGCGGACCTTGCGCCGGATCTCGTGGCGCTCCTTCTTGCCCAGCGTCGCCAGGTAGTCGTCCAGCGTGGCGCCGTCGGAGAGCGTGGTGACCGGGCAGACCTCCTCCCGCTCCACGTCCACCGTCCAGCCCTCGGCGGTCCCGCGCCGGGTGAACGCATCGACAAGGGCATCGGCGGCCGGGTCTCCGCAGCGCAGGCGGCGGAGGTCGACGGCATCCCACGGGAGCGGATGTCCGGGATCACCCCCGGATGCGCAGTAGTCGGCGAACGCGTCTGCCGCGGCGGCCGTGTCCTCGGGCGCGCACAGGATCGTCGCGTAGTCCGCGTGGTACGAGGCCCCGAAGAACAGCCCCTTGGCCTCTCCGGGGACCGGCGTCAGGGGTGGTCCATCCGCGTGGCGCATCTTCGTCTGGAGCTCCGCATCACCGGGCTCGATCTCGTGGCGGTGCATGAGCGGGACGATGGCCACCGGGGTCGCATCGTCGGGCCCGTCCGCCGGCACGAGGACCAGCGTCTCCTCGTGCGCGTTCTCGCCGTACGCGTCCCACCACGCGCGATGGAAGGCCCAGCGGGAGAACGGCGTGGCCCACGGGTTCGCGGCCACGAGCGGGTCCCACGTGGCCGGATCGACGGAATCGAACGGACGCCGCACGGCCCGGAGGGTGCGGAGTCTGGCCGGCGGCGCGACGGTGTCGCCGACGGCCGGCGGACAGCTGGGGTCGTCGGTCGCGATCGGGAAGGGCACGATTTCGAGGATAACACCGGGTGCCCGAACGGTTGCGAGAGCAACTGTCGACCGTGGTGCGGCGCAGACCGCTTACCTGCGCGTTGGAGGAAACTGCTCCCCTGTTGTGCGCGTCTCCTCACCCCTACCGGGCGCACCGACGATTGGGGAATGGATCACGCAGATTGGAGTCGTTGCCCGCGCCTGCGGTTCGAAATCCAGTCGGCTCGGAAGCCAAGGCCGTAGAGGGGCAGGATGGCGAGCCCGATTGTCATGGTCTTCCAGTCCAGCCCAGGCATAGCAAGCACAGCCGCCAACGCGACCGTCCACTTCCAGCCGCGTCGAGCACCAATACTAACAAGGACGGCCGCAGCGACGAGGCGGGGAAGGACTGGGATCGTTGAGGCGCCGTAGATCGATCCTGCGAACTGCGATGACACACGCACCCACGTGGCCCATAGGTCGGGCGTAAGCAGCACGGACGGAATTGCGACGAGCGCCGCCAGCCCGAGTACCACTCCCAACGAGCGCCACTCGCCGCGGACGACGAACCAGAGCAGCACGACCGCGGGCGTTCCCTTGGTAAGAAGCAGGGCCGCCCAAGCCGGCGGCCACACGAGTCCGAAACCCACTGACAGCGCCATAAACAGGTCGATATTGCCGAGGTACACCTCGCCGAGGACACTTGGGATCAGCAGGAGTGCCAGCCCCCACCTGCCGCCGAGCGCGACGAGTGCCAGCAGCGACGCCACCAGGAACAAAACGAAGAAGACGTGCCACGAGAGCGAGCCAAGGGGGTCGAGAAGCTGCCCCAGCACGGGGCTATAGCGGAACGGTCCCGCAACGATCGACGAGTCAGTCCATCGGTAGAGATCTGACGGCTCGATGAGCCAATACGACACCGAGTCGAACCCTGGGATGCTGACCTCGGTCGCCAGCGATTCCAGCAGCAGCACGACTCCAAGGAGGTTGAGGCCGACACGCAGCACTACGACTGAGAAGCGGTTCGTCGTCCAGGCGACGAGCAGCAGCCGGCGAACGGCACCGCGGTGGAGTCCTAGTCCGACGGACTCCATTACCGAAGCAGCGCGCGCAGTGCGCCCAACGTGAGTCGAGGTGCGTCTGGGTTCGTCAGGCGGCGGATCAGGAAGTACTCCGGCAGCGGTCGATCGTCCGTGATGATCGGGCCGTCGCCCACGGCCTGGCGCAGGTGGTCGCCGCTCGCGAGCGTGAGCCCGGCGATGGTGTCCGTCCAGGCATCGACGGAGCGGCCCTGGGCGTCGGGCGCCTCGTTGACATCGGCCAGCACGCCCGGGCGCTCCAAAACCGAGCGGATCGACGCCGGGTCAAGGTCCACCGGTCCGTCCGAGCCCAGCATGTAGTAGCCGTAACCGCCCGCACCGGCGATGAGGTTGACGTTGGGGAACACCGCCAGCAAGGACCGGACGTGGGCCAGGAACTCGTCCAGCGTCTGGCCGTAGGGCACCCACTGCATCATCACGCCGTCGGGCGTCAGGCGCGCCTTCGAGGCCTCGTAGAACTCCCGGGTCGAGATCACGGACACGCCCGAGCTCTCGATCGGAGGCGGCGGGTCCACGACGATGAAGTCGTAGACCTGGTCGGTCAGCTCCACGTGGTTCCGGCCGTCCGCGATGATCACGTGCCCGTTCGGGTTCGCCAGGACCTGCTCCGCGTCCGCGTAGAACCACTTGAACATCTCGGGGACCGACGGCACGAGCTCCACGGCGTCCGTGCGGATCCCGGCGTCCAGCGAGGTCCGGAATGCGGTGCCCATCCCGAAGGCGATGGTGAGACCGTGCGTGGCACCGGGCCGCAGCATGATCGGCAGGAGCGGCTGGAGCTTGGTGTCGACAGTGATGATCGTCATGGTCGTGCCGGCCACCCAGATCCGCTTCTCGCCGCCCAGCGTGCCCGCCTCCACGGATGCGATCTCGTCCTCGGTCGCAGCGAAGATCGTGCCGCCCGTCGCCTGGACCAGCCGGACCGTCGGGTTACGGAACGCGGACCCGGTGACGAGGGTCAGCACCACGACGACTGCGATCACCCCGCTCGCGAGTCCACCCAGTGCCCGTGACCGCTCCGTGATCCCGCGATCCCGCAGGAGCAGCCAGGCCCCCGTCAGCGCGTTCGTGAGCGCGAGGCCCGCGAGCGTCGCCGGAGACCCGATGAGCGGGATGACGACGAACGGCAGCATGAACGTGGCCACCAGCGAGCCCAGCGTGTTGACGGCGAGCAGCCGCCCGGTCGCCGATCCCTCGGTACCGGTCTCGTCGCCCAGCAGCGCGGCCGTGGCCGGGAACGTGAGCCCCATGATGATGGTGGCTGGCAGCACGATCAGCGTGGCGGAGGCCGCAAAGCGACCGAGAGACGACAGGAAGTCCGCACTCGCGCCGTTGAACGGTCCCGGGGGTGACGAGAGAAATGCCGCGCCAAGGATTACGAGCGCTGCCGTGAGGACCTGTGCTCCACCGATGAGGGCAACCGTTGACCTGACCTGGCGGCGGATCGGCGTGAGGAGCATTGCGCCGAAGGCGATGCCCACCAGGAACAGCACGAGAATGATCGTGAACACGTAGGTGGAGCTGCCCGTCCCCGCGCCGATGAGGCGGTTCCAGACCACCTGGTAGCCCAGTGACGTGAGGCCCGAGACGAACGCGAGGATCAGCGCCAACCGCCGGCGCGCCGCGACGGCCTCTGCCGGGAACCGCGTCATGTCCCACGACTCCCGGATGGGCTTCGGGATCGCGGCCACCTCGGCGGGCGTCGGCAGGGGTCCCGCGCGCCGGTCCAGCGCGAGCGCCATGAGGCCCGCGGTTCCGGAGCACGCCGCGCCCACGACGAGCGCGCCCGTGAGCCCCAGCAGCTCGATGAGCACGAAGCCCGCGATCGCCGTCCCGAGGATCGCGCCGATCGTATTGGCGGCATACAGGCGTTGGAACGCCCCCGCCAGCCCGGACGAGCCCTGGGTGAGGTACCGGGTCAGGGTCGGCAGCGTGGCGCCCATGAGCAGCGTCGCGGGCGCCAGTGCGAGGATGGCGAGCCCGAAGCGCACGAGGGCCAGGGCGATCGGCGTCCCGGACAGCACGGGATACAGGCCGCGGTACGCCTCTCCGATGAACCGGAAGCTGACGGGCGTCAGGAGCACCACGATGACGAGGATCAGCTCCAGGGAGCCGTACAGCCGCAGCGGTCGCACGACGCGGTCCGCAACCCGCCCGCCGACGAAGCCGCCGATGGCGAGCCCACCGAAGAACCCGGTGAGGATCGTCGACACGGCCTGACTCGTGTTGCCGAACACGAGCACCAGCTGGCGCGCCCAGACGACCTCGTAGATCAGCCCGGCGGCACCGGACAGGACGAACAGAAGCAGGAGCACACGCAGCGGGACGGTGGATCGCATGGAGGGTCCTCAGTCATCGCGCGGGCGGCACCCGACGTCGATCAAATCTACCGGGTGGAGGTCAAACTAGAGGTGGTACGTCCACCACACGCCGAATGCCCCCATCAGGACGCCCCACAGGATGAGGCCCCATTCGTATGGTCGAAGCGAACCCTTGAAGGCGACGCCCATCGCCGCCAGCGCCCAGATGAACGGGATGGAGTCCAGGAAGTAGCGATAGCCGAACTGGAACCAGCCGCCCCCGTAGTACAGGAGGGTAGGGATCAGCACGAGGACCGCGGCGATCAGCAGCACCCACGATCGCGCGTCCCGCCATGGCGCCCGCAGGAAGAGGAGCAGGCCCGGGCTCGTGAGGAGCACCGACATCCCGAGACCGTCCGGACGAAGGTACGGGAACTGGCTGGACACGATCGGCAGGTGGATGAACAGGTAGTTCAGGTTCATCGGGATGTGGACCGGCGAGAACAGCCCCTGCTTGCGCAGATCCTCCAGCCACTCCGGGAGCGTCGCCAACGCGTAGCCGGACTCCAGCGGGCTGCCGAAGCGGGCGATGTTGTAGCCGAAGAACACGATCAGCGCTGGCACGAGCCCCACCCCAAGGAGCACCCACCGCCGCCACGGCAAACCGGCGATCCGGCTCCCGATCGATGCACCGGGCTCGAATGCCGCCGAGTCCACGAGGTACCACAGCGCGACGGCCGGGGCAACGAACGCCGTGGGTGCCCGGGTCAGGAACGAGGCGCCGATGAGCAACCCGAGGATGAACGCTCGTTGCCGACCGAACAGCTCGGCGAGCATGAGCATCGCGAGGATGATCGCGAACAGGTGCCCGGTGTGCCACACGCCGCCACGCGTGGTGACCCACCACATCTGCGTGCCGAAGCCCAGCAGGATGACGAGCGCCAGCCGGTCGCGCAGCTTCTCCACGCCGATCCGGCCCGCGACCCACCACGCGATCAACAGCCCGAATGCCGCGAGGCCGGCGTTGATCCCGGACTCCCACTGGTCCGCCGTCACGGCGCCGGTCAGCGCGACGAGCGGCATCAGCGCGATCGCGGGGAAGGGCGCGAACGGGATGTAGATCCGCCCGCCCTCGCCGTAGATCACGTCGTAGGCACCCGGCACGAAGTCGATCCACACCTTGCCGTGGAGGAACGCGTCGGCGAGGTAGAAGAAGTCGCCCCGCGAGGCGTCGAACGAGCGGTTCGTCAGCCAGTACACGGTGAACGCCACGGCGGCGACGACCAGCCCCATGACGAGGGCGGGCAGGTTCGTGCGAGTGGCGGACGCCCGGTTGATCACGCGCGACAGGGTATCGCGCACCGGCGCGTGGCTCATCGGGCATTGACGCTATCGGCTCGTTCGGTATCCTGTCGATACCGAAGACAGGGTGATAGACCGATGGACCGCCTCTACTACACACCTCGCGAAGTCGCCGAGATCCTGAGCATCAGTGACGACAAGGTGCGTGAGCTCGTCAACGCTGGCGACCTGCCCGGCATTCGCGTGTCGCCACGGATCACGCGCATCCCGATCGCGGCGTTCGACCTGTGGCGCGCTGGGTTCGTCCCTCGGCAACGGCAGGTCGTGATCAAGCCCGCTGCGCGACGGGTGGTCGTGGGTGACGGCGAGGATCGTCCGACTGCCGCGCGCCGGGTCGCCACGGGTTGACCATCGTCACCCAGGATGACCTGGCCGCCTACCTGGTCAGGCTGGTGGCGTGGGGGGAACGGTTCGCCATCACGTTCGCGGGCGTGGACGACGAGCTGACGTTGGGGCGGGAGCCCGGGGACGCGCTGGTCATCGACCTCGACGGACGCCTCCCGCACGCACCGAGAATCACCGCCGCCACGATCAGCATCTTCGAGCGATGGACAGCGCAGCCGAAACGAGGCTTGGTGCGGACCGAGTACGCGTACGAGCTGCGCGACCCGGTCTTCGACTATCGGCGCGCGCTGCATTATCACGATGAGGACCACTTCGTCCGCCAGTTCCAGGTCGCGACGCATGAGCACTGCGAGGCGACGATGGGCGTCGCAACGTGCGGGCGCTATTTCGGGTATCCCGTCCGGGACGGCATCGACGGACTGAGCCGCCTCTACGACGTCTGGCTGCGCGCTGCCAAGCCAGACTGTTCCGAGTTGCGCTGCCTGTCGTGAGGCTTCGTCAGGTTTGAGGCTGCCGCTTGAAGCGGATCCCGCCAAGCCACGCGACGATGGGGATCGCCATCATCGGCGCCTCCTGGACGGAATACAGCACGCCCTCGGGCGTCTGCGCGTTGCGGATCACCTGCACGTAGTCCGGCCACAACGGCAGGAACAGCATTGACAGCAGGCCGAGGGCGAACAGGCCCACCCACCACGATCGCCGCCGGATCCCGATCAGGGCGAACGGGAACAGAGTCGGCTTCAGCAGGGCGCCAACGGCCGGCCAGCCGCCCACCGTGCCAAGGGCAACCGCGGCAACGGCCCACAGGACGGGGTTGCCGGTAATGACCTTGACGCTCGTTGCCGGGAACCAGAGGCAGAACACGATGCCCAGCCACGCCACGAGCGACGGGCGGTGCCAGAGGGTGACGGCAGCAACGCTGACGACGGGGACGAGCCACCAGAGCACCGCTGGCAGCACGGTGAAGGCCGCGAAGAGCGGGATAGAGAACGGCGGATAGAGGATGGCGCCGTGTTCGACCATGTACGGACCGGCAACCTGGTATGGCTCGTAGAACGTTCCGCCGCCGAGCCAGCGGTGGGTGGCCTCCACGTACAGCTGGAAGTCGATCCCGAGTCGAAAGCGCGTCGGCAGCCACTCCATCCAACTCCGCATCAGGTCCGCCAGCAAGAGCACGATCACGAGCACGCAGAGTGAACGAAGGACGAAGGTCCGGCGCCGCAGCGCGACAGCCGCATGGTCGGCTGCTTCGAGGCTCATGCGGACCTTCCTGCGCGTGCCGACCCAGATTGGCGGCCGACGGCGAGCAGCGCCACGAGCGTCACCGCGAACGCCAGCGGGTAGACGACGGGCGGGATCACGCCAACGAGGAAGATGCTCGTTACGAGCGGGATCAGCACTGCCCACCAGTGGCCGCGGTCCAGCAGCCACGCGACGGGGAGCAGCAGCAGCAGCGCGTAGTGGTCCCACAAGATCGGTGACAGGAGCTGGCTCGCCACGACCGCGACGAGGAACCCGGGAACGGGCGCCAGCCGCCGGCCCGCGACCACCAGCGCGAGCACCGTGACCCCCATGGCCGCCAGCTGGATCAGCTGCGCAGTCCCCGCCGCAACGCCCGCCTGGTACGCGACCGCGCCCGGCGTGAAGTTGTGGGGCGTGCTGATCGGGTCCGAGACGCGCCGGATGAGCTCCAGGAAGTCCGTCCAGGCGCCGACACCCGCCAGCGCCGTCGCGATGGCCGCGATGACGACGAGAGCCGCCGCCCCCCAGGCGACCATCCGCCAGCGGCCCGCGACCAGCGCCCACGCGATCACGACGCCGGGCTGGATCTTGATCGCGGCCCCGATGGCGCCGGCGATTCCGGCAACCGCCGGTCGCTCGAGAAACCGCCAGCCCACCGCGAAGGCGAGGAACAGGAGCGGCCCCACCTGCCCCAGCTTCATCGCGTAGGCGAACGGCCAGGACAGGCCAGCCAGGAGCACGATCACCCAGCGCGCGCGGGCCGAGACGGGCATCGCCGCGACGCCCGCCGCGAACGACGCCAGCAGGACCCCGACCCACGCCACGGTGGCGGTCGCCGCGGGCAGCAGCGCGAACGGCAGGACGAATGGGAGGAACGTCGGCGGGTAGTAGAACAGCCCGAAGCCACCGGCCGCCTCGAACGACATGTCGTACGCGGGCAGCCCATCCAGCACCCGGCGCGCCGCCGCGTGGTACGCGAGGAAGTCGTAGCCCAGGGTGTCGCCAGCGACGGCGAGCGTCGCACCTACGACGAGCACGAAGGCGCCGACAGCGAACAGCGGCAGCAGCCGCCCCAGCGCGGGGCCGATCCTCATCGGTGGCGCGCCGTCAGGCGCTCGCGCGGTCCTGTGTCCCGCGCGCGGCCCGCTTGACGTCTCGGTGCAGGAGCGGGATGCGGAACAGGTCCCAGGCAACCCGTATCGCGAGCAGCGGGCCAGGGTGCATCCGCGAGCCGCGCCGGTCTGCCCAGCGGATCGGGACGACGGCGTGCGTGTACCCGCGTCGCCGCACCAGGTAGATCAGCTCGACGTCGAACACGATCGAGGTGACCTTCTGGCGTGCGAACACGTCGCGGGCTACATCGCGATGGAAGCCCTTGAACCCGCACTGCGTGTCCTGGACCGGACCGACCACCCAGATCGAAGCCAGGGCGTGGAACGTCTTGCCGAGCGCGCGACGCCACCCGGGCTGCGAGGCCCGCATGTCCGTACCGTCCGGCTGGATCCGTGACCCGTATGCGGCATCCGAACGGTCGAGGGCATCCACGAGCAGCGGGATCTCGTCCGGCGGGGTCGCCATGTCGGCATCCGTGAAGATCACGATGTCGCCGGTCGCGGCCATCATCCCCGCGCGGACGGCTGCGCCCTTGCCGCCATGGGGGACCGTCAGGACCTCCAGATCGCCGTCGAGCGCCTCGCGGCGTGCTCGCACAAGGGCGGCAGTGCCGTCCGAGGACCCGTCGTCCACGACGAGGACCTGGATCGTCGCCGGCAGCTCCGCAGCCCCGGGACGCCCCTCACGCCCGTCGTCGCCGCGCCGGTGGAGATAGCCGAAGAGCTCGTCGAGGGCAGGGCCGATCCGCGCCTCCTCGTTGTAGGCGGGCAGCACGATGGACAGGGAACGGGCGGGCATGCCGGGCAGTCTAGGGCCCGGCGGTGCGTTCCGTAACCGGGACTCGTGGGCCCTCAGGGCGGTACCTGGCCGGTATCGGCAGGTACGAGACCAGGCCTGTCGCTGCCCAGGCCATGAACGCGACGAGGATGCCGATGTTCGCGCTGATCGCGAGCATCCGTGTCGTGACCGGTGCAAGTGAGACCGCGGGCCGCACCGCGACGAGCACGACCGAAATCGCGTAGGTGAGCGTGAACGGCTGGACGAGCAGTGCCCCAAGGATCGCAGCGACGAAGCCCCGTCGCTCGTCGCGAGCGATGGCCCACAGGATCACGGCGGATGCGAGCGTAACGAGCGGCCACACGAACCCGCGCGCGCCGAGGGCCGTCAGCGCGAGATTGCCCGGACGGTCGATCTGGCCCGTCCCGACGAGCGCCCGACCCCACGCGATATACAGGTCAGTCCCGAGCACGGCAATGCCCGCGAAGGTCACGATTGCGGCCGTGCCGAGCGCCCCTGCGAGCGCCGAGCGCCGGCGCACCAGCATCCACACGAGGAGCGGCACGAGGAACGGCTTTGGGATGAGCGCGAGGACGATCCCCAGCGGGATGCCGAGGGCGATCCCATCACGGTCACGTACCGGCAGGATCGACGCCGCAATGAGCATCGTCACCTGGCCGATGACCAGCTCGTACACCACCGGGATGAACCCGAGCGCCGCGATCGTCACGAGGATGCGGTCCACCGCGGCCAGCCCGCGCGTCTCGAGCGCGGTCCCGGCAAGGAGGATTGCGATGCCGATGCCGGCCATCGCGAGCGCCGCCACGGTGAGCGGCACCCACGTCAGCGGCGTCGCAAGAAGCCCGAATAGCGGCGAGTACAGGAAGTCCCGGGCGATCACCCCGGCGGAGATGCCCTGCGCGCCTCGACGGTAGATGTCCACGTCGCCGCCGAAGGACAGCGGGACCAGGACGAACGCAGCGAACAGGCCGGTGACGGCGTTCAGACCGGCGATCGCGACGAGCATCGGGCGGCCGCGGACGGCGGCCGCGGCGCGGGCCATGGGCGAGGCGCTTGGCTGGCTGGGCATCGCCGCGCACGATACGCGGTCGCCCGGTGATACGGTTTCCGGGATGGCTCACCTGTTCCTGCTCGGCGCCGGCCATGTCGGGCTCATCACGGCCGTGGGGTTTGTCCGGCACGGACACAGCGTCACCGTGGCAGACCTCGACGAGGTCCGGATCGCAGGTCTCCAGCTCCGCGAGCCGCCGGTCTACGAGCCCGGGCTGACCGAGGCGATCACCGCCGGGATGGCGGCGGCCAAGCTCGCCTTCACCACGCAGCTGGATCCGCCCACGGATGCCCACACGACCTTCGTCTGCGTCTCCACGCCCACGGGCCCCGAGGGCCCGCTGATGACCGCGAACGTCGAGACCGCCGTCGTCCGCCTGCTGGGGGTCACGGGGCCGGAGCACACGATCGTGGTTCGCTCCACGCTGCCGCTCGACGGCCCGGCACGGCTGCGCAGGGCCGCCGGAGCTCGCGGTCGCGGCGCGGCGATCACCACGAACCCGGAGTTCCTGCGCGAGGGATCGGCGATCAAGGACTTCGATGCCCCCAGCCGCGTCGTCGTCGGCTGGCTGGAGCCCGCGGATCGCCAGGCGGCCGACGCCGTCGCGGCGTTGTACGCGCCGCTCCACGCCCCCACCGTCGTGGCGGACGCGGACTCGGTCGCGCTCATCAAGCTGCTCTCGAACGTGTTCCTGGGCATGAAGATCGCCTACGCGAACGAGGTTGCACGGATCGCGGAGGCCATCGGCGCCGACGTCACCACGGTGATCGAGGGCGTGGGCCTCGATGAGCGCATCGGTACCTCCTTCATGCAGCCGGGCCCGGGCTTCGGCGGCTCATGCCTCCCGGAGCAGGCACTGGCGATCGCGCTCGAGACGGCGGCGATCGACGTCCCGGCGCCCCTCCTCTCGTCCATCCACCGCTCGAACGCCACGCACAAGGAGGCGATCGTGCACCGGCTGGCGACGATGCTGGGCGGGTCGCTCGACGGGCGGCGGGTCGCGCTGCTGGGCCTCGCCTTCAAGGCCAACACGGACGACGTCCGGGACTCGCCGCCGCTGGCGCTCGCGATGCTCATCCGCGAGGCGGGGGCAACCGTGATCGCCCACGACCCCAAGGCCACCGCCAAGGCCCAGGCCGTGGACCCGCTGCTGGTGGTCGCGGAGACGCCGGTCGAGGCTGCCGAGGGCGCCGACGCGGTCCTCGTGGCCACCGAGTGGGCGGACTACCGGACGCTGGATTGGTCCGCGATGCGGGCCGCGATGCGCGGGACCCTCGTCTATGACACGCGAGCGGTGGTGGACGTCGCCGCCGCCGAGGCCGCCGGACTCCGCGTGGAGCGCCTGGGCCGTCGCAGCGAGCTGCCCGTCACGACCGGCTGACGGCGCCGTGGCCGTGGACGGGATCCGCTTCGCCTGCTGACCCCGGTCGGAACCGGTACGCTCGGGGCAGTTTGGGAACGAATGTGGGATTGGACACGGGATTTGAGGGGGTGTAAGTTGGTCGCCGCAGCAGGAGGCACCACCCATGACGCTCGCACATCGCCGCCCGGAACTTGACGCCGCCGATCGTTCCGTCCGTCTCGAGGGCGACCATCTCGTCGGCGAGCTGATCACGATCCTGGGAGCCAAGCTCGTCGCCTACCTCGCGAGCGTGTCCGAGACGAGAGCCGTTCGAGAGTGGGCGGCCGGCAGTCGGCGGCCGCGCGCGGACGCCGAGGAGCGCCTTCGCTTCACCTACATCGTGGCCGCGCTCATCGCCGCCGAGGAGGGTCCGCGGATTGCGCAGACGTGGATGACGGGGCTGAACCCACAGCTCGAGGACCAGTCGCCGGCCCGGCTCATCCGCGAGGGCGAGATCCACGAGGTCCGCCCGCGAATCATCGCCGCCGCCCGGACCTTCGTCTCCTCGTGACCTGCGACCTCGGGGAGACAAGCCCGCGGGGCGCGCCGTGGTTCCGCATGGGCCGACGCCCCGGTCCATGGGAATGGCCCAACTGGAGTTACGCCCACCCCGACGGCACCTTCGGCGGACGATTCGATGACCCCGACTCGTCCTACCGCGTCCTGTACACCGCGTCCCGGCCGCTCGGCGCCTACCTGGAGACGATGGCCTGGGCCCGCCCGGACCCCGCGCTCGATCTCGTGATGGCCGCGATTGGGGGCGATGATGACTTTGCCCCGGGCGTCATCACGCGCGACTGGATGGAAAAGCGGGCGCTGGGGCGGGCGGAGGCGCACGGCATCTTCGCGATCGCCGGTCACTCGCAGACGCTCTCTCGCCTCCGCGGAGCGATGGCAAAGGCGATGGCAGCGCAGGGGGTCCACGACCTCGACGCCGCGGCGATCCGCGAGACCGCGCCCCGGGCGTTCACCCAGGAGCTCGGTCGCCTCGTCTACCGGTGCATGGAATCCGACGACACGACACCGGCGTACGCGGGGATTGCCTACGCCTCCAAGCACGGCGACGAGCTAGCGTGCTGGGCACTGTTCGAGGGCCGGGGGCGGCTCGACAACCCGGAAGCGTCGCCGATCGACCCCGCGGACCCCGAGCTCCTCGAGGCCCTCCGCCTGTTGCGCATCGAGATCGACTGGTCCTGAGGCCTGGCAGGCCACCTCGCGCGGAACGCCGCCAAAGCCCGAATGCATCGGTCGCCCGCGTTCACGGTCGACGGGCCAGTTCGGCCCGGAGCATCGCATGGAACACGATCGCCATTGGCCCGTGGTCGCCACGCATCGACGCTGCTGCCGCGGCTGCGTACCCGATCCCTGCGGGCCGTGGCCGAAGGGTGACGAAGAAGGGCAGTTCGTAGCGAGCGGCGACCCAGTTCGCCCAGAGGCGCGCGACCCTGCCGTTGGCGTTGGCGAATGGATGGATGCGGACCCAGTCGCCGTGGATCAGCGCAGCCGCCTGGAGGATGCCGGTGAGCTCCGCCATCGAGCCCGGGCGGGCACCCACCGGCACGAGGGCATCGATTGACGCCACGACGGCGCCTGCCCCCGCCTCGAACGACGCCAGCTCGGAGGGCACGAGCGCGGAGGGGACTCCAGTGGCCGAGCCGATTCGAACCTCGTACCCGCTCAGCTCCGGAAAGCGCTGGTCGGTATCGCGGGCCTCCCCTGCGAAGTACGGCACAGGGAGAACGACTCCGGCGTGAATCTCCCTGTGCCAGTCTTGGGCCATCGCGACCTTCGGTGGGCGGCGCGCGCCCGCTTCGCTCACGATCGACACAGCGACCCGCTGCAGGTTCGCGGCGATCCTCGGGCCCGCGCCCATCGGGTCATCGTTTCACGCGATGGGCACAGTCGTCGGTCAGCGTTCTCGGGCGGCCGCGAACGTCGCGGCGATGCCGAGTGGGTCCGGCGCCACCTCCGCACGGCGGGCGCGAAGGGGATCCGGCTGTGTCACCTCTGCCTCGGCAAACCGTACGAGGTCAGTCCGTGCCTCGACGCCGTACGATGCCAGGAGACCAAGCGTGTGCGCGAAGTCTTCCTGGAGTGCAAGGGAGGCGGCGCCGATCTCGTTCTCGATCATCTGGACCGCCAATTCGTTCATGGACACACCGAGCCTGCCCGCGAGCAGGGCGAGGTGCTGGTGTGTCTCGTCACTCGCAAAGCGAAGCGTGAAGGCGCGGCGAGGGCTGCTCATCGCACCACTGTCGGGATCGTGACGTCAGATGTCAATAGTGACGTCACTGTCCCCGGCGATGCCCATCGCCGCGAGAGCGGCTGCGCCCCACGGCACGAACGCGATCACCAGGCCGAGGTTCGCCGTGAGCGCGAGGATCCGCGTGGCGACGGGGCTCACGCGCAGGGCCGGCCGCACCGCGAGGAGCAGGATCGACGCCGCGTAGAGCAGCGTGTACGGCGCCAGGAGCAGGCCCGCGAGGAGGGCGGCAACGAACCCCGCCGGCTCGCGCCGGACGATGATCCACGCGGCAGCCAGCGCGACCAGGACCCACGCGCCGATGACCAGCACCGGCTGCCCGAGCGACCCGAGCGCGAGGTTGCCGTTTCTCGAGACCTGGCCCGCGTGGACGAGCGCCTCGGCCCACAGCCGGTACAGGTCCGTGCCCAGGAGGAGGACGCCAAGGGCGGTCACGACGAGCGCCGTCACGATGGTGGCGGCGAGGGCGCGCCGCCGGCGGATGAGCATCCACGCGAGCACGGGGAGCAGCAGCGGTTTCGGGATCAGCGCCACGACGATGCCCAGAGCGACGCCTCGCCCGAACCCGTCCTGCTGCCGGACCGGGTAGATCGCCGCCGCGATCAGCAGCGTCACCTGGCCCAGGATAAGCTCGTTGACGACGGGCAGGAAGCCGAAGGCCGCAACGGCGACGAGGACGCGGTCCACGGGCGCGCCGCCGCGGGTGTCGACGACGATACCGATGGCGAGGACGGTGGCGCCGAGCAGCGCCATGACCCACGCGGCCGTGGCGAACGGGACCCACGTGAGCGGGGTCAGCAGCAGCCCGAACAGTGGGGCGTAGAGGAAGTCCTGGGCGATGACGCCGTGGGCGATCCCTTCCGCGCCGCGGCGATAGACGTCGACGTCGCCCCCGAACGAGAGCGGCGCGAGGACGGCGGCGGCGGCGAGGCCGGTGATCGCGTTGAGGGCGGCGATCGCGACGAGGGCCGGGCGCCCGAGGAGCGGGTGGTCCCGGATCATGCTGCCCCGACCGGCTCGGCCGGGGCGGGACCCGATGCGACAGGCGCCGTCGAGATTGCCGCCCACAGGAGCACCCCGACCGCCACCCACAGCAGCGGTGGCAGCCCGATCGCCACGCCTGCGATGACCGCGGCGAGCGCGACCCACGGGCGAGAGCGCGGCCGCATGACGGCGAGCGCGATGCCCACCGGGATGAGCGCGACGGGGTAGTGGTACCAGGTCACCGGCAGCGTCACCAGCGAGGCCGCGATCGCGATCGACAGGCTGGCCAGCCGGTCCCGGACGCGCAGCGCCGCGATGATCGTGACCGCAACCGCGAGCAGCGACACGACCGCCTGGGCGATCCGCAATGCCGTGCCCTCCATCCCGGTCACCTGGCCGAGCAGTGACACCGGCCCGAGGTTGCGCGGGTCCACGAGCGCCGCCCCGGCCCCGGCCCGGATCACGGTGACGTAGTCCGCCCAGATCCCGATCCCCCCGATCGCGACGCTGGTACCGACGATGACGAGGCCGGTCACGACGGCCGCCGCGAGGACCCGTGCCTGCGGGCCGCCGCGCTCCGCGAAGGCACGGGCGGCGATCCACAGCAGCAGCGACGCCGGGTGCAGCTTCGCGACCGCGACGACGGCGACCGCCGCGCCTCCCGCGGCGAGGGTCAGCTTCGATGGCTTCGCGAGGATTGTGAGCAGGAGCGCGCCGTACGCGAGCGGGTACCAGGCGTCGAGGTTCCCGAACAGGATCGCGACCGCGAACGGCAGCACGAGCGGCGCCGCCAGCATCGCGCGTAGGCCGATCAGCGAGCTCCGCGGCTCGCCCTGCGCGTCACGACGCGCGATCTCCGCCGCGATGTGCCCGAGGCCGGCGATGGCCCCCAGACCCCAGAGCACGAGCACGACGCCGTTCGGCAGCCACGCGACCAGCGTCAACGCTTGGGCGACCACCGGCGGGTACGAGTAGAAGAGGTCCGTTGCGGAAGGCGCGTTCCCGGCCAGCATCCCCGGGTCGTACGGGCTGGTCCCGGCGGCGACCGCTCGGGCACCCTCGAGCAGGAGCGCGAGGTCGAAGCCCGCCTTCGGCGGCGACTGGTTCCACAGGCTCCAGCCGAGCCACGCAACGCCGCCCCAGGCGATGAGCCCCATGAGGATCCAGATCGGCATCCCGCCGAGGACGCGTCTCATGCCGGCCGCTCCTCACCGGGACCCGCGAAGGCGGCAAGCAGCGTCATCAGCTGGTAGACGAGGAGTCGTGGGTATGCGAGGACCGCCAGGCACACGGCCGCGGCCCATCCGAACCGGGTCGGGGCCAGCCGGAACGAGATCGCCGCCAACCCGATGACGGTCACCACCCACAGGATCGGGTGGATCGCGAACGGGGAGATGCTCCGGACGTCGAACGCCGGTCGCAGCCACGTCAGACGCAACCAGTCGAGCGTCGCTGCCGGCTCCAGCACCAGCTGGACCGCCAGCAGCATGGCGAGCGCCGCAACGAGCCGCCAGAGCGAGCGCCAGTCCCGCCGGCCCACCCAGTACACCGCCACGAGGATTGGGAAGACCTTGAGGTTCGTGGCGATCGCCACGGTGATCGGGCTGCCGATCGCAAGCATCAGCGTGAGCAACGGCTCGGCCTGCCCGATGACCAGGGCCCACGCGATCGGGAGGGCAAGCCACCCGAGGGCGATCAGTACGGGCTCCTTCAGGCCGGTGCGTCGCAGGGTCAGCCCGAGGGCAGCGAGGATCATGAGCTGCCACCCGACCGCGACCACCTCGAAGGGCAGGCGCGCCAAGGGCCGGAACACGATCGCGAGCAGCGGCGGGTACAGGTACAGCCCCACGCTGTCGATCGCTCCTGTGGCGTACAGCGGCTGCCCCGCGTTGAGGCGGGCGCCCGCGTCGTAGTAGACGCGGAGGTCGTTGAGCGGGTCCATCGTCGCGTGGAGGGCCAGTGTCTGGATGCCCAGGATGACGCCGACCCCGGCCGACACGATCAGGATGATGCGCAGGGCCCGCCGGGTCGGCGGGGAGAGCGTCGGCAGGGCGAGCCCGCGAGGTGGCGTGGTCACGCCGCGCACTCTACGCGGTCCGCCGGGCCCCTCGCGACGCCCCCGGCGGGTGCCCGGATAGCCGATTCGTACCGTCGAACGCGGGCCGACCCCGGTGCTAGGCTGCACCGCTGTGCGGACCCCGATCGCCCTGTTCCTGCTCGCGCTTGTTGCGCGACTGGCGTGTGCGGCCCTCTTCCCGGAGCCGGCGTATCCGGATTCGTTCTATTACGTGAACGTCGCCCGGGAGCTTGCCTCGGGCCACGGCTTCAACGTGGACGTCATCTGGATCTTCCCCGAGGTGGGCGGCAGGATCCCGGCAAACCCCGTGTTGCCCATCCCCTCGAACGCGCACTGGATGCCGCTGGCATCGCTGGTCCAGGTGCCGTTCATCTGGCTCCTCGGGCCCACGGCGTTCGCGTCCGCGATCCCGTTCGCGATCGCGGGCTCGTTCGCGGCGCCGCTCTCGTGGCTGATCGCGCGGGACGCGGGCGCCTCGCGGGCCGTGCAGCTGGGCGCGGGGATCCTCACCGCGCTGCCCGCGCTGTCGTTCGTGTACATGGTCCAGCCGGACAACTTCTCGCTCTACCAGCCGCTGGTGGCCGGGGCGCTGCTCCTCGGTGCCCGGGGTCTCCGCGGCAGCCCGCGCGCCTTTGCGCTCGCCGGGCTCCTGGCGGGTGTGGCGACGCTCTCGCGCAACGACGGGATCCTCGTCATGGCAGTCCTGGGGGCCGCGTGGCTGTGGGACCGCCTGCGCACGCAGATCCGCTTCGGGGCGGACGGGCCACGGCCGGCACGCGTCCCGTTCGCAGCCGCCGTCGGCGCCGTCGTCCTGTTCGTGGTGACGGTCGGGCCGTGGTATCTCCGCCAGCTGGCGGTGTTCGGGTCGCTCTCCCCGTCAACGGCATCGGGCAAGGTGCTGTTCATCCGGGACATCGGGGAGTGGAACTCGATCACCGTGCCCGCGACGCTCGAGCACCTGCTGGGCATGGGCCTGGGCCCGCTGCTCCTCACCCGGATCGGGGGCCTGGTGGCCGCCGTGATGATCTTCAGCGTCCTCGTCGGCGTGCTGATCCTCGTCCCGTTCCTGCTGATCGGGGCGTGGTCGCGGCGCCGGGACTCGACCTTCGGGCCGTACTTCGGCTACGCCGCGCTCCTGTTCGCGTTCAGCGCGCTCGTGTCTGCCGTCCACGTGCCGGGCGGGACGTTCATCCACTCTGCGGTGGCGCTTGCGCCCCACGGCTACGTCCTCGCGCTCGAGGGGATCGTGGTGTGTGTCGCCTGGATGGCCGCGCGACGCCGCGGCTGGAACGTCGCCGGTGCGTCACGGGTCTTCATCACCGGCGCGGTGGCGTTCGCCGTGGTGGCGGCCGTCGTCGGCGTATCTGCGGTCCACGGGGCGTGGAGCGTCAAGCGTGAGCGCATGCAGGCCGTGGCCGTCGCCCTCGATGGTGCCGGCGTGCCGCCGTCGGACCGCCTGATGTCCATCGACGCCTCCGGCTACCGCTACTGGACCGGACGCGGCGGCGTGGTCCTCGTGAACGACCCGATCGAGA
The DNA here is from genome assembly GCA_038245845.1 of Candidatus Limnocylindrales bacterium. Classification (GTDB taxonomy): domain Bacteria; phylum Chloroflexota; class Limnocylindria; order Limnocylindrales; family CSP1-4; genus CAIXZV01. The sequence continues at coordinate 75,721 of JBBRRZ010000006.1, forward strand.
CCGTCGAGGCGGTCGCCCGCGCCTACGCGATCCGCTGGCTGATCCTCGAGAAGGGCGACTCGGTCCCGGCCGCGAGCGCGATCCTCGCGGGCGTAAGGCCCGCCTGGGTTGGCCCGCCGATCCTCGTCCGCGACGACGTCTCGGTCTTCCCCGTGTGCGCGGACGCGACCGACGCCCGGTGTCCGACTGGAGCGAGCCGGTGACCGGCCCCGGGTCGTGGACCTGGCAGCTCCCCCGGCGCGAGGCGTGGCTGACCGCGCTCGCGATCTTCGCCGTCGCCCTGCTCGCCCGCGTGTGGGCGGCGTCGATCATCGGCTTCCCGAAGCCCGAGGACACCGCGTACTACGTCGGCGTCGCCCGCAACCTCGTTGAAGGCCGCGGCCTCATCTCGGACTCGCTGTGGTCGTACGGGACGCCGCCCCTCGTCTTCCCGCGCCCGGCGTTCGAGATCTGGCTGCCGCTCCCCGCGTTCCTGGCCGCCATCCCGATGGCGCTGTTCGCGGGGCCTGCCCCGATCTCCCTGGACGCGGCGATGCGGGCGGCACAGGTGGTCCCGGTGCTTGCCGGCGCGATCCTGAGCGTGCTCGCGTGGCGCCTGGCGGCGGACGTCGCGGCCGAGCGAGGGCTGCCGGCGGAACGGGCGCGGACGCTGGCCATCGGGACGGGCCTGGCGAGCGCCGTCTACCTGCCGCTCCTCCTCCACGCGGCGCTCCCGGACTCCACGATCCTGTTCGGCGCGCTGGGGCTGGGAGCCTGCCTGCTGATGACCCGGGTCGTCGCGGATCCGCGGGGCGCGCGGCTCGGCGATCCCCGACTTATCGGGATCGGGCTGCTCCTGGGCGCCGCGGCCCTCACGCGCAACGAGGCAGTCTGGCTGGCGCTGGCGTGGACCTGGCTCGCGTTTCGCGTGCGCGGCAAGTCGCGTCCGTTCCGGCTCCGGCTGATCCTCGTCGTGGGGGTCATCGCGTTCATCGTGTTCGCGCCCTGGGCGTTCCGCAACTGGGCCGTGTTCGGCAACCCGCTCCCCGGCCAGGCGATCTCGAACGCGATGTCGGTCACGGGCTTCGACATCTTCGCGTGGAACGATCCGCCCACCCTGTCGCGCTACCTGGCGGTCGGTCCGACGGTCCTGTTCGACATGCGGCTGACCGGCATCGGGCACAACCTGTTCAACGTCCTGTTGTTCCTGGGCATCCCGATGTCCGTCATCGGGCTCCTCGCGCTGCCGTGGCAGGTGCGGGACCGCGCCGTCCGCCCGATCCTCCTCGTCGGCCTGGTGACCTTCCTCGTCACGAGCCTCCTGTTCCCCGTCGCGACGACCTGGGGGACGTTCCTCCATGCCGCGGTCCCGGTCCACGTGCTGCTCCTGATCAGCGGGCTCGGCGTGCTCGATGCGGGGATCGCCCGGCTCGGCCGCCGATTGGGCTGGACGAAGCCCGTCTCGTGGCTGGGGGCGCTGCTCGCGATCTTCGCGTCGACGCTGTTCTCGCTCGTGTTCCTGCCGGGCTTCGGCGGCAGCGCGACGGCGTCCCAGCGCATGTACCAGGTCCTGGCCCGGGAGATGGCCGCCATCGGCGCGCCGTTCGACGGTTCCGCGCCCGTGATCCACGACTTCCCGGTCTGGCTGGCCGAGACGGAGCGGGTCCCGACGCTCGCCCTCCCCGACGAGAGCCCTGCCGACGTCCTGGACCTCGCCGGGACGTTCGGCGCCAGGTGGCTGATCATCGCCAAGGAGTCGCACGGCCGGTGGCCCGCGGTGCTCGATGGCCCCGACCCCGCCGCGACGTGCTTCCAGGAGGTGCTCCTGCCGATCCCCGACGATCCGCAGGACGCACAGGCGATCGCCGGGATCCGCGTCTTTCGCATCGAATGCCGCGGCGTCGCGGCCGCCGGCACGCCCGATCCCGCCGAACCGCTCTCGCCGTAGGTCGCTCCCCCGATACACTCAGCTCGATGGATGTACCGCGCTCCGAGTCGGCCGGCAGCCGCTACGACGAGTTGCATGCCGCCGCCACCGAGGCGCTCGGGTACGCCGGAAATACCCTGCGCTCGATCCGGGACCGCTATCGCGCCGCGTACCTGGAGGAGCTCGCCCGCTGGGAGACGCTCCACGACGACCTCATCGCCTTCGAGCACCAGGTTGGACCCGATGAGACCGGCGACGTCGCGTTAGTCAACGACACGGCGGCACCCGGGAGCCAGGCGATCGCCACCGGGGCGGCCTCTGCGGCCGAGGTCGGGGCCGCCGACCTGCGCCTGCGCATGGTGCGGAGCGACGTGGACCGGGCACGGACGGACCTCGGACGCCACGAGACGGAGCTCTCGCGGATGGAGCTCGCGATCCGCAACCTCGAGAGCACGTGGCTGTTCCTGGAGCGCGGTGACACGTCGCTGGTGACGGACCGGGATCTGCCGGCGATCTCCACCGAGCTCCAGATGCGCATCGTGGAGGCCCAGGAGGCCGAGCGGGCACGCCTGGCGCAGGAGGTCCACGACGGCCCGGCCCAGGCGCTGTCCAACGCGATCTTCCAGGTGGAGTTCATCGACCGGGTCTTCGAATCGGACCCGCGGATGGCCCGGACGGAGCTCCGCTTCCTGCGTGAGCTCCTCCGTCGGGAGCTGGGCGACGTGCGCAGCTTCATCGTCCAGCTGCGCCCGCCCGTGCTCGTGGAGCTGGGCCTGGACGGGTCGATCATGGACACGGTGACCACGCAGGCTGCACTCTCTGGGTTGCAGATCTCCACCGACCTGGCGGCGCCGGCCGATCGCCTCACCGAGGCGGCCCAGACAGTGGGGCTGCGCGTGGTGCAGGAAGCACTGCAGAATGTGCGCAAGCACGCGGGTGCCACGAACGTCGTGGTGGCCACGACGCTGATGGATGAACAGTGGGTTCTGGAGGTCCGCGACGACGGTCGTGGCTTCGACACCGGAGCCGTGGCAGCCCGAGGCCGCCGCAACTTCGGCCTCCAGTTCATGCGTGAGCGAGCCGAGCTGATCGGCGCGCAGTTCGAGGTACGTTCACGGCCGGAGGCGGGCACGGTGGTCCGGCTGGCGATCCCGGTGCCGCGAAAGGAGAACGGATGACCGACTACCAGGGGCCCGAGCGCCGACGCGGGAGCGGCAACGATCGCCGCAACCAGTCGTACGAGCGGGTCAAGATCCTGATCGTCGACGACCACGCCCTGTTCCGCGTGGGCATTCGCCAGATCCTGGAGCGGGAGCCGGACCTGGAGGTCGTCGCCGAGGCAGACGACGCCCGCACGGCCCTCGACGCCGCGTTTGCGACGAACCCAGACGTCATCCTGATGGACCTCTCGCTCCCGCCTCCCGGCGGCATCGAGACCACCCAGCGCGTCAAGCGTGAGCTGCCCGCGGCGGCGATCGTGGTCCTCTCGACCGAGGAGGATGAGGACGCCCTGTTCGAGGCGATCAAGGCCGGCGCCGCAGCCTTCATCCTCAAGGACATCGCGCCCGAGGACCTCGTGATGATCATCCGGCGCGTGGTTGCCGGTGAGTACCTCATCAACGACAAGGTCTTCAGCAAGCCTGCCGTGGCGTCGCGCGTGCTCAAGGAGTTCCGGGAGCTCGCCGTGTACGGCCAGGAGGCCGCGCCGATCTTCGCGCCCCTGTCGCCGCGCGAGGTCGAGATCCTGGACAACATCGCCCAGGGCATGACCAACAAGCAGGTCGCCTACGCGCTGTCGATCAGCGAGCAGACGGTCAAGAACCACATGAGCTCGATCCTCCGCAAGCTTTCCGTCAACGACCGGACCCAGGCCGTGGTGTACGCGATGCGCCAGGGCTGGATCCGGATGCCGGAGGACTGAGGTCCAGCAGCCTCCCGGGGGAGACTCGGCCAGCATCATGACCACGCCCGCGAACAAGACGTCGGCACCCGGTGATGCGCTCGTCGCGCGCCTCGTGACGGACATCGCCACGCTCGATCGCGAGATCACCGAGATCGACATGCTCGTGGGCCAGGCGCGCGCAGAGGCCGGGCGCCACGAGCAGAAGCGCGTCCAGGCGGCCGAGAAGCTTGCCGAGTCGAAGGATCCCGCCGAGGCCTACAGCGCAGTCGTGCTGCTGACGAAGCGGGCCGTGCTGATGGAGGCGCAGGTCGACGTCCTCGATGGCAAGCGCCGGTCGCTGGAACGTCACCGCACCGCGATCGCGACGGTCGCCGAGGCGCTGGGCGCGATGGACCTCGGCCCGATCGACGCGGTCGCGTCGCTTGCCGCCGAGGTTGAGTCGATGCCGCCGTCGCTCTCGCGCGTCGTGCTCAACGCGCAGGAGGACCTGCGACGCGAGATCGCCCGCTCGATGCACGACGGGCCCGCACAGTCGCTCACGAACATCGTGCTCCAGGCCCAGATCGTGGAGCGGCTCCTGGAGCGCGACCCCTCGGGCACGAAGGGCGAGCTGCGTCTGCTGGTCCAGATGGTCCAGCAGACGCTCGACGCGACGAAGAACTTCATCTTCGACGTCCGCCCGATGGTCCTCGACGACCTGGGGCTCGTGCCCACGCTGCGGCGCGCGGCCCGGGAGCGCGGACGACGCGCCCACGTGCCCGTGGAGTTCGACTCGATGGGCGGGGACCGGCGGCTCCCGCAGGACGTGGAGTCCACCGTCTTCCGGATCCTCGACGAGGCCCTGGGCGCATACCTCGCGCTCGCGCCCGAGCGCGTTGCGCTCCAGCTCGACTGGAACGAAGAGCTGGAGGCGCGGATCGTCGCCACGCGCACTGCGGCCGTCCCCACGGGCCACGACCAGCCGCTGCCCGATGTGCCTACCGGCGACGTCCCGGACCAGATCAAGCAGATGATCCAGGACCGCCACGAGGCCCGATCGGCCGCGGTCGCCGCAGCCGAGGAGGCCGCGATCGTCGTCCTCCCGGTGGCCGCGCGGCGAGACATCCTCGAGCGCGCCGCATCCATCGGCGCCACGGTGGAGGTCGTCGCGGACGGCAGCGAGCTCCGCCTCCTTGTCGCCCTCCCGCCGGCAGAGGCCGACGCGCCAGGATGACCGAGCAGGCCGGCGCCGGCGAGACCGGACCCGGGATCCTCGAGACGGCGATCGTGCTGGGTGGGGCGATCGTGCTGGCGCTCGCGATCATCGCGTTCTTCGGGGGGGCACTGGCCGACGCGATCGGCATCCTCGTGGACACCGCGCACGGCGGCCACTGACCACGATCCCGCGGGCCGGCGTCGTCGCACGGCTGCACCACGTTCTGCGGTAGGCCGATCGGACTAGTTCCCCTTGGCCACCTGGCCGTGTATGGTCCGGGTGCCACCTCCCGGGGGAGGCCATCATCAGGAGAGCGAACATGGCACTCATCTCCACGTGGATCAGCACGATCCTCGCCCGTGACGAGGACGAGGGCCAGGGCCTCGCCGAGTACGCGCTGATCCTCGCGCTCATCGCGATCGTCGCGATCGTCGCCCTCATCTTCCTCGGCGGCCAGGTCTCGAAGATCCTGTCGACCGTGGGCGACTCCATCTAGTCGCACCCAAGCGCCAGGCGAAAGGCCGCCGACCCCGTCGGCGGCCTTTCCATGTCCCGGACGAAAGTCCCATTGCGGCGCGGGTCGGTCCGCGGGACGCTGTGCGCATTCCGGACGTTCGCGCCGGCATCGGGGAGTCCTCATATGGCACTCATCTCCACGTGGATCAGCACCTTCCTCGCCCGTGACGAGGACGAGGGCCAGGGCCTCGCCGAGTACGCGCTGATCCTCGCGCTCATCGCGATCGTCGCGATCGTCGCCCTCATCTTCCTGGGCGGCCAGGTCTCGAAGATCCTGTCGACCGTGGGCAACTCCGTCTAGTTCAACCAGACCTCACCGTGCCGCACCGATCGGTCGAAGCCAGTTGACATGGCACCCGGGACGTCTTACCGTCCCGCTGCCGCACCCGGTGCGAGCTTTGAGGAAAGGAGGTAATGCCCCAATGCTGATTCCCGCAATCATGTCGTTCCTTCATCTCGACAGCGACGAGGAGGGCCAGGGTCTCGCCGAGTACGCGCTGATCCTTGCGCTCATCGCGATCGTCGCGATCGTCGCCCTCATCTTCCTGGGCGGCCAGGTCTCGAAGATTCTGTCGACCGTCGGCAACTCGGTCTAACCGAAGCGTCGCGAGACACATCACGAGGGCCGGTTGCCGTTTGGCAGCCGGCCCTTTTGTCCACGCGGTTCCCGGATGCACCGTCCGGCAGCCGACGACAGGAGGTGATGCAGGTGGCCCTCTCAAGGCTCACCACGTCGCTCCGGTCACTCGTCGGTCAGGATGACGAGGGGCAGGGGCTCGCAGAGTACGCACTGATCCTGGCGCTGATCGCAATCGTCGCAATCGTCGCCCTCATCTTCCTGGGCAGTCAGATCAGCGACAAGCTCAGCACCGTAGGCAACGCGCTCTAGCAATCCACATCAGCACTCATCGCACTCGACCCGCCGGCCCGCCGGCGGGTCGTTCTCTGTCCGCCAGGCGTCCGCGGTGGCGCTCGGGTGTCGCCCAGACGACACTCACATCAACCCCCTTGCAGTGCACCTTACGATGTGCCGCGTCTCTGCACAGTTCCTGCTAACGGTACTAGCCCCTTTGGCTAGTAACGGGCCAGAATCGCGGTGCTAGAGTGTTGCCACCTGTCACTTCGTCTCGGGGAGATTTGTACTTGAAGCGTTCGAATCGGCTGGTCCTGTTGATCGGGATCTTCCTTGCCATTGTCGCGTTCGTCCTGGTGTTGTTCTCGCTTGGCGGGCAATCCAACCAGCCGACGGCCGTGCCCACGACGGTCAACGTCGTTATCGCCGCCAAGGACCTGCCGCTGGGCAGCAAGATCACGGCGGACGCCCTCGGCACCAAGACGATCCCGATCGCGGAGCGTCCCGCCGACAGCTACACGGATGTCTCGTTCGTCATCGGCCAGACGGCGCGCCAGCCTGTCACCACCGGTCAGCTGCTCACCAGCGTGATCCTCAGCGGCGGCGGCCAGGTCACCACCCTGGACTGTCCGGCCGGCCTGGTGTGCATCGCGGTCCAGGTGGACCAGGTCTCGGGCGTCGGCACGCTGACGAAGCCTGGCGACCACGTGGACATGCTCGTCGCGCTCACCGCGGAGAAGTTCCCGGTCGTGACGCTCAACCCCACGGACCAGTCCGTGACCGTCGTCTCTGGCCTCAACTCGACGAGCGTCAAGCTGCTCCTCCAGGGCATGCAGGTCGTCGGCACGCTGTTGCCGCCGCCGCCCGCCGATACCGGCAACAACGCCCAGGCCAGCCCGGGCAGCAACGGCGACCAGACGTCGCTCAACGGCCAGCAGCAGATCGTGATCCTCGCGGTCACGGCCCAGCAGTCCGAGGTCATCAAGTACTCCCAGGTGGACGGCTCCATCAGCCTGGTCCTGCGGAGCGCGGACGACTTCCGCGACCCGCTGACCGGCGAGCCGCTCCCGCCCGAGACGATCATCCCGGTGACCACGACGGGCATCACGCTCAAGAGCCTCGTCGACGACTACGGCGTCCTCGTGCCCGAGCTGGTCGAGGCGATCCTGCCGGCCCAGCCGTCGACGAAGCCGTAGCGGCAGCCTCAACCGCGGGTGCCCGAGCCCGCACCCTGCGACCGATGGGCCGGTGAACCGCCGGCCCATCGCCATCGCATCACCATCGGATCCACCAGCCGCCAGGCCCCTGAGGCAGAACCACCCGCTCATGGCAGACCAGATCCGCGTCCTCATCGTCGACGACATCCCGGAGACCCGCGATCACCTCGCGAAGCTGCTTGGCTTCGAGACGGACATCGAGGTCGTGGGTGCCGCCGCCAGCGGACGCGAAGCAATCGAGATGGCCACGAAGCTGACGCCTGACGTCGTGCTCATGGACATCAACATGCCGGACATGGACGGCATCTCGGCGACGGAGCGACTGTCCGCCGAGGTCCCGTCTGCCTCCGTCGTGATGATGTCCGTGCAGGGCGAGGCGGACTACCTTCGTCGCTCGATGCTGGCCGGCGCGCGGGAGTTCCTCGTCAAGCCGTTCTCCTCGGACGAGCTGACGGCGTCCATCCGACAGGTCTACACGCGGGAGCGCGACAAGCTCTCCCGGATCGCGACCCAGCCCGTCCAGGCGTCGGGCGTCGCCACCACGGTCAAGCCTGCACCGGAGCGCGAGGGCGACGAGCCCGGCCGCGTCATCGCGGTCTTCGGCCCCAAGGGCGGCGTCGGCCGCACCACGCTTGCCGTGAACCTGGCCGTCGCCGCGGCGACCGAGCTGGGCCAGCGGACCTGCCTCGTGGACGCGTCGTTCCAGTTCGGCGACGTCGGCGTCCTGCTCAACCTCAATCCCAAGAACAAGTCGATCGCGGACCTCATCCCGGAGCTGGACGCGGGCGAGGAACTCTCACTCGAGACCTTCGTCATCAACCACTCCGCGGGCATTCGCGTCCTCCTCGCCCCGCCCTCGCCGGAGATGGCGGAGCTGATCACCCCTGCCGGCGCCAAGCGGATGATCGAGGCTCTTCGCCAGACCCACGACCTCGTGGTCGTGGACTGCATGTCCTCGTTCAACGACACCACCCTCGCCATCCTGGATCTCGCCGATACCGTCCTCACGATGCTGTCGCTGGAGATCACGTCGATCAAGAACATCCGCCTCTTCCTGGAAGTCGCGGAACAGCTGGGGTACTCGTCGGACAAGGTCCGCCTGGTCCTCAACCGTGCCGACTCGTCGCTGGGCATCCGCGTCGCGGACGTTGAGCACTCGATCGGGCGGCGCGTCGACCACACGATCGTCTCGGACGGTCGGAGCGTCGTGTACGCCCTCAACCGGGGCGTGCCGTTCTTCCTGAGCAACCGGGAGGCGCAGGTGTCCCAGGACGTCCTGCGGCTCGCCTCTGCGGTCATCGGTACCAAGCCGGCGGAAGCCGGCGAGGGTGCCAAGAAGGCCGCCCAGAAGAAGTCCCTGTTCGCGTGGCGATGACGCGGCAGACTGTGCCAGGGCCGTACGCGGCCGAAGGGGTGTAACCGATGTCCCTCCTGAAGCGGATCGAAAGCGCCCGACCCGGTGCCGGGCCGGAAGGGTCGAACGTTCCCGTCCCGAGCCCCGGGGGCAGTGGCGGGCAGCCGCCCGCCCAGACCACCGGGCAGCGGCTCGGCTCCTCGGCGCCGGTCCGGGAGTCGTTCCGGGACGTCAAGTTCCGGATCCAGAGCCGGGTGATCCAGGACCTTGACCCGAAGCTCGACCTGTCCAACCAGGTCGAGGTCCGCCGTCAGATCGAGGAGATCTTCGGCAAGGTCATCGACGAGGAGGGCCTCGCCCTCACGCGCGCCGAACGCGTGCGCATGCTCGAACAGATCACGGACGAGATCATCGGCCTCGGGCCGCTCGAGCCCCTGCTGCGCGACGAGAGCATCACCGAGGTGATGGTCAACGGCCCGCGCCAGGTCTACATCGAGCGCAGCGGCCGCCTCGAGCTCACGAACGTCGTGTTCCAGAACGACGACCACGTCATGCGGATCATCGATCGGATCATCGCCCCGATCGGGCGCCGCGTTGACGAGTCCAGCCCGATGGTCGACGCCCGCCTCACCGACGGGTCCCGCGTGAACGCGATCATTCCGCCGCTGTCCCTGGTCGGCCCCGTCATCACGATCCGGAAGTTCTCCGCCTCCCCCTTCACGGTGGACGACCTGATCCGTTTCGGCACCGCGACCCCGGACATGTTCGAGTTCCTGCGCGCCTCGGTCGAGGCCCGCCTCAACATCTTCGTGTCGGGTGGCACGGGCTCGGGCAAGACGACGACCCTCAACGTGCTGTCCTCGTTCATCCCGAACGACGAGCGCATCGTGACGATCGAGGACGCCGCAGAGCTGCAGCTCCGCCAGGAGCACGTGGTGACGCTGGAGTCCCGCCCGCCCAACATCGAGGGCAAGGGCGCGATCCCCATCCGTGAGCTCGTCCGGAACTCGCTGCGCATGCGCCCCGACCGCATCATCGTCGGGGAGTGCCGCGCAGGCGAGGCCCTCGACATGCTCCAGGCCATGAACACGGGCCATGACGGCTCGATGTCCACGGGCCATGCCAACAGCCCCCGCGACATGCTCTCCCGACTCGAGACCATGGTCCTCATGGCCGGCATCGACCTCCCCGTCCGCGCCATCCGGGAGCAGATCGCCTCCGCCGTGGACATCATCGTCCAGCAGTCCCGCCTCAAGGACGGGACGCGCCGGATCGTGAACATCACGGAGGTCCAGGGCATGGAGGGCGACGTCATCGTCATGCAGGACGTGTTCGTGTTCGAGCAGACGGGCGTCATCGAAGGCAAGATCCAGGGCCGCCTCAAGCCAACCGGCATCCGGCCCAAGTTCGTCGAGAAGTTCGAGGTCCAGGGCATCCACCTGCCGCCGGGCCTGTTCGGCACCACCTACTAGCCGAGACGGGAGACCAGCCCAGTGGACAGCACGATGACCATCGTAATCGCCGCGGTCGCGGCCCTCGCGATCCTCACGATCGCCGTCGGCATCGCGATGTCGGGAGGCGGTTCTGGCGTGAACGCTCGCCTCGAGCGCTACGCCTCCACAAAGCCCGACAAGGCTGCGACGGCCACCGGGAAGGGCGGTCTCGCGGAGACTCTCCAGTCCAGCCAGGCCATGGCGCAGCTCAACAAGGTCGTTGAGCAGCGGGACTTCGGCGCGAACCTCGCCCGCGAGATCGCCCGCGCGGACCTGCGCCTGAAGGTGTCCGAGTACCTCGTGATCTGGGCGGCATCCACGATCGGCGTCCCGCTGGGCATGCTCGTGTTCTCGCTGGGGCTCCCGGCGCTCGGCAACCCGATCCTCCTCCTCGTCGGCGGGTTCATCGGGTTCATGCTGCCGAGGTTCTGGGTGGGCCGCCGCAAGTCGGGCCGTCTCAAGGGCTTCAACAAGCAGCTCCCGGACACGATCACCCTGATCGCCAACGCGCTGCGCGCCGGCTCCTCGTTCCTCCAGGCGATCGAGCTGGTCGTCCGCGAGTCGCGCCCGCCGATCTCCACGGAGTTCGGCCGGGTCATCCGGGAGGTCAACCTGGGCCTCGCGTTCGACGTCGCGCTGGAGAACATGGTCCGACGCGTCCGCTCCGACGACCTTGAGCTCATGGCCACCGCCATCAGCATCCAGCACAACGTCGGTGGCAACCTCGCGGAGATCCTCGACTCGATCGCCTTCACCATCCGCGAGCGGGTCCGCATCAAGGGCGAGATCCAGACGCTCACCGCGCAGCAGCGACTGTCGGGCTACGTCGTCGGCTTCCTGCCGATTGCCCTGGCCGGGTTCCTGTTCATCGCGGCACCCCAGTTCATGCAGCCGATGTTCGATGCCCGGATCTCGGTGATCGGCCTGCCGGCCGGCGTGATCATCCTGCTCGTCGGCGGGTTCGCGATGTTCATGGGCTTCATGTTCATTCGCAAAATCGTCGACATCGAGGTCTAGCCCATGGACGTGTTGCCCATCCTCGTCGCGCTCGTCGCGGCCGGGGCGATCCTCATGATCGTCTTCGGGCTCGCCGGCAGCTCGCCGGTCGACCCTGTCCAGGCCCGCCTGACCCAGCTCGGGTCCATGCAGGCCAAGAACCTCGAGGAGCTGGAGCTCCAGCTGCCGCTCATCGACCGGACCCTGCGTCCGCTCGTGTCCAAGCTGTCCGGCTCCGTCTCCCGCGTCGCCAGCACGTCGTTCACGCAGACGACCGAGAAGCGCCTCGCGCTTGCGGGTAACCCGGGCGGCCTGCGCGTCGCCGACTGGCTGGGCATCAAGGCCGTTGGCGCCATCGTCGGCGCGGGCGTGTTCTTCCTCCTGTTCTTCGCGATCGGCGTCCTGGGGCTGCCGTTGATCCTGCGGATCCTGATGCTCCCGATCGGCATGATGTTCGGCTACACCATCCCGGAGTTCTGGCTGGGCGGACGCGTCAAGAAGCGCCAGAAGGCCGTGCTGCTCATGATCCCGGATGCGCTGGACCTGCTGACGATCTCCGTCCGCGCGGGCCTCGGTTTCGACGGTGCGCTGGGCAAGGTTGTCGAGAAGCTCAAGGGACCCCTGACCGAGGAGTTCCGCCGGGCGCTGGCCGAGATCCGGGTGGGCAAGCCGCGCCGCGACGCGCTGCGGGACATCGTCCCGCGCACGGAGGTGCCGGCCCTCACGAACTTCATCGGGGCGATCATCCAGGCCGAGCAGCTCGGCGTGTCGATCTCCAAGGTGCTCCAGGTCCAGTCGGAGCAGCTGCGCATCGAGCGCCGGCAGCGCGCCGAGGAGATGGCGGCCAAGGCGCCGATCAAGATGCTCTTCCCGCTCGTCGGGTGCATCTTCCCGTCGCTGTTCATCGTCATCCTGGGCCCGGCGATCATCCTGATCATGATCAACCTCAAGACCTAGCCGGTCGTGGGGTCGAACGCGGGCGTCGCCGGTCAGGGCGTCGCGCGCAACGTGGACCGGGGGACGGTCCTCGCGGAGCGGCTGGAGACGGCCGCATCCCTGTGGGCCAAGTTCATGGGCCTGATGGGCCGTCCGTCGCTCGCCGCGGGGGACGGTCTCTGGCTGCCCGCAAGCAACGGCATCCACATGATGTTCATGCGCTTCCCGATCGACGCCGTCTTCGTATCGAAGCCGGGGGCGGACGGGGCCCGCACGGTGAAGTCCGTCCATCGCGGGCTGCGGGCGTGGACGGGGCTCGTCCCGCTGGTCCTCGGCGCGGACGGGGTGCTGGAGCTGCCCGTCGGGACGATCGATGCCACGGCGACGGCGGTCGGCGATCGGCTGGAGGTCCTCGAGGCAAGGTAGCCGTCAGCGGCCGAACCAGCGCAGCAGATCCGGGAAGTCATCGGTCAGCGGCGCGTCGGCGATCCGCGCATCGACCCAGCCAGCGGCTCGGAGGCGCCCGATCGCGTCCGGGTCCCGCGTGCCCAGGAGCCAATCCGAGAGCCCGGCCCCACCCGCCGCCTCGGCCTCCGTGGGGACGTACTCGCGCTCGAGGACGGTGAGGCCGACGGCGTGGAGGGCCGCGGAGATTGGCGGCCCCAGGTCGTAGTACCGGTTCGAGACGTGGACGGCGAGGAGGCCGTCCGGCGCCAGGGCGCGGTTCGCGTCCTCGATCGCCTCGAGCGTGAACAGGTGGACCGGCGGCGTGTCCGACGAGAACGCGTCCATCAGCAGGAGGTCCACGCTCGCATCCGCCTCACCGGCGACAAGGAGCCGCCCATCCCCCACCCGGACCTCGGCGGGTGTCGCGCGGTCGGCGAGGTAGGTGAACAGCGCCGGGTCCTCGGCCACGCGAACGATGAGCGGGTCGATCTCGAAGAACGCCATGTCGTCGTCCGGCCTGCCGTAGACGGCGATGGCGCCCGCGCCCAGTCCAACGACCCGGATCACGCCCGCGGGACGCGCGGCCCAGGCGTCGAAGATGTCGCCCACCGGTCCCGACCGCGCGTAGTACGAACCCGGGTCGGGCGGGTCGCGGAGCACGAGCGGCTCGACGCCGTGGACGGTGGTGCCGTGCATCAGGATCGTCGTGGTGTCCGTGCGCAGGACCTCGACGACGCCGAAGAAGCTGCGGTCGCGGAACAGGGCGGCGGGCGGCAGGACGAAGGTCGCCAGGACGAGGACGACACCGGTGGTGAGGGCCAGGAACCGCGGTACGCCGCCGGCGACGAGGATCAGCCCGCCCACGGCCGCCCAACGCCAGGCCGCGGCGAACCCCTGGCCGCCGGACGCGGCGATCAGCACCAGCATCGGCACGACGGCCACGAGGTAGATCCCGACCCGGAGCGGTGCGCCGGCGAGGACGGCCCGGAGCGGGCGCAGGGTCGGCGTTGGCGGGGCGGTGACCGCGAGCGCGACGAACGCGAGCACGACGAGGATCGGCAGCTCCCAGACGCCCTTGAACGCCGCCGGCGCGACGAGGGCGACGAACAGCCCGCCGATGGCCCCGCCGACGGACAGGTGGAGGTAGAACGATGTGAGGTGGCGGTCGGGCGGGCGCAGGTCGGCAAGCCGGCCGTGGAGGGCGGTCGCGATGACCCCGAGGCCGAGGTAGAGCCCCGCGAGCAGCGGGACGACCGGCCACACGCCGGAGCTGCCGGTCGGGATCCAGAGCAGCGTGAGGGCCGCCGGGGCGGCGAGGACGGCTGCCGGCACGAGGCGGCGGCCGCGGCGCGAGAACGCGACGATGAACGACGCGAGGTAGACGGCGAGCGGGATCACCCACAGCAGCGGTGCCGAGATGAGGTCGGTCGTGACCTGGTTGGTGACGGCGGACAGGAGGCCGGCGGGGACGGTGGCGAGACCGATCCAGCGGAGGCGGGTCGACAGGCTCGGGCGGGGCGACGGGTCGATCCGGTCGGGGGTGGGTTCCACGTCGGGGTCGACCGCGTCGGCGGCGGGGGCCATCGCGTGGCCGGGCCCGACGCGCGCGAGCACCACGGCGCCGGCGAGCCCGATCACCACGACGAGGAGCCCGAGGCCGATGTCCCACAGCCCGCGCTGCCGCGAGAGCCCGATCCGGGGTTCGATGACCAGCGGGTAGGTGAGCAGGGCGACCAGCGATCCGCCGTTGCTCAGTGCGTACAGCCAGTAGGGCTCGGTGTCGCCCGGCTCGACGTCGGCGCGGCGCGCGCGGCCGTACCAGGTGGAGATGAGCGGCGTCGTCGCCGTCAGCGCGAAGGCCGCCGGCCCGATGAGGACCAGCAGCACGAGCAGCGGCCCCGGGACGACGGGGAGCACCGGCAGGCGCACGTCCGCGACGGCGTGGGGTCCCAGCAGGGTGAGAACTAGGGCGACCACGAGGACCGCGAGATGGAGGGCGATGCCGGCACGCGTACCCAGCCGGGTCGCGACGAGGTGCGCGTACGCATAGCCGACCAGCAGGACGACCTGGAAGAAGGCGATCACCGTCGCCCAGACCGCGGGTGCGCCACCGAACGCCGGCAGGAGGAGGCGGCCCACCAGGGGCTCGACGCTGAACAGCAGCAGCGCCGACATTGCGATCGCCATGCCGAACACCGGCGTCGGTGGCAGCGCGCGGACCGCCCGTCGGACGGGACCCGCGCCGTCGTCGCTCGCGATCGCTCGACCTCCCCGTCAGCGGCTGCGACCGCGTGTGCGGCCCGGGAACGATGATACGGGCCCGGTCGGGGGCACCGCGGGTCCCGCCGGGGGCGCCGGGCCAGTCGCCGGTGCCCGGGGCGCGTCGTCGGTGCCTTTGGGGCGGAGATAAGCCGCGGGTGAGTCACCGCGGGCAGCATGCCCGCATGACCGTCCTCCATCGCCCGTTCGAGCGGCTGCTGGACCTCGTGCTGCCCGCGGTCTGCCCGGGCTGCGGCGTTGAGGGCGATCCCGTGTGCGCGCGGTGCCTCCCGGCCATGCACGCCCGCGTGGACCTGCCGCCGGGGACGCCGCTGGGCCTGGGCGATGGACCGCCGGAGCCGCTCCTCCAGCTCGAGTGGTGTGCACCGTTCGGCGGCACCGTCAGGCATGCGCTGCACGCCATCAAGTACGCCGGGGAGCGCCGCCTCGCCGTGCCGCTGGGAGACGCGGTGGCGGCGCGCTGGCGGCGCGCCGGCGTTGGTGGCGAGCTCCTCGTCCCCATCCCGGTCCACGACAGGCGCCGCCGGGAGCGCGGCTATGACCAGGCGGAGCTGATCGCCGTCGCTGCCGCGCGCGCGCTCAGGCTGCCGATGGCCACTGCGGTCGTGCGGCGGCGCGCGACGGCTCCGCAGTTCCGCCTCGACCGGCAGCACCGCGCGGACAACGTGCGCGATGCATTCGCGGTCCGGCCCGAGGCCATTGCCGCCGGAACCGTCCGCGGCCGCTGGATCGTGCTGGTGGACGACGTCGTCACGACCGGGGCGACCCTGTGCGCCGCGGCGGAGGCG
Organism: Candidatus Limnocylindrales bacterium; assembly: GCA_038245845.1. Classification (GTDB taxonomy): domain Bacteria; phylum Chloroflexota; class Limnocylindria; order Limnocylindrales; family CSP1-4; genus CAIXZV01. Next base: position 91,605 of record JBBRRZ010000006.1, read on the forward strand.
CTCCTCGCCGGGGGCGCCGCGGCAGTCAGCGCGGTCACGGTCGCCCGCGAACGCTGAGGCGTCGACGGGGATACGGGATGCAGCACGCCTATACTCGACCTACGGATGGGCCCCGCTTCCGCCGGCCCTCCGCCCGATACGCCAGGCGCAACGACGCGCCGGGAGGTCAACCGTGAGGACGATCGTCAAGGGCAAGAACCTCGAGGGTCCGGACCGCGTCCGCGAGTACGCGGAGCGCAAGATCTCCCGACTCGAGCGACTCCTTGATGACCGCACGGACGCCATCGTGGAGCTCTCCACCGAGGCCCATCGCAGCGCCTCGGACGCCCATATCGTCGATGTCACGCTGGTCATCGACGGGACGGCGCTCCAGAGCAGGGCGACCGGCTCCTCGTACCAGGCGGCGATCGACCAGGTCGTCGACAAGATGGAGCGCCAGGCGCGCGACCACAAGGAGAAGACGCGGGTCCGTGCCCGGCCGGAGGAGGAGAAGGTGCTCCTGCGCAAGATCGCGGACGGGACCGCAGACGGGAGCCGGGAGCGCCAGATCGTCAAGACCAAGCGCTTCGCGATCGAGCCGATGTTCGAGGAGGACGCCGTCGCGGCGATGGAGGACCTCGGCCACGACTTCTACGTGTTCGTCAACGCGGAGACCGAGCGCGTTGGCGTCCTGTACAAGCGCCGGGACGGCAACTACGGCCTGATCGAGCCCGTCGTGGGCGGCGAGTACACGCCGCGGCGGCGCGGCGGCGGCAGCACGAAGGGCCGCGCCTAGAGACGCGGCGCGGGTGCCCCAGGCGGCCCGGGTGCCGGTGCGCTCCGGGTGTAGAGGCCGGCCGCCCGGTTCGCGTAGCGCCCGTCAACGAGGTAGCGGCGGAGTGCCGCGACGTCCGGGTGGAAGAGCGCCAGCCGCTGGTTGACCTCCTTCTCGGGGTACGCGCGATCTTCCGTGAACACGCGCTCGAGCAGGAGCCGGAGGACCACGTCCCGCTTTCGGCCCTGCACCGGGATCGAGGTCAGCCGCCCGTCCACGAGGAAGGCGCGCAGGATCCGTCCCTCATCGGGCGTGAGCGCGAGGCGCTCCAGCGTGTCCGCCAGCGGCTCCCCGTCGTGGGGCCACTCCCCGCCCGGCGTGACGGGTCGGCCGGCAGCGTCCGCATCGAGCGCCGCGAGCGCCCTGCCCAGCTCCCCGACCCGATCCAGCCGCGCCGTGAACTGGCCCGGCGCGTCCGGGCGAGGCTCCACCAGGCCCGCGGCGATGAGGACGTCGAGGTGGCGTCGGATCGAGGGAACGGGCTGGCGCAGCTCGGTCGCGAGCGTCTCCACGGTCGCGGGCCGCGTGGCGAGCCGGACGACGATCCGCAGCCGGTGGGCGTCGACCAGAGCGCGGAGGCCGGCGAGCACGTTCGCGTCCATCGCTATGCAGTTGACGTCAAACGGCGGTCAACTGTCGCGCTATCGAGCATTGACACCCTCGCTTCATACCATACGGTGAGAATGGTTTCACGTTGCACACCTGTCCAGATCGGGCACCGTCCGCGAAACCAGGAGAGGACGGACCACATGGGCATCCTTGCGTGGATCGTGCTCGGCGCGATCGCCGGGTTCATCGCCAACTACATCATGGGCACCCGCGAAGGCCTGATCATGACCGTGGTGCTGGGCATCGTCGGCGCGGTCGTCGGCGGATTCCTTGCCGGCACGGTCCTCAAGGTCGCGGACGTCACGGGCCTCAACATCGAGAGCCTCGTGGTCGCCGTGATCGGTGCCGTCATCGTGGTCTTCGTCGCCGAGCGCGTCGGCGGTCGTGGCCGCGCCGGAACGCGAGCATGACGGTGGCAGAGGATCCGCTCACCACGGCCGAGGACCCGCCCACGACCGTGGTCGAGACCGTCGTGGAGGCGGCACGCACGCACGCGGGCCACGCCGTCGACGCCGCCCGCACGGGGTCGCACCAGGTCGCCGAGCACCTGCCGGAGGCGATCGAGCGTGCTCGCGTCGGCGCTGTCGACACGACCGTGTCACTCCAGGGCATGCCGGACCGCACGCTCCAGCTGCTCGCCGTGGGGCTCGGCGGCGTCGCCGCCGGCCTCTACCTCGGCGGCGCACCGCGGGTGATCACCCTCGCAGCGGTCGCGCCCGCGCTCCTCGTCTGCGCGGCGATCGCCACCCGTCCAGGGAGCTTCAGCCGGCGAGCCGGCTGAGAGATCCCCGTGGGGGGACATCGCGCCCGGTCGCACCTGCGGCCGGGCGTCGATCTGTAGCCGCTCCTCGGCTAGTCTTCGGGCAATGCTTCCGAACGGTCGGCGGATCGGCGCCCATCTCCCACTCGGCGGCGGCATGGTCCGCGCCGCGGACCGGGCGGCGGCGATCGGCGCGTCCGCGATCCAGGTGTTCACCGACAACCCGACGTCGTGGCGCCGGCGTGCGTCGCCCCCCGACGAGCGGCATTTCGGGCCCGGCTCGTCAGGCACGACATCGCGCCGATCTCGATCCACGCGCCGTACCTCGTCAACCTCGCCGGGCCCGAGGACTCGCTGTTCGAGCGGTCGGTCGAGCTCCTGGCGCACGAGCTGCGGGTCGCCGACACGTATGGCGCGACCTTCCTCAACGTGCACATCGGCTCGCACCGGGGCGCCGGCGTGGATGCCGGCATCGAACGCTTCGCGGACGGGCTGGCGCGGGTCGTGGACCAGGCCGGCAATGCCGCTCCCGGCGTGACGCTCGTGCTGGAGAACGGATCGGGTGGCGGGTTCGGGCTGGGGTCAACCATCGAGGAGCTGGCGATGGTCGAGGCGGCGGTCCTCGAGGCGGGAGTCCCGAGCGACCGGTTCGCATACTGCCTCGACACGGCGCACCTCTGGGGTGCCGGCCAGCCGATCGACGCGGCCGCCGGCGTGGACGAGGTCGTCGCCGGGTTCGACGCCGCGCTGGGGCTTGCGCGGCTGCGCATGGTCCACCTCAACGACTCACGCTCGGAGCTCGGCTCGCTGGCGGACCGGCACGAGCACGTCGGCGCGGGCCGGATCGGCGCGACGGGACTCGGCCGGATGGTCACCCACCCGGGCCTCGGACACGTCGTGTACATGCTCGAGACGCCCGGGATGGAGGACGGCTACGACGCGGTGAACATCGCGCGGGTTGCGGACCTGGCCGCCGGCAGACCGCTCCGGGTGCTCCCGCCCGAGGCCTTCGAGACCCGGAGCGCGAAGGGCCGCAGCGCCCCCGCCGATGCCGCCGATCCGGCCGGCGCCGCCCTCGACGCGCTCGTGCAGGGTCGCTGAGTGGCGACCCTCCCTCGGCCGACCCGCATCGAGGTCCTCGGCCTGCTGGCGATCCTCGCCCTCGCCGCGCTCACCCGACTCCCGGGCCTCGATGCCCGCGGCGCGTTCGACGCCGACCAGGGCCACGACATGCTCGTGCTGACGGGGATGCTGCACGGGGACATCCCGCTCCTCGGTCCGCCCACCTCGATCGGCACGTTCCACCACGGCGCCGTCTATTACTACCTCCTGGCGCCGGCCGTCGCGCTGTCGGGGCCCGATCCGGTGGCGGTCATGGGCTGGATCGCGCTCCTCGGCATCGGGGCCGTGGCAGCGACATGGTGGCTCGCCCGGCTCATCGGCGGCCCGGGCGCGGCAGTCGCGGCGGGCGTCCTGGCGGCGGTCTCGCCGTCCGGGATCGACGAGTCCACGTTCATCTGGAACCCGAACCTCATCCCGGTTGCCGCTGCGCTCGCCTTCGCTGGGGCGCTTCATGCGTGGCAGACGCGGTCGCCGCGCTGGTGGCTGCTGGCCGCGACCGGCGCGATGGTGACGATGCAGTGCCACGTGCTGGGAGTGGTGGTGCTCCCGCCGCTCGCCGGGGCATACCTGTGGGACGTGCGTCGTCAGCGGCACGAGGGAGGCGCGGTGCGGCCACTCGTCCGGGCGGGGCTCGGTGGCCTGGCGATCATCGCCGCGAGCTACGTCCCGCTGCTCGTCCACGAGCTCGGCAACGACTTCTCCGAGACACGCGCGATCCTCGACTACCTCGCGGGCGGCGGGCGGGCGGCGTCGGCGGGGCTTCTCGAGCGCGTCGCCCTCGTGGGCCTGCGCTCGGTGACGTGGCCGCTCACGGGCCTGATCACGGACCGGCCGACGGTCTCGATCGTGGTGGCGGTCGCGGCCGTGACCCTGATGGCGATCGCCGCCGCGGGCGGCGTGCCACACCGGGCGGGCGTGCGCTGGCTGCTGGCGACGCTGGCATGGTCGGTCGTCGCGCTGGCGGCGTTCGCACCGAGCCTCGCCGTTGTCACGCCGGGCCTCCCGAACGACCACTACCACGCATACCTGGATCCGCTGGTGATCGCGCTCACGGGTGCCGGCCTCGCGCGCCTTGCGGGCCTCGGGACGCGCGTGGGTGCGCGTGGCGCCACGCTGACCGGCGTGGACGACGGCGCGCAGACGCGCGTCCGCCGCCGCGACAGGCCGCGGCCGGGCACGGTCCTCGCGGGCGCGGTGGTCGTCGTGCTCGTCGGGGTCGCGGTGACTGCGTGGCCGCCTGCCGTCTCTCCCGACGGCGGCTGGCGGGTGGCGCGCGACGACGCGCACAACGTCGAGGTGGCCGCGGCCGGGGAGCCCTACGTGCTCGTCGGCCTCCCGGAGCTCAAGTCGCTCGACGCGCTCAGGTTCCCGCTCCGGCAGCTCGGCGCGGACCCGCCCGGTCCCGCGGCACTCGCCAGCCAGGGCGGCCCGCGCCTCCTCATCATCGTGTGCGATCCCGTCCTCGAGCCGATCATCGGCGCTGCCTGCGGCGGTGCCGCAGAGTCCGCCTGGCTCGCCGTGCATGGCCTGGTCGCCCAGCCATCCGGGACCGTGACCCCGACGGGGCCGCGCCGCGTCACCTCGACCTGGCGCGTGCCCTGAGGACGTTCCCCGTTAACGCGCGAACGCCGGCCCCTGCAGACCGGCGTTCGCTGTCCCCGAGACCCGAACGTGGAGGGACGTTCAGGTCATGCCCTGGAAGTGTTCTATGGTCGACCCGGCGCCCGGGTGGGTGGTCGAGGGACAGGCCGCTGCACGCCGTAGCGCGTCGGTGCCGCCCTCAGCACGGAGGGTGTGGCGATCCCGGCGCCCTGCATCGCTGAGGGGCGCCCGTAGACGTTCCCGGCGCTGCTCATGGACCCGTTGCTGCCGATGCCTGAATCGGCAGTCCCCACGCTGGAGTAGGTGCGCGCAAAGCGGCGAACCCGAACAGCCAGGTAGTACTCCATGATCTGGCGGACCTGGGGCTCCGACAGGGCCTCGTCGGCACGCAGCGCGTACTCGACTCGGGCGGTCGGGTTCTGGGGCCCCATGGACACCACCCCGAGCGCGGTGCTGGTGTCTGCGTCGTCGCGGATCTCGCGCAGCCCGCGAGCGAGCTTCGTGGCCGTCCCGAGGGAGGGCATTCGATCGCCACGGATCAGCCGGGAGATCGTGGAATGGTCCACGCCCGACTGCTGCGCCAGCTGGCGCTGGGACATCTTCTTGGCCTTGAGCTGGGCTCGAAGCCATTCGTTGAACGCGCGGCCGTTCTCGGTCGTCATGCTCGCCTTGGGCTAGATGCTCCCACGTGCCTTGCGTGGGATCGAATTGCAGTGTCGACCCGATGCCGCTCGCGCCCAATCCCCCGTTGGTACTCGGCCCCGGTGCGCGCGCGTCGACACCGGGTTGGGGTCTGGTGGGGTCGCGAGGGGTCCGGGCGTGACCCATTCGGGGGATGAGGTCCCGGTACGGGCCTGGACTCGCGTCAGCCGGGGACGGCCTCATCCTGCGTCAGGCCGGGACGGCCTCGCCCGTGACCGGCGTCAGGCCGGGGACGGCCTCGTCCTGCGTCAGGCCGGGACGGCCTCGCCCGTGACCGGCGTCAGGCCCTCGCCTTTCCGCTTGCCGCTGATCACGTACAGGATCGAGCCGAACAGGATGATCGAGAACACGCTGATCACGCGGTCCACGACGACGATCGTCGTCGCCTCCGTCACGGGCAACCCGTAGGCCAGCACGAGGACCGCGCCCATGCCCGCGTCGACGACGCCCAGGCCGGCCGGGCTCAGCGGAACGGCCGTCAGGAGCGACCCGATGAGGGCAACGAACACGGCGCCGGAGATCCCCAGCTGGACGTCCGGGAAGCCCAGCGCCTGGACGACGAGCCACAGGCGAATGCCCTCGGTCGCCCAGATGAGCACCGTGACGACGAGGAGCGGCGGCAGCTGGCGCAAGGTGATGGCGCCGAAGACGCCCTCCTCGAACCGCTCGTACAGCTCGAGGGCGCGGTGCGGCAGCGGCAGCCTCGTGATGATCTGGCGCCCGAAGTTGCGCAGCGTCAGCAGCAGCCCGGCGAGGACCACCACGACGGCGACGCCCAGGGCACCAACGAACTGGATCTCGGGTGGCAGCCCGTTGCGGAAGCTCCAGAACCCGGCCACCAGCCCGAGGATCGCGATCACGAACAGGTCCAGGATCCGCTCGATGAACACGGTGCCGAACGTCCGCGACAACGACGCCGTGCTGTTGATCTTGAGCAGGTACGCGCGGTAGACGTCGCCGAGCTTCGCCGGCACGAGGCAGTTCACGAGCCACGAGAGGTACAGGATCTCCGTCGAGTCCTTGAACGTGATCGGCTGACCCGTGCTGCGCAGCAGCATCGCCCACCGGAAGCCACGCAGCGGGAACCCGACGTAGAAGATCCCGAAGGCGGCAAGCAGCAGCAGCGGGTTCGCCCGCGAGATCCCGTCGATGACCTCCTCGACCTTGATGTTGAGGGCGAACCGTGCGAGCAGCACGAGCATCACCAGCGGGATCGCGATCGAGAGGATCGTCCGCGGCTGGCGAAGCCGGGCCCCCAGCGAGACCGAGCCGCGGGTGTCGTCCTCGGCGCTGGCGGGGGCGGCGTCGGGCGCCGCTGGCTGGTCGGGCGGGATCGGCGGTTCGGCGTCGGTCACGGGCGGCTCACTCATGCGGCAGGCCCCATGCGGTCAGCGGGGGGCGGGGGCACGCGCCGGTTCCCCCGGGCGCGATTGACGATCTTGGCGAACGGCGTGAGGGTGCGCACGATATAGGACGCACGCCCCGGCACGATCTCGACATTGGTCAGGGCGGCGAGGAGCCCTTCGGGGGTGGACGGGTCGGCGTCGAGCGCCGTGTACGCCACGCCGACCTCCAGGACGCTGTGCGCGTCCGAGACCGAGACGCCCGGCAGGCCCATCTGGCGCGCGAACGCCTGGGCACGCTCGTTGCCCGTTCCACCGACGACGCGCGCGTTGTGCGCCTCCACCCAGTCCACGAGCTGCGCCATCGCCTCGAGGCGGGGATCCTTGAGCATCGACCCCCGGAACCGGTCGAACGGGTGCGGGATCCCCACCAGGCCACCCTGCGCGCGGACCTCCTCGATCGTCTCGCGCGCCGACCGATGGGGCGCCACCGCCCGCTCCAGGAAGAGCGCGATGAGATCCCCGTCGGTCGTCCGGATCTCCTCCCCGATGATCACCATCAGCCCGTCCGGCGCCGCATCCCGCGCCCGCAGCGCACCCTCGATCCGGTCGTGATCCGTGATCGCCAGGTGCGTGATCCCCTGGTTTGCCGCCGCCCGCACAACGGCGCCAGGATCCGCCAGCGAATCGAAGCTCGCGTTCGTATGGCAGTGGAGGTCGATGAAGTAGCGCATCAGGGACGGGCGGCCCGGCGTCGCGCCCATCCTCGGCGCTTCCAGTCCTGCGGTACGGCGATCGCCTCCGGTAGGGCGTGCCCCCCGGCCTTGGCCATCATCGTGCGACCTCCCTCGACCGACGCGAGGGCACTAGATCTGCTGGACGAGCGACTTCTTGAAGAAGTCGAAATGCTCGAGGGCGAGGCCGGTGCCGAGCGCAACGCAGTTCAGCGCGTTCTCCGCGACGTGGCACGGGACGCCGGTCACCTGCGTCAGCAGCTTGTCGATGTTGCGCAGGAGCGAGCCGCCGCCGGACATGACCATGCCCTTGTCGATGATGTCGGAGCTGAGCTCGGGGGGCGTCTGCTCGAGCACGAGGCGGACCGCGGCGACCAGCTGCTGGAGCGGCACCTCGATCGCCTCCATCACCTCGGACGAGGAGATCGGGATCGTGCGCGGGAGGCCGGCGATCAGGTCGCGGCCGCGGACCTCCATCGTGAGCTCGCGCTCCAGGGGGAGGGCGGTCCCGATCTGGATCTTGACCTCCTCGGCGGTGCGCTCCCCGACCATCAGGTTGTACTTCTTGCGGATGTACGTGGTGATGGACTCGTCGAACTTGTTGCCACCCACCCGGAGGCTGTTGAACACGACGATCCCCCCGAGGGCGATGACCGCGATCTCGGACGTGCCGCCGCCGATGTCGATGATCATGTTCCCGGACGGCCCGCTGATCGGCACGTTCGCGCCGATCGCCGCCGCCAGCGGCTCCTCGATGAGGAACGCGTCCTTCGCGCCGGCCTTGAGGGCTGCGTCGCGGACCGCGCGCTTCTCCACGGACGTGACGCCCGCCGGGACGGAGATCATGACCTCGGGGCGGCTGAAGCCGATCCTGCCCTTCGTCGCCTTGCCGATGAAGAAGCGGAGCATGGCCTCCGTGATGACGTAGTCGGCGATGACGCCGTCCTTCATCGGCCGGATGGCCTGGATGTTGCCGGGGGTGCGGCCGATCATCTCGCGGGCTTCCTCGCCCACGGCGACGATCCGGTTGTCCTCGCCGACCGCGACGACGGAGGGCTCCGTGATCACGATGCCCTTGCCCTTGACGTAGACGATGACGTTCGCGGTGCCGAGGTCGATACCAATCTTCATGACGGCGGGAATGCTACTCCTGGAGCCGCGCGACGCCGGATTGCCGGCTCGCGGGAGGGGGATGGCGGGAGAGGGATGGCGGCTGGGGCGCGCTAGGCGGTGTCGGCCGAGCGGGTGATGCTGGCTCCCAGCTGCTGGAACTTCCGGTCGATGTTCTCATACCCCCGCTGAACGTGATGGGCGCCGTGGATCAGCGAGCGTCCGTCCGCGGCGAGGGCGGCGAGGATGAGTGACGCGCCGGCCCGGAGGTCCCCGATGGTCGCCTCCGCACCGTGGAGCTTCGACGGTCCGTGGATGGAGGCGTGGTGCGCGTCCTCGATGTCGATGTTCGCGCCCAGCTTGCGAAGCTCCGCAAGCCACTCGATACGGTCCTCGAAGACCGCCTCGTGGACGCGCGACGTGCCGTTGGCCTGGGTGAGGAGCACGCACGTCGGCGGCTGGATGTCCGTGGCGAGGCCCGGGTACGGCGCCGTCGCGATGTCGCACGCCCGCAGGTCGCCCGGCCGCAGCCCGGTGGCATCGATCTCGATCGAGCTCGTGCCGCAGGACACCGGGACGCCCATCCGCCCCAGCAGCTCGATCAGCGCGCCCACGTGGTCGCAGGCGGCATTCTCGAGCGTGAGCTTGCCACCCGTGACCGCGGCCGCCACGAGGAACGTCCCGGTCTCGATCCGGTCCGGCATCACCGAGTGGGTGGCGCCGCGGAGCCGCTTCGCGCCGTTGATCTCGATCGTGTCCGGGTACGTGCGCGTCACGTCGGCGCCCATCTCGTTGAGGAACGTGATGAGGTCGTCGATCTCGGGCTCCTGGGCCGCGGGCCGGATGATCGTGTGGCCGTCCGCCAGGGTCGCCGCGAGCATCGCGTTCTCGGTGCCCATCACGGTGACCTGCGGGAAGCGGACCTCGCCGCCGCGGAGCCGGCCCGGCGCCTGCGCGTAGTAGTAGCCGTTGCGGTACTCGATCTCGGCGCCCAGCGCGCGCATGGCGTCCACGTGGAGGTTCACCGGCCGCCGCCCGATCCGGTCCCCGCCCGGGTTGCTGATGATGATCCGGCCGAAGCGGGTCAGGAGGGGTCCGAGCATGATGAACGAGGCGCGCATCTTGGCCGCGGCCTCGAGCGGGATGAACAACCAGTCCACGTCGCCCGCGGCGACCTCGTAGACGCCCTCCGCGGGATGGTCGACGACGACGCCCAGGTCGCGCAGGACCTCCGTCATCGCGCGCACGTCCTCGATCTCGGGGACGTTCTCGAAGCGGCAGCGCTCACCCGTCAGGCAGGCGGCCGCGAGGAGCTTGAGAGCGGCGTTCTTGGCCCCCGACACGTGGACGGTGCCCCGGAGCGGCCGGCCACCCTCGATCCGGAAGGCCTCCGGGGTCGGCGCCTCCGGGACGTACTCCCAGTGGAACGGCCTGGCATCAGCCATGAGCGATCACCCCCGCGAGCGAGGGCCCTCCCGTCGACGGTGCTCCGCAACGCGGATGCGGACGAGCGCACGCTGCAGCTCTGCGCGGGCAACCGACAGGTCGGCGCCCTCGTGGTAGCCGTCGCTGAGCGCCTTCTCTGCCTCGGCGCGTGCATGCTGGGCGCGCTCGAGGTCGATGTCGGCCGCGAGGTCGGCGGTCTCGGCCATCACGACGACCTTGTCGGGACGCACCTGGAGGAACCCGCCGGCAATCGCGAAGCTCTCCTCGGTGGCGCCCTTGCGGATCTTGAGCTCGCCGACCCCGAGGAGGCTCACGAGCGGGGTGTGGTGGGGCAGGATCCCAAGCTCGCCGTCGATCCCGGGCACCAGCACCATGTCGACCTCGTCGGCGTACGCCAGCCGCTCGGGGGTGACGATCTCGAGGTGGAGCGGCATCAGTAGGTTCCTCCCGCGCGGCCGCTCTCGCCTGCCGGCTGTCGGGGTGATTCCAGTCCCGCGAGACTGAGATCACCCTCCATCCGGCCGGCTACGTGGCCGCTTCGCAAGTTCGTCACTGCTGAGACTCCGTCGCGCCCTCGGAACGCGAGCGGCTGCCGCCCGCCTTCCTCGGCGAGGAGGAGAACGTCCTGGCGACGGCCGGACCAGCGCTTCGCGGTGGCGCTGAACGAGACCGGAACCGCAACCGCCCCGGCGTAGCCGGCGCTCGCGACGCCGATCTCAGTCCCGCAGGACTGGAATCGACCCGAGCCGCGGACGGCGACAGCGCGGGCGAGAACGCTCACGACTACGCGTTCAGCTTCGCGGCGTTCTCGCGGACGTCGTCGAGGGTGCCCGCGAGGAAGAAGGCTTGTTCGGGCAGGGAGTCGGACTTGCCCTCGAGGATCTCCTTGAACGATGCCACCGTGTCGCGGATCGTGACGTACTTGCCCTTGCGGCCGGTGAAGACCTCCGCGACCGTGAACGGCTGGCTCATGAAGCGCTGCAGGCGGCGGGCGCGGGCGACGGTCGCCTTGTCCTCCTCCGACAGCTCGTCGATGCCCAGGATCGAGATGATGTCCTGGAGGTCGCGGTAGCGCTGGAGGACGCGCTTCGTCTCCTGGGCCACGTCGTAGTGCTCGGGGCCCACGATCAGCGGGTCGAGGACGCGCGACGTCGACGTCAGCGGATCGACCGCGGGGTAGATGCCGAGCTCCGTGATCGAGCGCTCGAGGCGGATCGTGGAGTCCAGGTGAGCGAACGTGGTTGCCGGCGCCGGGTCGGTGTAGTCGTCCGCGGGGACGAAGACCGCCTGGAGGGACGTGATCGAGCCCTTGTGGGTCGACGTGATCCGCTCCTGGAGGCCGGCCATCTCCGTGGCGAGGTTCGGCTGGTAGCCAACCGCCGAGGGCATCCGCCCGAGCAGCGCCGACACCTCGGAGCCCGCCTGGGTGAACCGGAAGATGTTGTCGATGAACAGGAGGACGTCGCGGCCCTCCTCGTCGCGGAAGTACTCCGCCATCGTCAGGGCGGTGAGGCCGACGCGCTGGCGGGCGCCGGGCGGCTCGTTCATCTGGCCGAACACGAAGGCGGTGCTCTTGATGACGCCCGACTCGGTCATCTCCGCGATGAGGTCGTTGCCCTCGCGCGAGCGCTCGCCGACGCCGGCGAACACCGAGACCCCCTCGTGCTGCTTGGCGACGTTGTTGATCAGCTCCTGGATGATGACCGTCTTGCCGACGCCCGCCCCGCCGAAGATGCCGATCTTGCCGCCCTTGCGGAAGGGGCAGATGAGGTCGATGACCTTGAGGCCCGTCTCGAAGACCTCGACCTCGGTGGTCTGGTCCTCGAAGGACGGCGGCTCGCGGTGGATCGGCAGCGAGTGCTCGGCTGTGACCGGGCCCTTGCCGTCGATCGGGTGGCCGAGGACGTCGAACACGCGCCCCAGCGTGACCTCGCCGACGGGGACGGTGATCGCCGCTCCCGTGTCGCGGACGGCGGTGCCGCGGGCGAGCCCGTCGGTGGCCGTCATGGCGACGGCGCGGACCCAGTTGTTGCCCAGGTGCTGCTGGACCTCGCAGGTCAGCGGCTCCATGCCCTCGCGGATGATCTCAACCGCGTTGAAGATCCTCGGCAGGGCGCCGGCGGGGAACTCGATGTCGACGACCGGACCGGTGATCTGGATGACCCGGCCGGTCGCGTTCTGGGCGTCGATCGCCATCTGGAGGGTGCCTCCTTCTGCGCTGGCCTAGCGGGCCTGGGCGCCGCTCGCGATTTCGACCATCTCGCGAGTGATGTTGGCCTGACGGACCTTGTTGTACGAGAGCGTCAGGTCCTCGATGAGCTCCTGCGCGTTCTCGGTGGCGTTCTTCATGGCGACCATCCGGGAGCTCTCCTCGCTCGCCTTCGACTCGAGCACCGCCTGGTAGAGGCGGGTCGCGACGTAGCGCGGGAGGAGGGCCTGGAGGAAGGCTGCGGGGCTGGGCTCGAAGATGAACTGGCGGCCCGGGATGCCATCGACGTCCTCCGCCGGCACGACGGGCAGCAGCTGCTCGAGCGTCGGCTTCTGGGCGAGCGTGGACACGAACCGGGAGTACGCAATGTCGATCCGGTCATAGGTGCCGGCGACATAGTCGTCGCTGATCAGCCGCGCGAGCGGCAGGACGTCGGCGAAGGTGGGGCGATCCCCGAACCCCTCGAAGTGGGCGGCGATCGGCACGCGGGCACGGCGCATCGCGTCGCGGCCCTTGCGACCGACGGTCGCGACCTTGAGGTCTCCCGGGTGATCGGTGATCTCGCGGGCGACGAAGCGGATCGTATTCGTGTTCAGCGCCCCGGCGAGGCCGCGGTCGCTGGTCATGACGACGATCAGCCGGTTGTGGTCCCGCGCGAGGTCCCGGCTGCCGAGGAGCGGGTGCTCCTCGCCGTCGAGCATCGCGGCGAGGTCTGCGATGACCTCGTCAAGCTTCTCGCGGTACGGACGCGAGGCGAGCGTGGATTCCTGCGCCCGGCGCAGCTTGGAGGCCGCGACGAACTGCATGGCGCGCGTGATCTGCTTGATGTTCCGGGCAGACCCGATGCGGCGTCGGATCTCGCGCTGGCTCGGCACGCTTCGCTACCCCGTCCCTACGCCAGGAAGCCCAGGCGGAAGTCGTCGATCGCCTGGTTGAGGGCGGTCGAGATGTCGTCCGTCAGGGCGCCGCTCGCCGCGAGATCCGTGAGGATCGCTGGGCGCTCGGTCTCGAGGAAGCGGTACAGCTGCGTCTCGAAGTCCTTCACCCGGTTGGTGGGGATGTCATCGAGCTTGCCGGTGGTCGCGGCCACGAGGATCGCGACCTGCTTCTCCACCGGGAGCGGCTGGTACTGCGGCTGCTTGACGATCTCCGAGAGCTTCTCGCCGCGGTTCAGCTGGTCGCGGGTGGCCTTGTCCAGGTCTCCGGCAAACTGCGCGAACGCCGCGAGGGCGCGGTACTGCGCGAGGTCCAGCTTGAGCGGTCCCGCAACCTTCTTCATCGCCTTGGTCTGCGCGGCAGAACCGACGCGGCTGACCGAGATGCCGATGTTCATGGCCGGCCGCTGGCCCGCGTTGAACAGGTCGGTCTCGAGAAAGATCTGGCCATCCGTGATCGAGATCACGTTGGTCGGGATGTACGCCGACACGTCGTTCGCCTGGGTCTCGATGATCGGCAGCGCCGTCAGGGAGCCACCGCCGTTCTCGTCGGACATGCGCGCGGCACGCTCGAGGAGGCGGCTGTGGAGGTAGAACACGTCGCCCGGGTAGGCCTCGCGGCCGGGCGGACGGCGGAGCAGCAGGGCCATCTCGCGATACGCCCACGCGTGCTTGCTGAGGTCGTCGTAGACGCACAGGGCGTCCTTGACCAGGCGGCCGTTGAGCTGGACGCCGACCTCCATGACCTCCTCGCCCATCGCCACGCCCGAGTACGGGGCGAGGTACTGGAGCGGGGCGGGATCCTCGGCGCCGGCGACGACGACGATCGTGTGCTCCATCGCGCCGTACTTCTCGAGCGTCGCCACGGTCTGCCGCACGGTGGACATCTTCTGCCCGATCGCGACGTAGATGCAGACGAGGTCGCCGCCATTCTGGTTGATGATCGTGTCCAGCGCGACCGCGGTCTTGCCGGTCTGGCGGTCGCCGATGATCAGCTCGCGCTGGCCGCGGCCGATCGGGATCAGCGCGTCGACGGCCTTGATCCCGGTCTGGACCGGGGTATCGACCGACTTCCGCGTGATGACGCCCGGGGCGATGCGCTCCACCGGGCGGACCTTCGTGCGCGGGATGTCGCCCTTGCCATCCAGCGGGTTGCCCAACGGGTCCACGACCCGGCCGAGCAGCGCCTGGCCCACGGGGACCTCGACGACGCGGCCCGTGGTCCGGACCTGGTCGCCCTCCTTGATGGAGCTGGCGTCGCCCAGGATGACCGCGCCGACCGTCTCCTCCTCGAGGTTGAGGGCCATGCCCATCACCCCGCCCGGGAACTCGAGCAGCTCGGATGCCAGGGCGGCATCGAGGCCGTAGATCTGCGCGATGCCGTCGCCGACCTCCACCACGGTGCCGACCGAGCGTGTCTCGGTCGTGCCGTCGAAGCCTTCGATCTGGCTCTTGATGATGCTGATGATCTCGTCTGACCGGATGGCCATGGCGTCTCCGTTCGGGCGCTAGCGGGGGCGGGTCCCCGCATGGAGCTGGTCACGCAGCCGCTCGAGGCGGCCGCGAATCGAGGCGTCGAGGAGCCGGTCGCGGACCTGGATCGTGAGCCCGCCCAGGAGGTCAGGGTTGACCTCCGTGCGGAGCTCGACGGCCGAGCCGGCCATCGCCTCGACCCGGCTCCGGATCTCGGCGGTCTCGTCTGCGGTGAGCGGCACGGCGCTGGTGACCGTGGCCAGGACTACACCGCGCTGGGCGTTGAACAGGCGGGTGAACTCCTCGGCGATGCGGGGCAGGGTATGCACCTTGCCACGCTCCACGAGGAGGCTGACCAGCCGCAGGGCGCCCGGGGTGATCCGGGGTTCCAGCAGCTGGCGGACGATCTCGATACGGGCACCGAGCGCCACCGCGGGACTGTGAACGGTTGGCTCCACGTCCGGACGGCCGAGGATCGCCACGGCGGTGGCGAGGTCGGCCTGCCAGCGGTCGAGCTGGTCCTCCGCGAGAGCCACCTCGAAGGCGGCCTCCGCGTAGCGGCGCGCGGCGGCGACGGGGCGGGCCATCAGGAGCTGCTCCCTCCGGTCCCGGTTTCGGCCAGGAAGTCGGCGACGAGCTTGCGCTGGCGATCGCCGGTCATCGACTCACCGACCACCCGGCCGGCAGCGGCGAGGGCGAGGTCGGTGACCTCTCCACGCAGCTCGGCGATGGCCCGCTGCTTCTCCGCGTCGATCTCGGCGGCGGCGCGCTGGCGCATCCGCTCGAGCTCTTCGCGGGTCGCGGCGATGTCCTGCTCCCGCGTCTCCGTCGCCACCTTCTGGGCACGGTTGATGATCTCGTTCGCCTCGCGGCGGGCCTCCTGGATAGAGGCCAGCCGCTCCTGCTCGGCGGACTCGCGGTCCTGCCGGGCCTGCTCGGCGTCCTTCAGCCCCTGTTCGATCCGGGCGCGCCGATCCTCGAGGGTCGTGGTGAGCCCCTTGAACGCGAGTGAGCGGACGATCAGGAAGAAGACGATGAAGTTGGCGGCGCTGACGATGACCCAGAACAGGTTGACCTGGAATTTCGTCTCCTCAGCCGCGGGCAGGGCCACCTGACGGGTGACCTCTCCGACTAGGGCGAGGATGTCCACGAATATCTCCGACCGCTGCGACTAGACGAAGATCGCGAGCAGACCCACGACGACCGCGAGGACGCCGAGGCCCTCGGCGAACGCCGCGAGGATGATCGCGAGGCCGCGGATCTGACCAGCCGCGTCCGGGTTGCGTCCGATTGCCGCGCTCGACATGCCGGCGAGGATGCCGATGCCGATGCCGGGGCCGATGACGCCGAGGGCCGCGAGGCCTGCGCCGAGGTGCTCCATGGTCCTGATTCCCTCCGTTGTCCCGGTATGTCCGGGCCTGGTTCCCTGGGTGGTGGTCAGTAGGCCCCGACGATGATGTCCGGATCGACCGGCGTCGCCGTGGGCTCGTAGTCGTGGGCCTGCTTCTGGTGATGCTCGTCGCCGTGACCCTCCATGGCCGCGAGCGTGAACATCAGCATGAGCGTCGAGAAGATGAGCGCCTGGACGAGGTTGAGCATCAGCTCAAGCGCGATGAGCGCCATCGGGATGATCGCCACGGTCAGCGCGGTCATGACGCCCAGCGCCACCTCGCCGCCGTAGATGTTGCCGAAGAGTCGCATCGACAGCGTGACGGGCTTGACGAACTCCAGGAGGAGCTCGACCAGGCCCACGAACAGCGCGATGATCCCGGCGCCGATCCCGTTCCGGAACTCCTTGAACGGGAAGAACTTCGACAGGTAGCCGCCGACACCGAGTGCCTTGAACCCCTGGTACTGGAAGAACAGGAACGCCACCAGCGCGAGGCCGATCGTGATGTTCACGTCACTCGTGGGGGCCCGCAGCGTCTCGATCTTGCCGATCGGCGGAATGAGGCCGCTCCAGTTGCTGAACAGGATGTACAGGAAGAAAGCCGCGAAAAGGGGGATGAACGGTTTCGCGGCCGGGCCGCCAAGCGACATGCCGAAGCCCTCGATCAGCTCGTACACGTGCTCGATCGCGTTCTGCGCCTTGCCCGGAAGCATCTCCCGGCCACGGGTGAGCATGTACAGGAGCGCGATCACGAACAGGCTCACGATCCACATCGTGAGGATCGTGGACGTGATGCTGACCTGGAACGTGATCAGGCCCGCGGACTGTGGCTCGAGGCCCCAGATCACGTGCGGGGCAGGGAGCTCCAGGTTCCCGTTGATGAAGCACACGGGATAGGTGCAGTCGGCTGCCTTCGGATCGAACGGCGGCGCCACGACGAGCGCGACGAGGTCGATGATCAGCACGAGGCCGAGCAGCAGCAGGATGTAGTTGCGGCGAGACATGCCCCGGGGTTCCACCGCTGGCGTGGCGCTCGTCACGTTTCCTCCAAGCAGCGGCGCGGCCATCGGCCTCGCCTTCCGAGTCCGTTCCGTGGCCGGTTTACGGGAACCGCTTCAGGAACCGTGTGACCAGACGGTAGATCCCTACCGTCCCGATGCCCGCACCGGCGAGGAAGCCGATGAGGACGAAGATCGGGAGCGTCCCGAGGCGCTGGTCCACCCAGTAGCCCCCGAGCGACCCGCCGAGGGTCGTCACGAGGAGTAGCACACCGATCTCGGAGAAGAGCGCGAAGTACGCCCCCATGCCGGTGTTCACAGGCGACCAATCACCGGGACGGACTATACCAGAGCAGGTTGCGGTTTCGGACCGGCGAGTTCGGGCGCCACGGGTTCAGGGCGCCGCCTGGAAGGTGACGATTCCGTCGAGGTCCACGCGCGCCGAGCTGGCGGTCACGATCCTGATCGTGTGGGCGCCCTGGGCAAGGGTGCGGGCGTAGACGATCCGGCGGTAGACCGTGGTCGACGACTTCTCGCTGATCGCGGTCGGCGTCACCTTGACCCCGTCGACGTAGACGAAGAACGAGCCACGCGTGCTGCTCCTGGGCCCGATGAGCGCAAACCCGCGACCGGTGTACGTCAGGGTCGCCGTCCGTCCCGTGCCGGTCGCCACCTTCGAGGTGCCGCCCCAGAAGCTGCTGCTCCGGGACAGGCCCCAGCCGCTCGAGTAGACGATCGTGGTGCTCGAGTCCTGGTAGCGCACGACCCGGAGCTTCGGGCCGTAGGCAAAGGCGCTGGTCCGGCTCTTGTTGTCGGTGACGCGCACCCGGTACTGGTAGGTGGTCGGCGCGAGCGCGAGGCTCCGTCCCAGGGACGTGCCCCTGGTCGCGGTGGTGACCGCCGTGTAGGCCCCGCCATTGCCGCTCTGGTCGAGGCGGTAGCTGCGGATCGTCGTACCACTGGTGAGGCCGCACCAGGCGACCGAGACGGGGATCGTCGTGCCCACCGTGCCACCGCTGGTGAACCGCAGCGCGGGCCCGTCGGCGGTCGGGAACGACGTCGACGCGACGATCGTGACGAGGACCGTCGCCGTGTCCGTGAGGCCACCACCGTCCGTGAGCGTGTAGGTGAACGTGTCGCTGCCCGTCGCGCAGCCGATCGGATCGTAGGTCAGGCCCGTTCCGCCGCCGGTGATCGTGACGATGCCTCGCGAGCGCTCCTTGACCGAGGTGATCAGGTACGTGTCGCCGGGCTCGTTGGGGCCTGCGCTGTCATTGGCCCGGACGTTGATCGCCGTCGGGCCCGTGAGCCGCACCGATGCGAGGTCGTTCGAGGCGATCGGGGCATCGTTGGCGCCCGAAATCGTGATCGTGATCGTCACCGGCGCGGACGTGTTGCTGCCGCCGTTGGCCGTCCCGCCGTTGTCGCCGAGGACGATGTCGAGCGTGGACAGTCCGCTCCGGTTGCTCGCAGCGCGGAACGTGAGTGTCCCGTTCGCGTCGATGGTCGGCTGCACGGCGAACAGCGACGGGTCGGCGACGTTGCTGATCGCGAACGCCACCGCCTGGCCACTCTCGCCGGGGCCGGGCGAGATCGCCGTCGCCCACCCGCTGACGGTCTGGAGGCCGGAGTCCTCGGCTGCGGACACGTCGCCGCCGGAGGTGAAGGTCGGAGCGTCGTTGACGGCGGTGACGCTGATCACGAGGGTCTGCGTCGCACTCGCATCGTCGCCACCGTTGGCAGTGCCGCCGTCGTCGGCAACGTGGAGCACGATCGTCGCGCTGCCGTTCGCGTTGGCAGCAGGCGTGTAGCTGAGGGTGCCGGCCGAGGACACGGCGGGCTGGACCGAGAACAGGGAGCTGTTGCCGTTGGAATCGATCGCGAACGACAGCGTCTGGCCGGCCTCATCCACGCCGCCGCCGGGCGAGAGCGCCGTTGCCCAGCCGTTGACCGCCTGTGCGCCCACGTCCTCGAGCACGGCCTCGTTCGCACCTTTGGTGAACGAGGGGGCGTCGTTCACGGCGGTGACGGTCACGTTGACCGTCCCGGTGTCGGTCCCGCCGTTGCCGTCGGACAGGGTGTACGTAAAGGAGTCGGTCCCGGCGTAGTTCGCCGCGGGCGCGTAGCGGACGACGCCCGACAGGAGCGACGTCGTGCCGTGGGACGCGGAGCCGGCCGCGGTGACGCTAAGCGTCTCGCCGGTGTCCGGGGCGAACGAGTCGTTGCCCAGGACATTGACGATCGTGGCAGCGGCGTCCTCCGCGACTGTGAGCGTGTCGTCGGTCGCGGTCGGGGGGTCGTTGACGGCGGTGACGGTGATCGTGAACGACTGGATTGCGCTGGTGTTGGCGCCGCCGTTGGCGGTGCCACCGGTGTCGTGGATGTGCAGCGCGATCGCGGCGCTGCCGTTGGCGTTGGCCGTTGGCGTGTACGTGAGGGTGCCCGACGCGGAAACCGCGGGGCCGGCGGAGAACAGGCCCGGGTTGTCGTTCGTGTCGATGACGAAGGAGACGACCTGGCCGACCTCGTCGCTCGGGCCGGCGCTGATCGCCGTCGCCCAGGTCGAGATCGAATGCGCGCCCGAGTCCTCGAGCGCCACCTGGTTCGCGCCCTTCGTGAACGACGGCGCGTCGTTGACGGCGGTGACGGCGATACTCGCGGTCGCGGGAGCGGAGGTGTCTGCCACCGCGTCGGTCGCGGTGAACGTGAACGAGTCGGATCCGTTCGTGTTCGCGTCCGGGGTGTAGGTGACCGTCGCGGTGCACACCGGGGGCGTGATGCCGGTGCAGTTCGGCACCGAGAAGGCGCCCAGCGTGCCGTTGGTCGGCGGGGTGTCGACGGCGAACGAGTCGATCGGGTCGTTGCCCGTGTCGTCCTGGGCGGTGACGGTGACGATGACCGCGGTGTCCTCGTTGGTCGTGACGGCGTCGGCGCTCGCGACGGGCAACCCTGCCGCCGCGACGGGCATCGGGAGGATCCCTCCGAGCAGGAGCGAGGCGAGAAGGAGCGTGGCGAGGCGTCGAGTGGTCATGGGCCTACGTGCACCTGCGTCGTGTCGGAGTCGGTCTTGCCGCCGGACCCGGTCACCGTGAGTGTCACCGTGTAGTCACCTGCGGCGTCCGCTGGATAGGTGTAGCTGACGATCTTGCCGGACTTCACCCCGCCGCCCTGGAAGGACCACGAGTAGCCGTTGGTGATCACGTGCTGCGATCCGCTGCCGTTGCACGTGACGGTGAATCCGGACGCGGAGCAGCTCGCAAAGGCGAACGGCGGCGCGGGCGTCGGGGAAGGGGTCGGCTTGGCGGTGGGCTTCGGCGTCGGCTTGGGGGTCGGTGTGGGGGTCGGTCGCGGGGTCGGGCGGGGCGTGGGTCGCGCAGTCGGCCGTGCCGTGGGCCTGGGCGTGGGTTTCGGGGTCGGCTTGAGCGTTGGCGATGGGGAGGGCGACGGCCCGGGCGTCACCGGCGCAACCGTCGGCTCGGCGCTGGGCGACGGCGTGATCCCGGGAGTGGCATCAGGAGTCGCGGTCGGCGACGGCGTCAGCAGGACGGCGACCTCGCTCGAGATCGGCACGAAGGACGGGTCGGGCGTCGTCCCGAACCCGGGCGGGAACGTCGTGACGGCGAGGACCACGAGGCATGTGACAAGGAGGATCGCGGCGCTGTCTCGCCACAGCCGGTAGCGCCGCGAGACGGGTTTGGCAACCGTGGGCGGGCGGACCTGCGTCGCCATGGCGATGGCTGGCGCGACAGGCACGGGGGGCACCGCCGGGACGATCTCCTTGCCCGTCTCCACCTCGGCGGCTTCGAACGCGGCGGCCTCGGCGGCGGCGAACCCTGCATCGGCGATCTCGCCTTCGGGTCGATCCGTCCCCGAGACGCCGATGCGCCACGCGATGTCGTCTTCGGACAGCACCGGGACGGGCGTCGATGCGGCGACGATGGCGGCTTCCTGCGCCGCGCGCCTGCGACGGACGAGGAAGGCGATGATCGCCCCCGCCACGACGACGATGACGGCGACCACCATGAAGATCAGAAGATCGGGCATGACCCCTCAGACGGCGTGGCAATGCACGCACCGGCAGGCGGGATGCTAGCACCGGGGGGCCATCGGACCACCGGTACGAAGTACCTAATCCCGGCGTGGGTCCGCCTCATACGTCTCGGCCTCGAGGGCGTCGCCCGTCTCGCTCCGGGTGAACATGAACAGGATCAGGCCGAAGGCGATGGTCAGCCCCAGGAACGCGTACAGCTGCCCGGTTCCCGACAGGAAGAACGAGAGCACGGCGAGGATCGCGCACAGCGCGTAGATGAACCGCACGGTCCACGCGTGCGACAGGCCGAGGTCCAGCAGCCGGTGGTGGATATGCCCGCGGTCCGGGGTGAACGGCGAGTGCCCCGTCGCCAGTCGCCGGACGATGATCCAGAAGGTGTCGATGATCGGCACGCCCAGCACGAGCAGCGCGACCGCGATCTTGGCGGTCCCGAGGATCGCGAGCACGGCCAGCGTGTAGCCGACGAACATCACGCCGCTGGTGCCGATGAAGATCGACGCCGGGTGGAAGTTCCAGCGCAGGAACCCCAGCAGCGCGCCGGCCAGCGCGAAGCACAGGACACCGATGAACGGCTGGGGCGGGGAGGCCGTGACCGAGATCAGGCCCAGCGTGACCGCCGCGATCAGGGCGATCCCCGACGACAGCCCGTCGAGCCCGTCGATGAAGTTGATGCTGTTGATCATCCCCACGATCCAGAGCACCGTGAAGCCGATCGCGAACGGGCCGCTCAGCGGGATGCTCGGCCCAAGCGGGTTGTTGAGGTAGGTGACGGTGAGCCCGCCGAGGACGGCGAACACTGCGAGCGAGAGCTGCCCCAGCAGCTGCCAGCGGGCCCGCAGCTGGAAGTAGTCGTCCAGGAACCCGATGACCGTCGCGAGGGCACCGCCCGCGAGCAACGCCACGAGCTGCTTGGGGTCGATGGTGAACGGGATCGCCACGAGCTCGAAGCGCTCGTTGACCAGCAGCACGCCGAGCGCGACGGCGAGGAACCCGAACGCGACCGCGACGCCACCGCCGCGGGGCACCGGATTGGCGTTGACACGCCGATGGTCGGGCAGGTCGATGGCGTCGAGGCGGATCGCGAACCACCGGACGACCGGCGTGGCGACGAACGCCAGGAGCGCGGCCACCACGAACGCGATGACGAGGAGCGGCAGCACCTCGCCGATCGACGGGATCAGCCGCATCGGGTGATCAGGCGCATCGGGTGATCAGGCGGCGTCGCGCGGCAGGCCCGGGACTGGGAACCGCCCGGCGAGCTCGCGGACCTCGCCGCGGATCCGCTCGTGCTCGGCGGCGTCGTCGCGGCCGCGGATGGCATCCACGATCAGCTGCCCGACCTGGCGCATCTCCGAGGGACCCATGCCCCGGGTTGTCGTCGCCGGGGTGCCGATCCGGATGCCGCTGGCGACGTTGGGCGGGTTGGTGTCGAACGGGATGGCGTTCTTGTTGACGGTGATGCCCACGTCATCGAGGAGGGCCTCGGCCTCGCGACCCGTGACCCCCAACGGGGTGACGTCGACGAGCGCCATGTGGTTGTCCGTGCCGCCGCTGATCAGGCGCGCGCCGGCCTCGGCGACGGTCTCCGCGAGGACCCGTGCGTTCTCGATCGTGCGCGCCTGGTCGCGCCGGAAGTCATCGGTCATCGCAAGCTGGAACGCGACCGCCTTCGCCGCAATCACGTGCATCAGCGGGCCGCCCTGGATCCCCGGGAACACGCTCTTGTCCACCGCCTGGGCGAGCGTGTTCTTGCCAAGAGCCGGGAAGTCGGCCCTGTCGACGCTGTCCGGGATGTCGGCGCGGGCAAACGTGAGGCCGCCGCGCGGGCCGCGGAGCGTCTTGTGCGTCGTGGTGGTCACGAGGTCTGCGTGCGGGAAGGGGCTGGGGTGGAAGCCGGCGGCGACCAGGCCCGCAACGTGGGCCATGTCCACGAACAGCAGCGCGCCGACGCCGTGGGCGATGGCCGCCATTCGCTCAAAGTCCCAGGTGCGCGGGTAGGCGCTCGCGCCGGCGACGACGACCTTGGGCCGGACGTCCTTCGCCTGGGCCTCGAGCGCGTCATAGTCGATCGTCTCGGTCTCGCGGGTCACGCCGTACGCGTGGACCTCGTACAGGCGTCCCGAGAAGTTGACCGGGGAGCCATGGGTGAGGTGCCCGCCGTGGGCGAGGTTCATGCCGAGGATGCGGTCACCCGGCTTGAGGACCGCGAAGTAGGCCGCCATGTTGGCCTGGGCGCCGGAGTGTGGCTGGACGTTGACGTGGTCCGAGCCCGGGAACAGGCGCAGCGCGCGGTCGCGGGCGAGGTTCTCCGCGATGTCGACGTACTCACAGCCACCGTAGTAGCGCTTGCCCGGCAGCCCCTCCGCGTACTTGTTCGTGAGCCACGAGCCCTGGGCCTCGAGGACCGCCTGGTAGACGTAGTTCTCGCTGGCGATGAGCTCGATCTTGTCGGCCTGGCGGTGCCGCTCCTGCTCCATGGCGGCCCACACCTCGGGGTCCACCTCCGCGATCGACGCCCACGCGGCGGACGGGACGGCGGCAACGGACACGGCGAGGACCTCCTGGGTGGACGCGGGAACGGGACGCGGCGACGGAGCGTGCGCCTATCTTCCCACGGGTCGCGGGGTCATCGCCGGTTCACCCGGCCGGAGTAACCGCCCGGAGGGTCGCCTGCGCGTCCGCTGCCTCGGCGGCGAGCCGCTCCGCGTTCGCTGCGGCCTCGGCGGCGGGTGCGAGTATCAGCTGCTCGATCAGCTGTGCCGAGCCGTCCTCCTCGATCGGGGGTGCGATGTAACGGGCGGCCAGCCGGACCTCCGGCGGTGCGGATGCCATCGCGGTCCCGTGACCTGCGTCGCCGATCATCTCGAGATCGTTGTACGCGTCGCCGATCGTCATGACCTGGGCGAGCGGGATGCCGGCGAGGTTCGCGAGCCAGGCCACGGCCTTGCCCTTGGACACGCCGGGGGCGACGAACTCCAGGAACCGCGGGTGCGACAGCGTCGCGTCAGCCCGGCCCGCGAAGTACGCCTGCGCCACCGGGTACAGATCCATCGGCAGTGGCGGGTCGCCCGAGGAGATCACCTTCGTCATCGGCCGGGTGATCGCCGCGTCGAGGTCGGCCACGATCACCGCCCCCGGGCCGAGGTACGCCGAGTAGTCCTCGATCCGTGGGTCGTCCTTCCACACGATGACCCGTTCCCGGTCGTTCACGTGCGCCTCGAGGCCGTGCTCGCGACACCAGGCGATCGCCTCGAGAACGACAGCGGGTGGCAGCGCCTCGTGATGGAGGACCGGGCCGACCCGGCCGCGGAACAGGCGCGCGGATGGATCGTGGCGCTGACGTCGAGTCGGCATCGAGCGGACGATGGCCCCCTGGTGGCCGATGATCGGTTCGGACAGGCCGAGCTCGTTCGCGTACACGACGGCGCTCGATGGCATGCGCCCGGTCGCGAGCGACACCCGCACGCCGGCCGCGACCGCACCCCGGATCGCGGCGACCGTGCGCTCGGAGAGCCGGAAGTCGTGGCCGACGATCGTGCCGTCGATGTCGAGCGCCAGCAGCCGGATCGGGAGCGCCGCGGCAGGCCGCCCCGCCGGCCGATGATCCTTCACGCTTCGCGCTCCACGCGACGCCCCGTCCAGCGCAACGCCGTCACGCGGCGGGCTCCACGGGCTCCACGCGAGCCAGTCGAGGCAGCCCGCCCAGATCGTTCGCGACCCGGCAGCGCCACCCGGGCAGCCGTGCGGCGACCTCGTGCGCGATCGCCTTGCCGTGCCCCGCGCCGATCTCCAGGAACGCGACGCCGTCCGGCGCGAGCGTCCGCGGCAGCGCATCGAGCAGCCGGCGCACGACGTCGAGGCCATCCGCGCCGCCATCGAGCGCGAGCACGGGCTCGAACGCGAGGTCGGGCGCGAGCCCGGCGATCTCGCCCGTCGGCACGTACGGGAGGTTCGCGCAGATGACGGCGTACGGCGGCTCCACGTGGTACGGCAGCAGGTCCGCCGTCACGAAGACCATCCGGTCCGCCACGCCGTGGCTCACGGCGTTCTCACGGGCGAGCTGGAGCGCCTCCTCGGACACGTCGATCGCGATCACCATGACCTCGTCGGCCATCTTCCGGCGGCGCAGGGATGACAGCAGCGCCACGCCGATCGCTCCCGTCCCGGTCCCGATGTCCGCCACGCGCAACGCCGGCGCCCCCGGCGCACGCGGCGACCCGGCCAGCCGCGCGACCACCTCGTCAACTGCCGCGTCGACGAGGAGCTCCGTCTCTGGCCTGGGGATCAGCGCCCGGGCGTCGGTCACGAACGCGAGGCCGTGGAACTCGCGGAAGCCGCGGATGTAGGCGACGGGTTCGCCCCGCTCGCGCCGCCCGATCGCCGCATCGAACGCCTCGCGCGCCGCGTCACCGACCAGCGCGTCCGGGTATGTGAGCAGCCCGGTCCGCTCCACGCCGAGGGCCTGGGCAAGCAGCAGCTCCGCGTCCAGGCGCGGCGATTCCGAGCCCGACGCGCCGAGCCGTTCCGCGGCGAGGCGGACGAGCCCGGAGACTGTGAAGGCGTCGGTGGCCATCGGCGCTAGATCCGGATCGTGACCGAGAGCCCCGGGCTCTTGCGCAGCACCTCGGCCGAGGTGCCGCCCCGCCAGCGGTGGAACAGGAGGTCCACGTCGCTGTCCCCCACCCGCAGGTTCGACATGGTGACCTTGGCCAGCCAGGCGGGGAGCTCCGGTCGCGCCAGCTCGAGCTCGCCGACCGACGCGTGCGGCACGAGGCCGAGCATCGTCTCGAGGAACAGGAAGATGGAGCCCGCGGCCCACGCCTGCGGCGAGCACGCGACCGGGTATGGGACGGGCACCGGCGAGACATCGCGGTCGAAACCGCAGAACAGCTCCGGCAGGCGGAAGTCCGCGAAGTGCTGCGACGCCTCGAAGATGCGGCCGACGAGCCGGTTCGCCTCTTCGTGGAAGCCATAGCGCTTGAAGCCGGCGGCGATCAGCGAGACGTCGTGCGGCCAGACGGAGCCCGTGTGATAGCCGATCGGGTTGTAGCCCGCCTGGCCCGCGGCGTACGTCCGGACCCCCCAGCCCGTGAACATGTCGGGCGCCATCATCCGCTCGACGGTGCGCCGCGCACGCTCCGGCGACACGATCCCGCTCCACAGGCAGTGGCCGGCGTTGGACCCGATCGCGTCGGCGCGCCGCTTCTTGCCGTCGAGGGCCATGGCGTAGAAGCCCTGCTCCTCGGACCAGAACGCCTCCTCGAACCGTGCGCGAAGGGTCTCCGCCTCGGCATCGAGCCGGCGGGCCAGGTCGTCCTCGCCGCGGACCCGGGCGAGGGACGCCATCCGGCGCTTCGCATCGAACACGTAGCCCTGGACCTCGGCAAGGGCGATTGGCGTCGTTGCGAGCCGCCCCTGGCGGTCCCGGATCCCGTCCGAGGAGTCCTTCCAGCCCTGGTTGAGGAGGCCACCCGCCGACCGGCGCTCGTACTCGACGAACCCGTCGCCGTCGCGGTCGCCGTAGCGGTCGATCCATTCGAGCGCGCGCAGCGCGTTCGGCCACAGGCGGTCGACGAGCGCGCGGTCCCCCGTCCAGTCGAACGTCGCGCCGAAGAGGATCAGCCACAGCGGGGTCGCATCCACGGTGCCGTAATACGGCCGGTGCGGCGTCTCGTGCGTGCGCGCCATCTCGCCGGTCCGCAGCTCGTGGAGGATCTTGCCGGGCTCGGCGTCGCGCTCCGGGTCGTCCTCGGTCGCCTGGAGCGCGGCCAGGACCTCTAGCGTCTCGATCGCCAGCTGCGGCCGCACCGCGAGCGCCTGGAACGAGGTGATCAGCGAATCCCGTCCGAACAGCGTCGTGAACCACGGCACCCCTGCGGCGACATACCGCTCGTTCGGGCCGGGCCCCTCGTTGATGAGCAGCCGCAGGTCCCCCGCAGAACGGGTGATCGCGAGGTTGAACAGCTCGTTGTCGGTCCGGATCTCCGTGATCCCGCGGTTCCACGCGAGGTACGACGCCGCGATCATGTCGCGATCCACCGCTGGCGCCTGCGGGAACAGGATGGCGTCGGGCTCCCCCGTGCCGTCGCGCTTGGTGTGGCTACGTGGGCGCTCGCTCGTCCAGGCGGTCCACGAGAGGTCTCGCGATTCGCCGGTCGCGAGCGTCCACCGCCAGAGCAGGCGGACCCAGCCTGCGTTCGCGGAGCCCGCGACGTCCGGGGCCACCGGGCCCGACTCTGCCGCCGGCTCGCTGAAGGCAAGGTGGGTGCCCATGCGGATGCCGTCAAGGCCGTCGTAGCGGAACGTGACCCGGTCCGGCTGAGTGGCGATGGGGAGCTGGCGGCCGCGCTCCGGACGCACCCAGCCACGGACCTCGAAGATGTCGGCCGCGTCCGCCGCGAGCTCCAGCTCCAGCTCCACCTCGTGGGGCTCCTCGGCGTAGTTGACGATCGTGACCCGCTCCTCGAGCACCGTGCCCGTGAGCAGCCGGTGGCGCCCGATCCCCAGCTTCTGGGACGCAAGCGCGTCCTCGGGACGGACCTTGTCAGCGAGGTTGCGCTCGATGCGCGGGTTGGTGAGGTGGATCGTGCCGTGGTAGTTGCCGCCCGCTGAGGCCTGGAGCAGCACGGGTCGCTCGCCATTGATCCGGAGGATCGAGCACGAGAGGCGTCGCGTATCGCCCTCGTACAGGCCAAGGCCCCGCGTGTCCGGGTGGACGTCCCCGAAGGGGTCGGTCAGCAGGAACAGGTTGCCCTGCTTGAGGACCTGCACCGAGCCGAGGTCGGTGGCCTTGACGATCGGGCGCACGACGGGCTCGAGGAAGCGGGTCGCCTCAGGACTTGACGGGGGCGCCGGCCGCAGGGCCATCGTCGGTCTCCGTGAGGTGCCGAAGGCGATCGGCCTGGTCCGCCATCACGAGCGCGTCGATGAGCGGATCGAGCTGGCCTTCGAGGACGCCGGGCACGTTGTGGATCGTGGCGCCGATCCGGTGGTCCGTGACCCGGTTGTCCGGAAAGTTGTATGTCCGGATCTTCTCCGATCGGTCGCCCGCCTGGACCATCGTCTTCCGGGTGGCGGAGTCGCGCTCGCGCTGCTTCGAGAGCTCCAGGTCGTAGAGCCGGGAACGCAGGACGGCCATCGCCTTGGCCTTGTTCTTGTGCTGGCTCTTCTCGTCCTGGATCTCGACCACGAGCCCGGACGGGAGGTGGGTGATGCGGACGGCCGAGTCGGTGGTGTTGACCGACTGGCCGCCGGGCCCGGAGCTGCGTTTGACCTCGATCCGCAGGTCGCGCTCCTCGTCGATCGACACCTCGAGCTCGTCCGCCTGGGGCATCACGATCACCGTCGCCGTGCTCGTGTGGATCCGGCCGCTGGACTCCGTCGACGGCACGCGCTGGACGCGGTGGACACCGCCCTCGAACTTGAGGCGGCTGTAGGCGCCGTCGCCCGCGACCCCGAGGATCGCCTCCTTGATCCCGCCGATGCCGGTCTCGTTGAGGGTCATGAGCTCGGTCTGGAACTTGTGCTCGAGGGCATAGCGGCTGTACATGCGCAGGAGCTCCGCGGCGAACAGCGCGGCCTCCTCGCCGCCGGCGCCCGCCCGGATCTCGACGATCACGTTGCGGTCGTCGTTCGGGTCGCGTGGCAGGAGCGAGACCTTGAGGTTCTCGATCAGCTCCGTCTCGCGATGCTCGAGCTGCCCGATCTCGTCGCGCGCCATCGCCTTCATGTCGTCGTCCGACTCGTGGTCGCGCATCTGGCGCGCCCCCTCGAGCTGGGCGCGGATCTCCTCGAGCTCGCGATACGCCTCGACGACAGGCTCGAGGCGGGAGAGCTCGCGGCCAAGGCGTCGCAACTGGTTGGGGTCGGACAGGATCTCCGGGGTGCCCAGCTGGCGGCCCACCTCGTCGTACTGACGAGCGAGGTCTGCGAGCTTCGCGTCGAGGCCGGTGTCTGCCATGGGTGCTCCGTCCGCGACCGGTCAGCCGGGGAGCGGCGGGTCGACCGAGACGGGCGCCGCGGCCTGCGCCCCGGCATCCTGTGCCGCCGCAGCCTGCGTCGCCGAGGCCCCGTCCGCATCTGCCATCGCGCGGACGGCAGCGGCGGTCTCGCCGGGCTCCGGCATCGGGTCGCGGGCGAGGTTCAGGCCGCCGGGCGGGATCGCTTCGCCGTCCGCGCGGAGGGTCTCCTCCATGGCGACGATCGCGACCTCGATCATGTCGTCCGTGGGCTGCTTGGTCGTGATCATCTGGACGAGGATCCCCGGCCACATGACGACCCTCACGATCGGGTTCGAGCGGTGGCGGGCGCCCAGGCGCAGGAGCTCGTAGCCCACGGCCGCAATGACCGGGATGAGCAGGATCCGCGAGCCGACCATCACGATCGGGTTCTGGCGGCCGACGAGGCTGAAGGCGAGGATCGAGAGCAGGATCACGACCACGAGGAACTCGGTGCCGCAGCGCGGGTGGGCGGTCGGGAACTTGCGCACCTCGTCCGGCACCAGCGGCTTGTCCGCCTCGAGCGCGTGGATCGTCATGTGCTCCGCGCCGTGGTACTGGAACACGCGCGCGATGTCCGGCGTGCGGCTGATCAGCGCGAGGTACCCGATGAAGATGATGACGCGCACCAGGCCCTCGACCAGATGCTGGGCGAGGCCGTTCTCGATGTTGCCCGCCGTGAAGGTCGCCACGAACAGCGGCAGGAGGAAGAACAGGCCGATGCCCAGGACCGCCGTGATGCCCAGCATGAGCGCCACGCCGCCCTTGCCGATCTCGACGCCCTCGTCCTCCGCCTGGAGCCCGGCGCTGCGGACCAGCCATCGGGTGCCGACGACGAGCGTCTCGTACAGGACGACGAGCCCACGCACGAACGGCCAGCGCGCCGCACGCCTGCCGCGGAACCCGGACTCGAGCTGCTCGGTGGCGAACACGATCCGGCCGTCGGGGTGGCGAAGGGCAACGGCGACGGCATCGCGGCCGCGCATCATGACGCCTTCGATGAGCGCCTGACCGCCGTACGTGAAGCGGGGCATGCCCGCAGTCTACCGGGTGGGGCGCGCGCGACCGCTCGGTGTCGTCGTCGACCGGTGCGCCGCGCGTTCTGGTTGGGCCTCGATGCGGCACCGATGGGAAGGGAGCGGCGGCCGCACGACGTGCGAGTCGGACGCATACTCGCGGCGATGCGCCTCGAACTCACCAAGCGCGGCGACTACGCCGTGCGGGCGATGCTCGCTCTTGCCCGTGGCTCGGGCAACGGCCTGCTGTCCGCGCGCCGGATCGCCGATGCGATGGTCATCCCGGTCCACTTCCTGCCCCAGGTCCTGGGTGACCTCCAGCGCGCGGGCCTGGTCGAGGCCGCGGCCGGTCGAGCCGGCGGCTACCGCCTGGCGAAGGCGCCCGAGGCGATCAGCCTGCTCGACGTGATCGAGGCGGTTGAAGGCGACAGCCGCCGCCAGGTGTGCGTGCTGCGCGGCGGCCCGTGTGGCCTGGACGGGACGTGCGACGTACACGAGGTCTTCTTCAGGGGCCAGGAGGCGATGCTGGGGACGCTGGCCCGCTCGACCCTCGCGGAGCTCGCCGCACCGGCGACGGCGGCAGCGCTGGAGATCGCGCCCGCCGTCTGACCCTCAGCGATCCCGGATGGCGATGACGGCCAGCCATGCGCTCGACACGACCGTCACGGCGACGAGCCCGAGGCCAACCCCCGCGGCCGGCGCGAGACCAAGCGGCCAGCCGATCGCGAGCAGTGCGACACCCGCGTTGAGCGCGAGCATCCGCGCCGCGGCCGCGCGACCGAGGATCGCGCGCTGGCGGGCGTGGGCCGGCGGGTCGCCAGGGCCGATCGACGGCAGCAGGTGCGTCCACGAGGCCAGCAGCACCTGCACGACCCACCCGGCCGCAAGCGGCGCGCCGACGAGGGGCGTCGACCAGGCATCGGGCGCCCACGACGCGCCGATACCGAAGCCGATCACGCGCACCGACGCGAGGGCGATGCCCGCCACGAACCACGCGACCCCCGCGAGCAGGCCCACCTCGGCGACGAGATGCCAGCCCGGATCGGTCGTCCAGCGGCCCCGGCCGCGCACGTCCCGCGCCGCCTCGAGGGCCAGTGCGCCCGCGCCGATGAGCGTCAGCACCGCACCGTCCCCCGCGACCGCGCCCCATCCGAACGCGAGGCCCGTGACCACCACCGGCGAGCCCATGGCGATCGCGAGGACCGCGAGGATTGCCGACCGGCGCGGCACGATCCGTCCGCCCAGCACGGTCGGCAGGAAGTGGAGCAGCGTCGCGACGATGACGACAGACACGAAACCCACGAGGTTCGTCCAGGAGTGCGCCGGCCGGAGCTGGGCCCAGCGCTCGAGGAGCGGCAGCCAGCCCGCGACCGCCAGCGTCCCCAGCGTCGCGCCGATGGCCACGTTCACGAGGGCCCAGGAGTAGCCGAGGGTGACGATCGGCCGGCGGACCATCAAGCCGCGCCGCCCCGAGGCGCGGAGCGCGAGTGCGGTGGCCCCGATCCCCGCGAGGTACACCAGCCCGCCCACGACCGGGACCGCCGACGCCCAGGGCGCCACCGGCAGTAGCCCGCGCGCCGCAACGAGCAGCGCACCCGCCGCGGTCAGCCCGACCGCCGCCACCCGAACCCGCACGCCGGCGGGGTGCCCGGCGGTCAGCGCCGCGACGAAGAACGGCATCACGCCCGCGATCGCCGTGCTCGCGCCCCCGGCGAGCGCCAGGTGGAGCGGCAGCCAGGGCGACACGGCAGGCCCGAGGAGCGGCCGTGCAGCCGCGGCGACGGCTGCGAGCACGACGAACCCGGCGGCCAGGGTCACGGAGGCGACGGCTACCCGCCGGTCATCGGCGCGGCGCGGGCCAGGCCGAAAGGGCGGCGCGCCGCCGAGATCCACGAGCGCAGGCCGTGCCGACTGGCCGTCCGGTGAAGGGGCCGGGCGGCCCATGGGTTTCGGGTCCGTTGTCATCTGCGCAAACGTATACTAACTTAGTAATAGTTACAGGGCCGGCACGCGCCGGTGGCCCGGACGGGGAATTCCGGATCAACCGAGAAAGGGACGACATGGACCGCACCCGACGCCTCATCGCCGCAACAGCGCTCATCGCCCTCGCAACGGCGGCCTGCAGCGGCGCGGCCGCACCGAGCTGGACCTTCGGGCCAGCGGGCACGGCCGCGGCCCAGCCCGCCGCCTCCCCCGCCACCGGCGAGACCGTTGTCGCGACGACGCCCGGCACCTTTGAGATCGACGCCTTCGACCTCGGCTTCAAGCCCGCGCAGCTCAGCGTCCCTGCCGCGGGGGCGTACGAGGTCACCTTCAAGAACACCGGAAGCACGCTGCACGACCTCACCTTCGCAGACGGCACCAAGTTGTCTGCCGATGCGGGCCAGGCCGCGAAGGCATCCGTCACGATCCCTGCGGGCGGGCTCACGTTCCTGTGTTCGATCCCGGGCCACGCTGACGCGGGCATGAAGGGCGCCGTCACCGTCGGAACGACGGCGATGCCGAGCATGGGCACGGACGCCGGGGCCAGCCAGGCGCCGGCCGCGGCCGCGCCCGTCGCGGACCCGAACGCCCCCGCGTATACGGTCTTCGACCCTGTCGCTCCGGCGGTGCTCGAAGGCACGGTCCACGACATCGACATGCCGATCATCGAGAAGGACATCACGGTGGCCACAGGCTTCGTGGTCCACGCCTGGACGTTCGGCGGCCAGGTACCCGGGCCCACGATCCGCGTCCACCTGGGCGACACGGTCAACGTCCACCTGACGAACCAGGGCCAGATGAGCCACTCGATCGACTTCCATGCGAGCCAGACGGCGATGAACCACCAGATGGTGGAGATCAAGCCGGGTGCGACCTTCACGTACACCTTCACCGCGGACTATGCCGGCGTGTGGATGTACCACTGCGGGACTGCGCCGACCCTCCACCACATCGCAAACGGCATGTTCGGGATGGTCATCGTGGAGCCCAAGGGCGGCCTGCCGAAGGTCGACAACGAGTTCGCGTTCGTCCAGAGCGAGTGGTACCTCGGCGCGCAGGGCGCCCCCGCGAGCTACGAGAAGGCCAACCAGACGAACCCGGCCCCGGACTTCGTCGTCTTCAACGGGGTCGCCAACCAGTACAAGGAGCACCCGCTGGCCGTGAAGACCGGTGGCCGGACGCGCGTCTTCGTCCTCGACGCCGGGCCGAACACCGACAGCTCGTTCCACGTCGTCGGGACGATCTTCGACCAGGTCACGAAAGAGGGCGTCCACCTCCTGCGAGGCAACGATGGCGGCTGGGGCGCACAGGCCGTGGACCTCTCCCCGGCCCAGGCGGCGATCATCGAGTTCACGCCCACCGAGGACGGGATGTACCCCTTCGTGACCCACGCCTTCAACTTCGTCACCCACGGCGCGATCGGGATCTTCACCGCCGGCGATGGCGACCCGAGCAACTGATCGCGCAACCCTGACGGCATCCGTCGGGACCGGGCCCCCTCCGGCCTGACGGGTCAGCGTCCCATCGCTTTTCGCCCGCCGGCGATCGTTTCCCCGAACGGTCGCCGGCTTCCCGATTCCCGGACGTCGGCGAGCGGCGCAGGGCGTCCGTCAGCGGCGCAGGGCGTCCGTGCCACGAGCCGTCAGGTGACCCCGCCGGCCGCGAGGGCGACGATCTCGTCGTCGGTGTAGCGGAGCTCGGCGAGCACCTCGTTCGTGTGCTCGCCGAGGAGGGGCGGGGCGGTGCGGATCGACGCGGGCGTTGCGGCCAGCCGGAACGGGATGCCCACCTGGCGGACCGCACCCAGGGCCGGATGCTCCACCTCCACGACCATCGAGCGGGCCTGGGCCTGTGGCGTCGCGAAGGCGGCGACGATGTCGTTGATCGGCGCGCACGGGATCCCGGCGGTGTCGAGGACCGGGATCCAGGCGGCGGTCGAGCGGGTCTCGAAGCGCTCCGCGAGGAGCGGCCGAAGCGCCGCGCGATGCTCCACGCGGCCGCCGTTCGTGGCGAAGCGGGGATCGGTCGCGAGCGCCGGACGCCCGAGGGCGGCGCACAGGCGCGGCCACTGCCGCTCGGACCCGACGGCCACCGCCAGCTCGCCGTCCGCCGTCCGGAACGTCTCGTACGGGACGAGGTTCGGGTGGGCGTTGCCCAGGCGACCCGGTGCGACGCCGCCCACGAACGCGTTCTGGGCCTGGTTCACGAGGATGGCGAGGGTGCTCTCGAGGAGGCTCACGTCGATCCGCTGGCCCGCGCCCGTCCGCGCCGTACGTATCGTGCCCTCCCGTGCCACGAGGCCGGCGAGGATCGAGACCGTCCCGAACAGGCCGGTCACGACGTCACTGATCGCCACACCCACCTTCGTCGCGCGTCCGCCATCTTCGTCCGCGGCGCCGGTGATCGACATCAGCCCGCCCATCGCCTGGACCACGAAGTCGTAGCCCGGCTTGTGCGCGTCCGGTCCGTCTGGCCCGAACCCGCTGATCGCGAGGTGGATGAGGCCGGGGTTGAGCGCCTCGAGCTCCGGGTCCCCGAAGCCCAGGCGCGCGAGCCCGCCGACTCGGAAGTTCTCCACGAGGACGTCGCCCGCGCGGAGCAGCCGTCGGAGCACCTCACGTCCGGCCTCCTGCTTGAGGTCGAGGCGGATCGAGCGCTTGTTGCGATTGACCGAGAGGAAGTAGGCCGCGGTTCGGGTCCCGGCGGCCTCGTCGCCCACCCAGGGCGGGCCCCAGCCGCGCGTCGCATCGCCCTCGGGCGGCTCCACCTTCACGACGTCCGCACCGAGATCCGCAAGGAGCATCGTGCAATACGGACCCGCGAGGACCGTCGAGCAGTCGACGACGCGGAGGCCGGCCAGCGGGCCCGACGATGGCTCGCGCGGCGGAAGGCTGGTGGGCTCGCCACCGATCTGGGGCATCGGCCGATGGTAGCGGTCCGGAGCGCCTATCCTCGGGTCATGACTCCTCGTCGCGCCATGTTCAAGATCGGCTGGGCCGTCCACAAGCTGCTGTTCCGGGTCTCTGGTGGGCGACTCGGCATCCGCGCCGCGGGGGACGGCGTCGGCACCCTCTTCCTGGTCACGCGCGGCCGGCGCAGCGGGCTGGAGCGCCGGAACGGCCTGAACTACGTGACCGACGGCGCGAACCTGGCCGTGATCGCCTCGAACGCCGGCGATGCCGCCGATCCGCAGTGGTGGCACAACCTCCAGGCCACGCCCGACGCGGCGGTGGAGGTGCCGGGCAGTGCGGGTCGGGCGACGCGGCAGCCCGTCCGGGCGCGGCGGGCGAGCGATCCCGAGGCGGTCCGGATCTGGCCCCGGTTCGTCGCGGCCTCCCCGCAGTTCGCCGACTACGCGACGCGGGCGACGCGGGCGCTCCCGGTGGTGGTGCTCGAGCCGCGCTGATGGCCTGGGGAAGTCTCGCGTCCGTCCGGGGGTTCTCGGACGCACCACCCGGGACCCTGCGCGGCTTGCGCACCGGGAGGCGTCAGTTCCAGAGGGTCGCGAGCGTGGCCGAGATGACGCAACGTTCGCACAGGAACAGCGACCGGAACCATCGCCATACTCGCGCGGGCGCGCCTCGCAGTAGCCAGCATGGAACATCAGGCGACCGCAGCCAGGACATGTCGGCGCGTACGCAAGGCCCATCGGCGGCCCGCCAAGGACGCCGATCACCCCCGGCGTGAGGAGTGGGTGCTGGTTCGCGTACGTCAGCCGATCATCGAACGCCAGCAGCTCGACCTCGCCGCTCGGGTGCTGCAGGACAGCGGCGTCGTCGAGCAGGTCGTCGAGCTCGTCGAGCGACCGATCCCCATCGAGGTCCACACCGGTCACGACGAAAGTGGAACGTGATCCGATCCTCGCCCGGCGCGACAACGTCCGAGAGGGGCAGCCCAGCAGCGTGCGGCGCTCCGGCGACGGGCGTCCCGTCGTGGAATCGGATCGCACGTCGTTCGATCGCAAAGCGTGGTTCTGCTTGCCCAACGGTGGGCACGTCGACGCCAAAGGAGCGACAGTCATCGCGGACGAGCTCTCGGGATCGGGCCAGGTCAGCGACAACGGCCATCGCGTCAGGGGTCCGCGCCGCGAGGAGGAGCAGCGTGGCGGCGGTGTCCTTGTCGTCCGCCCTCGCCCGATCGACAACCTCCGCGATCAGCGTCGCCGACGCATGCTCCATGAGCAGGCACAGCCAGTCGAAGGTCATCGCCGCCGCCACGCCTTCGCGCACCAGGGCATCCACGTGCGGGGTCACCCAGCCCGGATGCACGAGGAGCTGATACCCAACCTCCTCGGCCAGCTCACGCTGCGCGCGGTCCTGGGTGAAGAAACCCCGGCTGGGCACTCGCCGAAGGGCATCGAACACGAGCTCGATGTCCTCGGGCCGCTCCATCGCGACGCGCTGGTCCGTGAGCCAGCCTGTGCGTTCCAGCGGCATCGCCCCTCCAAGGCAGCGTGACGGTCGCTCGATCGTCCGCCGTGCGGCAGCCGAGCGCAAGCGCGGGTTCAGCCCGGGGGCGGGTCGACGGGCGGATCCTCGGGCGCGGATCCTCGGGCGGGTCCGGCCCGCCGATTCAGCCCGCGGGCGGGTCCTCGGGCGCGGGTTCCGGGACCGTGATGTCGACGACCTGCGCGTTCGTCGCGGCGACGAGGTCCGCGGGCGAGAGGTGGACGTTGACGCCGCGGGCGCCCCCACCGATCGCGATGACGTCCAGGCCCACGATCGAGGCGTCGGCGATGACCGGCCACGATCGACGTGCGCCGAACGGGGTGATCGCGCCGCGGACATATCCCGTCTCGGCTTTCGCCTCCTCCTCGGTCGGGAGCGTCAGGCGGTTCGTGCCCAAGAGCTGGCGCAGCTTGGGTCGAAGGGTAGCGGCGCGACCGCGTCGTTGACTCACCCCAGCGTCGCGGTGGGGCACGGGGAGCACGCGTCGAACAGCGAAGTGGCAGTTCCGGACCGCAACCCGCGCTCGAGCATGGCCGCAGTGACTCACATCAGCGTCACGGGCCCCGTCGTCTGGTCGCCTCCGCGCAGCGCGCCCGTCGCAGCCCCCACGCTCGCCGACGGTCTTGCCGATGCGTCCATGCTCCTGACTCACCTGTGCGTCAGTCCCGCGCCATTTGAGCGCATCTCGATCGCAGAACCGCCTGTTCGGTCCGCAGTTCGTGCAAAAAGGGCGCACCGGTGACTCATAGCCGCGTCGGGTCACGGCTCGCGTGGGCCGCGTCGGGATCGGCTCGCATGGCCGCACCGGCTCGCGTGGGCCGCGTCGCGTCCCGGCCCGGCTCGCGTGGGCCGCGTCGCGTCCCGCACCGGCTCGCGTGGGCCGCGTCGCTGCACCGCTTCAGCCTGCCCGTCGCCGGGCGCCGCGCAGCACGAGGGCACGCGCCGCGTCTGCGTAGTCGGCATACGGGGCAGGCACCCGGCTCACACGTCGCGCTGCACGCAGCCAGCGGGCCGATCGCGATGCCGGGTCCGCCAACGCAATCGTCCATCCCTGCGGCGCCGTCCGCTGCGGGTCCGAGAGCCACGCGAGAGCGTCGTCGACCAACCCGGGAAAGGCGATCGAGAGCCCCTCGCGGTTGTCTGCGAGTCGCGCCCGCAGCGCCCCGGTGTCCAGGCAGACGACGAGCACGTGCACGGTCCGCGGCCGCCATCCGAGCCGTTGCGCGGCGGCCCACGCAGCCCGTTCGTAGAAGGACAGTTGCCGCTGGAGGCCGCCCATATCGGGGATGTCGGTCTTCGTCTCCTCGACGAGGAGCGCGCGATCCGCCGGCCGGAAGGCCAGCGTGTCGATCCAGCCTCGTGGGTCCGGCTCCCCAACCTGGGCCTCGGACCTGGTCAGCCAGCGATCTCGCCGAAGACGGCGGTCAACGTACGGATTGAGGATGGCGTGCACGAGGTCCTGTTGCCGGCGACGGTCCTCGAGGTGTCGGGCCTGCACCTCGAGGCGCGGCCGCATGCCGAGCGCCGCGAGGATGCGTTCGATGACGGCGACGTCGAGGTGCTCCGCATGCCCGGTCTCGATCCGCCAGATCATCGTCTGCGAGGTCTCCGCGCGCGCGGCGAGCTCCCGCTGCGACCAGCCGATGAGTCGGCGAGCATCACGCACGAGATCCGCCAGCGCGGGCCCGATGGTCCGGGAGCGGAGGTCGAGCGGCGCGGCCATGCCCATGTGTACCGCGACGAGCTCACCGCCGCCTTATCGGGTGCAAGTCGCAGACGCCAAGCAGGCTCACCAGCGCGACCATGGCCAACGTGGCAGCCCTGGCCCCTCGGCTACCGCGGCCACCGCTCATGACTCGCGCGTGCGTCAACGGACTGGCGCGCACTCGGAGGTCGAAACGCCAGCAGAGACCTCGCTGATCGATCCCTGCGTCGAGAACCCTGACCTGACGCATGGCTGCGTCACACGAGCCCTGAGGCACCCGGGGCGCTAGCATCCGTGCATGACCGATCCGTCCCCGACCGCCCACCGCCCCACCCTCATGACCGTCCATGCCCACCCCGACGACGAAACGATCGGGACTGGCGGCACCATGGCGCGCGCCGTCAAGGCCGGCCACCGCGTCGTCCTCGTCACGTGCACGCGCGGCGAGATGGGCGAGATCGTCGTCCCGGACATGGACACGCCCCAGAACCACCGGCGCCTCGGCGAGCTGCGGATGGTGGAGCTCGAGAACGCGATGCACGCCCTCGGCGTGACGGAGTGGGAGAACCTCGGCTACCGCGACTCGGACATGATGGGCCGGTCCGGCAACCGCGACGCACGGTGCTTCTGGCAGGCGGATCTCGACGAGGCCATCGGCCGGCTGGTGTTCCTCGTCCGGACGTTCAAGCCGGACGTGATGACGACCTACAACGACTTCGGCGGCTATGGCCACCCCGACCACATCCGGACGCACCTCGTGGCGGTTGGCGCGTTCGCGCGGGCCGGCGACGCGTCGTGGTACCCGGAGCAGCTGGCGCCCGAACACGGCGGGACCGGCGCCGCGATCGATGAGGGCGGCCTTGCGCCGTGGTCCCCGGCCAAGATCTACGAGCAGGCGATCCCGGCCTCGGTCCGGACCGCGATGGCGAGTGCAATGGAGGCGGCCGGCGAGCGGTCGTTCTGGTCAGCGCCGGAGGACGCAACGTCCGAGCAGCTCGAGGAGTTCCAGGCGCGGATGGCGAAGATGCTCGTGCCCGACGAGACGATCACCGCCTGGGTCGATGTCTCGGACGTCCTGGACGAGCGTTGGGGCGCGATCAAGGCGCACGTGACCCAGATCAGCGACGCCAACCCGTTCGTCCGGTTCGGCAAGGCGGCGTGGGCCGACTTCTGGAACCGCGAGGCATTCGTTCGCCGCGAGACGCGGATCGCCGCGCCGGACCAGGAGACGGACCTGTTCGAGGGCCTCGTCGAGGCGCAGCCCGGCGCGTACGGCTGGGGATCGGCGCACACCGCGCACGGGCAACCCGCAACCGGCTGAGCATGCCCGTTATCGGCTGAGCGGGCCCGTTACCAGCTGAGCAGGCCCTTCGACGCCCGGAAGATCTGCGACAGGACCGTCCTGCCGTCGCCTAGCGGGTCCAGGAAGTTTGGCTGGGCCTTGTCCATGATCAGGTGCGGATGCAGCTTGGCCTGGACGAGTTTCGTGCCGTTGAACGTCAGCTCGAGCGTGATCCCCTCCATCGTCGGGATCGACCACGTCTGGTCGAACACGAAGTTCCCGAGGGCATACCAGATCGGCTTGTCCTTCCAGACCTCCATCGCGCCCGCCCAGTGGGCGTGGTTGCCGATGACCATGTCGGCACCGGCGTCGATCGCCGCGCGCGCGAGGCGCTGCTGGCCCGCGAACGGCGTGGACCGGTACTCCACGCCCCAATGGGGGAAGACGATGACGAGGTCGGCGCCCGCCTTGCGCGCAGCCTTGATGTCGGCCTTGAGCGCCTTCACCGTGAGGCGCGCCGAGCCCGGTGTGGTCGTCCCGGCCTGGTAATACCCGGCGATCGTGTCGTAGCCCAGCAGCCCGACCATCACATCGCCCACCTTGAGCAGCGCCGCCTTGTGCGCATCGACGATGTTCCTGCCCACGCCCGAATGGGCGATCCCCGCCTCGTCCATGTTGGCCATCGTCTGGAGGATGCCCTTGCGCCCGGCGTCGCCGATGTGGTTGTTGGCGAGCGAGACCCAGTCGATGCCGGCGTTGCGGAGGCCCTTGATGTATCCCGGGTTGGCCGAGAAGACCGTGCCCCTGCTGTGGAAGCGGAATGTGTCAGGCGCGGGGTTCTCGAAGTTCGCGAGAGCGAGGTCAGCCCCCTTCACGAGGTCCCGCACGGAGCCCTTGTTGCCCGTGCGCTGGGTGTACGGGAGGTCCCAGCCGAACGGTGAGCAGTCCTTGCAGATCCCGGTGATGTCCACGGTCCCGCCATCGAACGGGAAGTTCACGCCCTTGGCCTTGATGGCGAGCGCCACGCCGCGGTCGAGGAGGATGTCGCCGCCGGCGACCAGCGTCCAGGCGGTCTTCGGGTCGTACCCGGGCACGGCGTCGGGTGCCTGGAGGCGTGCCGTCAGCGGCCAGTCCGCGAGCGACCTGACGTGATCCACGCCGAACAGCGCCTTCGATGCCCACTCGAGCGCACGGACCGACGCGCCGACCTGGTCTGCCCGCAGGAACCCGAGGCGGGTCCGGTTCCTGGCAAGGTTCGCCGCGAGCGCATCGGCATCGTCCACGACCACGAGGTCCGTCCCGAAGGCTGCCCGGTCCGTGCCCAGCGCGGCGAGGATCGCGTCGGCGTCGGCCTGCACGAGGACCAACGCGCTGTAAGTCCCATCGCCACCGGGGAGCGCCCTGACGTCGGCGGGCCTGACCCCGGTCCGGCCGGACCGGAAGTTCGTCACCGGCACGATCGCCACGTCCTGCTCCGTCGTGGCGACGGGGAGCGGCGTCGCGGTCGGCGGTGCAGCCGATGGGGCGCCGGACTCGCCCGGGTCGACCGCCGCGGCCGTCTGGGTGGGCTGCGAGCCGGGCGTCCGCGAGGGCCCGGGGATCCCGGGAATCGGGGATGGGTCCGGGAGTGAGCCGCCCAACATGCCGCCCGCGAACGCGACGACGACGCCACCGGCGAGGACGATCGCGGCAATCGGCACCAGCCAGCGGGGGCCGCGCCCGGGCCTCGACGGCTGGGCCTGGCGCGGGGAGTAGCCGGTACCGCGGACGCTCACGCCGGGCACGATACCCCGGGTGATGTCGCTGGTGCCGTCACGACGATCCGGCGCCGGACAGGAGAACGCCCCGTCCGGGCGGGCGGACGGGGCGTAGGGAGAATCGAGAACAGAGATGGCGGACCCGACCGGATTCGAACCGGCGATCTCCAGCGTGACAGGCTGGCATGTTGGGCCGCTACACCACGGGTCCGTGGCCGGTGGCGGATCGTAGCAGGGATCATCCGATGGTGCCAGCGGGTGGCCTCTCGCCGGGACGGGTCCGCCAGCCGGGCCGTGGTCCGCGGGCCGTCGTCGCAACCCGCGCTATGCTCGGGCGGCCATGGCCAGCATCGACCTCCGCTCCGACACCGTCACGCACCCGACGGACGCCATGCGCCATGCGATGACTGTCGCCGAGCTCGGCGACGACGTGTTCGGCGACGACCCGACCGTCAACGCACTCGAGGCGCGCGCGGCAGAGCTGCTGGGCAAGGACGCCGGAGTGTTCGTCGCCAGCGGCACGATGGGCAACCTCGTGTCGCTCATGGCGCATCTCCCGCGCGGCCACGAGGCCATCGCCGGCGCCTCCACGCACACCGTGATGGACGAGGCAGGCGGGCACGCCGTCGTCGTCGGCGCGACGATCCGGGCCCTGCTGGAGCGGCCCGACGGCACGCTGGACCCGGCGGCCATCGTCGACGCATGGCGCGACCCGACCGACCTCCATGAGCCGCCGACCGGTCTCGTGATCCTCGAGAACACGCACGCCCACACGGGCGGGCGTCCGCTGCCAATGGAGTACGTGCGCGAGGTGGCGCGGATCGCCCACGAGCGCGGTGTCCCGCTGCACATCGACGGCGCCCGGCTCTTCAACGCCACGGTTGCCCTCGGCATCACGCCCGCCGAGGCCGCCGCGCCTGCGGACTCCGTCACCTTCTGCCTGTCCAAGGGCCTGGCCGCGCCGATCGGCTCGGTCGTCGTTGGGTCCGCGCCATTCGTCGCGCGCGCGCGCCGCGCCCGCAAGCTGGTTGGGGGCGGCATGCGCCAGGTCGGCGTGCTCGCCGCGGCCGGCCTGTTGGCGCTGGGCGAGGGTCCGAACGGCGAGGGCGGCATGATCGAGCGCCTGGCCGAGGATCACGCGAACGCGCGCCGCCTTGCGGTGGGGCTCGCCGGTCTCGAGGGCG
The DNA here is from genome assembly GCA_038245845.1 of Candidatus Limnocylindrales bacterium. GTDB lineage: Bacteria > Chloroflexota > Limnocylindria > Limnocylindrales > CSP1-4 > CAIXZV01. Next base: position 134,275 of record JBBRRZ010000006.1, read on the forward strand.
TCCGCTCGCCGGGGGGCATCGCCGGAGCGGAGGATGGTCTCCTGGACCCCGCCGGCATCGCCACGAACTTCGTCCTGTTCCGGGTCGACCGGGACCGTGCCGCGTTCCTTGCCGACCTGGAGGCACGGGGCGTCGCGATGGTCTCGTACGCCCACGGCCAGGTCCGGGCGGTGACCCACTATGGCATCACCGCCGCCGATATCGATCGGGTGATCGAGGCAGTCGCCGGGACGCTCCGCGACACGGCGGCCACGGCGATCCCCGCCGGTGAGCCCGTCGCGAGCCGCGCCGGACGATGACCGGTCCAGGGCGCGACTAGCCAGCACCCCCCGGGCCGCGACGGCCCCCCAGTGACGCCCGCTCCTGCCGCGGCGTCGGAGACACCATGACGGAGCAACTCGAGGGTATCGACCTGCCGCGACCGGCGCCCACGCCCGACGCGGGACCGCTCGATGAGCGGCTGTACGACCTCGTCGAGCGCCGCGTGCGTCGGGTGTTCACGAACAACCCGCCGCTCGCGACGATGTTCGGGATCCACACGGAGGACCACCGACTGTCCGATGCCAGCCGGGATGCGGTGCTCCAGGAGATCGCCGACGATCGAGCCCATCTCGCTGCGGTCGAGGCGCTCGACGATGCGGGGCTCTCGGCCGGCGCGCGCTTCGAGCGCGACCTCGAGGTGCACAACCTTCGCCGGAACCTGTTCGACACCGACGTGGTCCGGCGCTGGGAGCGCGCCGGGACGGCGGCGGGCGAGCTCGGTGACTCGGTGTTCCTCCTGTTCGCACGCGGCGCGGCACCGATGCCCGAGCGCCTGGCGCGGATCGCGGACCGGCTCGAGGCGGCGCCGGCGTTCATCGAGGCCTCGAAGAGCCGTGCCAGCGGAGCCCCCGTCAGGATCTGGCAGGAGGTCGAGGCTCGGTACGCGAAGGATCTCCCGTCCCTGTTCGCGGAGGTCCTGGCGGCCGCGGGGCCGCTCCTCCCGGAACGGGACCTTGCCCGCCTCACCCGGGCCATCGACACGACCAACGTCGCGCTGGACGCGTACTCGGGCTGGCTGACCGCCGGCCTCGCCCACGCCACCGACGACTGGGCGCTCGGTGGGGAGCGCTACGACGAGCTCGTCCGGCTCCGCGCGTTCGGGGACCTGGATGCGGATGCGATCCTCGAGATCGGCAACGCCCAGCTGGCGGCGAACCTCGAGGCCCGGCGCAACGCGGCCCGCGAGCTTGACCCGGATGCGGACCTCGCCACGGCGATCGAGCGGCTCAAGAGCGACCACCCGGCGACGTTCGGAGAGGCCCTCGACGGCTACCGCGACGTCATGCGCCGTGCCCGGGCGCACATCATCGAGCGCGGCATCGCGTGCATCCCGGACGGCGAGCTGATCGAGGTCATCGAGACCCCGGAGTACCTGCGCTCGGTGATGCCGTTCGCCGCCTACTTCTCGCCTGCCCGCTTCGACGCCGACCAGCGCGGCATCTACATCGTCACGCCGGCCGTGGACAATGACCCGAACGCCATGCGCGAGCACTACCGGGCCTCGATCTCGAACACGAGCATCCACGAGGCCTACCCGGGCCATCACCTGCAGCTCGCGGTCGCAGCGACGCACCCGAGCCTGACCCGGATGTTCACCGAGGCCCCGGAGTTCGTCGAGGGCTGGGGCATGTACTGCGAGCAGATGATGCGCGAGGAGGGGTTCGACGATGGACCCGCCTTCCGCATGGCGATGTACACCGACGCGGTCTGGCGTGCGTGCCGGATCATCCTCGACGTGCGGATGCATCGCGGCGAGCTGACACCGGATGAGGCGACGGACTTCCTCGTGGAGCACACGAGCTTCGAGACGGCCAACGCGCGCGCCGAGGTCCGCCGCTACACGTACACGCCCGGCTACCAGCTGAGCTACCTGCTGGGCAAGGTCCTGATCCTGGGGCTGCGCGAGGAGGAGAAGCGCCGCCAGGGTGCGGACTTCTCGCTGGGCGCATTCCACGACACCATGCTCCGGGCCGGCTCGCTGCCGATCAGCTTCCATCGACGCGTCCTGCGGGGCGAGGGCTGAGGATGGACGTGATCCCCGCGATCGACGTTGAGAAGGGCCGCTCGCGGGTCGTCTACTGGCCGGGTGCATCGGCGGGCATCGGCGCGCCGACCGACCGCCCGGAACGCATCGCGGAACAGTTCGTGGGCCAGGGTGCGCGGATCATGCACCTCGTCGACTTCGATGGCGCGAAGCAGCAGCATCCTGGGGACCTCGAGGTGGTCGGTGCCGTCGCGGGACGCGTGGCCGTGCCGCTCCAGGTGGCTGGCGGGCTCGAGGAGGCGGACCACATCCGGCTTGCGTTCGCCGCCGGCGCCACGCGCGCGGTCGTGTCGGTCGCCATGATCGAGCGGCCCGACGTGCTCCGGGCGTGCATCGCGGTTGCCGGCGACTGGCTCGCGGTGGGCCTCGACCCGCGTCCCGAGCGGATCGCCGCCTTCCCGTGGCGCCGACCCGCGCCGCCCACGCTGGACCAGCTCGTCGGCGAGCTCGTGGGTCACGGCATCAGCCGTCTCGTGCTGAGCCATGGCGGCATTACCCCCAGCCCCGAGCTCCTCGCCTCGCTCATCCGCCGCCACGACGCCGACATCCTCGTCGCAGGCGGCGCCACGGACCTCGATGGGGTCCGTCGCCTGCGCGACGCCGGCGTGGCCGGCGTCATCCTCGGAGAGGCGCTCCTCTCCGGTGCCATCGACTTCCCCCGTGCCCTGGAGGCCGCCGCATGACCCGTCCCCATCTCTCGGTTGGGATGGCGCTCGTCGCCCTCGCCGTGCCGGCGCTGCTCGCGGGGTGCACGGGCGGCGGAGCGCTGCCCACGATCCCGCCCATCAACGCGGGCCCGAGTGCCGCCGCCACGCCCGAGCCGACGCATCCGGGCCCGACGTATCCGCCCGGCTGTCCGACCACCCAGCCCGCTGCCCTCAAGGCCAACGACGTGCGCAGCGTCACGATCGACACCCCGAAGGGCAAGATCGTCATCGAGATCAAGGGCTCCCTGTCCCCGATCGCCACCGCGAACTTCGTCGCCCTCGCCTCCTGCGGCTGGTATGACGGCGTCGTCTTCCACCGCGTCATCCCGGGCTTCGTCATCCAGGGCGGGGATGGCCAGTTCGGGCGCGTCCCCAACGTGATCCCGGGCCTCGTCGGCACTGGCGGCCCGCCATACACCATCCAGGACGAGCAGGTGACGACGCTGTACGGCCGGGGCACCGTGGCGATGGCACGCTCCTCGCAGCCCAACTCCGTCGGCTCGCAGTTCTTCATCGTCCTCGACGACGGTGCGCGCGGCGACCTCGCCAAGTACAACACCTACCAGATCATCGGGACCGTGACGTCGGGGATGGAGGTCGCTGACGCGATCGCTGCCGCGGCGGACGGCGAGAACCCGACCAATCCAGTCGAAATGACGAAGGTCTCGGTCGCCACCCCGTAACCTGTGGTCACCGAACCATCGAGGAGAGAGCCCATGACCCGCACGATCATCAGCACCGAGCTCGGCGACATGGAGGCCGACCTGTTCACCGAGGGCGCGCCGAAGGCCGCCCAGAACTTCGTCGACCTGGCGAAGAAGGGCTTCTACGACGGCGTGATCTTCCACCGCGTGATCCCGGGTTTCGTCATCCAGGGCGGCGATGGAGAGCACGGCAAGAAGGACTCGCTCAACGCCGGCGCCGTGGGCACGGGCGGCCCGGGCTACAAGTTCGCGGACGAGCCGTTCCCCGGCGACTACCTGCGCGGGACGCTCGCCATGGCGAACTCGGGCCCCAACACCAACGGGTCGCAGTTCTTCATCTGCCACCAGGATCTGACCGGGCGGCTGCCCAAGAACTACACGATCTTCGGCCAGGTGACGAAGGGACTCGACATCGTCGACCAGATCGCCAGCGCGCCGCGCAACTCGCGCGACCTGCCGGACGCACCGGTCGCGATGAAGTCGGTGACGATCCTCGAGGACTGACCGTCGGCTGCAATGCGCGCGCAATGAATGACGCGCTGCGACGATGCATGAGACTGCAGCGTGACGCGGGAAACGTTAAGAGATTTTCATCCAACCGCTGGATAAAACCCTTCCCGAATCCGCACCTGGCCGCTACGATATCCGTGCTGTCAGTCAGCCAAGGCTGCCCCAGCATCAGGATCATGGGTAGGTTGGGTTAGGGTAGTCGGTTCAGCCGACGCGATAGATGATCCTGAAGCGTGGCAGAAGTGCCGGTTCGCCGGCACCTTCACCGGGACAGCAACGAGGCGGCTCCCCGTCGGGAGCCGCCTCGGCGTTTAAGCCGGTCGCGTCGCGGGCTGCGGTACCGGCTCCCGCAGCAGCACCAGGGCGGCGAGGCCGCAGAGCACGTAGATGCTCCCCTGGACGTCGAGGATCGGAAGCACGCCAAGCCGGTCGGCAAGCGCCCCGGCGATGACGACCCCCACCGCCTGGAGCGCGCCTGCACCAGTCTCGTAGGTCGCGAACACCCGCCCGAGGTGGGTGGGCGGTGTGATCGACTGGACGAGCGACTGGAGCCCCACACCTGTGGCGACCGCCGGGACCCCGACCAGCGCGAACAACGCCACGTACACGGGAACGGCATCGGTGACCGCCGACAGGTTCCAGGTCACGAGCGCGATGATCCCGAACGCGGTGAAGCCCCAGCCGACGAGCGCCTGGTTGGTGATCCGCCCGTGAAGCATCCCGATACCGAGACCGGCAGCGACGCCGCCGATCGCCTGGACGCCGCGGATGAGCCCGACCGCGGTCCCGTCCGCGCGGAGCACGTCGAGGACGAACACGACGAACAGCACGACGAACATGCCCTGCGCGACCTGGCTCGCGGCGCCGATGCCGATCGCAGGGGCGAGCCGTGGCGTGCGGACAATCGTGCGCAGCCCGTCGAGCCAGGCGGCGACGAGGTGCGGGTGGGCAGGCGGTGGGGCGTCCGAGTTGGCCGTTGAACGGTCGGGAGTCGCTTCGGCGGCGGGTGCCTCGGCCGTACGTGCCGTCGTCGGCATCCGGATGGCGGCGACGAGCAGCGCTGCCACGACGAACGTCGCCGCGTCCACGAGGACGATGCCGCCGAGGCCGAACAGCTGCACCGCGAGGCCACCGAGCGGCGACCCGACGAGCCGCGACAGGCTGGATCCCACCGCGTTCATCGCGTTCGCGGGGGCGAGCTCGTCGCGCGGGACGAGCGCCGGGATGAGCGCCGCGGTCGCCGGACTGCAGACCCGGGCGAGGCCCGACTGCGCGGCCGCGACGAGGTAGACGATCCAGAGGCGATCAACGGTGTCGACCGCGAGCAGCGGCAGGAGGAGCAGCGCCTGGAGCAGGCTCGCGACAACGAGGATCCGTCGGCGATCCCAGCGATCCACCAGCACGCCGCCCACCTGGCCCACGACAAGCGCAGGGATGAGCTCGGCGACGAACACCGTCGAGGTCGTGAGCGCGGAACCCGTGAGCTGGAACACGAACACGGGCAGCCCGATGAGCAGCATCCAGTCGCCGAGGTCGCTGACGAGGCCGCCAGCCCACAGGAGCGCGAACGGGCGGCGACGGAGCGGCGACCTCCGGGGGGTCATGCGCCACCCGGGCGGCGGAACGCCTGGAATGTGACGTGGACGGCGCAGGCGTCCGGGGGAGCGTCCTCGCGGGTGAGCGCGATGAACGGGCGCACGACCGCGTCCACCCGGGCGACGAGCGCCACCAGCTCCTCGGCGGACACGAGGATCCCATAGCTGTTGAGCGCCTCTGCGTCGCGCCATGGCCGGGGCAGATCGTCGTGGGCATCGGCGGACGCGTGGGCGAGCGCCGCGTCGTCGTCGATGCCGAGATGGACGAGCCGGCCGCTCACGAGACGGGTCGCGGGATCGTCGCGGTCCGTCTCGGACGGGTGAAAGCTGAAGCCCGTCCCCGTCGTTCGCCACGGCCGCTCGCGCGCATCCCCGGGCGCTTCCGCGACGCGCTCGATCAGCCCGTAGCGGGCGAGCTCGCGCAGGTGGTAGCTGCAATTCGACGCCGTCGCACCGACGACCTGTGCGCACTCGCTCGCCGTCTGTGGCCCGGCGCCCATGAGGTGGCCGAAGATCCGGTAGCGGACGGGGTTGGCGAGCGCCCGCATGACGCGGACATCCGTGACGTGGCGGCGCGCTTCGGCGGGCATCTCGTGTGCGTGCTCCCTGAATGCGAAGGGTCTCCTTCATGTTCCCCGGCACGACGGCAATTGTCAAGGATATCCTTCACGCCTGCGTGTCGAGGACGTCACGCGATACCGTGACGGCGTGCCGAGCCCCAAGGTCCTCTGGTCGCCGCCCGCCGACGCGCGCGAGCTGTCGCGCATGGGCCGCTATCTCGCCCAGCTCGAGGCGGACGGGCTGCGCTTCGAGGACTACGACGCCGCGTGGCGGTGGTCCGTGGACGAGCCCGGCGCGTTCTGGCAGTCGGTGTGGGACTGGCTCGGCGTGCGATCCGGGACGCCGCCCGGGCCGGCCCTCGCTGATGCGCGGATGCCCGGCGCCCGCTGGTTCCCCACGGCGCTCCTCAACTATGCCGATCACGCGCTGGCGCTGCCCGGCCGCGCGGGCACCGACGAGGTGGTCCTTGCGCGGTCGCAGACGCGGGGCGACTCGGCGCTGACCGCTGACGAGCTCCGGGACGCGGTCGCGCGCTGTCGGGTGGGACTCGAGCGCCTCGGCGTGCGGCGCGGCGACCGGGTGGCGGCATTCCTGCCGACGATCCCCGAGACGCTGATCGGCTTCCTCGCGACGGCGTCGCTCGGGGCGATCTGGTCCTCGTGCGCCCCGGAGTTCGGCGTGCGGGCCGTGGTGGACCGCCTCGCGCAGATCGAGCCCGTCGTGCTCCTGGCCGTGGACGGCTATCGCTACGGAGACCGGGACATGGACCGCGCCGCCGCGATCGCCGAGATCCGGGCCGCGCTCCCCGGGCTGCGCGAGACGGTCGTCGTGCCCTACCTGCGCGACGAGGCTGCCGCGCTCGACGCGGTGCCCGGCGCGATCGCCTGGTCGTCGCTGCTCGCGGACGCCGGGCCGCTCGCCTTCGAGCCCGTGCCGTTCGACCACCCGCTGTACGTCCTGTTCTCGTCGGGGACCACCGGGCTCCCGAAGTCGATCGTGCACGGCCACGGCGGGATCCTCCTGGAGCACGCGAAGGCGCTCGGGCTCCACACGGATCTCGGCTCCGACGACCGGTTCTGCTGGTTCACCACCACCGGCTGGATGATGTGGAACTACCTCGTTTCGGGGCTCGTCGTCGGGGCGACCGTCGTCCTGTTCGACGGCAACCCCGCGTGGCCGGATCTCTCGACCCTGTGGCGCCTGGCGTCGGACTTGCGGGTCACGTACCTCGGCGTGAGCGCACCGTTCCTCATGGCGTGCCGCGCGGTGGGCCTCGAGCCGGGCGCCGATACCGAGCTCGACCTCGCGGCGCTGCGCGGGATCGGGTCCACGGGAGCGCCGCTCCCGGCCGCAGGGTTCCAGTGGGTCGCGGACGCTGTTTCGCCATCCCTGCCCGTCGGCTCGCTGAGCGGCGGGACGGACCTGTGCACGGGGTTCCTCGGGCCATCGCCGCTCGTGCCCGTGTGGGCAGGCGAGATCAGCTGCCGGATGCTCGGCGCACGCGTGGAGGCGTTCGCCCCTGATGGGCGGTCGCTCGTCGGCGAGCAGGGGGAGCTCGTGATCACGGCACCGATGCCGTCGATGCCCGTCGCGTTCTGGGGGGACGCCGACGGGTCGCGGATGCGTGCCGCGTACTTCGACGCGTTCCCGGGCACGTGGCGGCACGGCGACTGGCTGACGATCACCGAGCGCGGCTCGTGCGTGATCAGCGGTCGCAGCGACGCGACGCTCAACCGCGGCGGGGTGCGTCTCGGGACCGCGGAGTTCTACGCGGTCGTGGAGGCGATCCCGGAGGTCGCGGACTCGCTCGTGGTCCACCTCGAGGATGACGAGGGCGGGGCGGGCGAGCTGCTCCTGTTCGTCGTCGTCCGCGACGGCGCGGCGCTTGATGACGCGCTCCGGGCGCGTATCGGGACGGCACTTCGGGCCCAGCTGTCACCGAGGCACGTGCCGGATCGGCTGCATGCCGTGCCCGCGATCCCGCGCACGCTGTCCGGGAAGAAGCTCGAGGTCCCGGTCAAGCGGATCCTCCTGGGCATGGACCCGGACGTCGCCGCGTCGAAGGACTCTCTGGCGGATCCTGAGTCGCTCGCCCCGTTCGAGGCGCTCGCCGCCGCCCGCCGCTAAAGCCGGGGCGGTTCGCCCACCGACGCCGGGTAGTCGCCGACCCGCGCTACCGCAGGAAGGACGCGACCGCGCGCACCGGGAATGTGCCGGTGCCGACGACCGGAGCGGGCAGCGCGGTGAAGCAGGCGCCGTCCACCGGGATCGCGCCCAGGTTCGTCAGGTGCTCCACGATCGGGATGCCCGCGCCGAGGAGGATCGAATGGGCGGGTCGAGCCGGATCTGCCGTCGAGTCGATGTTCAGCGAATCGATGCCGACGAGTGCCGCGCCCTCGCCGACGAGGTGCGCCGCCGCAGCAGCGGTGAGGAACGGGTTGTCCCGGCCGTACGCGTCGGTTCTCCAGTGGCGGTCGAAGCCCGTGTGGACGAGGACCGCGCGGCCACGGACGTCGTACGGGAGGAGCGCAACCGCGTCCACGGCGAGCGACGCTGAGCCGGTGACGTCAACGCGGACTGTGGGCAGGTCCACGAGTCGCTCGAGTGGCAGGCCGGCGAGGTCCACGCCGGTCTCGTGGCGATGGAACGGGCTGTCGAGGTAGGTCCCGGTGTTGCCGCAGAACTCGATGATGTCCATCGCGAAGGTGACACCTGGCGCGTATCGCCCGCCGCTGTCCCCACGGGCGAGGAATGGCCGGATCGAGGGTACGGGGAGGCCGGGGTAGGTCGTCATCCCGGCGATGATCGGGTGGCTCAGGTCAACGAGGGTGCGTGCGTCGTCCGCCGCCGGCGCCCGGTCGACACCCCGCTTGTGCGCCTCCGCGAACACGCGCCGGCTCGAGATCCGGACCTCATCGACCATCAGCAGGCGCAGGTCGCGCACGATCGCATCGGCGATCCAGGCGTCGCCCACGTCGTCGCCCGGGATGTCCAGCCGGAACCCTTGGCCCTGGACACCACCGCCGTTGGTGAACGTGATCTCGAAGTCGAACTCAACCCGGTGATCCATTGGATGCCTCGTGTGGCCCCGCGCTTCGGGCTCATCACTACTTGCCTGATCTGGAGGCCACGCACGAACCGGTCCACGCACGGCCGGCGGCGTCACTGTGGCCAGGCTACTCGAGTGCCAGGTGCTGCCAGCGGAGTCCGTGTTCCTCGAACCGTGCGAAGTCGGCGTCTCGGCTGACCCACGTCGCGCCCTCTGCGATCGCCAGGGCAGCATGCTGTGCATCGGCCACGAGCTTGCCGGTCGCGCCGACGGCTCGGCACAGGCGGGCCACGTCGGCGAGATGGCCGACGCCGGGCGTCGCGAGGCGACACCGCGGGTGAGCCGCCAGCTGCTCGACGGCGGCGAGCGCCGCGGGCAGCGGTGTCGGGTCCTCGTAGATGCGTCCGTTGGTGACGATCCTGAGGAACCCGACCGCCACGAGGACGCTGAGCGCGAACGGCTCCGGGCCGTCGACGACCACCTTCAGCCAGTCCGCATATGGCTCGTGCCACGCCTCGTCCTGGCGGTGGGCATAGACGAGGACATTGACATCGGGCATGAGCATCCGTCAGGCCAGTCGTCGGCGGTCTTCGTCAACGAGCTCCACCGCGAAGTCTGCAGGTTCGTGTTCGACACGGCGACCCGCGTTGCCGTAGGTCACCAGCGAGAACGGCGGTGCGGCCGGTTGCGTACCCCGGAAGGACTCGCGCAGGGCTTCGTTGACGACGTCGCTGACGGTGAGGTCGCGCTCAGCCGCTCGGCGTTTCGCCTGGCGAAGGAGCGTATCGTCGATCACGAGAGTCGTCCGCATACAGGTGATCATACGTATGCAACGACGAGTGTCAACGGCATCGCCGCATGGCGCACCGCCAGACGCCGATCCGCCGATCGATCGACGCCGACGCTGAGGTGCCCGCGGACGACGCTCTGGCCGGCCACCTTCGTCAAGTCGCCGACGCTCTCCTCACGCGCGACCGCTATGATCGAAACTCGCGCGCCTGTAGCTCAGTGGATAGAGCGTCGGCCTCCGGAGCCGAAGGTCGCAGGTTCGAATCCTGTCGGGCGCGCCA
>JBBRRZ010000007.1:0-141640 GCA_038245845.1 Candidatus Limnocylindrales bacterium
GCCGGGGCGCCTCATGCCGGCGCTGACGACGACCGATCCGAGGGGGTGGCCACTACCCGCGAAACAGGGTGGCCGTTTCCGGCGAAACAGGGTGTCCATTTGCCGCGAAACAGGGTGTCCAAAACCCGTGAAATCCGCAGCTGGGAGCCTGTGGGGGCCTTGGCCAGCGAAGCCCGGAGTATTCCGTCGGAACGTGTGTCCGGGTGTCCGATGATGGCGCGACGGCCACTGTTTCCTGCGCCGACCCGCATACCCACAAGGTGATCGCCATCGTCGGCAAGGGCGAGGCGTGCCCGCCCGAGGGCATGGATCTCATGATGCAACCCGCGGACCCGGCCGATGGCCAGCTGACGTGGTGCTTCCAGGCAGACGCGGCACCCGTGCCCCCGCGAGATCAAGGACCATCGGACCCTCCTGGCACTTGACCTGGGAGACTGTGAGTCACACGATCGCAGCCAATTCGGGTCGAGCCGTGATCGGGGACATGATGATCAGGATTGTCCGCAGGGTTGGGATCGCCGTCGGGTCGTTCGTGATCGCGTACATGGCCGTGTCGCTGCTCGCCGGCCTGGTGCTCGGCCCTGCGGCCGCGACGAGCCCCGTCGTCGGTGTCGTGATCGTCGTGCTGGGCGGCCTGGTCTTCGCGGACATCGTTCGCCGGGAGCGCCCGAAGGCCACGGCGGCGAAGGCCCCTACCGGATAGGGGAGCGGACGCGCCAGGGACCTACTTGAGCACCACGCCTGCCGGCGCCGATGCGTTGTTCGCATCGTCGAAGCCGATCGCACAGTAGCGCCAGGGTCCGCCCGCCGGCAGGTTCAGCGGGGTACGGCGGTACGCCACGTAGCCGCGCCGATCAGAGCAGCGGGTGGTGCCGGCCGGCCCGGACTTGTACACGAAGAGCGAGAGTTCCGGGGGGACGAAGATCGGCTCGATCGACCAGCCATTGGTCGCGTTGCCGCGCTTCGCGAACTCGATGTTCGTGGTCGGTGGCGTCGTGTCGATGTACACCACGGCGAACGACGCGTTCGAGGCCGTCTGCCACGTCGAGTCCGGTGTGGCGCTTGGGCCACCGACCACGCACAGCAGGAGGCGTTGCTCCTCGGTCGGGAGCGGATCTTCGATGGGCTGGGCGATGGGCACGGGCTCGCCGTAGCCCGCCTGGTGCGCGCAGTCGGCCGTCTCGAGGGGCTCGATCTTGTAGCGATAGGTCGTGAAGCCCGCTCCCTCGACCGTCGTCGCCCATGTCGTCCGGGCGGTGCCGGCCCCGCCGATCGGGTCGTCGGCCGCGGGGTTGACCGCGACCGGCACGCCGGTGAGGGTCACGCCGTCGCCCGGGTCCAACGCGCAGCCGGTCCCGAGCGCGAACGAACCGTCGGCCGCGAAGCACCCGGACAGGCTGCCGAGCGGCATGGCATACGACGTGTCGGGCAGGGCGTCCTCGCCGTTGTCGGCGACCTCGCACGGGCGCCCGAGCCAGCACGGCGCCCCGTTCTCGCCCTTGTACGTCGTCGTGTTGATGAGGCCGACGAGCGTCGCGGTCTCGATGTCGATCACGGGCGAGCCGGAGTTCCCGGGCAGCACCTCCGGGCAGTCGTTTCGGAGCGCCGACCACAGCCACAGGCGCTCGTTGATGCGCACGGGGTCCGTGTCGAGCGAGCACGTCCCGAGGCGGAGGTAGCGCTCTGCCTCGGGGATGTCCACGATCGGGGCGCCGACCGGCGCGCCCGTCATGATCACGTCCCGCGAGCTGCCATCGAGCGGCCCGATGTCGCCGATCGGCCACGGGTGGTAGCCGGCATCGGCGAGCGCGCCGACGGTCGCGTCGAGCTGGAGGATCGCCAGGTCGGTCCCTTTCATCGAGGCGTAGACGACCTTCGTGACGGGCACCTCGCGCCGTTCGGGCGTGTCGGCGAAGTAGTCGAACACGGCGGTCGCGCCGTCGAGTGGCTGGTCGACGAGCACGTCGTTGCCGTTGATCCCCACGCAGTGCCCGTTGGTGAGCGCGTAGGCGGGGCCCGTGGTCACGCCCGGCGCGGCGTCGACGAGGACGAGCGTGCACGCGAGGCTGGCGCCCGCCAGGCGACCGACGGAGCGGTATACGTCGAACACGCCGCCCGCGTTCTCGAGCAGCACCTGGGTCGTGTCGGTGTCGCCGTTGGGGAGCGGCAGGTCGATGGCCGGGAGCTGGCTCGGTGGGCCGCCGGAGCCCGCCGCGTCGCTCGAGAGGACCGTCGGCGGGGCGAGGTCCGCGCAGCCGGCAACGAGGACCGCGGCCGTGGCGAAGAGTGCGATGGCGCGGCGATGGCTTTGTGCGCCGGGCTGGCGCTGGTGCATGGGCCCCTACCGCCGGACGAGCGTGCGGAACAGGTGGTCGAGCGTGGCCGCGGGATCATCGGTGAGGCCAGTGTGGACCGGCGACGGCGCGATGATCGTGGACGATGGCGACACGAGCCAGTGGAACCGCTCCGCCATCGACAGCGCGGCGATCGGGCCGCCGCCCGGGTCGCCTGCAGCGATCCGCACGACGAGCGCGAGGTGCGCCTCGACCACGTCGGGGTCGCAGTCGGGGGCGAGGGCCGCGAGCACCCCCACGTCGAGCTCGGCGCGGGCGCCGAGGAACCGGTGTGGCCGGGACATGACGACGATCCCGGCGTTGAACGCCTCGCCGCGCTCCACCCGCGGGACGACGCGGATCAGCGCGTACTCGAACGGCTTGCGGGCGTCAGGCGATCCGGGCACGCTCGGCCTCCTCGACGAACGCGCGCGGCGCCTCGAGCCGCGCCAGGAGGTAGTCCACATAGGCGCGCCGATGGGCGTCCGGGTCCGGCAGTCCCGCCTCGGGCTGGAGCCAGTCGTCCGGGATCCCGGCGGCGAACGTCTCGAGCAGCGGGCGATCCAGGAGCGGCGCGAGGCGCGCGTCGGCGTCGGCAATCGGGCCGGCGAACGGCAGCAGGACGTGGTCCCGGATCTGGACGAACGGGCGTCGGGCGTGGGCCGCAGGGTTTGTCCAGGTGTGGTGGATGTACAGGGCGGAGCCGTGGTCGATGAGGTACGGACGCCGATGCCACACGATGAGGTTGGGGTTGCGCGGCGTGCGGTCCACGTTCGTCGTGAGGGCGTCGAACCACACGACGGCCGCGGCGAGGTCCTCGTCGACCCCGGTGGCGAGGGTCGGGGCGAAGGCGAGCGAACCCGGCAGGAAGTCGAGCCCGAAGTTCTTTCCCGCTGAGCGCTCGAGGAGGTCCTGGATCTCGCCATCCGGCTCGGCCTTTGCAAGCGCAGCGTCGAGCTCCACCAGCACCAGGTCCGGGATCGGGAGGCCCAGGTGGCGCGCGATCTTGCCCGCAAGCAGCTCCGCGACGAGCGCCTTCCGGCCATGCCCCGCCCCGAGGAGCTTCACGACGTACAGCCCGTCGTCGTCCGCCTCGCACAGCGCAGGCACGGAGCCGCCCTCGCGCAGGGGCGTGACATACCGGGTTGCGGTGACGGTCCGGAGCATGGGGGGAGTGTAGGCCGCACGGTCCCGCGCTTTACCGGCTCCCCGGGTCAGCGTATCGTTGTGCGCACAACTACATCATGGGAGCATCGGAACCTTGGACGACAGCCTTCTCGCAGCCCTCGACACGGGCGGCGTGATCGACATCATCACCACCGGCCGCAAGAGCGGCGCCCCCCGGCGGATCGAGATCATGTTCCACAACCTCGGCGGTCGGATCGTCATCAGCGGGATGCCCGTTGCGGGACGGACGCGGGCCTGGATCCACAACCTGGAGGCCGATCCGCGGATCGAGCTGCACTTCAAGGGCCCGGCCGCCGTCGGGGACGTCGAGGGGACCGCGCGGATCATCACGGACCCAGCCGAACGCCGGGAGCTGCTTGCGGGCGTGGCGCGCAACTGGAACCGGACCGACCTCGAGGCGATGCAGGAGCACAGCCCGCTGATCGAGGTCACGATCCCGGGCTACCCCGCCTGAGCGGAGCCAGGGCCGAGCGTTTCGGCGCGAAAGCCGTCGCGACGGTCAGGCCAGCTCGGCCACCTCTGCCCGTCAGGCCAGCTCGGCCACCTCCGCCCGTCAGGCCAAGCTCGGCCGCCTCCGCCCGTCAGGCCAGCTCGGCCGCCTCCGCCGCCATGAGCGACTTGAACCGCTCGAGCGCGGCCGGCAGCTCGGCGTTGATCCTTCGCTCCGCCTCACGGGCGACGAACCCGAGGAGCGGCGAGGCGCCGACCTCGATCTCGAGCACCATGCGGGTGGCCGTGGGGCTGACCGCGTCAAGTCTCGTGCGGACCTCGACGGTAAGTGGCCCTGCCGACCCGCCGATCGCGAGGATCGTCGGGGCGCGCATCTGGCGCACGGTCCCGATAAGCTCGGTGCCCGCCGCCGATGCCCCCATCTTGAGTCGGACGCGGCTGCCGACGGTGAACACCGGGTCCAGCAGCTCGGCCGCCTGCACGTCGGGCAGCCAGCGCGGCATGTCCTCGACGCGCGTCGCGACCCGGAAGACGTCGTCCGCGGGGTAGGGGATCTGGAGGGACGCGCCGACGCGGCCCATCAGGCGGCTCCAGCCGTGTCGCCGGGCTCGGTCAGCAGGTCGACGAGCCGGTCCAGCTCGACATCGGTCAGGCCCTCCCGCGCGAGCAGCGCCCGGGCGCCGCCATGCCGCGCATCGAGGTGCTCGAGGGCGGCGGCCATGAAGGCAGGCGGAGAGTCGACGACGAGCGGCTCGGCGCGCCAGTCGCCCTGGTCCATCACGGTGACGGGCTCTGCGAAGTAGCCCGCCGAGAGCGCGTAGTCGTCCACGATCACCTCCGTCGGGACGCCGACGAGATCCAGCAGCATTGCGATGGTCACCCCGGTCCGGTCCTTGCCTGCCGCACAGCCGATGATCGCCGGGACCCCGTCGGCCGTGAGCAGCGCCCGAGCGACCTCGGCCAGCTGCGGTGCACGGGCGTCGAACACGTGCAGGTACATGCCCTGGAGGCCCGCGTGCGGCGTCGGGTCGTCCGCGAGCAGCGGCACCGACGTGTACCGGACGTCTGGCGACCCGGCGAAGACGTTCGGCGCGAGGTCCAGCTCCTCCGGCCAGCGGAGGTCGACGACCTGGCGCAGGCCCATGTCGAGAAGCTCGCGCTGGGCGTGCACGGGGATGCGGGTGAGCTCGTCCGAACGCAGCAGCGTGCGCCAGCGGGTCCGGCGACCGGATGCGGTCGCGTAGCCGCCGACGTCGCGCACGTTGCGGGTCCCGTCGAGCGGCAGGTGGCGTGTCGGGCTCGAGATCATCGGACAAGGGTATCCCCGGTCGAGCATCGGGGCGCCGGCATGCTGCCGCAGGGGGCCCTGCAGGACCTCGTAGTCCATCCGGGTGATGCGCGTCGACCACGGCCGCGGGTAGGGTGAAGTTCCCAGTTGCCCAGACCGCCGGTCCATCGCACACGTCCGGCCACACCCTGGAGAACGACCTTGCCTGATACCACGCCGCGCGTCGCGCCCCGTTCCGCAGGCGCCATCGTCGACTTCGAGCTGCTCCGGGTCGCCCGCACGGACCTCGGCGAGCCCGAGACCGTCGCCACCATGACCATCGGCGAGCGCATCCGCGGCCTCGCGGTGTTCCGCGCAGTACGCCCGTCCGACAGCCCGATCGACGGCTCGAGCCCCAGGCGCGAGAGCTAGCACCGGGCGCGAGGCGGCCCCGGCCGGCCGAGCGGCGTCGGGACAGTCCCGCCGCCTGGTCGACGTTTGCCCACGCCGGGTGCTGACTCCTGGCGGGTGGGCACGCCCACCGTCCGGATCTGCGGTACGCACATCGAACGGACCGCCAACATCCGGACCCCATCCGGCGGCGCGTCGACCCTCCCGCGGGATGCCGGGCGGCGCCGGAGTCCGGAACGCATGTCGAACAGGCGGTCTGTCTGCATTCCCCGGCGACTGCTGAAATCGCCGGATTCCACACACGCGGGCACTCGCACGCGATTCGTTCCCACCTGCCCGGGTCAATGGCGGGTGCGGCTTGATCGACCCGTTTCGGCGTCGATCGAGATGCTGACGCCCGCGTGAGTGGCAAACGGGAACTTCGGCGGCGCCCCGGCGATCGGGAGCCGGCGCGGCGCTCGAGCCGGTAAGAGCGGCGAGCGATCACGGTTCATCGCCGGCGCCCGGGTCGCAGGCTCCAGACGCGGGTGCAGGAGGCGCGGTCCCTCCAATAGGCAAACGTGCCCATCGCGCGGTTAGTGAGTCATCCTTCAGGATCCAACCCACGCCGCCGGGGACAGGAGCATCGTGCCCGTACGTTCGCAGCCCAGGCTTCAGGCCTTCCCCGCCGAGGACCTCGCATTCCGGCGGTTCACCGCGGCGGCCTTCGCCTCGCTCGTTGCCGATGTCGCCGCGCGAGTTGACCTCCTGCTCGAGCCCGAGGACCTGCAGCTCCGCCTTCGCACGCGCTACCCGGCGGCCGTCGTCCGCGAGCGCGACGCGCTCGCGGATCCGGGCGAAGGCGACCTCGTGTGGTACGTCTACCGCTTCGGCTCGATCTCGCCCGGCCTCCGGTGGTGGGAGGAACCCGGCCACGCATGGGCGATCCTCGACGACGCCCGCCGGTTCGCCGAGGTGTCGACCTCGCTCACCGAGATTGTCGAAGCGCCACGGGACGCCCTGCTCGGGCAGCTGGTGGAGGCGTTCGCGAACCCGGATGACGTGACGGCGCCGGAGGACGTCCAGGCGTTGTGGGACGAGTTCCTCGCCCGCGACGAGCTCCACGCGACCCTCCGCTTCCGGCGTATGGACGGCTCGCCCCGCGAGATCGAGTACCACGTGACGAAGGACGGGGCGGGACCCGAGCGCCACCTCGCCGTCGTGCGGGAGATCGAGCCGTCGCGCTAGCCGGAGGTCCGATCAGCGCTGGGGCTCACCCTCGAAGGCCCGCTTCGCGCCGGCGACCGCGGCCCGGATGCCCCAGCCCGCAGGGATCGCGGCGACGAGCTCGTGCAGCCACCCGATCGGCCCCCAGAAGCGCGACCGCAACTCGGCCGCCTGGTGGACCCAGGTGCCCGTACCACGCGCCTCGAAGCTGATGATCAGCGCGCTCTCGAGGCCGTTGTCGTACGAGACGTGGACCTGGCGGTTCGGGCGCCGGTGCTCGACGATCTCCCATTGCTCGGTGCTGGAGATCCCGCCGAGGCGCGTCCGCTCGCGGTAGACCGTGCCGGTGCGCGCGGGCCCGGACACGTACAGGATCTCCTCGACGAAGGGCACCCACTGGGGCGTGCCGGGAATGTCGTCGTAGAGCTGCCAGACCTCGTCCCGCCGCGCGCCCACCAGGGCCTCGGCTTCCACACGTCGCATCGGTACCAGTATCAGGGGCGCCGGCCGCCATGAGAACCCCGACCAATGCCCGATCCCTTCCGGAGCCGCCGTGCAGACCCGTGTCGAGTCCCCGATCCCGCCTTCCTGACACGACCTCGGGCGCCTCAGCCGTCTTGAGGCAGGCCGGACGGCGCGGCGTACCGTGCCGCCGCTTCGACGGCGAGCGACGCGATCTCCGTGCGCAGCTCAGGGGGCCCGAGGACCTCGACCGCTCCCCCGAGGCCAAGGAGCCGGCCGGCGACCTCCCGCGGCCAGTCGAGCGTGACCCGGATCGTCCGCCAGGCGTCGGGCTCCCGATCGGGGAGCTCGGTGGCTGTGGCGAGCGTGGGCTGGCCGATCACGTCCTCGATCCAGCGGGCGGCCCCCCGACGCATGCGCAGCGTGACTTCGATCCGCGGCGCCTCCCGTTCGTACGCCGCGATTGACTCCGACCAGTAGGCCGCCAGATCGAAGGCGTTGGGGCGTGCGGCACGTGCGTCGGTGGGGCGTGCGTCGCGGACCCGCGAGACCCGGTACGTCCGCAGCTGGCCGTCGTGCGCCGCGACCAGGTACCACGCGCCGGCCTTGAGGACGATGCCCAGCGGATCGACGAGCCGGGTGACCGTGCGGTCGCCACGGTCATAGTCGAGCTGGACCCGGAGGCCCTCCCAGACGCACTCGGCGATCGTCGCGAGGAACGGAACCGCGTCCCCCGGCCGGAACCAGCCCGCGGCATCGAGGTGGAACCGCTCCAGCAGGCGGTTCGCGCGCCCGCGGAGCTCCGTCGGGAGGGCTGCGAGCACCTTGAGGCGCGTGGACGCGACGACGGTTCCGAGCCCGAGCTCCGCCGCTGGCCCCGGGATCCCCGAGAGGAACAGCGCATCGGCCTCGTCCGAGGTCATGCCCGTCAGCCGCGTCCGGTAGCCATCGACCAGGCGGATGCCGCCGTGCGGGCCGCGTTCGGCGTAGATCGGGATGCCCGCCGCACCCAGCGCCTCGACGTCGCGGTGGATGGTCCTGACGGACACCTCGAGCTCGTTGGCGAGCTGCGCGGCGGTGAGGCCGCCGCGGGTCTGGAGCAGCAGGAGGACCGAGAGCAGGCGGGACGCGCGCATGCCGCGATCGTACCAATGTGGACGTCCGGTGGCAGGAATGTTGCGCGCGAAGCACGTGCGAACCATGCTCGCCGCGAGGCCCAAGCGGCTCGCTGCCCGATCGGGGCTAGCATCTGTTCGTGACCGACCCAGACCTTGCCCCCGAGCCCGCCGCCCCGGACGCTGCCGCGAACCCTGAGACCGCGCTCGAGACCGAGACCACGCTCCCTCCCGACGCCGCCCCGGATGCCGAGCCCGGCGCCCCGGAGCCCGCCCCGGTGTCGTCGGCCGACGCCGTTCCGGAACGGTCAGGCTTCGTCGCCCTCGGCCTTGACGAGCGCCTCCTGCGCACCCTCGCGGCGCTTGGCTACGAGGAGCCCACCCCGGTCCAGGACGCCGCGATCCCGCCACTGCTCCTGGGCAGGGACCTCCTTGCCGAGGCGCCGACTGGTACGGGCAAGACGGCGGCATTCGCGCTCCCCATCCTCCAGCGGCTCGCCGCCCGCCTCGATGACGATCGCGCGGCAGGTCGTCCGGTCGACGGCCGGGGCGTGCCGCAGGACGGACGCGGCAGCCGGCCGGCAGCGCTCGTGCTCACCCCGACGCGTGAGCTCGCGATGCAGGTCGCGGAGGCGATCCACAAGTACGGTCGCGAGCTGGGGGTTCGCGTCGTCCCGGTCTATGGTGGCCAGCCGATCACCACCCAGCTCCACCGACTCGCGCGCGGCGTCGACGTCGTCGTCGCGACGCCCGGCCGCGCCGTCGACCACCTCGACCGCGGGACCCTCCGGTTCGACGAGGTCCAGACGGTTGTCCTCGACGAGGCCGACGAGATGCTCGACATGGGCTTCGCGGACGACCTCGAGAAGATCCTCGGGGCGCTGCGCGACATCCGTCAGACCGCCCTGTTCTCGGCGACGATCGCCGGCCCGATCGCGCGGCTCGCGGGGCGCCATCTCCGCAACCCCGTCCGCGTGCAGGTCAAGGCCGAGGGCACGCCCGAGGGCGAGGCAGCCCGAGTCCGCCAGGTCGCGTACGTGGTGCGGCGCGCAGACAAGCTCGCCGCCCTGGGACGCATCCTCGACCTCGAGGATGGCGACGCGACCCTCGTGTTCGCCCGGACGCGCGGCGAGGTGGACGACCTCGCAGAGGCGCTCTCCGGCCGCGGCCGCGACGCGGCGGCTCTCCACGGCGGCCACTCGCAGGAGCAACGCGACCGGATCATGACCCGCTTCCGCGACGGGGGCCTGGACGTGCTCGTCGCGACGGACGTCGCAGCCCGCGGCCTGGACATCGAGCACATCACCCACGTCGTCAACTACGACGTCCCCTCGTCGCCCGAGGTGTACGTCCACCGCATCGGCCGAACCGGTCGCGCGGGTCGCGAGGGCGTCGCGATCACGCTCGTAGAGCCGCGCGAGCATCGTCTGCTGCGCGACATCGAGCGGACGATCCGCAAGCCCCTGGAGATCGCCGGCCTGCCGACCGTCGCGGACGTCCGAGAGCACCGCCTGGACATGCTCAGCGGGACGCTCCGCGAGGCGCTCGTCGCGGGCCAGTTCAATCGCTATCGGGGCGTCGTGGCCTCGCTGGGCCAGGAGTTCGACACAGTCGACATCGCGCTCGCCGCGATCTCGCTCGCGGATGCCGAGGCGCGCGGCGCGGACGACGATACGGAGCTCGCCCCGGCCTCGCTGCCCGATCCGCGCGAGCGGTGGGGCGCCACCGGCCGGAATGTCCCCAACCAGGGACGCCCGACCCGCGGCGGTCCCGGCCAGGATTTCCGGCCCTCCGGCCCGCCCGCGGGCCAGCAGTGGACGGCCCAGCGTTCTGCCCGCCGCCCTGCGCCGCGTGGCGCGCCGCCGCCCGACGCCGGCTTCCAGCCGAACCGCCCGTTCGAGGCCGGCCGCCCACCCGACGGCGGCGGTACCTTCCGACGGACGCCCTATCCCCAGCAGGCGCCGTACCCCCAGGGCGACAGCGGAGACGGGGGCCAGCCCCCGGCGCCGATCCAGCGGCCCGGCGACCAGGGTCCGTACCAGGGACCGCCTGCCCAGGGCCCGCGACGCGGGTTCCGCGCCAGCGGATGGCGCGATGACGAGGGGCGCCCGGTCATGCGCCCGCCGCGCTCCGGCTCGGGGGGGCCCGGCGGCATGACCCGCGTGTTCGTGGGCGCCGGCCGAGCGGCCGGCATGCGGCCCGGCGACCTTGTCGGGGCGATCACCAACGAGGCCGGCCTGCAGGGCGGGGAGATCGGGGCGATCCAGATCGCCGACGGGTTCTCCCTCGTGGAGGTCCCGGAAGCTGCCGCGGAGCACGTCATCCGCACGCTCCGGGCCGCGACGATCCGCGGCCAGAAGGTCGTCGTCCGGCGGGAGCGCTACTAACCGCAGCTCCGCGCCGGTGACGCACGTGCCCCAGGCGCACTCCGGGTCCGACAGGGGAGTGGCGCTGACGCTACTGCGTCTCCGTCCCGCCGCCCTCGCGCAGAAAGCGCTCGATGTCGGCGATCAGATCGTCGCCCGCGGGAAGCCGCGACTCGTCGACCATGGCCTCGAGGCGCCCGACGTACGTTCGCGTCGTCTCGTCGGCGGCGGCAGCGGCGTCCAGCCGGACACGGAGCAGGCGTGCCTCCTCGGTCAGGTCGCCCCGCGGCAGGTCGACGCCCAGGTGGCGCTCGAGGGCCCGCAGCAGCTCGACGGCGGCCAGGGCATATGGCCCGGAGACGTAGTGCGGGATCTGGGCGAAGTAGCCGACGGAGGCGACGCCCGCCTCGGCCGCCGCCATCTCGAGCATCGAAAGCGCCGCGGCCGGCACGCGCAGGAGCCCGGTCGGCCCGGGGCTCACGCCGCCCTTGAGGAGGCCCGGGCGCGCCTCCGTGCCGAGGATCGGCACCGGCCGGGTGTGGGGGACCGCCGCGGGGATCGCGCCCAGGCTCACCCAGCCCCGGACATCGAGGCGCGCGAGGAGCTCCATCGTGTCAGCGCCAAAGCGCCGCCAACGGTCGTCGGGCTCGGCGCCCGTCATGATCAGGACGTCCCGCCCGCCGAACCGCGCATGCTTCAGTGTGATCTCGGGCCAGGCGAGGCTCGAGAGGTGGCCGTCGCGGATCTCGAGGGTCGGTCGGCGCGAGCGGTAGTCGAACAGCTCGTCCGGATCGAAGTCGGCGATCCTCGTCGCCCCGTCGGCAAGCACTGCGAGAGCGTTGGTGGCCGCCGATCCCGCATCGACCCAGCCATCGAAGGCGGCCAGCACGATGGGTCCGTCGAGCGCGGGCAGGGGACCGACGAGGTGGTACAGCGGCATTTCCGAAGGATACGGTCACGACCCGGGATGCTGCGCCGAGCCCGGTCGAGCGGATGGCGCGGTGACTCGAGATGTCGCGTCCTTGTTGCAGGTCTGCACGGAGCCTCCAGCACGCACCAGGCGGATCGGGGATACGGTGTGCCCGTCGGCGCCATCCGACGAGCCAAGAGCTCCATCCGCTTGTTCTCCCCGGGAGCCCCATGCTCGACGACGTCCCGCCGCCCGCCACCGAGATTCCGTCCCTCGATCGCCGCCTGCTCGAAGAGCTCGAAGGCGAGGCCGGCCACCTCCTTGACCGCCACCTCAAGGTCGCGCAGGAGTGGTTCCCCCACGACTTCATCCCGTACCGGCTGGGTCGCGACTTCGACAAGGAGCCCTGGTCTCCGGATCAGCCGCGGCTCACCGGTGTCGCCCAGACTGCGTTCGAGATCGGGCTCCTGACCGAGGACAACCTGCCGAGCTACCACCGGTTGATCCACGGAATGTTCGGGCGCGGTGACGGCGCATGGCTCACCTGGGTCGGACGCTGGACCGCGGAGGAGGGCCGCCACGCGATCGTGCTCCGCGACTACCTCACGGTCACTCGGAACATCGACCCGACGCTGCTCGAGCGCGGCCGGATGTCCCAGCTCCAGAAGGGCTATGACCGGTCGATGGACACGCTCCACGGTCTCGCCTACGTCGCGTTCCAGGAGCTCGCGACGCGGATCTCGCACCGCAACACCGGGCGCTACTCGGACGACCCGGTCGCCGATCGGATCATGGTCCGGATCGCCGCCGACGAGAACCTGCACATGGTCTTCTACCGCGACATCCTCAAGGCGGCGATCGCGATCGAGCCGTCCGCGGCCGTGCGCGCAATCGTCGACGAGGTCCTCAAGTTCGAGATGCCGGGCGCCGGGATCCCGAACTTCCTGCGCAAGGCCGCCGACATGGCGAAGGCCGGGATCTATGACCTGCGCGTGCACCGCGACGAGGTCCTGCTGCCGATCATCCGCTACTGGGGCGTGTTCGAGCTGACGGGACTCGATGCGGCCGCAGAGGAGGCTCGCCGGGCACTGGCGGCGCACCTCGACAAGCTGGACGCGGCGGCGAAACGCTTCGAGGAGCGGATCGCCGGCTCCACGGTGCCGAGGATCGCGCCGGCGCTCTGAGTCCAACGCCGCAGCCGCAGCCGCGGCCCGACCCCTTCTGCCGCGCGGCGGTGCAACGGTTCCGCGCCGGAACGAATCCGCCGCCCAGCGACCGGCACGTTGCGTCAGTGACCTTGCCACGGAAGATCCACGCCGCCCAGCGACCAGAACGTCCCGCGACGTCGCGCCGATTACGCGATCAGCCGAGGCGCTTGAGCCGTTCGCCGGGCATGGCTCGCTGCGGTGCGTGACCATTGGCCGGGCGGCCGTCGGCGTGACCTGCGTACCCGCTGCCGGATGCGGGTCGGCCGCCGCCGGTGCCACCCGACGGGCGACCCTGCGCCGGCCGACCATGGCCCTGGCGCTCGCCGCCGGGAGCGCGACCCTGCGAAACCTGGTTGCCGAATCCGACGCCGGGCGAGCCGGGCGGACGGCCGCGGCCGGACCTGCGGGGACCGGAACCGCCACGCGACGGAGATGCACCACGCGCGGCCGAACCGCTGGCATGGCCGCCCCCGAACCCGCCGCCAGCCGGCGTGCCGCCGAGGTATCCGTCGCGAGACGGCGACTCGCCACGCGCCGCGGGCGCACCACGACCCGCGTCGGACGGGCCACGACCGGAACCGTAGCCGGTGCCGTCGCCACGATACGAGCCCGCGACGAACGCGTCATCGCCGCGACGGTCCGGCGCCGCGTGACGCGGTGCCCCGGACCCGTAGGCGCCACCGGCGCTGGTGCGACCCGCACCGGGCCGACCCGCGCCGGGCCGGCCACGTCCGCCACCCGAACGACCGCCGCCACCGGCCGCCGCACGACGGGCGTTCTGCTCGGCGCGCTCGGCCGGCGTCGACCGCAGGCGGATCGGCTCCGCGCGGATGGAGCGATCGGGCTCGAAGCCCGCGATGGTCTCGGTCGGGATCGCCCGCCGGAGCAGCTGCTGGATGTCCTGGAGCAGCGGCCGCTCGTCGACGCACACGAGCGAGATCGCCTGGCCGCCGGTTCCCGCCCGGCCCGTCCGGCCGATGCGGTGCACGTAGTCCTCGGGGACCATCGGCATCTCGAAGTTGATGACGTGCGGGAGTTGCTCGATGTCGATGCCGCGGGCCGCAACGTCGGTCGCGACGAGCAGGTCGACGCGACCCGCCTTGAAGTCCTCGAGCGCCTTCACACGCTGGTTCTGGCTCTTGTTGCCGTGGATCGCGGCGGCCCTGATCCCGTCCTTGGCGAGCTGCTCGGCAAGGCGATTGGCGCCGTGCTTCGTGCGCGTGAACACCAACGCCTGCTTGACGCGCCCGAGGGCGACGAGCTCGCGCACGAGGTCGCGCTTGCGTTCGCGGTCGACGGGGATCACGAGCTGGTCGATGAGCTCGGCCGTCGTGTTCCGCGGCGTGACCTGGATCCGTGCCGGATCGTCGAGGATGCCGTCGGCGAGCAGGCGGACGTCGTCCGAGAACGTCGCCGAGAACATCAGGTTCTGGCGGCGCCGCGGGAGGAGGTCGATGATCTTCCGGATGTCCCGGATGAACCCCATGTCCAGCAGGCGGTCCGCCTCATCGAGGACGAGGACCTCCACCGTCGACAGGTTGATCGTGCGCTGACCCACGTGGTCCAGCAGCCGGCCCGGCGTCGCGACCACGACCTCGGGGCCCGCACGGAGCTTGGTGATCTGGGGCCCGATGCCCACGCCTCCGTAGATCGTGGCGGAGCGGATCGGACGGTGCTTGCCGTAGGTCCGGAAGCTCTCCTCCACCTGGATCGCGAGCTCGCGCGTCGGCACGACGGCGAGGACGCGGATCGTGTGCCGCGCGGCGCCCGGATCCCGGCGGGTCTCGTGGAGGGTCTGGATGATGGGCAGGACGAACGCGGCCGTCTTGCCGGTGCCGGTCTGTGCGCCGGCGTGCACGTCGCGGCCGGCGAGGATCGCGGGGATCGCGGCCGACTGGACGGGAGTGGGTTCCGTGTAGCCCTCATCGGCTACGGCACGGAGCAGCTCGGGCGACAGCCCGAGACCATCGAAGGACATGAGGAGAACGCTCCTGACAGGGGGCCCTTCCCGCTCTGTGCGGGGCCCGGTCAGGGCGCTGAAGGTGGAAATCGGGATCTGACGGTCGCAGGACCGGGGCGCTGACCGGCGCGCCCAACGAGCACGAAGAGATCCTGAGCGTACCCGAGGAAGGGTGGAGACGTCGAATGGGGATGCCCGGCGGTGCCCGTGGCACTGGACCCGCAACCTGCATCGGGGCGATGCTTGGGGCAACCCGCGGACGACGGCCGCCCGCGCCTCCCGTACCACCCGAGGTTCCGATGATCGGCAAGCTCACCCGCATCCTGGCCGCCATCCTGTTCGGATGGTTCCTGTTCATGCTCTCGGCGATGGCGCTGGCAGCGATCAAGCGGCGCGACGTCGTCGCCCAGGAACCCGACGCGGACGAGGTCGACCTGGTCGCGTCCTTCGGTCCGCTGGACTTCAAGAGCACGGCGAGCGCCTTCCGTGGCGGACGCGTCGAGACCTGGTTCGGTGGTGGCGTGGTCGACCTGCGCCAGGCGACGCTGGACCCGATGGGCGCCACGCTCGAGGTGAATGCCCTGTTCGGCGGCGGCAACCTCGTCGTCCCCGAGGACTGGAACGTCGAGACCCACATCAGCGGGATCGGCGGGGTGGGGGATGGCCGCACGAAGCTCGACCGCGGCCCGGACGCCCCGACCTTGCGCCTCGAGGGCACGGCGATCTTCGGTGGCTGGGGCATCACCTCGAGCCCCGAGGACGGGCACCCGGACGAGGTCCTCTCGCCCGTCTGACGCGCGTATGACACGCGTCGCGGGAGCCGGACAGGACCCGTGGGCCGGTAGGTAACCCGGGACCGGTGCGCCATGGGTCGAATCTCCCGCTGCGCGATCGTGATGCGAGGGCGGCAACACCCCCACCACGGAGCGGGTCCAGACGGGTACCGTGTCCGGACCGTCGACGAGGCACGAGCGAGGGCCCATGATCCGCACGACACCGTTCCACGAGCGTACCGGGACGCTCAACGAGTCCGGCCTGTGGAGCCACTGGTCCGGCTATCTCGCCGCTGAGAAGTACAGCCTGTCGGAGAAGTTCGAGTATTTCGCCGTCCGTAACGCGGCCGCGATCTTCGACACGTCACCCCTGTTCAAGTACCGGTTCACGGGACGGGACGCGGAGCGGTTCCTGGCCGGCGTCCTCGCGCGGGACCCGCGGGCGCTCGCGCCGGGCCACGCCCAGTACACGATCTGGTGCGACGACCGCGGCTTCCTGGTCGAGGACGGCGTCCTCCTCCGCCACGCCGCTGACGACTTCGTCCTCACCTCCGCCGAGCCGAACTTCGCGTACTTCGCGGACCTCATCGGCCGGTCCGAGGAGGTCACGATCGCCGACGAGTCCGAGGACTGGGCGGTCCTGTCGCTGCAGGGCCCGCGCTCCCGCGGCCTCCTCGCCGGGCTCGACAAGGCGGTGGACCGGCTCGCCTATTTCGAGCACACGGAGGCGAAGATCGGTGGTCGCAAGGTCATCGTCTCGCGGACGGGCTTCACGGGCGACCTGGGCTACGAGGTCTGGGCGCGTGCCGAGGACGGGCTCGCAGTCTGGGACGCGGTCTGGGCGGCCACGCGCGGCAACGGCGTCCTCCCCTTCGGGCTCCAGGCGCTGTACATGACGCGGATCGAGGCGGGACTCCTGCTGCTCGATGTGGACTTCGCGAACAGCCGCTTCGCCTGGACGGACGCTGACCGGGCGACGCCCCATGAGCTGGGGCTCGGCTGGATGCTCCGCGGGACGGATGCCGACGAGCGGCGGTTCATCGGTCGGGATGCGATCCGCCGGGAGGTCACGGACAAGACGTCCCGCTTCCGCACGACAGGGCTGGTCATCGACTGGCGCGATTGGGATCGCATCCACGACGAGGCTGGCCTCATCCCGCCCAAGGACCACACGCCGATCCAGGAGGAGATGTTCGTGTACGACGACGACGGGGCGCAGGTCGGGTACGCGACGAGCTTCATGTTCTCGCCCGTCCTGCAGCGGCACATCGCGATCGCGCGGGTGCCCGTCGCCGCCGCGGCCAGTCCCGGGACGAAGGTCAACCTCGAGATCCCGGTGAGCCACAAGTACATCCACGTGGCGGCGCAGACCGCGCGCATGCCGCTGTACAACCCGGCACGAAAGACGGCCTGAACGATGAGCAAGAAGGACACGACTGACCCCCGGGATCCGAAGGACGCCAATGCCTCGCATGAGTACGACGCGATCGTCGTCGGCGGCGGGCACAACGGCCTCGTCAACGGCGCCTACCTCGCGAAGTCGGGGCTGCGCGTCCTGATCCTCGAGCGGCGGCACCTCGTCGGCGGGGCGGCGATCACCGAGGAGCTGTGGCCCGGCTTCTCGTTCACGACGTTCTCGTACGCGCTCAGCCTCCTCCGGCCGGACATCATCCACGACCTGGACCTCGTGAAACACGGCTTCATGCCGCTCCTCATGTCGTCCACGTTCGCGCCGATGGAGAACGGCGACTACCTGCTCATCGGTCAGGACCACGGCGTCAACCAGCGCGAGATCGCGCGCCACTCGAAGCACGACGCCGACGCGTACGACCGCTTCAACCACGACCTGAACAAGGTCCTCCAGGCGCTCAAGCCGCTCCTCGATGCACCGCCGCCGAACCTGTTCAGTGACGACCCCGAGGAGATGCTGGCGCTCGCCGGTCTCGGGGCGCGGTTCAAGGCGCTGCCGAAGGACGTGTTCCACAACGCGGTCCGGCTGCTCACGGGGTCTGCGGCGGACTTCCTGGACGACTACTTCGAGAGCGACATCCTCAAGGGGTATCTCGCGTCGTCGTCGATCATCGGGACGCGCGTCGGGCCGATGTCTCAGGGGTCAGGGCTCGTCCTGCTGTACCACCTGCTCGGCGAGCACGACGGCGAGTTCGGGGCGTGGGCGTTCCACAAGGGCGGCAACGGCGGGTTCACGCAGGTCCTGTCGCGGGCGGCCACGGCCTTCGGGGCGGAGATCCGGCTCGAGGCGCCGGTGGCATCGGTCATCACCTCGGGCGGGCGCGCGACCGGCGTCGCCCTCGCCGACGGCACGGAGTTCCACGCACCGATCGTCGTGTCCGCGCTGGACCCCCGTCGGACGTTCATGGAGCTCGTGGACCCACGCGAGCTGCCCACGGACCTCGTCGACGCGATCCGCAGGTTCCGGTTCCAGGGGACGTCCGCGAAGGTCAACTTCGCCCTGGACGGGCTGCCGGTCTACCCGGCCCTCGCCGGGCGCGACGACCACTTCCGGGGCTTCACCAACATCGGACCGTCCATGGACTACCTGGAGCGGGCGTTCGACGAGGGAAAGTACGGGTGGTACTCGTCGCGCCCCTACCTCGACTGCGCGGTCCAGAGCACGATCGATCCCGACATGGCGCCCCCCGGCAAGCACGTGATGTCGTCGTTCGTGCAGTACGCGCCATACCACCTGCGCGAGAGCGACTGGGATACCGAGAAGGAGAACCTCGGCGACACGGTCCAGCGGACGCTGGAGTCCTTCTTTCCCGGGTTCTCGGACCTCATCCTCCATCGCGAAGTGGTGACGCCACTGCACATCGAGCGGACGGTCGGCCTGTCAGAGGGCAACATCTTCGCGGGCGAGTTCCTCGCCCCGCAGATGTACGCGTTCCGACCCGCCCCGGGCTACGCGGACTACCGGACGCCGATCACCGGCTACTACCAGTGCGGCTCGGGGACGCATCCCGGTGGCTGTGTGATAGGCGCGCCGGGGAAGCTCGCGGCGGCGCGCATCCTGGCGGATCGAGCGAGCGGGCGGGCGCCGACGAAGTAGTGGCCCCGGCCCTGGAGCGCCCAGCGAACTGGCCCGACCCTTAGTCGCGTGCCGCCTGGCGCCCCTCGCGCACCGCCCGGCGCTCCACGCGCCGACAGGTAGTGGTGCCACAGGATTCGCGCGGCCACGGCGCGCCACGGCCGCCAGCCCTCGGCGAGGGCGTCCATCTCGTCGGCGCGCGGGCGGACATCGAGGCCGTGGATCTCCGCATACGCCTGTGCAAGGGCGATGTCGTGGACCGGCCACGCGTCCGGCCGCAGGAGAACCACGAGCCGGTAGATCGTTGCCGTCCACGGTCCGATGCCGGGCAGCATCGTGAGCACAGTGTCCACGCCGGCGTCCTCCATGCCCGGGAGCGCATCGAGCACCAGAGACCCGTCCGCCACCGCGGTCGCAAGGGCGCGTGCATAGCGCGCCTTCTGGCGGCTGAACCCGATCCCGAGCAGCTCGCCGTCCGAGAGCGCGAGGAGCCCGTCCGGCGTCGGCGCCTGCCCGGTCGTGGCGCGCAGCCGGTCGAACGCAGCCTGCGCCGACGCGAGCGAGACCTGCTGCTCGAGGATGAGGTGCACGAGCGTCGCAAAGCCCGGCTCCCGTGCCCACATCGGCGGTGGCCCGAACCGCTCGACAACACCTGCGAGCGCGGGATCGGCCACCCCGAGCGCCGCGATGGCGTCGAGCAACGACGCCTCCGTCAGGGGAGAACCCGGAGCAGAAGCGGCAACCATGGTGGCGGCTGGGATACGAGAGGCCACATCCATGGAACCCGTGCCGGACGCATCGCGTTGCATCGACCGCCCCGTCACCCGCCAGCTGCGGCGATCGCGCCGAGCACGCGGTCCGGCGTCGCGGGCACGCACGTGATGCGCGCGCCTGTCGCGTCGCGGATCGCACCGAGGATGGCGGGCGCGGTTGGCACGAGTGCGGGCTCCCCGACGCCCTTCGCGCCGTACGGCCCGGACGGCTCGGCGTCCTCCACGAGGATGACCTCGATCGTCGGGGCGTCACCAACCGTGGGGATGAGGTAGTCGTGCAGGTTGTCGGTCCGCCCCGGCACATAGGCCTCCATCAGGGCGAGCCCGAGCCCCTGCGCGATCCCACCCTCGACCTGGCCCTCGACCAGCGTCGGGTTGATCGCCCGTCCGACATCGTGGGCGGCGACAATCCGCCGGACCACCACCGTGCCGATCTCCGTGTCCACGTCCACGAGCGCAACCTGGGCCCCAAACCCGTACGTCTCGTACGGAACCCCCTGCCCCGACTCGTCGAGGATCGTCGTCTTCGGGTCATAGGTGCCCGAGGCCAGGAGCACGCACCCACGCGCCCCGACGGGCAGCTCGCGGAGCTCGATGACCGAGGTCGCGTCACCGTCGCGGACGACGATCCTCCCGTCCGGCGTTGGCTCGATCCGGGCTTCGGCCCCCGCCTCGGCAAGCGCCAGGACCTGGCGCCGGAGCGCCTCGCCCGCGAGCTTCGCCGCGTTCCCGGACACGAAGGTCTGGCGCGACGCGGACGTCTTGCCGGCATCTGGCGTCAGGTCCGTGTCGGGCGCCGTGCGCGCGAGCGTCGACACCGCAACCCCGAGCGCGTCTGCCGCGATCTGCGCGATCACGGTCGCCGACCCCTGCCCGATGTCGGCGGCGCCGGAGAACAGCCGCACGGTCCCATCGGGCTCGATGCCCATCTCGACGGCGGACGGGTTGGGGAGCGAGGTGTTGCCGATCCCGTACCACATCGCCCCAATTCCGATCCCGCGCCGGATCGGGGTCCCCGTCGCTACGGCGCGCGAGTTGAACGCCCGCGCATCCACCATGAGCGACGCCCAGTACGGCGCCAGCGCATCGAGGCACGCCGACAGTCCGGCGCTGGCCTGCAGCTCGTGGCCGGTCGCCGTCACGGAGCCCACCCGGAGCGCGTTGCGACGACGGATCTCGAGCCGGTCGATGCCCAGCGCTGCCGCGAGATCGTCCAACAGTGCCTCGTGGGCGATCGCGGCCTGCGGGACGCCGAACCCGCGGAACGCACCGGACGGCGGAGCGTTCGTGTGGACCGCGCGAGAGGTGCACAGCGCGGCTTCCACGGCGTACGGACCGGTCGCGTGGACGGGGACCCGGTGAGCGACCGTCGGGCCCCACGATGCGTAGGCGCCGGTGTCGAAGTCGCCGTGGAAGCGGACGCCGGTCAGCCGCCCGTCGAGGTCCGCCCCGAACGTCGCCGTGATCCGCGACGGGTGGCGCTTTGTCGTTGCGCGCATCGACTCGGGGCGGGAGTAGACGCCCCGGACCGGTCGACCCGTGACCATGGCGCCGATCGCGAGCAGCGGCTGGATCGACAGGTCAAGCTTGCCGCCGAAGCCCCCGCCGCAGGCGCTCGGGATCACCCGCACGCGGTCCCGCGGCAGGCCCAGGATGAGGGCCAACTCGTCGCGGTCCATGTACGGCGTCTGCGTCGTCGCCCAGACCTCGACGCGGCCATCGACGACGCGGGCCATCCCGGCCTCCGGCTCGATGTACGCGTGCTCCACGAACGTCGTCTCGAACGTCCCGGTCGTCGTCGCGGCGGAGCGGGCAAGCGCCGCGTCCACGTCACCCCGGGCCACGCGGCCCTCGATCAGCACGTTGCCCGGCCGGTCCTCGTGGAGCTGCGCTGCGTCCGGATCGAGGCCCGCGGAGATGCCCAGCACCGGGGGCAGCGGCGTCCACGCAATGGGCAACTCCTCGTCCCGGATCGCCGCGATGACGTGGGCATCTCCCACCAGCGCCAGGGCCGCCTCGCCCGCGAACCGGACGTAGCCGTCGGCGAGCACCGGCTGGTCCTTGCCCGTCTCGTAGATGCCATAGCGGTTGGCCCCTGGCACGTCGGCCGCCACCAGGACCCGGACCACGCCCGGGTGAGCCGTCGTGAATGCATCGAGATCACCCACGCTGAACGTGGCATGTGTGAGGGGCGACCGGACAACGCGCAGCGTCAGCGCTGACGTGTCCGGCAGGTCGTCCGCGAAGATCTCTGCGCCGGTGACCTTGGGTACGCCGTCGAGGCGAGCGATCCGCGCGCCGACCGCGGAACCGGCAGGCGCCGATGCCGTCTCCGGAGCCCGCGACCCGGACACCGACGACCCGGCTGCCGACCCAATGCGTGCCTCGGACGCAGCCTCGCCCGACGCCATGACCGCCTCGACGATCTTCGTGTACCCGGTGCAGCGACAGAGCACTCCGCCCAGCCC
This sequence comes from Candidatus Limnocylindrales bacterium, assembly GCA_038245845.1. Taxonomy (GTDB): domain Bacteria; phylum Chloroflexota; class Limnocylindria; order Limnocylindrales; family CSP1-4; genus CAIXZV01. Next base: position 21,937 of record JBBRRZ010000007.1, read on the forward strand.
GTCGAGGACCTGCCCCCGGCTGGACGACGGATGGCGGGCGAGGAGGTCGTCGGCGGCCATCAGCATGCCCGGCGTGCAGGCGCCGCACTGCGCGCCGCCGCAGGCGAGGAACGCGGCCTGGAGCGGCGCCAGCGTCCCATCGGCACCGGCCAGTCCCTCGACTGTCGTGACCGCGCGTCCGTCGACCTGCCCGATCGGCACGAGGCAGGCGCAGACCTGGTCGCCGTCGAGGCGCACCGTGCACGCCCCGCAGTCGCCCGCGTTGCAACCGACCTTCGTGCCCGTCAGGCCGAGGTCCTCGCGGAGCACGTCCACGAGCCGGCGGCGCCCGTCGCTGGTGAGCTCCCAGGCGATACCGTTGACCGTGAACCGGATCGTGATCCCGTCCATTACGTCCCGAGCTCCAGGAGCGCCCGGCGCACGAGGATCCGCGCGGCCGTGCGCCGGTATGCGGCCGGGGCGCGCACGTCGTCGATCGGTGACAGGACCGCGAGGACCTCGTCAGTCACGAGCGCGGCGAGCTCCGGTCCCGCAGGCGCATCCACCAGCGACGCCTCCAGCGTCCCCAGCCTGGCCGGCACCGGCGAGCAGGCCCCGACGACGACCCGTGCCTCGACGATCCGCCCATCGTGCACGACGACGACTGCCGCCACCGACACGATCGAGATCACGAGGTAGGCCCGCGAGCCGAGCTTGCGGAACGTCGATCGGGCGCCGTCCGGCTGCGGCGGCACGAGGATCGCCGTCACCAGCTCGTCGCCTGCGAGCGCCGTGGCCCGGTAGCCCGTGACGAACTCTCCCAGTGGCACCCGCCGCACCCCGCGCGGCGCGGAGGCGCACTCCACCTCGGCGCCGAGCGCAAGCAGGTTCGGCGTTCCGTCCGCCGCCGGCGAGGCGTTGACGAGGTTGCCCGCGATCGTCCCGGCGTTCTGGATCTGCCGCCCTCCGACCTGACGCGCGGCCGCCCGGAGCCCGTCGAAGGCGGGCGGCAGCGAGGCAGCCTCCGCGACCTCGGTCCATGTCGTCAGCGCCCCGATCCGCCAGCCGCCCGCGGCGTCCCCCGCGATCCCCCGGAGCCCGTCCACGCGCGAGATGTCCAGGACCGACCGCTCGATCGGCCGCGTGGCATGCGCCGGGTAGACGTCGGTGCCACCCGCGACCACAAGCCGGGGTGCGGTGGCAAGCGCACCGAGCGCATCGGCGAGGCTCGTCGGCCGGACGTAGGTCGGTATCGCGATCGCCACCTACGCGGTCACCAGCGGCAGGACGTCATGGGCCAGGACGTCGAGATGCGCGGGATCCCAGTTGAGCGGGTTGAGTATCAGGTGATCCACGCCGCCCAGCGCCTCGATCTTGCCGCGGATCCGCTCTGCCACCTCCTCGGCCTCGCCCAGGAGGTAGAACTCCTGCCAGTACTCGAGGTCCATCCCGGAGTAGGTCCGGAAGAACGGCGCCGCTTCCTCCGGCCGCTGGTCGGGCTTGAGGATGTACACGAAGTTCGAATACACCTTGGACATGTCGTCCGCGGGGCGACCGTACTCGGCCATGTAGCCCAGCAGGTCGTTCCAGTCGCGGTCCACCATCGCGGCCGTCGCGGAGCTGTGCGGCACCCACGTCTTCGCGTACTTCGCGATCCGCCGCAAGACCGGCTCCACCGACGGCACGTGCTGGCCGTAGATCTTCTCGGACGGCTGGGTGCCGCCGCCGATCCAGATCGGCGGGTGCGGGCGCTGTACGGGCTTCGGGTCCAGCCGGACGTCGTGGACGCGGTAGAAGCGACCCTCGTACGTCACCGTCTCCTGCGTCCACAGCGCGGTGATCAGCTCCAGCAGCTCGTTCATGCGCGCGCCACGCTCGCGATGCGGGATCCCCACGGCCTCGAACTCGGCCTCCATCCAGCCGACTCCGACACCGAGGATCGAGCGTCCGCCCGACAGCACGTCCAGGGTTGCCCACTGCTTCGCGAACTGGACTGGCTCACGGAACGGAAGGACGAGGACGAGCGTGCCCAGCCCGATCGTGCGGGTGACGCCACTGAGCGCGGCGAGCAACGTGATCGGCTCGAGCCAGGTGGTCGAGTACGCGGGCGGTGCCACGAGCAGGTGATCGATCAGCATCGCCGTGTCGAAGCCAAGGTCCTCGGCGCGGCGCAGGTACGCCCCCATCTCGGCGAGCGACGCCGTCTCCTCGCCCAGCGCGAAGCTCGGCAGTCGCAACCCGAAGTGCATGGGACGCTGTTCCTCCAGTGTGCTGCGAGTCGCCCGCGCGCCGCGGCTAGTGGCCACCCCCGCCGACGCCCGGGCCCTTGACGACCTCGGGCGTTCGCGCCGCCGGCGGCGTGTTCCGGCTTCGCCCGATGACGGGCTTCCCATCGATCAGCATCATCCCTACGCCGGGCAGGTCGCCGATGGCGAGTGCGCCGAGCGCGGTATCCGCCGCGGATCCGATCGGCGCGTCGACGAGCGCGAGGTCCGCCTCCCGCCCGATGGCGATGGTCCCGGTCTCGAGCCGATGGACGCGCGCGGTGTTCCCGGTCGCGAGGCAGACGGCGACCGCGGGGTCGATGCCGCCGAGCGACGCCAAGTGGGCGATAAGCCGCAGGATCCCGAGCGGCACGACGCCGGTCCCGGACGGGGCGTCGTTGCCCAGGATCACGCGGTCGAGGACGCCCAGCTCCCGGGCGAGGTTGGCGGCAAACAGCGCTGACCGCCCGTTGCCGCAGTGGACGATCTCGATCGCCATGCCGGACGCGACCAGCGCCTCGATGTCGGCGTGCGGCAGCGCGGTGGTGCCGCCGTTGACATGGCCGACGATATCCGGGCGCGCCTCGAGCACGACGTCGGCGCGGATCGCGCTCGACCCGGCGATGGACGGACCGCCGGTGTGGAACGTCGAGACGAAGCCGTGCGCTCGCGCCCATGCGAGCATCGGCGCCGCGTCCGCGCCCGTCTTCACGGACCCCAGGCCCACCTCACCGATGAGCGTCACGCCGGCGGCCGCGAGGTCGATGAAGTCCTGCTCTACCAGCCCGAGCTCCAGGATCGGCGCGCCGGCGCGGACCTTGACGCCCGCCGGGCGGAGGTTGGTGTAGGCGCGCTGGGCGACGATCGCGAGCGCCTTGAGGCCCACGATGTCCTTCGGACGACCGGGGAGATGGACCTCGCCGGCGGAGATCATCGTCGTCACGCCGCCGTGGAGGCCGGACTCGATGAAGTCGGTCGTGCGCTGCCGCGGCGTCCAGTCGCCGAAGACGGGATGGACGTGGGAGTCGATCAGGCCCGGAAATGCGGTTGCGCCCCGGGCGTCGATCACCACGTCGGCCTCATCGTCCAGCCCGCGCCCGATCGCGCTGAACCGGCCGTCCTCGATCAGCAGCGAGTCCGCATCGAGCAGCGGCGCAGCGATGTCCCCCGAGAGGACCTCGCCGAGGCCCGTGATCAGCGTTCGCATCGGGTGGCCCGGCTAGCGGAGCCCGTCCTCGCCGACCGCGTCCTCGGCCCGCAGCCCGCCGACGCGTGCGTGCGGCCGACCGCCGTTGGTCACCGCGACGGCCACGACGATCTCGTCCGTGGCCGGGGCGTCCGGGACGCAGATCTCCATCGCGTCGAAGTGACTGCGCACGAGCATCGCTCTGATGTGGTGGACCGGGATGTCGAGGTGGGCGCCCATCGCGCCCCGCTTCTTCACGGATGGCAGGATCGAGACCCCGCCCGCCGCCGCCCGGACCGGTGCCCCGAACTTGGGGTGGAGGAGCGCCGCCACGTGCTCGGTCTCGCCCTGCTCGCCGACGATGCCGCCCTTGCCGTACGCCTCCACCGGGCTCCCGAGCGCCGCCTTCGCGCGCTCCATGAGCTGCGTGGCCAGCCACTCGCCCGCGTCGACAAGCTCGCTGATGTCCTCCGACCATGCGCCGGCGTAGGGGTTCTTGAGCACCGCCGCCACGGCGACCTTCCGCAGCGGCCGGTCCAGGGCACGGCCGCCCTCGTGATGGATCTCCTCGACGAACGTGACCCATTTGCGGACTTCGACGGCCACGGCCTTCACCTCTGTGCGTGTCGATGTGCGGCCCGCGGCGCACCTGGCCTGTGATTGGCCACCCGGCAGCGAGTGGGGGAAGGGTAGCGGGGCGGGGGAGGACGCGCCTGCCGGAACCGACGCGAGCCTCGAGACGTCCCGGGAGCACCATCGCCCGAACGAGGTCGCCCCATGCCCCATGCCCGCCCGACGCCTGCTCGCCCGCCCGCCGCCCGGCGCCCGCCGGCCAGGCACATCGTCGTCGGGACCCTCCTCGTCGCCGTGGCGCTCAGCCTGGCTGCCTGCGGCCTCAGCGCGGTGACCGGCCCGCGTTCGTGGAAGGTGTCCGTCCAGAAGACCGACGGCTCCACGTTCGACGTGGCCGTCCGCGATACCTCCGGTCGCATCGCGAACGCCGAGTTCGATCCCGCGGGCGTCGCTGACCCGGGCGCGATCGCAAATCCCGCGGGCCGGCTCGACACGCTGCTGATCCCGTGGGCGGGCGGCTCCTGCGACGAGCTGGTCACCTTCGACTTCGCCGCGAACGGCCAGGGCCTCACCGGGACGCAGACCACGACGACCACGGGGCAGGTGTGCGACATGATGGCCACCACGCACCTGTTGCGGCTGACGCTCAGTGTGCCGACGCCCGCCGCGACCGTGACGATGGGCGGCGCGACCGCGCCACAGCCCGCTGGCAGCTGAGGAGTCCCCAGCCGCGTCCGGCCCCGGACGGCCGGACGTCGAACGACGGGGCGCGACCGGTGACCGATCTCGAGGACCGACCGCCGACGCGACCCCGTCGTGGCGCATGTGCCGGTGGCGTGGCGGCCGGCGCAGGACCGCCGCTCCACTCGCGAGGTGAGCTACTTGATGGGCTTGCCATCCGCGCCCAGGACGTACCACTTGCCACCCAGCCCCTGGCCCTTGGTGTCGCCCGGGGCCGTGTCGCCGGCGAAGGTGTACAGCGGCTGGGCGTAGAACGAGATCTGGGTCGTGCCATCGTCACGCGTGATCGTGGCGAAGTCGCCGGCGTCGAGGCCCGCGCCCAGCGTGGGCGTGGCGCCGATGAGGGCTGGCCAGTTGGCCGCGCAGTCGCCGCTGCACGCGGACTTGCCGGCCGAGTCCGCCATGAACATGTAGAGGGTCAGGCCCTTGCCGTCGACGAGGACCTTGCCCAGCGACGTGTCGGCGAGGTTGACGGAGACGCCGTTGGCGGCCGGCGACGCGACGTCGGACGGGGCCTCCGACGGGGCCTCCGACGGGGCCGCGGATGGCGCGACTGACGGAGCTGCGGACGGCGCAGTCGTGGGTGGCGTGGTGGCGGCACCGCCACCACATGCGGCGAGGATCAGGCCGAGCCCGAGCAGGGGAGCGGCGAGGCGGATTTGATTCATCGGTGTTGGACTCCTGTCCGAGGGGACGATGGACAGGGACGGTTACGCGCGCCGGTGGCGTCCGGTTTCATGTTGTGGGGTGTTGGTGACAGATCGCGCACGAGAAGCGAGACTGCGCGCCATGAACGATGACGTCCCTGTCCCTTCCACCAACACCGAGATCACCGCCAGGCTTGCCTCCGCGCGTCGGACCTATGCCGACCTTCGTCCACGCGTGATCGCCCGCGGACCCTGGGTGCTGGCGGCCGACTTCGGTACCGGACCGGAGGCAGCGTGGGGTCCGCGTGAGGTGCTGGCGCACTGTGCCGAGATGCTCCCGTTCTGGCTTGGGGAGCTGGAGCGGATCGTCGAGGGTGGCGCCGGGGCGGACGGCGGCGTGCCGTTCGGGCGCCTGGCGGGGGACGCGATGCGGGTCGGCATCCTCGAGCGCGACCGCAGCCTCCCCCTCCGCGAGCTGTTCGACCGGATCGATGCCGGGATCGCCCGCTGGGAGGCACGGCTGGCAACGCTTACCCCCGAGGAGCTGGCCTCGCGCGGAGCGCATCCGCGCGACGGGGAGGTCCCGGCCGCCATGATCCGCGACCAGTTCGTCGTGCGCCACCTCGACGAGCACGCCACCCAGCTCGCGGACATCCTCGACAGGGCCTGACGGGCCGCGCCACGCCGTCACGGAGTCGACAGGAAGCGCCCGCGATGATGCGGGCATGAGCACTGCCGACTACGGGTGCGCCGGGCCTCGATCCCGGGTCGGCCGCCTGCGCCCGCCGATGATGGCGATCGACCCGCGCCCGACCCGCGCCCGACGCGCCGGACGCCGCATGGCGCATCCTTTCGGGTTGGGCTGGTGGCGCCGCAGGTGCTCCAACGACGGCCCGTTCGAGCCCGGCAACGACCCAAGCCGGCCATTCGGGCCGCGGGTCCTGGTCTGGGCGGTCCTCGATGACGGGACGGTGCTCGCCAACTCGTCCACCCCATCGCTGCCGGTCGAGTCGACCGGCGTCACGTCACCGGTGACCGCGACGATCGACGGGACCCAGGTCCGCATCGCCGGCACGACGGTCGGTGCGGACCGGGTGGTCATGGCCGAGGCCGTTGATGTCGTCACGGACGTGCAGCGAACGATGCTCCTCGGCTCGCTCCTGATCGCGCCGTTCCTCCTCGGGTCCGTCTTTGCGGGTGCCGTGGTGATCGGGCGCCGGGTCGCCGAGCCGATCGAGGCCGCTCGTCGCCGCCAGCTGGAGTTCACTGCGGACGCCTCGCATGAGCTGCGCACGCCGCTGTCGGTGATCGAGGCGCACATGAGCCTCGCGCTCGCGCGGGAGCGCGCCGCCGCCTGGTATCGCTCTGCGTTCGGCCGGATCGACCGCGAATCGAAGCGGATGCGCCGCCTCCTCGAGGACACTGCTGTGGCGCGCCGGCAACGTGGATCGTCGCGGTCACCTGCGCGAGCTCCGCCGGACAGATCGAGCTCGCGACCGGCAAGGCCGTCATGGCGATGGGCGGCTTCTCGGGCCCCGACAACGCCCCGACGCTTGTCGGTCTCCAGGCGCTCATCGCGAGCGGCGACCTCCGGTTCGTCGCAACCGGCGACCAGGGTGGAGGAGGTCCGATGGGCGGATCGTCGTCGACGATCAGCAGCTGGGTGACCGGCTCGTGCACAGCCGTCACCATCCACGGCGCGGCCACCTCGGTGTATGACTGCGCGGGCGCGGCGGGCTAGCCGCCCTCCTCGCCGTGTCGCGTGCTCAGCCGGACGGGTCGTGCAGCACGATCCACCGCCGGAACGTCGGCAGGCGCCAGGATGCCCGGCCCGCAGCCCGCCGCGACAGGTCGACCGGTTCCCCGCCGCGCGACCACGGCGACATGGCGACCGGCGCCGTCGATCCCGGCCAATGCACCGTCCAGCCTCGCGCAGGACCGGTGGGTTGTCGCGGACTGGTCCAGCGGTCGTCGGATTGCGCCCGCAGGTCGACGAGCGACACGACCGGCCCGGCGGGCGTTTGCGTGGCCCGGATCCAGACCGCGCCCGCCTGGGGCTCAGACGTGAGCGGCACGGGAGTGCCTTCCGCCTCGCTGATCACCAGGGCATCGGCCGTCATCACCAGCCGCTCCGGGGCCGAGAGGATGTGCAGGTAGCGAGCTCCGAACAGCCACGCTGCGCGCAGGTCACGAGTCTCGTGGGCCCGGAGCCGGACCGCCTCCGGGTAGTAGCCCTCGACGAGCACACGGTCATCCTGTGCGAGCACGTGGTGGAAGCCGCCGGCGGCGCTCACGATGGAGGTCAGGAGGACCGCAGTCTCGACCGCCGCCGCGCGCGCCGCAGGAACCGCACCGGCCGCGCGCAGCGCCGGGACATACGCCGCGATCACGACTGCCTTCCCGGGTCCGGCACTGCGCGCTCGGTCGATCCAGCGCACCACATCGACGTACCGGTCGTCCGGGGGCCACAGCTCGAGGTAGTGGGCGGCCGTCGGAGATCCGGCCACGGCGTCGATGGGGAAGCCTTCCACGCAGTTGAACAGCACCCGTCGCCCGGCGCCTGTTGCCGCGACGCGCGCCGCCCCCTCGGCGACGAGCCCAGGGTACAGCTCCGCAAACTCGAGCCGCTCGCCGTCGACGGCGAAGGCCTCGTGTGGTGGCCCGTACGTGTCCATGTGGATCCCATCGAATCCGAAGCGTCGGCAGGCGCGCGCATATTCGGCGAGCAGCCGTGCGCGCCAGGGCGACCCGGGCCGGAGGTCGTTGATGAAGAATGCACCGCCGAGGCTGAGTGGCTGCCCCGCCTCGTCGAATACCCGCTCGTCCGGGTGCGCGGTCACGTACTCCGGTTCGGCCCCGTAGACGGATCCGTAGGCGAGCGTCGCGAGGCCCGCACGGTGCCCCTCCCGTACCAGCGCCTTCACGGCCGTGTGCGACACGCGCCGCCCGAGGGGATCCGTGAACGGTTCTTCCGGTGTCTCGTACTGGTAGTGGCGGTACATCCAGTCGTAGGCCTGCGCGACCGTTGCGTGCCAATGCAGGGCACCAGCCACGTGTCGCGCGGCGTCGGATGTATGGGCGAACTCCGTGAAGGCGATGTGGCGGGGCGCCTCCCACCAGCCGTCGATGGCCTCCACCGGGACCGTGTGCCACGGCCCGGGAGCGTCGGCCATGACCAGGCGTGCGCGCAGCGCATACCCACGTCGTGGGGACGCGGGAAGGGCGATCCGCGCGCGGACGGTGTCCTCGCCGGCGGTCAGGCGCACGCGGTGGCGCCAGACACCTTCGAGTGTCCGAATCCCCCGGAGCTCCAGCTCCACCCAGCCGCGCGCCGACCCGTCGGCTCGGATGCGGACGGTGACCGGGATGCGGCCGCCCGGGCGCGCCCAGGTGCGCGTCGGCTCCAGGGCATGGATCCGGGCGATCACGGTAGCCACAGGCCCAGCTCGCGTCGGAGGATCAGGTACGTCGCATGTGACCACAGGAGCGGCCTCGCAGACGGGCCCCACGCCGCAGTCCACTCCTCGATCCGCTCCGGGTGCAGCGACAACGTCGGCGTCTGCTCCGGCAGGTCACCGTGCGCGTCGGCCTGCGCCTCGATCCACGCGAGCGCCCGCCGCGCGAGCTCTCGGTCACCCGGCGCGTCGCGCAGCAGGCGGACGCGTGCGAGCGCGACGCTGAGCAGGGGCCACGCGCCGCCACCGTAGTACGTGTCGTCCCGGTAGCGGTGCACACCGCCGTCATCGTCCTCCAGCTCGGCCTCGATGCGCGCCACGGTTGCCGCCGCCACCGGCGCATGCACGTCCACGGTGCCGTAGGGGGCGATGAGCCACAGGAGGCTCGCATCCACCGCGTCGCTGCCGTCCCATTTCGCCCAGACACGGCGGCCGATGAGCTGCCGCTCGAGCGCGTCGCGCGCGTCTGCCGTTGCCGGTTCGTCGAGCCCGAGGGCGGCGATCGCACGCAGGCCGGCGAGCATCGCTCCACGGGTGCTCGTGTGCACCCGGTCCGGTGCTTCCTCCCATGCGTCGGCCGCCGGGGTGTCGCGGAGTGCGGCGAGGTACGTGCCGACAAGCCGTGCCGCCGCCGCCTCGTCGACGGTCATCGTGCCGCCGCAGCGGACGTGGTGGTCGAGAGACCACAGCCAGATCCCCGGCCCGTCGAGCTGGAAGGTCGGCCAATCGTCGGGCCCCGGCTCACCGTCGACCGTGTACCGGCAGTGGAGGTAGTCACAACCATCGGGGACCCGGCCCTCGCCGGCGGCCACGATCGCGCGCTCCATCCCCGCGGCGCCGTCGAGGATCACCCGTGACGCCCATGCGTGGAACCTGCCCGCCTCCTCGAGCCGACCGCACAGGTCGAGGGCCTCTGCGATGAACGAGCCGTCCCTGAACCAGCTGAACCCGTACTGGCTAAAGGTCGGCCCGGCGATGAACGCCCCGCCATCGGTCTGCCAGCGCAGGAGCACGTCGAGGCTGTGTGCCGCGAGGTCGCGCCGATCCGCCTCGTGCGTCATCCCTTCGTCGCCCCCACGAACGCGCCGCTCACGAACTGCTTCTGGAGCGCGACGAACAGCAGCAGGACGGGCGCCAGGGCGATCAGCGATGCGGCGAACACGAGGCCCCATTCCGTTGCCTGCGCGCGCTGGAGCGAGCGCACCGCGATCGGCAGCGTGTACAGCTCCTTGCTCGACAGGCTCACGATCGCCCACGTGAACTCGTCCCACGCGGCGAGGAAGCTGAACAGCGTGATGGTGGCGATGCCCGGACGAGCGAGCGGCACGCCGATCCGCCAGAACGACCCCCAGACGCCCGCCCCGTCCACCTCGGCGGCATCGAACATCTCCTGCGGCATCGACGCGAAGAACCCGCGCATGAGGAAGGTGTTGAGCCCAAGGTTCATCGTCGCGTACACGATGACCAGGCCCTGCAGGCTGTTGAGCAGGCCGAGGTTCTTCGCGAGCACGAACTGCGGGATGAGCAGCACCATCCCCGGCACCATCATCGTGAACAGCAGCGCGCCGAACATCACTCGCCGGCCCGGGAACGAGTAGCGCGCGAACGCGAACGCGAGCATCGATCCGAGGACGACGGCGATCGCCGTGGAGCACACCGAGACGATGAGGCTGTTGAGGAAGTAGCGCCCGAAGTCCTGCCCCGTCCAGGCGTCGACGAAGTTGTCCACGGTCGCCTTCGAGGGGATCAGCCGCGGCGGGGTCTCGAGGACGTAGGCGTGGGGCTTGAACGCCGTGCTCACCATCAGTGCGAACGGGATGAGCATGACCACGCCGACCGCCACCGCGAGCGCGAACAGGAGCCAGCGACCGGTCGTGCGGCGGCGACGGAGCCCGAGGCGGGTCACGAGGACTGGGCCCGTGCGAGCCGGAACTCGAGGACGCTGACCAGCGCGATGACGCCCGCCAGGAGGAACGAGATCGCCGCCCCATACCCAAGGTCAAGCGACGCAAAGGACTGCTTCCAGAGGTATGTGAGCACCACCTCGGTGCTGTTGAGCGGCCCGCCGATCGTTCCCGTGGCGGCGGACGACAGCACGAAGATGCTGATGAATGCGTTGAGCCCGCCGATCGTCAGGACTACGAGCAGGAAGCTCGTCGTGGGCCGGAGCTGCGGCATGGTGACGTGGCGGAATCGTGCCCACGAGCCGGCGCCGTCCATCTCGGCGGCCTCGTACAGCTCGGGCGGGACACTCTGGAGACCCGCCAGGAACACGACCATCGTCCAGCCGATGCCCTTCCAGATGCCGAGGACCGCGATGGCCCACAGGGCCGTCGCCGGCTCAGCAAGCCACGCGACGGGCTTGTCGAGCACCCCGAGGACGTCGACGAGCAGCCAGTTGAGCGGTCCGGACTGGCCGTTGTAGATGTACAGGAACACGAGCGACACGATCACCCAGCTCGTGATCACGGGCAGGTAGTAGACGAGGCGGAGGACGGACCGGCCGGGGATCTGGCGGTTGAGCAGGAGCGCGGCTCCGAGGCCGAGCACCAGCTGACCGGTGACCGTCACGGCCGTATACCCGACCGTGCTCGAGAGGGCGCGCCAGAACAGTGGGTCGCCCAGGGCCCGCTGGTAGTTCGCCAGCCCGACCGGCGTCGGCGGCTTCGTGAGGGTCCAGTCCGTGAACGAGAGGACGAACGAGTTGACGAGCGGCCACGCGGCCCACGCCGCGTACAGGAGCATGCCCGGCAGCAGGAGTCCGTAGATGGGGAGCAGGCGGCGGAGGCGCACCCCGGAGACCCGGGATGTCCTCGCGCCGCCCACTGCTGTCATTGGGTCAGGATGCCTCGATCAGCTGCCGGCCAGGAGGCCGTCGACCGCCTTGGCGGCCTCGTCCATCGCGGCCTGCACCCCCATGTCGCCACGGAGGGCCTTGAGGACCGCGTTGGAGATTGCCTCGTCGATCTTCGGCCAGGCGGGGCTTGGCGTCCGCGCGTTCGCGGTGGCGAGCTGCTTCTGGAACGTGGGGTAGTAATCGGGCAGCGACGTGTTGCCCGCGAGGCTCGTGAGGACCGGCATCTGGCCGATCTTTCCCATCGCCAGCTGCACGTCCTCGGACAGCATGAACCGGGTGAACGCGAGCGCCGCTTCCTTGTTCTGCGTGGTCTTGAACACGACGATGTCCTCACCGCCGACGACCGACTGCGACCCTCCCGGCCCGGCGGGGATGGTGGCGTAGCTGAACTTCAGGTCAGGGAACTGGTTCTTGAAGATGCCCGGCATCCACGGGCCCTCGATGATGGTCGCCGACGCGCTGCCGCCGAACTGCTCCGAGGTCGCCGTACCGCCGCCAAGGATGCTCGGAGAGAGGTATCCCTTGTCGAGCCACTCCTTGAGCTTGGTGACGGCGGTCACGGTCCCGGGACCGTTGAGGACGCCATCGGCGGAGGTGAGGTCGGCGTTGGTGATGCCGCCGCCAAAGCTCCAGATCCAGGGCAGGACGCTCCAGGGGCCGGTGCCCCCTTCGGCATAGGCGTACACCTTCTTGCCGAGTTTGGCCTGGACCTTGGCGGCCGCCGCCTCGAATTCGTCGATCGTCGTGGGGGCGCCTGTCACGCCCGCGTCCGCGAGCACCTTGTCGTTGAGGAACAGGATGCGGGTGTTCGTGTCGAGCGGCAGCCCGTAGTAGTGGTCCTTCCACTTGTTCGTGGACAGCGGGCCGGCGAACACCGTGTCGGCGATCGCCTGGAACTCCGGCATCTCCGTGTCGAGCGGGAGCAGGGCGTCCTGGTTCGCGAACTCGGGCACCCAGATGATGTCGGCGCGGAGCACGTCCGGCAGGGTTCCGCCGGCGAGGCCCGTGACCAGCTTCTGGCGAAGATCGTCGTACGGGATCTCCTGGTGCTCGACCTTGACGTTCGGATACAGCTTGTTGAAGGCAGGCAGGACGGTGTCGGTGAACGTCTTGATCTCGTCACCGTCAGCGGCATAGCCATTCCAGAATGTCACGGTCCCGGTGATCTCGGGTGACGGTGAGGGCGATGCCGCAGCCGACGCCGCTTCAGTTGCCGCCGCCGTCGGGGCGATGGTGGGTGCCGTTGTGCTGGATGCGCCGATGCAGGCTGACAGCACGATCGACGCCGTGGCCCCGAGGGCCAGAATCCGGCGCACGCCAGATGATCTCATCGAGTTCCTCCTCGGCCCACGCGGGCCAGTATCCGGTCGGTGCCGCTCTCGCGGGTCGCGGCGACCGACATGGTCGTGTCGTCCTCGCGGAGGTGGGCGGGGTGGAACAGCTCGCGGAGCACCAGGGTGGCGGCTCCACGCGCCCATGCCTCGTCGCCCCACGGCTCGACGACGAGCTCCAGTCCAGCCAAGCCATGATGGCTCCGGACGCCCTCCCGTATGGCGCCCAGGTAGATGGGGCCGAGACGCACGCCCTCGCCCGAGACGATGACCCGCTCCGGGTCGAGGAGCGTCGATGCGTCCCCGATCGCCCTGCCCACCAGTCGTCCAGCATTGGCGAGGATCGCCGCCACACCCGGCTCGCGGACCGCGAGCGACGCGATGTCCTCCGGATTGCTCAGCCGACCCGTTGCAGCGAGCACATCACGCACGAGCGCCGGCTCGGCCGCGATCGCCTCGAGGCAGCCGCGGCGTCCGCACCAGCAGGTCGGCCCGTCGGGGACAGCCAGGACATGGCCGATCTCCCCGGCCGCGCCATGCCGACCGCGGTAGAGCGCGCCGTTGACGACAAGACCCATGCCGATACCGCGGCCGACAGTGACGACCATGAACGTGGACGCACCGGCACCGGCCCCGTACAGCTGCTCCGCCACGGTGAGCGTGTTGACATCGTTGTCGAGGAACACCGGCAGGCCGAAATGGGCTTCGATGTGATGCCGGAGGTCGATGCCACCCCACCCCTGGATCGGCGAGCTGACGACTTCCCCGCCCACGACGGCGCCCGGCACGCCCAGGCCGAGGCCCATCAACGCGGCCCGCTCGACGCCGGCGGCCTCCAGCGCGCGCGAGACCGCGTCCTCGAAGGTGCCGACGATCGCGGCCGCATCGCCTTCGGGCGGGTGGGGGACGGTCACGAACCCGCGAGGCTCTGCGGCAAGGTCTGTGACCGTCGCCGTCAGTGAATCCGCGGTCAACTTGAGGCCGACAACGAACCCAGCGGACGGATTGACGTGCAGCAGCGTGGCCGGGCGGCCGATGCCTGCGTCGCCCGCAGCGACTTGGCCCTCCTCGACGACGAATCCATCCGCGAGCAGGACCGCGACGATCTCGGTGACCGTCGAGGAGGAGAGGCCACTCACGCGCGCGAGTGCTGCCCTTGATTGCGGTCCGCGTTCGCGCAGGAGATTGAGCACCAGCGAGCGGTTCAGGTCCCGGATCAGCTCCCGGCGTCCTGTTCGCACGTCCTGCTCCCTCTGGGCCCGAGCGGCCCATCGACGCTTGCCTGACATGTTTTGCTCGGCGAGCGAAGTAACTGTAGAGCCGGTGTCAAGTGGGCGTCCAGCGAGTGCCAGAGCGGACACAAAGACCGGCCGCGTCGGCGTGCGACGCGGCCGGTCTGGTCTCGGTCAGGTTCGGGGTGCGGGACCCCGTCAGCGCGACGAGCTAGGCCGCGAACTCCCGCAGCTTGCGGCTGCGGCTGGGGTGGCGGAGCTTGCGCAGCGCCTGGACCTCGATCTGGCGGATGCGCTCACGGGTGAGGCCGAACTCGCGCCCGACCTCCTCGAGCGTGCGGGCGTGCCCGTCGTCGAGGCCGAAGCGAAGGCGGAGGACCCGCTGCTCACGTCCGTCGAGCGAAGCGAGCACGTGCTCGATCTGCTCTCGACGCATGCGGTCGGCGACCACGTCCAGCGGGGACACGGCGTCCTCGTCCGGGATCAACTCGCCGAGCTCCGCGTCACCCTCGTCGCCCACCGGCGACTGCAGGGACACAGGCTCACGTCCGAGCTTGCGGATCTCCTCGACGCGGGTCGGCGTCATCGCCGGCGTCTCGTCCGGGAGGGCCGCCGCGATCTCGGCATTGGTGGGCTCGCGGCCGAGCTGCGTCGACAGCTCGCGCACGACGCGCGCCACGCGACCCATCGTCTCGACCATGTGGACCGGGATCCGGATCGTCCGGCTCTGGTCCGCGAGGCCGCGCTGGATCGCCTGGCGGATCCACCAGGTGGCATAGGTGCTGAACTTGAAGCCGCGCTCGTACTCGAACTTGTCGACAGCGCGGATCAGGCCCGCGTTGCCTTCCTGGACGAGGTCCAGCAGGCCCATTCCCGCCTGGTTGATGTACTTGCGCGCGATCGAGACCACGAGCCGCAGGTTCGCGCTCGTGAGGTGGTCGCGGGACAGCTTCGCGAGGTGCTTGAGCTCAGGGAGCATCGCCTCGATGATGTCTGCGTCGCGGCCGGCGTCGAGCCAGCGCCGGATCGCCGGAAAGACGACCTCGCCGCGCGCCCAGTCGCGAAGGTCCTTCAGGGCCTGGTTCGCGCGGAGCTCCACGTTCGGACGGCCGAGCTCACCCTCGATCCAGTTCATGATGTCCAGGAACGAGTCTGCGTCGAGCCGCTCGTTGTACAGCGACCGGAGGTCCTGGGCGCGCACGAGGCGCTCCTTGAGGAGGTCCGTCTCGGCCGTCTTGAGCGCGTCTGCGAGGCCCAGGCCCGGCGCGGTCACGTACAGGTCCATGGCGCCATCGGAGCGGAGGGCCGCCTCGAGGATCCGGTGGGCCTGCGCCGCGAACGGGACGACGTAGCGCTTGTCCTTGGCGCGGGCGGTGGGCTCCGTGGTGTGCAGCGTCCACTCGTGGATGCTCAGCAGCACCTTCCAGGGCTCCGCCTCGATCTGCGCGCCAAGCTCCATGCCCTTCGCGAGGATGACCTCCTCCTCGGCAGTGAGCAGCGGTACGCGGCCGATCTCGCGCAGGTACAGCCGCACGGAGTCGTCCGTGTCCAGGACCTCGCTCGCGACCGGTTCGGGCTCAGCCTCCTCCTCCTTGGCCGCCGGGGCGGCCACGACGGGAGCGGGCTCGGGCTCGATGACCAGCGCAGCCTCGGCCTCGATCTCCGCCGCGGCGGGGTCCAGCTCGATGGCCGCTGCTGCGAGGGCAGCCTCGGGGTCGATTGCAGGGGTGGTGGTCTTGGTGGAAATCACGTTGCTCCAGCTGACGACGCCACGCCCAGCCACGTGGCTCCGTGAGAATGTTTGACCAGCGCCCGGCTCTGGGACCGGGCGGTGCCCCAGGCCACGCCGCCTGACACACGTAGTGGCGTGTCAAATCGACACGCCATTGGATTAACACTCTAGGCCATTGAGGTCCCTCTTGACAACCCCCTTTGTCAATACCTGGGGGGAGTATCGGTTGCATTCTCGCAACATGCCCGGGTGCCCCGGGTCGCGCACTCGCGCATCCGGTTGTGGGGTGGTGGCCGGCGAGCATCACGAGCCACTGGAGGCGTCCGATGACCACCCTCGAGAACCGACCAACCACCGCGCTCCTCGTCATCGACGTCCAGGCGGGCGTCGTGGGCGGCGCGCATGCGCGGGATGCCGTGGTGGCGAACATCGTGACCCTCGTCGACCGGGCGAGGGCCGAGGCCGTTCCTGTCGTCTGGGTGCAGCACTCCGGCGACGGCCTCGCGATCGGCAGCGAGGAATGGCAGATCGTCCCGGAGCTGCACCCTGCGGCCCCGGAGCCCATGGTCCGCAAGACCTACGCTGACGCCTTCGAGGCGACGAACCTGGAGCCTGTCCTGGCGGAGCTCGGGATCGGCCGACTGGTCATCGCGGGTGCCCAGACCGACGAGTGCATCCGCTCGACGCTCCATGGCGCGATCGTCCGCGGCTACGACGCGACGCTCGTCAGCGATGCCCACACCACCGAGGACCAGACCGAGTGGGGCGCACCGCCGCCCGACATGGTCATCGCGCACACGAACCTCTACTGGGGCAACCACACCGCCCCGGGACGGACGGCCGGCACGGTCGTGACCAGCGACGTGGACTTCGGCCCGGCGTAGGCCAGGACCCGCGGACCGATCAGCTCCGGTACGCCACCACCCAGGCGGAGACGTCGCCGCCGTCGGCGTCCCAGCGGGCGAGCAACGCACGCGCGAGGTCGCGCACCGGCGCGGGCGCATCCGGATCGTCGATCGCCGCGCGGAGGAGGTCCCGGTCGTCGCCCGCCAGCTCGCCGGTGAAGGCATCGTCGGTCTCGGCGAACGCGACCCCGATCCAGTCGAGCGCGGACTCGGCATCGTCGAGCGTCGGGAAGGTGGCGATCGGCGGCACGTCGGTCATGGGCACAAGGCTACGATGCGCGGTGACGCCCCGCAGCCAGGGATCGAGAATTCGCAGTCGGGCGCGTCACGGTTCGTCGTCCGCAGCCGGGGTGCCGTTACAAGAAGACGGGGCAGCTGCTCCGCGGCAGCTGCCCCGTTCGATCGGGTGGAGGACGTCGAACCTGTCAGCGGCTCGTGCGGGCCGCGATCCTGCGCGGCTTGACCACGAGCGCGGCCGCGCTGCCGAGCCCGATGAGCATGAGCAGGAGGATCACCCCGCTGCCGGAGTCCGTGGTCGAGGTCTCCGGCGGAGCCACGACCTGGATGCCCTCGGTCAGGGTGAGCGGCGCGTCCGTGGGATCCACGCCGACGGCCCGGAGGTGATGGTTGCCCAGGGGGGCGTTCGCCGGGATATCGACGGTCGTCTCGACGTTGCCATCCCCGTCGGCCAGGACGGTCGCGAGGAGGATCGGATCGGACGTCAGCCAGATCTCGACGGAGCTGCCGGGCTTGAAGCCGGTGAGGGTGACGACCACCCTGCCCTGGCGGTTGACGATCTTCTTGTCGGTGGCGATCGAGGGATCACCCGGGGTGGCCGACGGCGTCGCGGACGCGGTCGGGGCGACCGACGGGCTGGGAGTCACGGACGCCGACGGGCTCGCCGAAGCCGACGGGCTGGGGCTCGGCGATGCGGTCGGAGCGATGGAGGGCGATGCCGGAGCCGACGGGCTCGGAGCGACCGACGGGCTGGGGCTCGGCGACGCGGTGGGAGCGACGGACGGGCTTGCCGTTGGCGACGGGCTCGGAGCGACGGACGCCGACGGGGTCGGGCTCGGGGCGACCGACGGGCTGGGGCTCGGCGACGCGGTGGGAGCGACGGAGGGCGAAGCCGAAGGTGAGGGGCTGGGTGTCGGCGACGCGGTCGGGGCGACCGACGGGATTGCCGTTGGCGACGGGCTCGGGGTGACGGACGCCGACGGGCTTGCCGAAGCCGACGGGCTGGGGCTCGGCGACGCGGTCGGAGCGACGGAGGGCGATGCCGAAGCCGACGCGGTTGGTGAAGGCGATGCCGAGGCCGAAGCGCTCGGTGATGGCGTCGGGATGCACGGCGTGCCGTCGACCGGGCCGACCTGTGTGGCCGCGGCGGGCGTGCCGGTGATCGTGGTGCCGAAGGAGGCGTCGGTGCCGGAGCCGGTCACCGCGGACAGCAGCGCGAGGAACGAGGCAGCTGCCGCGCAGTCGGGCGCAACGGACACCCGGATGACGGCGGTCCGCGTGCTGCCCAGGGCGCCGATTGCACTGGGCGTCCAGGAAACGTTCTGACCAATGTTCCCAATGGATCCCGTGGCGCTGCTGGTGCTGACGATGGTGACGCCGCTGCCCGCGTTGGCTGCGATCGACGGGGAGAGGAGGGCCGCCCCACCGTCGTTCGTGGCCGTCAGGGTGATGTCGTAGACAGCGGTGCCGAGCGATGCCGGCGGGTTGGCGCCGGAGACGACCCCCAGCGTGGTGGACAGGGCGAGCTTCGCGGGCGAGAGGCTGGTCGTTGCGAGGTTGGTGAACGAGACCGCGGTCCCGGTCATGAAGTCCTTGTTGATCGTGGCGAGGTTGTTCGCGGCCGAGGAGCCGAAGAACAACTTGACCGGCGTCGTCGCGGTGACGGTCCCACCCGAGGCGGTCGTCAGGCGTGCCAGGGGCACCTGGAAATCGATGATGAACTGGCCGGAGCCGTCGGACGTCGTGCGGGCGCCGGCGCTGCTCCCGGTGAACGGCGTCTCGTAGATGCGCGTCGCGTTACCGGCGGCGTCCGACACGTAGACGTAGTCGGCGCCGGTCGGCAGGTTCGCCCCGGACCCCTTGCCGTTGAGGCCGACGACCGCGCGGACCGTGCTGTCGGCCGCGGTTGCGATCTGCACGAGCCAGAAGTTGCTCGCGTAGCCGCCGTGCGAGGCGTCGGTCGGGTCGCCCTGGGTTCGAACCCGGAAGAAGACCGTGGTGCCGTCGCTCGCGAGGAAGACGGATGAGTTCGAACCGGCGTTGCTGGAGATGTCCGCGCTCGGCGGGTTGATCCCGGACTCGTTCTCCGCGTCCGAGATCGGGCTCCCGTCGGCCATGGTGTAGGTCCGGAAGGAGCTGGGCCATGCGGCGACCGAGTCGCCCTGCGGGCTGCTCGCGGCGAAGACGGCGGCGGTGGGCACGATGACAGCGGCTGCGAGCAGAAAGGCGAGCAACCGGGAGGGTCGTGCCGACCTGCGGGCATGCGGGAACAGGGACGCGTCCAAGTGAGAACCTCGGGTGACGGGGTCGGGGTCGGGCGGTGGCGGGCGATGGGCCAGGTTGGTGACCGGCCGTGACGGAAACCGGCTGTTCGCTACTGTCGCCGGGGTTCCCTTCCAGAGGTATGCCCCTAATGCGTCAAAGGGCGTACGGCGGAAGTACTGGCCCTGCCCCGCGAGGCGCAGCGGTGCGAACAGGCGACGGCCCGGCCGGGTCAGACCCCCGCGAAGGCCGCCAGGCTGGCCATGTCCGGCACGACCAGGTCCGGCGTCACGATGGCCGGTGGCGTCGCGCCGCTCCCGGGCCGGTCGTGGCGGCGATTGACCCAGACCGTGGTCATCCCGAGCGCCTTGGCCGGCACGTGGTCGTGGAACAGGCTCTGAGCCACGTGCAGGATCCGCTCTCGCGGCAGCTCGAGGCGCTCGAAGGCCGCGTGGAAGTTCCGCTCCGCGGGCTTGTACGAGCCGAGCTGCTGGGCGGTGATGACCTCGTCGAACGTCACGCCAAGCCGCCGGTTCGATGCCCCGAACAGGTCGTCGTCGCAGTTGGTCAGCACGACGAGCCGGAACCGGGTGTGCAGCCGCGCCAGGGCGTCAGCGGAATCGGGGAACGCCGGCCAATCGCCCACGGAGTCACCAAACGCCGTGAGCTCGCGGTCGCTCGGGGTCATCCCGAGCTCGGACGCGACGCGGGCCAGCCCGCTCTCAAGGACCTCCCGGTAGCGCCGATAGGGCCCAGCCTCGAGTGCGGCCTCGTGGCGTGCGTAGCGCTCGAGCAGGTCGTTGTCCGAAGCATCGAGACCAGGGGCGCCCAGCGCGCGACGCATGGCCGCGAGGAGCCCGGTCTCCCAGTCGATGAGCGTGCCGTAGCAGTCGAACGTGAGGGCATCGAACCGGTCGAGGTCGTCGGACGCGAGGGGCATCGGGCTCGGTCTCCGCTGCGGTGAGGCGGTGCCGAGGCTAGCACCGGGACCGGTCGCCGGGCCTTTGGAGTCCTCGGACTCACCATCATGCCGCTCACGGCGTCCACGGCATACTTGCGCGGTGAGACGACCGCCGCGCTGGATCATCGAGGTCGTCGAGACCCTGGCGCTGACGCTCCTCACGTTCGTCGTCATCCAGACGTTCGTGGCGCAGCCGTTCCAGGTGCGCCAGGCGTCGATGGAACGCACGCTGGAGCCCGACCAGTACGTCCTGGTGGACAAGCTCACGCCCCGCTGGGATCCCTTCCACCGTGGCGACATCGTCGTCCTCCATCCCCCGCCCGGCTGGGAGGACGACACGGGGACCCCGTTCATCAAGCGCGTCATCGGCCTGCCCGGCGACGTCGTGGAGATCCGCGAAGGGTTCGTATTCGTCAACGGCACTAGGCTCGATGAGGCCGCATACACCTTCCGCGACGACGCCGGGGCCAACGAGCCGACGGAACCACAGAGCGACCAGGCGACGTGGACGATCGCGTCCGACGAGCTGTTCGTGATGGGCGACCACCGCCAGGCGTCGGCCGACTCGCGGTCGTTCGGGCCGATCAAGCGGGACTCGGTGGTGGGTCGCGCATTCCTGCGCTACTGGCCCGCCGCGACGATCGGGGTCCTCAGCCGGCCGGACTACCCCTGAACCGAAGCCGCGCCCGCGGCCGGCACGACGCGCCGGTCCTGGAGCGCGTTGCCGATCGCGGCGAGGGCGGCACCGAGCACCAGCCCGAATACGAGGATCCCCACGACGTAGACCGCCACGCCTCCATATCCGCCGTTGGCCGGGTCGAGGAACGGGTAGGGGTACCAGCCGGCGATCGGCCCCCGGATCATCGTGTACCCGAGCCACCCGAGCGGATAGGCGAGCCACCACAGGCTGCGGCGGAACGAGATGCGGCCACCGGGCGGGTCGATCAGCCAGTCGGCGATGACCGCGAGCGGGAAGATTCCGTGAACGACGCTGTTGACCCACGGGACCGCAGTGTCCACGTCCGTCCCGGACAGCAGGAGGCTGAACACGACGAAGGTGACCGTCAGGTTGAGGGTGGCCGCTCCGCGGACGATGTCCCAGCCGCGCGTCGCGGGCACGCGATGGCGGGCGGCGCCGATGAGCAGCACGGCCGCGCCGATGAGGTTGCTCTGGATCGTGAAGTACGAGAGGAAGTTGGCGGGCACGAGGACCCCGCGCCCGGCGATATCGGCGGCCTGGACCACGATCGCGACCAGGGTCAGGGAGGCAACCGCGACCCGGAGAGCGGCGAGGAAGAGGCGGCGATCCATCAGGGATCGGAGGGTACTCGATCGACCCGCGCCGACGACGGTCCTGTGCAGCAGGCGCCCCAGCCGACGGGAGCCCGTGATGTGTGAGGCACACCGATGGAGTGCGTTTGCAAGGCGGCCTGACCGATCCTGCCCACCGAGGCGCGCTGCGCCCGGACGGGGGTAGAGGAGGAACAATTCATGAGCATCATTGCGTCGTCGGTGCGATCGCCGGATACCTCGCGGGCATGCTGGTCCGTGGTGACGAGGGTCTGGGCGTGATCGGGCACATCGTGCTCGGCATCGTCGGGGCGCTCGTCGGTGGCTTCCTGTTCGGTGTGATCACCAATCAGGACTACACGACCGGGATCAACATCGGGACGATCGTCGTTGCGACGATCGGTGCGGTCATCGTGGTCGTCGTCGTCAGCATGATCCGGGGCACCAGCCGGAGTGGCCGCGGCGCGGTCTAGTCGGGCGCCCCACGCCCAGACGCACCGACGCCCGGTCCCTTGGGAGACCGGGCGTCCTGCTGTCCGTCAACTCGCGGCCGCGGGGCGCGTGCGCGAAGCGAGACCTCCGCGGGCGAACGGGACGGCGAGAGGCGCCCGGCCTGGGGGGGAAGGCCGGGCGCCTCGGGGGGCCCTCGGGGAGAGACCACCCCAAGCGTACGGCGCACGGTCTACCCACAATTCCGGAGGTTCGGGACGGCCCCGGTCGTCGCGAGTTGACCCGACCGCCCGGACTCAGCGGCCCCGGAGCTGGATCCAGATCGTCTTCATCTCGGTGTACTGGTCGTGCGCGTGGACGGACTTGTCGTGGCCGCCGAACCCGGACAGCTTGTAGCCGCCGAAGGGCGTCGTGATGTCGCCCTCCGAGTACGCGTTCACGCCCACGACCCCAGCCTTGAGGTCGCGCGCGACGCGGTGGGCGACGTTGAGGTCGTCGGTGTAGATCGAGGCCGCCAGGCCGTACGGCGTGTCGTTCGCGAGCGCGATGGCCTCTGCTTCGCTGTCGAATTCGATCACGGACAGCACCGGGCCGAAGATCTCCTCGCGGGCGACGCGCATGTCGTTGCGCACATTGTCGAGGATCGTCGGCGGAACGAACCAGCCGCCGGACTCCTCGAGGATCCGCTGGCCGCCCGTCACGACGCGCGCCCCCTCGGCCCGACCGATCGAGACGTACTCGAGAACCTTCTCCATGTGGCCACGGTTGATCATCGCGCCGATGCGCGTGGCCGGGTCCAGCGGGTCACCGACGGGCCAGTTTGCGAGCTCTGCCCGGATCGCCTCCACGACGCGATCCTTCACCGAGCGGTGGACGATCATGCGCGAGCCCGCGGAGCAGTTCTCGCCCATGTTCCAGAAGATCGCGATCGCCACGTTTGCCGCGAGACCCTCGAAGTCGGTGACGTCGGGGAACACCACCTGGGGGCTCTTGCCGCCAAGCTCCAGGAGGACGCGCTTGAGGTTCGACTCCGCGCTCCACGTCAGGAAGCGGCGCCCGACCTCCGTTGACCCCGTGAACGCTAGGCAGTCGACATCCGGGTGCCGGCCCAGTGCCTCGCCCACCGTGTCGCCGGGTCCCGTCACGACATTGAGGACCCCGTCGGGCAGGCCCGCCTCGGACGCGAGCTCTGCGATGCGCAGGAGGCTCAGCGACGTGGTGGAGGCGGGCTTGATGACCATCGTGTTGCCCGTCGCGAGCGCCGGGCCCAGCTTCCAGGCGGCCATCTGCGCCGGGTAGTTCCAGGGGATGACACCCGCGACCACCCCGACGGGCTCTCGGGTGATCGTCGCGACGGTGCCCTCGGGCGACGGGGCGACCTGGCCGTAGAGCTTGTCCGTCGCCTCCGCGTGCCAGCGGATGCAGTTCGCCGTCTCGGGCATGTCCATGCCGACCGTGTCGGTGATCGGCTTGCCGGCGTCGATGGTCTCGATGAGCCCGAGCTCTCGCGCGTTGGCGTCTACGAGGTCCGCCCAGCGGACGAGGATCCGCTTGCGGTCGCCTGGGCTGACCCGGCTCCACCGGCCGTCGTCCGCAGCCCGGCGCGCGACCGCGACCGCCGCGTCCACGTCCGCGACACCACCCTTCGCGACCTCGGCGATGGAGCGTCCCGTCGCCGGGTTCTCGGTCGTGAACCGGCCACCGCCGGCCGCGTCGCGGAACGCCCCGTCGATGAACAGCTGGGTCCGCAGCTGGAGACGGTCGAGCTCGGCGTGCGATTCGCCGATCTCGGGGATGGCGGTCTCGGTCATGAGGGCTCCGGCGGGTACGGACAGGGCGTCCACGCAAGGGTAGGCGAGGCCGGACGCCGGCGCGCGGGTCGTCGAGCAGAGGCACGACGGGCAGGCGACGTGCGATACTTCGTCGTGCACATCTGGTCGCGACTGCACATTCGTGCAGCATCCGGATCCCATCGCGTTTTGCGCGCCAAGCCTTGGAGTCCCGATGGTCACCGCCGCCCCTGCCTGGCAGGTACGAACCCGCGTCGCCGCCGTCGGCATCCGCCTGCGCGTCTTCGAGCATGTGCTCGCGAATGGGGAGGGCTATCTCTCGCAGGCGTGCTCGGCGGCGGAGATGCTCGCGATGCTGTACACGCGGACGCTCCGTCTCGGCGAGCTCGCCCAGCCGATCGAGCCGGGGCCGTTCACCGGCACGCCGGGCCGTGACAACCCGGCCTATACGACCGGCGCCGTCTACCACGGTCCCATCGGGCCGGACCTCGACCGGTTCATCTTCTCGCCCGCCCAGTACGCGCTCGCCCTGTACGCGGCGCTGATCGAGGTCGGCCGGCTCGCTCCGGACGGCCTGCGCCAGTTCAACCTGGATGGCGGGACGGTCGAGATGATCGGCGCGGAGCACTCGCCGGGCATCGAGCTGACCACGGGCTCGCTCGCGCAGGCGCTCTCGCAGGCCGCAGGGATCGCCCTCGCGAGACGCCGCCGCGGGGACACGGGCAGGGTCTGGGTCATGATGTCCGACGGCGAGTTCGAGGAGGGCCAGACCTGGGAGGCGATCGCAAACGCGGCCTTCCATGGCATCGACAACCTGCGTGTCGTCGTCGACGCGAATGGCCAGCAGTGCGACGGGCTCGTGACGACGGTCGGCAACCTCGACCATCTCCCCGAGCGGATCCGGGCGTTCGGGGCCAGCTGCGAGGAGATCGACGGCCACGACCTCGACGCGCTCGACACGGCGATGCGTCGGGAGACGCCGGGCCGGCCGCACGTCGTCCTGTGCCGGACGGACCCGGCCCACGGGGTGCCACTGTTGCGCGAGAAGTCGCCGCTCCTCCACACCCTGCGCTTCGCATCGCCGGCCGAGAAGGCACGCTACCAAGCGGCCTACGAGGCCATGCGCGAGGAGTTCGCCCGATGAGCCCCGAGATCGTCGCCCGCCCGCACGTGGAGAACTTCATCGCGTGGGCCAAGGACAAGCCCGAGGTCGTCGTCCTCTCGGCGGACCTCACCAACTCGTCCGAGGTTGGCAAGTGGCGGGACACCTATCCCGATCGCTTCTTCTCGATGGGCATGGCCGAGCAGAACATGCTGAGCTTCGCAGGCGGCCTTGCCCGCGAGGGCTACACGCCCTACATCCACACGTTCGCCGTGTTCATCTACCGGCGCGCATACGACCAGCTGGCGATGTCGATCGCGTACCCCAACCTTCGGGTCCGGCTGATCGGCTTCCTGCCCGGGATCCTCACCCCGGGCGGGGTCACCCACCAGGCGATCGAGGACGTCGCGATCCTCCGCGCGACGCCGAACATGACGGTCCTCGAGACGGGTGATGCCACCGAGGTGGAGTCCGTGCTCGACGTCGCCCAGGCAGTGGATGGCCCCGTCTACGTGCGGATGCTGCGGGGGGCAGTCCCGAGGCTCTTCCCGCGTACCGAGCCGATGCAGCTCGATCGGGTGCGCGTCCTCTCGGACGGGGACGATGTCGCTCTCCTGACGTCGGGCGTCGAGACCGAGGAGGGACTCCGCGCGGTCCGGGCGCTGCGCCGCCGGGGCGTCGGGGTGCGCCACCTCCACGTGAGCAGCCACAAGCCGTTCGACGACCCCGAGATCCTCGCCTCGCTCGAGCGCGCGAGCACCGGCATCGTCAGCGCGGAGAACCACACGATCGTCGGCGGGTTGGGCTCGAACGTCGCCGAGACGCTCGCCGATGCGGGCCTCGGGCGACGGCTCGTCCGTATTGGCCTGCGCGACACCTACGCCCACGGCGCGAGTCGGGAGCACCTGATGCGCGAGTACGGCCTCGACGCGATGGCGATCGTCGGCGCTGTGGAGCGGCTGACGTCCGAGCGCTACGGCATCACGCCCGAAGAGCTTGCTGACGAGTCCCTCGACGTCGAGCCGCGGGTTGCGGTCGCGGCCGCCAACGCGGACTCGCTGTGATCCCGCCGACGACGCTCGCCGTCACCGGTGAGCGGTTCCAGGCGACCTACGTCCTCACCGGCCCGCACGAGGCCGCCCGCGCCCGGGCGGAGAGCATCTGCGTCGAGCAGACGATCGAGTTCCCGGCCGACCTCGTCGCCGATGACGACATCAAGCGGGAGGTGATCGGGCACATCGAGTCGTTCGAAGAGACCGGACCGGAGACCGTCGTCGTGCGCATCAGCTACGCCGTCGAGACGACCGGCCGGGAGCTCTGCCAGCTGCTCAACGTCGTGTTCGGGAACTGCTCCCTCTACCCGGGCGTGCGGCTGGCGGGCCTTGACCTGTCGCCTTCGCTGCTCACGGCGTTCCCCGGGCCGCGCTTTGGCGTGCCCGGGCTGCGTGCGCTCCTCGATGCCCCGACCCGGCCGATCCTTGCGAGCGCCCTCAAGCCGATGGGTCTCGGGCCCGACGCGTTGGCCGCGATCGCCGCCACGATGGCCCGCAGCGGCATCGACGTGATCAAGGACGACCACGGCCTCGCCAACCAGCCGTTCGCCCCGTGGGAGGCGCGCGTCCGCGCCTGTGCCGTGGCCGTATCGCGTGCCAACGAGGAGACGGGCCGGCACGCCCTCTACATGCCGAGCCTCAACAGCCCCCTGTCCGAGTTCCATGAGCGGGCGAAGATCGCGAAGGCCGCCGGCGCCGGCGGGCTCCTGGTCCTGCCCGGACTGACGGGGATGGACTCGATCCGCTGGATCGCCGCGGACGATGACATCGGCCTCCCGATCATGGGTCACCCTGCCTACCTCGGCGCGAACGTCACCTCGCCGGTCAACGGGATCGAGCACGGGCTCATGCTCGGGACGCTGTACCGACTCGCCGGGGCCGACCTGACGGTCTTCCCGAGCTGGGGCGGCCGGTTCAGCTTCACGCAGGAGGAGTGCCACTCGATCGCCACGGCCTGCCGCCGCCCGTTTGGCGACCTGCCCGCGATCTTCCCGACCCCCGGCGGCGGGATGACCGTCGATCGCGTCGCGGAGATCAACGCGTTCTACGGCCCTGACACCGCGCTCCTCGTCGGTGGCGACCTGCATCGCGGTGACCTCGCGGAGAACGTCGCGCGGATGCGCGCCGCCGTCGATGGCGTGGAGCCCGTGCGCGCATGATCGACCCGCGCCGCGACCTGCTCATCGAGATCGCCTGGCTCAACCACGAGTACGGCCTCACCCAGGAGGAGGTCGCCCGACGCCTAGGCGTCTCGCGCTCGACGATCAGCCGTGCCCTCGCGGACGCGGAGCGACAGGGCATCGTCCAGGTGGTGGTGACGGTGCCGCTGCCGCGCGAGGTCCGCCTGTCCGCGGAGCTCGCGCGACTGATGGGAGTGCCCGCGACCGTGGGGGTCGCCGCCGATGGGGAGCCACCGATGCTGGCCGCCGCTCGCGCTGCCGCCCGCCTCATCGAGCGAGTCGCCGACGCCGGTTCGGCCACCCTCGCGATCAGCTGGGGCCGGACGCTCTCGGCTACCGCGCGCCTCGTGCGGCCGCGGGCGTCGCGCGGCATCGAGATCGTCGACGCGGTCGGCCACCCGGGCGGAGGTGCGCTCGTGCCCACGGTGGACGTGACGCGATCGCTCGCCGCGGCGCTCGGCGCCGACCTGACCCACGTGCCGGCCCCGGCCTTCGTCGCCGCGGGTGCGGCGCGTGACGCCCTGCTGGCCTCACACCCGGTCGCGCTGGCGCTCGAGCGAGCGCGCCGCGCCGACGTGACGCTGGTGTCGGTCGGGGTCGTCGGGGCTGGCTCCGTGGTCGCCGCGGCTGGCGGCGTCGACGAGGCGGGCATGGCCCTGCTCGAGGCGGGCGGTGCCGTCGGCGAGATCCTCGGCCACTTCTATGATGGCGCCGGCCGGGACGTCACGGTGCCCGGGAATGGCGTCGTCGGCCTGACCCTCGACGACCTGCGCGCGTCTCGCCGCGTGATCGCGGTCGCCGGAGGTCCCGGGAAGACGCCCGCGTTGCTTGCCGCACTGGCCGGCGGGATCGTCCACGAGGTCGTGGTCGACGATGTCATGGCCGAGGTCATCCTCGCCGCCGGCGTGCGCGCCGCGTGATGGACCGGGTTGGCATTCCGGGTTCGCGCGCCGAGGCGCGCGAGCTGGTCGTCCTGTTCAGCCGCCGGATGCTCGCCGAGCACCTGGTCTCCTACACGGCAGGCAACATCAGCACCCGGATCGGGTCGGAGCCGGACCTCGTCGCGGTGACGCCGGGCAGCACCGCGTACGACTCGCTCCGCCCCGAGGACATCGTCATCGTCCGGCTCGACGGCTCGATCGTCGACGGCAGCCGCAAGCCTACGGCGGAGCTGCCACTGCACACGCTCGCGTACCTCGACCGGCCGGACGTGTGGGGGATCGTCCACACCCATAGCCGGGCCGCGATGGCGATGGCGGCCCTGGGCATGACGCTCCCGCCGATCCTCCATGGCCTTGTCTCCGCATGTGGCGGGGGGATCGTCACTGCGCCCTACGCCCGCGGCGCGACCGCCGAGATGGCCGAGCGCACGCGTGAGCCACTCCGGGAACGGAGTGCATGCCTCCTGCGCAACCACGGCGTGCTCGCGATCGGGCCGACCGTCGAGCACGCGTACAACGCCGCCTCGACGGTGGAGGGCGTTGCCGACGCCTACCTGATGGCGCTCCCGTTCGGACCCGTCCCTGAGGTCCCGGCCAACGACGTGGAGCGGATCCGCCGCGAACAATGGGCGCCCGCCTGGGCGGAGGGGACATCCCTCAGCCACGGCGGCTGAGGGATCGATCAGGGCGGCCGTCCACCGCCCCGCAACCGGCTTGACACCCAACCAGTCCCTTCCGCATAGTGTCTAGTTGTAGGACGACTATTCGTCCGCTAAGCCAGCAGACCCACCGATCCCTCCGCTGGCGACCCGCCGCGACCGCATCGCCCACCTGGACAAGGAGCGAACCGTGACCGAGCCTCTCCGGCCGATCGAGTGGACCGGGAGCGCCCTGCGTGTGATCGACCAGACGGCACTGCCCGGCCGGCTCGTGTACGTGGAGCTGGCCACAGTCGATGGCCTGGTTGACGCGATCGTCCGTCTCGCTGTCCGCGGTGCCCCGCAGCTCGGTGCAGTGGGGGCCATGGGCGTTGCCATCGCGATGGACCAGGGCGCGCGGGATGGCTGGAACGCGACCCGCCTTGACGCCGAGATCGACCGGGTCCGCGATGCCCGGCCCACGGCGGTCAACCTCCGTTGGGGTGTCGACCAGGTCCGGCCGCTCGTCGTCGTCGGACGGGACGCTGTCCTCCAGGCTGCGCTGCGCGTGGTGACCGAGGACGAGCAGATCAACCGGGCGATGGGACGCCACGGCGCCGACTGGATCCAGGCGCGCATCCCCGGCCGGGTCCGCGTGCTGACCCACTGCAACACGGGCGCACTGGCAACGGTCGGGTGGGGGACAGGGCTCGGCGTGATCCGGGAGCTCCATGCGCGCGGTGCGCTGGAGGTCGTCTACGCCGACGAGACGCGCCCCCTCCTGCAGGGCGCGCGCCTCACCGCGTACGAGCTCGAGCACGACGGCATCGCGCACTTCGTCCAGGCCGACGGCGCAGCGGCGAGCACGATCCTGCGGGGGCTGGTCGACGTCGCGATCATCGGTGCCGACCGGATCGCGGCGAATGGCGACACCGCGAACAAGATCGGCAGCGTCGGCGTGGCGATCGCGTGCAAGGAAGCCGGCATCCCGTTCGTCGTCGCGGCACCGGAGTCCACGGTCGACGTGTCCATGCCCGAAGGCGACGCGATCGAGATCGAGATACGCGGCGACGATGAGGTCCTCAACTGGGGCGGCGTCCGCACCGCGCCCATGGGATCACGCGCCTGGAACCCCGCCTTCGACATCACGCCGGCGCGCTACGTCACGGCGCTCGTCACCGAGCACGGCGTGATGGAGGTCAACCACGGCGAGACGCCCGGTAGCCGGCTGGTCCGCCTGCGATGACCCTCCCGGCCGACGGCCAGGTCCGCAGCCCGCTCGATGAGCTCGTCGAGCGATCGCGCAGCATCGGCGCGGACACGGACCTCGTCGTCAACGGCGGCGGCAACACGTCGGCCAAGGGTGTCGCCACCGACGCGCACGGTCGGTCGCGGCGCACCGTGTGGGTCAAGGGGTCCGGGGCGGACCTCGCGACGAGCACCGGCGCTGCGTTCCCCGCCGTGTGGCTGGACGATCTCCTCGCGCTGCAGGACCAGTCAGCCATCGACGACTCGGAGATGGTCCGCCTCGTCGGCGCTGCGATGGTGGATGGCACGGCGCGCCGGCCGTCGATCGAGACCCTCCTTCACGCATTCGTCCCCGCGGCGCACGTCGACCACGTTCACGCGGACGCCATCTGCGCCCTCACGAACCAGCCCCACGGCCGAGCGGCTGTTCGGGAGGCGCTGGGCGAGCGGTTTGGCTACGTGGACTGGATCCGGCCGGGCTTCCAGCTCGCGCGGCTCGTGGCAGACCACGCCGAGCTTGACGGCGTGGTGCTCGCCCACCACGGCCTCGTCACCTGGGCGGACGACTCCGACGCGTGCCTCCGACGCACGCTGGAGACCGTGGCGCGGGCGGACGAGTACCTCCGGGCGAGGACGCTCATGGTCGCGCCCGCCGCGCTGGACCCCGCGCCGGAGCTCGCGCCCGACGACATCGAGACCCTGCTCCTCCTCCTGCGCGGCGCCCTGTCACGGACGGGGCGCCGCGTGCTCCACGTGGACCGCCGCCTCGGTGCAATCACCGGTCGCGCGGACGTGGCGGAGCTCGCAGCGGCCGGCGTCCCGACCGGCGACCACATGCTCTGGATGAAGCCGTGGCCGGTTGTCGTCCGGGCGGGTAGCCCAGCGGCCGTTGGGTCTGCCGTCGAGGCGTACAAGGCGCACTACCAGGCGTACTTCGACGCCAACGCCCACCTGCTCGAAGACGAGACCCCGATGCATGATCCCGCGCCGCGGGTGGCGCTTGTGCCGGGTCTCGGGTCCATCATCGCGGGCGCGTCGGCGGAGGACGCCCGCCGGTGTGCCGAGGTCGCGTACCACGCCCAGACGACGCTCGCGCGTGCGAAGGACGCCTTCGGCACGCTCGAGCCACTTTCCGAGGCGGAGACCTTCCGCTTCGACTACTGGCCCATGGAGCTGTACAAGTTGACCCTCGCAGACCCGCTCCGCCCGTTCGCCGGGACCGTCCACATCGTCACCGGCGCAGCCTCCGGTATCGGCCGCACGATCGCGCTCGAGCTCGCCATGGCGGGCGCGAGCGTCGTGGTCGCCGATCTGGATGGGCCGCTCCTCGACTCCCTCGCGAAGGAGGCCGTCGATCTCGGGGCGCCCGAGCCCGCGTGCGTCGCCGGTGACCAGTCGAGCGAGGACGTGGTCATCGAGACCGTCCGGACGGCGGTGACGCGGTTCGGTGGCATCGACGGCGTGGTGATCAACGCGGGTATCGGGGTTGCGGGGGCACTCGAGGACCTGGAGCTCGCCAGGTGGCGGCTCGGGCTCGAGGTCAACCTCACGAGCGCCTTTCTCATGACCCGCGAGGTCATGAAGCGGATGCGGGTGCAGGGTCTTGGTGGCTCCCTCGTGTACGTGGCGAGCAAGAACGCGTTCGCCCCCGGCGCGGGCTTCGGCGGCTACTCGGTCACCAAGGCCGGGATGCTCCAGCTCATGCGCATCGCGGCGCTCGAGGGAGGGCCGATCGGCATCCGCACCAACGCAGTCAACCCGGACGCGGTCTTCGACAACTCCCGCCTCTGGGCGGGCGGCCTCCGCGAGCAGCGAGCCGCAGAGCACGGCATCCGGCCGGAGGAGCTCGAGGACTTCTATGCGAGCCGAAACCTGCTGCACCGCCACGTGACCACGAAGGACGTCGCCAATGCCGTCCTGTTCCTCCTTTCGGAGGCGTCGTCCCGGACGACCGGTGCCGTCATCCCCGTGGATGGTGGCGTGGCGGCCGCGTTCCCGCGCTGAGCAGCGCCGCATCACGGCGCCCCAGGAGGAGAGAGACGGGAGGAGGAGAAACGATCACCGCCGAACCTCGACACGATTGTTGGTTGACTCAAAGGAGAAGCGCATGACCCGTAGCAAGATCCTGGCCGGACTGTTCGCGTCGACGATGCTCGTCGCCGCGTGCTCGCAGTCCGCCGCCACGTCGGCGCCGTCAAAGGACGCCGCCAGCCAGCCCGCCACCTCGGCCGCCGCCTCCGACGCGGGGTCCCAGGCAGCCGTCACGATGCCCGCCCCGTTCGACAAGGGCCCCGTCAAGATCGCCATGGTCCGCCAGTCCGGCGCGGGCGACTACTTCCAGCAGTGGGGCAACGGCGCCCAGGAGCAGTCCGACGCCATCGGCTTCGAGATGCAGGTCTACGACGCCCAGGCGGACAACGCGACCCAGGCGACGCAGATGCAGACCGCGATCGACTCCGGCGTCGCCGGGATCATCGTCGACCACGGCCTCGCCGACACCATGAACCCGTTGATCAAGGTCGCGCTCGACAAGGGCATCCCGGTCGTCGTCTACGACGTCGAGACCACCGACCCGCGCGTCATCCACACCACGCAGTCCGACGCCGACATGGCCCAGAAGGTCCTCGACGTCATGACCAAGGACATGGGCAACGGCGCCCAGGTCGGCTACGTCAACGCCCTCGGCATCGCCCCGCTCGACCGCCGCAACGTGGTCTGGGAGAAGGTCGCCAAGGACCAGGCCTGGAACATCAAGTTCTTCGTGGGCAAGTTCACGAACGCCGTCGCAACCGACAATGCCGTCCTCGTCGACGCGGCCCTCAAGGCCAACCCCGACGTCAAGGGCATCTTCGCGCCGTACGACGAGCTCACCAAGGGCACCCTGGTCGGGATCAAGAACAACGGCCTGTCCGCCCAGATCAAGGTGTACGGCATCGACATCTCGAACGCCGACATCGAGCTCATGACCGCTGAAGGCTCCCCGTGGGTGGCCACGGCGGCCACGGATCCGGCAGGCGTCGGCGCCGCGGTCGTCCGCGCCATGGCGCTCCAGCTTGCGGGTCAGCTCAAGGGAACCGACTTCCAGTTCCCGGCCGCGCTGATCACGCAGGACCTCCTCAAGACGAACAGCATCGCGAACATGGACCAGCTTCGAACGCTCATGCCCGACCTCGCCGAGGCCGGCCAGATGACCGCCGACTGGATCAAGGTCTCGTACTAGATCGAAGGCGCGCCCCCGACCACCGGCCGGGGGCGCATCCTTCCCGACGGCACCATCCACCCAGCGTATCCAGCACGAAGGACGGACCTTCCCACGATGGAAGCGACCACGACGGAGCCGGGCATCACGGGCAGCAGCGGGCGCACGGTGGTCGAGCTGACCGATGTCAGCATGGCCTTTGGGAGCGTCCGCGTGCTCCAGGGGGTGTCTGTCACGGTCCGGGAGGGCAGCGTCCTTGCCCTCATCGGCGCAAACGGCGCCGGCAAGTCCACCCTCATCAAGATCCTGTCCGGCGTCTACCCGGACCACGGTGGCGAGATCCGTGTCGACGGGAAGCTGATCTCGGTCGACTCCCCGCGTGTGGCCCGGGGGCTCGGGATCCATACCGTCCACCAGAAGATCGCGGACGGGGTCATTCCGGGCCTGTCTGTCGCAGAGAACCTCGTCTTCGACGAGCTGACCCAGCCGTCCTTCGGCGCGAGCTTTTCGATGCGCAAGATCATGCCGCGCGCCCGCCAGGTCGCAGCGCAGCTCGATCTCGCGTGGAGTGACGACATCCTGCGCAAGGACGTGTTCGAGCTTGGCATCGCGGACCAGCAGCTGCTGCTGCTCGCGCGTGCGCTCGACCAGAAGCCACGGATGCTCGTCCTCGACGAGCCGACCTCCGCCCTCTCGCTGACAGAGGTCGAGCGCCTGTTCGCCGTCATCCGGCGGCTGAAGGTCGCAGGCGTCGCCATTCTCTACGTCTCGCACCACCTGTCGGAGATCGACACCCTCGCCGATGAGCTCGTTGTGCTCCGCGACGGCCGCATCCGGCTCGTCCAGCAGCGGCCGTTCGCGTGGAGCGAGGCGCTGCGCGCCATGCTGGGCGAAGCCGCGATCACCGCCAGGACGCACGAGGAGCAGCGTGGGACGCAGGAGCGTCTCCGGCTCAACGGCGTCCGCCTGTTCGCCGAGAAGCCGCCCCAGGACGTCACCTTCCGCGCGGGCGAGGTGACCGGGATCATCGGCCTGCTGGGCGCCGGCAAGACCGAGCTGTCCAAGGGAATCTTCGGGGCGACGCCGTTCGCGGAGGGCTCGATGGAGCTCGATGACGCACGATACGCGCCCAAGTCCCCGTCGGACGCGGTGCGCAAGGGCGTCTTCCTCGTCCCGGAGGATCGCGCCGCCGAGGCGCTGCTGCCTGGCTGGACGATCGGGCGCACGGCGGCCCTGCCGTTCCTGCACAGCCTCGCGCCGTCGGGCCTCGTGCCCAGGGGCGCAGAGGCGAAGCGCGGCCGCTGGGTGATCGACCAGCTCGACGTCGTCGCGACCGGCGACGAGCACAGGGTGGACGAGCTCTCGGGCGGCAACCAGCAGCGCGTCGTCGTCGGCCGCTGGCTGGCCGGCAAGCCCCGGGTGCTCGTCCTCGACGAGCCGTTCCGAGGAGTCGACATCGGCGCCCGGGCCGGGATCGGGCGCCGATTGCGGGCGCTCGCCGCCGAGGGGTGTGCCGTCGTCATCACCTCGAGCGACGTGGACGAGATTCTCGAGGGATCCGACCGCGTGCTCGTGCTCACGGACGGCCAGATCCGGATGGACACCTACATCACCGAGACCACCCGCGACCAGATCATCGAGCGCATGTCGGAGATTGCCTGAGATGGATGTCCCCAACACCGTGGCCCCAGCCAAGGCCCCGGCCATCCCGGTGACGGAGCGGCTTCGCGGCTGGCTCGTCAGCTATGGAGTCATCAGCATCACTGTCGGGCTGCTGCTGTTCTTCTCGAT
Organism: Candidatus Limnocylindrales bacterium; assembly: GCA_038245845.1. Taxonomy (GTDB): domain Bacteria; phylum Chloroflexota; class Limnocylindria; order Limnocylindrales; family CSP1-4; genus CAIXZV01. Next base: position 56,981 of record JBBRRZ010000007.1, read on the forward strand.
CACCGAGGAGACCTTCCGCCGGCCGACGACGATCCTCTCGATGCTCAAGTACGCGTCGGTCATCGCGATCGCCGGCCTCGGCGTGACCACCGCGATGGTCGTCGGTGGAATCGACCTGTCCGTGGGCGGGGTCGCGGGCATGGCCGTGACGATCGCCGCGATGTCGATGGTCATCTACAACCAGGTCGGTGGGATCGCGATCCTCGCGGTGCTCGTGTCCGGGATCGCGGTCGGCCTTGTGAACGCATTCCTCATCGTCAAGCTGCGGATCCCCGACTTGCTTGCCACGCTCGGCGTGATGTTCCTCGTCTCGGGCCTCAAGCTCCTGTTCGTGTCCGGCCGGTCGGTGAGCTCTGGGATGCCCCTTCCCGACGGGACCACCGCGCCCGGGCGCTTCACCGCGGACTTCCGCTGGATCGACGACGGGTTCATCGGCCCCGTCCCGGTCCCGGTCCTCCTGTTCGTGATCGCGACCGTCGTCATGTGGGCGTTCCTGACCCGGACGCGATGGGGCCGGATCATGTACTCGATCGGCGCCAACCCCGAGGCCGCGCGCCTCGCCGGCGTCAACACGTCGCGCTACCGCATCCTCGCCTACGCGATCTCGGGCGTCCTCGCCTCGATCGCGGGTCTCATCCTCGCGTCGCGCATCGGCCAGGGAGACATCTCGGCCGGCAACTCGCTGCTGCTCGATTCGATCGCGGTCTCGCTCGTCGGCACCAGCGTCATGGGGCTCAACCTCCCGAACGCCTGGGGCACCTCGCTCGGTGCGGTGATGCTGGGCATCCTGATCACCGGACTGACGATCATGGGCGCGCCGTACTACGCGCAGGACGTCGTCAAGGGCGTCGTCGTGATCGTCGCACTGATCCTCAGCTACACGCTGTCGCGCAAGAAGGCGCGCTACGTCTCCGCGATCTGACCCCGCTGCCCCCGGACCATCTCCCACCGCGTACAAGCGCTCCAGCACAGGTCTTGCGATGTCGGACGACTACGAGATCCTCACACCCCAGGCGGTCCGCGACTACGTCGCCGCGAACCCCGCCCTCTCGGCGCTCATGCCCGCGGACCGCGTCGGGGAGGTCCGGGAGATCGGCGACGGGAACCTGAACCTCGTGTTCATCCTCTCGGACGTCAATGGCGGCCCGGGGATCGTGCTCAAGCAGGCCCTTCCCTACGTCCGCCTTGTCGGCCCAGCCTGGCCGATGACGCCGGATCGCGCTGCCAAGGAGGCCGAGGCGCTGCGAGCGCACGGGGCGCTCGTCCCGGCGCTGGTGCCGACGCTCTATGCGTACGACCGGGCGCGCTACATCATCGCGATGGAGGACCTCTCCGACCATGTGGTGTGGCGGCACGCGCTCAACCACGGTGAGCGGCACGAGGGCGCGGCGACGGACGTCGGGGCCTACGTCGGCCACGTTGCGTTCGGGACGTCAGTGTTCGGCATGGCTGCGGATGCGCAGAAGGCCGCACTCGCGATGGCGGTGAACCCACAGCTGTGCGAGATCACGGAGGACCTCGTCCTCACGGAGCCAACACGGCCCGCCCAGCGCAACTCCTGCCTGCCCGCGAATGAGCCGGACGCTCGGGCGCTCATCGAGGACGACGCCACGGTCCGCGAGATGGGCAACCTCAAGCTCGTGTTCATGACCCACGCAGAGGCGCTCATCCACGGCGACCTGCACACGGGTTCCGTCATGGTCCGGGCGGCATCGCCGGCGACTCCACGCTCCACGAAGGTCTTCGACAGCGAGTTCGCGTTCTACGGTCCGGTCGGTTTCGACCTCGGCCTCGCGTACGCGAACTACCTGATCGCCGCCGCCCGCGCGTTCGCGCTCGGTGAGGACGACCGGGCGGCGTGGCTCCTCGGCCTGCTCGACGAGACCTGGCAAGCGTTCGATCGAACCTTCCGGTCGCTGTGGCCCACGCGGGTCGACCCGCGCGTCTACACCGATGGCGTGCTGGACGACTTCATCGCCAACGTCGCCCTGGACGGGCTCGGCTTCGGGGCCGCCGAGGCGATGCGCCGGATCGTCGGCCTCGCGAAGGCCGCGGATATCGAGACGCTGGCGCCGCCCCTCCGGGAAGGCGCGGCGCGCGGTGTGCTACAGGCCAGCCGGATGATGGCGACGACCCGCCACGCGGTCCCGTCCGCCGCGGGCATCGCCTCCCGCGCCGGCGACATCCTCATTGCGACGCGGACCCGGTAGCGACACGCAGGCCACCCGGCCCGGAGGGATCCAGACGATGACGAGTGAGAGCAGGGCCGGCCCGACGGGCCGCGGGCCGTCGCCGAGGCGTACTGGCGCGATGAGTGCCTGCGCGACGTGGACCTCGTGCTGTCCCACTACCACGACGATGGCGAGTTCCAGGGGCCGAGCGGTCCGCCGCTCGTCGGGCACGACCGGATCCGGACGTTCTACGAGGCGTCGGTCGCGGCGTTCCCCGGCCTGTCGGTCACAATCGTCAGCGAGGTGGTGGACGGGGACCGCGGTGCCTTCGAGTTCGTGGCCGAGCTCACTGACCTCACCGGCAGGCGGTACCTGGCTCGCGGGACGAACGTCGTGCACGTCCTGGACGGGAGGTTCGTCTCGAACCACTCGGCATTCGACACGAGCGAGCTTCCATGATGGGCGCGTGCGGCCGCCGTTGCATGCGATGCTCGCGCGACCGATCCTTGTCGTGGCCCGGAGCCCACCGGGCCACCGCGGTGCGCCGGTTCGCCCGATCCGTGGGCTGAGGAAAGGAACGAGGGAGCAGATGCGGGTTGACGCGTTCTCCGCGCCGACAGGCCTCGCGCAGCCGCGCACCCGCGCCCAGTGGCTGGCGGGCGACCTGCGCGGCCGGATCCTCCGCAGCGAGTGGGGGCGCGGGGCACGGCTGCCCAGCGAGACCAATCTCGCCGGTGGCTACCAGGTGTCCCGGGTGACCGTCCGGACGGCGCTCAAGTCGCTGGAGACCCAAGGCCTCGTGGACATCCGCCACGGCGCCGGGACGTTCGTCGCTGACTTCGGCGAGTCCATCCGCGCGGGGCTCCAGGAGCTGGGATCCATCTCGGCCACCATCCGCGAGCTGGGGCACCAGCCGGGGATGGAGTGGCGGGCCAACGACGTCCGGGGCGCGACCGACGGCGAGGCGGAGAAGCTGGACGTGCCTGCGGGTTCCGAGGTGCTCTCGCTGGAGCGCGCCGTGCTCTCGGACGGCGAGGTCGTCGCCTTCTCGTACGACGTGCTCCGCCTCGACATCCTGCCGCCGGGGACCATTGACGAGGTGGGCAAGGGCTCCGTGTTCGAGCTGTTCGAGCGGGTGGGACTGCGCCCGAAGCGCGCGTTCGCGCGGCTCCACGCGGTCCAGAGCCAGAATGTCGGGTGGGGCGTCGGCCGCCCGGCGAACGGCCTCTACCTGCTGCTCGACCAAGTCCACTTCTCGCCCGGCTCGGTGCCGCTGATGTACAGCCGCACGTACTTCGTCGAGGGGCGTTTCGAGTTCGTGATCATCCGCACCGCGTAGCCGACCGGGTCACCGGCTGGACGCGGCTGCCCCGGGTCACCGGCGGGACAGCTGCCCCCGCATGAAGGCAGCGTTCGCCTCCACGGCCGATGTGCCGTCGAAGATCGCGCTCCCGGTGACCACGATGTCCGCCCCGAGCGCGCCAACGGCCGCGATGTTGTGCTTCGTGACGCCGCCGTCGACGCCGAGGGCGATGTCTCTGCCGGAGGCCGCGATGAGCGCGCGTGCCTGTTTGAGCCGCGCCTCGGTTCCCGGGTGGAACGCCTGGCCACCCCACCCGGGGTTGATCGCCAGGAGCATCACGTAGTCCAGCTCCTCGAGGAGCGGCGTGAGCACGTCGAGCGGCGTGCCCGGGCTCAGCGCGATCCCGCGCACGATCCCGCGGGCGGGGTCGTTCGCGTTCTGCGCGTCGCCCAGGACCTGGAGGACCCGGTGGGGATTCCGGGCGGACTCCACGTGGAACGTGATGATGTCGGCGCCCGCCTTGACGAACATCCCGACCTTCTCGAGGGGCTCGTCGATCATGAGGTGGACGTCCTTGAGCAGCGACGTCCGCTGTGCACCGACGAAGGTCGAGCCCACCGTGAGCATCGGGCAGAAGACCCCGTCCATCACGTCCGTGTGGACGATCCACATGCCTGCGGCCTCCAGCCGGGCGAGCTCGTCGGAGAGATGGCCGAGGTCTGCTGTCAGGATCCCGACGGAGAGGAGGGGCGAGCGCTCGAGGAGGCTCGCCCGGGTGTCGTCGCGGCTCATCGCGCGTCTCGCGCCAGCGCTGCTACGCGCGCGCCGGCAGGGGCGCCTCACGCCTGAGCGTCTCGAACAGCTCGAGCGCCTGGTCCGGCGGCATGAGATCGTGGACGACCGCGTTGACCGCCTTGAGCATCGCGAGTGGCGCGTCGCTCTGGAAGATGTTGCGGCCCATGTCGACGCCCGCGGCACCTTCCTGCACCGCCCGGTAGGCCATCGTGAGGGCCTCGAGCTCGGGGAGCTTCTTGCCGCCGGCCATCACGATCGGCACCGGGCACGCCGCAGTGACGGTCTCGAAGCCCTCTGGCACGTAGTAGGTCTTCACCATCTGGGCCCCGAGCTCGGCGGCGATGCGGGTCGCGAGTCGGAAATAGCGGGCGTCGCGGACCATGTCCTTGCCGACGGCGGTCACTCCGAGGACCGGCATCCCGTAGCGCAGCCCGGCGTCCACGAGGCGGGTCATGTTGTGGATCGACTTCGTCTCGTTCTCGGAGCCGACGAAGACCTGGACGCCGACCCCGCACGTGTTCAGGCGCAGGGCATCCTCCATGTCGACCGCGATCTCCTCGTCCGAGAGGTCGCGCAGGATCGACGGGCCACCGCTGGCGCGCAGTACCACCGGGATGGCGGGTGCAGCGGGGATCACCGAGCGCAGGATCCCGCGGGTGCAGAACAGGGCGTCCACGTAGCTGAGGAGAGGGACGATGTCGACATCGATACGCTCGAGGCCGGTGGTGGGGCCGAGGAAGTAGCCGTGGTCGACGGCGAGCATGACCGTGCGACCCGACGCGTGGAATGTGCGCGCCAGGCGGTTCTGCATGCCCCAGTCATAGGCACCCGCACCCTTGAGGAAGAACCGCTGGTTCTCCTGCGGGATGTCGTGGTGGTAGTACTTCGCGGCCTGAATGTCCTCGCCGTCAGCCATCGCTCGATGGATCCTTTCGCATGCGGGCCGCCGGTGTTGGTGGCGGTTCTCGCGGGCCGGTTGGTGGTCGGAACGTCGCCGTTTCGCGCGTTACCGCGTCCATCGCAACGTGACGAGACGACAGGTTGTCCTACAACTTGGATAGTAGGAGCGGCGGACTCGGCAGTCAAGGCTGCGGCTGCGCCAGGGAGCGGGGAGCGGGAGGGGCGCGGCGCGTGTGGGGCCGGATCGTACCTCCGGGCACGTCCGGCAACCGGTTGTTCACGGTCCGTTCACCGTCCGATGACCCACCAGCGCGACGCTCCGGCGAGGACGGGCGTTGCCAGGCGCCCGCAAGGGAGGACCCCGATCGACAGGTCCCAATCCGGACGTCCCCACATCGGTCGCAGCGGCGCCGTCGTCGCCGGGCTGCTCGTCGCCGCGGGCGGCGCGTATGCCATCGGCAAGAGCGCTCCCGGCGCTGCCCTACGAGAACCAGCTGCACGCGCAGAGCCAGGTCCTGTTCGGCTTCGGCAGGCCACTCGGCTCGGCCATCTCCGGCTCGTTCAGCGGTCCCGGCACGCAGGCCGTGGAGCTCGCCCAGGGCCTCAGGGCCGACCTCGTCACGGCCACAGCAAACCGCGAGCTCGGGCTCGCGACCGTCCAGCGCGTCCGCGTCTCGGACGGACAGGTCTCGGACATGATGAGCGGCCAGGTCTCGTGCGACCCGGCCCAGCGGACCGCGTGGGGCACGGTGGTCGTGGGCGCGGAGAGCGGCGCAACCGGTCGCCTCCGGCGGTGCGGGCGGCTACACCGGCTACTACCAGCCGGAGGACATGGACCTCGACCCGCTGGCCTTCGCTCACGGGCAGATCCGGATGTGCTGGAACAACATGGGTAACGACACCCAGGCGAACTGGGGCGAGACGCTCTGCCTCGAGGATCAGCCGACCGCGGCAGCCGGGTTCGCCACCGTCTGACGAGCTCCTGGCCACCGGTCTGACGGTGAGGTAGAGGCCTTACGACCCTGCAACGCGCGAGACGCCCGGCCATCGGCGGGAGGATCGTGATTCGCGGGCGCTGTGCGTCCCGTCAGGCCACGCGACGGTCGTGGAAGGTCCGCGGCAGGCACCTGGGCCGGGCCGGGGGGTGCGGTCAGGCGGCGCTGCCGGCCGTCGCGGCCGCCTTCTCTGCCACGCGCGTCATCAGCGACTCCCACGACGCTACGAACGACGCCGCGCCCTTCTGCTGCAACTGCAGCCCCAGGTCGTCGATGCCGATGCCCGCCACCTCGAACCGCGCCAGCAGTTCGCGCGCCGCCGTTCCGTCGGTGGGGATCGGCGAGATGGTCACGTCCGACGCCGAGAGCGCCAGGAGCGTGTCCTCGGGCATCGTGTTCACGGTGTCCGGGGCCGCCAGGCCGTCCACGTACAGCACCTTCGACGCCGTCGGGTCCTTCGTGCCGGTGCTCGCGAACAGCAGCCGTTGCGGCTTCGCACCCTTCGCCTCGAGCGCCGCCCAGCGCGGGGACGCGAAGAACGCGACGTAGTCCGCGTAGGTCGCTCGGCCGACCGCCAGGCCCAGCTGCAGCCTGAGATCCACGGGCACCGTGTCCGTGACCGCGCCGTCCCAGCGGCTGACGAACAGGGATGCGACCGAGGCGACGTGCGCGTCGAGGCCCGCCGCAACGCGGCGCTCGATCGCCCGGGTGTAGGCGTCCGCGCAGGCAAGCCACTGCGTCGGCGAGAACAGCAGCGTCACGTTGATCGGGACGCCAGCGAAGATCGATTCCTCGATCGCACCGAGGCCCTCGGGCGTGCCCGGGATCTTGATGTACAGGTTCGGACGGCCACCCTTGGCGTGCAGCCGCTTCGCGTCGGCGAGGGTCTGCTCCGTGTCGTAGGCGAGGACCGGCGAGACCTCGAGCGACACGAAGCCGTCGACGCCGTCCGTCGCGTCGTGGACCGGGCGGAACAGGTCCGCGGCCCGCGTCAGGTCGCCCAGCGCGAGCTCGAAGAAGGTGTCCGCGTGCGAGATGCCGGCCGCGGTCGACGCCTTGATCTCGGCGTCGTAGGCATCGGAGCCGCCGATCGCCTTGTCGTAGATCGTGGGGTTCGACGTGAGGCCGGTCACGTCGTACTCGGCGATGTAGCGGGCGAGCGTTCCCGAGTCGAGCATCGGGCGGGTGATGTTGTCGATCCAGATGCTCTGTCCGAGGGCGTGGAGGTCGCTGGTCGCGTTCATGGTCGTCTCCGGGTGCGGGCGCGCGCGCTGGGGCGCGTTCGATATCTGGCGTGGCCTTCCATGCTAGCCGTCAGGCGAAATGGTGGCGCCCGACCTACCCGGCGCGGGAACCTTCCAGGGTGCGACCTCGTATCCACGATTGACGGCGCCCGGCAGCAAGAGCCCCGGGACAGGACACGGGAGGAGCACATGCTGTACGGATGCATCCGGCGCGCGGCGCTGCTGGTCGGGGCCATCGCGGCCGTGGCGCTGGCGGCCCCGGTGGGCGCGATCACGAACGGCCAGGCCGACGCCGGGGAGCACCCGTACGTCGGGGAGCTGTTCTTCTACGTCCCGGACGAGGCGGACTCCCGGTTCACAGACGGTGGGTCGTGGTTCAGCTGCTCCGGCACATTGATCAGCCCAACCGTCGTGCTCACAGCGGGTCACTGCACGTTCGGGACCGGTCACGATGGCCAGGCGACATCCGGGGCGGGTGGCTTCGGTGGCAATGATGTCTGGGTCAGCTTCCTCGAGGAGCCCGACTTTGTGGGCCTGCCTCCGTCCGCGGACTACATCCCCGACAACAACACCCAGCGCTACCTCGACCGGGTGGCCTGGCTGGGCGCGAACCCGACCTGGCACCGCGGCACGGCATACCCGCATCCCGACTTCGACAATGCCGCGTTCTACCTCGCGGACGCCGGCGTGATCATTCTTGACGCCCCGGTGGTCATGCCCACCTACGCCCGGCTCGCCGGCCTGAACTACCTCGACCAGTTCACCGGCAGGGCGAAGGCGCAGACGCTGTTCCAGGCCGTGGGCTACGGGCTGACCTACTCCCGCCCGAAGCTCGAGCTCGGTGGCGACACGCGGCTGGTCAGCCAGCAGGTGATCCACAACGCGAACGGCGTATGGGGCGTCCACGACAAGTCGTCGATCGCCTTCTCGAACAACAATGGCAAGCCCCACCAGGGGGGAACGTGCTCGGGTGACTCCGGCGGCCCGTTCTTCCTCAACAACACCAACCTGCAGGTCGCGGTGAACTCCTACGGGGTGCCCCCGAACTGCACCGGTGGCGACGGCGCCTACCGGACCGACCAGCCGGACGACATCGCCTGGCTCGCCCAGGTCCTCGCCGGGACGGATCCGCGCTTCGGCGACTGATCGAGGCTCGTGAGACGCAGCGCCCGCGCTCCCCGGGGAGCGCGGGCCGTCTCGTGTCGGGACAGTCAGCCGCGGGGCGGGACGCCGATCCCCAGGACCCGCACGCCCGCCGGCAGCGCGAGGTCGCGGAGGCTGTTGCGCCCGTCGACCACGACGTCCAGCGCCGGGAACCAGGCGGCGTCCAGGCCGAGGAACGCCGGGTCCGCCGTCTGGGTGACGATCGCCCGGGCGTCGCTCCGCGCGCCCCAGGTCCACGGCGTGGTGCCGAGCGCGGTCACCTCGTCGGGCGCGAGCATCGGGTCCCATGCGGAGGTCCGCGCCCCCGCTGCGGCCAGGGCACGTACGAGCGGGATCGCACGCGAGTAGGCGAGCTCCTTGACACCCTCACGGTATGTCAGGCCGAGGACGAGGACCGGCACGCCGTCGAGGCCGCCGAGCTCAGCCGCCAGCCGCTCGACGACTCGACCGACCTGCCCGTCGTTGACGCGGCGCGCGACGGCAACCAGCTCCAGCTCCGGGTCGCGCGACAGCAGGAAGTGCGGGTAGACCGGGATGCAGTGTCCGCCCACCCCGAGGCCGGGCTGGTGGATGTGGCTGTAGGGCTGGCTGTTCGCCGCCCGGATGACCTCCTGGACGTCGACTCCTACCCGTTCCGGTGCGGTAGCGGTCAGTCGTCAGGCTCGCGTTGGGTCCGACGAACGCGCCGTCCGCAACTGTCTCCCCGTGATACGTCAGGGTGGCCTTCTGGATCTTCACGCGATCGCCGATGACGACGCCCTCGTCGATGAAGGCGTCGCGCCCGACGATGCAGTCGGCGCCGATGCGGGCCCCCGCACGGACCTGGGCGGGGTGCCACACGCTGCTGCGCGGGCCGATGGCGACATCCGCCTCGAGGTCTGCCGAGGGTGGACATGACGGATCGATGACCGCTGAGCGAGCTGCAAGTGCCTGGTACGCCCCTCACCCGGTGCAAGCCTGCAGCGAGAACTCCCCACCATCGGCCGCGGCGCTGACCGACCGTAGGCGCTCGATCACGAAATGGCACACCCGTCGCGAGGCGGGGCCGCAAAGCCACGGGACTCTCCGAGTCAGCCGGGTTGCCGAATGAAGGTGTTTCTCGATGTTGTGGGAAGGACAGCAGGTTCTGCTGGCGGCTGCGGCTCTGTGGCGGTTCCTCGCCTCGTCGCACCATTGGGCATCAGCGCTTGATCTGCGATTGACGCTCAACGTCCTTCGCTGCGAGCTTCGGGTCAGGGTCTTGTTTCGTGTCGGCGCAGTTGCGCGTCGGAAGCCGACTCGTCTCCGGTGCACGGCAGGTGGTTCGCAAGGCCAACGCCGCCCCAAGTCGGTGCGCGCCCGCAACGCCAAGCGCATCCCGTAGTGGGCCACCGGGGTGGTCCGTTGAGGACTGGTGCGTTCTAGGGGGCCCTACGTAGCCCGTCCGCGCGTCCGGTGCGCGTACTCCTTGTCCAGTGCATCCGGGCCACCGTACCCGTAGCGTGTTGAGTACAGCGCACGGGCGTGGGATCCGCAGGCGCTCGATCACGAAATGGCACACCCGTCGCGAGGCGGGGCCGCAAAGCCACGGGACTCTCCGAGTCAGCCGGGTTGCCGAATGAAGGTGTTTCTCCATGTTCTGGGATGGACAGCGGTGGGTCTCCGACTCAAAGCCAGCGGACCTCCGCCCGCTCGCCGCCGATACCCGGCTGCGTGATCGACTCTCGACCCTGGTGATGGCGGTCGCCCTCGTGGGCGCCCTCGTCCCGATGCTTGGGGTCGCTGCCGCCACGCCGGGCAGCCGCCTCATCAGCGCCTGGGGCGCCACGTCCGATGTCGCGGTCTACCAGGAATCGAACGCCGCCGTCAGCTACCGCGGCACCTGGTTCAACGCCTACTACGACGCCTACCTCGGTGGCAAGGTCCGGGCAACGGACGGCGCCGAGGCGAAGGCGACCCTGCGCTTCAAGGGGTCCGCGGTCTCGTGGATCGGGTCCATCGGCCCCACGCGCGGCAAGGCTGGCGTGTACCTCGACGGCAAGCTCGTCAGGACCGTGAACACCTGGGCATCCGAGTTCAAGCCGACGCGGGTCCTGTTCCAGAAGGCGTGGACCTCCACCGGGACCCACCGGATCACGATCGTCGCCCTCGGCACGTCCGGGCACCCGACGGTCGCCCTCGACGCGTTCGTCGTGCGTCTCAACGTCGAGTCGGTGGACATCCCCATCGATGACGGCGGTGCGCCGATCCCGACGGTCGACCCGTCCGAGGCCCCCACCGCTGCCCCGTCCGGTGTGCCGGCCGACGCCGCGCCGGGCGCGGGCGCCACCGATGCCCCGACCGATGCCCCCACCGTCGCCCCGACGCTCGAGCCCAGCGTCGCCCCGACGCTCGAGCCCAGCGTCGCCCCCACAGTCGAGCCCAGCGTCGCCCCGACACCGACCGTCGCCCCCACGCCGACGCCGACCAGCGCGCCGACCGCGACCCCGTCGCCCACCCCGGCCCCGACCCTCACGCCCACGCCGACGCCCGCCCCCACGGCGAGCCCGACGCCCACCGCAACCCCGACTGCAGCGCCAACTGCGCCCGGCTCATCGATGTACACGCCCATCTATGGCGCGGGAATTGCGATCGACAGCAAGGATAACTTCCAGGTCGGCTGGACGAACCGTGCCAAGATTGACTTCCGCTTCCGCTCATCGGGCGGCACGCTGAAGGCGATCGCCGTAAATGTCCGCGGTGGTTCTGGCTACTCCGCGGGCAACGGCGGCTTGCTAAAGGCGGCGGTTCAAGGCGACCTCAACGGCGTTCCCTCGGGAGTCGACGTCGCCTCCGTGACTTGGACTCCTGGCAACCCGAGCGGTGGCTGGGAGGACAAGGATGCGCACGCCTTCACGACTTCAGCCGTATTGACTGCCGGCGCAGTCTACCACCTCGTGTTCTCAAATCCGTCGGCCTCGCAAACGACGGACTACGTGTCGCTCAACACGACGACGGTGATGTCCGGCACCACGTCCAACCCGATGCAGCCGGCTTTCACTGACGACTTTGCGTTCTTCTACAACACTGGCTCCGGCTGGACGCGATCGGTAACGGGACACAGCCCCAACATCTCGCCGGTGATGGACGTGTCATACAGTGATGGCCGTCACGACGGCACGGCGTACTTTCAGGCAACAGTCGACTACTACGCGCTGGTAAGTGGCACCTCCCAAGTGCGCCAGACGATGACCCCGAGCGTCAACCTCAGGACAACTGCTGCGTACGTCCGTCTCAAGCGGACCGCTGGGGTAAGTCCACTCACGTTGACGCTCGAGCGGTCCGATGGGACCGTGCTCGCCTCGGGCGTCGCCGACGGCTCGCAGATCCCTCTCTCCACCGCTCCGACCCCCCTCGCCGACGGAATTCACTGGGACGATGCGTCGCTCTCGGGCGGCCGGTGGGTCGGCTTCACGTTCCCCGAGGTCATGCTTGCCGCAAGCTCCACGTACTACCTGAGGATCCGCACCGCAGGGGATACCACCTACTTGGCGATCCCGGTCCGCGAAGTCTCCAACGAGACGGCGCCGTCCTGGGGCAGCAGGGCGTTCCGCGGTGGCCAGGCGCAGAAGACCAGTGGTTCGACCTGGGTGCCCTTCTACGAGTACGCGCCGCACGACCTACAGTTCTACTTGAGGTGAAAGTTGCGAGTCTTGTCTAGCTGCCGTTGCAGTCCGGCCGGATCACACCTCGTCGTGCCCGCAACAGCAGTGGCCAAGCTCCGGGGCCGATGCCCACACGGGCAGGGGTCGCCGCCGCGACGCGGCGAGGGGCCGCCAACCCGCATCGATGAGCGTTCAGCGGCTGGCGAGAACCCCAAGGTGCGACGTTCGTAGGTCGTCTTCGTCATTGAAGTGGATCGCCGGGTCGAGGCTGCCCGGAAGCGCACGATCAGTCCGCTGCCAAGCATAGATCGCGCTCGCGCTTAGCCCGGGGATGGCATCGAACAACTGCATTACCTGGCTGGCCCGCAGGCGGTTCCCCCGGCTTGTCTGCTGATCGCGGTCGAAGGGCCCGGATCGGGCGCCAAGAAACGCAAACGGGTCCGCGAAGTCCAAATGGTCCTCGAGATGGATGGCGTGGAGCATGAACCCACCGGGCCGGAGGGCGCCTGCGACGTTGCGGAGCAGCGGCAGCAGGTCTTCGACAGGCACGTGCTCGAGTACCGAGATCGAATAGGCGAAGTCAATCGACCAATCCAGCTGCACGCGCGCCAAGTCGATTGGCGCGCGGTACTCGATGCCCAGGCTCTGCAAGGATTCCCTATCGAACGTGCGAATGCTCCGTAGGTTCGTGAGGCGCGCGCGGACGGCTGCGTGACTGGAGAATGGCGCCAGCACATCCCGGACAATCGACTCGCTCGACGTCCGGATCGCTCGACGAACCGCTGGGAACTGGGCGACCGGCTCCACGTCCGTGGCGATCACCCGCGCGGCCCCCAGCAGGTACATCACGAGCGCATGGCTGAGCACCCATCCACTGCCGAGCTCGAGGCAGACCTTGCCCTCCAGCGACCGGGTCTCGCTGAGGTGCAGCAGCTCGGCAATCTGGGCAGCGCAGAGGTCCAGCCGCTTGCTGCCGCTCGCAAGCGACCGCGCAGCCAATCGATCCCGGCTCCGCCGTGCCCAACCAATCCTGCGTAGTTGCCCGCTGACCGGCGATGGCAACCACCTGACGATGCGAGCGCCCATGGCTGCTAGCGCAATCTCACGGTAAGCGATGCCGAGTTGTTGCTGGTCAACAGGTCGAGGGTTGTGCTCGAGACGGTCGCAGTGTTGGTTACCGAGCCTGCGTTCTTGGCCGCGTTGGTGACCAGGGTGATAACCGCCAGTTGGCCCGTCGCGACGGCGCCGATCGAACAAGTCAGCGTCTGGCCCGCCACGCCACACCTTCCGATGGTGGACGATGACGACTGGTAGGTCAGCTTGGACGGCAGGACATCTGTCACCACAACCCCCTGCGCCGTAGCGCCAGCCACTCCGCGCACAACGATCGTGACGGTCACCGTCTGGCCTGACCTGGCGGCCGACTGCGTCACTCCGACGTCAGTTGAGATCGGTGTGAACGTCGCCGCGTACGACCCGCCGGCACGAGCGGTGACGTCGTGCGTGGCCGCCCCGCCATCCGACCAGTTGGAGAAGGCGTAGCGTATGCTCGCGCGATCCTGCGGGCTCTGGGCGCTCATCGAGTTGTTCGAGCCGTCGATGACTGTGCGTATGAATGGCGCCGCCGAGCTGGATGCATCCACCGTCATCTGCAGGCTGCTCGGGACCGTCGCGAACGATAGGTCCACCGTGCGCGGGTCGAGCCGCCGCGTGACTGAGGTGGAGGCGCCGCCCGAGTCCGTGGCCGTCAGCGTGAGGTCAAGGTACGAGGGGTACTCGTGATCGGGCGCGAAGAACGAACCGGACGCCGCCCCCGCGAACATCTGAATTAGGTGTGTATGGCAGTTGGACGGGCAGTGCTGGATCTCCAGCTTCCACGACAAGCCGCTCGCGGGCAGCGTGCCATCCTCGGTATCGGTGGCCGAGCCTGAGAAGGTCAACAGGTCGCCGACGCTCCACTTGGTGCCCACCACCGGTGTTGTGATCGCGGGCGTCGGCGGCGTGTTCGCAGCGCCAACGATGATGAGCTTGGTCGTGAAGCCCGTGGCGCCAAGAGGATCCGTAACTCGGAGCTCGACCGTCACGGTCCCAGGCGTCGAGTACGTGAGGGACGGGGTTGCAGACGTCGAGTCTCCGAACACAGTGTCACCGTTGAGGTCCCACGAATAGGTAAGCGCACCTCCCTCCGGATCGGACGATGTGCCGCCGTCGAATGCCACGGCGAGCGGGGTCGGCCCCGTCGTCGGCGCAGCCACGATCCGCGCCGTGGGCGGCTGGTTGCTACCGCTCAACGCGCTGACGTGACGGACGGTGCCCCCGTCGAAGTCGACGTAGTAGAGATCGCCATCGCGGCCGATCTGGAGATCCACGGGATTGGCTGCACCGGCGACGAAGATCTGGCGCTGGGCCGGGTCAGGCTGGCCGTCGGCGCCCCTGGGCATGAACCAGATGCAGTCGCGCGAATTGTCGGCGAAGAAGAGGCCGCCGTCGTAGGTCGATGGATAGGAACCACCTGAGTCCGGGTAGAACGCCATCCCAGCCATCGCCGAGCTGCCGGTCGCACAAGTATCGCCGGAGACCACGGACGCAGCGTGGTTGTAGGTGTATATCGGCGCGGTGACGCCACCCGACGCGTACAGCGTCTCGCATAGTGAAAGGTTGGCGTTGTCGTATCCGGCTTGGCGCCCGGCACCCTCGTAGCACGGCCAGCCGAAGTTTTCGACCGTCGCGTCCGAGATGTTGGCGATCCGATCGATCTCCTCCCATTCGCCCCATCCCACGTCCCCGACCCAGAGTTCGCTCGTGCCCGGGCGCAGCGCGAAGCGGAATGGGTTGCGAAGGCCGTAGGCGATGATCCGCCTGGTGTTTGGATCCGGGCTGCTCGCGTATGGGTTGCCTAGGAACGCGTCGCCTGTGACTGGGTCGACGCGAAGGATCGCGCCGTCGACCGTGGCTGAATCCGCGGTCGCTCCGCTCGCCGAGGCCGCGATGAAGTGTGCCTGCACCCGCGCCGCGGTCAGCTCGGTCGCGTACACGGCGACTTCGTCCAGGGTGCCGGCCCAGGTCGTTGCGCCGATGTCGAGCGAGGCGGCGGTGCTGGCCGTTGACAGCGTCGATGACGGCGACGTCGCATTGACGCCGTCGAGGTAGACCTTCCAAGCGTTCGCAGCACTCTTGGTCACGACCAGGTGATGCCAGACCCCGACGTCATCCGGACCCGCCGCCGATGCCGCGCCGCCCGATCCAGAGACGGCGGCATATATTGCGCCGTCATAGTCGAGGTAGATGAACGGTGCCCCGGCACCTTTCGAGAGGACCGTCCCCTGCGACGAGTAGCCAGAGCGCTTGTACCACAGCTCGTAGGAAAGCGGCCCATTGCCGAGGTCAAGCGCGTTGTTGTCTGCGACGGTGATCCCGCCGGTCGTGCCATCCAGCAGGAGCGCCGTGTTGCCGACCACAGCGCCGTCGGCCCCGAGCACGGGCGACCCCAGATAGCCGCCGTCGTTGGTTCCGACCGCGTCGTCGGCGACGGTCCCGGACGACTCGCCGAGGCGCCAGTAGGCGATTGCGCCATCGGCGGTGACCTGGGACGCGTACGTCGTCGTGCCGACCGAGCGAAGGTCCTGGCTGCGAAGCGCGCCGCCCTCCGCGCTCGGCGGCGTCATGGCGTCGACCGGTGGATCACCGCACGGGTTCCGTGCGGTCGGCGTACCGGCTAGCGAGCCTCCAAGCTGGCCATAGTCGGCGACCGTGAAGCTGGCACCATCCCCACCGCCCACATAGAGCGCCCCGTCCGGACCGAACGCGACCGTTCCGATCGAGTGGCTCGGGAACTGCTGGCACCAGTCCTCGATGAGGACCTGCTCCGGTCCGCTGATGGTCTTGCCGCTGACGGTGAACCGGGAGAGCCGGCCACTCACCACGCACCCGTCTGTCGTCGCCCCAGGCGGCGATGGGCAGGTATCACCCCAGCGTGGCGCGGCGGTCGTGCTGCCAAGGACGTGGTCGTATGTGTAGAGCACGTAGAGGTAGGGTCGGGTCGGACCGGGGCCCCCGGTGAGGCTGGGATCCAGTGCAAGGCCGAGCAGGCCCCGATCCCAGTAGTTCTGCACGTTGTCGGTCAAACCCGCGAAGACCGACGGCGCGGTGTCGGTGAGGCTCGCGTACACCTTGATCGCGCCGCTCTTCTCCGCAATGAACACCCGGTCATCCGCCGCAAAGCGGACGGCGGTCGGGTTCGTGAGCCCTGACAACACGACGGATTCCCGGAGGCCGATGGGCGCAGTGGACAGCGCCTCGACTGTTGTCGGGCACCCTGTCGTGACGACCGGCTGCCGCTTTCCAAGGAACCCCACCTGGCACTGCGCCAAGGCACCGTTTCCGCCGTCGGTCGTCGGCCCAGCTCCGAGCACCGTCGCAGACGGCATGATGCTCGTAAGTAGGAGCACCATAGACCCGACGAGGGCTGGGATCCGCACGCGGCGTTGTCCTCGGGGTTGCGGCCCAAACAGTTGCATCCGGGTCGACCTCCCGCGTGTGCGCGCGGTGGCTGCGTTTTCTGCGGTAGGCCGCAGCCCCTGGGACTCGAGTTGGTGCTCAAGGTTCGCCGGGTCAGATACCAGCCCGAGCGCACTCTCGGCAAGCCCGCATACTGCGTGGTCTGGCGTCCGGCGTCAATGCCGCCATGCCAACCTGCCGAGTGCTAACCGGTGCGCTCTGGCACCAACACCCAGGCACCCCCAGTGGCTGCGCATCGCGGGAAGACAGGCGGTGTCCGCTGCGCAGGAGCCGTTGCGTACACTGATGGACCTGCTAGACCGGGGCACTCACTCGGCTATCCTCTGATGTAATGCGAATCGCCTACTTCGCGCACCTGAACGACGGTCAGGATTCCGGCGTCGTTGCAAAGATTGCAGCACAGGTCGATCACTGGCGGAAGGCGGGCCACCAGGTCACCTTGTTTCTGGCGACACAGGACGATGACGTGTCGTGGCGAACGCCGTTGGGCACGGTCGTGCTCGGCCGCTACAGAGATCCGCTCTCGCGGCTTCGGGCGATGTCTGGGCTTGTGACCGCAATTCGATCGTTCGAACCTGACCTTGTGTACCAGCGGTGGGATCTGTTCTATCCGCCGATGCTCAGGTTGCCATCGCGCGTGCCACTTGTAGTGGAGATCAACACCAACGACATCCAAGAATATGCACTCGGGTCGAGGCTCCGGTCCGCTTACAACAGGCTGACGCGTGGGATCCTCATGGGCAGGGCAGCCGCGCTCGTGTTCGCGAGCGGATTCGAGCTGGCTCGTAGACCGCAATTTACCCGGTTCAAGGCTCGAAAGGTGCTCGTCGCAAACGGTATCGAGCTCGCTGCGTATCCTTCGCTGCCTGCCACGTCGGTCGGCCCTCCACGGCTTGTTTTCATCGGTACCGGCGACGCGCCCTGGCACGGGATCGACAAGGTCGTCACGCTGGCCCGTTTGCGTCCCAACTGGATGATCGAAGTAGTGGGCAAGGAAGCGCCGAAGGGCGACGGACCCTCGAACATCACGTGGCACGGCAGGCTTGGTCGCGTGGGCGTGCTGGAGGTGATGCAGCGGGCTGACGTCGGCATCGGGGCGCTAGCACTTCACCGGAACCACATGGAGGAGTCCTGCACGCTGAAGATGCGCGAGTACCTAGCAGTGGGCCTGCCGGTGGTGTACGGCTGTCACGACCCCGATGCCGATGACCTCGGTGACTATGTCCTGCGGATCGCCAACACGGAGACGAGCGTCGTCGACGAAATCGACCGGATCGACGAGTTCGTGATCCGGGCCCGCGGCGTCCGCATTCCCCGAGCGACGGTGGCGCATATCGATTCCGGAGTGAAGGAGCAAGCGCGTCTGGCGCTGTTCGAAGACATTGCGAGGTCCTAGCATCCCGTCGGTCCGGATCAACTGGCTGATTGCTCTCGGGCTAGCCACGCTCGCCGCCACGACGTCAGTCCTCGTCCTGCCGTCAAGCGGCGCGCAGCTCGCGCTCGTGGGAGGGACACTGCTTCTCCTTTCGTGCCTTCTGATGTCGAGGAGTTCCCGGGTACTCAACGCTGCCTGGGTAGTCGTCCTAACCCTCTATCTGCTCGACGTCGGCGGCCTGATCCTGACGGCGCTCCATTCGCCCGTGCCGATGGTGGTGGTCGTTGGTGTCGCGCCCGTCCCGTTTGTGATTGCCGCCTTGTGGCTCAGGCCGGAGTCACGGGAGCGCCTTGTGCTGCTCGCTGCGCCCTTGGCCATCATGGCTCTCGGCGGCCTCTCGCTCGCGTGGTCCCCCGACCCCGAGTACGGAACGCGCAAGCTTTCCCTCTGGTTAGTGACGGGCCTGCTTCCCTGCGTCTCGATGCTGGTCCTCGTCTCGCCAGATCGGCCCATCGCCTGGCGGGTCGTCAGCATTATCGCGTTCATCTATGCCGTCGCCGCGCTCACGGTGGGGACGACTACGCTGTTTCCCGGCCGTCTCGTGATATTTGACGCCAACCCGATATGGGTTGCACGGGCGGCGTTCGTGGGGGCGCTCGCTACGCTGTTCGGTCCGATCCCAAACCGCTGGAAGCTGCTGCTTCTCCCGCCGATGCTGTTGGCGGGTCACCTCACCGACTCGCTAGGCCCAACGCTCGGGCTCTTCGTTGGGATCGTCATCGGTGTCGCTGAGACGATCCGAACATCCGCGTTCACGCGGCGCCGAGCCCGACTGGGCCTAGCGGCACTTGCCGTCGTTGTCGCTGTGGCAGGGATGGCCGGGCTCGCTGTCGCCGTATCGGCTCCACCGGCGGCGCTCGCGCCGATCGTGGGCGATCCGAATGTGTCCTCGAGGGCGCAGTACCTAGGGCTCGCGGGCGGAATGTTTGCGGCCTCGCCGGTCATCGGCGCTGGCCTCGGCGCGTTTGCTGCACTTGGCGCAGCCGATCCATATCCGCACAACATCGTCGCAGAATTCGGATCGGAGCTCGGAATCATAGGGCTTGCGCTCCTCGTCGGCTGGCTCATCCTTGCCGTTCGCGGCGCTCTAGGATCACCGTTGCTGCTAGCGCTTGTTGGCGCGACTGCTGTTTTCGCACTGTTCAGCGGCAGTCTGGCGGGGAACTTGGAATTCTGGATGTTCTCGGCGGCAGCCGTCGCAATGACTCCTCTTCGCGTACGTGCGCCTGAGCATGTGCTGCTCCCCGTCACGTGAGCCCCCTGCCGCGGCTGCTGCTGCTCATCACGTCGCTTGACCGCGGCGGCGCCCAGCGCCAGGTCGTTGACCTCGCGACGCGCCTCCACGCGGACGGCTGGCCGGTCGCAGTGCTGTCGATGATCCCGCCCGCCGAGTACGTCGGGGAGCTGCGCGCGGCTGGCGTCCGCGTCGCCAGCCTGCGGATGCACAAGGGTCGCCCGACGCCGCTCGCCTACGCGCGCTACGGCCAGTTCGTCCGTGCCTGGAAGCCCGATGTCATCCACGCGCACATGGTCCACGCGAACCTGCTCGCCCGGCTCGGGCGGCCGTTCGCGCCTCGGGTCCCGGTCATCTCCACCGTGCACAACGTCAACGAGGGGGCGCGTTGGCGCGAGCTCGCATACCGGGTGACGGACCGCCTGTCCACGATGACGACCGCGGTGTCCGAGGCCGCCGCCCGCCAGTACGTGGCGGTCGGGGCGGCGCCTGCGGGCAGGATCGTGGCCTTCCCGAACGGCTTCGACTTCGCGCACGGGCGGCCCGCCGCGGACCGTGAGGCGACGAGAGCGTCGCTTGGGGCCGGCGAGGGGTTCCTGTGGGTGACGGCCGGTCGCCTCGACCGCCAGAAGGGCTACGACCTGCTGCTCGAGGCCGTCGCCGCGCTGCGGGACGAGGCCCCCGACCTGCGGCTGGCGATCGCGGGTGACGGACCAGAACGAGCGGCACTCGACGCGCAGCAGGCCCGGCTGGGGCTGGGCGACGTCGTGCGGCTGCTCGGCGACCGTGCGGACGTCCCCGACCTCCTCGCGGCGGCAGACGGGTTCGTCCTCTCGTCCCGCTGGGAGGGCCTGCCGATGGTGCTCCTCGAGGCCGCGGCGGCCCGCCGCCCGATCGTGTGCACGGACGTCGGCGGCAACCGGGAGATCGTGCGTCCGGAGCTTGGCGGGATCCTCGTCGACGCGGACGTGGCGGCGATCGCCGATGGGATGCGACGCGTCCTTGCGATGAGCCCTGCGGAGCGGGACCGGATCGGCGGCGCACTCGAGGGGCACGTCCGCGCGGACTACGACATGGACGTCATCGCCGAGCGCTGGGTGGACACGTACGTCCGGCTCAGCGCCGAGCGGGCTCGCGTGCCGTGACCGGCACCTTCGCGCTGACCTTCGACACCGAGCTCATCTGGGGCAGCTTCGATTCGACCTCGCCGGCCGCCTTTCAGGAACGCTACCCGGACATCCGGGGCACCATCGATCGTGCGCTCCGGCTCCTCGAGGGCTACGGGATGGCGGCGACGTGGGCGGTCGTGGGCCATCTCTACCTCCGGTCCTGCGGGCGGGACGCGGCCGGCGTGGCCCACCCGGAGCTCGTCCGGCCAGGGCAGCGCTGGCGACCCGGCGACTGGTACGCCGCCGACCCGTGTACGGATCGCGAGCACGACCCGCTGTGGTACGGCGACGACATCCTCGACGCGCTGCAGGGGGCGCGCGTGGCGCAGGAGATCGGCTGCCACTCGTTCGCCCACGTCCTGTTCGACGACCCGGACCTCACCCGCGCCGCCGTCAACGCCGACCTCGACGCGTGCCTGGCGCTGGCGGCCTCGCGTGGGATCGAGCTCCGGAGCTTCGTCTTCCCGCGCAATCTCGAAGGTCACCACGAGGCCCTGCGCGCCCACGGCTTCACGGCGTTCCGGGGTGCCGACCCGGTGTGGCACGCGAGGCTGCCCGGACCGGCGGGACGGGTTGGCCACCTCGTCGACCAGGCGCTCGGGATGCGGCCGCCCGTGTCCACGCCGTCGGAGCGGCTGCCGGGCGTGTGGAACATCCCAGGCTCCGCACTGCTCATGCATCGCACCGGCGTCCGCCGGTTCGTGCCGCTCGCATCCCGCGTCCGCAAGGCCCGGCTGGGCATGGAGGCCGCCGCTGCGACCGGGCGCGTGTTCCACCTGTGGACGCACCCCTTCAATCTCGCGGGCGATCCGGACTCGATGCTCGGGACGCTTGACGGGATCCTGCGCCTGGCCGCGGATGCCCGGGATCGGGGCGAACTCGTCGTGGACACCATGAGCGGGATCGCGGCGCGCGCGACGGCCGACGCCGCCGCCGCCGCGCCCGCTGCCCGAGCGGCGGGCGCCTGACCGCCGTGCACGACTCCACCGCTCCGTTCTCGCTCACTGTCCTCACCCCGACGCACAACCGCGCGCACCGCCTGCCGGAGCTGTATGCGTCGCTCGTCCGCCAGGCGGACCCCCGCGTCCGCTGGCTCGTCGTGGACGATGGGAGCACTGATGACACGGCCGCCGTCGTTGCCGCGTGGATCGCCGAGGGCACCATCCCGATCCACTACGTCCACAAGCCGAACGGTGGTAAGCACACGGCGCTCAACGCGGGGATCGCGCTGATCGAGACGCGGCTGACGATGATCGTGGACAGCGACGACCACCTCACCGACGATGCCGTCGCGAGCATCGCGGCGCTCGACGCCCGATACGCCGGCCGCCCGGAACTCGGCGGCTACGCATTCACGCGCGTGACCCCAGACGGCGGCGCCCTGCTCGCCGGCCCCCTACCGGCTCCCGAGCTCGTGGCGAGCTACATCGACGTCCGGGTCAACGGCGACCTCGACGGCGACATGGCCGAGGTCTTCCGGACCGAGCACCTGCGGACGGTCCCATTCCCGGAGTTCGACGGCGAGCGGTTCCTGGCCGAAGACGTCGTCTGGATCCGGATGGCCTTCGACCGCGACCTGGTGTTCTTGGACCACCCCGTGTACGTATGCGAGTACCTGCCGGGTGGGCTGACGCGGACCGGCCGCTCGCTTGCCGTCCGCGCTCCCCGGGGCGCGATGGCGAGGGCACAGCTGCTCATGGACGAGCGCATCGCTGTCCGCTGGCGGCTGCGCGGCGCGGCGCTGTGGGTCGCCTACGGGCGCTTCGCGGGCATCGGGATCCTGGACCTGGTGCACACGGGCGGGCACCCGTGGCTCTGCCTCGTGGGCCTCCCCCTGGGCCTCGCGCTCCATGCGACCTGGCGGCGCCGGTACGCCTGAGACACCCGGCGGCCCGATCAGCCGGGCTGCGGCCCCTCAGCCGTCGCGGCGCCGTCCAGCGCCGCGCCGATCGGGCCGCGCGAGCGCCAGTCGAATCCCTCGCGGAGGATCTTCGCCGGTACGCCGCCGACGAGCGCGTTGTCCGCGACCACGGCGCCCGTGACCACGCTGCCCATGGCGACCAGCACGTTATCGCCAATCGAGCCGCCTGGCGCGAAGCGCACGACGCTGCCGATGTAGCAGCCCCGACCGATCTGGATGTCCCGCTCCTCGGCGCCGGCGCCGTGGGTCCAGAACTGCGAGCCGAGGCCCGCGACCCACGATCGCTCGCCGAGCTCGAGCGTCCCAGCGACGTCGAAGAAGTGGCGGCAGGTGATCGTTACGTCGCGCCCGACACGCAGCGTGCGCCCGTAGCCCGCACCGGCATAGCGCGGTTCCATCACCCACGAGCCGCTGGAGAACTCATTGCGGTTGCCGATGGTGGCCCCGGGCTCGATGACGATGTGGATCGGGCCGCTGAACAGGTTGAGCGGGCCGATGCGTGCAGAGGTGATCGTGGCTTCGTCGACCGCGATCACCGTGCCGAGGCCGATCCGAGAGTCCCGGACTGCGTAGCCCAGCGCCCGGTAGCCCAGGACGCGCAGCGCGTTGAGGGGCAACAGGCTCACGACGACCGCAGCGGCCAGGCGTGCCTTCAATGCCATCGGTGGGGAGCTCCTCGGCGGGGCGGGCGGCCCGGATCGGCGCCCGACGTCGTGCGCCACCCGTGGGGGCGAGGATACGCGCTGCGTCGGGCCTGGGTGGTCGCACCCGGATCAGAGTCAGGCCGCGACGGCGGTCCGCCCCCGCACGATCGCGGCCCACGAGATAGCGCCGTACAGCACGTTCGTCGTGCAGCCGGCGACGCTCAGCGCGATGACGGCCCCGACCGCCGAGAGGTGGAGCCCGGTCGCGAGCACGATCGCCGCGCCGACGAGCACGACCCGACCGATCTCGCGGGCAAGGTGAAGGTCCTGGCGCTCCAGGACGTCGAGCGTCCCCCCGGTCGGCCACGCGACGAACTGGAAGAGCGACATCGGCGCGAGGATCGCGACGTACCGGCCCGCCTCCCCCCAGGCCGGACCGAAGATGATCGGGAACAGGACGGGCGACGCGAGCGCACCGAGGGCGAACGGGATCGTCCCGACGAGGATCAGCGTCCGCGTCGTCCGGGCGAACAGCGTGCGCACGCCGGCCATGCCCTCGTGGGCGATCCGGGCGGCCTCGGCGAAGTACACCTGGCCCACGGCGGACGCGAGCACCGCGATGGGCAACGTGACCACGCGCTGGGAAAGCGCGAACTGGCCGCCGCTGTCTGCGCCGTACGCGATGACCATCCAGATGAGCGGTGCATCGAGGCCGATGAGGTTGAGCGCCACCGATGGCGACGAGAAGATCGGGAAGCGGCGGTATCGGCGGGCGGCCGCCGCGACGTCAGGACGGGTGACCGCCTCGAACGAGGAACGGCTGCGGCGGACCGCCGCCCGGACGAGCCGGCTGAGCCCCGCGAAGCTTCCGATGACGGAGCCGATGAGCATGCCGCCTGCGCCTGCCCCGGCCAGCCCGAGCCCAACCTGCACGGCGACCACCGCGACGCTCTGGGTGAGGCGCACGGAGGCGATTGCGCGATAGGACGTCGTCCGGATCATCCAGCCCGTGAAGGCAGCGAGGGCGCCGCCGGCGAGCACGCCGACGGGCAGCAGCAGCGCATACCCGGCGAGCGCCGTCGCCCCCAGGAGGTCCATCAGTTGGGGACCTGCAAGCCACATGATCGGCATCAGCAGGAGCGACACTGCCGCCGTCACGACAAGGCACAGGACGAGCACGCTCGCGGCGGCGACCTCGTCCCTGGGCAGCGGGATCGCAAGCTCGTAGCGAAGACAGGCAACGGCGATCAGGATCGTCAGCAGGGCCCCCGCGACGGCAAACGCGCCGTAGTCGCCTGGGGTGTACAGGCGGGTGAGGATCGGCGAGCTGAGGATCGTGATGAGCTGAGCGGCGCCGGTCGCCCCCGCGATCGTGACGGCGCCCCGGAAGAACTGCCCCGTCGGCATCGCCGCCCGCAGGCGCGCCACGATTCCGCCCGGCCGGTCTTCGCCCGGCCGGTCTTCGCCCGCCCCGCCCCCGCCGGCCCCGCCCTCGCCGGCCCCGCCGTCCCCGTCCACGGGCTCCGTCAACGGACGCCGGGAGCCGGCCCCGTCTCTCCGGCCACTGACACGGCCTCGCCCTGCGAGCGGTACCACGCGACGGTCCGGCGGATGCCCTCGGCGAAGGGGACGACGACCTCGTACCCGAGCGCGCTGCGGGCGAGGGAGATGTCCGCCTGCGAGTCCCGGATGTCGCCCGCCCGCGCAGGACCGAACTCCGGGTCGGCCGGCCGACCCGCCGCATCCGAGATCGCGGCGAGGAGGTCAAGCAGGCTTGCCCGGCCACCGCACGCGACGTTGCAGGTGATGCCCGTCGGGGCGGTCGGCAGCGACGCGAGCAGGTTGGCGCTGACCACGTTGCCGACGTAGGTGAAGTCGCGCGACACCTCGCCTGTCCCGTTGATGTGCGGCCGACGGCCCTCGAGGATGGCCGTAGCGAAGCGCGGCACGACCGCGGCGTACTCCGATGACGGGTCCTGCCCCGGGCCGAATACGTTGAAGTAGCGCAGGACGACGGTCTCGATGCCGTTGAGTGCGCCGAGCGTATGCACGTAGTGCTCCGCTGCGAGCTTGCTGACGCCATACGGCGACTGCGGCGACGGCCGCATCGTCTCGACGCACGGGAGCGTCTCGGGGATCCCGTACACGGACGAGGAGCCCGCGAGCACGACCCGGCGGACGCCCGCGCGCGCCGCGGCGAGCATCACCTCGATCGTCCCGCCGGCATTCGCGTCGTTGCTTGCGCGTGGGGCCCGGATCGAGCGGGCGACCGACGGGATCGCAGCCTCGTGCAGGATGACGTCACAGCCGGCGGCCGCCCGGTCGAGCGCGTCCGCGTCGAGGATCGAGCCCTCGACAAAGTCGATCCGGTCGCGCACCCCGTCGAGGCGCCCCGCAAACCCGGTCGACAGGTCGTCTAACACCGCGACCCCGTCGCCGCGCTCGAGGAGGCCGCGCACCAGGTGATGCCCGATGAACCCGGCGCCGCCGGTGACGAGAACCCTCACGAACCACCTCGGTCGGACAGCGTGGACAGACAGCGGGCCGGGGGAACCCGGCCCCAGCATAGCCGGTCGGCTACCATGGCCCGCCGGGCGGGGACCGACACCGGCGAACGCGCTCCACCGGGGGATCGCGGCACCCGACGGCGAGCGAGCGAGGACTGACGATGTGTGGGATTGCCGGGGTCCTGGGTCCGCCCGGTGACCCCGCGGCGACTCGGGCGACGGCGATGCGGATGGCCGGCGCCCTCGAGCACCGCGGTCCGGATGACGCTGGCGACTGGTCCGATTCACGCGGCGTGGTAGGGCTCGGCTTCAGGCGGCTCTCGATCATCGACCTCAGTCCCGATGGTCACCAGCCGATGCGCTCGGCAGACGGCCGCTACGTCACCGTGTTCAACGGGGAGATCTACAACTTTGCTGCCCTCCGGGCGGAGCTCGTCGCGGCCGGCTGCACGTTCCGGGGCGGCTCCGACACCGAGGTGATGCTCGCCGCGGTCTCGCGCTGGGGTGTGGAGGCGACCGTCCCGCGGTTGTGGGGCATGTTCGGGCTCGCGATCTGGGACGACGAGCTGGGCGAGCTCCACCTCGTCCGCGACCGGCTGGGCAAGAAGCCCGTCTACTACGGCTGGCAGGGCGGGACATTCCTGTTCGGATCGGAACTCAAGGCACTCCGGGCACACCCGGCGTTCGCCGCTGGCCTCGACCGGGACGCACTCGCTGCCTATCTGCGCTTCGCGTATGTGCCGACCCCGGCCACCATCTACGCCGGCATCTGCAAGCTGGCGCCGGGATCGCGGATCGTCATCCGGCCCGAACGGCCGGGCGAGGTCCTCGACGCCGGGCGCTACTGGGACCCGGTCGAGGTCGCGCGGGCTGGCATCGCCAACCCGCTCGTCCTGTCCGACGTGGAGGCCGTCACGGCACTCGAGGGCCTGCTCGGCGACGCAGTGGCGCTCCGTGCATATGCGGACGTCCCGCTCGGGGCATTCCTCTCCGGCGGCATCGACTCGTCGGCGGTCGTCGCGCTGATGCAGGCGCAGAGCAGCCTCCGGGTGCGGACGTTCACGATCGGCTTCGAGGCCTCCGAGTACGACGAGTCGGCCGATGCGCGGGTGGTCGCGGCCCACCTCGGCACGGACCACACGGAGCTGCGAGTCACGTCCGAAGAGACGCTGGCGGTCATCCCGCGCCTCCCGGCTCTGTACGACGAGCCGTTCGCGGACGCCTCCCAGATCCCGACCTTCCTCGTCTCGCAGCTCGCGCGGGCGAGTGTGACCGTGGCGCTGTCGGGCGACGGTGGTGACGAGGTCTTCGGCGGCTACAACCGGTACGTGTCCGGGATGCGGACCTGGTCGCGCATCGGACGACTGCCGCACCCGGCGCGCGCCGGGCTCGCGCGACTGCTCGAGGGCGTGCCCCCGCGCGGCTGGGATGCGCTCGGCAGCATTGCGGACCAGGTGCTGCCGCGCTCGCGGCGCGGCCTCGTGTCCGGTAACCGCGTCCACAAGCTCGCCCGCGTCCTGCCGGCCCGCGACATCGACGCGCTCTACCGCAGCCTCGTCTCGACATGGCCAGACCCGGCCGCGCTTGTCACGGGTGGCCACGAGACGCCGGTCGGCCTCTCCGCTGGCGCGGCCGCGCTCGCCGATCCGGCGCGGCGGATGATGCTCGCCGACCTCCTCGGCTACCTCCCCGACGACATCCTGGTGAAGGTCGACCGGGCGAGCATGGGCACGAGCCTCGAGGCCCGCGCGCCGCTCCTCGACCACCGGCTCGTCGAGCTTGCCTGGAGGCTCCCGATCCGCCAGCTCATCCGCGATGGCGAGGGCAAGTGGCTGCTGCGGCGGCTCCTCGAGCGCCACGTGCCGCGTAGCCTGACCGACCGCCCCAAGCAGGGCTTTGGCGTGCCGATCGATGCCTGGCTCCGTGGCCCGCTCCGGGGCTGGGCACAGGACCTGCTGGCGACGGACCGGCTCACCCGCGAGGGCCTCCTCCGCCCGGCGCCGATCCAGGCCGCCCTCCGCGACCACCTCGCCGGGCGTCGCAACCGCCAGGACCAGTTGTGGACGGTGCTCATGCTCGAGGCGTGGCTCGAAGCGGAACGCGCGCGTGCGGGCGCCGCGTGAGGGTCGCGTTCGTCGGGATCCAGACGACGGAGCTGCTCACCTTCCGGCGCGAGATGCTGCGCGAGATGGCTGCTGCCGGGCACGAGGTGCTCGCGCTTGCGCCCGAGCGCGACGCCGCCGTCGAGACGGAGCTCGCGGCCATGGGCGTCGCCTTCGAGGCCGTGCACCTCCACCGCGCGGGGATGAACCCCGTCCGCGACGCGTGGACGATGCTCTCGCTCGCCCGTCAGCTGCGCCGGTTCCGGGCAGACGCCATCCTCGTGACGGCGGCCAAGCCGGTGATCTATGGGACGCTCGCGGCGCGGCTGGCCCGGGTGCCGATGCGAGCCGCGATGATCACGGGGATCGGCTCGGCGCTGTCGGGGGGGACCGGCACGCGGCGCCGGGTCCTGGCGACCGTCGTGCGGCTGCTCTACCGCACCGGGCTCCACCGGGCGCATGTCGTGTTCTTCCAGAACGGCGACGACGAAGCGCTGTTCGTGGACCTCGGGCTCGTGGGCCGGCATCAGCGTCGGGTGCGCATCGCGGGCTCCGGGATCGACCTCCAGGCGTTCCGGTCCCAGCCGCTTCCGGACGGGCCCGTGACGTTCCTCATGGTCGCCCGGCTGCTCCGGGACAAGGGCCTGTACGAGCTCGTCGAGGCCGCCCGCCGCGTCCGCGCCGTCCATCCCGACGTGCGTATCCGGCTGCTCGGACCGCTCGACCCGAACCCTGAGGGCATCACCGCCAGCGACGTCGACGCGATCGTCGCGCAGGGCGACGTGGACTACCTCGGGGCGACCGAGGACGTCCGCCCGTACCTCGCCGCCGCGACGGTCGTCGTCCTGCCGTCCTACCGCGAAGGTACGCCGCGATCGCTGCTCGAGGCGATGGCGATGGGCCGCCCGATCCTCACGACAGATGTCCCCGGCTGCCGCGAGACCATCGAGTCGGGGCACAACGGGCTGCTCGTGCCAGCCCGCGACGCGGGCGCGCTCGCGGAGGCGATGCTGGCGATGGTCGAGACGCCGGCGATGCTCGCGCAGATGGGGACGGCTGGCCGGGCCCTCGTCGAGGCCCGGTTCGATGTCCACGACGTCAACCGCACGATCCTCGGGGCCATGGGGCTCGCCCCGGCCACGGCGCCACGGTCTCCGGGCGCCGCTCCTGGAGGCGAGCCCGGTCCCGCGTCCTAGTCCGAGGATTCGCGCGAAGCCGCGATCGTCGCGAGCGTCTCTGGCTCTGCGGTCGAGCCGCCGTAGTAGGCCGCGTACGCCGTGAAGTCACTGGCCGGCTGGCTGTTGAGGACCACGCCCAGCACGCGTGCCCCAGCCTTGCGTAGTGCCTCGGTCCCGCGGCGTGCGTCGTCGCGCCCAGTGCGCTTCACGTCGAACACGAGCAGCACCCCGTCCGCGATCGTGCTCAGGATCGCCGAGTCAGTCACCACGAGAAGCGGCGGGCTGTCGATGACGATCAGGTCATACCCGGCCTGGAGCCAGCCGATGACCGTCGCCATCCGGCGGCTCGCGATGAGCTCGGCCGGGTTCGGCGGCTGCGGTCCGGTGGTCAGCACCATGAGGTTCGCCTCCTCGGTGGGCTGGACCGCGTTCTTCCACGTGGTCGAGTCGCTGCGCAGCAGGTTCGACAGCCCGATCGAGTTCGAGACCCGGAACATCGCATCCACGCCGGGCTTGCGGAAGTCGGCGTCCACGAGCAGCACGCGCCGCCCAGCCTGGGCGAACGCGATCGCAAGGTTCGCCGCGGTCACCGTCTTGCCCTCGCCGGGTCCCGCGCTCGTGACGAGCAGCTTCTCCAATGGGGCATCCACGGCTGCGAACTCGAGGTTCGTGCGCAATGTGCGATACGCCTCGGAGGCCGCCGACCTCGGGTACAGCAGCATCACCAGGAGGTAGTTGACGGCCCGACTGCGAGGCGTCGCCGAGCGCGGGACGCCGCCCAGCGTCGGCAGGCCGACGGTGTCCCGGACCTGGTCGGCGTCCTTCACCGTGTCGTCGAGGAAGGTGATGACGATGACGATGAACATCGCCAGGAGCACGGCGAGCACGCCAGCCAACGCGGCGTTGAGCAGCGGGCGGGGCCACACGGCGTCAACAGGCGCAACGGCGGGCTCTACGATCGTCACCCGGTTCGAGACATCGTTCGAGGCAAACGCGAGCAGCGCGACGTAGCTCGATCGCAGGGTCGTGAGGCGGCCCTGCGCGAGGCTTAGCTGCGCCTCCTGGGCCGCCGTGCGGTTCGTGATCGCGGCTTGCCGGGTGATGTCTGCCTGGACCGTCTCGATCTGCGCCTGGGTCGCCGAGAGCTCATTGTTGACGAACGCGCGGATGTCGGCCTCCTGCCCCCCGAGCGTGGGCGAGGCGTTGACGAGGCCCTCGGCAAGCCCGTTCGCGATCGCCGCGGCGACGGCCGGGTCACGGTCGCTCGCCGTGATCGAGAGCAGGGTGCTGTCGAGGGCAGCGGTTGCGTGGACCCGCTTCTCGAGCAGGTCCGGTGTGGTCGCGAGCCCCAGCTTCGCGATGACGTCCACCAGGAGTGGGCGGGTCGTGGCGATATCCGCGTAGGTGGTCGACAGCCGCTGCGAGGCGAGCAACTGCCCGTAGTCCGGGTTCACCGCGGACAGCGACTGGCCGACGATCAGCGTGGACTTCGCTTCGTACGACCGGGGGAGCGCACCGCTCCCGACATACGCCGCGATGGCCGCGATGGCCGCGCACACGATGACCAGCGGGACGTACCCGCGGAAGGCGGCAAGCTGGTGGCGCAGATCCACGCTGGGGCTTCTCCTGACGCCCCACCCGGCGGTGAGGGACGGTCACTATACGGGATGCGTTCGCTCGTTCCGCTCGGCTGGTCGGGGGCGATCAGGTGCCCGCGCGCCGATTCCGGTGCCGCATCGCACCGTCGATCACCGAGCCCACGGTGAGTCCCACGGCGAGTCCTGCGATCAGGCCCGTCAGGTTGTCCGCGACGTCCCCGCTGTCGCAGTACCGGCCGAGCGCGGGCACGACGTACTGGATGGTCTCGATCGCGAATGGGAGGGCGACGGCCGCGCCGATCGCGATGGCCGTCGAGCGCGTGCGCGGGGCCAGGCCGAGCGCGAGCCCAAGAGGCAGGAACAGGATGACGTTCAGGCTCGCCTCTGTGATCGCGGTCAGCTCCGCGAGCGGCGCCGGCACGAAACGCACGAGGATGCAGATGCCGGGACCCGTCCCAGGGTCCGGGATCCCGGCGTCCGGAGCGAGCGTCGTCGCGAGGATCGACGCCAGCGCGACCAGGGTCACGGTGCCGAGCAGCGGGCCCACGTTGAGGACTGTGGCGGCCCGCCGTCCGCCGATGAGTCCGACGAGGAGCGCGAGGAGGAGCCCCGGCAGGAACCGGCTCATGTCACCCACGGACGTCTGTCCCCGTTCCGCCCGTGCCCCGCATCCGACCTCACCCAGCCCCGGTGGTGCGTCCGGTCACCTCGATGTTCCGAGATCGGTCGGCACGCGCCGCGATCGTACTAGGCAGCCCGGAATCGGTCGGCTACGCTACGCGGTCTCGGCCCGTGGGCCGCCCGTCGCGGGCGTGCCACGGCACGATCGGGGTCCCGCATGGGGCCGGGTCTCTGACGGGGAGAGGAAAGGAGCACACCGGCGGCGGTGGTGGAGCAGGAACACGCGTCACGCGTCCCGGGGGGCGCGTCCGGGGGGCTGCCGGCCGATGCCGCCGCTGCGCTGGACCCGTCTCCCGTGACGATCGGTCTCAGCCGCCGCCAGGTCGCCGTCAAGCGCGCGTTCGACGTCGCCCTGTCCCTGGCGGGCATTGTCGCGCTGGGCTGGCTCATCGTTCTCGCGTTCGCCGCCGCGTCGATTGACACGCGTGCCAATGGCTTCTTCACCCAGGAGCGGATCGGGCTCCACGGCCGCACGTTCCGCGTGATCAAGATCCGCTCGATGCGCACGGGTCACGCCCTGACGACGTCCGTGACCACGTCCCACGACCCCCGGATCACGCGGCTCGGGCGCTTCTTCCGGCGGACGAAGATCGACGAGCTGCCCCAGTTGCTCAACGTGCTGGTCGGCGAGATGAGCCTCGTCGGCCCGAGGCCGGAGGTGCCGGGCTTCGCCGACCGTCTGACCGGCCACGACGCCGGGATCCTGGCGATCCGGCCCGGGATCACCGGCCCCGCCACGCTGCACTTTCGCAACGAGGAGGCGCTGCTGACGACCTGCGACGACCCCGAGACTTACAATCGGACGGTCCT
The DNA here is from genome assembly GCA_038245845.1 of Candidatus Limnocylindrales bacterium. Lineage (GTDB taxonomy): Bacteria > Chloroflexota > Limnocylindria > Limnocylindrales > CSP1-4 > CAIXZV01. The sequence goes on from JBBRRZ010000007.1 coordinate 88,973, forward strand.
GTTCCCGACCAAGGTCCGGATGAACCTCGAGTACATCCGGACATACAGCCTCCGGGCGGACCTGAGGCTGCTGAAGGAGACGATCCTGTGAGCGCGGTGCGCAATCCGACCGAGCAGCTCGCCGTGGACGGCGGGCCGCGCGTCCGATCGACGCCACTCCCGCCGTGGCCGTTCTTCGCCGAGCCGCAGGTCGAGGCCGCCAGCCGGGTGCTCCGCTCGGGGCGGGTGAACTACTGGACCGGCGACGAGTGCCGCAGCTTCGAACGCGAGTTCGCCGAGTACCACGGCATGCCCCACGCGGTCTCGCTGGCGAACGGCACGCTTGCGCTGGAGCTCGCGCTCCGGGTGCTGGATGTTGGTGCTGGCGACGACGTCGTGGTCACCCCGCGCACCTTCTTCGCGTCGGCGAGCAGCATCGTCCTCGTGGGTGCGCGCCCCGTGTTCGCGGACGTCGACCGCGACAGCCAGGTGCTCACCGCGGAGACCATTGCCGCCGCGATCACGCCCGCGACGAAGGCGATCGCGGTTGTCCACCTCGCGGGCTGGCCGTGCGACATGCCGGCGATCATGGCCCTTGCCCGCGAGCGCGGCATCAGGGTCATCGAGGACTGCGCCCAGGCGCATGGCGCCCGCATCGACGGGCAGCTGGTCGGGACATTCGGCGATATCGGTGCGTTCTCGTTCTGCCAGGACAAGATCATGACTACTGCGGGCGAGGGCGGCATGCTCGTGATGCGTGATCGCGACCTGTGGTCCGCCGCGTGGTCGTTCAAGGACCACGGCAAGTCGTGGGAGCGGGTCACGGCGACAGACCACCCGTCAGGGTTCCGGTGGCTCCATGAATCGTTCGGCACGAACTGGAGACTGACCGAGGTCCAGGGCGCAGTCGGCCGGGTCCAGCTCGGCCTTCTCGACGAGTGGGTCGCCACGCGGCGCGCCCACGCCGCCCGCCTCGTGGCCGGCCTCTCCGTCCTCGACGGGCTCCGGGTGCCGGTGCCGCCAGCTGGTGTCGACCACGCCTGGTACAAGTTCTACGCGTTCGTCCGGCCCGAGCGGCTGCGGGACGGCTGGAACCGCGACCGCATCCTCGAGGCAGTCGCCGCCGAGGGCATCCCGGGCCTGTCGGGCTCGTGCCCCGAGGTCTACCGCGAGGCGGCGTTCGCGGCTACCCCGGTGGAGGCGCTGCCGATCGCGCACGAGCTGGGCCTGACGAGCGTCATGCTCCAGGTCCACCCGACGCTCGAGACCTCCGACATCGACGACATGGTCCGGGCGTTCACCAAGGTGATGGCGCACGCCACTGCGTGAGCTCAGGCGAGTCGCCACGAGCTCCCGCACAGCCCGCCGATACACGGTCACCAAGCGTCCGGCGGACACGCCGATCCTCGCGCGCGAACAAGCCGCCCTGACGGGCTCGTCGCCGCGGCGCGCGGCCGATCGGCTGGCCGTCAGGAGACGGCGTCCTCCAGCACCTGTTCAGCGACGGTGCCTGCCACGCGCAGGTCCTCGACGTCACGCGGGCGGAACGGGCTGGCCGGCTGCGAGTCGCGTAGGTCGGTCCGCCACAGGCGCGTGCGGGCGCTGGTCTCCACGAGGGCGCGGACGTTGCTGTACTGCGCGTCGCGGACGTCCACCACGTGCCTGTTCTCGACCGCCCGGACGATCTCGTTGATGCCGTCCGTGACCGTCCGCGAGGGCGTGAACCCGAGCGTCGAGGCGAGCTTCGCGAAGGAGACCCGGTAGTTGCGGCGGTCCGTGCCCTCGGTGACGTCGACGACCACATCGGGGACGCGGGCCTGGACCAGCTCCGCAACATCGGCGATGGTGTGGTTCTGGGAGTCCGAGCCGAGGTTGAAGATCTCGCCCGAGATCTCGTCGAGCGGTAGCTGGACCGTGCGAGTCAGGACCTCGGCGACGTCGGCGACGTGGACGAACGGCCGCCACTGCCCGCCGCCCTGCACGGAGATCCGCCGGTCGGTCGCCGCGCGCCCGGCAAGCGTGTTCACGACCAGGTCGAAGCGCGGCCGTGGCGACAGGCCGTAGACCGTCGCCAGGCGGAAGATCGTCGGGTGGAAGCGGTCGCTCCGGAGGGCGAGGATCTCGCGCTCGGACATGAGCTTGAGGCGCCCGTAGAGCGAGATCGGCGTGAACGGGCCGTGCTCGTCCACGATCTTCTCGGTCGCGCCGTAGACGCTGCACGAGGACGGGTAGATGAAGCGCTCGACGCCGGCCCTGACAGCAAGCTGTGCCAGCCGGACTGTCGCCGTGTGGTTCACGGACACAGTCACCTGCGGGTCGAGGTCGCACGCGGGATCGCCGACGATCTCCCCGAGATGGAGCACTGTGCCCGCGCGGGCGAGCAGATCCACGAGGACGTGCTCGTCGCGCGTGTCCGCGATGTGAAGCTCGAAGCCTGGCTGGCCGAGCAGCGCCGCCAGCGACTGGCTCCCATACAGCTGTGGGTCCAGCACGATGACGTTGTAGCCGGCCTCCAGGAGGTTCCGGCAGGCGATCGATCCGACGTACCCGGCGCCGCCGACGACGAGCACCGTCGCCTCGCGCAGCAGGCTGCTGCGGATGATGCGCAGTGGTCGAATGGAAGGTCGCGTGGACCCGATGAACGGAGCCCTCGTGTCGCGCAATGCCGTGCCCTCTGCGAGCGTGCTGAATATTCGCCCCACGCTGGGGGGGCAGCCCCACGTTCGAGCGCGTTTCGCAACCTCCCCGGGGGGCCAGGACGCCGATACCGGTCGTCCCGACAGGAGGCCTCGATGCGCCGAACAGATGAGTGCCGAATGAGAAGGAAGTACTAGTGAACCGGGCCGGAGCGTACCACCGGGCAGGGTTACGAAACCAGTCTTTCGTACGGCTCCCGGTGCGTCGCGTCAACGACAGCCCGGGCGTCGGGTACCGTGTGCGGCAGTGACCACCGATCCCGCTCACGACCGGCTCGCCATCGAGGCGGCCCTCGTCGGCCGCGGTGCCTGGGAGCTGTTCGCCTGCGACCCCGCACTCGCCGACACGGTCGCGTTCTGCGCCGCGTACGGCTTCGCGCTCGAGGACTCGGCGAACACGATCATCGTGGTGGGCAAGGGCGTGGAGCCCGTCTATGCGGCGTGCGTCGTCCTCGCGACCCATCGGCTGGACGTAAACCGCGCCGTCAAGGGGCGGTTCGGGCGCAAGTCGTCGTTCGCCGCACCAGATGAGACGCGCGCGATCACGGGCCACGAGATCGGCGGGGTGACGGTGTTCGGCCTGCCCGAGGGCCTGCCGATCTGGATCGATGCGGCCGTGATGGAGCGGGCCCGGATCGTGCTCGGCGGCGGCAGCCGGAGCTGGAAGGTGATCGCCCCTTCATCGATCCTCACCACGTTGCCCGGTGCCGTCGTCGTCGACGGACTGGCGTACCTCGCACCGCCCCGCGAAGGCTGATCGCAGCCCGTGACCTGTGCCCGACCGTTGCCCGTCGTTGCCGGCCGGTTGCACCCGCCGACTGTCGATCGCGCCCGCCGCGCCATCGCCCCCACGAACGTACCGGGGACGAACCGTGAGCCGGCATCTACCATGCGCGCATGAGCAATCGATCGCGCCTGCCTGTCCTCGTCCTCGTCGGGATCGTCGCCATCCTCGGCGGGTTTGGCCTCGGTGCGATCCTCAGCCGCACCCCCGACCGCGGCAGCGCCAGCCCCTCGCCCCAGTCCACGGCCACCGGGACGGCTGCCTCTGAGGCGCCGACACCGGGTGAGACCGTCGCGTCCCTGGAGCCATCTGCGGCCGCGAGCCCGTCGGCGGCCCCCAGCGCTACCCCTCCTCCGCCCTCCGCGACGGTGACCTTCCGGAACCTGTTCCTCGACGCCTCGGCCAACCCCGACGGCGCAGACCGCGTCTTCACCTGGCAGAGCGTTGGCCCGGGAACGATCACCGCCAAGCTTTCCTCGGTCACGCCCCAGGGCGCCATGGTGATGTGCCTCAAGACGCCGACGAAGACGCTCGGCTGCCGGACCGCGGGCTCGGGCACGCTGACCGCCAAGACGACCAAGCCCAAGGAGTCGTTCATCCTCACGCTCCGCGGCTCGGACATTGCGCAGCCGATCGTGAACGTCATCCTCAAGTTCCCGGCGAAGGACCCGTCCGTCACGCTCGAGAATGCACGCTTCGACGGCACCGACTACCCGGACACGAACGGCATCGACGCGACCGTGACCCCGGTCAACGAGGGGAAGCTCGGGATCAAGGCGAACTGGGGCGGCCACCCGTTCACCTACCGGATCAACCTCTCGGAGGTGGGCCAGCCCGGCACCGACACGTACGAACCCGACACCGGCGACGTCGGGACGGACCAGGCATTCGACGTCCGGCCACCGGGACCGTGGCACATCGTCCTCACCAATACCGAGGGCGGGTTCGGGGTGACCACGATGACGGTGACGCTCACCTGGCCCTGAGGACGCCGACTACCGAGGTAGCGGATGCCCGGCGCCCGGTGGATCTCGCGTCCGTTCCGGTGCCCCGCCCCGTGCGCCGCTCGGCCGCGGCCCCGCGCGTCGTTCCGCCGCGTGCCGCCCCCGCGCGTCGTTCCGCCGCCGCCCGAGCGCGTTTCCGCCGCCCAGCGACGCTGGGATTCCGCGCTGCAACGAATCCGCCGCCCAGCGAACGGAACGTTTCGCCAGCGAGCCTCCCGCTGAACATCCACGCCGCTCAGCGACCAGAACGTCTCGTGACGGAACCGTAGCGTCGTCCAGCGACCGGCGACAGGGGTAGGGGGCGCGGACCGGCCGCCACGCGATCGTCGGGTATCAAAGGGGCCGCAGGTCCGGCGAGCCCGCCCGAGTGCGGCCGCCGCCCAGACAAGCCCCCGCCCGGGACCATCGTCCGGTTCGCACCGGACTGCCGGACCATGGTCTTGACGCAGCACAGGGCCGAGGCTTGAGAAGCCCTTCCTCCAGCCTCGCGGTCACCTGCGTCCCGGCATTGCCGGCGAACCACGAACCGCCCAAGCGACGTCCGGATGCCCACCGCCACTCGCCTCGCCCGCCACCTCGCCGCCGCCTGTCTCGCGGTCGCCACGCTGCTCGGCACGCTTCCCGGGCCCGTCGCCGCCCTCGAGCCGCCGACCCCGCTGCCCGGCTATCGACCCACCTTCGTGACGGAGACGGACACCCGCCCGTGGACGGACTGCCTGTGGTCGTCGGGTGCGATGCTGCTCGACAAGTGGACCAACGGCGACGTCAGGGTCACGCGCGAGGCTCTCCGTGCCGCGTCGGGGGACCCGTTCGGTGGGTCCTCACTCGACGACATGCAGGTCGCGTTCAAGCACTACGGCTTCGACCTCCAGTTCTCGCCCGATGGTGGTACCCGGGTCACCTGGGGCCAGCTGCTGTACCGCCTGGCGCATGGCGCTGGAGCGGTCCTCCTGGGCGACGACTCGAAGCTCCCGCGCTGGTACGGCCGCTGGGACTACGGGTTCTGGAAGGGCAAGGGCAAGGACGACAACCACGCCGTGTACATCGAGGCCTACGACCGCAAGCGCGGACGCGTCTGGCTGATGGACCCGCTTGGCCGTGGCGACTGGAAGGGCGAGTGGATCAGCACCTTCTCGCTGCGCAAGTTCGCGTGGAGCCGCGGCGGCGCGATGTACGTGGCGATGACCCCGACGGCGAAGGCCGCCCCCTTCGCGGGCGTGAGGGCGTCGAAGCTGAAGCTCGTCCTCTCGCCGACGGCGGTGGATGCCGCGTGGTCGATCAAGGCGCCCAGCCGCTGGCGGTTCCCGGGTGCCGACGTTCGCGCGGCGTTCGTCCCGGCCGCCGATCCATTGGTCGCCGCCGCGGTCTCGCCAGCCCTCCCGGTCAGGACCGTCGGGTCGCCGTCGTCCGCCGCGGGCCGGGCGACGATCGCCGGCAAGTCCCTCCACGTCTCGGTCGCGCTGCCGACCAAGCCTGGCGCCTATGTCGCCAGTCTGACGCTCCGCGACCGGCGCTTCGGGAGGGCCGTCGTGCGGGCGGAGGACGTCGCGGTGTTCATCCCCGGCGATCGTCGGGCGACGCTCCGGCTCAACATCCGGAACGATGGCGCAGAGGCCGGAAGCGCGATTCCCGTCTCGATCAGCGTCGCGAACTCCGGCACGCTCACCTGGGCCGACACGAATGATGCGGTCACCGCGGCCACGCACTCCACGACGCTGCGCGCGACCCGGGTCGAGGCTCGCTGGATTCCCCTCGACGTCCCCGGCTCGGACCAGCCCGGGTCGGCGACGACCAAGGCCGCCGGCGGATCGCCCACGCCGGACACCGACCCCGAGGCTCCCTCGACGCCATCCGGCTCGCTTCCGGAACCGATCGACCTCGGCCTCGTGCCGCTCGCACCGGGCGCCAGGGCCGTCCTCCGGCAGTCGATCATCGCGCCGGACCTGCCCGGTCGATGGGCGCTCGTGATCGACCTCGTCGACGACGTGAGCGGCTCGTTCGCCCGGCTGGGGAGCGCGCCCGCGATCCAGCTCATCGACATCGTGCTTGCCCGCGGCATCGAGGACGTCAACTAGCCCATTCACGGCTGTCGATTCGGGGATGTCGCGTTCGTCGTGAGGGTGCAAGGGCGATGCCAGACGTCGCTCATCTCGAGGAGAGGCCCGATGGCGAACTACCTGCTCGTGTACCACGGTGGCTCGATGCCCGAGACCGAGGCCGCCCAGGCCCAGGTCATGGAGGCGTGGAACGGCTGGTTCCACCAGCTGGGCGACGCCCTTGTCGACGGTGGCAACCCGGCCACCTCGACGAAGGTCATCAGCGCCGACGGCTCCGTGGCGGAGGGCGGCCCCACGTCGCCCACCGGCTACTCGATCATCAAGGCCGACAGCCACGACGCCGCCGTAGCGCTGGCAAAGGGCTGTCCCGTCCTCGCCGGCGGGTCGATGGTCGAGGTCGTGGAGACCTACAACGCGATGTAGCCCACCTGCGGCGGGGTCGGTCGGGGGGCCGGCTCCGTCGCAGCGCACCCGTGGGTGGACGCGCCCGTCTTGGCGCGACCATCAATCCCCCGGCGGCCGCCGACGGGTAGGGTTGTGCGATGCCACGACTCATCGCCGCGGCGCTCCTCGTCGCGGTCCTCGCCGGCTGCGTGGCCGCGCCATCGCCCGCGTCGCCCGCCTCCACGCGTTCGGCAGTCGACGCCCCGGTCACCGCGGCGGAACCCGCGCCCGCTACGGCACCCGCGCCCGCTACGGCACCCGCGCCCGCTACGGCGGCACCGGCCGATGACGATCGCCGCCCCGTCGGCCCGACAGAGGCTGCGCGGGTCGTCCGCATCGTCGACGGCGACACGCTGATCGTCGACCGCGGCCGCGGCAACGAGCGGCTGCGCTACATCGGCATCGACGCGCCCGAGAGCGTCAAGCCCAACACGCCCGTCGCCTTCATGGGTCACGAGGCGTCGGCCGCGAACGCCGCGCTGGTCGAGGGGCGCGAGGTGATCCTCGAGAGCGACGTCTCGGACCGCGACCGTTTCGACCGCCTCCTCCGCTACGTCTGGCTGCGCGACGGGGACACCTGGGTCTTCGTCAACCTGGAGCTCGTACGCCAAGGCTACGCGCAGGTCGCCACGTTCCCACCGGACGTCCGCTGGCGCGACGCCTTCGCGCTCGCACAACGCGCTGCACGCGGCGCAGGGATCGGCCTCTGGGGACCCGTGACCCCGGCGCCCTGAGCACCGCAGATCGCGGACCAGAACGCCGATGCCGCGACGCGCCAGCCCCGGATCTCCGCAGCGGCCGTTCGATTCACGTCATCTCCTGACCGCATCGAGCGCCAGGATGGGCGAATGCCGGTCGAGACAATCCCGCCAGAGTTCTTCCTCGATGCCTTCCCGGCGCCGATCCGCCGGATCGCGGCGCAGCTTCGAGCCCTGGTGATGGACGCCGTCCCGGATGCCGTCGAGCGGGGCCGGCCGGGTGACGCTGCTCCCCCGGGAGCAGCGCTTCGAGGCCTCGCTGGTCGCCGCCACCGCGCACGCGGGCGACGCCCACCAGTCCTCGGTCGGGGCCGGGTAGCGGAGGCCGTCAGCGGAGGGCGACGAACCCGTCCACGTTGACGGTGGGGTGCCCCGCCGTGCCCAGCACGACGATCTTCACGGTCCGCGTCGCCCTGGTCGCCCAGGTCGCGCGCCAGACGACCGCTCGGTTCGTCGTTGTCGCCGAGTACAGGTTCACGGTCCCGGCGTAGCTGCCGTTGACATAGACCTTCGCACTGCCCATCGTCGGACCGCGCTCCGATACCCACGCCGCGGACCGCGCGGTCGCTGAGAACGCCGCCGTCGCCCCGCTCGTCGTCGCGGCTCGCGCCGCGCCTTTCCACAGGTCCGGGCTCGTGACGCCCACCCATGTGCCCGTGTAGTGGATGGCACCGTTGCCCTCGCCGTACGCGCTGACGAGGAAGCTCGGCCCGGCGTCCCAGTACCCCACGTTGCCGGCGCGGTCGACCGCGCGGATGCGAAAGCGATACGTGTGGCCGGCAGTGAGCAGCACGACCTTGGTCTTCGACTTGAGGCTGAGTGTCGCGCCCCATGCGCCGCCGTCGATGCTCCGCTGCAGCGTGTAGTGGTCGATCCCCCAGCCCGAGTCGGAGCCCGTCCAGGACATCGTCGCCGGGATGTAGGCACTGGGCCCGGCGGGGCCGATCCGCTGGATTGGTGCAGACGTGTTCGGCCGGGAGTGGTCGGCGTAGCGGGCGGGCGGGTCGTAGCCCGCGCCGACGATGTACGGATGGTGTGGGCCGCCATTCCAGAACACGGACCAGTCGCCCGCGAGATCGGGCGTGAACGTGAACGTGGTACCGCCAGCCTTCACGAACACGTGCTCACCCGCATGCCACGCGGCGAGCCAGCTGTCGTCCGAGTAGATCGAGATCCCGCCCAGCGGGTACAGCCGGTAGGTGATCGGCTCGCCGACCGTCATCTGGTACTCGTCTGGGAGCATGAACACCAGCGGCAGGTTGGAGCTCGTGATGCGCCGTTCGGTGGTTCCGACGCCCGCCGTGATGAACCCCCGGCCGTCATCCGGGAAGCCCCAGCTGTCACCGACGATCGGGTTCGTGTCGCTCTGGAGGTTGAACAGCACCTGGTACTGGCGGACCGGCACATACGGCAGCGTGAACGTCCACGCGCCGCAGTAGCCCTTGGACTTGGGACCCTCGAACAGCAGCGAGCCGAAGGTGTAGTCGAAGTCGTTGTGGTTGAGCGCGTTATCGTCGCCCCAGCGGAACTCCCAGCGGCAGACGGCGTCGGCCGGCAGCGTGTACCCGTCAGGATAGGTGGGCGTGATCGAGAACAGCTCGCCCGTCATCGCCTTGTCGGAGATCGTCAGCGCGACCGCATACGGGATGTCGACGCCGGTGGAGCGGGTGAGCGACAGCCCGTCACCGTTCCAGGCCGTGATTTCCATGGTGTGGGCGCCATAGCCCGGGCAGCCGCCCTGGAGCGGATCCAGCGCCGGGATCAGGAGGTGTGTCGCGTTGGGGCGGCTCACGGGCGCGGCGCCGTCGCACGAGATGTCGAGATGTTCGATCCCGCTGTCCGCATCAGCGAAGGTCGCCCTGATGTCGATGGTGAGCGTGCGCGTGTTGTACGCCCAGATCTCGATCGTGCCCGTCGGGGGCGTCACGTCGAGCGCGGAGGCGGGCGCCACCCCCACGACGAGGAGCGCGAGGAGCGCGGTGAGTGACGCGAGCTGCGTCCGGCGTGATCGATGCATTCCACCCTCCTACCCGGATCGTGCCACGGACGCCGACGACAGCGTAGTCCATGGCAGCGCCCCGTCGCGCGGCCTCCACTACCCTGCCACGGCGCCACGGCCACCCTGGTGGTCTGCTCCCAGGCCGGCGTCTGTCAGCCGCGCCGCCAGCTGGCGGGGGAGAGCCTGATCGGGTCGGGGCTTGAGCCTCGTCCGGCGACGCGCCTGCGCCCTTGACCGGTACAGTTGCCCGATGGGCAACCCAGGGGACGCCGCGTGTCCTACGACCTGAGCTTCTGGCCGGTTGACCGCTCCGTCACGTTCGCGGAGGCGGCGGCGGAGATCGCGCGCCTCGACGCCTCGTGGCGGCTCGGGTTCGGTCATGACAAGCGGCTCGATCCGTTCGTGGCCGAGGTCGCGCGACGCTACCCGGCGCTCCTCGGCCAGGGGATAGCCCGGCCGCCGTTCGAGCTCAACGTCCACCGCAAGCATGTCTTCGTCGCGCTCGGCTGGGCCGATGTGGAGGCCGTAGCGCCCGTCATCTCCGAGATCGCGTGGCGCACCGGCCTCGCGGTCTACGATCCCCAGCGGCTCACGATCGGGCTGCCCCGGCCGCTCGCCGAGGCGCCGCTGGGCGGGGAGGGGATCGAGGAGCACGTCGCGACGGCGGAACAGGTGCTCGGCGCGATCGTCCGCGGCGCTGCGATGGGCGGCGATGCGGGCGGCGACGTCGACGAGCCGGGCGAGGAGACCACGCACCGCGCGATCTCGGAGCAGCTGCGGTCCATCGGCGCGACCCAGGTGAGCCCGTACGGGTTCGAGGTCACGCCCGACATCGAGGCCGAGTACTTCCGCGACCCGAACCGCATTCCAACCAGTCTGCAGACGCCCTCGCGCAAGACGGAGCTGCTGGCGGAGCTCGAGGCCGCCCGACCGGGCGACCGGCACCGGGCGCTGCTGAACCTCGCCGCCTGGGATGCGGACCCCAAGGTCGCGGCGGCCCTGCGCCCGATCCTCGCCTCGGATGACGTGTTCGAGGCCGGCCAGGCGGCGAGCGGCCTTGCGCGCCAGGGCGACATCACGGACTTGCCGGCGCTGCTGGACCTCGTCCACCGCGTGTCGCCTGCGGACGGCGGGACGACCGAGTCGATGGTGCTGCCCCTGCGCGCGGCGCTCGACCTCGCGGCCCAGGCCGGGCCCGAGATCGTCTCAGGCGTCAAGGGCAGGGCCCGCGAGTGGCGAGGCCCGGCCAAGATTCGCCGCCAGTCCTGGCAGCACCAGTTCGATGCGGAGCTCGACGCGCTGCTCGCGGAGTAGCAGCGCCGGGACATGGCGGTGGCCCTGCCGCCGAAGCGACCGGGCCACCACGTCCCAAGGACCGTTTCTGGATCAGCTGGGATCAGGCCCGGCGTGATGCACGTGGGAGTAGCCGCTGTGCGGCAGGGCGATGTACGGGAAGGACGTGAGGAACGTCGCATCCGCGTTGGTGTCGACGCCGTCGCCGACGATGTTGTTGGGAGCCCGGTTCGGGAGCCCGAACAGGCTGTTGAGGACCGGACCGTAGCCTTCGGCGATGGCCCGAAGCTCGATGTCCGTCACGTCGTCCGCGAGGCGCCGCCCATTCGGGAAGGCCGCGAGGTCCGCCGTGTAGCTGCTCGTCGTGTCGTCTGCGTTCTCGGCAAAGACGCCCAGCCGGCGGCAGGCGCCTGCGTTGTCGTCAGCCGCGTCCGCGGTGCACGGCGCGATCGCCGTATTGAGCCGCAGCAGGTCGGCCTTGACCGAGCCCGTGTTGTTCACGCCGGGGACGCCCTGGAGCAGGATCAGCGACAGGTCCGTGCGACCGGTCGTGGCCGGATCGTCGAGCGCCGCATACAGGCCCTTCTCGAGCGCAGCCACCTCGGGAGCGAGGTAGTACTTCTCGAACTGCCTGTCGTTCTTCGGGGCCTGTCCGTTCCAGTAGTCCTTGAGCTGGCGCGGGATGACCACCTCGTTGATCAGGGGGTTGCCCAGGCGGGACACCTGGACCCACGGGCCGCTCCACTTGACCTTGCCGTAGGTGTCGATCGTCTTGCTCGCCTTGCGGCTCGCGGCGGCCCACACGCCGATGACCGGGTGCTGGGCGTCGCGCGTCAGCTCGGTGATCGGGATCTGGATGGCGATGGTGTTGGTGTTGTAGCCGGCCACGCCGTCCACGCCCGCAGCGGTGGGGAGCGGGATCGCGTGCAGGGTGTTGAACGGCCGGAGGCCGCCCAGGTCGAAGATCGAGCCGAGGTCGACGAAGAACGCGTCGTCACGGGTCCCGGCGAACACCTTGCGCGAGCCGATGGACTGGGCACCGGACGCCGCGAGGGCCTCGTAGTCGGGCATCGACCGGGGGCCGATGTTGGTGGGCACGGTGGGCAGGGCGCTGGCGAGCTCCGTTGAGGTGCCGCCCTTGTCCCGCGTGACGGAGTAGGTCTGGCGCACCAGCAGGTCCGGGTCCGTGAGGGACGTGACCGGGCCGCCGTTGTACAGGAACGACGAGACGCCGTCCTTGCCGGACTTCTCGATCGTCTTGAAGCGGAATGTGTAGGTCACGTCGTCGACGGCATCGCCGTTGTTGTCGACGTGGAGCTCGTAGCGGACCGCCGGATCGAACAGGTTGAAGTTCGGACCGCCGGCCGGCTCCTGGAGCGGCACGTAGTTGGCGACGATCGTCACCTTCGACGGGTCATCCGGGCTGACGAACGCGTAGAGGTCCGTGTTGTCGGCCGCAGGGTCGCCGGCAATGAGCGGAGCTTCGCGGTGGCTCGAGGCGAGGGCGCCGCCAGTCGCCGTAAGGGCGATGACGACCGCTCCACCAAGAGCAGCAGCGCGAGAACGGGTGGACACGTGATCTCCCCTTTATGGTTCGTGGGCCCGTTTCCGACGGGCTGTCAGGGCACGACGAACGCCGGTGTGTCGCGACTTCCAGCGGCGATCTCGGTGGCTCTTGCGTGCGGCCCGCCGGATCGGATCACCGGTCGGCGGTGGTCGATCAGCGCGTGAGTCAGCTGCCGAGCGCGGCCAGCAGGCGCGTCGCCTCGGCGGCGCCCGTGGCGGAGAAGCCCGGGTCCGTGGCAAGGGCCAGGGACAGGTCGTGACGGGCGGCCCTCGCATCGCCCGCGGCGGCCGCGATCGCGCCCGCGTGGTAGCGCAGGAGCGGGTCGCGCGACCCAAGGCGGAGGGCCTTCACCGACCAGGTCACGGCCTGCTCGTCGCGCCCCAGGCGATGGAGCGCCCAGGCCACCGCGTCGGCGGCTCGCACCGTCGGCGTCTCGGCGTAGGCCGCCTTCGCGAGCCCGAGGGCGCGCGTCGGATCGCCGTGATCCGCTTCGAACAGGGCGAGGTCGAGGTCGACGGTGACGCCGTTGGCCTGGAACAGGTGGATCTCCGCGCCGGCCAGCGCGAAGCTCGCCTTGGCGGCCTTGTCGTCGCCCGACGCTGCCTGGATCTCGCCCAGGGCGATGACGTACTCGGGCAGCGGGATGACGTCGGCCGCCCGCCCGAACAGGCGCGCGGCCTCGGCGAGGTCGCCAGCGGCAACCGCGAGCCGGCCGAGGCCGGCCAACGAGGGCGGATGCTCCGGGACGAGCGTCATGGCCCGTTCCCAGGTCGCGCGGGCGCCGTCCGGGTCGCCCGTCCAGCGTTCGAGGTTCGCGAGCAGCGACAGCGCGAATGCCTGGTTCTCGGGCGCGAGACCCGGTTGCACGGCGGCGCCCGCCATGGCGGCGCGGGCCGCATCAAGATCCCCGTGGAGCTCCTTGAGGTACGACACTCGGGCGTAGGTCCCGAGGTCGTCGCCCACCGCGAACATGCGCGCGGCGGCCGCATCGGCCTCCGGGTACCGGCCGAGCTCGACCAACGAATCGACGACCACGCCGTGGGCGGCGGCGAGGGTTGGCGCCAGCAGCACGGCGCGCTTCCCGGTCACGAGGGCATCGGCGAACCTGTGCTTGCCAAGCTGGAGGCCACCCAGGCCGACGAGCGGCCGGGCGTCGTCGGGCTGGAGACCATCCGAGGCACGGAGGGCGTCCTCCGCGGGGACGTACAGCGTTGGATCGAGCGTCTCGCGGATGAGCTGGGTGAGCGCGAGGCCGAGATCGCGTTGCGCGTCGGCGTCGGCAGGGTTCGCGGCGACGGCCGCCGTGAGGCGCTCGACCGCCTGGCGGGTCGGTGATACGGGCCGGGGCGTTGGGAGGGGCGCGGGGGTCGACGTCGGAACCGATGACGAAGGCTTGGGCGACAGCCCGGCGGCGGGGGACTGGATTGCTGCCCCAACGGCGGACGGCGGCGCGCTGGCGCTCGCCGGGCCGCAGGCCCCACCCGCAACGGCGACCGCGAGCACGAACCCCACGGTCAGCGCCGCCCTGCGCAGGCGGCGTGGGCGGTCGCGGGCAGCATCGGGCGCATGGTCCATGTCCCTTGTGCGCGTGCCCCGCCCACGCGGATCACTCCGACCGCGCGATCAGTCGTCCATCCGCACGGTCAGGCGCGCTCCTGGGGCGCCGGATCGGGTGACTTGACCGGGAGGCGGATGATCTATGCCACCGGGTCCGCGCGTTGCCTGGGCACCGGCGGTCGCTCCCAGGAGCCCCGATGATGCAGGCGTCCCCATTTCCATCCTCGGTCATCCGTGCGCCACGGGCCGATGCGACGTGTACGTGTGAGCACTGGGTCCACTGCACGCACGTCTGCCACGCGAGCAGCTGCGACCCCACCGAGTCCGTATGCCACATCGACTACCGCCCGGATGATGGCGGGCTCACGGCGTGGGGCTGCCCCGACTGCACGCCTGGCGAGGTCGCGCCGCACCTCCTTGGCTGCGAGCTGATCGGCTGGAACGTCCCGATGCCGGTGATGGCCGGCGGGCACGCGTTCGGCGACCACTAACCGCCCTTGGGCCGGCGCCTACAGGCCGGGCGCCAGCCTCCGGGCGGCGGCGGGGCGTCGAAGCTCCTCGATCGCGGCGGCAGCGGCCTCGAGCTGGGCTGGCTCCGCGTCCGTGCCAAGCTCCAGGCGGCAATAGGTGAAACGGCCGGGGAGCACGCGCTCCATCATCGCGCCCAGCCAGTTCGTCAGGTCGGTGCGATGGCCTTTTCGCCTGCGGGCCGTCGGCTCGATCGCGTGAACCAGCACCAGGCGCCGGCGGTTTCGCTCCAACCACGGCCAGTACTGGAGCACGTTCTCTGCCGGGTGCGTGTGCTTCTCCTCGACCTGGAGCGCCACCCATGCGTTGTCGCCGACCTCGGCGAGTCCGCCCGCGACGCCCCCAATGCCGACGATGACGTCGGCCGCGAACGGGACATCCAGCAGCTCACCGAGCCGCTTGCGCACCTGGGCCTCCGAGAGGTCGCCCCACTTCTGCTTCGCCAAGACTTGGATCCCCGTCGAGCGATGGATGAGCAACGGAGGGTACCGGCTACCGCCCCCTCGTGGCGGGTCGGGCGCGTCACCTCGTCGCGGCGGTCGTGGCTATTGACGGGCGCCGCCACAATGACCCCGGGCAGGTTGCCTGAGGGATGGAGGGAACCGCATGGGCAGACTCGTTGAACCGCGGCCCGATCCTGCGCTGGTCCAGGCAGACCCGAACCAGGGCGTCAAGGACTACCTCGAGCGCGTCGCGAAGTACGTCCCCGGCGAGATCCTCGCGGCGTACCTGACGATCACGCCGGTCCTGATCGGCACGACCGAGGCCGGTTCGGGGACGAGGTTCTTCCTCCAGCTCGTCGCCTTCCTGGCGCTCCTATTCCTGACACCGCTGTATTTCAGGTTCATGGCCAGGCCGGGGCAGCCGAAGCGCCTGCAAATGGGGATCTCCACGCTGGGTTTCGCCGTCTGGGCGTACTCGCAGGGTGGGATCTTCACGACCATCGGGCTGTACCACCCGGGCGCAGCCGCGCTGTTCCTCATCCTGTTCTCCCTCAGCAGCGGACTCGTCGCGCCGAAACCCGGCACGCGATAGAGGGGCGCCCCATGGACATCGTGCTGGTCGGGTTCATCACCGGTTTCGCGTACGGCGGCTGGCGAACGGGGTTCCTGCGGCGGCTGCTGGGTATCGCGTTCATCGTCGTCGCGGCGATCGCCGGCGCGTACTTCCGGTACCCCGTGGGTGCCATCGCGTCCACATTCTTCAAGGACATCCCCGCCGACTACGCCAACCTCGTCGGCTACACGATCGCGTTCCCGGTGATCCTGGTCGGGCTGCACCTCGCGCAATCGGCACTGATGGGCAAGGTCGGCGTCCAGGGGATCACGCGCGGCGTCGACGGGGCGCTCGGCGCCCTGTTCGGCTTCGTCGAGGGGATCCTCATCCTGTCGGTGCTCGTGATCGTGGTGGACACGTACTTCGGCACGCGGTCCGCCCTTCCGCCGGAGCTCCCGACGGGCCTGCTGACCGAGTTCACGAAGGCGTTCAACGGATCGGAGACGGTCAAGATCCTCCAGGGCACCACGGTCCCCGTCCTGCTCGCGATCCTCGGACCGCTCCTGCCGAAGGACCTGTCAGCGATCTTCGCCGACGGCCTGCCGACCCGGCTCCCATTTCCGATCCAGCCGCAGGTCAGCCGGCGATCGGTCCAAGCAGTGCCACGAGCACGCTGCACCATCGCGAACTTCCTGCGCCATCAGAACGTTCGGCACTCGGCTACCTCGGGCACGATCGGCGGGAGCGACCTCGACTCCTTCGGATTCCAATGGGCGGGGATCTTCGACAACTGGTTCCACTGGACCGTCACCACGCCCGGGAACTGCACCGGCTGATCGGCGCACGGCGGGCGACGGGACGTCGAGCTCGCCTTCGACCCGTCGTCGCATACCCGTCGCGCGAGTCGCGAGATCCGACCCCGTAGGGTCTGTCGTGTCACCCCTCGGACCGATGCCAGCCTGCCGGCGCGATGGTCCATCAAGTTCAATGGAGCGTCTTTCGACATGCCCACGTACATGGATATGCACAACATTCCCGGGGTGAAGGCGGCCGATGTCGCCGGTGCCCACGAGGCAGACATGCGGGTCCAGGGCGCCTACGGCGTCGACTACCGCCAGTACTGGGTCGATGAGGCCCAGGGCAAGGTGTTCTGCCTCGTCGACGCCCCCGACCGCGAGACCGCCCACCGTGTCCACCTCGAGGCCCACGTCCTCCACGAGGTCATCCAGCGCGGCTGACGCCGTCGGTCCGGAGCCCGGTCGTCATCCACCGCGGCCGGGCCGACCGCCTGTGTCGCGCGGGGACGTCGCCCGCAGGTCGCCCGGAGGCAAGCCCGTTCGGCGGCCCGTGGCCCAACTCAGCGGACGACCACGTCGCGAACCTGGAGCACCCTGCCGGGCTCGGTGCTCTCGACATCGAACACGAGCGTGACGTCCACGGTCTCCGTGCCCTCGCGCCAGCCCTGCTCGTACACGTTCCAGATCGGCTGCCCGTCGGGTCCCGCGACCACGAGCGACATGGCGCCCTCGCTCAGCAGGATGAACCCGTCCTGATGCGGATTCGCGAGGCCGAAGGAACCCTCCGTGAGAACCCCGTTCGGGAGCACCGCCATACCCACCGGGATCTCGTAGTGGCCGACGTGGTCGAGCGGGATGTCGAGCGTCGCGATGCGGAGCGGGCTGGCATCCGGAGCAACCGCGGGGTCGATGGTGGGCACCGGTGACGCGCAGCCGTCGGGCGCCTCGCCGGCGCAGGGGATGTCGGTGTAGCCGTTGAGCGTCGGCGCGCTGATCCGGACCTCCGGCGTCTCGGTGCACAGGATCGAGTATTGGCCGCCGACGCCGCAGAACTGCGATCCTTCCGCCGCTGTGCCGTCATCCCTGACGAAGCGCACCCGGACAATGAAGGACGTGGTCCGGGTGCACAGGACATTAGGGCCCCGGCCACATCCTGGGTCGCCAAGGAGCCTGATCTCGCGAACCATAGGGAGGTCCACGTCCAGCTGCCCGGCCAGCGACTCGACGATGGCTCGACAGCGCCGATCCGAAAGGTCGAACTCGCCGCAGCCGGCGGGGTAGGCAACGTCGATCTCCACCGTCGGGTCCGCGTGTCCCCCGAATTGTGCGGGCAGCATCGAGCACCCGGCGGCGACGACCGTGGTGAACAGCACGAGCAGGGCCAGGCGGTGGAGGCGCATGGCGGCAGTGTGCGCCTGCCCGGCGATGCGAGGCGGGGTGGCGCCCAGCAACCATCGCTGCGGGATACCTCGTCCGGCCGGGGGCACATCGATCGAGGGCGCCGGCCCCGACTGACCGATTCCGGCGCTGACGTACTGGTCCGCTGACGAATGCCTACCGCCCACCGGGTCGTCGTTGTTGAAGCGATTGCCGCGCTCTCGGAGCGGGCCGACGAGATCCACGAGACGCGGGTGGCCGACATCGCTCCTTTCGGGCGCGATCGACGCGGCGGATCCGGATCCCCAGACGGTGACCGCGATCCTGGACGCTACCCCTGGATTCTGGGACAGCCTCCAACGAGCCGAGGCTGAGGATGCAGCCGGAACGTCCAGTCAGCCAGCGGACATGAAGAAGCCCGGGGGCGGTGCCCGGGCTTCGTTCCTGGTGCGGTTGATGCTCAGCTACAGCCCGATGTTGACCCGCAGTTGAGGCACTTGTAGCAGCTGCCGTTGCGGATCATGATCGAGCCGCATTCGGCGCAGCTGGGGGCGTCCGCCTGGGCGGAGAAGGCGACCTTCACCCCGGCGCCGAGCGAGGAGCCGCCGAGCGATCCCGTGAAGTCCGCAAGCGTCCGCCTGGCGGCGCCATTCGTGGACCCGCCGTTGGTGGCGCCATTGGTCGCGATGACCGTCAGCCCCTCCTTGGCGACCGAGACCGGCGATGCGGCTGACGCCGCCGGCACCGCCGCGGAGCCCTTGGCCGTGTCATCGGTCGGGGCCGGAGCGGGCGCCGGAGCCACGACTGGTGCCGGCTTGACGGCCTGGACCAGTGCCTCTGACTGGGCGGTGATGCCCTCGTTGGACTGCGGCGTCAGCGCGGACGCACCCGAGAACGCGGCCGGCGCATCCGCGACGATCGCGGACCGGTCGATGAGTCCGAGGCCACCACGCTCGTCCGCGGACAGGAAGCGCGACCCCATCCAGCGGAAGATGTAGTCCACGAGGGATTTGGCGATCGGGATCTCGCCGTTGCCGGTGAAGCCGCTGGGCTCGAACCGGACATGGGCGAACTTGTTCACGACGTCCTTCAGTGGCACGCCGTACTGGAGCGCCAGGCTCACCGAGGTGGCCAGCGTGTCCATGAGGCCGCTGATCGTGGAGCCTTCCTTGGCCATCTTGAGGAAGATCTCGCCGGGCGTCCCGTCCGGGTACAGCCCGACGGTGATGTAGCCCTCGTGGCCCGCGATGTCGAACTTGTGGGTCACCGCGGTCCGCTCGGCCGGGAGCCGGCGGCGGTGCGGGCGGGTGGCCTCCACCTGGGCGGTCGCCAGCTGCTTGCGCAGGCTCTCGATCGTCTCGGCGTCCGCCGGGTTGCTCTCGACCCCGTCGTCCTTCTTCTTGCCGGTGGACAGCGGCTGGCTGCGCTTGCTGCCGTCGCGGTAGATCGCGATCGCCTTGAGGCCCTGCTTCCAGCCCTCGAGGTAGACCGTCTCGATCTCCTCCGCCGTGGCGGCCTCGGGCATGTTGACGGTCTTGCTGATCGCACCGGACAGGAACGGCTGGACCGCGCCCATCATCCGGATGTGGCCCATGTAGTGGATGGACCGCTCGCCGTTGACCGGCTTGAACGCGCAGTCGAAGACCGTCAGGTGCTCGGGCTTGAGGCCGGGCGCCCCCTCGATGGTCTCCTGGGCGTTGACGTAGGCGAGGATCTCCTCGACCTGGGTGGGGGTGTAGCCGAGCTTGCGCAGGGCCGCCGGGACCGTCTGGTTGACGATCTTGAGGTAGCCCTCGCCGACGAGCTTCTTGTACTTGATGAGCGCGATGTCGGGCTCGATGCCGGTGGTGTCGCAGTCCATCATGAATGCGATCGTGCCGGTCGGCGCGAGCACGGTGACCTGCGCGTTGCGGTAGCCGTGCGCGGTGCCGAGCTCCTGGACCTCGTCATACAGCTGGCGCGCGTTCGCGAGCATCGCCTGGGGAACGCCCTGCTCCGGGAGCGAGTACGCCGCGTCACGATGCTTGGCGATGACCCGCAGGAACGGGGCGCGGTTGGTGTCGTAGTCGACGAATGCGCCGCCGTGGTCCCGCGCGATGATCGAGCTCTGGCGGAAGGCCTCGCCGTGCATGAGCGCCGTGATGGCACCCGCGTACGCGCGACCCTCGTCCGAGTCGTAGGCGAGCCCGCGGTTCATCAGCAGCGCGCCGAGGTTCGCGTAGCCGAGGCCCAGCGGTCGGAACCGGTGGCTGTTCTCCTCGATCCGCGTGGTGGGGTAGCTGGCGTTGTCGACCAGGATCTCCTGGGCCGTGATCGTGACCTTCGCGGCGAACCGGAAGGCGTCCACGTCGAACTCGCCGTCGCCGTCCACGAACTTCATGAGGTTCAGCGAAGCGAGGTTGCACGCCGTGTCGTTGAGGAACATGTATTCCGAGCACGGGTTCGACGCGTAGATGCGGTCCGTGTTCGCGCTGGTGTGCCAGTCGTTGATCGTCGTGTCGTACTGGATGCCCGGGTCACCGCACAGGTGGGCAGCGTCCGCCATCTTGCGGAAGATGTCCCGCGCCTTGTAAGTGCCGGCCGGCTGGCCGTCACTGACCTCGATCGTCTGCCACTCGGCATCACGCTCGACGGCCTTCATGAAGTCGTCCGTGACGCGGACCGAGTGGTTCGCGTTCTGGAAGAACACGGAGCCGTAGGCCTCGCCCGTGAAGCTCGGGTCGTAGCCCTGCTCGATGAGGGCCCAGGCCTTCTTCTCCTCGTGCGCCTTGCTGTCGATGAAGTCCACGACGTCCGGGTGGGTGACGTCCAGGATGACCATCTTCGCCGCGCGCCGGGTCTTGCCGCCGGACTTGATGACGCCCGCGAACGCGTCGTAGCCGCGCATGAAGCTGACCGGGCCCGACGCGATGCCGCCGCCCGTCATCCTGGCCTTGCTGCTGCGGATGGGGGACAGGTTGACGCCCGCGCCCGAGCCGTACTTGAACAGCATCGCCTCGGTCTTGGCGAGATCCATGATGCTGCCCATGTTGTCCTGGACCGAGTTGATGAAGCACGCGGAGCACTGCGGCTTCTGCTCGATCCCGACGTTGAACCAGACCGGTGAGTTGAAGCTCATCTTCTGGTGGACCAGGAGATGGGTCAGCTCCGCCTTGAACGCGGCCAGGTCCTCGTCCGTCGCGAAGTAGTGCTGGGTTTCCGCCCACGCGGTGATCGTGTTGACCACCCGGTCGATGAGCTGGCGGACGCTGTGCTCGCGCTCCGGCGTGCCGACGTGGCCGCGGAAGTACTTGCTCACGACGACGTTGGTGGCGAGCTGGCTCCAGAAGGTGGGGACCTCGACGTCCTTCTGCTCGAAGACCGTCTTGCCGGTCTCGCTGGAGATGCCGGCCGTGCGGTACTCCCAGGTGATCTCGTCGTACGGGTGGACGCCCGGGCGGGTCCAGCGGCGCTCGAACGTGAGGCCGCGGGTGCCCGCACCCGTGAAGCTGGCACCGTACGGGCCGCCGAGGCCCTTGCGGGTCTCCGACGCGTGGCTGTTCGCCGTCTTGCCACGCTTCGGCGCGACCTTCGATTCAATCACCGGGACTACCTCGCGAGCCTGGGCCATGTTCGTGCTCTCCTCCGTTCCCGCCCTCCGCGGGAGATCGCCGTGGTTCCGGCGGCCCGGATCAGGGCTCATGCGGCGTGGACGGGTCCCGGGTGCCATACGGGACGTCGTTGTGGCCGGTTGGGCTCCGTCCGGTTGGCGATCCCGCGGGTCACGAAGGGGGTGACGCGTAGCTGCGGGATCGTCCGTCGGATCGTCTTGGTGCCGGTGTTCTCCTGGTTCCTGGCGGCGACCCGAGGGCCGTTCATCCGGGGTGGTTCGAGGGTCGTCCGGCGTCAGGGCGACCGGTCTACTGTAGTGACATGAGGGGTGGGGGTCAAGCCCCAAACCACAAGATGTAGTGGTGCGGGGGCTGTTCGCATCGCAAGATGTTGATTTTCGGTTCGTTCTCGTGCAGGGGCCGTGCGTCCACCCCCGGGCCGAGTTCTTCCACCGTTGTTGGGCGTTCGTCCACCGTAATCCGGGCGTCTGTCCACGGTCTGCGCGCCGTTGTCCACCGAACGAGCGTTCTATTGTGGACGGATCGCGCGGCGTGCCTCGGGCCGTGCGCGTCCCCGCTCGGGCGGCGAGCGCCGCGTCCTACCGGGGCCGGCGGTCGGCATCGACGCCCGCCCTGGGCCGTGCGGCGGCATCGACGCCCGCCCTGGGCCGTGCGCGGCGTACGTCCGCCCGGTGGTCGTTGTCGGAGGTCCGCGCGGCGGAGTCTGTGTTGTGCTCCCCGGGAGAGCGCTGAGGGGTGAGACCTGCGCGCATATGCTCCGGGTGAGCACTATCCGGCGAGAGGGGCATGCGGCGGCTGACAGTGACCACCGGTAGAGAAGATGGGCAGGTCGCCGGCCCTACAGGCACCGCGAACGGCGCCCCAGCCTCGTCGGCCCACGCGGACCGCCGGGAGTGACCCCCGGGCGAGCGTTGGCTCAGCGACGAACCCGCTTCACCGGCGCGAAGCTCCGCAGTGCGCCCACTCCGGGCTCCGGTGCGATGAACGACAGCGCGGCGATCGGGTCCACGGGTCGTCGCAGCCAGCCGGCAATCGACCGCCCGTCGACCGGGTACGCGGCCCGCAGCATCGCGACGTGTGCCTGCACGTGCCGGCGGTTGATCGGCCCGTCGGCGACCACCAGCCACGACGACACGGTCGCGGGCACCCAGCCGCGGTCGCGCGCAATCTGGCCCGCCAGGCGGACCTTCCGGTCGAGCGTCGCGACCATTGCCTGGACGTCGACGATCTCCGTCTTGAGCTCGATCACGAGGAGGCTCCGACTCGTCGCGTGCCATGCGATGAGGTCGATCGCGCCCCGCTCCCCGAAGATTGCGAACGTGACCTCGGGCACGGCGACCCAGTCCGGGAGGCTGGCGAACAAGCGCGCGAGCTCCTCGTGCATCGCTGAGTGTCGTGACCCGAGCAGCCGGTCGAGCTCCGCGCCCTGCCACCGCGCCTCCAGCGTGAGACGGATGCCGAGCGTCGCGCACACCTTCCGCACCATGCCGATCTGGATCGATTCGAGCTGGCCGAGCTCGATCCGCGACACTGACGCACGCGATAGCCCGGCCGCGATCGCGAGGTCTTCCTGACGCCAGCCGCGTTTCACGCACACGGCGCGGATCGAGCGCCCAATCGCGAGATCGTCCATGCGCGCCAGCATCGCCCGCCGCGCTCACCCGGGACTCACGTCGCGCTCACCGCAGGCTCAACGCGCGCTCACCAGGGGCTCGCGGAAACCCACCGCTACTCGATGGGCACTTCTCCGCGAGCTCGCCGCTCAAGCGGGCGCTCCCACACCGGGCGTGCGCCGAGGCTTGCCCGCAACTCGGCATCGGCCTCGGCGAGCTCGGCCCGGGCACCGGCCAGGGAGACGTTATCGGGATCCGCCAGGATCGTGCGCCGGACGAGGGCCAGGTAGCGCGAGGTCAGCGGTGTCTCGAACGCGGACAGCCCCGCTACCCGGGCGGAGATCTCCGCGTCGCCCGCCGCGATCTTCGGCCCACCACGTTCGGCAACGACGACCGCAAGCTCCCGGCCCTCGTGGAGCGCCGACCATTCCTTGCGCGGGCCGCCGCTGACGCGGACGACGATGTCGGGCCGGTAGATGAACACGAACGCGACGACGAGCACGCTGATGCCGATCTCGAAGGGGAGCAACCCGGGCAGGAGCGATACCAGCAGGAACACGAGCCCAACCGCCACGAGCGCGCCTGCCACGCGCCCGCCCCCGTTCGCCTGGGTGCGGACGTTGAGCTCGAACCAGACCTTGATCGCGCCGACGACGATGACGATCGCCCCGACGATCTTCAACATCGCTGATCCAGGGTTCGGGTCTAGCCAGTCGAGCATCGGTCAAGGATCGACCCTGCGGCGAAACCCTGCAACGCCATTGCGATCCCGCGCCCGCCACCGCCCGCACGCCCGAGGGTCCGCGCGCGATCCCATCAAGCCATGCAGCTGCCGCGATCCCTGGAGCCGGCCCAGCGGCTCGTCGTGCAGATCGTCGACGACGAGGTCCCCGAGCGTGCGGCCGGCCTCGCCTACCGCTTCCTGTTCGCGATCTTCCCGTTCGCGATCTTCCTCGCGGCGCTCGCCGCGTTCGTCGCGCAGGCCGTGGGCCTGGGCGATCCGACCGATGAGATCCTGGGCGCGATCGGTGACAACCTGCCGGCGGACGTCGCGGGCCAACTCGCGCCACAGCTCCGGGCGATCCTCGGCGACGCTCGGCCCGGCCTGCTGAGCATCGGCGCGCTGGCCGCGCTGTGGGCCGCGACCGGGGGCATCTCGTCGCTGATCGGCGCGATGAACAGGGCCTATGACGTGGACGAGACGCGCAACTTCTT
This sequence comes from Candidatus Limnocylindrales bacterium, assembly GCA_038245845.1. GTDB lineage: Bacteria > Chloroflexota > Limnocylindria > Limnocylindrales > CSP1-4 > CAIXZV01. The sequence goes on from JBBRRZ010000007.1 coordinate 113,248, forward strand.
CGTCAAGACGGCAACTGCGCTCGCGCTCACCGCGGTGGGCAGCGTCGGGATCCTCGTCGCGTTCGTGACGATCGTCGGGGGCAGCATCCTCACCGAGCAGGCGGTCCGGACGCTGGGCATCGCGCCCGATGCTTGGGGCGTGATCGCGCTGCTCCGGTTCCCGCTCGTCCTGCTCCTGGTCGCGATCGCCGTCGCGGTGCTGTTCCGCTTCGGACCGAACGTGGCGGTGTCGTTCCGATGGACGTTCGTGGGCGGGTTGGTCTTCGCCGCCGGGTGGCTCGTGGCGACTGTTGTGTTCGGCCTGTATGTGGCGAACTTCGGCAGCTACGCGAACACGTATGGAGCCCTGGGCGGCGTCGTGGTCCTGATGCTGTGGTTCTACATCACGGCGCTGTTGCTGCTCTGCGCCGCGGAATTGACGTCGATGCTCGCGAAGCACCACGAGCCCGAACGGGTCGATGCACGCCGGGCCGAGACCCGCGGAGAGGCCGCGGCCGCGACCAGGCCGACGACGGAGGCGGCAGATGCCCCGGGCGCCGACGCGGGCGTGGTGCCCAACCAGGACGCCCCGCATGCGGGCGGTGACCTCCGGCCGGCGACCCCGGGCGGGCGCCATGCGGGCGGCAGCCTCCGGCCGGCGACCCCGGGCGGGCGCCCGGCGAGCCGGGCATTCGCGGTCGTCGTCCTGGCGGTGGGCGCCGTGGCTGGTGCGGTGGCCGCGCTGGTGACCGGCGACGACGAGGATCCATCAGGCGCCTGACCGCCTCGACGGCCTACGCTGGCGACGATGCACGTCGCCCTCGTCTCGGACACGCACCTGCCGCGCTTCGGCCGCTCGCTGCCGCAGCCTCTGCTCGAGGGATTCGCGGCGCACGGTGTCGACCACATCCTCCACGCCGGCGATTGGACGGAGGCACTTGCCGTGGACCTGTTCGAGGCGGTGGCGCCGATCGACGGCGTCGCGGGCAACAACGACGGTCCGGCCATACGGAGACGGTTCAGCGAGCAGCGGATCGTGGAGCTCGCTGGCGTCCGGATCGGGCTCACGCACGGCCATCTCGGCCCCGGCCGGACGACGCCGGAGCGCGCGCAACGCGCGTTCGAGGGAGAGGAGTCGCTCGCGGCGATCGTGTTCGGGCACTCGCACGCGCCATTCCTGCAGCGGCTGCCATCGGGCATCTGGCTGGTCAACCCGGGCTCGCCCACGGACCGCCGCGCGCAACCCGCGTACTCGTGGGCGCTGATGACGCTTGACGTTGGCAGGATCGTCGGGGTCGAGATCATCCGCTTCGTGCGGCCGTCCACCACCGGCTCGCTGTCCACGCCCAGCTCCCGGTCCACCTGATCGGACGCTCGCCCGGGGGGCGCAATCGGGCGTGTGCACCATCCGACGTGCGCAAACGCTCACGGGGAGCGGCGGGAGAGTTGGATTTGGCGCGTACCGTCCACCGGGGGAGCGCTACAGGCGCGGGCTGCGGATAGCGACCGCCGGGAGAGCGCAGGGGCCGACGAGCGCGGCTCGCGACGTGCGCGCCGGGCGGCGAATGGGCGGACTCCCCGCTACAGCCCCGAGTAGGCGTGCAGACCGGAGAACCAGAGGCTGCCGGAGTACGTGACCAGCACCATCCCGAACCCGACCACGAGCAGCAGCGCGGCGGGTCGGCCTGCCCAGCGACGCTGGTTGCGTGCGTGAAGGTAGATCGCGTACGTGAGCCATGTCACGAGTGCCGCGGTCTCCTTCGGGTCCCAGCCCCAGTAGCGGGACCAGGCGATCGAGGCCCACCACGACCCGAGGATGATCATCGTCGCGAAGATCGGGAAGCCGATGATCACCGCGCGGTACGCCACCTCGTCGAGCGTCCTGTGCGAGGGCAGCCACGCGAAGCGGTCGCCGGTCCCCTGGACGAGATACCCCACGCCCGCCGCGAACGCCGTCGCGAAGATCCCGTACGCAAGCACCGCCATTCCCACGTGGATCGTCAGGAGCGGCGCGTTCTGCAGCGCCGGCACGAGCGGTTCCACCTCGGACGGCAGCGAGGACGCGTAGAGCAGCATTGCCAGCGAGACGCCCACGGGGATGAAGCCGATCTGGCGGATCGAATACCGGCTCGCGATGAACAGGTAGCCGCCGAGGATCGAGGTCCCGAACGCCACGCTGAACTCGTACAGGTTCCCGTACGGCCCGCGGCCGACGGCGATCCCTCGCGTGACCAGCGTCCCGAGCAGCAACCCGAACGCGACCAGGGTGATCAGGGAAGCTGCACGGGAGAGCGGCGTCGGCGACGCCGAGAGGTCCAGCCGCGCGCCCGCTGACCGCCCGTGTGAGGCCACGAACGAGCCCGTCACGGCGCCCGCGGCGAAGGCCGGCTGGCGGGCCGGCGCGAAGGCCACGATCCGCCGCCCGTTCGAGAGCAGCACGGCGTGCCCGACGTGGGCCGCGAAGCCGATGGCGACCACGATGACGCCGACGACGAAGAGGATCGAGGAGGCCTGTTCCATGTCATGTCCCGGGACGCTTGGGGCCCGTCCGTTGGTTCCGGCGGGCCCGGGTTGCGGCGGCGCGTGGACGCCGGTGGGTCAGGAGCTAGACGGCGGCGCGCCCGCCCGGCGGCGGTCCGACCGGCCGGAGGGAGCGGGTGGGAGGCGTGAGGGTGAACGTCAGCCCGCAGTTGCCGCACGTGTCGACGGCGGCCTTGCGGACGAGGCCGCACTTGGGGCAGGCGACCAGGAGCTCGTCGCCGCCGATGGATCGGGTCGCACCGGGCTCGTAGATCATCCGCTCAAGCAGCGAGTATGGCTCGCCGACCGGGAATGCCGGGTTGCCTTCCGCATCGACCGGCGCGAGCCGGCGCGGATCGCTGTAGCCCGCCTTGACACGCGGCTTGACGAGGCCGTAGCGCAGCCAGCCAAGCGCGAGGAGGGTGACGATCGGCGCGACCACCCCGAGCAGCAGGAGGATCGGCAGCAGCCCGATCAGCTGGCCCCAGTCCGGGATCACGAAGTTCGCGGTGAACTGGATGAGCCCGGTCCAGACCTGGTCGAGCTGGTCGATGATCACGCGCGCATCCTAACTCAGGCGCCCATCCGCGGGTGCCGCTTGTGGCGGGCAACCTTCCTCGGCGTCCCGGTCTTCGCCGTCGCCCCGCGACCGGGCTTCCAGCCGGGGCGCTCGTCGTCGTCGCGGCCTGCCGGATGAGGCCCGTTGCCGCCCGCGGGCGGCCTGCCGGCGCCGATCGGGGGACGCTTGTTGCCCGCCGCCGGCGACGCCAGGACGGGGATGTCCATCCGGTTCAGCAGCCACTGGAGCGGGGCCGTCCGTGCGCCCTTGACGGTGAGGCGGTACTGCAGGTCGCGGTCGTTGGTCACGACGAGGACCTTGTTCGCGGCGTCGGGACCGCCGCCGCCCTCCATCGCGGCCTCGGACGTGAGGTCAAGGATCACCTCGTCGGCCTCGCGCCGCCCGGAGTAGCGCACGAACATCCCCTGGGCCAGCCGGCCGAAGACGCCATGCCCCACGCCGTCGAACACGAGGTCGATGTCGACCTCCTTCGGGACCGCCGCCCGGAGCCGCCCGATGATCGCCGCGGGCGGTGCGGCGTTCGGCCCGCGTCCCAGCCGGTAGAGCATGTTCGTGCCGTCGACGATCAGGCGGGTCGTATCGGCGAACGGGGAGCGGGAGGCCGGCGGCATGCGCAGACGGTAGCATCGGGCTGTGCTTCTCCTCGTCGACCTCGATGGCGTCGTCTATCGCGCGACCGAATCCGTCCCCGGTGTGGGGGCCGCGCTGGCGGCCCGCGCGGCCCTCGGGGACGACGTCGTCTATGTCACCAACAATGCGATGCACTACCACGCGGACTACCTCCCGCGGCTCGCGTCGCACGGCGCGCCAGTCGGGCCGGACCGCGTCGTCACGTCCTCGCGCGCGAGCGCCATCTACGTGCGCGACCACATGCCGGGCGTCCGGCGGGTGCTCGCGGTCGGGGCGTCGGGGCTCGAGCGCGAGCTGACCGAGGCCGGGTTCGAGGTCGTCACGGCCGGTTACGTCGCCACCCGGATGAGCCAGGAGGGCATCGACGGCTTGGCGGCGGCCGGCCATCCCGATGCCGTGGTCGTGGGCCTGGACCCGCAGCTCACGTACCTGCGGATCGCGGCCGCCGCGGACTGCGTGCGCGCAGGCGCCGCGCTCGTCGCGACCAACAAGGACCCGATGTACCCCTCCGAGCGCGGGTTTCGGCCCGGGGCGGGCGCGGTCGTCGCGGCGATCGAGGTCGCGTCCCGCACGACAGCGGTCGTGACGATCGGCAAGCCGGGACCGTATCTCCTCGAGGCCGGCGCGAAGCTCGTCGGCGCCGACCTGGCGCGAGCGGTGATGATCGGCGACGCGATGACCGACGTGCAGGCCGGCAAGGCCGTCGGCGCACGCACGGTCCTGATGCTCACGGGTGTCACGACGCGCGCGATGGCCGATGCGCTCCCCGAACCCGAGCGCCCGACGGCGATCGCGGAGGACGGCGAGGCGCTGGTCCGCGTGCTGGCCGAGCTCGCCGGCTAGCCGGCCGACGCGGCCGCGGCCGACACACCCGATCCGCGACCGAGGCCGTGGGTCGCGGCCGACGCGGCCGATCCGCGGAGACAGCGGCCGATCCGCCGCCGATCGCGGCCGGGGAGGCGGTGGGACATCGCGCCCGCAGCACGCGTCATCGGCCCATGAGAGAGGTCCGCTGCGCACTCCCGTTCCTCGCGTTCGCGCTTGCGCTGTTCGTGACCGGGTGCTCGCTCCTGCCGATCACGAACGTCCCCACGGTCCCGTCGCCCCCGCTGGCCGCGGCCGTCCTCGACGACCTTGCGGCGCAGCATGCGCTGTGGACCGCCCAGGCGGTCACGAGCTACACGTGGACCGTTTCGTATGCCTGCGAGTGCTCGCTCGGCGGGCCGACGACGATCACCGTCGTGGACGGCACGGTCACCTCGGCGACGAACGCAGGCAAGCCGCTGGACCTCTCGGTCTTCGGTGGCTTCCCTCTCACCGTCGACGGGCTGTACGACCAGGCAACCGCGGCCTTGCTGCATGGCGGCCACGTGACGGGGACGTGGGGTGGCCTCGGTGTCTCGGCAAAGGTGAACATCGATCCCGAGCCCCAGGCGATCGACGACGAGCTCTTCGTCACGGTGATCGACCTCGTCCCGGCGAAGTAGCGCGGCCCCTCGCGAGCGCGCGGACCAGCAACCCTACGGCGCGTAGGTCGGGGTCTCGATCAGCGAGAACGCCGAGAGCGGCCAGTAGCGCAGGACGCCACGCCCGATCACGGTCGAGACGGGGATCGGCCCGAAGAACCGGCTGTCCTCCGACACCGCGCGGTGGTCGCCCATCACGAACAGGTCGCCCGCGGGCACGACCAATCGCGTCTCGCTGCCCGCCTCGGTCGGCTCCGCCACGCCTGCGTCGTTGCGGAACAGGTAGGGCTCGTCCAGCCGCACGCCGTTGACGTACACGTCGCCGTCGTCCCGGACCTCCACCGTGTCGCCGGCGAGGCCGATCACGCGCTTGATCAGCGGGTCCGTGCGGTCCGTGAAGCTCGCCGGTGGCCTGAAGACGATGACCTGGCCACGCGCGTACGGACTCCACAGGTGGCTGAGTCGATCCACCAGGACGTACTGGCCCTCGACGAAGGTCTGCTCCATCGAGTGCTGGCGCACCTGGAACGGCTGGACGACGAAGGTCTGGACAACGAGGAAGATGACGACGGTGAGGACGAGCGTCTTGACGAGCTCGATCGCCCAGCCGACGGCTGACCCTGTGCGCGGCGCCTGCGCGCCGCCGGGGTCCTCGGCACCTTCGTCGGCCACGTGCCCCCCTTTCTGCGTGACGGTGATCGGTGGCTCAGGCCCGGAACAGCTCCGGCACGCCCGCACCCCACGCGATGAACGACGCGCGCAGCGACGCCTTCGTCGTGTCGTCGCAGAACGCGGACTCGATCGCCGCGAGGTCGAGCTCCCACAGCTCGGGGACCGTCAGCCCGATCATGGAGATCGCGCGCTCGTACTCCTGCGAGAGCGTGACGTCGGACACGCTGAGGTCGTCGGTGTTGAGCGTGACCCGCACACCGGCGTGCAGCAGGCGCCGCAGCGGGAACGCCCCGATCGACGGCACGATGTTCGCCTGCGTGTTGGACGTCGGGCACAGGTCGAGGACGGTGCCGCGCTCGATGAGCTCTGCGACGAGCGCCGGGTCGTCGATGGCGTGGGCGCCGTGCGCGATCCGTTCCGGGTTGACGGACAGCGACCGCCTGACCTGCGCTGCGCCGCCCCATTCGCCCGCGTGGAGTGTCACGTGGAGCCCCATCACTCGCGCCAGCTCGAGGGCCTCGCGATGGATCTCCGGGTCCGGGAAGCGCGCCTCGGGACCCGCAAGGTCCACGGCGACGAGACCGGCCGGGACGCCGTGCTTCTCCAGGCTGCGCATGAAGTTGAGGTTCCGTTCCGGCGGGTGGTTGCGCATCAGCGTCGCGATGAGCCGGACCTCGGTCCCATACTGCCGCGCCGCCGCCAGCGAGCCCTTCCAGACCGCATCGACGACCTGGCGCCCGGTCAGGCCCTGGTTCGTGTGGAGGAGCGGCGCCCAGCGGACCTCGGCGTAGCGGACACGGTCGAAGGCCTTGTCCTCGGCCATGTCGAAGGCGATGCGCTCGAGAGCCGCCGCGTCCTGCATCAGCTCGATCGGGAGGTCGAACGCGGCGAGGAGCTCCGCCTGGTCGGTGACCTGGTCCGGGGCCACCAGGACGGCGCGCATGCCGGCGAACGTCCGCGGTGCATCGACCTCGCGGGTGCCGGCGATGTCGAGCGCAGTGTCGACCCGCAACGATCCGTCGAGGTGGAGGTGGAGCTCGGCCTTGGGCATCGCGCGCACGAGGGCACCGAGGGTCCGGGGTTCGAGGTGGGTCATGCGGCCGATGGTAGGCCCGTGCCGCTCCCCGCGCGAACTGGCGCCACTGGACGGCCGGGATATCATGAACCTGTCGGGTAGCACGTTTATCCGCCCGCCCCATCCGCCCGTGGACTGGCCGCGAACCGAAGGCGACCCCGAGCCCCGTACCCCGAGCCGCGAACAACCGGAGCAGCCACCCATGTCCACCGTCTTCGTCACCGGCGCCAACGGCTTCGTCGGCAGCCACCTCATCCCCGCGGTCATCGATGCCGGCCACCAGGTGCTGGCGCTCGTCCGGGACGATGTGGGCGCGGAGGAGGTCGAGCGACGCCTCGGCGCGACCCGGCGTGCGAGCGTCACGATCCGCCGTGGCGACACGACGAGCCCCGACACGCTGCCCGCTGCGATCGCCGGCGCCGACGCCGTCCTGCACCTGGCCGCGATCCCCCGTGACTGGGACGACGGCGCGACCCTCCGCCTCGTCAATACCGAGGGCACCCGCAACGTGCTCAAGGCCGCGACCGACGCGGGTGTCCGGCGGTTCGTGCAGCTGGGTGCGCTGGGCGTCGTCGACGAGCCGGACCTGCACTACGGGTCCTCGAAGGCAAAGGCGATGGTCCTCGTACGCGAGAGCGGGCTCGACTGGACGATCCTCAGCCCCAGCCTCCTGTTCGGGCCGCGCGACGGGTTCTTCAACATCCTCGCGGATCTCGTTCGCATGTCGCCGGGCATCGTGCCGATCACCGGCAAGGGCGACGCGCGATTCCAGCCGCTGGCCATCGGCGACCTCGCCCGCGCAACGGTGCAGGTGCTCGCCGACGACGCCACGATCGGCCGGGAGCTCCTGCTTGGCGGCCCGCGTTACTGGACATACCGGGAGATCGTGGAGGAGGTCCTGCGCGGGATGGGCGCCAGGCGGGCGCTCGTGCCGATGCCGGTGGCCGTGATCCGGCTCGTCGCCGCGGCCGCGGAGGCAGTCCACGCGCCGTTCCCCGTGGCCACGGACCAGCTGCGCCAGCTGCGGCTCGACAACATCGGCCCGATCGACAGCGTGCGGACGGGCCTCGGTTGGGACCCGACCCCCATGGAGGGCGGTCTGACGCACCTGCGCAACAAGCGGAAGGACCAGGAGCCGCCCGCCGCCTGACAGGCATGCCCGATCCGGCCGACCCGCGACGCGACCGGGCCGGACCGGCTACGCTCCGCGCCGTGAAGGTCCTCCGCGTCGTCCGTGCCGTGCTCGTCGTGGTCGCGTGGTTCGCCATCGCGGTGCTGGTCGCCCTTGGCGGGGCGGGGATCGTGGCGGCGATGAACCACGCGCCGGGAACCCCCGCGCGCGCCGAGCTGACGTGGGCCGGCGACCAGGCCGCAGAGCCCGCGATCAGCGCCGCGACCGAGCAGCTCCAGAACGTCTCCGACCAGGTCGACGCGCTGGGCTCCACCGCCCGCCAGGCACTTGCCGCGGTCGTCGCGCGCGACGCGAAGCAGGTCAACGCCCTGGTGAGCACGGGGACGCTCCAGCTCGCCTCGGTCAGCCGGGAGGCCGCGACGCTGCGGTCGATGGTGGACGCGGTGCCGGGTGTCGGCGACGGGAGCGAGCTGAGGGTCTCCCCGTCCATCCAGGGCCGCTTCGACGAGCTGACGAAGACACCGACCATGACGAAGGACCTCGAGGCGAGCTGGGCCCTGTTCACCGGCCGTGCCCTCGACGCGACGAACCTCAACGCCCTCCTCGCACGCCACGACCAGGAGACCGGCGCCGCGGCGAAGCAGGGGTCTGTGGGCAAGTACAAGACGGCCTCGGACCTGCTGGACGTCTCGGACGCCACGGTCGCCGAGACTCGTGCTGTCCGGGACCGTCTCGCAAACACGACCGACGTGTCGACGCTGACGACGTGGGTCGACCGGAACGCGGCCTACGACACCGCGCTGCGGGCCCTGTACGACTCGCTCCAGAAGGCGAACGGCAAGGTCACGGACGCCGTTCGTGCCGCGTTTGCCGGCGAGCAGGAGGCCCGCGCGAACCTGCCCGTGGACACGAAGCCGCTGATCGTGATCATGGCCGACGTCGCCCAGGGTGGCCTCAACCAGGCCGTCATCGCGATCGAGCAGACGCGCGGCGACCTGGCCACCGCGATCGACATCCAGCGCGGGCTCCAGCAGGACGTGGCGCTGCCCGAGTAGCCCCGCCCGCCGGTACACTGGCCGCAACGCCCCAGCCCTTGTCGCGGCCCCTGCCCTCGCTTGCGGCGCGACCTCCCGGGAGGATCCTTCCTTGCAGATCCGCATCGTGACCGGCCAGCCATGGGAGGCTCCGGCGGACGTCCTCGTCCTGCCCGTCGTGGGCGAGCCTGACTTCGGAGGCGCGCTCGGCGAGGTCGACCGGCGCTCCGGCGGCGAGCTGTCCGCACTCCACGCCTTCGGCGAGCTCCGCGGCAAGCGCTTCAGCACCTCGCTCGGTGCGGGTGGTGAGCTTCCGGCGAAGCGGCTCGTGACGGTCGCGGCGGGCCCGGCGGACGAGCTTGACCTCGAGACGGTGCGCAAGGTCGGGGCGAGCGGCATCCGCCGCCTCATCGGCAGGCACGCGAACACCATGGCCGTCTGGCTGGATCCGCTGGCCGGCGTCGATGGTGGCGTGGCCGCGGCGGCGGAGCAGATCACGCGCGGCGTCGTTGAGGGCGGCTTCGAGCCCAAGGCGATCTACCGCGAGGACACCGACGCCGCGCCACCGGCGATCGACGAGCTGTTGCTCGTCGCGTCGGACGCCGATGCCTCGACCCTGGCCAAGGCCGCCGAGCGCGGCCGGATCATGGGCGAGGGCGCCAACATCGCCCGCCGGCTCTCGAACCGCGCGGCGAACGACATCACCCCCCAGGTCCTCGCCGACGAGGCGTCGGCGCTCGCGTCCGAGCACGGGCTGTGGATCGACGTCGTGGACGAGAAGCGAGCGAAGGAACTGGGCATGGGCATGTTCCTCGCCGTGGGGCAGGGGAGCGACAACCCGCCGCGCATGATCGTCATGCGTGCCGGTGGCGAGGGTGACAAGGACAGCCTCGGGCGCCACCTCGCGATGGTCGGCAAGGGCGTGTCCTTCGATTCGGGTGGCATCAGCATCAAGCCCGCCGACCGGATGGAAGAGATGAAGATGGACAAGACCGGTGCGTGCACCGTGATCGCGGCCATCGCCACCGCGGCCCGCCTCGCGCCCGGCATGCCGTTGCTCGCGGTCGCGCCGGCCGTGGAGAACATGCCCGGCGGGCATGCCACGCGGCCCGGCGACATCGTCCAGGCGATGAACGGCAAGTGGGTCGACATCATCAACACGGACGCGGAGGGCCGCCTGATCCTTGGCGACGCGATGACGTACGCGGAGCAGCTCGGCGCGACCCACATCGTCGACGTCGCCACGCTCACCGGCGCCGTTGGCCGGGCGATCGGGAACCTCGTGACGGGCGCGTTCGCGACGCCCGATCCGTTCTGGACGGACCTTGCGGCCGCAGCGGACCGGGCGGGCGAGCGCTACTGGCGCGTCCCGCTGATCCAGGACCTCATGCCCGAGATGGAGAGCTGGTACGCCGACTTCCAGAACACGGGCACGAACGACGGGTCGCTGGTCAAGAGCGGCCTGTTCCTGGAGCAGTTCCGGACCGTGCCGTGGGCCCATCTCGACATCGGCGGCACGGGCTACTTCCGCAAGCACTACCCCTTCGCGGCCCGCGGGGCGACCGGGGTCACCCACGCGACGCTCGTGGAGCTGGCGCTCGCGGGTGCAACCGCGTAACGCTCGAGCGCCCGTTCGCCAGGCGCACCAGGTCGCCGCCCCGGGCGTGGTTCGTTGTCCGCCTTATGGGCTTGGCACCGTGACGCCGAGCACCTCGAGCGCGTCGGCGCACGAGACCCCGACCGGGCAGGCACCAGCGAAGCGACGAACCTCGAGCACGACGATCCCGGCCGGATCCGTCCAGATCATGAGCGTCCCGGCCGTGAAGGCGCTGCCATCGCTGCGGAGCAGCGGGTATGCCGTGCCATGGTCGATGGCGCCCTTCGCCGTCGCCTCCACCAGCACGCTCGCCGTGCCGCTCGTGCACGTCCCACACGCCTGCTGGCGGACGACGCCCGTGACAAGGAAGGTCGCCCCGGGCGCCGTCGCGACGTAGCTGCCGATCTGGCTTCCCGACCGGACGCGCCGGCCGTCGATCTCGACGACGATCCGCCCGTGCCACGCTGAGCTGCCGACACTGATCGATGGCACGGGGTCCGGAGTGGGCTGGGGCATGACCGTCGGTGGCAGGGCGGAACCCAGCACGATGCTCGACGTTGCGCGAAGGACCACGTAGCCGCCCGGCCAGGTCACGCCGGGCTCCCATGCGGCCTGCAATCCCCAGTGGTCCACCTGGAGCGTCGCTGCCCCCGCGCCGAAGGGCAGGCCGAGATCCGGATCGGCGAGCTCGGTCGCGGGGCACGGATGGGGATCCCAGGTCACAAGGTCCGGGCAGATCCGATCGACGGGCGGCGCGGACGCAACGCGTCCCGCGACCCAGACAGGCAGCGTGTCCCCGTCGGTCTGCAGGCGGCTCACCACCGCCGGTCCGCGTACCACCGGCTGGCCGTCCACGGTGAGCGGAAGGCCGTCCGCACCGAAGCCATCGGGCCCGGTCGGGAGCGCGCCCGCGGGCTCGATCTCCTCGTCGACGACGAGACACACGCTCCGCCCGAACGAGCACCCGGCCCGGACCCGGAGGAGGAAGAAGCCACCCGCCCACTGGCGCCCGCCATCGAATGAGAACTCGGTGCCCGCCGGCCGCTCAAGGGTGACCACGCCGGTGGCCCGGGAGCCTGGTGCATCGACAAGCGAGGTGTAGTCGCAGTGGACGGGGCTGGGGGCGCAGGACGACGTGGGATCGTTTGTCAGCCACCCGGCCACGACGAACGGCGCCGGGTCGCCGATGGCAGCACGATGACCGATGGCGGCACCGCGCAGGACGGGCTGGCTCCCGATCGTCCGCGGGATGCCATCCCGGTCGTACAGGGCTTCGACGCCTGCGAGGTCCGCCGAGCCGGCGGATGTCGCGGGCGGCGTCGTGAGCTGTCCACGTTGCGTGAGGATGATGATCGCCGGCAGGGCGATGATCCCGAGCAGGAGCGCAACCGCAGGCAGGGCGGCCCGACTACCGCCCCCTCGCCGGACGCCCGGGTCGGGCGGGGGTGTGTCGCGCAGTGCCTGCATGTCGCCCCCCATCGGCGTGGACCTCCGCAAGCGGTTCGCACCCGCGCGTGGTTGCCCGTGGGCCCGGGCGACCGGCTGCGCCCGCGTCACGATCGCGCGGCGCCGGCAGGGCGTCAACCCGGGACATCCCGCATGCGTCCCCGGCACGCGTCCTGGGGCAGCGACGTGGCCAGGCACCCATGCGCGGACCGCGTGCCACCCACCCGGAATGCACGCCCTCGGGCTTCCGTCGCCGGCAGGCCCGGCTAGACTCCGCCCGTGTTGATGCCGCTGGTTGTCGTGCTCGCCATCATTGGTGCGGCCTGGGGATTCGTCGCGGACCGGATCGCGGGCCGCTGGCCCGAGCACGAGGACCTGTCCATCCGCGCGATCGACTGGCGGACACCGGTGTCGATCATCGTCGGCGGGCTGGCGCTGGCCGCGATCCCCGGCCGCTTTCCCGACGACCCGGTTGCCGCGGTCATCGTGGGCATCTACGTCGTGGCGCTGATCCTGCTGCTCGCGACGGACCTGGACCAGCGCCTGCTCCCGGACGTCATCACGCTCCCCGCGATCCCGTTCGCGTTCATCGTCAGCCTCCTCGGGCTCAACCCCCTCGCCCCGCCGGGCGTCCTCCCGATCGCGGTGCTGGTCGCGCTCGTCGTGCCCCTCGGGCTTGCGCTCCTCGCACGCCCGTTTGGCGCCGGCGCCATCGGCCGCGGTGACCTCAAGCTGCTCGTCTCGGTAGGGCTGCTCGCCGGGCCGCTGCGGATGTTCTCGGGTGTCGTCTACGGCGCGCTGCTGGCCGGCCTCGTCATCGTGGTCCTCCTGGTCGCGCGCCGGATCACGCTCAAGACGTACATCCCCTTCGGGCCGTTCCTGATCATCGGCGCAATCTGGTCGATCCTCGTCCTGCGCTAGCCGGACGAGCTGGCCGCACGACGCCACCGGACCGCACCAGACAGCGCCGGACCGGTACCCGATAGTCCATCAGGGGGATGCAGCGCAGCTACACGCCGGGATACGTTGTGGCGCGCTGGTACACTCGTCGCCTCAGCCGGTGAGTCGTCTCGGGTGTGCCCACCAGGACGGCGCCAGATCCGGCGGGCGTACAGATGTTCTACGCGCTCCGTCACCCGCTACGCGGGCAGCGCCCAAACAGACCACGCTCGCACGAGTCGAGGACGCCATCTCGTTGACCCGCCACGTTGTTTCGCAGCACTTCGCGCGGTCCCGCACGGACCGTCGCCGCCGCATCCTCGTCGCCCTGCTGGCGGTCCCCCTCCTGTTCGGGCTGATCGCCGTGCCTGTTGCGGCGCCGGGGCCGGTCCACGGCGACGAGCTCTCCAATGCTCAGGCGCAGCAGAAGGATCTCGAGCGCAAGATCGCCGCGCAGAAGAAGCTGATCGCGAAGATCAACAACTCCCAGGCGGCGTTGGCCGGCGCGATCGCGTCGACGAAGGACGAGCTCAACGGCATCACCGACGACCTGACCGCCACCCGCCGGCGCGTCACGAAGCTCATCGGCACCATCGACGAGGTCAAGGCCGAGTACCAGGGCCTCGTGACCCAGCTCTCGGACCTGGACCTCCAGCTGGAGCGGATCACCGGCCAGGAGGCGCGCAAGAAGGCCGAGCTCGGCGAGCGCAAGGCGGAGCTGGCGAGCCGCATCCGCCAGGCCTACGACGCGGAGCGGACATCGATGCTGGAGACCTTCCTCTCCGGTGCCTCGTTCACCGACATGCTCGCCGAGATGAGCTCCCAGCTTGACGCTGCCGAGCAGGACCGCGCGCTCGCGCAGCAGATCGCCGCGGACCGCGCGACGCTGCTCGCCCTGCACCAGACGGTCGAGGACACGCGCGGCCAGACGAACACGCTGCGCCAGGAGACCGCCGTCCAGAAGCAGAAGCTGGACCAGCGGCTGGGCGACCTCAAGAAGGCGCAGGCGAAGCTCAAGAAGCTCGAAGCAGCAGCCAAGGCAGCGCTCGCCGCCCAGCGCACCCGCTACGCGCAGATGGCCGCCAACAAGGCACACCTGCGCAAGACGATCGCCGCCGCCACCGCCGCGAAGAAGAAGCTCCAGAAGAAGATCGACAACCTCGTTGCCCGGCAATTCAACCTGGGCAACATCCCATCGCGCTTCAACGGCACGCTGCGCTGGCCGATGGGCGGCACCGTGACCCAGCCGTTCGGGTGCACCGGGTTCTCATGGGAGCCACCCTTCGGGAGCTGCGCCCACTTCCACAACGGGATCGACATCGTGGCCCCGAACGGCACCCCGGTCCGGGCCTCGGGCGCCGGGCGAGTGGTCTACATCGGCTGGAACTTTGCGGACGGGGCGGATCCGGCGTGGATCGTGATCATCGCCCACTCCTCGAACCTGACCACCTGGTACGCGCACATGGAGGCGCGCTACCCGGTGCGTGCGGGGCAGCTCGTACGGGCGGGCCAGGTCATCGGGTACGAGGGCAGCACCGGTCACTCCACGGGTGCGCACCTGCACTGGATGGTCGAGTACAACGGGACCTTCGTGAACCCGCGGCTGTTCACATAACCCGTGCTCCGGTGCGTGGTCGCGACCAGCGCACCCGGCCCCGATACCCGACAATCGACCCGCACCGCAGCGTGCCCCGGCCCATCCGTCGACGGCCGTCGCGCACGAACCGGGTGCTAGGATCGGACCACGTCGACCGCATGCCCGGGAGGGACGACCGTTGGTGAAGCCGGTGATCGCCGTCATTCTCGCGGGTGGCGAGGGTGAACGGCTCTCGATCCTCTCGTCGGTGCGCGCAAAGCCCGCCGTACCGTTCGGGGGCAAGTACCGGATCATCGACTTCACGCTCTCCAACTGCGTGAACTCCGAGATCGACAACGTCGTCGTCCTGACGCAGTACAACCCCCGGTCCCTCAACGACCACATTGGCCTCGGCCGACCCTGGGATCTCGATCGCAACACGGGCGGCGTCAAGCTCCTCCAGCCGTACCTGCGGCGCGGCCGCGTGGCGGAGTGGTATGGCGGGACCGCGGACGCCGTGCTCCAGAACATCAACGTGATCGAGCACAGCTCTGGCGACACCGTCCTCGTCCTCGCCGGCGACCACATCTACAAGATGGACTACCAGCCGTTCCTGGCTGCGCACCGGCGCAAGCGCGCCGACGTGACGATCGCCGTCCGGCGGGTCCCCATCGCCGAGGCGTCCCGGATGGGCGTCCTCGCGCTCGACGAGCAGGATCGCGTGACCGAGTGGCAGGAGAAGCCGAAGGTCCCCAAGAGCGACCTCGCGTCGATGGGCGTCTACGTGTTCAGCAAGAAGGCGCTCATCCGCTGGCTGAAGGAGGGCCTGCGAGACTTCGGCGGCGACGTGGTCCCGGCGATGCTCGCGGCGAATGCCCGGGTCTTCGGCTACCGGTTCGACGGCTACTGGCAGGACGTGGGCACGATCCAGTCGTTCTGGGAGGCCAACATGGCCCTCCTCGAGGACAACCCCGAGCTGGACCTGTACGACCGCGAGTGGCTCATCCACACCCGGTCGGAGGAGCGCGCGCCGGCCAAGATCGGCCCCACGGCCCAGGTCCACCGGAGCCTCATCTCGCACGGCTGCGTGATCAACGGGACGGTCGTGAACAGCGTCCTGTCGCCGGGCGTGCGCGTGGATGTCGGTGCGGTCGTGCGGGACTCGATCGTCATGTTCGACACGGTCATCCGGTCCGGGGCGGTGGTCGACCGCGCGATCCTGGACAAGGAGGTCGTCGTGGGGCAGGGAGCGATCGTCGGTGACGGGCCGGACTTCGACACCCCGAACCGCGCCGAGCCATCGCGCCTGAACACGGGCATCACGGTTGTCGGCAAGCAGAGCGTGGTCCCGCGCGGGGCACGCCTGGGCCGCAACGTGAAGGTGGGCGAGAAGGTCCGGTCCGCGGACTACACCACCCGGACGGTGAAGTCGGGGGGAACGGTGGATCGCAAGCCCGCGAGCCGCAAGGCCGGCGGCCGCGACGCCGACGCGCCACCCGCCCGCGCGACCGCCAAGGACTAGGGTCCGGGGGGCGGCGGCGGGTCGTAGCCGGGTGGCGCGTGCCGCAGGGGAGGCGCCATGGCACCGCGCCACGCGGCCGTTTCAAGCGCCTCGGGTAGACTCCGCGCCATGCCATTCGCCTCACGGGCGTCGGCGTGTGCCCCGGCCGACGTCGAGGCCTGGCTCACGGAGCTCGGCCTCGAGACGGTGGAGCGCGCCGACCGCGAGGGCGTCACGTCGTGGGACCTCGTCCTCGACGGACGTCGCCGCGCCGCCCTCCGGATCACGCTCATCCTCGACCCGGCGCTTGCCGTGATCTGCTGGGCGCACTACGCGCCGCCGATCAACGACGGCTTCCGCAGGTCGTACCGGAAGCTGCTGCGCTGGAACGACGAGCTACCGTTCGTCAAGTTCTCGGTGGGCGAGGACGAGCGTCCGCTGCTCGTCGCGGAGCTGCCGATCGCGACCGTCGACCGTGACGAGCTGGGCCTCGCGCTGGCGCGGCAGCTCGCGATCGCCGACCGGTTCCACGACGACACGGTCGAGTGGCTCAAGGCCGGCGGCTGGAGGACGGGCGTTGCCGCCGATGCTCCGGTCGGTCCCGGGACGCGGCTCATGGACCGCTACGCGACGCACCTGTCCGAGTACCTCGCGCATGAGGCGACAGCGTGACGGCCGCGACCCGACGTCGGGCTGGTCGCGCCGTGAGCGTCCGCCCGGGACTCGTCGCCCTCGCGGTTGCGCTCGCTCTCGCGCTCGCGGCGTCGTGGTTCGCGCCGCTTGCAGGGATCGGCTCCGCGCCCGTCGCGCTTGGCGCGTCCACAGACCTCACGCTCGTCACGGATACGGTCTACACCGTGCAGCCGGACCTCGGCCGCGTGCGCGTCGGGATGACGATCGTCGCCCGCAACAACACCCGCGAGAGCCGGACGAGGAAGTTCTTCTTCGACCACGCGTTCCTCGCGGTGCTGCCCACGGCGAGCGACGTGAAGATCACGGGCGCGGGAGGCGCGCGCGTCCGCGTCACCAAGCGGACGAAGGACGCAGCGCTGCTGCGGATCGACTTCGGGTCCCGCCTGTACAGCGGCATGTCCAGGACGCTCAAGGTCACCTTCAGCCTCGTCGACAAGGGCACGCCCTCGGCGCGCCCGATCCGCGTGGGCACCAGCCTCGTGACGCTGCCGGTCTGGGCCCATGCGTCCAACGGCGCGCGCGGCAGCACGGTGCGCGTCCGCTTCCCCGCCGACTACGACGTGTTCGTGGAGAGCGGGTCCTTCGCATCGCGGTCCACGCTGGCAGACGGGGGCACGGAGCTCGCCACCGGGTCCCTCCTGAGCCCGCTGACGTTCTTCGCGTACGTCTCCGCCCAGAAGCCCGCGACGTACGCCGACAGCCCGCTGGCGATTCCCGCCGGTGACGAGTCGATCGCGCTCACGATGCGCGGCTGGACCGACGACCCGGCGTGGGCCACGCGCGTCGGCGGCCTGTTCGCCAGGAGCCTGCCCGTCCTGCGCCAGGAGATCGGGCTGCCGTGGCCGCACGCGGAGCCGATAGTCGTCCAGGAGGCGGTCAGCCGGAGCGCCGGCGGGTACGCGGGGCTGTTCGATCCCGTCGCCCGGCGCATCGAGGTCGCGTACTGGGCGGACCACCTGGTCGTGATCCACGAGGCGGCCCATGGCTGGTTCAACGGGACGCTGCTCGCGGACCGCTGGGCGAACGAGGGCTTCGCGTCGCTGTACGCCGGGCGGGCCGCGGCGGCGATCAAGGAGGGGGGCGCGAGCCCGGTGCTGACCGACGCGCTGAAGAAGGCGGCGATCCCGCTCAACGCATGGGCCGTCCAGCCGACCCCGACGACCACCTCGCCGGGCGACGCCGCGACCGACGCCGCGCGGGCGACGGAGTCCTACGGCTACGCGGCGTCGCTGGTGCTGGCAACGGCGACCGCCGAGCGTGCCGGCGACGACGCGCTGCGCGGCGTCTGGGCCGATGCCGCCGCGGGCACTGGGGCATATCAGCCGATCGACGTCGGCGCAGCCGGGACGGCCGGGTCCGGTGACGCGGCGCTCGAGACGGTCGGCGGGCCGCCGGACTGGCGCGGGCTCCTGGACCTGCTCGAGGCACGGACTGGCAAGGACTTCAGCGACCTGTGGCGCGAGTGGGTGGTGCGTCCGGACGAGACCGCGCTGCTCGACGAGCGAGCGACGGCCCGCCAGTCGTACGCGCGAACGCTCGCGATCGCGGACGGGTGGGTCCTCCCGCGCTCGATCCGCGACGCCCTCCGCGCCTGGCAGTTCGATCGTGCAGAGCAGCTGATGGCCGACGCCCGGACGGTCCTCGCCCAGCGTGGAGCGGTGGAGTCGCTGGCCGCCAGGGACGGGCTCGAGCTGCCGCCCACGATGCAGGCACGCTTCGAGGACGGCCAACTGATCGACGCCTCGGCGGTGGCCGAATCCCAGCGCAACGCGATGCTGGTCATCGCCGAGGCGACGGCCGCTCGATCGGCGCGCGAGGATCCGCTGACGGCGATCGGGATGATCGGCGAGAGCCCCGACGCCGACATCGCTGCGGCGAAGGCCGCGCTCGCGACGGAGGACCTCGAGACCACGGTCTCCTCGGCAGAGGACGCGTACCGTGCGTGGACCGGGGCCTGGCAGGAGGGGCGGCGGCGCGCGCTGCTCCTCGTCGCACTGCTCGCGACGGTCCTCGTGCTCGGCTCCGCGATCGTCGGGCGGGCCCGGAAGGCCCGCGCCGCGCGGGTTGCGTTCGCGGTTGCGGGGTCGGGTGGCGAGGTGCGGTCGACGATGCCGGCGACGAAGCGGTCGACTTTCCTCGCCGCCGCCATCGAGGAACCGGATCCCACGCCCGAGGAGCTTCTCGCCGCGGCGACACCGCACCCTGAGACCCTGACGACGACCACGCCGTCCGTGTCCGCAGCATCAGCGCCGGAGCCACCGGCCCCGGCCTGACCCGCCTCTCACGGCCCGAGCTGCCGGGCCCGGTCGGCACCGGGCTGGAATCGTCCGGGTTCGACGACCCTGCCGGCCGGTCCGGGCGTCCTGTGCCACCATGACAGGCGCCACGCCAATCGTCACTGGGGGAGCTGCCGCCGATGCCGGGACCGATGCTGCGCCTCCCGCCACGCCAGCTGCGTCGCTCAGGCCTGACCGCCGGGCTCCTCGGTCTGATGCTCTCGATCGGTGCTGCGGTGGCCCCGCCGGCCGCGATCAACGTCGCGCCGTTCCTCGCGGCCTTCGACGCTCCGAGGGCGTTCGCCGCGGACGACATCGCCATCCGCACCGCGGCGCGCTACACGGTCGTGCCTGACAAGGGCGTCGTGCGCGTCAGCATCGACGTGACGGCGACCAACGCAAAGCCCAACAAGGTCACCGGCGGCGTCATCACCCGCTACTTCTATGACGGCGTCAACCTGGGCGTGCAGCCGGAGGCGACCCACTTCCGGGCGACGCAGGACGGGTCGCCGGCCACCGTGACGGCGGACCGGCGCGAAGCCTACCGGTTGGTCACGATCCTGTTCCGCACCAACATCTTCTTCCAGCAGCAGGCCCGGGTCCGGCTCACCTTCGACCTCCCCGCGGGCAAGCCGCGGTCGTCGAGCGATGTCCGCGTGGGGCCAGCGTTCGCGTCGTTCCTCGCCTGGGCGTTTGGTGACACCGGAACGGTCCGCGTCGATATCCCGCGGGCATTCAAGGTCGACCTCTCGGGTGCCGCGCTGGAGCGGTCGACCGGCGACACGGGCGTGCAGGTCTACACGGCGACGACAACGGACCCCGGCGCATGGTTCGCGTGGGTCAACGCCCGCAACGATGACGGCCTGACCCGCCAACGCCTGGCGCTCGCGAACGGCGAGCAGGTCGTGGTCCGCGCGTGGCCCGAGGACACCGGCTGGCGCAAGCGTGTTGCCACGATCCTGGGTGACGGGATCCCGCAGCTGACCCGGCGGATCGGGCTGCCATGGCCGGTCGACGGCGCGCTCAGCGTGCTCGAGATCCACACGCCGCTGCTCGAGGGGTACGCGGGCTTCTACAACCCCGCCACGGACGAGATCAGGATCAGCGAGGACCTCGACGACGTGACGATCGTGCACGAAGCCTCCCATGCGTGGTTCAACCAGCACCTGTTCACCGAGCGCTGGATCACGGAGGGTCTCGCCGAGGAGTACGCGTCCCAGGTGGTCGACGCGATCGGCGGCGACGCGCCAGGCCCGGGTAAGGCGCCGCGCAGCGCGAAGGCGGCGTTCCCGCTCAATGCCTGGCCGCCACCGGCCCCCATCGCGGACGACAAGGCAAACGCGCGCGAGCGGTACGGCTACGACGCGGCGTTCCGCGTGATCCGCCAGGTCGTCCGGGGCGTCGGTGCGGAGGGCATGCGCAAGGTCTTCGCGGCGGCCGATTCGAAGACGACGGCCTACCCGGGATCGGTCGACCCCGAGCCGACGACGCTGCCCAACGACTGGCGACGGTTCCTCGACCTCACGGAAGGGGTCGGCGGAGCCACGGGCGTGGCGGCGCTCCTCCGGACCTGGGCGCTGACCGACCAATCGGCGGCGCTGCTCGCTCCGCGGGCGACGGCGCGGGCGGCGTACCGGGAGCTCGTCACCAACGGGGATGGCTGGGCGGCACCGGTCGTCGTCCGCATGGCGATGGACGCGTGGCAGTACGACGAGGCGGTGGCCGACATCGGCGCGGCATCGGACGTGCTGGCGGCGCGGGACGACATCGCGACGGCAGCCGACGCAGCGGGGCTCGACGCGCCGGACGGCCTCGAGGCCGCCTACGAGCGCGCGCGGGCCGCGGGCGACCTCGTCTCGGTTGCGCAGGATGCGGCGACGAGCCGGCAATCGCTGGCCGAGGTCGCGTCCGCGGCCGCGGCGGCCGCGGCGCCCCGTGACTGGCTGGTTGGACTGGGGCTCGTGGGCAAGGCGCCCGACGCGGACCTCGTGGCGGCCCGCGCCGCCTGGGAGGCCGGCGACTTCACGACCGCGACCGCCACGGCGACGCTGGTCGTCGGGACGCTCCACGTCGCCCCCGATGCCGGGCGTGGGCGGGCCCTCGTGATCGGCGGCGGCCTCGGGCTGGTGCTGCTGCTGATCGTCGCGGTCGGGCTGGGCCGCCGGCGAGCCTCGCAGGCTCGAGGCCGCGTCGTTGCATCCGCCGCGGCGGCCGCCGTGTCTGCGGCTACCGCCCTCGCGGACCCGACGGCCGCTGGTTCGCTCAACGTGGACCCGGCGTCGGCGGACCCGGCGTCGGCGGACCCGGCAGCGGCGGGAGACCCGGCAGCGGACGCGGCGGCGGGGGACCCCGGCCGACCGGACACGCCCGACGCCTGACGCGCTCGCGAACGGGCTCGAGCCGCAGCGCCCGCGATGACCCACCCGGTGGGCGGGCCGCTCGTCGCCAGACCGGCGCCCGCTCCCCGGCGGCCTCGCCACATCCGTGCGACCATCCCGCCGTGACCGAGGAGCCCGTCCAGCCCCCCAGACCGAACGACCCTGAGTTCGACGACCGTGAGTCGGCCTACGAGCTGCTCCAGCGTGGTCAGGCGCTGACGCGCACCCGCCACTATGCGCAGGCAGCGGTGGTCCTCCGACGGGCGGCGAGCCTCGAGCCCGGCAAGGCATCGATCCTGGAGGCGCTCGCCCGCGCCGAGTTCAACGCTGGCCACCACGAGCGCGCCAGCGAGACGTTCGGGGCGCTGCTGGAGGTGGACCCGTCGTCGCACTACGGGCATTTCGGGCTGGGCCAGAGCCTGCGCAAGCTTGATCGAGCGCGAGAGGCGTGGACCCACCTGCGCCTCGCGGTCGCGCTGTCGCCTGGCACGGCCCTCTATCGCACCACGCTCGCCCGGCTGCCCGACCCGCGAGCGGGTAGCGAGGATCTGGCCGCCAGCGGCGAAGCCGACGCCTGACCGACGGACGTCGCCCAGCCCGCCGCGCCCATCCGGCCGCGCCGCGTGACGTCAGGTCGCGGAAGCTCCCTCGGCCAGCTCACCCGCGCGGCGGAGCCGGTCCAGCCACAGGACGCCGAGGATCGTCTTCGCGTCGCTGATGGTCCCGTCGTCGACCATCGCCAGCGCCTCGTCGATCGTCACGCGGCTGAGCTCCAGGCGCTCGTCCTCGTCGGGGGTCAGGCGGTCGTCGCCGGTGACGCGCTGGATCCCGGTCGCGAGGTAGAGGTGCATCACCTCCGAGGCGAACCCGGGCGCGGTCCAGAACTGCGCAAGCGTGCGCCAGGTGGCGGCGCGGTGGCCGGTCTCCTCCTCAAGCTCGCGTCGCGCGGCCAGGAACGGGTCCTCCGTGACGCCGTCGTGGACATCGAGCGTGCCGGCCGGAATCTCGAGCATCGCCCGGCGGGCGGGGATGCGCCACTGGCGCACGAGCAGCACCCGCCCATCCACGTCGAGCGCCAGCACGGCAACCGCGCCCGGGTGCCCCACGACGTCCCGGGTCCCGCCCGAGCCATCGGCGCGCGCGATCGTGTCGACACGGAACTCGAGGTAGCGGCCGCGGTGGATCAGCCTGGACTCGACGACGTGCTCCTCGAGCGGGTCCTCACCGAAGGCGTCGGTGGCGGGGCGGGGATCGGTCACGAGCGCTCCGATTCATGCGGACGGCCGGCGCGCCACGAGGACGCGCCGGCCGTCTGAGGGTGCGTGGGGATCGGTCAGACCGCGACGGCGTCCCGCGACTTGACCAGCGAGGCGCCGGTCTCGGCGTTGAACATGTGGAGCTTGTCCACCGGGAGCTTGAGGGTGACGATGTCGCCCGGTCGCACGTTGTGCGAGGAGTCCACGATGGCCACGATCTCGCGGCCCTCGGCGGTCACGTGGAGGAGCTCCTCGTTGCCGAGGTACTCGACGACGTCCGCCTTGCCCTGGATCGTGGCGGCCGAACCGGTCACGTCGCCGAGATCGAGATGCTCGGGCCGGAACCCGACGATCGCCTTGGCCCCCGCGGTGGACAGCGCCTCGCGGTATGCCGGCGGGAGCGGGAAGTGGTAGCCGCCCTGCGACAGCTCCGTCGCGCCGCCCCCGGGGTTGTCGACTTCGACGAAGTTCATGGACGGGCTGCCGATGAAGCCGGCGACGAAGCGGTTGATCGGGAAGTCGTACAGCTGCTGGGGGGTGCCGACCTGCTGGAGCAGGCCGTCGCTCATGACGGCGATCCGCTGACCCATCGTCATGGCCTCGACCTGGTCGTGGGTGACGTAGACCATCGTCGTGCCGAGGCGCTGGTGGAGGCGCGCGATCTCGGCGCGCGTCTGGACGCGCAGCTTCGCGTCGAGGTTGGACAGCGGCTCGTCCATGAGGAACACGGCGGGCTCGCGCACGATGGCCCGGCCGAGCGCGACGCGCTGGCGCTGGCCGCCGGAGAGCTCCTTCGGCTTGCGGTCGAGCAGCTTCTCGAGCTGGAGGATGCCCGCGGCCTCGCTGATGCGCTTCTCGATGTCGGCCTTGGGGACCTTGCGCAGCTTGAGGCCGAACGCGAGGTTGTCCCGGACGGACATGTGCGGGTAGAGCGCGTAGCTCTGGAACACCATCGCGATGTCCCGGTCCTTGGGGGCCACGTCGTTCACGACGCGGTCGCCGATACGGAGCTGGCCGTCGCTGATCTCCTCGAGCCCCGCGATCATCCGCAGGCTCGTCGTCTTCCCGCAACCCGACGGCCCGACGAGCACCATGAACTCGCCGTCACCGATCTCGAGGTTGAGGTCCGACACGGCGGTCACGTCGCCGTAGCGCTTGTACACGTGATCGAATGTCACGGTAGCCATGCGTGGTCCTCCGACCCGGCCGAGGTCATCGCGGGCTCATGCATCCGGCCGTCGAGACGACGAACTCGGACGAGCCCCATACGAGGTGCTGGCTCAGGGTTGCAGGCATCGTACGAGTTGGGGACGGTTCGGGCAATGCCGTCGGGCTTGCAAGCGCTGTCAACGCCGCCTGACATGGCGCGCGCGCTCGGGTACCGTCGCCGGGTGACCCTCCAGCCGCTGCGCTCAATCCCCGGGCTGGCCGAGCCCGTCGCCCGCATCGCCCTCGGCACGGTCAACGTCGACGAGGCCCGCCGTGATGCGTCGTTCGCCGTGCTTGACGCGTTCGTGGAGCTCGGCGGGACGCTGGTCGACACGGCGATGCGCTACGGCAACGGCGCCTCGGAGCGGGTCATCGGGGCGTGGCTGCGTGCGCGGCCAGAGGCGGCGCGCCCGGTCGCGATCCTCACCAAGGGCGCCCACCCGGCTGACGACTGGACGAGCCGGATGACGCCAGCCGTGATCGCCGCCGACATGGCCGGGAGCCTCCAGCGCCTCGGTGTCGACCGGGTCGCGCTGTACCTCGTCCACCGCGACGACGAGGCGGTGCCCGTCGGGGAGATCGTGGACGCGCTCGACGAGCACGTGCGGGCGGGCCGCGCGCGGGCGATCGGCGTGTCGAACTGGACGCCGGCGCGCCTCGATGCGGCGATCGCGTGGTCGGCGACCCACGGCCGGGCTCCCATCGCGACGAGCAGCTCCTTCCTCGGGCTCGCCGGGCCCGACGCGTTCCCGTGGCCTGGCTGCGTGTCCGCGCGCGACCTGGCGACCCTCGCCTGGCACGCCGCGAGCGAGGTCCCACTCCTCGCATGGTCGTCACAGTGCGGCGGGTTCTTCGCGGACGGCTTCGACCCCGCGCGCGCCCCCGAGGCCTCGTCCACGTACGACACGCCAGCGAACCGCGCGCGACGAGACCGTGCGGTGGCCTTTGGAGCCGAACGTGGTCACAGCGCGGCGCAGGTCGCCCTCGCGTGGGTGCTGGCCGAGCCATCGGCGCCGATCGCGGTGGCCGGCGCCCGGACGCCGGCGGGGCTCGCGGCAGCGTTCGACGCGCTCCACCTGGCGCTGGCGCCGGCCGAGCGGGCATGGCTCGACACGGGCGCGTGACGTCGGACGCGGTCCGGCACGAGGGCCGCGATCCGCTCGAGGCGCGTATCGTGGGCCGACGGCACCACCCGCCGCCACCGCCGCTTCCGCAGATCGAGGCCCTCGAATGACCCAGAGTCCGCGCGCCGGCCAGCCCGCCCTCCCGTCCGAGCTCGTCGATGTCGATGCGCTGCTGCGCGCCTATGACGAGATCCGGCCGGAACCCTCGGACCCGGCGCAGCGCGTTGCGTTTGGCACGTCCGGCCATCGCGGCTCCGCGTTCAAGGGTGCGTTCAACGAGGCGCACATCCTGGCGACGACCGAGGCGATCTGCCGCTATCGCGCGTCGATGGGCTACACCGGGCCATTGTTCATGGGCCGCGACACGCACGCCCTGTCCGCGCCCGCCTGGCGAACCGCGCTCGAGGTTCTCGTCGCACGCGGCGTCGATGTCCGTGTCGACGCCCATGATGGCTTCACGCCGACGCCGGCTGTCTCGCACGCGATCCTCCTGGCCAACGGCGGGCGCGCCGCCGGCACCCCGCACCTCGCAGACGGCATCGTCGTCACGCCGTCGCACAACCCGCCCGAGGACGGCGGTTTCAAGTACAACCCGCCCAACGGCGGCCCCGCCGACACCGACGTCACGGCCTGGGTCCAGGACGAGGCGAACCGGATCCTGGAGGGTCACGGCGCGGACGGCCTGGACGGGGTGGCCCGCGTCCCATTCACGCGCGCCCGGGTCGAGGCCGGTGAGTACGACTTCCAGGGCGCCTACGTCGCGGACCTGCACAGGGTGGTGGACATGGAGGCGATCGCCGCTTCGGGGCTGCGGCTCGGCGTCGACCCGCTGGGCGGGGCGGCCGTCGAGTACTGGGGCGCCATCGGCGAGCGCTACGGGCTGGACCTCACGGTCACGAACAACAAGGTGGACCCGCAGTTCGGGTTCATGACGCTCGACTGGGACGGCCGGATCCGCATGGACCCGTCGAGCCCGTTCGCGATGGCGCGCCTGGTGGAGCTCCGGGACCGGTTCGATCTCGCCCTCGGCAACGACGCGGACGCCGACCGCCACGGGATCGTCGTCCCCGGATCGGGCCTGATGAACCCCAACCACTTCCTGGCGGCGGCGATCTCGTACCTGTTCGGCGGGGCGCGCGGGTGGGGCGCCGATGTCGCGGTGGGCAAGACGCTCGTGTCGTCGTCGATGATCGACCGGGTCGTGGCCGACCTCGGCAGGCGGCTCCTCGAGGTGCCGGTCGGCTTCAAGTGGTTCGTCGACGGGCTGGTTGACGGCTCCGTGGGCTTCGGCGGCGAGGAGAGCGCCGGGGCCTCCTTCCTGCGTCGCGATGGCACGGTCTGGACGACCGACAAGGACGGGCTGATCGCGTGCCTGCTGGCCGCGGAGCTCACTGCGAAGACCGGGAAGAACCCGGCCGAGGCGTACGCCGGGCTTACCGCGCGTTTCGGTTCCCCCGCCTACCGGCGGATCGATGCCCCGGCGACGCCGGAGCAGAAGACCGCGCTGGGGCGGCTGGCGCCGGAGGCGGTGACCGCGACGACCCTCGCCGGTGACCCGATCACCGCCAGGCTGACCCGCGCGCCGGGCAACGACGCGCCGATCGGCGGGCTCAAGGTCGTCACGGCGCAGGGCTGGTTCGCGGCCCGGCCGTCGGGCACCGAGAACGTGACCAAGCTCTACGCGGAGTCGTTCCGCGGCGAGGAGCACCTGGGCCGGATCCTCGACGAGGCGAGGGCGATCCTCGACGCGGCGGTCTAGCACCGCCCAACGCATCCGCGCCCACCGCGCGACCTACTGCTCCCGGCGCGGGCCCGTTAGCCCTAACGGGGGATGCCACCCCGGACCTGTGGCCCGCTCGCGCCGCGGGCCGCCGTCGGCGAGGATGTGGCTACACCGCCGTCCATGTGCCCGGGCGGCCCCTGGAGAGAGCATGCCGGTCCAGTCCGCCGAACTCGTCTGCCTGCAATGCGGGACCGTCTCCAGCCGGAGCGGCGCCACGATGTGCCGTCGATGTGGCCTGCTGTTCGGTGAGGCGCCGCCCGTGTCTGCGCGCCTTGCGACGTGCCCGATCTGCTACCGCACCACCGACGACGACGGACGCCTGCCGTCGCTCGCCCATCCGACCCGCCGCCTCGACATCAACGCCCACGTCGACGAGCACGAGCGGTTTCCCGTCGGTGACGATGCCTGGCTGGAGTCCCTGCGCGACAAGGACCGGATCCGGATCGGCCGCTGGAGCGCGCCGTTCGACCTCGTCCGGCGGTATCTCGTCACCGGGGTCGTCGATGCCGGCCGGAACCGGCTTGCCCAGCACAACGCGATCGTGATGGCGATGACGCAGATCCAGCGCTGGGGCCGCGAGCCGCAGATCCTCGGCGACCAGGACGAGTGGCGCGCGGCTCGCGACGCCATCGCCAACCTCATGGACCGGTACCACGCAACGGACACGCGGCGGCGCTTCACGGGCTGAGGTCGCGGCGCTCGCATTGCTCCGTCCTGCGCGGCGGCGTCGCGGCGTCGCTCCGATTGCGCGGCCGATGCGGCGGCGTCGCTCCGCTCGCGTCGCCGGGCGCGCGCTCGGGTGTCGTCACAGCCGCTGAGCGTGTAGCGTCAGCGGCGCATGCCTGAGGGACCTGGACATCTGCGTCAGCCCGATCCGGAGCGGAGCCGGTGGATCGGCCTCGCCGCCGTCGGCGCGGCCGCCGTCGTCGCGTTCGTCCTGACGGTCGGCGTGTTCCTGCCGTCGATCGATGCGATCGTCACCCAGGCAACCTCCGTCGGGTCGCGCACCGCCGCGCCGTTGCCGGACACGATCCTCGTCTGCAATCGCGAGTACGCCAAGGGGTCCTCGGGCGCGTCGACGCTCGAGTCGATCCGGGCGAGCGCCGATCGCGAGCCCGTCGTGGTCTCGACGGACCCGGGCTGCCCGTCGGGCGTGTGCCTCGAGGGCGGTCTGTGCCTCACGGTCGTCTACCTGAACGCCGGCCCCGACGCGTATGTCGCGTTCGAGCTCCTGGAAGGGCCGTAGCGTCGCGGAGCAGCGCGTACCTGGCCGAGGGGACGCGCGCGGGCCGGGGGGACGCGCGGGTGGACTTCACGTGCGCGAGCAATGCGGGTGCTCGCCGGAGGATCAGCGAAGCCCCGATGGCGACTGCAGCAGCGCGGGTGCTAACCCCGGATCCACCGATAGTTCGGACTGATTCGGCTGCCGGGACACGCAAACAGGTGCCCTTCTGATCGTGGACGATGGAGTTGTTCAAGACAACACCGACCCACCGAGAAGGACACCTGATAGATGCGATCTTCGCA
>JBBRRZ010000008.1:0-135860 GCA_038245845.1 Candidatus Limnocylindrales bacterium
GTCGGATCAGGGCTCTCTGGCCCACCGTCGGCGCCTCATCGACCCTATCGGGACCTCCGCGGGTCGTCGCTCACCCGTCGAACCCTGCGAATGGGCCCACTCGGGCCGTCAGGTGGGGATGTTCGGTGGATCCGGGCTAACCGGGCGCCATTTCGCCGTGGAGGACGAGGGACGTCAGCGGCGCAACAGCCCCGGTGCTCAGGCTGAGGCTGGCCGCGTCGCGGAGGCGCCGTCATAGCAGCCTGGGTGCTCAGCGGACGACCCATGGGGTCGGGTAGGTCGCGCCAGCACCCCCGCTGCTGCGAGCACCCCCGCTGCTGCGAGCACCCCCGCTGCTGCGAGCAGCCCGTGTTGATCGATCGGGCGGCTCAGCACGGGGGCGAGGAAGCCCGTTCAGGTTCGCCCGGATCCCGGTAGCGCTCCCAGGCGCGATAGCGGCGCTCGACTGAACAGCTCATGCAGGTCTGCGCAGCCACCGGGTGCTCCTCGACGAGCTCGAAGTGCAGTTGCGACCACGCGTGGACATGGGCCGCAGCGCCGCCTTCCACATCCCGCGTCTCAGTCACGGTCACCGGTTGGCGTCGGGTCCGTGCTGGTTGCCCACCTGGAGCGTCGTCGGTGCGTTGTGCACGGCCGGGATCGTCCCCAGCCGCCCGGCCTGGTAGTCAGTGAAGGCCTGGATGACCTCCTCGCGCGTGTTCATGACGAACGGGCCCATCCAGGCGACGGGCTCCCGGATCGGGCGGCCGCCCAGGGCCAGGACGTCCATCGTGGGCGCGGTGCTGTCCTGGACCTGGTCCGCCGCGAAGGTCAGGGCGTTGCCCGGTCCGAAGACTGCCAGCTGGCCGGTCCGCGCCGGACGACCCTCCGCCCCGACCGAGCCGCGTCCGGCGAGCGTATACGCGAGGGCGTTGTAGTCCGAGCGCCATGGGAGCGAGAGCGTCGCGCCCGGGCTCAGCGTCGCGTGGACGAGGGTCATCGGCGAGTAGGTGCTGCCGGGTCCCGCGTGGCCCGCGACCTCGCCCGCGATGACGCGCACGAGCGTGCCCCCATCGTGCGAGGCGAGGAGCGAAACCTGGTTCGCGCGGATGTCCTGGTAGCGGGGCGGCGACAGCTTCTGGGCCGCAGGGAGGTTGACCCACAGCTGGAAGCCGTGGAACAGGCCGCCCTGGGCGACGAGCCATTCCGGCGGCTTCTCGATATGCAGGATCCCGGCCCCGGCAGTCATCCACTGGGTGTCGCCGTTGGTGATGACGCCGCCGCCACCGTTCGAGTCGGCGTGCTCGAATACGCCGTCGAGGATGTACGTCACGGTCTCGAAGCCACGGTGCGGGTGCCACGGCGTGCCCTTGGGTTCACCTGGCGCGTACTCGACCTCGCCCATCTGGTCGAGGTGGATGAACGGGTCCAGGTCCTCCAGGAGGACGCCCGCGAACGCGCGCCGTACCGGGAAACCCTCGCCCTCGAAGCCACGTGGTGCGTTGGTCAGGCCGCGGACCGGCCGCTGGCGGGCCACCATCGAGTCGGGGACCGGGATGCGGGGGAGGACGGTGATGTCGTCGACGGTGACAGCCGGCATGGCGTTTCGTTCCTGTTCGGTGCAAGAGGTTGCACGTGCAACTATCCATTGGGGCAGCGCGGCGTCAACCCTCCCGCAGCGGCGCCGGTGCCCGGGATATGTCAGCCGGCCACCCCGCCACCCCGCCACGCCCACGCCCACGCCCTGCCACCGTCATGCATCGATGACTTACCCGACGAGGGGCCCCGCGCGGCCGCGCGGCCAAACCCGCCTTCCGCGCCGCTGTCGTACGTGGCGTTCAGCGATATCAGTCGCAGGTGCATGAGGGAGCCGCACGACCGCGCCCGGCCCGCGCCGCCGCGCGATCGACCGGCCCGGCGCCCGACCGCGCCCGGCCCGCGCCGACGACGCCCGGACCATCCCTGGCGCACGCCTTCCGACCGCCCTCGCTGACAGCGTCGCTGGCCGCCTGGCGCACAACGTCGCGGCCGCGCGACACGGCCCGAACGAGAGGGGGTGCCACCCCCCGCCCCGCGCATGACCCACGGCGGCGAATCGCATCCCGTAGGCTTGGGGGACCGTTTTCGAAGCCGGAGGCCAGGCCGATCGTCGCCGCCGTCGATCCCGTCACGCGCGCCGCCATGACCGAGCTCCTGCCGCGCCTCCGGGCGTCGATCCGGGGCGAGGTCCGGGGCGATCGCGAGATCCGCGCGCTGTATGCCTCGGACGCTTCGAACTACCGGGTGCTCCCGGAGGGCGTCGTCGCGCCGCGGACCGTCCACGAACTCGCGACGGTGGTCGCGCTTGCCGCCGAGGCAGGCGTCCCGCTGACGATGCGCGGTGCCGGGACGAGCATCGCCGGGAATGCGATCGGGCCCGGCCTCGTGGTGGACATCGCGCGACACCTGCACGGCATCGAGCGGATCGACCCCGAGGCGCGCACGGCCACCGTCCTCCCGGGCACGGTCCTCGACGACGTCAACGGGGCCGTCGCCCGTCACGGGCTCCGCGTCGGCCCGGACCCGTCAACGCACAGCCGGTGCACTGTCGGCGGCATGGTGGGCAACAACGCATGTGGGTCCCACTCGGTGCGCTGGGGTACCACGGCCGAGAACGTCCTGGGCCTGGGGCTCGTCACCGTGGACGGCAAGCAGGTCACCACGGACGCCCTTGGCCCGCGGATCGACGCCCGGGTCCGGGCGTTCTTCGGCGCCCACGCGGACCTCCTCCGCGCCGAGCTGCAGCCGTGGCCGCGCCGGGTCTCGGGCTACGGCCTCGACTGGCTCCTCCCGGAGCGGGGCTTCGACGTCGCCCGTGCGCTGACCGGCAGCGAGGGCACCTGCGCCGTCGTCTCCAGCGTGACCCTGCGGCTCGTTGCGCCGCCGACCGCCCGTGGCCTCCTCGTCCTGGCCTTCGCGGACGACGTCGAGGCGGCCGCCGCCGTCCCGTCGCTCCTTACCGAGGCACCGTTCACCGTCGAGAGCCTGACGGCGGACCTCGTGTTCGACTGGCGCGATCCCGGCCTCCTCCCGCGTGGCGGTGCGTGGCTGCTGGTAGAGGTCGGCGGTGACGACGCACCGGGTATGCGCGAGCACGCCGGCCGGCTCGCAACGTCGCTGGGCCGGGCGACCGATGACCAGTGGGCAACGGTCATCGAGGACCCGGCCGCCCAGGCCGTCCTGTGGCGCGTCCGCGAGGATGGGGCCGGCCGATCAGCCCGCCTCGCCGACGGGACACCCGCCTGGCCAGGGTTCGAGGACGCGGCCGTCCCACCGGATCGGCTCGCGGCATACCTCGCGGCCCTCAAGGACCTGCTCCGGGCCCACGACCTGCGGGGCACGACGTATGGCCACTTCGGCGAGGGGTGCATTCACCTCCGGGTCGGCTTCGGGCTGGACCGGCCCGGCGGTGTCGACCGCCTCCGGTCGTTCATGGAGGCGGGCGCCGACCTCGTCGTGGCCCACGGCGGGACGCTGAGCGGGGAGCATGGCGACGGGCGGGCGCGGAGCGAGCTCCTGGGGCGCCAGTTCAGCCCGGCCCTGATCGAGGCCTTCGGGGCGTGGAAGGCGATCTGGGACGAGCGCAACCTGCTCAACCCTGGCGTGATCGTCTCGCCTGCGTCGCTCACAGCGGACCTGCGCCGCCCCCGGCCGACGCTCCTGCAGCTCGAGCCATCCCTCGCCTACGACGCAGACGATGGAGACCTCCGCCAGGCGGTGGAGCGGTGCATCGGGATCGGGCGCTGCGTGTCGCACCAGGGTGCCGCGCTGATGTGCCCGTCGTTCCGGGCGACGGGCGACGAGCGGCACTCCACCCGTGGCCGGGCGCGGCTTCTCCAGGAGATGGTCGCAGGGTCGCTCGCGGAGGATGGCTGGCGATCCCCGGAGGTCCGCGACGCGCTGGACCTGTGCCTGTCGTGCAAGGGATGTCTCACCGACTGCCCGACCGGCGTGGACATGGCGAGCTACAAGTCCGAGTTCCTCGACCACCACTACCGCGGCCGGCTCCGGCCCCGCTCGCACTACGTCCTGGGCAGGCTCCCGTCCTGGCTGCGGCTGACGCGGCGCGTGCCGGCGGGGGCCCGGATCGCGAATGCGCTGATGGGCTTCGCGCCGACCCGGCGGGCCTTCGCGCTGGCGGCGGGGATGGCCGGGGAGCGACGCGTGCCGCGGCTGGCGGCTCGGACGTTCGTCGCCGGGTTCGTCCATCCGCGGCCGGCCGAACCATATCGAGGCCAGGTGGTGCTGTGGCCGGACACGTTCACGAACCACCTCTCACCCGAGGTCGGCGAAGCGGCGACACGGGTCCTTGCGGATGCGGGCTTCGACGTCGCGCTCCCCGGGGGCGCGGTCTGCTGCGGCCTGACCTGGATCACCACCGGACAGCTGGACGCGGCGCGCGGCGTGATCCGGCGGACCCTGGCCTCACCCGAGCTCGCGACTGGCACGGACCCGGTCGTGGTGCTGGAGCCGTCGTGTGCGGCCGCGCTGCGGCGGGACATGGTGGAGCTGCTGCCCGAAGATCCGAGGGCGCGGGCCCTCGCGAGCCGCGTGACCACCTTCGCGGAGCTGCTGGATTCGGTCGGCTATCGCCCGCCGGGCGGCGAGCCCGTCAGGGCCCTCGTGCAGCCGCATTGCCACCAGCAGGCGGTCCTCGGCGGGTCGGCAGACGCGCGCGTGATGGCCGAGGCCGGCATCGAGCCGACGACGATCCTGTCGGGGTGCTGCGGCCTGGCGGGCAACTTCGGCGCGGAGGCGGGCCACGAACGGATCTCGCGTGACGTGGCGGAGCTCCAGCTCCTACCTGCGCTCCGGGCCACGGACCCCGCCACGACGATCCTCGCCGACGGCTTCAGCTGCCGGACGCAGATCGCGTTCCTCGACGGGCGGCGCGCCCGCCACCTCGCGGAAGTCCTCGCGGATCGCCTCGACGCGGCCGAGTAGCGAGAGGCGCCGGGCTGTCGCCCGCATTCCCTCAGTCGCCCGCAGGTGCGGCGGCGTAGTCCGCGGCCGGACCCACTGCTGGCGGCGGCGCCGGGGCTTGACGGGCTGATCCCGACGCGCATAATGCGCGTTACTAACGCGAGTTAGTCAGTCTCTGGAGGAGCCCGGAACCGATGGTTCCGGCCGGAGGGATCGTGGCACAGCGTCGACAGCGGGCAACCAGCGCGGACGTCGCCGCGCGAGCCGAGGTGTCGCGCACGACGGTGTCCTTCGTCCTCAACGGGCGCCCCGGTGCCGGCATCTCCGAGGAGACGCGACGGCGCGTCGAGGACGCCGCCCGGGAGCTCGGCTACCACCCGCACGGCGCCGCGCGCGCGCTCGCAGGCGGTGCTTCGCACACGATCGGCCTCGTCCTCCGTCAGTCACCGGACCAGGTGTCCGTGGACGCGCTGCTCGCGGAGACGCTGTTCGGGATCGGGTCGGAGGCGCACCTCGGCGGCTACCGCGTGCTCCTGGAGCCGCTGTCGCCCGACGGCGGCCACTACCGCGACCTCGTGAACTCCCAGCGGGTGGACGGCCTCATCGTCAGCGGCCCGCGCTCGGACGACGAGGAGCTCGTGGCGCTCGTCAACGAGGGCTTCCCGATCATCGTCCAGGGTTCGCTGCCGTCGCTCGCGGTGCCCAGCGTGGACGTCGACAACCGGGCCGGCGCTCGGACTGCCGTCGAGCACTTGCTCGAGCTCGGCCATCGGCGGATCGGCTGCATCACGAATGCGCCACTCGCCTACACGGCCGCCGCGGACCGGCTCGCGGGCTACCGCGACGCGCTCGACGCCGCGGCCGTTGCATTCGCACCCGCGCTCGTCGTCCAGGGCGCCTTCGACGCCGCCAGCGGCTGGACCGCGATGCAGGACCTGCTCGTCCACGCGCCGGATGTCACCGCCGTCTTCGTCGCCAGCGACATCGTGGCCTTCGGCGCCCTGCGGGCCGCCCGAGAGGCTGGCCGCCGGGTGCCCGCGGACCTGTCCGTCGTCGGTTTCGATGACATCCCGCTTGCCCGCCACTTCGATCCACCGCTCACGACGATCCGCCTGCCGGCGAGAGCCCTCGGGGCCGCCGCCGGTCGGGCACTCGTCGAACGACTGGCCGGGCGGGCCGGGAGCGAGCGGACCCTGCTCCCCACGGAGCTCGTCGTCCGCGACTCCACGGCCGCCCGCCGCTGACGCACTGGAGGGCCATGCAGGACCCCGAGCACCAATGGACGACACCAAGGACACAGGAGGAGCTCAACACGTGATCGAACGCACACGAAGCCTTGGCGCCCGGACGGCAACCGCGATCGCCGCGATCGCGCTCGTCGTCGGGGCATGCGGGGGCACCACCACCGCGACCGCGAGCCCCGCCAGCCCGTCTGGCAGTGCGCCCGCCGCGTCCGCGCCCGCCTCCAGCGATGCGGCATCGCCGTCCGGTGAGTCGCTCACCGGCCAGAGCGTGACCGTGATCGGCACCTGGGGCGGCACGGAGCAGGACGCATTCCTCGCGATGGTCAAGCCCTGGGAGACGCAGACAGGCGCGACGGTGAAGTACACCGGCACCCGCGACCTCAACACGGTCCTCACGACCGGTGTCGCGTCGGGCGTCCTGCCCGACCTCGCCGGCCTCCCGGGCCCGGGCCAGATGACCGAATGGGCCGATAGCCTCGTCGACCTCGGCGGGGTGCTCGACAGCGCGACGTACACGTCCGAGACGGCCAAGCCGCTCGTGGACCTCGGCACCGTCAATGGGAAGCTCGTCGGCGTGTTCATCAAGACCGCCGTCAAGGGCCTGATCTGGTACAACCCGAAGACGGTCGACGTGGCCGCTGGCGCCCCCGCGACGTGGGACGCCCTGCAGGCGCTGGCCACCGCGAACAAGGACAAGGCAACCGCCGAGTGGTGCCTGGGCATCGAGTCCGGCGCCGCATCGGGCTGGCCGGGCACCGACTGGATCGAGGACATCGTCCTTCGCCAGGCCGGCCCAGACGTCTACAACTCCTGGTGGGCTGGCAAGACCAAGTGGACCGACCCGGCCATCAAGGCCGCCTTCCAGACGTTCGGTGACGTCGTGGCCGGCAGCTACGGCGGCAGCACCACCGTCAACGCGACGAACTTCGCCAACGCGGGCGACCCGTTGTTCAAGACGCCGCCCGGCTGTCTGTTCCTGCACCAGGCGTCGTTCATCACCGGCCTTGGCGGGTTCAAGACCGCCGCCGCCGGCACCGACTACGACTTCGTCCCGTTCCCGGACATCAACCCGGCGTACACGGGCGCCGTCGAGGGCGCGGGCGACCTGTTCGGCATGTTCCACGACACGCCGGCAGCACGCTCCCTCATGGCCTACCTCGTGACAGCCGAGGCCCAGGACATCTGGGTCAAGGCGGGAGGGGCCCTGTCGGCCAACAAGAACGCCACCAGCTACCCCGACGACATCAGCAAGCGGTCCGCCGCGCTGCTCCAGAACGCCAAGGTGTTCGTGTTCGATGCATCGGACCTGATGCCCACGGCCATGAACAACGCGTTCTGGTCCGCCATCGTGAAGTACGCCGGCCACCCGGACCAGCTTGACGCGATCCTCGCGGATCTCGACAAGACCCAGGCCGACGCATATGCCCAGTAGGTAGCTCCTCCTCAATGACGGGCGGTCCTTCGGGCCGCCCGTCATCCAGCCCATCTCCGAGGGAGGGAGCATGGACCCCCGCCTGGTGACCGCGATCATCGTCGTGGTCGGTGTTCCCGCGGTGCTCGTCGGCTACATCTGGCTGACCGAGCAGGTGCTGCGATTCGTCGGCCAGCGCATTCGACCGCGTCTCCGCCCGTGGCTGTGGCTGGCCCCGGCGCTTGCGTTCCTGGCCGTATTCCTCGTCTACCCGACCGTCGGGACGTTCGTGCGCAGCCTCCAGAACAAGGCAGGCACGGCGTTCATCGGGATCGACAATTACACGTGGTTCTTTACCAATGACGCCTCGCTGATCGCACTCCGCAACAGCCTCATCTGGCTCGTCGCGCTGACAGCGATCACCGTCGGGGTTGGCCTCCTGGTCGCACTGCTGGTGGACCGCGTCCGCTACGAGACCGTCGCCAAGTCGGTGATCTTCGTGCCGCTCGCGATCAGCATGGTCGCGGCGAGTGTGATCTGGACGTTCATGTACGACTACCGGACCCCGCCGGAGCCGCAGGTCGGGACGCTCAACGCAGCGCTCGGGACGGTGGGCATCGCGCCGGTCGCCTGGGTCCAGGTCTCCGACTACGCCCTGAACACGATCCTGCTCGTCGTGGTGATGGCCTGGATGTGGACCGGCTTCGCGATGGTCATCCTGTCGGCGGCGCTCAAGGGCATCAACCCGGAGCTGCTCGAGGCGGCCCGCGTCGACGGCGCGAACGAGCGCCAGCTGTTCCGTGGGATCACGCTGCCGCTGCTCGCGCCGACGATCGCCGTCGTGACGACCACCATGATCATCACCGCGCTCAAGTCATTCGACGTCGTCTACGTCATGACCAGCGGCAACTTCGACACCCAGGTCGTCGCCTTCCAGATGATCAAGCAGCTGTACGACTTCGGGAACCCGGGCCGGGCCAGCGCGATCGCCGTGATCCTGTTGTTCGCGATCATCCCGGTCATGGCGATCAACATCCGACGGTTCCGCGCCCAGGAGGCCATCCGATGACCACCGCACCGGTCACCGCGACCGCTGGCCAGGAGCGGGCCAGCCGCGTTCCGGGCTTCGTGCGCCGGCTGCCGATCCACCTGGTCATCGTGTTCCTGGTGGTCGTGTGGCTGATCCCGACGATCGGCCTGCTCGTGAACTCGTTCCGGCCCCCTGAGGCACTGACCCAGTCCGGGTGGTGGACGGCGATCTTCAGCCCGTCCCAGTTCACGCTCGACAACTACGCCCACGTCCTGGCCCAGCAGAACATCTCGGCGGGCTTCGTCAACAGCCTGTTCATCTCGATCCCAGCGACGATCATCCCGATCATGGTCGCGGCGTTCGCGGCCTACGCGTTCGCGTGGATGAGCTTCCCGGGCCGTGACATCCTGTTCATCTTCGTCGTGGGGCTGCTCGTCGTCCCGCTGCAGTCCACGTTCATCCCGATCCTCCAGCTCTACGGCCCGAAGGGGTTCAACATTGCCGGGTCGTTCCTCGCCGTCTGGCTCGCGCACACGGGCTACGGGCTCCCGTTCGCGATCTTCCTGCTGCGCAACTTCATGGGCGAACTGCCGCGCGAGGTGTTCGAGTCCGCCGCGATCGACGGCGCCAGCCCCGTGACCGCCTTCTTCCGGCTCGCCCTGCCGATGACCGTCCCGGCGATCGCGGCGCTCGCGATCTTCCAGTTCCTGTTCGTCTGGAACGACCTGCTGGTGGCGCTCATCTACCTCGGTGCGCAGAACCCCGACAACGCGCCGCTCACGATCGTCGTCTCGAACCTCGTGAGCTCGCTCGGTGGCGGCTGGCAGTTCCTCGCCGCGGCGGCGTTCGTGACGATGGCCGTCCCGCTTGCCGTCTTCCTGGGGCTCCAGCGCTACTTCGTGCGGGGGATCGTCGGCGGCTCGGTCAAGGGCTGACCTGGAAGCCGATGCCGAGCACCGACCAGCGACCGCTCTACCCGGTCGACGCCTGGCGCATCCGGGAGGTCAGCTACGAGTCGGCCGAAGCGGCCCGGAACGAGACGATCTTCTCGCTTGCGAACGGGCACCTCGGCCTGCGGGGCAACCTCGAGGAGGATGCCGGCAACGTCGTCCACGGGACCTACGTCAACGGCTTCTACGAGGAGACGCCGATCGCCTACGGCGAGCTCGCGTACGGCTACGCGCGCAACCACCAGGTGCTCCTCAATGTCGCCGACGGGAAGCGGATCCAGCTGTTCGTCGGCGCCGAGCCACTGGACCTCGCAACGGGCACCATCGAGGCGTACGAGCGCTCGCTGGACCTCCGGACCGGCGTCCTGTCGCGAACCGTCCGCTGGCGCGCGCCCGGCGGCACCGCAGTCGAGGTCGCCAGCCGGCGGCTCGTGTCGCTCGCGCGTCCGAGCATCGCCGCCATCGACCTCCAGGTCACGGTGCTCGAAGGGACCGCCCCCTTGCGCATCGTCTCCCGGATCAACGCGCGGGTTCGCAACCAGGAGGTGTCGGACGACCCGCGCGTTGGGGCACACCTGCCCGAGGGCGCCCTGCGAACCATCCATCGCGAGGCGTCCGGCACGTGGGGCGCCGTGGTCCAGCGGACCGGCAACACCCGGCTCGCGATCGTCGCCGCAGCGGAGCACGTGCTCCACGGCGGCGACGCGGTCCGGCGCACGGCGCGCACGTCGTCGGTGGCCGAGGAGGATGGCGTCACGCTCACGGTGGACGTCGCCCTGCCGCCCGGCGGCACCTTCGGCCTGACCAAGATGCTCGCCTATGCGACGTCGCTCGACGTGCCCGAGGAAGCGCTCGTAGCGAGCGCGCGCGCAGCGCTTGTTGAGGTTCGCGGGGTGGGGTTCGAGGGGCTCGTCGCGGAGCAGCTCGCCGTCCTCGACCGCTTCTGGAGCGTGTCTGACGTCGAAATCGAGGGCGACGGGGCCCTGCAGCAGGGCGTCCGGTTCAACCTGTTCAGCCTGTTCCAGTCCGCCGGTCGCGACGGGCGCACGAGCCTCGCTGCGAAGGGCCTCACCGGCGAGGGCTACGAGGGCCACTACTTCTGGGACACGGAGATCTTCGCCCTCCCGTTCTTCGCCTACACCCAGCCCGACATCGCACGCTCGCTGCTCCTCTACCGCTGCTCCATGCTCGACCAGGCGCGGGCGCGGGCGACCGAGATGAGCCAGCGCGGGGCGCTGTACCCGTGGCGGACCATCGGTGGCGCGGAGGCGTCGGCGTACTTTCCTGCGGGGACCGCGCAGTACCACATCAACGCGGACATCGCCTACGCGATCGCGGGCTACGTCGCCGCGACCGGCGACCGCTCGCTGCTCCTCGAGGGTGGCGCGGAGGTCGTGTTCGAGACCGCGCGACTGTGGGCGGACCTCGGCGACTACATCCCGGCCCAGGGCGGCGCGTTCTGCATCAACGAGGTCACCGGGCCGGACGAGTACACGGCGCTCGTCAACAACAACGGCTATACGAACCTCATGGCTCGCGCTCACCTGCGGTATGCGGCCCGGCTCGCTGGCGAGCTCGTGCTCGACACGCCGGCCTGGACCGCCCTCGCCACGTCCATCGGGTTGACCGAGGCCGAGGTCGCCGAGTGGCATCGGGCGGCGGAACTGATGCGGATCCCGCGCGACCCGACCTTCGGCGTCCACGCACAGGACGACTCGTTCCTCGATCGCGCCCCCTGGGACTTCACCGGGACGCCGCCCGATCACTACCCCCTCCTCCTGCACTACCACCCGCTGGTGATCTACCGCCACCAGGTGCTCAAGCAGTCCGACATCGTCCTCGCCCAGGTGCTCCTCGGGAGCCAGTTCTCGACGGCGGAGAAGAAGCGCAACTTCGACTACTACGACCCGCTGACGACCGGCGATTCGTCGCTCTCGCCGTGCATCCAGAGCGTTGCGGCGGCGGAGCTCGGCTACGACGGGCCGGCGTACCGCTACTTCCTCCAGACGGCGCGGATGGACCTTGACGACGTCAACGGCAACGTCTCGCATGGCGTCCACGTCGCGGCGATGGCGGGATCCTGGGTGTCGCTCGTGGTGGGCTTCGGCGGGCTGCGCGACGATGATGGTCGGGTTGCGTTCTCGCCCCGGCTGCCGGCCGCATGGACGACGCTGGCGTTCCGGCTCCGGCTTGGGGATGCGCTGCTCCACGTGACGATGACCCGCGACACGACGACGTACGCGCTGGAGGCTGGCGACGAACGGGAGATCCACCACTTCGGCCGCCCGCTCACGGTGCGCGCCGGCTCGCCGGTCACGATCGACATGGCCCCGCGGCTCGAGGCCGTGGTGCTCGACCTGGACGGCGTCATCACGGACACCGCGGAGCATCACTTCCGCGCCTGGCAGCGCCTCGCCTCGGAGGTCTCGATCCCGTTCGACCGGGAGCTCAACGAGCGGCTCAAGGGTGTCAGCCGGATGGAGAGCCTCCAGATCATCCTCGACAACGCGGGCCACGCGGCGAATCTCGCCGACCGGGTACGGCTTGCGGAGCGCAAGAACGCATACTTCCGCGAGCTCGTCGAGCAGATCACGCCAGCCGACCTCCTGCCGGGCATCGGGGAGCTGCTGCGCGACCTGCGGGCGCGCGGGATCCGGACGGCGATCGCATCGATGAGCCACAACGTGTGGGACGTCGTGGAGCGGCTGGCCATCCGCGAGCTGGTAGACGTGATCGTGGACCCGGCCGCGCTCGTGAAGGGCAAGCCCGACCCCGAGATCTTCCTGTCCGCCGCGGAGCAGCTCGGCATCCGGTTCGAGAATTGCGCCGGCATCGAGGACGCCCGGGCCGGGATCGACGCGATCCGTGCCGCGCGGATGGTCGCGGTGGGCGTGGGGACGGACCTGCCGGGCGCCGCGTGGACGGTCACCGATACGCGGCTGCTGACGGTGGACGCGCTGGGCGCGCTGTTCGACGGCCGGATCGGCGACGAGGCGGATCCCGCGCCGGACGCTGGAGCAGGAGCGACCGGCCCGGCAGCGGCGCGGGCGACCGTCTGACCGCCGGGGAGAGGATCTTGGGGTGGCCTACGGGGATCGAACCCGTGACCTCTGGAGCCACAATCCAGTGCTCTGCCGATTGAGCTAAGGCCACCAAGAGTCGCCCGGGGCGGACGCCGCGCCGCGCAGGGCCAGCGGAGTGTACCGGATTCGTGATCCGTCGCGCCCTCGGCGTTTGCGCCGGTGCGGTCGTGGGTGGTGAGGTGCGGTCCGGTGTCGAAACTGGTACCCCGGTCAGGTCCGGTCGGGACCATTGCGCCGGGGATGGGTTCGCGCTCGCGGGTGACGATGGGGACGAAGCCGGTTCCCAGCCGGCGCCTGCACGGACATCGGACGCCGCATGACCCGGACCCTCGCCCTGCGCCTGCTCGCCCCGCTCGCCGGACCCCGGCGGCTGACCCTCCTCGTCGCCCTCGCGTTCGGCGTGACGGCCCTCGGGCTGCTGGCCATCCCGCGCAATGCGCTGGGCTGGGACGCGAACACGTTCAGCAGCAGCTCCGAGTCCCAGCTGATCTCCGTCCAGAACCAGGCGCGCGCCTCGGCCGGTCTCCGGTCGCTCAAGCTGGACACCGCCCTGCGCACGATCGCGCGGTGGCGCAGTCAGGACATGATCGACCGCGACTACTTCTCGCACACGATCGAGGGCACCGACCACAACGTCTTCTGGTACATGCAGCACAAGTACAGCTACTGCTTCAAGGTCGCCGGCGAGAATATCGGGACCGTGAGCTGGAAGGGCGCCTCCGAGGAGGACGCGACCAAGTGGGTCTTCGACCAGTTCATGAACTCGTCCGGGCACCGCGCCAACATCATGGGCAAGGCCTGGGACGTGGTCGCCGTGGGCGCCTACAAGACGACCGGCGACACGTTCATGTGGACCGTCCTGTTCGCGGACAAGTGCTCCACCGCGCCCTCGCCGACGCCCAGGCCCACCCCGGGGCCGACGGCAAAGCCCACGCCACGCCCCACGCCGAGGCCGACCCCGAGGCCGACCCCGAGGCCGACGGCGAAGCCCGACAAGCCGACGCCCGAGCCCACTGCCAGGACCACCCCGCGCCCGAC
This sequence comes from Candidatus Limnocylindrales bacterium, assembly GCA_038245845.1. GTDB lineage: Bacteria > Chloroflexota > Limnocylindria > Limnocylindrales > CSP1-4 > CAIXZV01. The sequence goes on from JBBRRZ010000008.1 coordinate 13,698, forward strand.
CCCGAAGCCCGACCGGTCCACGCCGGTGCCCGTGGCCACCCCGTCCCCGACGCCCGAGGCGACGATCTCGCCAAGCGCCCCGCCAACGGCGCAGCCGACGCCGAGCCCGACCGCCGAGCCTACCGAGGTGCCGCGGGCGAACCCGCCCACCGGTGTCGTCCCGCCCGGCCAGCTCCGGATCACCGACCAGCCGGCGCCGCTTGGCCTCGTCGACTCGATCCTCCAGTCGATCACCGCGCAGTTCTTCGGCACCTGACCGCCGCTGGGTCCGCCCGTTGGGCAGGACCATCGGGCCGGTGACTGCACCAGACCGCACCGCTACGGTACAGACCGAACGCGCTCGCCCCGCGCGCCCATCGCGAGCACCTCGAACCGGAGCCCATCGAGCCGCATGACCCTGCAGTCGCCCACGGCACCCGACCCGCACGCCCCATCCGCAGCGACGGCCAATGCCGCGCCCGCCCCGGCGCCCATCCTCGAGGCGCGTGCGCTTACCAAGCAGTACCGGCTTCCGGGCGAGATCGTCGAGGCGGTCCGCGGCGTGAGCCTCCAGGTGATGCCCGGCGAGCTCGTTGCGCTCATGGGCCCGTCGGGCTCGGGCAAGAGCACGCTGCTCCAGCTCCTCGGCGGCCTGGACCGGCCCACCGCGGGCGAGGTGTTCCTCGAGGGCGAGGCGATCAGCCGCCTTTCCGACGACCAGGCCACGCGGCTGCGTCGCGAACGGACGGGCTTCGTGTTCCAGTCGTTCAACCTCGTCCCGTTGCTCAACGTCGTCGAGAACGTGGGCCTCCCGTTCACCATCGCGGGGCAGGATCCGCGGTCGGGCGACCTCGCTGGCCGCGTCCGCGATGCGATCGCGCTGGTGGACCTCACGGGCAAGGAGCGCCATCGTCCCGACCAGCTGTCCGCGGGGGAGCAGCAGCGTGTCGCCGTGGCACGCGCGATCGTCACTCGGCCGGCACTCCTGTTCGCCGACGAGCCGACGGGCAACCTCGACTTCAGGACTGGCATCGACATCCTCGACGCCCTGTGGCGGACCTGCGTCGACCGGGGCCAGACGATCGTGCTCGTGACCCACGACGCGAAGGCCGCCGCGTACGCCGACCGGGTCCTCGTCGTCCTCGACGGGCAGATCCAGGACGAGATCGTGCTGGGGCGCCGGGACGACCACGCGGCGGCTCCGCTCATCGCGCGCCTGGCGCAGCTGGGGCTTTAGCCCGGCATGCGCGGCCTGATGCCGTACGCGTGGCGGAGCGTCGTCGCGCGCCCGACCCGCAGCCTGTTCACCATCTTCGGGGTCGCGATCGGGGTCGCGGTGCTCGTCGCCGCGCTGGCGGTCAACGCGGGCCTCGACGCCTCGATCGAGCGGACCGTCGACTCGCTCGTCGGGCGCGCGGACCTGCGCGTGACGGCGTTCGCGGAGTCCGGCCTGTCCGGGGCGACGCTCCAGGCGATCGACGGCGTGCCCGGGATCGCGCTCACCGCCCCGGCGATCGAGAGGCGGACGTATCTCGCGCCGGACCCCGGCCGCCAGGCTGCTTCCACCCAGCCCGTCACGATCCTCGGCATCGACCCCGGCAAGGAGCCGCGCGTCCGCGACCTCGATCTCGTGCGTGGCGCCGCGCTCACCGCGCTGGACGAACCGGCCGCGCTGATCACGGAGCGGCTCGCCGCCGACGAGGCGCTCGACGTGGGCGACCAGCTCTCGATCCTCGGCGCAGGCGCGCCGCTGCGGGTGCGCATCGTCGGCGTGCTGGCAGGGGACGGCCCGGCGCTGGGCGCATCCGGGCGGACCGTCGTCGTCCCGCTGCTGACCGCGGTGATGCTTGCAACGCCCGATGGCGAGCCTGCACCGGCCCTCGACACGCTGACCGGGCTCACCCGCATCGACGTGGTGCTGGCCGCCGGCGCGAGCGTCGACGGCGTGACCGCGGGGCTCGATGCGTCGGGCGTCAGCGAGCCGTACGTCCTGTCCGCGCCGCGCGACATCGCCGCGTCGCTGCGCGCGTCCACGGCCGACATCCGGGCGACGATGGCGCTGCTGGCGGCGATCACGCTGTTCGCTGCCGCCTTCCTGATCCTCAACACGCTCGCGATGACCGTCGTGGAGCGGATCCGTGAGCTGGGCCTCCTGCGTGCCGCCGGCGCCGGCCGGCTACAGGTCATCCGGGTCGTCCTCGCGCAGGCACTGCTGCTCGGGACCGCCGGGTCTGCCGCAGGCCTGGTGCTCGGCATCCTGCTCGCCGAGCTTGCCGCCGGGTGGCTGCGGGCGTCCGGGTCCGTCAACCTCGACGGACCGTCGATCACTCCCGCCGTCCTGCTCTCGGGCTTCGCTGCCGGGCTGGTCATCACGGTCGTTGCCGCGCTGGAGCCCGCCCGCCGGGCCGCGGGCGTGAGCCCCGTGACCGCGCTCCGCGTGCGCGGCGATCCCGGCTCCACGGTGCGCGCCCACACGTCATGGCTGATCGTGGTGATCGTCGCCGTGGGAGCGCTGGCGATCCTGCTGCTCCCCGTCGGCGGGGGCACCGCCGGTGGCGTCCTGCGGACCGCCGCGGTGTACGCGATCCTCCTGTTCGCCGTCCTGCTCACGCCCGTCCTCCTCGGCCCGCTGGGCCGGATCGCCGGGCTGCCCTTCGGCGCGTTCCTGCGGCTCGAGGAGCGCCTGGCGCGCGCCGCGATCGCCCGCGACCGCGGACGAACCACGCTGACGGTCGGCTCGCTCGTCGTGGGGCTGGCGATGCTTGTGGCGCTCGGGTCCGTTGCTGCCAACGCGCGCGTCGCGGCCACGGCCTGGCTCACCGAAGTGGTCCCGGGCGACGAGATCCTCACGGCGATCGCACCGGCCCCGGTCGGGGACGGTGGCGTCGAGCAGGACCTCGCGGCGATCGACGGTGTCACCCTGGCCACCCCGATCGCGAGCTTCGACCTCGCGTTCAACGGCACGCGCCTGGAGGCGACGGCCATCGACGGCGCGGCGTTCAACCGCGACGGGCGACTCACGTTCACCGCGGGTACGCGCGACGTTGCCTTCGCGGCCATCGACGCGGGCGGGGCGGTGATCCTGCCGCGTTCGCGCGCCGAACGGCTGGGCGTGGGGCTTGGGGACACGCTGGCGGTCGCGACCGAGACAGGTCTCGTTGAGCTGCGCGTCGCAGGCATCGTCGACCGCTCGTTCCCCGGCCGTTCCGGCGAGACGGCGCTCGTGGGCTGGTCGGACGCGCTCGAGGTGTTCGGCGTCCAGGGCGCCGACGCGTTCGCCGTCCGGTTCGACCCGGCGAGGCAGGTCGGGGCCTCGGCCGCGGTGGCGGAGCTCGCGACGCAGCTCGCGCTCACCGCATCCCCGATCTCGGAGGTGGAGGGCGCCGTGGGCGACGCGCTCGACCGCGTGTTCGGCCTGCTGGACCTCCTCGCGCTTGCCGCGGTCGTCGTGGCTGCGCTGGGCATCGTCAACACGCTCTCGATGGACACGTGGGAGCGGGTTCGTGAGCTGGGCATGCTCCGTGCAGCCGGGATGAGCCGGCGCCAGGTGTGGCGGTCCGTTCTCGTTGAGGCTGGCATCCTCGGGGCGATCGGCGGGGTCGTCGGTGCGGCGACCGGGGCCCTGATCGGGGTGCTGCTGGTGGGGACCGGGGGCGGGCGCCTTGACATCGGGATCCAGCTGCCGTGGGCCACCATCGGGCTGGCCCTCGTGCTGGGCGTCGTCCTCGCGATGCTGGCGGCGGCGCAGCCCGCCCGGCTCGCAGGGCAGCGTTCGATCGTGGCGGCCGTCCGCGGCGAGTAGCCGGCCGCGCCCGGCCGAGTAGCCGGGCCGCGCGCCTGTGACGCCGATCGCCCCGGGGCGGGCCGTTCGGCGCTGGTGGCGATCGATCCCGGTTGCTAGACTCCGCGCAATGCCGTGACGACCTGCCGGCACCCGAGGAGACCGATGTCCTACGCGATCCCGTCACTCACGCGAGTGCCCGCGACCGAGAAGGGCCTGACCATCGGAGACTTCCTCGTCCCGATCCGCGTCGGTGAGCGCGTCTCCCCCCGGCTGCGGCACGTGCTGCTGGTCGTGGCGGGCGCCGCCCTGATTTTCCTCACGGCCAAGCTCTCGATCCCGATCCCGGGCAATCCGGTCCCCATCACGCTCCAGAACTTCGGCGTGCTCGTGGTCGGTGGCGCACTGGGGCTGAAGCGCGGCGGTGCCGCGGCGCTCCTGTACGTGCTCCTGGGCGTCGTCGGGCTCCCGTTCTTCGCGGAGGGTAAGGGTGGCCTGTCGGTCATCTGGGCCGCCAGTGGCGGCTATCTCGTCGGCTTCATCGTCGCGGCGGCGGTCGTCGGCCGCCTCGCGGAGCTCGGCTGGGACCGCAGGATCGGCGGTGCAATCGGCGCGACGGCAATCGGAACGGCGATCATCTACGCCATCGGCGTCCCGTGGCTCGCGGTTGCGCTCAACGTGTCGGCGGGCAAGGCCATCGAGCTTGGCCTCGTGCCGTTCATCCTCGTTGACACCGCGAAGCTGCTCGCCGCTGCGGCCGTCTTCCCGGCGGCGTGGTGGGTGGTCGGACGACGCCCCAGCGACCGCTGACGCCCGCTACCCGCGCGGACCTCGGCGGGCTGTACGGCCCGGGCTCCGAGGGATGGCGGCTGAACCGTGAGGCGGCGCTCCTCCTCGGCGCCGGTCCGCGAGCCCTGCTCCTCCAGGTCGGGCACCCGATCGTCGCCGAGGGCGTCGCCCAGCACTCCAACTTCCGCGCCGACGCGTGGGGCCGGCTCGCAGGGACGCTGCGCTCATACCTGCGGATCGTGTACGGCAGCGGACCCGCCGCCCGGGCCGAGATCGCGCGCCTCAATCGCATGCATGCCGCGGTGACCGGCCCGGTGCGTGATTCGGCGGCCGCCGCCCGCCACGGGGCCACGTACCGGGCGCTCGACCCGGTCATCGCGCTGTGGGTGCACGCGACGCTCATCGACTCGACGCTGTGCGTGGTCGATGCATGGCAGGAACGCCTGACCAGCGACGTGCGCGCCCGCTTCTACGACGAGACGCGGCCCATCGGCCGCCTGTTCGGCATCCCGGACGCCCTGCTGCCCAACGACATCGACGCGTTCGACGGGTACATGGCCGCGATGCTCGCGCCCGACGGACCCATCCAGCCCACGGCCGCCGCCCGCGACATCACCGACGCGATCCTGCGCCCACCGCTCTCGGGCGTCGTGCGCGGGCCCCTGGCAGATCGCCTCGGGCCGGCGGCGCCGCTCGCCGTGCGCCTGCTGGACCTGGTCCCGCAGCCCGCCGTCGACATCCTCATGCTCCCGTCCATCGGGCTCCTCCCGGAGCGGCTGCGCGTCGCCTACGGCCTCCCGTGGGGGGCGAGGGAGCGGGTGATCGACGCGTGGCTCGTGACCAGCTGGCGGTTCTGGCGCCCGCACATGCCGCCGTCATTGCGCTGGTTTCCGCAGGCCCTCGCCGCTGACCGCCGCTGAGGTCGTCGTCATGCGCGGCGGCCCGGCAGCGTCAGGCCCCGCCGTGCCCACCGAGCGCTGCCGCCAGCTCTGGTGTGCCAACGAGGTCGGGCAGTGGGATCACCGGGTCCGGGATCGGATCTCGCGACGAAAGCTCCAGGGCGAACCACTCCACGCCATGCCACGCGTCGAGCTTCCAGCCCATCGCCCCGAACTCGCCAATGCGCTCGAAGCCCAGCGACCGATGGAGGGCAACCGAGCCCGGGTTCGGCGCGGTGATCCCCGCTACTGCGAGGTGGAAGCCCTGGAGCCGCAGGACCGCGACCAGCGCCCGCATCGCGGCCCGCCCGAGCCCCCGCCCCCGCAGGTCGCGGTCCACGTAGACCGTCGTCTCGATCGTCCAGTCGTAGGCCGCGCGATCCCGGTGCCGGGTTCCGTACGCGTACGAGCGGACGACCCCGCCAAGCTCCACCACGACCCATGGCGAGCGCGCGACCGTGCCCACGATGCGGTCGGCCATCTCGTCCCCGGTCGGTGCCTCAAGCTCGAACGAGACCGATGTCGTGGCCACGTAGGGCTCGTAGATCGCGGCGCACGCGGCCCCGTCTGCGGGCGTCGCGAGGCGCACGTGGAGTGGATCCGGCGGGTCACCGGCGGTCATCGGCCTCTCCCTCGGGCGTCAGTAGATGTTCGGGAAGCGCGGACCCCACCACGTGCGCAGGTCCTGTGGCGTGGCGGCGTCGAGCGCGTCCAGGAGCGTCCTCGTGTGCGAGAGCCCCCAGCGATGGTCCGCGAGATAGCGCCGGATCGCCGCCCAGAAGGGCGTCGAGCCCATCCGCTTGCGCGCGTCGTCCAGCAGGTTGCCACCGCGGATGTAGACCTGCTCGTAGTAGCACGTCGCTGAGTATCGGTAGATCGACTTGTCGAGGCTCGTCGAGCTACACCGCGAGGCACGACGGAGCCCGAGGACGGAGCGCGCGACGAAGTCCGTGGCGGCCTCGTCGGCGAACGGCTCGCGGGCCTGGTCGTTGCCGACGATCCCGTAGAACCACTGGTGCGCGACCTCGTGGGTCACGAGGTAGGTCAGGTTTGCGCTGCCCACGCCGCTCGGGATCCAGGCAACGCCCGGGCCTTCCATCCCGTAGCCACCGGCGGTCTGGACGATCTTGAGCGTCGTGTACGGGTAGGGGCCGAGGCGCGCCTCGAGCTTCCGCAGCGCCGCCGTCGCCGCGGCCAGGAGGGCGGAGGCGGGGGCGCCGGCGCGGTAGTAGACGACGACGCGGTTGTCGCCCACGGTGGCGCTCGTCGTGCGGTAATCGGGCGCGGCAGCGAGCACGAGGTCGCGGACGCTCGTGGCGAGGAACGTGGTCGTGAGCCGGTCAGCCGAAACGGATGTCCGTGCGCCCGTGGACGCGAAGCGCATCGGGGTGTCGGTCGTGATCCGGAGCGTCACCCGCGGGCTCACCGGCGTCACGAATGGATCGCCGTGGTTCGGGCGGGCGAACGGCGTCCGACGGCTGATCCAGGGGATCCAGCGATACATGTCGACGATCCCGTTGGTGCGCGTGAACAGCCAGTTCGAGCCCGTGAGGCTGGAGCGCAGGGTCGCCGAGAAGACGACCCGGACGGTGGTCGTGGCACCCGCGGGGAGCACGCCGCCCAGCGGGACCACGATGGTCTGGTCATCGATCATGGGATGCACGGCCACGCCGTCGACCGTCAGCGTGCCGAGGCGCAGGCCGCCGAGCGGGGCCATGACGCTGTTGAGCTCGAGGCGGTCGATGCCCCCGCCCGAGTCGTTGCGGGCCGTGATGCTGACCGAGCCGCGCAGGGTTCTCGCTGCGACCGCGAGGCGGACGGCGACGGCATAGGTCGCCCGGATGGCGAGGCTGGTCCTGTTGACGGACCCCGGGACGATGGCGCTGGCCGCGGGCGCGATCGATCCAGCGGGGTTCGCGAGGGGCGGGGGATCGATCCGTGTCACGGCGGCGAGCGGGATCGTCGAGATCGGCGTCATCGCCGCCGCGGACAGGGGGCCTGGCAGGATGACGACCGCGACTACGATGGCGACGACGGCAGCAGCGACACGGGCCCTGGACATCGGCTGATCCTACTCCGGGGCCGCCCGGAGCCCCATACTGCGCCCCATGGCGCACGACACTGCGGCGGACGCCGCGGCCACGGTTCGAGGCGACGGACCCGCGGTCCTGCGCGAGATCGAGGCCCGCCTGCCGGGCATGCGCCTCCTGACCGACCTCGCCGACCGAGAGTCCCATCGGCGCGACGAGACGGCGTACCTGGCGACGGGTCTCCCGCTGGCGGTCGCCCTGCCGGACGAGACCGCGCAGGTCGTCGAGCTCGTGCGGCTGTGTGCCCGGTTCGACGTCCCGATCGTCGCTCGTGGCGCCGGCAGCGGGCTGTCCGGCGCGGCGGCGGGCATCGAGGGCGCGCTCACGATCGTGTTCACGCGGATGGACCGGATCCTCGAGATCGACGCCGGGAACCTGACGGTCACCACCCAGCCCGGGATCGTGAACGCACGGCTCAAGGCGGCCGTCGCCGAGCGCGGCCTGTTCTACGCCCCGGACCCGGCCAGCTACGAGCTGTGCACCATCGGCGGCAACCTTGGCACGAACGCGGGCGGCCTGTGCTGCGTGAAGTACGGCGTCACGCGAGACGCGGTGCTGGGCCTCGAGGTCGTCATGGCCGATGGCACGCTGATCCGCCTCGGCGGCAAGAACGTGAAGGACGTCGCGGGCTACGGGCTGATCCCGCTGCTCGTCGGGTCACAGGGGACGCTCGCGCTCGTCACGGAGGCGATCCTCCGCCTCCGGCCGGCGCCCCCGCCGCGCGCGACGCTGATCGCCTTCTTCCCGTCGCTCGACGCGGCGGGCCGGGCGGTCGCGGGGCTCACGGCCGCGGGCTTGGGTCCCGTGACCCTGGAGCTCATGGACCGGTTCACGATCCGCGCCGTGGATGACGTCCATCGCCTGGGGCTGGACCGGGACGCGGCGGCGATGCTGCTGATCGAGTCGGACCTGCCGGGGGTCGCTGCTGCGCAGGAGATGGACGCCGCGATCCCCGTGTGCGTTGCGTCGGGTGCGACCTCCGTCGTCCGCGCCCAGGACCCGCAGGAGGCCGACTGGCTCCGGCAGGGCCGCCGCCTGGCGTACCGCGCACTGGAGCACCTGGGGGTCGCGCGGATGGAGGACGTCGGGGTGCCGCGCAGCCGGATCCCGGAGATGCTCGCGCAGATCGAGGCCATCGCGATCCGCCACCGGCTGGGCGTCGGCACGTTCGGTCACGCGGGCGACGGCAACCTCCACCCGACGTTCATCCTCGATCGCGAGGAGGGCGATGCGGCGGTCCCGCGCCTCGACGCCGCGCGCACGGACCTGTACGAGGCGGCGCTGGCGCTCGGCGGGACGGTGACGGGCGAGCACGGGATCGGTGTGGCGCGGCGCGACTGGCTCGTCCGCCAGCGCGGTGAGGAGGCCGTGGCCGTGATGCGCTCGATCAAGCGCGCGCTGGACCCGCAGGACCTGTTCAACCCGGGCCGCATGCTGTGAGAGCGGCGATCGCCGGGCATGCCCGGCCGCTGCACGGCTGGGGGCCAGGGGGCCCGATCCGGTCGGCCCGGGCCGGGAGCCCGGGTCGCACGGGGTAGCCGGACCCACTGTTCTGGTGCCCGACGGCCCTCGGACCTGCGTCTCGAAACGCCGATCATGCCGAGACGCACGGGAGAACCTCCGATGGGCGCGCCGACCGTCCTCATCGCCTTCGCCAGCCAGAGCGGCTCCACCGCCGCCATTGCCGACGTGATCGCCGGCGAGCTGCGAGCGGCCGGGTTTGAGGTGGACTGCCGGCCTGCGTCCGACGTCTCGACGCTCGGGCCGTACACGGCCCTCGTGCTCGGCAGCGGGGTCTTCGTCCGCAGCCGTGGCGCCGATGGCGGCGGCTTCCTGACCCGCCATGCGGCGACCCTCGCGACCCTGCCCGTGTGGCTGTTCTCGGCCGGCCCGATCGGCGGCGGCCACGACGTCGAGCCGGGTGCGATGCCAGACCGTCCGGTCGTCGACGTGGCCCGGGCGATCGGGGCGCGAGGCGCCGCCACGTTCGGCGCGCTCGACGCAACCGCGGACGCCGACATGCTCGCTCGCCCGGTCGAGCTGCCCTGCGTCCGCGCGTGGGCGCACGAGATCGCGGCAGCGCTTGGCCGCGCTCCGCTGGCCGTCGCCAGCTGAGCCGCCGGAGGCCCGTCGCCAGCTGCGCTCCACAGGGCCGCGGCGGTGTGACAGCCTAGGTGTCACGGGGCCGCTCCAGGATGCGCGGCATGGAAGCCCGACTCCTCCCCCTGCCGACACCGGTCCCCGCGCCGGTCCTCCTCGGCGGCACGACCGGCTCGGTCCGCGTTGATGGCGAGCGCATCATCGTGGAGCGCCTCGTCCTCGCGGACCCCGCCCTGGCCGCGTCGCTCGCCGAACGCGACCCCGTGGAGCGCCCCGCGGTCGTGTTGCGGGCGCTGCGCATCGGCCTCCTGGCCCTCCACGACGCGTCCACGGCGATGGACGTGGACGTCGTGCGCCGCGAGTTCGAGAAGCTCATCACCCAGACGACCGCGGTCAACGAGTCGGCGGCCCGCGCCGTGGAGGACCTCCTCCGCGCCAACTTCGCCGACGGCGATGGGCGCCTGCCGCGGACCCTCGAGAAGTTCCTCGGCAACCGGGGGGAGCTCCAGCGGTTCGTCACCGACCTGTTCGACGAGACGAAGCGGGACTCGGCCATCGGGCGCATCGGTGGCCTGCTCGGCCAGTACTTCGACGGGGACCGCAGCAAGGTCGCCCAGCTCCTGGACCCCACCCGCATGGGCTCGCCGCTCCACCAGTTCCGGCAGGAGATCACGGAGGGCTTCAAGGGCGTCCACGAGCGCCTCGCCGCGATCGAGGCGGCATCGCGCGCCCGGGCCGACGAGCGCGGCCGGTCCGCGGCGAAGGGCGGGGACTTCGAGGTCCTGCTCCACGGGATGCTCGGGGACCTCGCACGGGGGAGCGGGGACCTGCTCGACCGGACCGGCACGGAGACGGGCGCGCTGCTGGGCTCGAAGAAGGGGGACTTCGTCCTCACCCTCAACGCCGCGATGACCCGCGGCGCGGACGTCAAGGTCGTGCTCGAGGCCAAGGACCGGGTGATCTCGCAGCGTGCGATGCGGGAGGAGCTGCGCGAGGCCCGCGAGAACCGCGGCGCTGCCGTCGCGGTCGCGGTGTGGACGCCCGCACATGCGCCCACCGGCATCGCGCCGTTCGCGCTCGTCGGGGACGACGTGCATGTCGTGGTGGATCCCGAGGCGCCGGACACGGCGTACCTCGAGGCGGCGGTGCGCCTCGCCCGCGTCCTCGCCCTGGCGACGCTCCAGGAGCGCGAGGTCGACGTCGACGCGGCGGCCATCGGCCGGGCCCTCGCCGGGGTGCGGGAGCAGCTCGAGGCGATCCGGGCACTCAAGACCCAGCTGACGTCCGTCTCGAACGCGACGAAGGCCGTCTGGATGGGTCTCGACACCCTCCGGACCGGGATCCTCGCTCGCGTCGTGGAGGCGGAGGCGGAGCTCCGCGTGGCCCAGGTGGCGCCGCTAGCCTGAGCCCTGGATGACACGCAACCCGGGCGCCTGAGCACGACCGCCGGCGGAGGCGGCTCGACGCCGGCCGTACTATGCCCGCAGGTAACGGCGCAGGGACTCCGGGGCCATCGACGCGCGTGACCACCGGGCCATGCCCGCCGGACGCCGGTTGGGTGACGCTTGTCGAAAGCCGTTGGGGATCCTCCCTGCAGCCGCATGCCGATCCCCGGGGAGTCTCATGTCGCGCGTCGCATCCCTCGCCCTTGCCTTGCTGGTCGCCCTCGTCGCCGGGCATGTTGCGCCGGCGACAAGCGCCGCGGCAATCGCGCCGCAATCGCGGGAGGCCGATGGCGCGGTCGATGCCCGCGGACGTGCGGACCCGACTGGCCGCTGGATCGTCGTCTATCGCGATGGCGCGAACGTCGCTGCGGCCGACACCCGGGCGAAGGGCCGGGGCATCGCTGCGGATCGCCGGTACGCCCACGCGCTCAAGGGCTACGCGGCGCACCTCACCCGCGGGCAGCTGGCCGCGGTCCGCCAGGACCCTGACGTGGGTTTCGTCGTGCCCGATGCGATCCTCTCGCAGCAGGCCCAGAACATCCCTCGCGGTATCCGCCGGACGGAGGCGACGCGCAACGCGATCGCCCAGATCGACGGCGTCGACGACCGCGTGGACGCCGACGTGGCGATCGTCGACACCGGCATCGACAAGGACCACGAGGACCTCAATGTCGTCGGCGGCTACAACTGCGCGACGAGCAGCCGCACGGCCTGGGGCGACGTCAACGGCCATGGCACGCACGTCGCCGGGACGGTGGGGGCGCTGGACAACGGGCTGGGCGTCGTCGGCGTCGCGCCGGGCGTCCGGCTGTGGGCGGTCCGCATCCTCGACTCCGCGGGTAACGGGCTCGTGTCGTGGTACGTCTGCGGGCTCGACTGGATCGCCGCCCAGCGGGAGGCCGTCCCGGGGTCGACCACCGGCGAGACGCGCCCTGTCATCGAGGTCGTGAACATGTCCGTCGCGAAGCGTGGCGCCGACGACGGGAACTGCGGGCTGACCAGCAAGGACGTGATGCACCAGGCGATCTGTCGCCTCGTTGCGTCCGGCGTGACCGTTGTCGCCGCGGCCGGCAACAACTCGTTCAACGCCAGCAAGCTCATCCCCGCGAGCTATGACGAGGTGATCACCGTCTCCGCGCTCGCGGACATGGACGGCAAGCCCGGCGGCCTTGGCGGGAGCCTGTGCTACTCGTGGGGCACGTACGACAAGGACGACACGTACGCGGACTTCTCCAACTACGGCGGGGACGTGGACCTCATCGCCCCCGGCAAGTGCACATGGTCGACGCTGCCCGGCAACCGCTACGGCTACGTATCGGGCACGTCGATGGCCGCGCCACACGTGACTGGCGCCGCGGCGCTCTACCTCCAGTCACGGCCGGGCGCGACGCCCGCACAGGTCAGGGTTGCCCTCCAGGCCGCCGGTACCTACGAATGGAACATCGCCACGGACCCCGACGGCCACCCGGACAAGCTCCTCAACGTCGCCCACATCGTCGCGCGGGGCGACTACATGGTCGACGTGACACAGCCGCAGGGCTGGGTGGGCGCGGCCGGCGGCAGTGTCGCGATCCCCGTCAGGCTCTACCGAGCCGAGGACGTCCCTGACGACGTCGCACTGACCTTCGTCGCCGCTGGCCCGCTGGTCGCGACGCTCTCGCCGGCGACGCTGGGCGGGCTCGTCGACACGTCGGCGACGCTCAACGTGAACATTCCGGCGGCCACGCCGACAGGGACCTACGACGTGCTCGTCACGGCCACGATGGGCGACCGCACGAGGACGGTCCGGGCATCGATCCGGGTCGATGGAGACAAGCCGGTCGCTGTCGCCCCGAGCGTGACCGTGGCCCCGCTGTCCATCTTCAACACGACGAGCTTCGCCGCGTCGGCACGCTGGGTCGCCGCGACCGACACCACGACCTGGATCACCGCGTACCAGGTGCAGTGGAGCGCCAGCGGCGGGGCGTGGAGCAGTGCGACGACGGTCGATGACGCGATCCATTCCTCGTCGCGCACGCTCGGCGTTGGCCACGAGTACGAGGTCCGGGTCCGGGCGCGCGACGCGGCGTCGAACGTCAGCACCTGGATGGCGAACGACCCGCTCAGCTCGGTCCTGCTGCAGGACACGAGCAGCTCGATCCAGCGGAGCAGCAGCTGGTGGCGATCCCGGATCACAACGATGTCCGGCGGCAGCTCGCTCACGTCGGGGACGCGGGGCCAATGGTTCAGTCGGATGTTCACCGGGGGTGGCATCGCATGGGTGAGCACGCTGGGACCGACCCGCGGCAAGGCAGACGTCTACGTCGACGGGGTCAAGGTCACCACCGTCGACCTCAACCGCACCTCCGTTCACTACCGGCGGGTCGCCTTCACCCGGAGCTGGCTCACGAGCGGGTCGCACACGATCAAGGTGGTCGTGCTCGGCACGTCTGGCCACCCCCGCGTGGACCTCGACGCGCTGCTCGTGCTCAAGTAGCGCCGCGCCGGCGCTGTCACGCGGCAGCGAGGCGGGGCCGGGTTTCGGTCATCCGACCCCTTGCGGCGGAATGGTAGAGTCACGCTCCCGATCGACCGGGCGGCACCGGCAGCCGTCCGTCCCATCGGCCCACGCGAGGACGGTAGGCACGCCCGTGGCACGCTCGATGTGGAAAGGGGCCATCCAGTTCGGCCTCGTCACCATCCCGGTCAAGCTCTATACCGCGACGGAATCGGACTACGCCATCCGGTTCAACATGCTCCACGAGACGGACCTCTCGCGGATCCAGATGAAGGTCTGGTGCCCCGAGGACGAGAAGGTCATCTCGCGCGGAGACACGGTCAAGGGCTACGAGTACGCGCCCGACCAGTACGTGGTGATCACGGACGAGGACCTCGAGAAGGTGCCGCTCAAGACCGTGCGCTCGATCGAGATCGAGCAGTTCGCCCCGCGTGACGACACCACCCGCCAGCACGCCCAGTTCACGAAGCAGGCGTACTACATCGAGCCTGACAAGATCGGGCGCAAGGCGTTCTACCTGCTGCGCCAGGTCCTCCAGGACAAGGAGCTCACCGCGATCTGCAAGGTCGTGATCCGGGACCGGGAGGCGCTTGCGGCCCTCGACCCGTTCGAGGACACGATGCTCATGACGACGCTCCACTGGCCGGACGAGATCCGGTCCACCTCGGAGCTGGACCTCCCGGCCGAGGAGTTCGAGTTCAAGCCCGCCGAGCTGCGGATGGCCGAGCAGCTGGTCGAGGCGATGACCGACGCGTTCGACCCCGCCAAGTACAAGGACGAGTACCGCGAGGCCCTGCTGTCGGTGATCACGGCGAAGGTCGAGGGCCAGGAGATCGCCACTCCGGAGCCGGCCGCGGAGTCCACGAACCTCGTCGACCTCATGAAGCTCCTCGAGGCGAGCGTCAAGGACGCCACCGACCGCCGGACCGCCGGCTCGCCGGAGCCGATCTCGGTCGCGGATGCACAGAAGGAGCGAGCCTCCCGCCCGGCGAAGGCGAAGGAGGCCGCTGCCGCGAAGCCCGCAACCCGCAGGACCGCCGCGTCCGCGAAGGCCGCCGAGGACGAGACCGAGGAGGCCCGTCCGGCCCGCCGTCGCAAGAGCGCCTGAAGGCAGTCCGGTACACCGGCGCGCCGTCGACGGCGCCCCAACTGCGCCGTGCTGCGACATCCGCCCGCGCCCGGCCGTCTGCATCCTGAACCGTCCCCAGGAGGCCGCCGGCATGCCTCGATCCCGGATACACGCCCTGCTGATAGCCGCCGTCATCACGAGCGCGTGCGCCGTGACCCCGACACCCGTCGCGTCCCCTCGGGCACCGCTCGACTCGACGGCATCGATGACCGCACCTGTGCGCCCGAGTGCCGGCCCATCGTCCGCCGTCACGCCCGGCATCGGCGTCTCGTGTCCGCCCGCCGTCTTCGATCCCTCGGCATCGCTCGGGCCCGTGTTCGCCGAGGACGTTTTCGTCCACGACGAATCGGAGGGCATTGCCCGCACCTGGGTTGCTGGGCTCGTGCGGCTGTATGCGGGTGATCCGGACGCAGATCCATGCTCGGTGTTGACCGATCATGGCCTCGAGACCGCCGTCGTCGCGGATCCGCGGCTCGCGGCAGCCCTCCGCGGCCAGCAGACCGTCAGGGCCACTCCGATCTTCCGGCAGCGCCTCGAGCATGGATACGACCTGCGCGCACTGCCGCCGACGGTCCCGCTCACCGTCGTCTTCGACCTCCCGGCCGGCGCGACGGTCACAGACCTGGCAAGCGGCGTCGCCACGACCACGACCGACCCTGAGCGGGTGGGCCTCGGGGTCACCATCGTCTACGACGGTCATGCCTGGCGGGCAGACGAGGTAGGCCCGCTCGAGGGCGAGGACGTCCGATGGGGCGTCATGCCGACCCCGTTGCCGCCTGGTGCCCCATGCACCGGCTTCCGTCGCAGCCCGGCGGGCGCCGCATTCGACGATGACGCGGGTCAGGGCGACCGTACCTGGTGCACGCGTGGCGGGACGGATGGCGTCCTCGTCCGGCAGCCGGACCAGCTGAACCTCATCACGCGCTACCCGTGTGGGGGCCGCGCGGCGATCCTGACCGTCGGGGTCCCGACCGGCGCGCCGCTCGACCCGCTCGACCGCCACGAGTACGTCCGCGATCCGGACGGCAAGTTCGTGGCCCTCGGCTGGATCGCGGAGCCGTGGCTCGCAGACGCGACCCCGCCCGACGACCTCGCGTGGACCGGCTGGACCAACGGGAAAATCGCGCTGTTCCGGAGCCCGAGTGGGGCCGGCGACGCGATGTGGGTCCGTCGGGCCGCCGCCTGGGAGCGCTGGCCGCGGGCCGCCGCCCAATGGGGCGTCATCGACTGCAACTGACGACGCCCGGCTGTGACGGGCCAACGCTCGCATCCCGGCATACTGGGCGTCCCGAGCCCACTCCACGAGGCACGACAGCCCCATGCAAACCGACCCGCGCCGGGTCTCGCTCGGTCTCAACCTGCCGTATGTCGAGGGGTCGATGGACGGCGCGACGCCGCGCTGGACCGACATCCGGGCGATGGCCGTCGAGGCCGAGGCGATCGGATTCGATGCCCTGTGGGTCTCCGACCACGTCGGGTTCGGCGACCCGGATGTCGGCTGGAGCGGGGCATGGGAGTCGTGGACCCTGTTGTCGGCGCTGGCGGCGTGCACGAGCCGGATCCGGTTGGGGACGTACGTCACGGCCGTGCCGTACCGGAACCCGGCGCTGCTCGCGAAGATGGCCGAGACGCTGGACGAGGTGTCCGGCGGCCGCGTGATCCTCGCCCTGGGCGCCGGCTGGAACGAGCCCGAGTTCACGGCGTACGGATTCCCGTTCGAGCGCCGCTTCGACCGGTTCGAGGACGGCCTGCGGATCATCACCTCGATGCTGCGGACCGGTCGCGCGGACCACGAGGGACGCCTGGAGTCCGCGCACGGCGCCCTGATCGCGCCGCGCGGCCCTCGCCCCGCCGGGCTGCCGGTCATGGTCGGCGCCGCCGGGCCCCGGATGATGCGCCTCACCGCCGAGCTCGCCGACGAGTGGAACGCCGGGATGCGGACGCCGGAAGGGCTGCTGCCGATGCTCGGCGCCCTCGACGAGGCGCTCGCAGCCGCCGGCCGGGATCCGGCGACGATCCGCCGCTCCGCCGAGGTCCTGGTGGAGCCATCGGGCATCCCGGTCGACGACGGGGACCCGGCCACGTTCGGATCCTGGGATCGGCCCCTCGCCGGGATCCCGGCCGTGATCGCGGCGGGCCTGCGCCGGTACGCGGCCCTCGGTTGTGATCACGTCCAGGTCCAGGTGCGGCCGAACACGCTGGAGGGCGTCCGCGCCTTCCAGCCGGTGATGGACGTCCTCCACACGACTGGCTGACAGGCTACGGCGGCGCGGGCGGGGCGGCCTACGCCCGGCCCGGCATACTCGCGCCATGCCGCTCGACGAGTACCGCCGTAAGCGCGACTTCGGGAAGACGCCGGAACCGGCGCCCGCCGGTCATGCCTCGGGCGCGACGCCGCCGCCCCTAGGCGGGAAGCGGCGCTTCGTCATCCAGCGTCATCGGGCCACCCGGCTTCACTATGACGTCCGCCTCGAGATCGATGGCGTCCTCGTGTCGTGGGCGGTCCCGAAGGGTCCCAGCCTCGACCCCGGCGTCCGCCGGATGGCCGTCCACGTCGAGGACCACCCCCTCGAGTACTTCGACTTCGAGGGTGTGATCCCGGCGAAGCAGTACGGCGCGGGCGACGTCATCGTCTGGGACTGGGGGACCTGGGAGCCCGAGCACGAGACGCCGGACCCCGGGCCGGCGATCGAGGCGGGAGAGCTCAAGTTCCGTGCGGACGGCGCGAAGATCAAGGGCCGGTTCACGATCGTCCGGACGAGCCGTCGGCCCGGTACGGCCCCACGGACGGCCTTCGAGGACGACGACGGCGAGCAGTGGCTGCTCATCCACAAGCGCGACGAGTCTGCCGTGAAGGGTTGGGACGCGGAGGACCACCCGCAGAGCGTGAAGTCCGGCCGCACGAACGACGAGGTCAAGGCGAACGCCCCGGCGATCTGGGTGTCCGATGCCCCAGCGGCGACCGCCGGGATCGACCTCGCGGGTGCGCGCGAGGCGCCGATGCCCAGGTACATCGAGCCCATGAAGGCCACCCTCGCGACGAAGCCGTTCCGCGACGAGGACTGGCTGTACGAGGTCAAGTGGGACGGCTACCGCGTCGAGGCCGTCGTCCGTGACGGCAAGGTCGCCCTGTTCACCCGCAACGGCAACAACGCCGAGACGTACTTCCCGCGCCTGCTCACGCCGCCGTCGTGGATCGCGGCCTCGGAGGCGATCGTCGATGGAGAGGTCGTGGCCCTGGACGACGCCGGGCGTCCGGACTTCAGCCTGCTCCAGGAACGCATCTCGACCGTGCGGACGGGCGGCGCGGCACGGCTCGTCTACCAGGCGTTCGATCTGCTCCATCTCGACGGGCGCTCGCTCCTCGACGTCCCGCTCGAACAGCGCAAGCGGCTCCTCGAGCTCGTCCTGCGACCGGACGCCCGCGTCCAGTACGCGAAGCACATCGACACCGAGGGGGTCGCGTTCTTCGAGGCGGCGAAGGGCCACCAGCTCGAGGGGATCGTCGCGAAGCAACGGCGCTCGCGGTACGAGCCGGGCAGGCGGTCCCCGGCGTGGCTGAAGATCAAGGCGCGCCCCGAGCAGGAGCTGGTCGTCGGGGGGTGGACGCCGGGGGAGGGGAGCGCCAGGGAGCTCGGCGCCGTCGTCGTCGGGGTGTACGAGGACGACCGGCTGCGGTTCGCCGGCAAGGTGGGCTCCGGGTTCACGGCGCGAACGAGGACGGAGATGCGCGCGGCGCTCGAGGCGCTCGAGGTGGACGCCCCGCCGTTCGACCCCGCTCCGCCGCAGGATTACAAGGGCCGCTGGGGCGGCGACCTCGTTGGCGTGCGCTGGGTGCGGCCGGAGCTGGTGATCCGCGCCGAGATCGGGGGCTGGACGCGCGACGGGCACGTCCGGCAGACGGCGTTCAAGGGCCGTGATCCTGGCCGCGACCCCCGCGAGGTCATCCGGGAGCGGGCGATCGACCCGGCCACGGCGGATCGAGAGGTGGGCGAGGCGTACCCGGCGCCCGAGCCGGTTGCGTTCGTGACGAGGTCTGCGTCAGGATCTGTGGCGATGACACCGGCCGTTGATCCCTCCTGGCTCGTCACGCCCGCGGAGCTCGAGGGGCTCGCCGCGCTCAAGGGTGAGGGCACGTGGCAGGTCGCCGGACAGGAGCTGAAGCTCACGAACCTCGACAAGGCGCTGTTCCCGCCCCGGGACGGCTCCGGCGAGGATCCGGTCACGAAGCGGGAGCTCGTGGCGTACTTTGCCCAGGTCGCGCCCGCGATGCTGCCCCATCTCGTGGGCCGACCGCTCAACCTCCACCGCTACCCGAACGGCGCCGAAGCGCCCGGGTTCTGGCAGAAGGACATCCCGTCAACCGCCCCCAAGTGGCTGACGATCTGGCACGAGACGGGCTTCCGGGAGCGCGACGACCGTGCCCCCAACGACCACCTCGTGGCCGATCGGGCCGCGACGCTGTGCTGGCTCGGCAACCAGGCGGCATTCGAGATCCACGCGTGGACCTCGACGCTCAATGAGCCGTGGACGCCCACCTTCGCCCTCATCGACATCGACCCGGGCCCGAAGACCACATGGGACGAGACCCTCCTGCTGGCGCGGCTCTATCGAACCGCCCTCGAGCACCTTGGCGTGCGCGCCTATCCGAAGGTCACCGGCAGCCGCGGGATCCAGGCCTGGATCCCGATCGAGCGCGGCCGCTACACGTACCCCGAGACGAGCCAGTGGGTCGAGAAGCTGTCGCGCGCGATCGGCGCCACGGTTCCCGACATCGTGAGCTGGGAGTGGTCGAAGGCGGATCGCGGCGGGAAGGCCCGCCTCGACTACACGCAGAACGCAGCGATCAAGACGCTCGTCGCGCCGTATGCGGTCCGGCCTCGCCCCGGCGCACCGGTATCCGCCCCGATCCGGTGGGAGGAGCTGGACGATCCGGCCCTCGCGTCCGACCGCTGGACGATCCGCAACGTCGTCGCCCGGGTGGCCGAGGTCGGCGACCTGTACGCGGCGGTCCAGACCGACCACCAGGTGTTGCCGCCGCTGTAGCGGAGCGCGGGCTGCGGGAAACCCCGCAACGCCCCGGCATGGCTGGGCTGCTGCCGCGCCCGGGCCCACCGCTCCACGATGGCCGCGGCGGCCTGCCCCCGCGGCCCGGCCGCCACCGGCCTGACGACGCTGACTCCTCGACGTCGTTCGGGACCTCGCGGAACCGCCGGTTCCGCCTCGTGGCCGGGAGACCGGTCACCCGGCTCCCCTCGGAGGTTGCGCCATGCGCAAGCCGATCCTGCTCCTGGCGGCCGTCGCCCTGGTCGCGTCCGCCTGTGGCGGCTCTGCTGCCGCCAGCTACGCCCCGAACCAGCCTGCCCCGCCGGATCACCATCTCCCGACGCCGGCGCCATGGGACGGCAGCGGCGCGACCGCGGCCCCGGCCACCCCGTACGACGGGGTCACGTACGAGGATCCGGGCGTCAATCCGTTCACGCCCACGGATCGCGACCGGAGCTCGACCTTCGGGTTGGACGTGGATACGGCCTCGTACGCGATCGCCCAGCGCTACGTCCACGATGGCAACCTCCCGGATCCGGCATCGGTCCGTGTCGAGGAGTTCGTCAACGCCTTCGACCACGACTACCCGGCGCCGGACGAGGGCACCTTCGCGATCTACGCGGATGGCGGCCCTTCACCGTTCCTCGCCCGGGACGAGATGCTGCTGCGGGTGGGCGTCAAGGCCCGTGAGGTCCGCGACCGTGCCCGCCAGGACGCCGCGCTGACGTTCGTTGTCGACACCTCGGGCTCCATGGCTCGGGAGGACCGGCTGGCGCTCGTCCAGCAGGCGCTGACGCTGCTCGTCGACAAGCTCGGGCCCAGGGACACGGTTGCGATCGTCAGCTATGGCTCCGAGGCACGCGTCGTCCTCGAGCCAACGAGCATCCGTGACTCGGACCGCATCGTCGAGGCCGTCAACAGCCTCGCCATCAATGGCTCCACGAATGCCGAGGCGGGGCTGGGCCTGGGCTACCAGCTGGCTGCGGACACCTTCCGCGAGGGAGCGATCAACCGCGTGATCCTCGCCTCGGACGGGGTGGCGAACGTGGGCAGCACGGATCCCCAGGCGATCCTCCGCGACATCAGCTGGGACGCGAGCCTGGGCATCCAGCTCGTGACCGTCGGCTTCGGGATGGGCAACTACAACGACGTCCTCATGGAGCAGCTCGCCGACAAGGGCGACGGGTTCTATGCGTACGTCAACACCCTCGACGACGCGCGGACGCTGTTCGACGACCAGTTGACGTCCACGCTCCAGGCGGTCGCGCTCGACGCCCGTGCCCAGGTGGAGTTCGACCCCTCGATCGTCGAGTCCTACCGGCTCATCGGCTACGAGAACCGGGCGATCGACGACGGCAGCTTCCGCGACGATTCCGTCGATGCCGGGGCCATCGGCGCGGGTCACGCGGTGACCGCGCTCTACGCGTTGCGGCTGACGGGCGAGGGCCGGGGCATGGACCGGATCGGGACCGTGCATCTCCGGTGGACGGAGCCCGAGGGCGGCAAGGCATCCGAGACCGCGCTCGATGTGCGCGTGTCCGACCTCGCTACCGACTTCCGGGCGACCAAGGCGTCGTTCCAGCTGGACGCGGTCGTTGCCGCAGCGGCCGAGGTCTTCCGCCAGAGCCGTTGGGCGCGCGACTACACCACCGCCGACGTGGCCGACGTGGCCGACGGCCTCCACGACGGGCTGCCGTCGAGCCAGCAGGTCGAGGAGTTCCTGCGGATGCTCGACGACGCGGCAAGCCTGGAGCGCTAGCCCTGCCCGACCCCTTGGAACGTTCCACACGCGCCGGCCGGTTCCGAGGAGGAGCGGAACCGGTCGCGCGCGCTCCTACTGGGCCGTACGCCAGTCCCATCGGCGCAGGCAGGCCCGTCCGGTGCCCGGCATCGCGTAGTTCAACTTCATTCGAGGCATGTCGAACCGGACGGTTCGATGTGTCTCGAAGCATGTGCAGGTGTGGCGCGCAGGGACGTTGCCAGCCGCCGCCGGGACGTTGCCAGCCGCCGCCGGGACGCTGCCGGCCGCCGCCGGGACGCTGCCGGCCGCCGCCGGGACGCTGCCGGCCGCCGCCGGGACGCTGCCGGCCGCCGCCGGACCGGCTCCCCGCGCAGGGATGCCGATGACCCGGCCTTAGCGCCAGGCGCGGAGGGAGCCGGGCCGCGGATACGGCTGGCGGAAGAAGCCCAGCAGCGGCTCGCCGGTCGACTGGCGGAGCGTGATCCGGTCCCGCCACGGTCGTCCGGCGCCCGGCGCCGCAGTGAGGTCGATCGAGATCTCCAGCGTCGCGTCGTCCTGCGCCGGGTGATTGGGGTCGTAGATGCGCAGCGTCACCGCGCCCTGCCGTGTCTCGTATGCGTAAGCGACCACCTGGTGGTTCTGTGTGAGCATCCACGGGGAGCCGCCGGCCGCCCGGATCAGCCCCACGATGGCCGGATGCCCGGCATCGATGTCCTCGCGAATCCGCGGCCACTCAAGGAGCACCGCGTCGACGCGCGGCGGCTCGCGGTGGAGCGTCGCGGCGAGCCCCACCGGCGGATCGGGCCGAAGCGCCTGCAGGTCGAGGTATCGCAGGGGCACCTTGAACCAGTCGAGCGACTCGACCTGGCGACGCACCAGCGACCGGAATCGTGGGCTCCCGTTGGCCGGTGGCTGGTCGTCCGACGGGACGGGGATGCCGGCCTCGAACAGGTCGCGGACGGTGAGCGCCATCCCGCCGCACAGGCCCGCCGACGCATCGCCGAAGCCGATCCGCCGCGGGTCGAGGCCGGCGAACCTGAGGGTCGGGCCGGGCGGGAAGCGATTCGAGAACGGCAGCCCGTGACGGCTGGGCAGGAACTCGGGAACGGTACGGACGACCATCGGGGCAGCGTCGTCTAGCCCGAAGCCGGCGACCCGGCGACCGAGGGCGGCGACCCGGCCAGGGCCACCAGCTCCGCATCGAGCATTGCCGCCAGCTCCCGGGCGTTGGTCGAGCCGTAGTTCGCGTGGCAGTAGTTCATCAGGACGTGCGTGTCCTCGGCGCCGGCCGTGGCCTGAAGCGCCCGTGGCACCCACTCCGCAAGCTCGTCACGGTCGTAGAGATGCCGTAGGCTAGCGGGCCGTGGGCCGCGTGGCGAGCACGCGCCGGTACGCCGCCTCGTAATCGTCGACCATCCGGCCCGGCGAGAAGCGCTCGATCGTACGTTCCCGGATCAGGCGCCGGTCCAGGTCGCGCACCTTCTCCACGGCCATCGCGGCCTCGGTGACGTCGTCGACGAGGAAGCCCGTCACGCCGTGCTCGATCGTCTCCGTGAACGCGCCCGCACGGCGCGCGATGACGGGCGTGCCAGTCGCCATCGACTCGATCGCGACCAGTCCGAACGGCTCGGGCCAGCCGCCCAGCATCACGGTGGCCAGGGCGCCCGCGAACAGCGGATCGCGCTCGCGCGGCCCAACCTCGCCCAGGAAATCGATCTCGCCTGCGTCGATCGCAGGCTGGACCACCTCGGCGAAGTGCTCCTGCTCGCCCGCGTTGTGCACCTTGGCCGCTGCGCGGAGCCGGAGCCCGGTGAGGCGGCTGAGCTCCAGCGCCTCCCGGATGCCCTTCTCGGGCGTCACGCGCCCGACGAACGCCAGGTACTCGCCGGGCTCGGTCGAGAACGGCATGGCGTCGAGGGGCAGCCCGTGGTGGATCGTCGCGATCCAGTTCTGGTCCGGGAACCAGCGTCGCTGGCTGTCGCTGATCGCGACGAGCGGGACTCGACCGTGGCCGGTCAGGAGCTCCGGCAGGCCCGGCGCGTCGAGGCGCCCGTGGAGCGTGGAGATCACCGGCGTCTCGCAGTGCTCGGCGAACACGAACCCGTGGTTCTCCATGTGGGCGTGCACGATGTCGAAGCGGTGCGCCTCTCGCCAGGCGACCTCGATCGTGTGCTGCATGTACGACGCAACATCGCCGTTGAAGCCCGTCGACCACAAGCTCTGATCGACCGTGGCGATGAGCTCATAAGGGACGTCGGAGTCGCCGGCACCGACCAGCGTGACGGCGTGCCCGCGCCGGTGGAGCTCCTCGCCGATGGTGGCCACGACGCGCTCCGTGCCGGCATAGGTCGGCGGAGGCACGGAGAGCATCGGAGGCGCGACCAGCAGGATCCGGAGGCGTTCCGAACGCGAGGCGGCACTGACCGGTTCGGCTGAGGCGGCGTTCGTTCCCATCACCCCCATTCAATCACCGGGGTCGCCATGGTTACCCATGCGCGCATGAAGCGCATCTTGCGCCTTCGTATCGATCCGCGGCGAGCGCATCGGGTCGCCCCTGGTGGACCGGCGGGCGATCAGCCTCCGCGCTGGGGCGGCACCGGAGATGGCGTGGGCCCCGGGTCCGTGACAGTGACGCGGATCAGCGCAGGTGTGCTGCCGAGCGCCGACAGCGGGCCCCGGGACGGTGACACGACGTCGAGCAGGAGGAGGTACTCGCCGGGCGTGGTGGGCGCCACCAGGTCGAGGCCGACGGAGACGTCACCACCGGGTCCGGCGATCGCCGGGTCGAGGAGGATGCTGACCTGCGCCGGGAGGTCGGTCAGCGACGTGGACACCCAGGTTGCGACGAGGCGCGCCGGGACGCGTGAGCGGCGGTCGTCGGGCAGCTGCTCGTTCGCGACCTTGGTCGGGGGCGTCGTGACGAGGAGGTCCCACGCCTCGGAGCCGACATTGACGACGCGGACCGGGACCGAGACGGCGATGCCACCGGGGAGCGAAAGGCTTGCCGGGACTCCATACGCGACGGCAACCGGGCCACCGACCCGGACGAGCACCGGCGTGAGGAGCGCCTGCGTGGCCGCGTCATACGCGACGCCCGACGGCGTGTGGAGCGTCGCCACGAGACGGTAGAGACCGGGTTGGGTCGGGTAGATCACCGCGACCGAGAGCCCCTTCGAGCTCCGACCGGCGGGCACGGGATCGACGACCGACCCGATGCGCTCCGGCACGACGAGATCGACGACGGGTGCCTCGCTGGGGATCTCGACGGCGGGCGGGGGGTCCGGCGTCGGGGCGGGGGTGACCTCGGGCGTGGGGCTCGGTGTGGGGAGGCTGAACAGGCCCTTGCGCTGGGCGACCTGGCTGGGCGCTGCGACGGCGGCCGGGTCGAGCAGGGCAGCGGTCGATGCATCCGGAGCGACGGATGGCGCTGGCGACGCGGACGGAGCGGCGGACGCCGACGGCGCAGCTGATGCTGCAGGTGACGCGGACGGAGACGCGCTGGCGACCGGCCCGGGGCTCGCGGCGGGAGCGGTCGATCCGGGCGCAGGGTCGAGGAGGAGCGGATCCCAGCGCAGGCCGACCTGGGCGCCCTTGGGGATCCTGGCGACCGAGCCCGCGGACAGCGGCAGCGTGACCCGGGTCTTCGTCGCGGCGATCGGCAGCGTCCCGAGCTGGAGCTCCC
Source organism: Candidatus Limnocylindrales bacterium (assembly GCA_038245845.1). Classification (GTDB taxonomy): domain Bacteria; phylum Chloroflexota; class Limnocylindria; order Limnocylindrales; family CSP1-4; genus CAIXZV01. The sequence goes on from JBBRRZ010000008.1 coordinate 38,915, forward strand.
CGAAGCGGAGCGAGAAGCTCGTGAGGGACGGCTCGGCCGGTGGCCCGACGACCGGTCCCGTGGTTGAGCCCGTGGCACTCGCCCGGAGGTCCTCGGCGGTCACGCCCCTCGAGACGAGCGAGCGGTAGAAGCCCGAGGACGCGTTGTCCGGGTCCAGCCGCGCCGTGAACCCGGGGGTCCGGACGCTGGCCACGCGGAGCGTGTGCCCGTTGGCGTTCGGCGAGCGGTTCCAGATCTGCTCGACCGACGAGCGGCTCGTGAGGAGCTGGCGGACGTAGTAGGCAGGCCCGAGGTGTGCCTCCGCGACCACCGCCCGGGCGCCCGCCCGGAGAAAGCCCGCCGCGTAGTTGTCGACGCGCTGGGTGGCGACGTCGAGCCCGCTCTCCGGCAACCCGGGCTCGCTGTTGCCGCTGGCATAGCAGAGGCGACTGAGGATGACGACCGCGTTCCGGGCCAGCCTGACCGTGCCGACCGAGGCCTCACCGAAATACTGGTGGGCCGAGTCGTCAACGCCCGCGACCGGGTTCAGCCCGAACCCGTTCTGCGACGGCGGGAACAGCTCGTTGCGGTAGCGCGAGGGCCAGCCATTGCCATGCCCCAGGTAGACCACGATCGACGCACCGGTGATCGCCGCCTTGACGGCCGGCCAGGTGGCATCCGGGGAGTAGACCTTGACGACCTGTGCACCGGCATCACGGGCGACGGCGGCGGCCTCGTCAGCGAGGGTGCGGTAGGCGGTAGTGAGCGATCCGACGGGTCCGACGACCAGCGCGACCTTCGGCACGCGCGCGGTTGCCGCGACCGGCGCGATGGCGCCGAGCGCAACCAAGACCCCGACCAGCAGCGCGACAAACGTCGCGCGCATGTGCCTGTCCAGCGATGCAGCCTCCGCTAGGGGCCGTCCACGGCCCGAAGTCAAGCCTAGCGTACGCGTGTTATCGCTCATTGCACAGCCCATGAGATGTTATTTGCACGTCCGGCCGCAAGGGAGAAGTGCCCGCAACCGACGTACCATCCGGCCATGGCCGATGATGCCGTTGCGCACGGGCACCGCCCGAATCACCTTGCCGGCGAGACGAGTCCGTACCTGCTCCAGCATGCGCACAACCCGGTCGACTGGTTCACCTGGGGCGGCGAGGCGTTCGCCCGCGCAATGCTCCTCGACCGGCCAGTCTTCCTCTCGATCGGCTATGCGGCTTGCCACTGGTGCCACGTCATGGAGCGGGAGTCGTTCGAGGACGAGGAGACGGCGGCGTTCCTGAACGCCCATTTCGTCGCGATCAAGGTCGACCGCGAGGAACGCCCCGACCTCGACCAGCTCTACATGGGCGCGGTCCAGGCGCTGACCGGCCAGGGCGGCTGGCCGATGTCAGTGTTCCTGGCGCCCGACGGCCGGCCCTTCTTCGGGGGCACGTACTTCCCGGACACGCCGCGCCACGGCATGCCGTCCTTCCGCCAGGTGCTCGAGGGCGTGCGCCATGCTTGGACGGAGCAACGCAGCGAGGTCGAGGCGGCAAGTGGCCGGATCGTCGAGTCGCTGCTCGAGGCGCAGCGCGGCGGGCCGGACGGCGCCGCCATGCCCGGGCCGGATGCCCCGGCGCTCGCGGCCGACGCCGTCGCGGCCCAGTTCGATCCGGTCAACGGCGGCTGGGGCCGGGCGCCGAAGTTCCCCCAGCCGATGACGATCGAGTTCCTCCTCCGACACCACGTTGCGTCGGGCGACGCGCGGTCTCTGGAGATCGCCCGCGCGAGCCTCGATGCGATGGCCGCCGGCGGGATCCATGACCAGCTGGGTGGCGGCTTCCATCGCTACGCGACCGACGCGCACTGGCTGGTACCCCACTTCGAGCAGATGCTCTACGACAATGCGCAGCTCGCGCGCATCTATGCCCACGCCTGGGCGGTCACCCGTGACCCCTCGTACCTCGCCACGGCGACAGGCGTCCTCGACTACCTGATGCGCGAGCTCCGGACGGTGGACGGCGGCTTCGCGGCGAGCCAGGACGCGGACACCGGGGGCGAGGAGGGCGCGACGTTCGTCTGGTCGGCAGCCGAGATCCGTGACGTCCTGGATGCCGCGGGGCTCGACCAAGCGCTGTTCGCGGCGGCCTACGGGGTCACTGACACAGGGAACTGGGAGGGGCACACGATCCTCTCGCGCGTCCGCGCTGACCCGGAGCTCGCGGACCGCTTCGGGATGACCCGGGACGAGGTCGCATCCGGGCTCACGGCCTCGCGCGTGGCGCTCATGGGCCGGCGGGATGAACGTCCGCAGCCCGGGCGCGACGACAAGGTGCTGGCGGCCTGGAACGGGCTGGCGATTGCGGCACTGGCCGAGACGGCGAGGCTCCTGGCAGACGGCGGGGCGCCCCTGGGGGCCGCCGCCGATCGCTACCGGGACGCCGCGATTGCCGCGGCATCGACGGTCCTGGCCGGCCTGCGCCGGCCTGACGGGAGGCTGGGCCGCTCGTGGAAGGACGGACGGGCATCGGCGAACGGCGTTCTCGAGGACTATGCGAACCTCGCGGACGGGCTCCTCGCGCTGTACGAGGCGACGTTCGACGAGCGCTGGTTCAGTGAGGCGGTGTCGCTCATGGACCAGGTGCTCGCCCGCTTCGCCGATCCCGCGGGCGGCTTCTTCGACACGCCCGACGACGGCGAGCGGCTCGTCGTCCGGCCGAAGGATACCCAGGACAACGCCACCCCCTCGGGTGGCGCGATGGCGACCACGGTGCTGCTGCGTCTCGCGGCGCTCACGGGGGAGGGCCGGTACCGGATCGCGGCGGAGCGGGCGCTCGCGACCGTCGCGCCCTACCTCGTCCGCTATCCGACGGGGTTTGCGCAGTGGCTGTGCGCGCTCGAGCTCGCGCACGCCAGGATCACGGAGGTGGCGATCATCGGCGAGCCTGGAGCGGACGACACCACCCGACTCCTCGCCATGGTCAACCGCGGCTACGCGCCATTCCGCGTCCTTGCGGCCACCGGTGATCCCGCAGCCACGACCGTCCCACTGCTCCGTGACCGGTTCGCCCTCGGGGGCCGGGCAACCGCGTTCGTGTGTCGCGACTTCGCCTGTCGGCAGCCCGTCCACGAGCCCGAGGCGCTCGAGGCGCTCCTGCTCGGCGCGTGAGCGACGGCGACCGGGTGAACCGGGCGCAGGTGGAGTGCGCGCGTCGCCCGTTGCGGAGCGGGGCGGGTCACCCGTGACCGGAGTCGTGCCGACGCTGGCCGCGACCGTCGTCGTCCTGCGCGCGGGCGCCCGCGGCCCGGAGGTCCTGCTGACCCGCCGGCCGACGTCGATGGCGTTCGGGCCCGGGCTGCACGTCTTTCCCGGCGGCCGCGTCGACGACGGGGACGCCGATCCGCGGCTGCACGCCAGGCTCCGCGCCGGCCCGCGGCCGGATCCCGCCGGGTTCCACGGTCCCCCGTTCGTGGTCGCTGCGATCCGCGAGGCCTGGGAGGAGACGGGCATCCTCCTCGCGGGCGGGCCCGACGCGACGCGCTTCCCCGGTCCGGCGGACGCACGCGGCTCGCCCTTTCGCGAGCTTGTCCTCGGCCATGACATCGAGCTCCGTGGCGACTGGCTCGCCCCGCTCTCGCGATGGGTCACGCCACCGGTCGTCCCGCGTCGCTACGACACGCGGTTCTTCACCGCATGGCTGCCCGACGACGCCGTGCCGGCGTTCGATCCGGCCGAGGTTGCCGGAACCGACTGGCTGACCCCGGCCGACGCGCTCGCGGCGATGGCGGACGGCCGGATCGACCTCTGGATGCCCACCTCCACCACGCTCCAGCAGCTCGCCCGTGTAGGGGGACCCGCGGACCTGTCCGGGCTCGGACCCAGGCGGACCCAGCCCGCGCCGATGGCCGCGCAGGTCGCAGGCACCCGCGGCACGGTGACGATGCTGACGCTCGGCAGCGGCGGCGGCGTCCCGGGCGAGCCGGCATACGCCTGGATCGTCGGTGACTCGAGGGTGGCGATCGTGGATCCTGGCGATCCCTCCGACGAGGCCGCGGACGCGATCCTCGGCGCGGTCGCGCGTCGTGGAGCGACGGTCACCACCGTGCTCCTCACCGCGCCCGATCCCGACCGGGCCGCCGGCGCGGAGGGGCTGGGCCTCCGCCTGGGCGTGCCGGTCCGTGCCACGGCGGGCGCGGCGCAGGTGCTCGCTTGCGCGATCGACCCGCTCGCGGCCGGCGAAACGCTCGATGCGGCCGACCTGCCGATCCGGGTCCGGGCTGCGCCTGACGGACGCGTGGACGCCGTGGCGTACGAGGTGGGTGCGACGGGGATCGTGATCCCGGGTGGCCCGCAGGCGGACCGACGCTGAGCGTCAGGGCGCGGGCGGTGCGTCGTCCTTGGTGTCGTCGCCCTTGATCCCCTCGATCTCCTTGCGGGCCTCCTTGACGCCCTGGCCGAACGCTCGACCGAGCGAGGGGAGCGTCTTGGGGCCGCGCCAGATCAGCGCAACGACGAGGATCACGACGAGGACGATGGCGATGTCCATGCGCGGATGGTAGCAGCGGGGCGGGGATGCGTCGCCGACCCGGTTTGCGTCAGCCAGCGCCCAGCCTGGGTCGGGCGGGACCGGGTCAGCCCTTCGGCCGCAGCGCCACCGGGATGGCGAGGCGGAGCGACGTCCGTGTTTCGTCGAAGCTCGCGACCTTGTTGTCGACGAGGTCGGCCGCGCGCGCGGCGGCGATCACTTCGATGTCGCGCAGCGTCGCGAGCCGACCCTTGCGGGACACGACCCAGATCGCACCGTTGGACACGATCCGGGCCCGGAGCTTGCCCAGGCGTCCGAGTGCCTCGCCGGCGTCCGCCGCGAACACGACGATGTCGGTGTCCGGGAGCGGATCGCCCGTGGTGATGTCGTGGGTCCGCGTGCGCAGCTCGGCCGCGAAGGCGCGTCGTCGAGATCGACGACGGCGACCCGGGCGCCCGGGAAGATGCCCAGCTTGTCCAGCCGCGATGCCGTGTACACGCGTTCCATGGCGGTATCGTGCGGCACGTGTCCAGCCCGCCCCGCGCCGACGGCCCCCTGCTCGTCTACGGCCCGCGCTCGCTCGAGTACGACTTCGGGCCGCAGCACCCGCTGACGCCGCTGCGTTTCGGCCCCGGGATCGACCTGCTCCGGGCGGTGGGCGCAGAGCCGGGTCTGGCGCCCGACCCGGCCACGGACGAGGAGCTGCTGCGCATCCATATGCCCGCGTACGTGGAGGCCGTCAGGCGGTTCTTCGCGGACCCGACGCGGGCGGGCGCCATGGGGATCGGGCTGTCCGACAACCCGGCGTTCGCGGGGATGCACGAGGCGTCCGCCGTGGTCGCGGCGGGGTCGTTGCGCGCGATGGAGGCGATCCTGCGCGGCGACGTGGAGCACGCGCACCAGCCCGGCGGCGGGCTCCACCACGCCATGCCCGCCAAGGCCTGGGGGTTCTGCGTCTACAACGACCCGGCGATCGCAGTCGTCCGGGCGCGCGCCGAGGGCCTGCGGGTCCTGTACGTCGACCTCGACGTCCACCATGGCGATGGCGTCCAGGTGATGAGCTATGCCGATCCCGGGGCGCTGACCCTGTCGGTCCACGAGGGCGGGCAGTACCTGTTCCCGGGGACGGGCTTCATCGATGAGGTCGGGGAGGGGAGCGGCGCCGGGTCCTCGGTCAACCTGCCGCTCGAGCCGTTCACGGGCGAGACGGCGTGGCTGTGTGCCGTGCGCGCCCTGGTCCCGTCGGTGGCTGCGGTGTTCGGGCCGGATGTCGTGGTCTCGCAGCACGGCGCAGACTCACACGCCTGGGATCCGCTGGCGCACCTGCGCGTGACGACGACGGCGCACGCGGAGGCGGCCCGGCTCGTGGACGCGGTCGCGCATCGCTGGGCGGGCGGCCGCTGGCTCGCGACGGGCGGCGGCGGGTACGACGCGTACCGGGTCGTCCCCCGAACCTGGGCGCTGACGTGGCTTGCCGGCGCGCACCGCGAGCCCGACACGGAGACGCCTGCGGCCTGGCGCGCGCGGTGGGAGGGTGCGGCCGACGCCTTCGGGACACCCGGGATGCCGGCGACCTTCCTCGATGCGCCGAACGCGGGCCAACCGGTCGGGGCACAGCAGGTGGCGGCGAACGAGGAGTCGCTGCGCACGCTCGACCGCGTCCGGGCGGTGGCGCTGCCAGCCCTCGTGCGCGAGGCCGAGGATCGCGGCTGGTGGCGACCCAGGTTGACATGGGCGGGGCGCGAGGTCTCAGGGGACGGCGTTGCCGTGCCTGGTGCAGCCGACCGCGCTCGCGCAGCCGGCGGCAGGTCCGGGGCGCCCGTCGTCCGGGAGCTGCGAGCCGAGACGCTTCAAGGATTGCGGCTCGCGGCACGGACGATCCCGCCGTTCGACCCCGTTGACGCCATGGACCTGCTCATCGCCGCCGCCGGCGATGGTGCACGGATCGTGGGGGCGGTGGACGGCGATGTGCTCGTCGGGGTGGCGGTCGCCGCGGTGGACCGGGCCGGGTCGGACGGGGAGCAGCTGCTCGTGGTCGGTGTCGCGCCGGACGCGCGCTCGGCGGGACTGGGCCGGGCGATGCTCCGGCTGCTCGTCGCTGGGCGGGCACCGGGAGCGACGATGCGGGTCGCCGTCAACGCCTCGGAGCGGGACGTCGTCGAACCCCTTGATGTCGCCGAGCGGATCGCGATCGCCGGCCGGCTGCTGCGGGGAGCCGGGTTCGAGCTCCGACCGGTCTCGCCCGATGTCCGACGCGACGACCCGTGGGCGATCGAAGCGTGGCTCCGGCCGTCCTGACGGATGGCGCCCCGCACGTACCGAACATCTGTACGAAACTGGATGTGCGCCATATACTCGCCGTCCCGTGGCCGCGCGCATCGACGATCCCCTCGCGCCGTTCGGGCCCGCCGTGCGGGCCTGGTTCGAGGCGACGTTCGAGGCCCCCACGAAGGCCCAGGGGGAGGGCTGGGCGGCGATCAGCCGGGGACGGAACACGCTGATCCACGCCCCCACCGGCAGCGGCAAGACCCTCGCTGCGTTCCTGTGGTGCCTCGACCGCCTCGTCCATGAGCCGAGCCCGGTCCTTGCGCGCGGCCAGCAGGGGACGGTCCGGACGCTGTACATCAGCCCGCTCAAGGCACTCACCTACGACGTGGAGCGCAACCTCCGTGCGCCCCTCGCGGGCATCGGGCTCGCGGCCCTGCGCCTCGGCCTTGACGCGCCGAGGATCTCGATCGCCAGCCGCACGGGCGACACGCCCGCCGACGAGCGGCGGAACCTCGTCCGCAACCCGCCGGACATCCTGGTCACGACGCCCGAAAGCCTGTACCTCCTGCTCACCAGCCAGGCCCGCGAGATCCTGCGCGGCGTCGAGCAGGTGATCGTCGACGAGGTGCACGCGATCGCAGGCTCGAAGCGCGGCGCGCACCTGGCGCTGAGCCTCGAGCGGCTTGAGCGGCTGCGCGCGGCGGCCGTCCCGCCGGGCACCACGCCCCGACCCCTCCAGCGGATCGGCCTCAGCGCCACCCAGCGCCCGCTCGAGACCATCGCCCGGTTCCTGGGTGGGACGGGGGAGGGCCGGGAGGTGGCGATCGTCGATGCCGGCGCGCGCAAGCCGCTCCAGATCCAGGTCGTCGTGCCCGTCGAGGACATGGCGCGGCTGGGCGAGGTCCTGCCGCAGGACGAGCAGCCGGGCGGCCCGGTGGTCGGCGGCGAGCGCCGGAGCTCGATCTGGCCCGCGATCCACCCCCGGATCCTGGAGCTCATCCGCGCCCATCGCAGCACGATCGTGTTCGTCAACAGCCGGCGGCTGGCGGAACGGCTGGCCCAGCGCCTCAACGAGCTCGCGGGCGAGGACCTCGTCCGCGCTCACCACGGCTCGATTGCGCGCGAGCAGCGCCTTGAGATCGAGGAGGAGCTCAAGGCGGGCCGCCTGCCGGCCCTCGTCGCCACGAGCTCGCTGGAGCTGGGCATCGACATGGGCGCGGTGGACCTCGTGATCCAGGTGGAGAGCCCGACGTCCGTCGCTCGCGGGCTCCAGCGGATCGGCCGGGCCGGTCACCAGGTCGGTGAACCCAGCAAGGGCGTCATCTTCCCCAAGTACCGGGGCGACCTCCTCGAGACCGCGGTCGTCGTCAAGGGCATGCACGACGGCGCCATCGAGGCGACGACGCTGCCACGCAACCCGCTGGACGTCCTCGCCCAGCAGATCGTCGCGATGACCGTCGCGGAACCGTTCACGGTCGACGAGCTCCTCGCGCTCGCCCGCCGCGCTGCCCCCTTCGAGACCCTCACGCGAGAGGTCCTCGAGGGCGTCCTGGGCATGCTCGCGGGCGCCTACCCCAGCGACGAGTTCGCCGAGCTCAAGCCACGCGTCGTATGGGACCGGCTGACGGACGTCGTCGAGGGGCGGCGGGACGCCCGGGTCGTGGCGATCACGAGTGGCGGCACGATCCCGGACCGCGGCCTGTACCCCGTGTTCCTCGAGGGCGAGGCCGGGACGCCCGGGCGGCGCGTCGGCGAGCTGGACGAGGAGATGGTCTACGAGCTCCGGGCCGGCATGCACGGGGACGTGGTTGTCCTCGGCGCCAGCTCCTGGCGGGTGGCCGACATCGGGCCCAACCGGGTGACCGTGACCCCGGCACCGGGGATCCCTGGCAAGCTGCCGTTCTGGCACGGCGATGCAGTCGGGCGCCCGGTCGAGCTCGGACGCCAGATCGGGGCCTTCGTCGCGACGGTCGAGGGTGACCTCGCGAAGGGCGCGAAGGGCCGGTCGAAGGCGGCGGCCCGGCTGCGCGCCGAGCACGACCTCGATGCGCTTGCCGCCGAGAACCTGCTCTCGTACCTCGAGGACGAGCGCGAGGCGACGGGCGCGCTGCCCACGGACAAGCGGATCGTGATCGAGCGGTTCCGCGACGAGCTCGGCGACTGGCGACTGGTCGTCCTGACGCCGTTCGGCGGCCGGGTCCACGCGCCGTGGACGCTGGCGCTCGAGAGCCGTCTCCAGGAGCGCCTGGGCCTCGAGGTCCAGACGATCTGGTCGGACGACGGGATCGCGATCCGCCTCCCCGAGGGCGACGGGACGCTCGACGGCGTCGAGGAGCTGCTGTTCCCCGATCCCGAGGAGGTCGAGGACCTCGTCGTCGGTCGCGTCGGCCAGTCGAGCCTGTTCGCCAGCCGCTTCCGCGAGAACGCGGCGCGCGCGCTGCTCCTGCCGCGGCGCCGCCCCGGGACACGTACGCCGCTGTGGCAGCAGCGCCAGCGCGCCGCCGACCTGCTGGCGGTCGCCAGCCGCTATGGGTCATTCCCGATCCTCGTCGAGACCTACCGGGAGTGCCTCGCCGACGTCTTCGACCTGCCCGCGCTGCGTGAGATCCTGGGTGGCGTCGCGCGCCGCGAGATCGCCGTCCACAGCGTCGAGACGACGCATGCATCGGCGTTCGCGAGCAGCCTCCTGTTCGACTACGTCGCGGCATACATGTACGACGGGGATGCCCCGCTCGCGGAGCGGCGCGCCCAGGCGTTGACGCTGGACCGGGACCTCCTGCGGGAGCTGCTGGGCCAGGAGGAGCTGCGCGAGCTGCTGGACCAGGGCGCCCTCGCGGACCTCGAGCTGAGCCTCCAGGCGCTCGTGGAGGAGCGCCACGCGCAGAACCCGGACCAGGTCCACGACCTGCTGCGTCGTCTCGGCGATCTCAGCGCCGACGAGGCCGGCGCGCGGACAGCCGGCGGGCGGGTCGAGGCGTCGATCCATCTCTCGGAGCTCGCGGCGTCGCGCCGGGCCGTCCGTGCGCGGATCGGCGGCGAGGAGCGCTGGATCGCCGTCGAGGACGTCGCGCGCTACCGCGACGGCGTCGGGACGAGCGCCCCGCCGGGCGTGCCGCAGGCGTTTCTCGGTCCGGCGACCGGGGCGCTGGACGGGCTCCTGGCCCGGTACGCGCGGACACACGGGCCGTTCCTGGGCGGCGAGCCCGCGCGACGCTGGGGCCTGCCGGTCGGCGTCGTCGAGGACGCGCTGCACCGGCTCGTCGCCGCCGGGTCGCTGCTCAGTGGCGAGTTTCGGCCGGGCGGCGCGGAACGCGAGTACTGCGACCCCGAGGTCCTCCGGATCCTGCGGCGCCGGTCGCTGGCCCTGCTGCGCCGCGAGGTGGAGCCGGTCGATCCGGTCACGCTGGCTCGGTTCCTGCCCGCGTGGCAGGGTGTCGCCCAATCGGCCTCGACGCTCGGGTCGCCGGCGCCGCCGCTGCGGGGATCGGCCGCGCTCGAGCGGCTCGCGGGCGTCGTCGATCAGCTCGCCGGCCTGCCGATCCCGGCGTCCGTCCTGGAGCGCGACGTGCTCCCGGCCCGCGTTGCCGGGTATCAGCCGCGGCTCCTCGACGAGCTGGGCGCGATGGGCGAGGTCGCGTGGACGGGACGTGGGAGCCTTGGCCGCGACGACGGACGCGTGGTGCTCTATCGCCCGGGTCGGGAGTTGCTCCGCCCGACCGGGTTGCCCGACGGCGTCGAGCGTCCGTCGACCGAGCTCCACGAACGGATCCGGGCGCACCTGCGCCGTCGCGGGGCCTCGTTCTACCGCGAGCTGTTCAGCGCGGCACGCGCCCGCTCGGACCGCGAGGTGCTCGACGCGCTGTGGGACCTCGTGTGGGCGGGCGAGGTCACGAACGACACCTTCGCGCCGCTCCGCGCGCTGCGCTGGAAGCGCCCCGCGAAGGATCATCGACCGCGGCCCGGCCGCCTCACCGCACTCGGGCCGCCGGAGGCCGCCGGCCGCTGGTCGCTGGTCGAGGAGCCGATCGACGACGAGCGCGACGCCGAGGACGGGCGCGACGCGGACGACGGTGCCGCCGACACCCCGGCCGTCGCGGACCGGGCCCGGACCGCGACTGGCGCATTGTCTACTGCGGCGGCGTCGGCGGCCAGGACGGAGCGCGTCCACGCGCAGGCGCTGGCACTGCTGGAACGCCACGGCGTCGTGACCCGGGAGGCCGTCGCGAGCGAACCCATCGACGGGGGGTTCAGCGCCGTGTACCCGGTCCTCCGGGCGATGGAGGAGGCGGGTCGCATCCGGCGCGGGTACTTCGTGGACGGGCTGGGTGCCGCGCAGTTCGCGCTCCCGGGCGCGGTAGACCGGCTCCGGGCGCTCCGTGACCAGCCGGGCGAGCTCGCGGGCGACCACGGACGCGTCGTCCACCTGATGGCCGCCGCCGACCCCGCAAACCCGTATGGCGCAGCGATCCCGTGGCCCAGGCGGTCCGAGGCGGATCGACGGCCGTTCCAGCGCGCGGCCGGCGCTTACGTCGCGATGGTCGACGGCGCAGCGGTCCTGTACGTCGACCGCGGCGGCTCCTCGATTCAGACGCTGCCGGCCGCGGACGACGCGGACACGCTCGCTGCAGCACTTGGTGCGCTCTCGGACCTCGTCGCGGATGGCCGCGTGCGCGAGCTCGTGCTGAGCAAGGTGGACGGGGAGCCCGTCGCCGGTTCGCTGATCCGTGACGCGCTGCTGGCCGCCGGGTTCGTCGCCGGCTACCGCGGGTACGCGCTGCGGCCGGCACCGCCCGTCGAGCGCACCTACCCCCGGCCGTCGCCGGTCCGTCCCGCCCGCTGACCGATGCCCGAGGGCGACACGCTCTTCCGTACCGCCGCCGGCCTGCGCCCGTATCTCGTGGGCCGGACGGTGACGGCGGCGAGCGCGCGTCAACCGGGGCCGCAGGCGGGCCGCCTCGTCGGGGCGACCGTCACGGTGATCGAGGCGCAGGGCAAGAACCTGCTGATCCGGTTCGACAACGGCCTGGAGGTGCGGACGCACCTCCAGATGCACGGCTCGTGGCACCGTTACCGGCCGGGCGAGCCATGGCGCCGGCCGCCCGGCCGGGCCCGGCTCGTCATCGAGGTGCCGGGGTCGGTGGCGGTCTGCTTCGATGCCCCCACCGTCGAGCTGTTCGAGCAGCGGACGGAGAAGCTTCACGTGGCGCTATCCGCGCTCGGGCCGGACCTGTTGCGTAACCCGTTCGACCTCGACGAGGCCGTCCGTCGCCTGCGCGATCCGGCGCGCGCGGCGATGACGATTGCCCAGGCGCTGCTCGACCAGCGCGCGCTCTCGGGCATCGGCAACGTCTACAAGAGCGAGGTGCTGTTCATCGAGCGCGTGTCGCCCTTCGCGCCGGTCGCGTCCCTCCATGACGAGACCCTCCGGCAGCTGGTGGAGACAGCGAAACGCCTGCTGCGCGCGAACGCGTTCGGCGGGCCGGGCGGCGCCGAGCGCGTCACGACGGAGGGATCACGGCACGCGGACGGCCCGCTGTGGGTCTACGGTCGTACCGGCCGCCCGTGCCGCCGCTGCGGGACGGCGATTCGCTCCGCGACCCAGGGCACGGAGTTGCCGCGGCTGACGTGGTGGTGTCCCCGCTGCCAGCCCGGGCCGCGGGACTATGCTGCGGGGATGCCGGCGTCGCCCGGCTGATCGCGAAGGAGCCCGACGTGGCTCGACCCGTTCGTTCGTCGCGCCTGCGGTGGCTCGTGGTCCTCGTGCCCGCGGCAGTTGTTGCCGCCCTCGAGCTCCTCAGCGACACCATGCTCGACGAGGCCCTCCCGTTCCCGTGGGACACCCTCGTCGTGAGCTTCGCCGTCCTTGCCATCGGCGCGCTGCTTGCCGCCGTCGCATTCAGGCGTATCGATTCCCTGACCGGCGTGCTGCGCGCGCGGAACGAGGAGCTGGAGGCGCGGGGAGCGTCCGCCCGGGCGCTGAACCGGGTGAGCGTCGCGATCGCGTCGCTGAGCGATGTCGACGACGTCCTGCGGGCCGTCGTCACGCACGCGCGGGAGCTGTTGCACGCGGACGTCGCGGTCCTGATGCTCGAGGGTCCGGACGGCCGTCTCGGGGCGCGCACGAGCTCCGGCGTGGGTATCACCGTGTCCGCTGCGTCACCCGTCGCGGGCGCGCCGGACGCCGACGGCTCGAACCCGGCCGACGCGATCCTCCGGTTCGTGGATCCAGCGCAGGCCGTGGTCCGGCTCTCCGCCCCCCTCCAGCGCGGCGGCCAGACGATCGGGCTGCTCGCCATCGGTGCGGCAACCGCCCGCGGGTACGACGTGGACGAGGTGGAGACCCTGGCGACGCTCGCGAACCAGGCGACGATCGCCCTCGAGCACGCCCGGCTCGAGGCACGGCTACGGGAGCTCGCGGTCGTCGAGGAGCGCGAGCGTATCGCCCGGGAGCTCCACGACGGCATCGCCCAGGTGCTGGGCTACGTCAACACGAAGTCGCAGGCCGTGGACGGGTTCCTCGCTGCGGGTCGTGTCGAGGAGGCACGGACCCAGGTCGCGGAGCTCGGGACCGCCGCACGGGCGGTCTACGTGGACGTCCGGGAGGCCATCATCGGACTGCGCAGCCCGATCGAGCCCGGGCAGGGCCTCGGCTCGGCCATCGAGGCACACGCGCGCAGGGTCGCCGACGCCTCGCCGTTTGCGCTGGACGTGGCGGTGTCTGCGGAGGCTCGCGACCTGCGGCTGGTACCGGACGCCGAGTCGCACCTCTACCGGATCGTCCAGGAGGCGCTGACCAACGTGCGCAAGCACGCTGCCGCGCGTCGCGTCAGGGTTGCGGTGTCCGTCGTCAACGAGCGGCTGCACATCGGCGTCGAGGACGACGGGCGCGGCCTCGGGCCCGGTCCCGTGCCGGGCGATGTCCCGCACTATGGCTTCCGCTCGATGCGCGAGCGGGCGGCCGCGATCGGCGCGACGCTCGAGATCGACGGCGGGCCCGGCGGCGGCGTCCAGGTCCGCCTCGAGGTCCCGCTTGCCGGCCACCGTCGGGCGGTGGTCGATCCCACGGCCGGTGGCGTCGCTGCCGCGAGCCGGGCCTGAGCCCGGGCGTGACCACGATGCGGATCCTGCTCGCGGACGACCACGCCCTGTTTCGCGACGGTGTCGCCTCCCTGCTCTCGGCATGGGGCCACGAGGTCGTGGGCCAGGCATCCGACGGCGAGGCAACGATCGCGCTCGCGGTCGTGCTGCGGCCGGACCTCGTCCTGATGGACGTCGCGATGCCGGGCGGCGGCGGGATCGAAGCGACCCGTCGGCTCGCGCACGAGGCACCGGGCGTCGCCATCGTGATGCTCACGGCCAGCGAGGACGTCGACGACCTGTTCGCCGCGATCAAGGCTGGTGCGCGTGGCTACCTGCTCAAGAACCTCGAGGCCGGCGAGCTGCGTGGGATGCTCGACGCCGTATCGCGTGGCGAGGCCGCGATCACCCCCGGCATCGCTGCGCGGATCCTCACGGAGCTCGCCCGGTCCGAGCCCGCGGCGCCCGACGTGCGCGATGGCGCCCGGGACCCGGACCGGCTGACCGAGCGCGAGCTCGACGTCCTCCGCCTGGTCGTGGACGGGTTGCGCAACAAGGAGATCGCGGGGCAGCTCGGCGTCACCGACAACACGGTCAAGTTCCACCTGCGCAACATCCTCGACAAGCTCCATGCGCAGAGCCGCTCCGAGGTCGTCGCCCGCGCCGTCCGCGAGGGTCTCGTCTCCGGGGACTGAACGGCCCGGGCCACGTGGCCCCCCGGCCCTACCCCAAGGGATGGGCCCCGGCCCCGCCCCATCGGGCGGCGACCGGGCGCTCGCCGACACCGATGCTCAGATCGTCACAAGGAGGCGGCGATGGGCTATCGGATCGACATCGACCAGCGCGGGTGCATCACCTGCGGCGTATGCATGGACGTGTGCCCGGTCGAGGCGCTCGACATGACCCGCCCGACGGCGCCCGGCGTCGAGACCGGCCCGGGTCCCGGGCAGCCGCTCCCGTGGACCATGGAGCGGCCGCTCCAGGTGGGGGAGTGCATTGGCTGCGGCATCTGCATCCGAGAGTGCCCCCCGAACGTGATGTCGCTCGTCACCGTTGACGGCGAGGTGCCGCTTGCGGCGCGCCAGGGGCCGATCGAACGCCCCGTCCAGGTCGCGGACGGCGCCTGGACCCCGCTGTCCCAGGTGACGCGCGAAGCGCTCAAGCCACGCCACGACTCGCCGTGGGGCGACCTGTTCACGTGGACCACGCGTTCGCGGCCCAAGCCGTGGAACGTGTGGACGTCCATGGTGGAGGACGCGCCGCCGACGCCGATCGCCCCATGCCAGGAGGCGTGTCCCGCCGGGACGGACGCCGGTCGCTACGTTGGGCTCGTCGGTGCAGGCCGCTATGACGAGGCCTACGCGGTCGCGGCAGAAGTCAACCCGTTCCCGTCCGTGTGCGGCTGGATCTGCACCGCGCCGTGCGAGTCCTCGTGCCGACGGGGCGTCCTCGACGAGCCGATCGCGATCCGGACGCTCAAGCGCTTCGCCGCGGAGCACGGCACGTTGCCGGTGATCGAGCCGCCCGTGGTGTGGCGTGACGAGCGCGTCGCCGTGATCGGCGGTGGCCCCGCCGGGATGTCGGCGGCCTACTACCTCGCCCGCCTCGGCTACCGCGTGACGGTGCTCGAGGCCATGCCGGTCCCGGGCGGCATGATGGCGATCGGGATCCCGGAGTACCGCCTCCCGCGGGACGTCCTGCAGGCCGAGATCAAGCGGATCCTCGACCTCGGTGTCGAGCTCCGCCTCGACACGGCGATGGGCCGTGACTTCGGCCTGCCAGACCTCGAGCGCGAGGGGTTCCGGGCGATCTTCCTCGCGACCGGCGCCTCCAAGAGCCGACGCCTCGGCGTCCCGGGCGACGAGCTCGACGGCGTCATCCCCGCCACGCGTTTCCTCAAGGAGGTCAACCTGGGCGAGGAGCCGCGGCTGTCGGGCGACGTCGTCGTCGTCGGTGGTGGCAGCACGGCGATGGACGCCGCACGGTCCGCACGCCGCAGCGGGGCCGCCACGGTCACCATCGTCTACCGCCGCGGTCGCGCCGATATGCCCGCCCAGGGCGAGGAGGTCGACGCCGCCGTCCGCGAGGGCATCGCGATCCTCGCGGGCGTCGTCCCGACCGAGGTCGTCGGCCGTGACGGTGCCGTCGTCGCGGTCAGATGTGCAATGCAGCAGCGAGTCGCGGACGCCGATGGCGCGGCTCGCGACGGCCGCGCGACGTGGGAGCCGACGGGCGAGACCCGAGAGCTTCCCGCCACAGCCATCCTCGTCGCGATCGGCGAGGAGCCCGACCCATCCATCCTGCCCGAGGGCGCAGGGATCGAGGTCAGCGGCTGGGCCGGCATCGTTGCCGATCCGCAGACGCTGGCCACGGGGCGTGCGGGCATCTTCGCGGGCGGTGACGTCGTCTCCGGCCCGCGCACGATCATCGAGGCCGTGGCCGCGGGCCGCCGCGCCGCCGCCTCCATCCACGAGTACCTCGCCGGCGCCACGAACGGCGAGGCGGAGATCTTCGCCGCCGTCCGCTACCCCACCCCGCCTGAGCCCGCGCTCGTGCTGGACCTCGCAGTCCGTCCGCGGGCGCACGCGCCGCTGCCTGTCCTCGACTCGAGCTTCGCCGCCACGCAGGCGGGCTTCGACGAGACCGTTGCCCGCTCGGAGGCGGCCCGCTGCTTCCGGTGCGACGCGGTCTACGGATGCCCGTCCGTGAGCGTCATGACCGGCCGCGGTCCAGTCGACTCCCGGACCGGGCGACCCGGCGGACCGCCCGGCGGTGACGCCTTCCCCGATCCCATCCCCGCCCACGTCACCCTCGCGGCGCCCGCCGCGGCGGCACCGACGTCGCCGCAGCCCACCAATGGAGGTGTTCAGTGACCCCCGACCAGGTCTCCGGCTTCTTCGACGCCGGTGAGGGGTTCATCGAGGGGACGATCGCCGCTGCGCTCGTCATCCTGTGGATCCTGTCCGTCGCGCTCCACCTTGCCCGTCCCTACATGGTCCGGACGACGGGCAAGTTCACGCTCCGCCTGGGTGCGGACCTGTGGTGGATCATCTACGTCGCCCTGCGCGACCTGATCCTGCTCCAGGTCTTCCTCGGCAGCTTCATCTTCCTGTACCCCGACGTGGTTGCGGGCCAGGAGCTGCCCATCACCGGCGGCCTGGCGGCTGTGTGCGCCTTCGCGGCCCTGCTGATCAAGCTGATGACCAAGGGTGACGCAGACCTGCGGGGCATGCGCCTCCAGGTGCTGCTGATCGGGCTTGGGGCGGTGCTGTATATCGGCCCCTACTTCTTCGGCACCCAGATGACGCTGCTCACGGGCAATGTCACCGACCGGGTGATGCCGCTGCTGGTGTCCTCGAAGAACCCCGACCTCGCGCTCCCGCTGTGCTACCTGTCCGGGCTCCTGATCGGGATCCTCGGGCTGACGGCCGTGGGCTACAACCTCCGGGGCGCCATGACCCGTCGGCCGACGGCCGCGTAGGAGCAACGATGAACGCCGACGATCTCGCAACCGCCCTGACCACCGGGGCCTCCGGTTGGCTGGTCCTCTCGCTGGCGGCGGTGCTGCCAATCCTGTGGGCTTTCACCCTCTCGCTGCACTTTGCCCGCCCCTACGTGCTGCGCTTCCTGATGCAGCTCACGCTCCGCTTCGGGGGTGACGTGTGGTGGCTGAGCTACGTCCTGACACGGGACGCGCTCCTGGTCATCACGCTGGGCCTGAGCACGATCTTCCTGATGCCGAACCTGTACCTGTCCGTCGGGCTGCCGATCACGGCACCGGTCGCGACCGTCGTCCTGTTCTGGGCGACCGTGATCAAGCTCACAAGGGACACGGACGACGACCCGCGCGCCTTCACCTCGTTCAGCCTCCTGCTGGTCCTCGCGTCGATCCTGTACGTCGTCCCGCAGGTCTACGGCATGGAGGCAGCGGACCAGGCGTACCTGGGTGACCTGCCGGGGATGCTGATCAGCACCACGAACCTCGCCCTCGCACGGCCGATCCTGTGGGTCAGCCTCGCGCTGTTCGCCCTGACCGGCGCCTTCCTGTTCGGACGGTTCCTCATGCGCCTCGGCAAGCCAGCCGACGGCGAGACGGTCGTCGGGGAGCCTGCCCACATCGCTGCCTGAACCCGCGACCGCGGTCCCCGCGGTGGGGAGCCCGCACCTCGCGTCCTGCCTCAATCACCGGACGGCGTCGCCCCTCAGCGGCGCCGTCCTTCGGCGTCTTCCGCCCGTCCGACCCGCCGCGCATGATCCGCGGGTGGCCGGCGTGCAGGGCGGGAACGACATGGGCGCCTGCACCGACGACGGATTGTTCGAGGACCAGGACTGCCCCGACCCTGCGCGCGCGATGCTCCCGGGCCTGTGAGGCCCGCATTCAGGCTCGAGGGTCGCGGGCCTCAGCTCAGCGGGCCCGATCTGGGCCTCTAAGGCGCGGGATACGGGTCCATGTGGGCGGCGATGCACCCGTGGACCCGCTCAGGACGAAGACCGGGCCTCTGAGGCCCGGCGGGCTCGGCCGCGGACGCAACCACGACGTAACCGGGCCTGTGAGGCCCGGCGGGCTCGGCCGCGGACGCAACCACGACGTAACCGGGCCTGTGAGGCCCGGCGGGCTCGGCCGCGGACGCAACCACCCCGGAACGGAGCGCGGTGAGGCCCGGAACGCGGCTCGCGGCGGGCGTCCCCGATCACCCGTCGCGGCGCCTATGATCGCCCCGATGTGTGAGCAGTTCGTCGCCCGGGCCGCCGTGCCATTCCGCCTGGACGCACTGTGGCCGCTCGCCGAGCGCATGGAGCGCTATGGGATCGCTGGCTTCGGGTGGGGCGTCACGTGGCTGGGCGCCGATGGCCGCCTCGAGTCTCATCGCGACACGCGTGCCTTCCGGGACGATCCCGAGCGCGACCGGCTGGGGGCCACGGAGACGACGAGCGTCCTCGTCCACCTTCGCCGGCCGTCCCGGCTGTCCACGCTCCAGCTGCCGGACACGCAGCCCTTCGTCGACCCGGCAGGGCGCTTCGCGTTCAGCCACAACGGCGAGCTCGACCGCTGGCAGCCCGCGCGGGCAGGCTACCGCGACCAGGGCCGGATCCGGGGTCGCGCGGACAGCGAGGTCGGCCAGCGCTGGCTCGAGGACGCCTGGACGATCGACGCGCCGGTCGCGACGTTGCTTGCCGACCTGCACGAGGGCTTCGGCGGCCTCGCGAACCTCGCCGTGCTGGGGCGCGACGGCTCCGCCCACCACTACGCGGGCAATGCGGAGAACCCGATCTTCACCTTCCGTCTCGGAGCCATCGGCCTTGCGTCCACCGCGATCTACTCGATCGACCGCTCCCTGTTCGCATTCGCCGCGATCGGGGCAACGGAACGGCGGCTCGCGCGTCTCAGCACCACGATCGCGCTCGACGAGCGCGGCGCGCCCAGCGTCGCCGGGCCGGCCCGGCGCGAGCGAGCCCGAACCTGACCGTGCGTCGCGACGGCGCTCATCAGGCCTCGGGGGATGGGAGGACGACGTGACCGACAGCGCGACCCTCGCGACGCCCATGGCGGAGGAGCCCGGAGCCGGCGCGCGTCCGACTGCGCTGCTGCCACGATCACAGCTGCTCCGGATCTCGGCCTACTGGCTCGGCCTCACCGCGATCGATGCCGGTGTCGGGCTGTTCATCACGAACCGCCTCGAGTTCGACAAGCTCGTCCCGACCGAGAGCGTCGGCACGTCGCTGTTCATGATCGGGATCTTCGCGTCGATCGTCGGGATCCTGATCCAGCCGACCGTCGGCTACCTCAGCGACTACACCGTGACCCGCTGGGGACGCCGCAAGCCGTACATCGTGGTTGGCTCCCTGCTGGATGTCGTGTTCCTCGCCGGGATCGCAACCTCGAACAGCGTGCTCATGCTGGCGACGTTCATGCTCCTGCTCAGCGTGAGCACCAACATCGCGCGCGGCCCGTTCCAGGGCTACGTTCCGGACCTCATCGCCGAGCCGCAGGTCGGGCTGGCGAGCGGCATGGTCGGGATGATGCAGATCGTCGGCAACGTGACGGGGTTCCTGCTGGTGTCGCTGTCCGTGGGGCTGGACGTCATGCCGCTCTCGCTCGTGGCGATCGCGATCGTGGAGCTCGTGACAATGCTCAGCGTCGTACTGCGGGTCAGCCCGGGCATGCCCGCCAAGGCCCGCGGCGACCGGAGCTGGCTCGACATCGCGAAAGGCGCCTGGGCGACCGACGTCCTCCGGGAGCGGTCCTTCGTCTGGCTGCTCGTCTCGCGGCTGCTGTTCCTCATGGCGGGGTCGCTGCTGACCAACTTCGTGGTGATCTACCTGTCGCGCGCGTTCGGCATGGACAAGGTCGAGGCGAACGCCATGTACGTGACGATCCTGATCGTGGTCGTCCTGGCCAACGTCATCGTGATCCTGCCGGCGTCGCGACTCTCGGACCGGCTGGGTCGCAAGGTGCTGATCTGGACGGCATGTGGCGTCGGCGCGCTCGGGATCGCGCTCGTGGCACTCGCCCCGGGGATCCCGATGGCCCTCGTCGGCGCGGCGCTGTTCGGCGCGTCGAGCGGCATCTTCCTCGCCGTCGACTGGGCGCTCATGACCGACATCATTCCCCGAGCGTCAGCGGGTCGCTACATGGGCCTGAGCAACGTGGCCACCGGGGCGGCGACGCCGCTCTCGATCGCGCTCGGCGGGGTCGTCCTTGACCTCGTCGCGCGCTCTGGGTCGCCGGAGATGAGCCCGCGTGTCGTGTTCATCCTCGGCGTCGCG
Source organism: Candidatus Limnocylindrales bacterium (assembly GCA_038245845.1). Classification (GTDB taxonomy): domain Bacteria; phylum Chloroflexota; class Limnocylindria; order Limnocylindrales; family CSP1-4; genus CAIXZV01. The sequence goes on from JBBRRZ010000008.1 coordinate 59,515, forward strand.
CTGATGGGGTTTGCCGCTGTGACGCTTCGTCCGGTGGTCGAGCCGCGTCGCGGCCGAGGGCCGGCGGAGGGAGCGTCCACCGCAGCGCCGCGCGCCGCCTGACACGCCAGGGCGCCCCGTCCGTCAGTCGCCGATCTCGGCGATCGTCTTCGCCGCCTTCGCACGCTGCGCGCGCTTCGACGAGTCCTCGACCCCCAGGTAGCCGTGGAGCCACGCGTTCGTCCAGGTCGCGCCGTGCGTGATCGTGGCCCGCGGCTCGAGCCGGAACGCGCGGAACCAGCGTCGGACTCGTGCCGCCTGGAACGTGGCAGCCTCCCGCCACGCCGAGGGACGCAGGAAGGCGAACGGGTCGCGGAGCCGCCACCACCAGGGCACGGCCGACCAGATGAACACGAGATAGTCCGCTCGGAACGGCCGCTCACCGAAGCCGAACAGCGCCTGGAGCTGGATGATCGTCAGTGGCAGCATCGCCAGCGAGAGCAGCCCGGAGATCGCGAGGAACACGAGGCCCCAGCCTCGAGCGTGGGCCGGCAGCACGAACCATAGCGGCGCCGGAACCCACTTCATCCACGTTGCGATACCCCACAGGAGCCCCCCGGCGCGTCCACCGGTGAAGTGCGCGCCGAAGACCATCAGGGCGAGCAGCAGGTTGATGTTCCCGGTGTCGAGGTTGGCCGCCATCGGAAAGGCGAGGATGGCCACGAGGATCGCCGTGGGGAGCGGCCGGTGGCTGTACGCCCAGCGGATCGACCACAGGAGCAGCAGGATCGTCGCGCCGCGCCAGGCAAACCACGCGACCTCCCACGGGAGCAGGGCCCATGGCGCGAACAGGGGCAGCATCCACGGGGCGTAGACGTAGGGCAGGAACGGCCCGGTCGGGTGGTAGGGGTTGCCGCCCTCGAGCCAGATCCGGACGGCCGCCCAGTAGGCCTGGGCATCCGCGCCGGCGGTCTCGCCACGCGCCGTCATCCCCGCGAGCGCGAGCGCGAACGCCACGACGAGCAGCGTCATGGCGATCGCGCGGCGTGGCTCCCGGATCCGGACGGCCTCTCGCCGGAGCGCTCGGCGGATCACGCCAGCGCGTCGCGCAGGCCGACTCGCCGTGGCGCGGGCGGCCGGGACGGGCCGGTCCGCGGACGCCGGAACGGGCGCCGGGACAGGCGCGGGACTGGGTGGCATCGGCGCGTCGCGGTCATCTGGGCGCATTCTCGCGCGCCCGGGCGCGTCGCGGGTCGCGGCTCGACGCAACCGGACGGGAACCCGCCGGCGCCGGGCGCGCTGCTAGACTCCGCGCACCATGACGCAGGGCACCGTGATCGTGATCGGCGGCGCCGAGGACAAGGTCCGTGACCGCCTCATCCTCGGGCGCTTCGTCGCGCTCGCGGGTGGCAGGGACGCCCAGATCGCGGTCATCAGCACGGCGTCGTCGATGGGTCCCGAGGCCGGCGAGCGCTACCGCGCGATCTTCACCGAGCTTGGGGCGGCCGCGGTGCACCCGCTCCACGCGATGACGCGCACGCAGGCCAACGACGAGCACATCGCGCGCCAGGTGCGCGACGCGACAGGCGTGTTCCTGACCGGTGGCAACCAGCTGCGGCTCTCGTCCATGATCGGCGGTACGCGACTCGCAGACGCCATCATGACCCGCTTCCAGGCAGGCTCGGTCGTGGCCGGGACGTCGGCCGGGGCGTCGGCGGTATCGAGCCACATGATCGCGTTCGGCGCGTCGGGCGCGACCCCGAAGCACCGGATGGCGCAGATCGCGGCGGGCCTCGGGCTGCTGCCGGGCGTCATCGTCGACCAGCACTTCCAGCAGCGGAACCGGCTGGGGCGCCTGCTCTCGCTGATCGCCCAGAACCCGTCGCTCCTGGGGCTGGGCGTGGACGAGGACACTGCCGGCGTCGTGGGCCCCGACTCCGTGATGGAGGTCATCGGCCGGGGATCGGTGACGGTGGTCGACGGGTCCGCGTCCGAGACCGACGCGTGGGAGATCCGCGGCCATCGCCCACTCATGATCAGCGGCGTGGTCCTCCACTCGCTGCCGGCCGGCTACCGGTTCGACCTCCGGCGGCGGACGCGTGTCGCGATGCCACATCTCACCGCGATCCAGGGCGACATCGCCTCGAGCTGATTGCGGCAGGGCGCTGGCGCTCCAGCGAGGAACCGGCGAATGAGAGATCAGCCCGTCTTTCGATGTGATCGCCGGGCCGCGCAGGCGGTGCCGCCGAGCGCGAGGCCGACAAGCCAGATGGCTGGAACGCCGAAGAACGCGAAGGTGAGGCGGGCGACCGCAGGATCATCCGCACCCGGGCACGGCACAGCCGGGTAGCCGAAGAAGCACGCCTGCTGGCCCGCGTACAGCGTCGACATCGCCTCGAGCGCCGCGAGGACAGCCACCACCGCGAGCAGGACAGTCCACAGCACGACCGCCCAGGCGAAGCGCCGTCGCGTCCAGCCCATCTCCGTCTCCACCTCCGTCGTGCGCCGCCGATTCTGCGCGCGCTCCGCCGCGTCGGCAAGTGCCTGGCGATCGCCCGTCGGTCGCGATCGTGGTCGCGGGTCGCGTGCGGCGGTCGCCCGGCGGCGCAACGATTCCGCGCCGGGACGATCCGGTCGCCCAGCGGCGCGAATGTTCCGTACCAAGGCCGTGGACGCAGGATCCCGGTCGCCCAGCGGCGGGTTCGGTCCGCGACGGAACCGCAGCGTCGCCCGGCGGCGGACCGCGAGCGGGGGCGCGGCTCGAAGTCGGGATTGCCCCGCGACCCCGGCTGCGGCAGCGGAGCGCTCCACGCACGTCGAGCGGTCCAGCCCCGTGCCCGCCACGCGCCGCGAGCCCGAAAGGACGGCCGCCACGCGCTCGCGGGTTCCCCGGCCCCTGTCCTGCCGCGTACACTCCCGTTCCCAGTACAGGCGAGGAGGGCGTACGTGGCGCAGGCGGAACCCGCTCCGCGAAAGCGATCGAGCACGGCCGGCGACGGCGACACCCCGACTGGGTCTGCGCTCCGGTCGCCGAAGCGCGCCACCCGCCGGCGTACGACCGACGCGAGCGGCGGGCCGCGGCCGGAGCCCACGCTTCGCATCATCGAGACCCGCACGCTGCGGGGTCCCAACTACTGGGCGCGGGAGCCCGTCATCCGCCAGGTCGTTGACCTGGGGGTGCTCGAGGAGTTCCCGAGCAACAGGATCCCGGGCTTCGTGGACGCCCTCGTCGAGCTCCTGCCCACGCTGGAGGATCACGCCTGCAGCCTCGGCCGGCGCGGCGGCTTCATCACCCGGCTGCGCGAGGGAACGTGGGTCGGTCACGTCGCGGAGCACATCGCGCTCGAGCTCCAGAACCTTGCCGGCACCGACGTCCGCCACGGCAAGACCCGGGGCACGGGCGAGTACGGGCGCTACAACGTCATCTTCGAGTACCGCGAGGAACAGGTCGGCATCGAGGCCGGCCGGATGGCGGTCGGGCTGATCAACCACCTCGTCGCGCCCGGCGATCCGGCGTTCGCCCTCGACCTCATGGCGGAGCTCGAGACGCTGATCCGGCTCGCGGAGCGGCTTGCGTTCGGCCCGTCCACGCAGGCCCTCCTCGACGAGGCAGCCGGCCGCGACATCCCGTACATCCGGCTCGACCGCTACAGCCTCGTGCAGCTCGGCCAGGGCGTCCACCAGCAGCGGATCCGCGCGACGATGACCAGCCGGACGAGCGGCATCGCCGTCGACATCGCCTCGGACAAGAAGCTCACGAACCGCCTCCTGGACTCGGCCGGGCTCCCCGTGCCGCGCTCCGAGGTCGTGGATACGGAGGACGACGCCGTCGCCGCCGCCCGGCGCCTCGGCTATCCGTGCGTGATCAAGCCGCTCGATGGCAACCATGGCCGGGGCGTCGCGCTCAACCTGCGCGACGAGGCCGACGTCCGCGCGGCCTGGCCCGAGGCGCTCCGCCAGAGCCGGAGCCGGGACGTCATCGTCGAGGCCTACATCACCGGCAGCGACTACCGCTGCCTGATCATCGGCGGCAAGCTCGCGGCGGTCGCCGAGCGCGTCCCGGCAAGCGTGATCGGCGACGCGACGCACACGATCCGCGAGCTCGTCGAGACGACCAACGCCGATCCGCGCCGGGGCATCGGGCACGAGAAGGTGCTCACGAAGATCAAGCTCGACGACAACGCCAGTGGGATCCTCGCCGAGCAGGGTCTGACGCCCGAGTCCGTCCCCGAAGCCGGCGTCTTCGTCAAGCTCGCGCTGACCGGCAACATGAGCACGGGCGGCACGTCGATCGACCGGACGATGGAGGCTCACCCGGACAACGTCGAGATCGCCGAGACGGCCGCGCGCGTCGTCGGCCTCGACATCGCCGGCATCGACTTCATCTGTCCGGACATCGCCACGCCCGTGCGCGAGACCGGCGGCGGCATCGTCGAGGTCAACGCGGCACCCGGATTCCGCATGCACACCCACCCGACGGAGGGCGAGCCGCAGTACGTCGCGCGCCCGGTCATGGACCTGCTGTTCCCACCCGGCACGACGGCCCGGATCCCGATCCTCGCGGTCACCGGCACGAACGGCAAGACGACGACCGTGCGGATGATCGCCCACATCCTCAAGCTCATGGGCCGTCGAGTTGGCATGACGTCCACCGATGGCATCGTCATCGACGGGCGCCTGATGAAGCGCGGGGACATGAGCGGGCCGAAGTCGGCGCAGATGGTCCTCCAGAACCCGACCGTCGACACGGCGGTGTTCGAGGTCGCGCGCGGCGGCATCCTGCGCGAGGGCCTCGGCTACGACCGCAATGACGTCGCCGTCGTCACCAACGTCACCGGCGACCACCTGGGACTCGGCGGCATCGACACGCTGGGCCAGCTGGCGAACGTCAAGGGCGTCATCGTCGAGGCGGTACCGCGCTCCGGCTCGGCCGTCCTCAACGCGGATGACCCGCTCGTCTACCGGATGGGCCGCCACTGCGCGGGCCGGGTGGTCCTGTTCTCGATGTCCAAGACGAAGGGCGAGGACGGCTTCGACCGGATCGACGGTCACACGTCCCGGGGCAACGCGGCGTTCTGCCTCGAAGACACGCCCCAGGGCGAGCTCATGGTCCTCAAGCACGGGCCACGCAAGATGCCCGTCCTGTACACCCACCTCATGCCCGGCACGTTTGGCGGGCGGGCGCGGATGAACGTCGCCAACTCGCTGGCCGCCGCGGCCGCCGCGTGGGCGTCCGGCGCCCACCTCCACGACATCCGCCAGGGGCTGCGGACGTTCTCGACGTCGTTCTTCCAGGCCCCGGGCCGCCTGAACCTCGTCGAGGTCGCGGGGACGCGCGTCGTCATCGACTACTGCCACAACGTCGACGGCATGCGCCAGCTCGCGGACTTCGTGAACCGGATGATGGTGGAGCCGCAGACGCGCGCCGGAGTGCTGGGGGCGCCGGGTTCGGCGGTCGCCCGCCCGCCGCGGACCGGTCGCGCGATCGGGGTCATCGGGATCCCCGGGGACCGGCGCGACCAGGACCAGGCGGAGTACGGGGCGCTTGCCGGGACCGCGTTCGACGAGATCATCATCCGCGAGGACAGGAACCTGCGTGGACGTGATCCGGGCGTGACGGCGACGAACGTCGCCAACGGGATCCGCGCGGCACGCGGCGAGGGCAGGGCCCGGGTGACGAAGGTGGAGAAGATCCTCGAGGAGGCGGCGGCGGTCCGCACGGCGCTCCGTCGGGCGTCGCCGGGCGACCTCGTCGTCGTCTGCGCGGACGATGCCGTCGGCGTCTACCGCGAGGCGATGACGCTGGCCGGGCGCGCGGACGGCGCGACCGCGTTCGCGGATCCAGGCGAGCTCGAGGCGCCGCTCGGCTGACGCGACGACCGGTCAGCGCCGGCGCTGGTCTGCCAGGCGCGGGGACAGCTCCGCCATGGCCGCCGCGTCGACCTGCCGGGCGCCCAGCCGCTCGAGCAGGGCAAAGACCTCGTTGCGCTCCGAGTGGCAGAACAGGATCACGACGCGCGGCGAGTCCGGGCGGCCGTCCGCGGCTGACGCACCGCCCGCGCCGACGAGCTCCGCCTCGAGCGCCTCCGCCTCGCCCTCGTAGACCGGCACCGTCGAGGGATCCACGCCGCCGTCCGCGACCCCTTCGAGGATCGTCGCGACGACCTGCTCGCGCGATCGGCCGCGCAGGTACTGGACCGTCTCCTTGACCACGACCCGCTGCGCCCGCCGGGCGGCGATCCGCCCGATGCCCCGGAGCGTGTCGTCCGGGCGGTCGCCGGCCGTCCCGATGATCACCGTCACGGGAGCCGCCCGGCCCGCCGCACCGCCCGCGATGGCGTCCGCGACGTCGAGGATCGCCGTCGTGCCCGCCTCGTTGTGCGCGAAGTCGATGATCACCGTCCGCCTGCCGAGCCGGAACACGTTCAGCCGCCCCGGCGAGAGCTCCGCGGACGGGCTGAAGTCGCGCAACCCGTCCGCCACCTGGGCGCGCGTCGCGCCCAGCGCCCGGGCCCCGCCCGCCGCGGCGAGCGCATTCGCGACGTTGTGGAGCGCGAGGCCGCCGAGGGCCACGGGCAGGTCCGCGACGTCGAGGAGCTCGTGCTCCGCCTCGCCGTCCCACTCCAGCAGGCGCCCCCGGTGGAGCACGTAGGCGCGCCCGCCGTTGCGCCGGTGGCGGGCGAGGAGCGGCGATGCATCCGGGTCGAGCGAGAAGTACGCCACGCGGCAATGGACTCGTCGGGCGACCGCCGCGACTAGCGGGTCGTCCGCGTTGAGGATCGTCCAGCCGTCGGGCTTCGTCACCCGGCAAACCGTGGACTTGACCTCCGCGAGCTCGGGCAGCGTGTGGATCCCCTGGAGGTCGAGGTGATCTGACGAGACGTTGGTGAACACCGATGCCTCGTTCGACTCGTAGCCCATGCCCCGCAGGACCAGTCCGCCGCGGGCGGTCTCGAGGACGGCGACGTCCACGTCACCCCGATGCAGCACGGCGGCCGCCCCGCCGGGCCCCGTCCAGTCGCCCTCGTCGACCACCCGCTCGTCGATGAGGATCCCGTCCGAGGTCGTCGTGCCCACGTGCCGCCCGGCCCGCAGCAGGATGTGCGTGATCAGCCGGGTCACGGTCGACTTGCCGTTGGTCCCCGTGATCGAGACGACGGGCATCGATCGGGCGCTGTCGCGGATCCATGCTGGGGGCGTGGCCCCGGCGCCCGTGATCCGGGCTGTCCAGCGCTCCAGGACGCGCTGCTGCGTCCCGGTCAGGCGGACGCGTCGCCCAGGATGGACCGAGCGCGCGGCGAGGTCGAACGCGGCCTCCGCGATCAGCCGGGCCCGCTCGGCGCCAGCCCACGGCCAGGTGACGATCCAGCGCCCGGCGTCGGACGAACGGTGCACCTCGCACGGGCCGCCGGCCTCGCCGTGGTCCGTGCGCAGCCGGCGTGTCCACGCGACGAGGTCCGTGACCGGGTCCGGCCACTCGCGGGCGGGGACGGTCCGTCCGAGGTGGACGAGGGTGCCGCTGTCCGGGCTCCGTGAGCCGTGCCAGGTCCGCGATCGGCCGACGGCCACCTCGACCTTGACGACCGGCATGAGCCGGTAGACGTTGGGTCCCTCGAGGAGGCGGATTTCAGCGAGTCGCACAGTCCGGCGAGGATACGCGAGGCTGCACGCCTCCAGCACGGCGCATCGGCGAAATGGCACAGCCACAGGGAGGGCTAGACTCGGGCCATGGCAGACCCTGCGACGACCCTCGTGCCCCCCTCGGACATTACGCACCTGCAGGCGAGCGTGGAGCGCGCATACCCGGCGTTCCTCGCCGACCTCGAGCGGCTGGTGAACATCGACTGCGGCTCGTACACGCCCGCGGGTGTGGACGAGGTCGGACGGTGGGTTGCCGAGCGCCTCCGGGCCCTCGGCGCGACCGTGACGCGCCACGCGGGCGACGTCGGTCTGGGCGAGACAGTGGTCGGCGTGCTGGCGGGTTCGGACCCGGCGGGACCGACGCTCCTGTGCATCGGCCACATGGACACCGTGTTCGATGAGGGGACGGCGGCTGTGCGTCCGTACACCCTCAGCGAGGCGATCGCCACTGGCCCGGGGGTCACGGACATGAAGAGCGGGCTGCTGGCGGGCCTGTACGCGATCGCCGCGCTGCGCGAGCTCCCGGGCGGGCTGCCGCTCGCGCGGCTCGTGTTCGTCGCGAACCCGGACGAGGAGATCGGCTCGCCGTCGTCGACGCCGCACATCCGCCGCCTGGCAGCCGACGCCGACGCGTGCCTGGTGCTGGAGTGCGCGCGCATGAACGGCGACATCGTGAGCTCGCGCAAGGGCAACCTCAGCCTGCGCGTCACCGTCCATGGCCGGGCGTCGCACGCCGGGATCGAGCCCGAGAAGGGCCGCAACGCGATCCTCGAGGCGGCGCGCATCGTGACCGCGGTCCAGGCGCTCAACGGGCGCTGGCCGGGCGTGACGCTCAACGTCGGGACGATCACCGGCGGCTCGCGGCCCAACGTCGTGCCCGCCGAGTGCTCGCTCGAGATCGACCTGCGCGCCGTGACTCGCGAGTCGCTGACCGAGGCCGAGGCGCTGATCCGGGACGTCGCACGGCCGGCGATCTACGACGACATCACGGTCGACGTGGAGGAGGGCGGCCGCCACTGGCCGATGGAGAAGCTCGAGCGGTCAGGTCGGCTGGTCGGGCATGCCATCGGGCTGGCGGCGGGCCTGGGCTTCGAGCTCCACGACGCCGCGACCGGCGGCGCGTCGGACGCGAACACGACGGCCGGCATGGGCGTCCCCTCGCTCGACGGCCTCGGACCCGTCGGCGGGTATGACCACTCGCCGGACGAGTACCTCGAGGTCGGTTCGATCGTCCCGCGGACGGCCCTGCTGGCCGGGCTCATCGCGGCAATCGGGCGCGACCCGGAGGTGCGCGCGTGGCGTGGCGAGCGCGAGGCGCGGGTCCGATCGGCGGCCGACCTTGCACGGGGAGAGTCCGTGGAGCCCGTCGAATGACCAGGCGCCACGTGACCAGCGGTGGCCCGTGGGAGGCGACGGCCGGCTACTCCCGTGCGGTCGCGGTGGGGGACTCGTGCTTCATCAGCGGGACCACCGACGCGGGTCCCGACGGGGCGTCGCTCCATCCGGGTGACGCAGGCGGCCAGGCGCGGGCTTCGTTCGCGATCGTCGAGGGCGCGCTGCGTGAGGCGGGCTTCACGCTGGCCGAGGTGGTGCGGACACGGATGTATGTCGTCGACCCCGCCGACATTCCGGCCGTGACCGCGGTCCACGGCGAGCTGTTCGCGCACGTCCGTCCCGCAGCGACGCTCGTCGTCGTCGCACGACTGATGACGCCGAGCCTGCTGGTCGAGGTGGAGGCCGAGGCTCGCAAGGGCTGACGGCGCACGGCGCGCCGGGTCGCGCCGCGCCGTCAGGCGACCCGAGCCGCCGTCACGCCGCCGCAACGCCGTGTGCGCCGCTGGGCGACCGGATCGTCCCGGCGCGGAACCGTAGCGCCGCTGCGCGACCGGAGACCAGGGCTGGAGACGGCGACCGCCGACTGGGGTCGCGACCGGTGAGAGCGGGGAGGCAGCAGCGACCTGGGCGTCGATACGACGACGCCAGACCGTTAGCCGATGCCGGCCAACCGGAGGAGCGCCACGAGCGCCACCCCGGCGACCAGGCCGAGGAACAGGTTCCGTCGCCAGGCGACGATCGCGAGGCAGGCGAGGACGCCGAGGATGTCCACGCCGATGACGATCCCATAGCCCTCCGCGGCCGTTCCCCGGACCAGCGTCTCCGACGCGGCGATTGACGCGAGCACCGCGGGCCCGACGAGGCGCAGGTAGAGGAGCGCCCGCGCTGGCAGCCGCTCGATCCCCGGAGCGAGCATGGGCAGGGCCCTCGACGGGTAGGTGACGGCACCCATGAGCAGTGCCAGGAGGACGAGGTCCGTGCTCACGGAAGCTCCCGCGGCTTGGCGGCAGGGCCTGGGTCCGGGTCGCGATCCGCCGCGGCATCGGCGTCCGCCTCGTCCAGCGCCTCGTCGATGTCGAACCGGCCGAGCGGGACTGATGGCAGCGGGTTCAGGCCCTCGTGGTGCGCGCCGGTCATCCCCGTCGCGTCGGCCCTCGCCGGGCTGGCCGCCCCGGCCAATTCAGCATCCGCCGATTCGCCCGACCGCAGGGCTCCCGCCGTCGACTCCGTCCGCCCCGCTGGCTCCGGGTTCGCGGGGACCGGCACCGCCATCCCGACGAGCGGCCCGATGAGCCCGCCCGCCACGATCCCCACGCCCGGCCCGACCGCCAGCGACAGCAGCACTCCGATCGCGGCGCCCGAGCCGGCCGCCGCGACCTCGCGCCTCCCGGTCATGAGGCCCACGGCCAGGCCGGCCATTGCCGCCGGGAACACGATGTCCAGCCCCAGCGCGGACGGGTCGGGGATCGCGCTGCCCAGGAGGTAGCCGGCGATCGTCGCGAGGTTCCACGGGATGAACACGCCCAGCACCGCGCCGATCCAGTAGCCCGGGACGTCGACCCGCCCCAGGCGATGGAAGTGCGTGGCCGCCAGGGCAAAGGCCTCGTCGGTGAGCACGTGTGCCATGGCCGCGCGCTGGAGGAACGGCACGTGCCGGAGGCGTGGCGCGAGCGACGCGCTGTACAGGGCGTGGCGGGCGTTGAGGAAGAACGTGAGGATGACGATCGGCGCCCATGGAAGCCCCTGCGCGACGTAGCCGACCGCGGCGAACTGCGCAGCGCCAGCGAAGCCGAAGACGCTCATCGCGCTGGCCTCGAGCAGCGAGTAGCCGGCATTCCGGGCGGCGAGGCCGAAGACGAGGGCGAAGCCGATCGCGCTGACGGCGATGCCCGCCGAATCGATCAGCAGCTGCCGGCGAGCGACCCGCAGGTCGGCGGGCACCGGGGCTTAGCGGAGGAAGGTCTTGGCGCAGGTCCCGTCGCACACGACGAAGACCGCGTGCTTCTCGATCGCGTACCCGGCCGCATGGAGCAGGCCGGGACAGCCGGTGGTGGGGCACTTCCAGACCCACCAGCGCTCGTTCGCATCGAGCGGCGTCGACTCGGCCGCGAGCGTCGCCGCGAGGCCCTCCCGGCTCGCGACGAGCGACGCGACACGGGCTGCGCGCTCCGCGTCGAGCTCGCTCGTGTACGGGTAGTTCTGGCCGACGTTCGAGGTCACAACCCCTCCGCTTTCGTTCCCTGCCGAGGGCCGTTCCGTGTGCGCGCAGGTGCCGCCGGCGGTCGGAGGATAGCATCGGCAGCACTGGGTCCCCACGGCAGGGAAGGCAGCTCCGGTGGGCAGGACAGGCCCGCTCAACCCGCCTCAGCGAAGCGCGGCGAGCCCTGCGCTGCGCGGGTCGGCGATCGCGGCGAGCGTGCCGTCCATCGCAGGTCCGCCCGCCACCAGCTCGATCGCGTGCTCGTGCCCAAGCCCGCCGTCGTACGCCGTCCGCGCGAGGTCGTGGCCGCGCACGCGCAGCCCGGTCTCGACCCCCGTCGCGAGGTCGCCGTCCGCCAGGACCGTCAGTGGCGGGGCGAACCAGCCCGACGGCTCCACGACGACCCGTGGCGCGGCCACGGCTGCGTCGATGCCCGCGGCCCCGTCGACGAGCGCCGAGACGAGCTGGACGTGGATCTGGGGCTGGATATCGCCGCCCATCGAGCCGGCGACGATCCACGGCCGCCGCTCGCCCTCCCTGAACAGCATCCCGGGGAGCAGCGTGTGGGCGGTCCGCTTGCCGGGCGCGAGCACGTTCACGTGCGCCGGGTCCAGCGAGAACGACGCGCCGCGGTCCTGGAAGTGCACGCCGGTCGCCGCGTCGAGGACACCCGAGCCGAAGCCCGCCGCGTTCGATGCGATGAGGCTCACGGCGTTGCCCGCGGCATCCACGACCCCGAGGTACACCGTCCCGCCGACGAGCGTCCGCGCCGGGGGTGGTGCCGCGTCGGCTTGCGCCGGGTCGATCCGTGCACCGAGCTCCGCTGCGCGCGCCTTGTCGAGCAGCATCGCCATGGGGATGTCGGCGGCCCCGGGATCGGTGAGGTACGCATCTCGATCCGCGAACGCGAGCTTCGCGGCCTCCAGCTGCAGGTGGATCCAGGCGGGGTCGGTCCAGCCCCGGGGCCCGAACGCCGCGCCGGACGGTGGCTCGAACCCTTCGAGCACGTTCAGGATCTCGAGCGCGATGACGCCGCTGCTATTGGGCGGGTGGCTGGTCACCCGGACGCCCCGATACGTCGTCCCGACCGGTATGCCGAAGGTAGAGCGGTGCCCGCGCAGGTCCGCGAGGTCGAACGGCGCACCGGCGCGCGCAAGCCCGCGTGCGATCCGCTCGCCGAGGTCGCCGTCGTAGAAGGCGTCGAAGCCCTCGTCCGCAAGGGTGCGCAGGGTGCGGGCAAGGGCAGGGAGCCGGATCCGCTCGCCGGGGTGCCAGGCGCGATCGTGCGCGCGCCAGGTCTGCGCGATGCCTCGACCCCACGGCTCTGCGCCGACCTCTGCCACGATCCCCTCGACCGCGCGGATGAGCCCGTCCCAGGCCGGAAACCCCGCCTCGGCCTGCTCGATCGCGGGCGTCAGGACCGCCTGCCATGAGAGCCGGCCCCATCTTCGATGCGCGTCGGCCCACGAGCGCACCGCACCCGGGACGGTGATCGACAGCGGCCCGCGAAGGGGAATGCGCGTGAGGCCACGATCGCGGAGTGCCCCGGCGTCGGCACCCGACGGCGCACGCCCGGAGCCGTTGAGGGCCACCTGCTCGCCCGCGGCCTCGTCCCAGACCAGCCAGAACGCGTCGCCACCGACCCCGCACCCGTTGGGCATCACGACGCCCAGCACCGCGTTCGTCGCGATCGCCGCGTCCACCGCGGACCCGCCAGCGGCGAGCACCGACAGCCCCGCCTGCGTCGCCAGGTGATGCGGCGCGACGACCGCGCCGCGCGCCCCACGGGCGAGCCGGGCCGGGACGAGCGGCGTGCCTGCGTCAGGCATGGGTTTCTCCTCCAGGGGCGCCGCTGGAACCCGTGGCGGCCGCGCTGTCGCCGAACCGGTGCTCATAGCGCCGCAGGTGGCTGATCGGCAGCAGCGCGACGCACAGCAGGATGAACGACACGATGAAGATCCCGTCCAGGCCGCGGACCTGCGCCGCCACCCCGCCCAGCAGGCTGCCGATGATCTGGCCCAGGCCCAGGAACACCGAGTACAGCCCCATGATCGCGCCGCGATCGGAGGGGTAGGCCTCCGTCATGTCCGCCAGCAGTCCGATCGCGGCCGGCGTCGCACCCGCGAGGACGAACAGGCCGCCCGCCGCCACGCCCACCAGCAGGAGCAGGAGCGGCAGCACCTGGGACCCCGTGTGGTTGATCCCGAACGCCGCCACGAGCATGACCGCCCCGCCCGCGATGCCGTAGAGGATGATCGTCGTCCGGCGCATGGACTTGAACTTGCCGCCCCAGTAGATCAGGCCGACGAAGAACAGGAGCCCGCCGATGGCGAGGCCGATCGACAGCTGGACCGGGCTGAAGCCACCCATCAGGGCCTGGTCGGCGAACTTCGGGTCGGGCGTCTCCGGCCTCACCAGCTGGAACAACGTCTGGCTCGTGAACAGGCCCAGGACCGCGTTGACGGCGATCCACGTCGGCGCGAGGAGCCAGACGTGGGAGCCCTTGAGGATCCGCCAGTAGCGACGCAGCCCCTCGGAGCGGTCGTGGGCGTTGCCCGCGGGCTCGGGCTCCGCGTGCGCCGGCACGCCGAAGCGATAGATGAGGAACGAGACGAGGTAGACAAGCGCGTTGACCATGAACGCGATCGGGCCCAGGAGCGTGAACAGGAGCCCGCCCAGGACGAACCCGAACATGAGGCCGGACAGGGTGGCGGCCTCGAAGCGCGCGACCGCACGCCCCCGCTGGAGCTCGTCCGCGGCGGTGGCGAAGGCGATGAACCCGAGGATCGACGGGACGGAGGCGGCGGTGGAGCCGCCCTCGAGGAGGCGGGTGAACCCGATCACCGGCAGGCTCACCGTGAGTGCCGTGATCGCGACCGCGATGCCCCCGAACGCGGGCCCGATGAGCATGACCCGGCGGTGCCCGATCCGGTCCGAGAGGATCCCGAACAGCGGTGAGCCCACGAGCTCGCTGGCGTAGAACAGCGCACCCATCACGCCGACCTCCCACGCGGCAACCTCCTGGCCGCCGTGGGCCGGGAACGACGCGAAGTAGTAGACGAGCATGGAGCCGGTGATGCCCGTCGCAAGGCGGAGCGTGAAGGTGCCGAAGATCACGGCAAGGATGGGACGCGCCATGCCCTGAAGCGTAGCCGGTCACGCGAGCGCCCGGACTCGCCCGGTGGGCCGGGTCTTCCCCGCGTCGACCGGCGTCCGTAGAATGCGCGGGCACGGTGGAGCCCGCCCCGTGGCGCCACGCCCGTCAGGGCACCGGCGCCCAGCAGTCGCGCCGGTGTCGCGAGTCCACATGGAGGAGCCCGAGCGTGTCACACGTCGCGATCGTCACGGACTCCGCGAGCGACCTGCCACCCGAGGTCGCGGCGCGGTCGGGGATCGCCGTCGTCCCGCTCGTGGTCACCTTCGGCACCGAGAGCTTCCGGCCGGGCGTCAACCTCACGACCGATGAGTTCTGGGTACGCATGACCGCCCCCGACGCGCCGTTCCCCACGACGGCTGCCGCCGCCCCGGGTGACTTCCTGCGCGCGTTCGAGGATGCCTTCGCGGGTGGCGCCGACTCGGTCGTGTGCGTCACGGTCTCGGGCGACCTGTCGGGCACGCTCAAGTCCGCGCAGATCGCCAGGGACCGGCTGGCGAACCGCGAGATCCACGTCGTGGACTCGCGGACGGCGTCGATGGGCCACGGGATGCTCGCCCAGATCGCGGCGGAGCTCTCGGCCGAGGGCGTGTCCGGGGCGGAGATCGCGAGGGTCGTCGAGCACCGCAAGGAGGACGTGAACCTCTACGTCGCGCTCGACACGCTGGAGTACCTGAAGCGCGGCGGCCGGATCAGCGGCGCGCGCGCCGCGATCGGTGGGATGCTCAACGTCAAGCCGATCATCACCGTCGAGAATGGCGTCGTGGAGAATGCGGAGCGGGTGCGCTCCCGGCCCCGTGCCCGCGAGCGCGTCCTCGAGCTGCTGACCGCGAAGCCGCTGGAGCGGGCCAGCCTCCTGCACACGACGAACGCCGACGTCGAGGAGTTCTACGACCGCTTCCTGGAGCGCTCGGGGCTCGATCCGTCGAAGGTCCAGATCATGACCGTCGGCCCGTCGGTCGGCCCGCACCTGGGTCCGGGCTGTGTCGGCGCGACGATCATCAACCGCCACTGACGAGCCGTCCATCCCTGCCACTCGTCAGGGACGGCGGAGTGACGGATTGGTTGCGGCCGGGTGACGGTCGGCCCATGGTCCCCGGTCCCTCGTGGCTATACTCAGAACCCAGAGGCATGCAGCTCGCGCCCTCCGGCCATGCCACGGCCGGGCCGCGATCGCACCCGTTGGGTCGTCCGGAAGACGGCTCACCGATCGGGGACGGCGTCCACCGTCCCGCCACGAGAGGATCTTCCGTTCCATGACGACGGAACACGTTGCGGCCGAGATCAATGCCTGGCACGTCGCCCAGCAGCAGTTCGATCTCGCCGCCGATCGCCTGAACCTGGACGCCGGCCTGCGCCGCGTCCTGCGTGAGCCACGGCGCGAGCTCACGGTCCACTTCCCGGTCCAGATGGACGACGGCAGCGTCCAGGTCTTCACCGGCTTCCGCGTCCAGCACAACCTGGGCCGCGGTCCCGCAAAGGGCGGTATCCGCTACCACCAGGACGTCTCCATCGACGAGGTCAAGGCCCTCGCCATGTGGATGACCTGGAAGTGCGCGGTCGTCGGGATCCCGTACGGCGGCGGCAAGGGCGGCGTGATCGTCGACCCCAAGAAGCTGTCGATGAAGGAGCTGGAGCACCTCAGCCGCCGGTTCTTCACCGAGATCGAGGTCCTCATCGGGCCCGAGCGCGACATCCCGGCGCCGGACGTCAACACCACGCCCCAGATCATGGCCTGGTTCATGGACACGTACTCCATGCACGTCGGCTACACGGTCCCGGGCGTCGTCACCGGCAAGCCGATCAGCCTGGGCGGCTCCGAGGGTCGCAACGAGGCGACGGCCCGCGGCTGCGTCTACACGATCGTCGAGGCCGCCCGTCACCTGGGCATGGACCTCAAGGCCGCGAAGGTCGCGGTCCAGGGCTTCGGCAACGCTGGCAGCATCGCTGCGACGCTGATCGCGGCCGAGGGCGCGACGGTCGTCGCGGTCTCCGATTCGCAGTCGGGCATCCGCAACATGGCGGGCCTCGACATCGCGCGGGTCATCAACTGGAAGAAGGAGCACGGGACCGTCAAGGGCTTCCCGGGCGCCGAGGACATCACCAACGCCGAGGTCCTCGAGACCCGGTGCGACGTGCTGATCCCGGCCGCGCTCGAGAACCAGATCACCGCGCGCAACGCCGCCAACATCAAGGCGAAGATCGTCGCCGAGGCCGCCAACGGCCCCACGACGCCCGAGGCCGACGAGATCCTGTACAACCGCGGGATCTTCCTCATCCCGGACATCCTGTGCAATGCGGGCGGCGTGACCGTCAGCTACTTCGAGTGGGTGCAGGACCTCAACCGGGATCACTGGACCGAGGACGAGGTCAACGAGAAGCTCAAGGTGATCATGGTCAAGGCGTTCGCCGAGGTCCTGGCCCAGGCCGAGACCCAGCACGTCAACATGCGCACCGGTGCCTATCTCAACGCCGTCCAGCGCGTCGCCGATGCCACCGCGATGCGCGGGCTGTACCCGTAAGCTCGTCGCCGGGCGACCGTCCGGCGCACGTTCGAATGCACAACCAGGAATGGCCCGGGCCCCAATCCCCGGGCCGTTCCGATTCCCGGCGACGTGTACCATCTCGGCATGCTTGACCACGAGGAGAAGTTCCTCTTCAAGGAGGAGATCCTCCACCTCGCCACCGCCCTCAACGACCCTGGCAGCCTCGACAACGTCGAGGACCTCCTGACGGACGTCATCACCAGCCCGCGCTTCGACTCCGAGGTGTTCACGCTGGAGCGCAGCCTGCAGGTGATGCTCGGCGCGCGGGCGGGCACGACGCTCGTCGGCCTCCTGACGGTGGCGCCCGAGGTGTTCGAGGAGGTGTCCGAGGTCCGGATCCCCCCGGAGGTCCACGAGCGGCTGGTCGCGTGGCGCGCCCGCTTCGGGCTCGCGATCGACAACGCCCTGAACTACCTGAACAACCCGGATGGCATCCAGGGCCACAACTTCGCGACGCAGATCGCCCACGTCGAGGAGCGGCGCGTGCTTCAGGGCCGCCTGACGATGGTCCGCTACAACAACGAGCCGCAGTTCTTCGTCGCGGATGCCGCGGTGTTCCTGGGGCTCGTCACGGACATCATGGAGCGCCTCGGCCCGTACCTCGAGCCCGACAGCGTCGACGACGAGGCGCTCACCCGCCTCCGCGAGGCCGTCCAGCTGATCGAGCGCAAGACCGCCTCCCGCGGCTAGCACGGGAGCCGCCACCCGTGCGCCAGCTCTATCTCGCGGCGACCGGCCAGAACCGCGGCAAGACGACCGTCTCCCTCGGGCTCGTTGACGGGTTCCGGCGTCGCGGCCTCCACACGGGCTTCATCAAGCCCGTGGGCCAGCGGACCGTGATGGAGGATGGCGTCCCCGCTGACGAGGACGCCGTCCTGATGAAGGCGCTGTTCAACCTGCCGGAGCCGTTCCCCGTCATGAGCCCGGTCCACATCCCGCGTGGCTTCACGAAGGCCTACATCGCCGGCCAGGTCGTCGAGGACCTGGGCGCGAGGATCACCGAGGCTCACCGCTCGTTCGCCGATCACGACGTCCTGCTCATCGAGGGGACCGGGCATGCGGGCGTCGGGGCCGTGGTCGGCCTCTCGAATGCGGTGGTCGCCCGGCTCCTGGGCGCGCCCGCGGTGATCGTGTCCGAAGGCGGCGTTGGCCGCCCGATCGACGAGATCGTCCTCAACGCCTCGCACTTCGCCGCCCACGGTGTCCGCGTCGCGGGCGCCATCGTCAACAAGGTCCGGGTCGACGAGCAGCCGGGCATCGAGGACACGCTCCGCCGCGGTCTTGCGCTCCACGGAATCCCGCTGCTGGGCGTCCTGCCATACCGGCCGATCCTGTCCAACCCGACGCTCGGGATGGTCCTGGAGGGGGTCCGCGGCCGGGTGATCTCCGGGGCTCGGGACCTCGACCGGGTCATCGACGGCGTCGCGATCGGGGCGATGGAGCCGCATCACATGCTCGAACGGGTCGGGCCCGGGACGCTCGTGATCGTGCCCGGCGACCGGGAGGACGTGATCCTGACGTTGACGAGTGCGCACCTGTCGGGGCGGTCACGCGCCAGGTTGGTCGAGTCGCTGGTGGACGAGACACCGGGTGCGGTCGAGGCCGGGCCGGGGCAGCGCGCCCTCGGGATGGTGCTGAGCGGCGGCTACGAGCCACGCCCCGAGGTACTCGATGCGATCCGCGAGGCCGGGATCTTCGCGGCGTTCGCCGAGGACGACACATACACCGTCGCATCCGAGGTGCACGACCTCCTGGTCAAGACGCACGCCGCCGACGCGGGCAAGATCGAGCTGATCAAGGCGCTGGTCTGGGACTTCCTCAAGCTTGACCCAGTGCTTGCGGCGGCCGACGAGGCTCGCTTCGACTGACCGCGGGCGGGGCCGGACCGAGGTGGCGGGTCCTCCCACCGCCGCCCGATCGGCGGCACACTGGCAGCGATGACCTCGCCGCCTCATGACCTCCCTGCGCTCCCCGCGCGACGATCGTTCGTGCCGTCGGCGACGGTCTATGCGGTGCTGTTCACGGCGGTTGGCGCCTGGTCGGGCTACTCGAGCGTCCTGTTCGCCGACCTCGGAGTGGGGCTGGCGGCGATCGGGCTGCTGACGTCAGTGCCTGCCGCGGTCGCGATCGTGGGCGCGCCCACGTGGGGCATGATCGCGGACCGCCTCGGCGATGTCCGCCCCCCACTTCTCGTGGCCGGCGTGTGGGGCGCGGCCGCCGCGTCGCTGCTCGCCCTTCGCCCGGGCCTGCCCTGGCTGGCGCTCGTCGTGGTGCTGCTCGCGGCCGGCTCGTCGGGGCTTACACCGCTGATCGACGCCCGCACGGTAGAGCGGCTGGGGCGCGAGCGGGAGCGGTTTGGCCAGGCGAGGGCGTTCGGGTCGCTCGCCTTCGTCCTGACGTCGCTCGCCGCGGGCCTGCTCGTCCAGGCGACCCAGCCAACGGCCATGCTCCTGGTCTACGTTCCGGCCCTCGCGTTGACGGGCATCGTGGGGGCGGCCGTGCTGGGGCGTGGGACCCGGCGGGCGCGCGCGTCCGGGGTGGGCCCGCTGCGCGCCCTCAGACTTCTCGGCGACCCGGGCATGGGCCTGTTCTTCGCGGGCTCGGTCATGGTCTGGGTCGCGGCGACCGGCGCCATGGCGTTCTTCAGCCTGCGGCTGATCGAGCTCGGGGGCGACGCGCGACTGGTCGGGTTGGGCTGGGCCGCGAACGCCGCCCTGGAGATCCCGACGATGCTCGCCTTCCGTCGGATCTCGCAGCGGGTTCGCCTCCAGCAGCTGCTCGTCGTCGGCGCGCTGCTATTCGTCTTCAGGGCGGTGCTGTTCAGCCTGGCCGGGGATGCCCTCGGCCTCATCGTCGCGGCGGGCCTGGGTGGGATCGGCTTCGGCCTGTTCCTCGTCGCCTCGACCACGTTCATCGCCGCCCGCGCACCCGTGCACCTGCAGGCCACGGCGCAGGCGCTGTTCGCGAGCACCGCGTTCGCGGTGGGCACGATCCTCGGCGGGATCGTCGCGGGCCTCATCGCGGGTGCCTGGGGGCTGGTCGCGGTGTTCCCGGTCGCGGCCGTCGGCTCGGCCCTTGGTGCGTCGATGATCTGGCTCGCGGTGATCGGGCGGTCGCCGGTTGCGCCAGCCGTGGCGCCGTCGGCGAGCGCCGTGTCGCCGGTGGCGCCAGCGGTTGCGCCGTCGGCGAGTGGCACGCGGCGCGAGTCTGCCTGACGCGCCGTGTGCTACGGGTTGGCCTCGCCGCCGGCCCGCGCTGTGCGTGCGCCAGCCGCACGAAGGGAAGAACACTCCTCCTTGGTGTGCGCGCAGCGCAACGAACGTGCGCCATGTTGGCCCTCAACCGGCCGATTCGGTGCGCCCCCCGCGCCGAATCGAGAACGGTTCGCCGGCTCGTGCGCCCGCCGCACCCGTTGGCTCGTCCGCCCGCCGCACGCGGCTGGCTGGCGTGCCGCCCGGCGCACCCGCCGGCTCGTGCGCTCGGCGCACCCGTTGGCTCGTCCGCCCGCACGCGCCCGGCTCGTGCGCCCATCGCACCCGCACGCGAGGATGCCGCTGCCAGGCTCCGGACCGCCTCAGCCCACCTGCTCGTTGTCGATGAGTCGTACGCCGTCGATGCGCACCGCGAGCGAGAGCAGCGCCGCACCTCTCACCTCGTCCAGCTCCGCCAGTCGGTCCACGTCGGCCGCCGAGACGTAGTCGGCCTCCGCGAGTGGCTCCGTCGCCAGGACTTCACGCATTGCCGCCCGCACCGCCTCGCCGCTGCGTTCGCCCGCCCGGATCCGGTCCGCTCCCGCGAGCAGCGCACGGCGAAGGACCGCCGCCGCCGCGCGTCCGGCGGGCGACAGGCGCGCGTTGCGTGACGATATCGCGAGGCCGTCGGCCTCGCGCACGGTCTCGCACGGGACGACCTGCGTCGGCAGCGCGAGGTCCAGCGCCATCCGCCGGATCACGCGGACCTGCTGGTAGTCCTTCAGCCCGAAGTACGCCCGCTCCGCGCCGACCAGCGCGAACAGGATCGCGACCACCGTCGCCACGCCGTCGAAGTGGCCGGGGCGCGCCGCGCCCTCGAGCGGCGAGGCGATCGCGCCGACGGATACGCGCGTGTCGAAGCCAGGCGGATAGACCTCGTCGACGGATGGCGCGAACACGACATCGACGCCCGCCGCCTCGCAGATCGCGAGGTCACGGTCCTCGTTGCGCGGGTACTGCGCGAAGTCCTGCGTCTCCCCGAACTGGCGGGGGTTGACAAAGATCGAGACGACGACCGTCGCGCTCTCTGCGCGAGCCCGCTCCACCAGCGAGACGTGGCCCGCGTGGAGCCAGCCCATCGTCGGCACGAGGCCCATGGGTCGGGGCGCAGTGGCCAGGACGGCACGCAGCTCGGCGCGGCTTCGGACGACCTGCATGCGGGCGGGCGGTGGAGCGGCCGACGCGGCGGCTAGAGGTCGCGGTCGAGGGGGATGCCCGAGAGCGGCATACGACCATCGGCGCGGTCGTCCTCGGACCGGCCGAGCACCTCGTCCAGAATCGCCTCGTCCATGCGCACGGTCTCGGCCGCGGCCGGGAACGTGCCCGCCTCGACGTCCACGCGGTACTGCGTGACCGCGCCGAGGATCGTGCCCCGGAGATCCGCGTACTTGCGCGCGTGCTTCGGCGTCCAGTCCCCGAACCCCAGCGTGTCGGTAATGACCTGGATCTGTCCGGAACAGCCAGCTCCGGCGCCGATCCCGATCGTCGGGATGTGCAGCCGGTCCGTGATCGCCGCGGCAAGCTGCTCGGGTACCAGTTCCAGCACGACGGAGAACGCACCGGCCTCCTGGACCGCGAGCGCATCGGCGAGGAGCTGGCGCGCCTGCTCGCGGGACTTCCCCTGCACGCGGACCCTGCCCAGCGTGTTGATCGCCTGTGGCGTCAGGCCGATGTGGCCCATCACGGGTATCCCGGCGCGGACGAGCGCCTCGATCATCTTCGCGCTGCGGACGCCGCCCTCGAGCTTCACGGCCTGGACGCCGGCCTCGCGCATGAACCGGCCGGCGTTGGCGAGCCCGTCCTCGATGTTGGCGTAGGACAGGAATGGCATGTCGCCGACGATGAGCGCGCGCTTCGTGCCCCGGACCACGGCCTTCGTGTGGTGGAGCATCTCCTCCATCGTCACCCGGACGGTCGTGTCGTAGCCGAGCATGACCTGTGCCAACGAGTCGCCCACGAGGATGAGCGGGATCCCGGCTTCGTCCACGATCTCCGCGCTCGGGTAGTCGTACGCGGTGATCGTCGCGATGCGGACGCCGTCGGCGTAGAGCTTCGCGATGTCGAGGATCGACAGGCGGCGGACGGTCTCGGTCTGGGCGCTCATCTGGTCTCCGTGGGTGTTCCGCCAGTGTGCGCCGGGGCCATGCGTTCGTCCAACAGTGCGACGACCCGGTCCAGCAGGCGATCCGCCACCTCGCGCTTGGCGAGCAGCGGCAGGTCGTCGCGCGAGCCGTCGGCGCCCAGGATCACGACGCGGTTCGTGTCCGTGCCAAACCCGGACCCGGGCTCGCTGACGTCGTTGGCGACGAGGAGGTCGGCGCCCTTGCGCCGGAGCTTGTCCGGGGCCCGGTCGAGCGAGCCCGTCTCCGCCGCGAAGCCGACGATCACCGGGCGTGGATCGCGCTCGCCGGCGCGCCGCCCGACCTCCGCGAGGATGTCCGCGGTCGGCTCGAGCCGGAGCGTCATCGGCTCGCCCCGGGTGAGCTTCGTCGCGGCGGCCGCGATCGGACGGAAGTCGGCGACGGCGGCCGCCATGACCAGCACGTCGGCGTCGCCCTCGATCACGCTCCCGATGACAGCGTCGCGCATCGCGGCGGTCGAGTCTGCGTGGACGACGGTCGCCGCCGCGGGAAGTGGCACCTCGACGCGACCCGCGACAATCGTCACGGCGGCCCCGCGGGCCAGGGCCGCCTCCGCGACCGCCACGCCCATGCGCCCGGTGCTGCGATTGCCGATGAACCGGACGGGGTCGATCGCCTCGGTGGTGCCACCAGCGCTGACCACCACGTGCCGCCCGGCGAGATCCGGATCACGTGGCGCCGGGACGAGCGGCGGCCTCGCCGCAACGTCCGGCTGGCGCACCGGGCGACCGGCGACGGCCTCGACCAGCGCGTCGACGATGAGGGGCAGCCCGGCGAGGCGGCCCACGCCCTCCTGGCCCGAGGCGAGCGAACCCACGTCGGGCGGGACCATCCGGTAGCCGAAGGCGCGCTGGAGCCGTGCCACGTTGTCGCGCGTCGCCCGGTGGGTCCACATGTCGCCGTCCATCGCCGGGGCGAATACGACAGGAGCGGCGGTGGCGAGACACGTCGCGGTCACGGTGTCGCTCGCGATGCCGTTGGCCATGGCGCCCAGCCAGCGGGCGGTCGCTGGCGCGACCACGATCGCGTCCGCGGCATCGGCCACGACGATGTGCCCGATCCGCTGGTCGGGGAGCAGGCCCAGGACGTCCGTCTCCACGGCGTGGCGGCTGAGCGCGCCGAACGTGAGTGGGCCGACGAACGTGGCAGCAGCCGGGGTGAGCATGACGACGACGTCGGCGCCCTCCGCCCGCAACAGGCGGAGCAGCTCGACGGCCTTGTAGGCGGCGATCGACCCGCACACGCCGAGGCCGATCAGCCGGCCCTCGAGCCGCCCCGTCACCGCCCGGGCTCCGTGCGCAGCGGCTCGCCGCCCGCGACCTCCGCGTGGAGGATCGTGAGGCCCTTGAGCGTGAGCTCCGGGTCGATCGCATCGACGCCACCGATGTCGCGGGCCCAGGGCGCCGCCGAGAGACCGCCGGTGAGGATCGTCCGGACGCGGTCAGGCGCGACGCCGCACATCTCGGCGAGCTCGTCGCGGGCCCGCGCCAGCAGTCCCGTCACGAGCGCCTGGTAGCCGAAGATCGCGCCGCTCTGGATCGCGCTGACGGTGTCGCGGCCGATCACGCGGTCGGGGGTGCGCAGCTCGACGCGCGGGAGCTTCGCGGTCCGGGCCGCCAGGGCGTCGAGCCCGAGCTCCAGCCCCGGGGCGATCGCGCCACCGACGAACGCGCCATCGGCGCCGACGCAGTCGAGGGTCGTCGCGGTGCCCAGGTCGGCGACGATCGCCGGGGTTCCGTACAGCCGGACGGCGGCCAGCGAGTTGACGATCCGGTCGGGGCCGACGAGGTCCGGGCGATCCACGCGGATCGGGATCGGGACGGTGCCCGCGGTTGCCACGAGGACCGGGATGCCGTGGCCGGCGGCGACGGCCTCGAAGGTCGCGGTGAGCGCGGGTACCACCGAGGCGATCGACATCGCGGCCACGCCGTCCAGCGACTCGCCCTCGAGCGCCAGCAGGTCACGAACGAGGATCTCGAGCTCGTCGGCGGTCGTCGCGCGGTCGGTCCCGGCGCGGCGGGTCCCGGCGATCATCCCGTCCTCGATCAGCCCGAGCGTGATGTTCGTGTTCCCGATGTCGACCGCGAGCAGCATGGGACGATCATACGGGCGCCGCGCGGCCCGCTCGTCCCGCGGCCCGCTCGTCCCGCGGGCGATCGGCGGCGAGCGCTCTGCTAGGGTGCCGCCGATGGCCACGACTCCGCCCCGTCTCGGGTCCGCTACGCCCAGGGGCAGCGATGCCCGTCGCGACCGGATCCGGCACGTCGTCATCGTCGGGGGCGGGGCCGCAGGGACGCTGGCGGCGGTCCACCTCCTGCGGCAGGCCGACGCCCGCCACTCCATCACCGTCGTGGAGCCGCGTGAGACGCTTGGTCGGGGCGTGGCGTTCGGAGCGCCGGACCCGTGGCACCGGCTCAACGTCCCCGCGATCACGATGTCCGGCCTGCCGGACGACCTCGACCACTTCCGCGCCTGGGCGGACGTCGAGGCCCACGCGTTCCCGCCCAGGCTGGCCTACGGCGCCTACCTCGGCGCGCTCCTCGCCCAGTCCGTCGCGGGCTCGCCGGCGTCGTTCGACCACGTCCACAGCCGCGTCACCCGGATCCTGGATCAACGCCACGTGGACCGCGCCAGCCCACGGCTCAACATCCACCTTGCCGACGGGCGGACCCTGCACGCCGACGGGGTCGTCGTCGCCACGGGCAACGAGCTGCCGGCACCGCCCCCGTTCCTCGCGCTGCTCGTCGCCGTCGCGGATCCGCGGGTCATCGTGAACCCATGGGCAACGGGCTCGCTCGACGGGATCGGCCCCGGCGGGCGGGTCGGGATCATCGGCACCGGGCACACGGCCATCGACCTGGCGGCGTCGCTGCTCCGTGGACGGGGCGTCGCCGAGGTCATCGCGGTGTCGCGCCACGGCGAGACACCGTACGCGCACGAGGATCCATGGCGCCCACGTCCGCCGGTGCCGGCGTTCACCGCCGAGGAGTTCGCCGCGTTCGCCGATCCGATCGCGGAGGCGCGGGCCCGGTTCCGCGCTCACCCGCTCGGGTGGCGCCAGGCGCTCGACTCCGTGCGCCCGATCAACCGCGAGCTGTGGCTCGCGCTGGACGATGCGACGCGCCGCCGGTTCGTCACTGGCCACCGCCGCGAATGGGAGATCCACCGCTCGCGGCTTGCGCCCCAGGTGGCGCGTGACGTCGCCGCCTGGATCGAGGAGGGCCGCCTCGCGGTGCGCGCGGCGCGCATCGAAGCAGTCTCGGCGACCTCGGACGGGCTCCGGGTCGCGGCCGACACCGGCGACGTCACGGTGGATCAGCTCCTCCTCGCGACGGGTCCCAGCGAGTCGTCGTCCGCGAGCCCGCTCCTCGCCGCCCTCGTCGCGGACGGGCTCGCGCGGCCCGGGAGCATGGACCTGGGCATCGACGCCGACCCGTACCGCTACCGGGTCATCGATGCCGCTGGCCGCATCGACCGGCCACTGTTCGCCCTCGGCCCGATCATCCGCGGCGCCGTGTGGGAGACGATCGCCGTGCCCGAGATCCGCGCCCAGGCGGTCACCATCGCGACGGGGATCCTCGCCGGCGACTGAGCGGGTCCAGGCCCGGTCGCGGCCGCGAGCGTGCGAAGTCAACCGTCCCGCAACCGCCGCCGTCGGCTACGATCGCCGATGTCGGGCCGCACCCGGGAGGGCGGCGCGGCGAGCCGCTCCACCAACCCCTCGAGCCTAGTGAGGTTGGAGCCCACGTGGCGAGCGATCCGCCCGCGAAGTTCTTCGTCAACCAGGGCCTCGTGACGAGCCGGACCGATGTCCAGCACCTCCTGCGCCCGATCCTGAAGCAGACCGTCTCCTACCGGTTCTACCGGTCCCGGGAGCTGGTGGCGCACGGGTCGGGCTGGGTGGAGCGGGTCGTCTCGGATCAGCCCGACGTGTCGACGTACTTCACGCCGATCGCGATCACCATCAACGTGGACTCCTTCGAGCACCTCGAGTTCGAGACGCGACCCGACCAGTTGCTCGTGTACACCCTCGTCCAGGGTGATGAGCGCGTGGTCATGGAGTTCGTGCCGTCTGCCGTGGACGACGATTCGTCGCCCGCGGCGCCCAGGCAGCTCGAGTTCGATACCAGCGGGTTCGTGCAGATGGAGCTCCTCGGCCTGGAGGGGACCGAGGACTAGGGGAGCGGATCGAGCGCCCGTGGGACGTCCCCGCGGGCCGGCGAGGGAGCCGGAGCACAGAGTGAGGGAGGATCCACACTTCGTATGAGCGCGATCGCGCAGTACTTCAAGTTCGAGGAACGCGGAACCACCATCGGGACGGAGACGCGGGCAGGCCTGACCACGTTCCTCGTCATGGCCTACATCATCTTCCTCAACCCGCTGATCCTGACCGGCGGGTTCGGGGACAAGGACGCGGCGTTCACCGCCGTCGCGCTGTCCGCCGGAACCGCGTTGATCGCCGGGATCATGACCATCGCGATGGGCGTGGTCGGCAACTTCCCGCTCGCCCTGGCCGCCGGCCTGGGCATCAACGGCATCGTGGCGTTCTCGCTGACGAGCCGCGGCCTGTCGCCCGCGGGCGCGATGGGCGTGATCCTGCTCGAGGGCCTCGCGGTCACCGTGCTCGTCCTCGTCGGCCTCCGCGAGGCGATCATGAACGCCGTCCCCCTCGCGCTGAAGCGGGCCATCGGCGTCGGGATCGGCCTGTTCATCCTGTTCATCGGCTTTGCCAACGGCGGCTTCGTCACGGGCAACGCCCCGGTCACCCCGACCACGTTCCACCTGCCCACGACGGCCGCCGACTTCGTGTTCTGGTTCGGCCTGATCATCACCGTGATCCTGTGGGTCCGGCGGATCAAGGCCGCGCTGGTCATCAGCATCCTCGCGACGACGCTCGTGGCGCTCGCCGCGGGGGTGCAGCAGTTCCCCAAGGAATTCGTGCTCACGCCGTCGTTCACGACGCTCGGCCGGGTGGATCCGTTCGAGATCTTCAGCCTGCCGAACCTGAGCCTGCTCGCGGCCGTGCTGATCATCTTCTCCATCATGCTCACCGACTTCTTCGACACGATGGGCACGGTCACGGGCGTCGCCGCCGAGGCGGGCCTCGCGAACGAGGACGGCAGCGTCCCGGGCGTCGGGCGGATCCTCCTCGTCGACTCGATCGCCGCGGCCGTCGGTGGCCTCGCCGGCGTCAGCTCCAACACCACCTACATCGAGTCCGCGGCGGGTGTCGCGGAGGGCGGCCGCACGGGCTTCGCGTCGGTCGTCACCGGCGTCCTGTTCCTGCTCGCGATCCTGCTCGCGCCGATCGCCGGGATCATCCCCAGCGTCGCGACGGCTCCCGCGCTCGTGCTCGTGGGCTACCTCATGTTCACCCAGGTCAAGGGCATCGACGTCACCGAGCTCGAGGACGGCATCCCGGCGCTGCTGACGATGATCCTGATGCCGCTCACGTACGACATCACCGTCGGCATCGGTGCCGGCTTCGTGTCGTGGGTCCTGATCAAGGTCGTCAAGGGCAAGGCCGGCGAGGTCCATCCGCTGATGTGGCTCGTCTCGATCCTGTTCCTGGTGTTCTTCCTCCAGGACTGGATCATCGCCTTCGGCCAGGCGGTGGTTCCGGCCGCCTGATCGCCGCTTCACCCCGCGCCACCTCGACCGGCGGTCGGCTCCCTCGGGACCGGCCGCCGGTCCGTCCTTTCCGGGCTACCATCGGCTCGATGTTCGACCGCACCGAGCTGCCCGACGGGCCGCGCGTCATCTCCGCCCGCCTCCCCGGGTCGCGCTCGGTCTCGATGGCCGCGTACGTGCTCGCCGGGTCGCGACTCGAGCTGCCGGGCCAGGCCGGCGTCGCCCACTTCATGGAGCACCTCACGTTCAAGGGGACCGCGGGCTACCCGTCCAGCCGCGCGATCTCCGAGGCCGTCGAGGGCGTGGGCGGGTCCGCGAACGCGGCCACGGATCGCGAGTCCACCGTCTACTGGGTCCGCGTCCCGCGGCGCGAGGCCACGACCGCGATGCGCGTCCTGGGCGAGCTGATCGTCCGCCCCAGGCTCGAGGATGCGGACATCGACCAGGAGCGGACCGTGATCATCGAGGAGATCCGCTCCTATCTCGACGATCCATCCGAGTACGCCCAGATGCTCATCCAGCAGGCGCTGTTCGGGGACGGCGCGCTGGGCCGCGAGATCTGCGGCGACGAGGCCGGCATCCGCGCCCTGCCCACGCAGACGATCCGCGACTTCTGGGCCGCGATGTACCGGCCGTCGAACACGGTCCTGGCGGTGGCCGGCGACCTCGACCACGAGGAGGCAGTCGCCCTGGCCGCGGCCGCGTTCGGGACCGGCACCGGCGTGGTGCCAGTGTTCGAGCCTGCGCCAGCCCTGCCCGCCGGTCCGCGCGTCCTCACGGGCAAGCGCGACACGTCGCAGGCACAGCTCTCGATCGCCGTCCCCGCGCTTCGTCGCGACCACCCCGACGCCTGGACCATCTCCGTGCTCAACGCCGTGCTCGGCGACGGGATGTCGAGCCGCCTGTTCCTCGGGGTCCGCGAAGAGAAGGGCCTGGCCTACGACGTCTCGTCGGGGATCGTCGAGTACGCCGACTCGGGTGCCCTGGAGGTGTCCGCGGGCGTGGACCCCGTGGCGCTGCCGGCGGCCATCGAGGCCATCCTCGCCGAGCTCACCCGCCTGGTCGACGAGCCCGTCCCCGCCGCGGAGCTGGCGAAGGCGAAGGCGTACCTCTCGGGCGGCCTCGAGCTGCGCATGGACGACACGCGCCACCTCGCCTCGTGGATCGGCGGGCAGGAGGCGCTCCACGACCGGGTGTTCACGCTGGACGAGGCACTCGCGTCGGTGGAGGCGGTCCGGTCCGACGAGGTCCAGCGCCTCGCGGCCTCCCTGTTCCGCGACGAGCAGCTGCGGATGGCCGTCGTCGCACCGGTGAAGCACCTCCGCGGGCTCGAGCCGCACCTGCGACTGTCCCGGTGACGGCGCCGCGCGTCGGAGCGGGTCCGGCCGACGTGCCTGCCGAGGAACGCCCGACGGCGCTGCGCCTCGCACGGCTGCACCTGCGGATGGGCTCGCTGCCGCTCGCGAGGGCAGAGCTCGAATCCCTGGCCGGACAGTCGATGCTCGACGAGGACGCCCTGCTGGACCTCGCCGAGGTGCGCTGGCGGACCGGCGACGTCGCGGGGGCGGGCGAGGCGGCGAACGCGCTGCTCGCGCGGGGCCGGGACGACACGCTGGCCATCGTCATCGCCGCAGAGGCGGTCGCGGCGGAGGGTCGGCCGGGCGAGGCGCGACGGTTGGCCGCACGGGCGCTCGAGGGCATCGACGGCCCGCTCGACCCGGTGTTCGCGGGCATTCCGCGGAGCCTGATCTGGCCCGCTGACGTCATCGCCCCCGGGGACCTCCCGGCCGACCCGGGCGAGCCGATCGCGGCCCGCGTGGGTCCGGCACGCGGAGGCGCACATGGAACGAGCGCCGGTTCGCTCGCGTCCGGCGCCAGGATCACGACGGACGATCCCGGTCCCGCCCCCGTGTCGACGGGCGCGGCAGAGGCGTATGCCGGCGGGCGTGCGGCACTCGGCGCCGGGGACGGTCCCGCCGCTGCCGTCGGGCTCGGGGTGGCCCTGCGGCTGGAGCCCGCGTTCGCGCAGGACGTCCTCGACGTGATCGGGGAGCGCGCCATCGCAGAGCCCGCGCTCGCGCTCGTCGCCGGCGACGCGCTGCGGCTCCTCGGTCGCGAAACGGAGGCGCTCGCCGCCTTCGACCGGGCCCGGGGACACACGGCCGATGGCGTCCCGCCGAGGGCCGCGCCCGCTGCGGCGGCGGCACCCGATGAGGCGTTGGCGGCCAATGCCGCGGACCTCGCCGACCGCGCCGATGCGCTGGACCCCGCGGGCCGCGACCCCGCCTGACCGGCACGCCGTGCGCCGCTCGCGCTACCCTGATGCCCCGCGCCGCGCGTCCGGGTCGTCCCGCCCGTCGGCACCCGCAGCGCGATCCCCACATCAACCGAGCCCATCCGCGACCCGCGCATCGGCGTCGCTTGCAGCACGAGGCACATCACTCCGATGGCAGAGACGCAGCGCACGCTCCTCCTGGTCAAGCCCGACGGCGTCCAGCGCCAGCTCGTCGGGCGCGTCCTCACGCGCTTCGAGGAACGCGGCCTCAAGATTGTCGGCCTCAAGCTCGTCCACGTGGACCGCGCGCTCGCGGAGGAGCACTACGCCGTCCACCGAGAGAAGCCGTTCTTCGCGGGCCTTGTCGAGTTCATCACCTCGGCGCCGCTCGTCGCCGCGGGCCTCGAGGGTCCGAACGCCATCGCGATCGTCCGGGCGATGAACGGTGCCACGCGGCCCCACGAGGCGGCCCCGGGCTCGATCCGCGGCGACTTCGCCGTCGAGACCGCCCAGAACCTCGTCCACGCCTCGGACAGCCCCGAGAACGCGGCCGCCGAGCTCGCCCTGTGGTTCCGCCCCGAGGAGCTGCTCGCCTACGAGCGCGAGATCGACCGCTGGGTGCTCGCCCCGGGCGAGTAGCCGCGCAACCCGCGCAACCCGCGCCCCGGCGCGGGGCACGCCGTCGTCGCCGGGCTCAGTCCGTGGCGGCGTTCGACACGATCGGGGCCGGCTCGCTCGCCGCGCCGCCAATGTCCAGCACGCCCCACGAGGTGAGAGCAGCCAGGACCGCCATCGCGAGCACCGCCGCCGCCGTCAGCTCCGTCGCGTCGCGGCGGAGGGCGGACATCAACCGGCGGCCCGCGTGAGTGGCGCCCTTCGAGGCCACGCCACCCGAGCGTCGGGCGGCGCGTCGGACGACCGGCACCGTTCCCGTGATGCTTCGGTCATCGACAGCCCTTGAGCCCGCAACGGTTGTCACGGCCGCGACGGGACCGGCAGCCTCGAGCTCCACCGCCAGGGTCTCGACGCGCCGGGTCCGCGCGATCCGCTCGGGCGCGGCCCGCTCGACGCGGGTGGTCGTTGATCCGGTCCCGACCGCGAGCAGCCGCAGGTACGTGGGCAGCGTCAGGAACCCGGCGATCACGAGGATGGCGTCCAGCGGCGCGCCGCCCGTGAGCTGCGCGAGGTCGACGCGGGCCTCGAACGAGGCCCAGGTCGGCAGCCCGTAGGTCGCCGCAGTGGTGACCAGGAGGGCCGCGGCGAGGATCGGCGAGCGACGCATCCAGCCGCGCAGGTCAGGGATGCTACGGGTCCCGAAGCGACCCTCAACGACCGCCGCCCAGGCCGCCAGGGCCGTCTTCGACGCTGCCAGTGCCACGAGCCAGGTGCGTGCCGGACCCCAGGCTCCCGGGTCGAGGGCCGCGAAGCCGAGGAGCACGAGCGCCCAGTCCGAGATGACGAGGTAGCCCGTTGCATGGCGCAGGTCGTCCTGGAGGAAGGCCGCGAGGGCCGCCGCGACGAGCGTGACAACGGCAACCGCGATGACGATCCACTGCTCGCCCGCGAGCGACACCGCCAACGGCGCGAGGAGCCCGTCCACGACCGCAAGCCCGACCACCGCGAGCGGCAGTGGGACCCATGCCAGGAGCAGCGGCGCGGACAGCGGCGGCGCCACGTCGACCAGCCTCGGGACGCGCAGGTGGAATGGGATGACGCCCGCCCGCAGCGCCACCGCGATGGCGATCGCGAGCACCAGGAAGCCGACGACCGCGATCGCCTCGGGCCCACCCGGTGCGGCGGCGGCACCACCCGGGACGTCACCTGCGCTGCCGCCGTGGGCTGCGCGGATCGCGAGCCCGGCCGCGACCGGCGCGACGGCGATGGACGCGAGCAGGAGGACGGTCGAGATGATCGTGACCCGCAGCTCCCGGGCTGCCGCCGGGATCGTCGTCGACGTCCGCACCGCGAGCAGGACGACGAGCGAGCAGAACCCGGTCGCGCCTGCCGCAGCCGCGCCGAGGGACAGGTTCGTCGCCGCGAACGCGACGCTGCCGCCCACGATCGACGCGAGCATCGCGGGCATCAGGCCGCGGAGCCCTGCAAGACCCCCCGCGAGCCAGCCGACGAACACCACCAGGGCGGCGTCGATCGCCCACAGCGCGATCACGAGCCGCATGTAGTTGTTGGGGATGAGACGCCCGTCGAGGAGCCCGACGCCCTCGGGGATCCGACCCGTACCGACACGCGGTGCGTCGAGGGCCAGCGCCAGCACGACGACCGCCGCGAGCGCGAGCCCGCCGATGATCGCGCCCACCTGGGCGCTCCGCCCGCCGCGGCTCAGGCCCCACGCAGACCCGACTGCGCCGACCGAGCCGCACAGCAGGAGCAGGACGAGAATCATCCGGGCGCGTCCCGGCGGGGGCGCTCCACGCGCGGTGTGGGCGGGACGGCGAGGTGGCGCGGGCGCGCCTCGTCGACCGTGCGGTGGCGGACGGCGGCCTCGGGGATGCCACTCGCCCGCAGGTCGAGGTCCCCATGGACGCCCAGCGATCGACCGACGAGCCCGGCGACGGCCCCGCCCGCGGCGGCGGTCAGGACGGCGAGCGCGAGCTCGACGAACGGCTCGGACCTTGCGGCCATCGCACTGCCCAGCAGCCCAGCCGCCGTCAGCAGCAGCAGCAGGCCGAGACCCAGGCGGAGGACGTCCCGGCCGACCACGACGGGAGCGGCCGCCAGCGCGGTCAGCGCGAACGCTGCCCCGAGGGCCGCCCGCGGCACTGGCGAGCCAACCGCGAGCGCGGCGGCGGCGTTGATCGTCGGGCCATCCGAGGCGACGGTCCCGAAGACGGTGCCGATGGACCCCGCACAAAGCCAGCCGATGGCGAACGCGACGATGGCGATCGCCCCCGCGCCCGGCCAGCCGAGACGCCATCCCGAGGTCGGGGGCGGCGCGCCGCGGAGCGCGATCCAGACGAGGTAGCCGCCCAGCACGGCGCCGACGAGCCGTGCCGCGAGCGCCACCGTGCCGGGGAGCGGGTCCGTGACGAAGCCGGCCCCGACGAGGGCCACGACCATGCCCAGGGCGGCGAAGCGGGGTTCCCGCGCGCTCACCGTGACCACCGCGCCAGCGGTGACGATGACGGCGAGGATCACGAGGGCGGGCGTCACGAGCTCGAAGCTCCCCGGATCAGGGCGTGAGCGGCGGCGCGTCGGGATAGGTCGGGGTCTGCAGGATCCCGAGCTCGGAGATCGGCCAGTAGCGCAGGAACGCCCGCCCGATGACGTCGCTGATGTTGATCGGGCCGAAGACCCGCGAATCGGCGGATGCCTTGCGATGATCGCCCATCACGAACAGCTGGCCGGCGGGGATCACCCAGCGGTGCTGGTCCGGGGAGGCCTCGCTGGGCTCGTTCACGCCGTCGGCGTTCCGGTACGTGTAGGGCTCATCGAGCGGGACGTCATTCACGTACACAAGGCCGTCGTCCTTGACCTCGACGGTGTCACCGGGCAGGCCGATCACCCGCTTGATGAACGGCGTGTCCTGGGCGGTCCACGTCCTGGGTGGCTTGAACACCACGACGTCCCCGCGCGAAAAGGCGTCCCAGCGCGGGGTGAGCTTGTCGACCAGCACGTACTGGCCCGGCTCCAGCGTCCGCTCCATCGACTGCTGCTGCACCTGGTAGGGCTGCGCGATGAAGTTCTGGATGACGAAGAAGATGATGAGCGTGAGGACGAGCGTCTCGGCTACTTCGAAGAGACACCCGAGGCTGCTGCGTCGGTCCACGAGCGGGGAGTATAGGACGGGCGGCGGACGGTGCGGCGGACGGTGCGGCGGTGGCCCACTCCGGTGTGCCGACCGAGCTGCGGATCCCCGTGTCGGTGGACAGGGCCGGAGGGCCCCCGGACGCTGCCGACCGGTCCGATGCATAGGCGACCGCGCACGGTGCATCCGTTCCGCCGGGGCCCGGAATCGGTTTGACCCGTGCGAGGGCGCACGCATACACTCACCCGGCCGACGCGCGGGTTCCCCTGCGTTCCGAATCCCCGCCGGCACGCGCCCAACGCCGTCACTCGAGCCGTGCGGTTCCGTCGATTTCCGGCTGCCGACGACGTGCCAACAGCAACCGACCCGTGTCCGAACCCGCGTAGGAGGCAGTGCAGACCCTGATGGGCGAATCCGCGCTCTACTGGATCATCCCGATCGCCGGTATCACCGCGATCCTGTTCGCCGCCTACCTGGCGCGCGACGTCCTGTCCCGCGACACGGGGACGCAGGCCATGGTTGACGTGGCCGACACGATCCGCGAGGGCGCCGACGCGTTCGTCAAGCGGCAGTACACGACGATCGCGGTGCTCGCAGTCGTCGCGGCCGTGGTCATCGGCGTCGTGATCGCGCTCGTCGAGGGTCCCGAGGTCGCGGACGTGCCGAGCCTCGCCGGGATTCCGATCGGCGTCCTCACCGGGATCGCCTTCCTCATCGGCGCGGCCTGCTCGATGCTCTCGGGCATCATCGGCATGACCATCAGCGTCCGCTCCAACGTGCGGACTGCTGCCGCCGCGCGCCGCAGCCTCGTCGAGGCCGTCCAGGTCGCGATGCGCGGTGGTGCCGTCTCGGGCTTCCTCGTCGTGGCGCTGTCGCTCCTCGGCGTGTGGCTCGTGTTCACGATGTACCAGGCCCTCGTCGGCGACGTGACTGTCGAGCAGGCGCCCTTCCTCATCGTCGGCTTCGGCTTCGGCGCAAGCTTCGTGGCCCTCTTCGCCCAGCTGGGCGGCGGCATCTACACGAAGGCGGCGGACGTCGGTGCCGACCTCGTGGGCAAGGTCGAGAAGGGCATCCCCGAGGACGATCCCCGCAACGCGGCCGTCATCGCGGACCTCGTCGGCGACAATGTCGGCGACTGCGCCGGGCGCGGCGCGGACCTGTTCGAGTCCACGGCTGCCGAGAATATCGGCGCCATGATCCTCGGCGTCGCGGTGTTCAAGATCGCGACCGACCTCGGCTGGCCCAACCCGTCGGCCTGGATCTTCTTCCCCCTCGTCGTCCGCTCGTTCGGGCTCTTCGCCACCATCGTCGCGATGTTCTTCATCCGCGGCAAGGAGACCGAGGACCCGATGAACATCCTCAACCGCGGCTACTGGGTCACGACGATCCTGTCCGTGCTGGGGCTCGCGTTCGTGACCAGCCAGATGATGCAGACGAACGGTGACGTCGCGAACGGCTTCCCGGTCTGGGTCTGGTTCTTCTTCGCCGGGGTCGTCGGCCTCGCGACGAGCGTCGCGTTCGTGTACATCACGCAGTTCTACACCGCGGGCGGGTACCGCCCTGTCCGGGAGATCGCCGAGGCGAGCCGGACCGGCCCCGCGACGAACATCATCAGCGGCACCGCCGTCGGGTTCGAGACGACGGCCGTGACCGCGATCACGATCGGCATCGCGCTGATCGCCAGCCACTGGCTCGGCTCGCAGGCGAACCTGACCAACACGGCGGGCCAGGACGTGGGCGGCATCTTCGGGACCGCGGTGGCGACGATGGGCATGCTCATGACGACGGCGTACATCCTCGCGATGGACACGTTCGGCCCGATCACCGACAACGCCGGGGGCATCGCCGAGTTCAGCCGCGCCGAGGCCGGCGCGCGCGAGATCACGGACCGCCTCGACGCCGTCGGCAACACGACCAAGGCCCTCACCAAGGGCTACGCGATCGCCTCGGCATCGCTGGCCGCATTCCTCCTGTTCTCGGCGTACATCGACAAGGTCAACCTGATCCTGGGCAACCAGATCGCCGCCGGAAAGCAGGGAGTCGAGCTGCTGACGTCGGTCAACATGGCCGATGTCAACGTGTTTGTCGCGGCGTTCATCGGCGCGATGCTCGCGTACTTCTTCAGCAGCCTCGCCATCCGCGCCGTCGGCACGACCGCCCAGGCGATCATCGTCGAGGTGCGGCGCCAGTTCCGGGAGATGCCCGGGATCATGGACTACACCCAGCGACCGGACTACGCACGGGTCGTTGACATCACCACGCGTGCGGCCCTCCGCGAGATGGTCGTCCCGGGCATGGTCGCCGTGGCCACGCCGATCCTCGTCGGCCTCCTTCTCGGGTACCAGGCGGTTGCCGGTTTCCTGATGGTCGGCACGATCGCGGGCGTCCTGCTCGCCACCGTCCTGAACAACGGCGGCGGCGCGTGGGACAACGCGAAGAAGTACATCGAGTCGGGCAACCTCAAGGACGAGAACGGCAACGTGCTCGGCAAGGGCTCCGATGCCCATGCCGCCGCGGTCGTCGGCGACACCGTCGGCGATCCGTTCAAGGACACCGCGGGCCCGTCGCTCCACGTCCTCGTGAAGCTGATCGCGACGATCACTCTCGTGCTTGCACCGTTGTTCATCCGCTAGCTCGTATGCCGCCGGCACGGCGGCGATCCATCGACGCCCGGGAGCGCCTGGAGGTAGACCGTGGACCAGATCCTCCAGGCGCTCGTGATGGGCATCGTGCAGGGGCTCACCGAGTTCCTGCCGATCTCGTCGTCCGGGCACCTGATCCTCATCCCGTACCTGTTCGGCTGGGACGACCCGTTCATCGACTCGCTGGCGTTCTCCGTCGTGCTCCACGGCGGGACGCTGGTCGCGCTGCTCGTGTACTTCCGCGACGACTGGCGACGCCTCATCCCGGCCGGGCTGGCGTTGCTCCGGGACCGGTCCGTCCGGGACGACCCCGACCGGCGGCTCGCGCTCCTGCTCATCCTCGCGACGATCCCCGCGGCCGTGTTCGCCGTATTCCTCAACGACATCATCGAGAAGAACGTCCGCCAGCCGGGCCTCGTCGCGATCATGCTCGTCGTGGGCGCCGCCATCCTGTGGGCCGCAGACCGCTGGGGCCCGCGGACGCACACGCTGGACCGGCTCACGCCGCGCGGGGCCGTCGGCATTGGCTTCGCCCAGGCGCTCGCACTCATCCCGGGTGTCAGCCGCTCCGGCATCTCGATGTCCGCGGCGCTGTTCGCGGGGCTCGACCGCGCCGACGCCGCCCGCTTCTCGTTCCTCATGGCCACGCCGATCACCGCGATGGCGGTCGCGTACGAGGGCTTCAAGCTCGTGCGCGGCGAGGTGGTCGGCGTCGAGCCCGCGACGCTCCTCGTGGGCGTGGTCGCCTCCTTCCTCGCGGGTATCCTCGCGATCGCCGTGCTGCTGCGCTACGTGCGCACCCGGTCGTTCAGCATCTTCGTCGTCTACCGCGTCGTGCTCGCGGTCGTCGTCCTCGCGACCTTCCTGGTCCGATAGCACCCGGGAGGGGCATCGCATGGAGGTCATGAAGCAGCTTCGCCAGCGGGCGATCCGGGACCTCGTCGAGCAACGGCCGATCCGCACGCAGCAGGAGCTCGCTGCCGCGCTCCGCGAGCGCGGCTTCCGCACGACGCAGGCGACGATCAGCCGCGACGTCGCTGAGCTGGGCCTGGTCAAGGCCGGCCGGTCCGGGACGCAGGCCTACGCCATCCCGCCCCGCCTGCGCGAGGCGGACTCGAGCGGCGAGGACCGGATCCGCACGCTGCTCCACGACATGCCGGTGGACATCCGGGACGCCGGGACGATGCTCGTGCTCCGGACGCTGCCGGGCTCCGCGCACCCGCTGGCAGCCGCGCTCGACCGGGCGCGCTGGTCCGAGGTCGTGGGCTCGATCGCGGGCGACGACACGGTGTTCGTCGCGTTCGCGGACCGTGGGGCGCTGGGTCGCGTGAAGCGCCGCCTCCAGGTCCTCGCCGAGTAGCGACCGCAGGCCGAACCACGCCGCGGATGCGCGCAACCGGGCGCTCGCGGGCTGGTCGGGCGAGGTCGTCGGCTGGCAGTGTGCTGAGCGTCTGAACGAACTCAGGTCAGCCTGCATTCCGAGCCGAACCGCGTGACCTTCGGCTCGTTGACGTCGCTGCGAGCCGCGCAGACGATGGGGTGCGGATGCCGAACAGGGGACAACGTGAACAGACGACTGGCCGCCTGGTTCATCGGTACCTGCCTCGCCGTGTCCGGTTGCGCCGGGATCACCGACGGGGTCAAGCCCGGCGACCCGATGGCGAAGCTGTGCGAGTCCGCGCGGGCCCTTGCCCACGCGACGGGCCTGGCACACGCCTCGATCGATGCCAGCGCCGCCGGGCGGGGGGTTGCCGCCAGTGACTTCGCGTCGAGAGCAGACATCGCCCGCCAGGGCGGGGTGGCGCTCGCGGGCAGGGCGGGCGATCTCGAGGGCTACCTCGATCCGGCCGGGAGCCCTGGGTTCGCGGACCGGGTTCGGGAGATCGGCGAGGCGCAGAAGGCAGTCGATCGACTCGTGGCGGTGCTTGGCGTTCCCGCAGCACCCGTCACGATCGAGGCCCGGCCCCGTCTGCTGGCCGCCGCTGCGGAGGCGGTCGGTGCAATCGGCCTGCCCGAGGAGTGCACCGTCATCGAGGTCCCGTCAGCGACCGGGTGACCGCCGGCGGGGGCTCCACCCGGGCACCGATCCCTGCGCCGCGCCGTCATCCCTGCGCCGGATACCCGGTCCGGCGCAGATTCCGGGCAGTCGCGATGCCGATGCGAGGGTTTCGACCGCCTATGGCCTTTGACGATTCGGCCCCCCGCCGATACCATTCCGCCGATCCACGAACCTCGGTGGCGCGGCCCGGGCCCGCCCGGGGTTCTTTTGTTCCAAGGCGACCGAGCGGCGGCACTGCCCGTGCCGATCCCGCACCTCGGGGGTTCCGATCCGCGTGAACACCAAGACCACGTACATCAGCAAGGATGGGCTCGAGAAGCTCCGCGCCGAGCTTGACGAGATGCACGCCGTCCGACGGCCCGAGATCGCGCAGCGGATCCACGACGCCAAGGAGCACGGGGACCTGTCCGAGAACGCGGAGTACGAGGACGCCAAGAACGAGCAGGCGTTCGTCGAGGGACGTATCCAGACGCTCGAGTCGATGATCAAGAACGCGATCCTGATCGACGAGCACACGTCAACGGACCATGTCCAGATCGGGTCTAGCGTCAAGGTGGACGGCGAGGATGGGGCGGAGACGTTCCTCATCGTCGGATCCGCGGAGGCGAAGCCGGCCCAGGGCCGCATCTCCAACGAGTCGCCCGTCGGGCGCGCGCTGCTGGGCAAGCGCAAGGGCGAGAAGGTCGTCGTAAAGGTGCCCGCCGGCGACTTCGCGTACACGATCGTCGAGATCAGCTAGATCGACCACGGCCCCGCGGCCGGCACCAGGCGGCGCGGCGGGAGCCAACCCGGCCGTGCACCGGCCGGAGAGAGGGGCTACACGTGGATTGGGCGGATGAGCTCGCGGCGAGCGTCGATGGCCCCCAGGTCGTCAACGACTCGAAGACGCCGTCCGGCACCGTCCACATCGGGAGCCTGCGCGGCCCCGTCATCCTCGACGTGATCACGCGGGCCCTGCGTGTGCGGGGCGTCGAGACCACGCTGCTCTACGGCGTCGACGACCTCGATCCGATGGATGCCCAGGCGCTCCTCTCGCCGGATGCAATCGAGCGCGAGATGGGCCGCCCGCTGGCGCATGTGCCGGACCCGGCGGGTGACTGCCACGCGAGCTACGCGCGCCACTTTGCGGGCATCTTCATTGATACCTTCGCGGGCCTCGGCATCGTCCCCGACCGCTACTACTGGATGAGCGACATCTACCCGACCGGCCAGATGGACCCGTTCATCCGGACCGCCCTGGACCGGGCGCAGGTCGTGCGCGACGTGTACCGCCGCGTGGCCAACGTCCAGCACCCGGACCACTGGCTGCCCCTGGGCGCCATCTGCCCCAACTGCGGCAAGGTCGGAACGACGATCGCCTCCGACTGGGACGGGGAGACGGTCGCCGTCCATTGCCGCCCGGACCTCGTCGCCTGGGCCGTCGGCTGCGGCTGGACCGGCCGGATCTCGCCCTTCGGTGGCGCGGCGAAGCTGCCCTGGAACCTGGAGTGGGCGGCGCAGTGGCAGCTGTTCGGCGTGACGATCGAGCCCAACGGCAAGGATCTCGCGACGGCGGGTGGCTCGCGCGACCGGAGCGATGCGGTCAGCCGCGAGGTCTTCGATCACGAGCCGCCGATCAACTTCCCGTACGAGTTCCTCAATCTCGGCGGGCGCAAGATGTCGACCTCGAAGGGCGTCGGCGCCGCGGCGCACACGATCGGCACCGTCATCCCGCCCGAGCAGTTGCGGTTCCTGTTCGTGCGCAACCGGCCGGAGTCGTCGATCGAGTTCGACCCGGAGGGCACGGACGCGATCCCGCGCCTGTTCGACGAGTTCGACCGGCTCGGCGCGGCCACGGCCGGCCGCGAGGTCAAGGGCGAGCTCCCGGGCGGCCACGAGTCGATCTTCCGCTATTCGCTTCTCGATCCGGCCGCGGACGTCGCGGCCAGCGCAGGCGCCTTCCGCCCGGCGTTCGGGCATCTCGCCCTGCTCGTCCAGGTCCCGGGCGTCGACGTCCATCAGCGCGTCGCCGCAGAGAAGGGGAGTCCCCTCACGGACGCCGAGGCGGCCGAGTTCGAGGTCCGCCTGGCCGCTGTCCGACGCTGGCTGGAGGGGTACGCGCCCGAGCGCGCCAGGATCGAGATCAGGCGCGACGCGCTACCCCCGGAGGCCGAGCTGCTGCGCCCCGAACAGCGCGGCTACCTGCGGGCGCTCGGCGACGCGGCCCACGGCGATGCGCTGAGCAGCGGAGAGCAGTGGCAGAACGCGATCTTCGCGGTCGCGGCGGACCACGGCCTCGATGCCAGGGCGGCGTTCAATGCGCTCTACCTCGCGTTCCTCGGGCGGCCCAACGGCCCCCGTGCGGGCTGGCTCCTTGCGAGCCTGGAGCGAGACTTCGTCATCCGCCGCCTGGCCGAGGCCGGCGCCGCACGGGAGGCCACGGCATGAGCGTCGGCGTCCAGCGGCTTCGCGAAGAGCCGGACCAGATCCGCCAGGGGGCGATCGACAAGCGCGAGGACCCGTCCACGGTGGACCGCGCGATCGAGGTTGATGCCACACGGCGGAGGCTCCAGTCGGAGTCGGACACCCTCAAGTCGGAGCGCAATACCGCGAGCAGGCAGATCGGCGAGGCGATCCGCGGTGGTGCGCGCCCGGACGGCCCCGAGGTGGCGCAGCTCCGGGTGGCGTCCACGGACGCCGGCGTGCGCATCGACCAGATCGACCGCGAGCTCGCGGCCTCGGAGCATGAGCTCGAGGACCTGTTGCTCCGCATCCCGAACCCCGCCGACCCGGAGGTTCCCGTGGGTGGCGAGGAGGCCAACGTCACCGTGCGCACGTGGGGTGACAACGGGACGCGGGTCGTCACGGGACCCGACGGGATGACTTGGGAGCGCCGGCCCCACTGGGAGATCGGCGAAGCGCACGACATCATCGACAACCCGCGCGGCGCGAAGATCGCGGGTTCGGGCTTCCCGGTCTACAAGGGCGCGGGGTCGCGGCTCCAGCGGAGCCTCATCTCGTGGTTCCTCGACGTGCACACGGAGGAGCACGGCTTCACCGAGGTGTGGCCGCCGGCCGTCGTCAACACGGCGTCCGCTCGCGGCACGGGCCAGATCCCGGACAAGGAAGACCAGATGTATGTCGTCACCCGCGACGACCTGTACCTGGTGCCCACCGCCGAGGTCCCGGTCACGAACCTCCTGCG
Organism: Candidatus Limnocylindrales bacterium; assembly: GCA_038245845.1. Taxonomy (GTDB): domain Bacteria; phylum Chloroflexota; class Limnocylindria; order Limnocylindrales; family CSP1-4; genus CAIXZV01. The sequence continues at coordinate 101,316 of JBBRRZ010000008.1, forward strand.
GGACGAGATCCTCGAGGCGGACCAGCTCCCGATCCGGTACGCAGCGTACTCGCCGTGCTTCCGGCGTGAGGCCGGGGCAGCCGGCAAGGACACGCGGGGCATCCTCCGCGTCCATCAGTTCGACAAGGTGGAGATGGTCCTGTTCGAGAAGCCCGCGGACAGTCCGGCGGCCCTCGAATGGATGACCGGCCGCGCCGAGGTGCTCCTCCAGCGCCTTGGGCTGCCCTACCGGGTGTTGCTCATGAGCACGGGCGAGATGGGCTTCGTCCAGCGCAAGAAGTACGACCTCGAGGTCTGGTCGCCCGCGGTGGAGCGCTGGCTGGAGGTCAGCTCGTGCTCCAACTTCGGGGACTACCAGGCGCGGCGCATGGCCATCCGCTACCGCCCCGGGAAGGGCGCCAAGGCGGAGCTCGTCCACACGCTCAACGGGTCCGGGCTCGCGCTCCCGAGGATCGTGGCCGCAATCCTCGAGCACTACCAGAACCCGGACGGGACGGTCACGGTCCCGGACGTGCTTCGACCGTACATGGGCCGCAGTACGATTGGCGCGGCGCCCGGACCTGTGCCCGCCGCACCGGTCAAGGCCTGACGGTGACAACCGGGGAGCGCCTCGCCGCCCATGGTCTGGCGGTCCCGCCGGGGCACACGCTCGTCACGATCGCCGAGCGCCCTGAGCTGTGGGGCCCGATGAGCGACGTCAACGTCTCCGTGTGGGCAGAGTTCATGCTCAACGACCACGTCGCGAACACCAACTGGGATCACCTGCGGGACAACTTTGCCATCGACCAGCTGTGCCTGCTCGGGCCCGACGGCACGGTCGTCGCGGCCTGCAACAGTGCGCCGCTGGCCTGGGACGGCACGGACGCCGGGCTGCCGGCGGGCTGGGAGGACCAGTTCCTGCGGAGCGTTGCCGGGCACGCGGCGGGCACCGCTCCGGACACCCTGGGCGCCCTCCAGATCACCGTCCGCCCCGAGCTCCAGGGCCGCGGCTACAGCGGCGTCATGGTGGGTGCGCTCCGCGCCAACGCGCGTGCACGGGCCTTCCGCGGCGTGATCGCGTGCGTGCGGCCGACCGCCAAGGAGCGCTACCCGCTGATCCCGATCGAGGCGTATGCGACGTGGACGCGCGAGGACGGACTCCCGTTCGACCCCTGGGTGCGGCTCCACGTCCGGCTCGGCGGGCGGATCGTGCGCGCGTCGCCCGCGTCGATGCGGATCGAGGGGACGCTCGCCGAGTGGCGCGAGTGGACCGGCCTCCCGTTTCCGGGCAGTGGGGACTACCTGCCGGCCGGCGCGGCCGCGCCGGTCGTCGTGGACGTCGAGGCTGACCGGGGTGTCTACCTCGACCCCAACGTCTGGATCGTGCACGCGCTGGCCTGATGTAGCGACCCGTCGCGTGGTCCCGGGGCCGCGGGTGGCAGGTCAGGGGGTCAGGCAGCGGCGGTCTCGGGCTCCGGTTCGGGCGCCTCGCCCAGCGTTCCGTCGAGGATCGCGCCGTCCACCATGTGGACCGTCCGCCGGGTCCGAGCCGCGAGATCCGGGTCGTGGGTCACCATGACGACCGTCCGTCCCTCGTCGACCAGCGACTGGAACAGCGTGAACACGTCCTCGGCCGTCGCGGAGTCGAGGTTGCCCGTCGGCTCGTCGGCCACGATCAGCGGCGGATCGTTCGCGAGGGAGCGTGCGATCGCCGCCCGCTGCTGCTGGCCCCCGGACGTCGAGGAGGGGAGCTTGCGCGCCTGGTCGGCCATGCCGACGAGCTCCAGCAGGTGCAGCGCCCGCTCCTGGCGCTCCTTCGGGCTCCACAGCCCGGCGAAGTCCATCGGCAGCATGACGTTCTCGATGACCGTGAGCGTGGGTAGCAACTGGAAGAACTGGAAGATAACGCCGCACGTTCGCCCGCGCCACTGGGCGACCTTGCTCTCCGACAGGCCGGACAGGTTCGTGCCACCGACGACGAGCGAGCCCGTTGTCGGCCGGTCGATGCCCGTGATCATGTTCATCAGCGTCGACTTGCCGGAGCCCGAGCGACCGACGACGGCGATGAACTCGCCCGAATCCACCTGCAGCGTGACGGACTTGAGAGCCCGGAACGGCCCGGCGTCAGTGACGTAGTCCTTGACGACGTCCCGGAGGTCGATGAGATGGCCGTCGGCGAGCGCTCGATCGGCGAAGGGGGCGCGGATCACGCCGAGACGATACCGGGAACCCGTCACGTGGGCCCGCGCGGCGGCCGCTGGTATGCTCGCCCGCGGCGAGGTGGCCGAGCGGTCTATGGCAGCGCTCTTGAAAAGCGCCGGGCGAAAGTCCCGTGGGTTCGAATCCCACCCTCGCCGCCATCATCCTCCGTCCAGCCAGCAGGTGATCGCATGACCAGGGGTTGCACGCACGCCGCCGGACTCGCTCCGGTCCCGCCGGCCCGCGATGTCTGCGAGACGTGCGTCGAGATCGGGTCGACGTGGGTCCACCTCCGCCAGTGCCTGGTCTGCGGCCTCACGCTGTGCTGTGACGACAGCCCGAACCGCCACATGACCGGCCACTGGGTCGCGACGAGTCACCCGGTGATGCGCGGCGCGAGCCCGGGCGAGGGGTGGGTGTGGTGCTTCGCCGACGACGCGATGGTCCGCGAGACCCCCTCCGGCACGTGGGAGATGTACGACCCGTTCCTCGAGACTGGTGCGCAGCTCGCCCGGCAGCACCTCGAGGCGGGCGGAAGCGCGGATCCGGCCGTCGAGCTCGAGACCGAGCAGGGGTTTCCGATCGGCGAGTGGTTCGAGCACGTCCGCGATGCGCATGCATCGGGCGAGCTAGACCCAGGCGACGCCCGACTGGTGGAGGACATCCCCGGCTGGCGCTGGTAGCCCGCGCCGGAGCTGACCCGGTGTCCCCGGACCTCGCTGTCGCCCGAGCCGCTTGACGCCCGCGAGCGACGCGACCTAGACTCCGGCCACATCACGAAGACGGGCGTTGATCGGGACGAGTACCCGTCGACCACCATTCCAGAGACCCGGCGCCAGGTGCGAGCCGGGATGGCGGCGGCGGCGAATGGACCCGGGAGCCTCCGGACCGAACGCGAGGCGACGGCCAGGGACGCGGCGAGCGACCCGGGCACGAGCGGACGACCAGTAGGCTCCGGCGCAGAGCGCCAGCGATACAGGGCAGCGCCGATCGATCGGCCGGGCAGCCGGCAGCGAGCGATCCGTCGGTCAAAGTGCGGCACACCGCCGAACGTGGGTGGCACCGCGGAAGGTCACGACCTTTCGTCCCGGAAGAGACGAATCAGGTCGTTTTCTGATTCTCGGGCACCGGACGGCCCGAGCCGCCGGACCGCCGAAGGGAAGCACGCACATGATCGATCCGCTGAGCCTCATCGAAACGAAGCGCCTCGCCGGCACGGCCGACACGATCCTCCTGCGCGCGACGCGTACGGCGGACCTCGAGACGCCGATCGGCGCCTTCCTCCGCCTCGACGACGGGACGACCCCCGCCTACCTCCTCGAGTCCGTCGAGGGCGGCGAGCGACTCGGGCGGTACAGCTTCCTCGGCATTGGCCCGCGGCGCCTGCTGGAGGTCCAGGGTGGCGTGGCGCGCACGACGACCCGGCCCGTCGGCGTCGAGGCATACGCGCCGGACCTGCCCGTGACCGAGACGCCGGCCGCGGACCCGCTCGAGGCGCTGCGCGCGTTCATCCCGAAGCGCAGGGTCCACCCGACCGAGGGCATGCCCCGGTTCACGGGTGGCGCGGTCGGCGCGCTCAGCTATGACGCGATCGCGAGCTTCGAGCCGTCGGTCCCGCTGCCGGACCGGGATCCTGTCGGCGCACCGCTCGCGAGCTTCATCGAGACGGACCTCGTCCTCGTCTTCGACCACCTGACGCACCAGCTGTCGGCCATCGCCTCGCTGCACACCGACGCGCCGGACATCGAAGGGCGCTACCGGATCGCGGAACGGGCGATCTTCGAGGCGCTGGAGCGCACGGCGCGCCCCAGTCAGGCGGAGATGACGGCGGCGTTCGCCCGCTCCACGCCCGGCGACGGTGGGCAGGCACCCGTTGGTCTGGGCCAGATCGAGACCAGCCTCGGGCGGGACCAGTACATCCAGGCCGTCGTGCACGCGAAGGACGCCATCGCCGCCGGGGAGGCGATCCAGGTCGTGCTCGCCCGCCGCCAGTCCTTCGACCTCCCGATCGGCGCCGACGGCACCCACATCGACGGCATCGGCCTGTACCGCGCGCTCCGTCGCGTCAACCCCAGCCCGTACCTGTTCTACACGCGGACGCCGGGCATGGAGGTCGTGGGGGCGAGCCCGGAGCTGCTGCTCCAGGTGACCGGCGATCGCCTGACCACGCACCCGATTGCGGGCACGCGGCCTCGCGGCCAGACGCCCGCCGAGGACGATCGCCTGGCAGACGAGCTCCGCGGCGACCCCAAGGAGCGCGCCGAGCACGTGATGCTCGTGGACCTCGGGCGCAACGACCTGGGACGGGTGGCCCGGCCGGGCACCGTGACCACCAGCCAGTACATGGAGGTCGAGCGCTACAGCCACGTCCTCCACCTCGTGAGCCACGTGGAGGCGCGGCTGCGGCCCGAGCTCGACGCCCTCGACGCGCTCCGCTCGGTCTTCCCTGCCGGGACGCTGACCGGTGCCCCCAAGATCCGCGCGATGCAGCTCATCGCCGCTGCCGAGGGCGAACGGCGCGGGCTGTATGGTGGCGCGGTGGGCTATCTCGGGTACGACGGCAACCTCGACACGGCGATCACGATCCGCAGCGCCGTCCTCAAGGGCGGCCAGGCGCACGTGCACACTGGCGCGGGGATCGTCGCGAAGAGCGTGCCGGAGTCCGAGTTCGAGGAGACCGAGCACAAGGCGGCGGCGATGCGCCGGGCGATCGAGCTCGCGGCCGCTCCCGCGGTCCCGCGACCGGCGCCGTCGGGATCGCCGACCGAGCCGACCAGGCCCGCCGTCACGGGCGAGGGCACGGAGGTGCCCGGATGATCCTCATGATCGACAACTACGACTCGTTCACGTTCAACCTCGTCCAGGCGCTCCAGGCCGCCGGGGCGGAGGTGCGCGTCGTGCGCAACGACAAGATCACGGCGGACGAGGTCGCTGCCCTTGCCGCCGACCCGGTGGCGGACCTGCGGGGGATCGTCGTGTCCCCGGGTCCAGGTGATCCGGACAGCGCCGGCGTCTCGGTGGACACGGTCCGGATCGCGGCAAACCGTCGCATCCCGCTCCTCGGCGTGTGCCTGGGCATGCAGTCGATGGGGACGGCGTTCGGGGCATCGATCGTGCGGGCGCCCACCCTCGTCCACGGCGAGGCGAGCAACGTCGCGCATGACGGGCGAGGGCTCCTCGCCGGGATGCCGGCCGACTTTCCGGCCGCGCGCTACCACTCGCTGTGCGTGGACCCGGCCACCCTCCCCGACGAGCTGTACGTGACCGCGACCAGCCCCGAGGACGGCGTCGTCATGGGCCTGCGCCACCGCACGCTCCCGATGGAGGGCGTCCAGTTCCACCCTGAATCCGTGCTCACGCCAGACGGCCCGCACCTGCTGGCGAACTTCCTGCGGCTCGCCGGGGAAGGGGAGGCCTCGCGCCTCGATGCGGTCAGCGGCTCGTTCGCCACCCGTGGGATGGCCGAGGATCTGGGGGTCGATGCGCTGCAGGGCGCCGGGGATCGCGCGCCCGACTCGTCCGGCACCCCCGACTCGTCGGGCGCGACCGCGGCCGGGGCGGTTCGATGAGCGAGCAGATCCGCGCGGCGCTCGCCGCGATCGTCGACGGGCGCACGCTCAGCCTCGAGCACGCACGCGGCGCGATGGGCGAGGTCATGGATGGCGGAGCGACGCCGTCGCAGCTCGCTGCACTGCTCATGGGCCTGCGGATGCGCGGCGAGACCGTGGACGAGCTGGCGGGCTTTGCTTCGGCCATGCGCGACCGCGTCGTCCCGGTCGAGGCGCCCGAAGGCGCGATCGACGTCGTCGGGACCGGGGGCGACAGCGCCGGGACGTTCAACATCTCCACGACCGCGGCGTTGATCGTCGCCGCCGCGGGCGTGCCCGTTGCGAAGCACGGCAACCGGGCGATCACGTCGCGCTCGGGCTCGGCCGATGTGCTCGACGCCCTGGGCATCCGGATCAACCACGACGCGGCAACCGCCGGCGCCGCGCTGCGCGACCACGGGTTCGCATTCCTCTTCGCGCCGGCGTTCCACCCGGCGATGCGCTTCGCGGGTCCCACCCGTAACGAGATAGGGGTCCGGACGGCGTTCAACCTCCTCGGCCCGTTGACCAACCCGGCCGGGGCGACCCGCGCGCTCATCGGCGTCGGGGTCGCGGACGCGGCCCCGCGCGTTGCGGAGGTCATCGCCCGCCTCGGCACGGAGCGGACGTTCGTGATCCACGGCGACGGAGTAGACGAGCTGCCGCTCGACGACACGGGCGTCCTGTACGACGTGGGTCCCGAGGGAATCGTGCGCCACGAGATCCGCGCCTCGGCGCTGGGCTTCAAGACCGCGGCGACCTCCAAGCTCGCCGGCGGCACCGCCGCGCAGAACGCGCGCCTGGTCGAGGCGGTCCTGCGCGGCGAGCCCGGTTCGCGGCGCGATGTCGTGCTGCTCAACGCCGGCGCGGCGCTGCTCGTCGCGGGCGCGGTGGCTCGGCTCGAGGAGGGGATCGAGCGGGCGGCGCTGACCGTCGATGCCGGTCTCGCCGATGAGCTGCTCCGGAACCTGCGCGCGGAACGCCGCCGCGCGGACGCCCTGATCGCCGACGCGGAGAAGGCCGCGCGTGACGAGGCCAAGGCCGCCCGGAAGGCCGAGTCGAGAGCCGCGGGCACCAGCCGGAGCAGGCCATGACGCTCGCGGAGCGCACGGCGACGACCGCCAGGGGCCAGTCCGTCGTCCAGGAGATCGCGGCGCGCCGGCTCGCGGAGATCCGCCCGGAGCTCGACGACCTGGGTGCGACCGCGCTGCGCCGCGCCGTCGCTGCGGCGCCGCCACCACGCGCGGTCGTGGGCGCGCTGGCCGGCCCGGGCCTCCACCTGGTCGCGGAGGTCAAGCGCCGCTCTCCATCCGCCGGGCCGATCGTCGCGGACGACGACGCCGTGGCGCGTGCCCGTGCATACGCTGCCGGCGGCGCGGCCGTCATCTCCGTCCTCTGCGAGCCGCACTGGTTCGGCGGATCCGTGGACGACCTCCGGGCCGTCCGCGCCGCCGTGTCGGTGCCCGTGCTCGCGAAGGAGTTCATCGTCGACCCCCGGCAGCTCGACCTCCTCAGGGCGGCCGGGGCCGACCTCGTGCTGCTGCTCGCCGTGCTGCATCCCGCGCGGCGACTCGCCCGGCTCGTCGCCCGGGCGCGCGACCTCGGCCTGGAGGCGCTGGTTGAGGCGCACGACGCGCGCGAGGTGGCCGCGGCCGTGGACAGCGGCGCCCGACTGATCGGCATCAACAACCGCGACCTGCGGACGCTCGACGTGGACCCGGATCGGGCAGTGCGCCTCCACGAGCTGGTGCCCGCTGACCGCCTCACGATCGCCGAATCGGGCGTCCGGGACACGGCCACGGTCGCTCGCTGGCGGGCCACGGGCTTCGACGCCGCGCTCGTCGGGGAGGCCCTCATGCGTGCCGTGGACCCGGCCGCTGCCGCACGCGCGTTCGTCGCCGCAGGCCGCCACCCGGACAGTCCCGCACAGCTCGCCCGGGTGCCGCACGTCAAGATCTGTGGCGTCACCGACGAAGCGGGGATCCGGGCGGCGATCCGTGCCGGCGTCGACGCCATCGGGCTCAACTTCGCCCCCGGAACGCCACGGGAGCTGACGCTCGAGGAGGGCGTCGCCCTCGCGGCGGTCGCCCGGTCCGCGGCGGCACCGGAGCGATGCCCGGAGATCGTCCTCGTCACGGCGAACCTGCCGGGGGCGCGCCTGGCGGCGATCGTCGAGGCGGTCGACCCGGACGCCGTCCAGCTCAACGGCGATGAGCCGCCGTCGTCCATCGCCGCCACCGGCCGCCCGACGTGGAAGGCGCTCCGTGTCGCCCCGCACCAGGCGGCGGACGAGGTGATCGCCACTGCCCGCGCGTTCCTCGATGCCGGCGCGACGCGCATCCTCCTCGACGCGGCGGGCGGCCCGCACCCGGGCGGCACCGGGACGCGGGTGGATGTCGCGCTTGCCGCGGCCGTGGCGCGCGAGGTCCCCATCACCATCGCGGGCGGCCTCGATCCCGCCAACGTCGGCGCGGCGCTGCTCGCGATCCCCGCGACCGGCGTTGACGTTGCCAGCGGCACGGAGCACCCCCGCGTCCCCGGGGAGCGCCCGCACAAGGACCCGTTGCGGGTGGCGCTGTTCGCGAAGCGCGCGCGGGACGCCCGGCGCCACCGGCCCAACGTCGCGTTCGGCCCGACGCCGGTCCACCCGGGGTTGCTCGATGTCGATGCCGCAGGCCGCTGGGGCATGGAGCGTGACTTCGGCGGGCGCTACGTCCCGGAGACGCTTGTGGGCGCGCTGGTGCAACTCGAGTCGGCGTACGACGCGGTGCGCCACGACCCGCGGTTCTGGGCGGAGCTGGACGAGCTGCTCGCGCGGTTCGCCGGCCGGCCAACGTCGCTCTATCGCGCGGACAACCTCGCCGCCGAGGTGATGGCCGAGGCCGAGGCGCGCCGGCGCACGACGGGCCGGAGGAACGTGGCACTGCCGGGCTCACTGCGCCTGTACCTCAAACGCGAGGACCTCAACCACACGGGCGCGCACAAGATCAACAACGCGCTCGGGCAGTCGCTGCTCACCCGACGCCTCGGCAAGACCCGCGTGATCGCCGAGACGGGCGCTGGCCAGCACGGCGTGGCGACGGCGACGGCGTGCGCCCTGCTGGGTCTCCCGTGCGTCGTGTTCATGGGCGAGGCGGACATTCGCCGCCAGGCCCCCAACGTCCTCCGGATGCGGGCGCTGGGCGCCGAGGTCCGGAGCGTCACCTCCGGCACCGCGACGCTCAAGGACGCCGTCAACGAGGCGATGCGCGACTGGGTCACGAACGTCGAGACCACCCACTACGTCCTGGGCTCCGCGATGGGCCCCCACCCGTATCCGACGATCGTCCGCGACTTCCAGCGGCGGATCGGCGACGAGGCAGCCGCCCAGCTGTGGTCCGTCGAGGGCCGGCTGCCCGACATGGCGCTCGCCTGCGTCGGCGGGGGCTCGAACGCGATCGGGCTGCTCGCACGCTTCATCGGTGAACCGTCCGTGCGCCTCGCGGTTGCCGAGGCTGCGGGCGACGGCGTCGAGACCGGCCGCCACGCGGCGGCGATCGTCGGCGGGACGCCGGGGATCCTGCACGGGTCGCGGTCGCTCATGCTCCAGGACCGCGACGGGCAGGTCGTCGAGGCGCACAGCGCGTCGGCCGGCCTCGACTACCCGGGCGTCGGGCCGCAGCTCGCGGCGCTCGCGGAGGGCGGGCGGCTCGAGGTGGCCACTGCGACCGACCGAGAGGCGATCGCCGCGATGAAGACGACTACGCGCTGCGAGGGCATCCTGCCGGCGCTCGAGACCGCGCATGCGATCGCCGCGCTCCCGAAGCTGCTCGCCGGGCACGAGGGGAGCGGCCGCGCCTGGAGCGACGAGGCCGTCGTCGTCCTCGGGTTCTCGGGTCGCGGCGACAAGGACCTCGACGCGCTGGAGCGGTTCGCCGACGTCGAGCCCTGGGTGACGGGTCGATGAGTGCGCTCGCGGTCCACCACACGAACGCGACGGCGGGCGCGCACCGGATCATCGCGGCGTTCGGGCGCGCGCGCAGCAACGGACGGGCCGCCCTGATCCCGTACATCGTCGCGGGCTATCCGGACGCCGGGACGTCCTTCGCGATTGCCTGCGCGGCGATCGACAACGGCGCCGATCTCCTTGAGGTCGGCCTCCCGTACTCGGATCCGCTCGCGGACGGGGCGACCCTTCAGCGGGCCTCGCAGGGCGCCCTGGAGCACGGCTCGACCTTCGAGAGCAGCCTCGCGCTCGTCGGCCGGATCGCGGCCGCGCGGCCGACCGTGCCCGTGGTCGCAATGGGCTATGCGAACCAGCTGATCGGCGGAGGGGATGGCCGCGATCGGGCGCGCGGACTGGCCGACGCCGGGGTCGCCGGGGTCATCGTCGCCGACCTCACGCCCGACGAGGGCGCGCCGTTCGAGGCCGTGGCCGCGGAGGCGGGCATCGCCGTCGTCTACCTCGTCGCCCCGACCTCCTCCAACGAGCGGCGTGCGGCCGTGGCGGCCCGGACCGGCGGCTTCCTGTACTGCGTGTCGCTGGTCGGGGTCACCGGCGCACGGACGTCCCTGCCGCCGACGATCGCGAAGCTCGTGCGCGAGGTCAAGGCGGTCTCGCCGGTGCCGGTCGCGGTGGGCTTCGGCGTGTCGCGCCCCGCCCACGTGCGGGCAATCGCGAAGGCGGGTGCGGACGGCGTGATCGTCGCGTCGGCGCTCGTGGATTCGCTCGGCCCGGATGGGTCGGACGTGGCGGCCCTCGGGACGCTCGTCGCGCGGCTCCGGGCGGCGACCGGCGCATGAGCGCAGGTCGGGACGGGCGGCTGCCCGGCGACGCGCCCGAGGGGGATCCGAGCTTCGGTCCGGTCGGCGGGCTGCCGGACCAGGTCCACCACTTCGTCCACGACCAGGAGCGCGCGGCGGACACGGCCGGGGAGCGGCTCCTGCGACGGGCCACGATCGGCGCGGACCGGCCCGCGTCGCTGATCGAACGCGTTCGGGCGGCCGTCTCGCGGCTGCGACGGCCGACCTGAGCGCCGCCGCAAACCGGACACGTCGTGACAGGGTCGGCGCCGATACTCCGCCCAGGAGTCGAGCCTTGCGGATCCTGGTGGAGTCGACGCCCAGGAAGGTGTTCGTCTCGGCCCTCGAGTGGCCGGGCCTGTCCCGGAGCGGTCGGGACGAGGACCAGGCGATCGAGACGCTCCTCGCCGCCGCGCCCCGCTACGCGAAGGTGGCGCGTGCCGCCGCGGAGCGCTTCGACCCCACGGACCTGGACCTCGAGGTGGTCGAGCGCGCGGCCGGCGACGCGAGCACCGCGTTCGGTGTCCCGGCGATCGTCGCTGCGGCGGATCGCGACGCCGTGGACGCCCGGGAGGCAACGCGCCTGGCCGCGCTCGTCGAGGCCGCCTGGGCGGAGCTCGACGCCGTGGTGGGACGCGCCCCGGAGTCGCTCCGCAAGGGCCCGCGCGGCGGTGGCCGCGACCGGTCCAAGGTCGTCGAGCACGTCAACGGCGCCGACGCGTCCTACGCGAGCGTCCTCGGGCTGAAGCACGGAAGCGATACCCGCGCACAGGTGGAGGCGCTCCGGGCCGACGTCCTCGAGACCCTTCGCAGGCCGTCCGACGGGAGCCCGATCGCCGGTCGGAAGTGGCCGGCCCGGTATGCGGCGCGCCGGATCGCCTGGCACGCGCTCGACCACGCGTGGGAGATCGAGGATCGAACCGAGGTCGAGGACCGCACGGACCCAGCCTGACCGCCTACCATCGCCAGATGGACCAGGTGTCGCACGAACGGCTCGTCCGGCTCGCGATCGCCCAGGCCGCGATCGCGGCGGCGCGGGGCGATGCGCCGTTCGGCGCCGTGCTCGCGAACGCGGACGGCGAGGTCCTGCTCGAGGCCGCGAACGCCCAGCTGACGACGAACGACCCGACGGCGCACGCGGAGATCACGCTGATCCGCGACGCCGCACGCCGGCTCGGCCTGGTCACCCTCGACAGCCTGATCGTCGCGACGAACGCAGAGCCGTGCTCGATGTGCCTGTCGGCGCTCGTGAAGTCTCGCGTCGCGGGGATCGTGTACGGCGCGCCACATGAGCCGCACATCGACCCGGCGATCGATGCCGCCGAGCTCATCGCCCGCTCCCGGCACCCCGTCGAGCTCGTCGGCGGGATCCTCGCCGACGCGTGTGCTGCCGGCATCGCCACGGCCCGCACGGTGAGGCCCGCACTCGACTAGCAGACACGCGTCGAGCACCAATTTCGAACCGTTCGCGTCGCCGGTGACACCTGTGATCATGGAGGCGATGGTGGAGCCGATCTCGGATGCCCGTGCAGGACGCTCGGCGCTCGTGGCTGCCGCGGTTCGCGGTGACCGGGACGCCTTCGCCAGGCTCGTCGAGCCCGAGCTCCGCCTCGCCCTGGGCACCGCGATCGTGATCGTTCGCTCGCACGCCGACGCCGCCGATGTGGTGCAGGACGCGATGCTCAGCGCCTGGCAGTCCCTCGGCTCCCTGCGCGATCCCATCGCCTTTCCCGCGTGGTTTCGCACCCACGTCGTCCGAGCCGCGCTGCGGGCCGCGCGCCGGCGGTCGCCGGTGATCTCGATCGACGTCGTCTCCGAAGCGAGCCGGTCCGCGGACGTCGATGCGGTGGTGGAGCAGCGGATGCTCGGACGGGTCTTCGACACCGCGACACTGGACGACCGCGTGCTCCTGACGCTTCGCTACCTGTGGGGGACGCCGGTCTCGGAGGTTGCGGCGGTCCTCGGCGTGCCCGAGGGCACAGTCAAGTCACGGACCCACGCCGCGATGGCGCGGCTCCGGGCGGCATACGACGCAGAGGCACGACGATGACCGACCCGATGGAGGCGCGGCTCCGGGCGCTTCTCGATGCCCGCGCAGCGGAGGTCACGGACGCCGACGTGGCGAGTCTCGTGGAGGTGCTCGGCTCGCTGCCCGCCCGGCGCCGGCGTCGTGTGCCTGCGTGGCTCGCCGCTGCGGCTGTCCTTGGCGCCATCGCGGTGGCGGCCGGGCTCGGGGCCGCGTCACTGCTGGGGCCCGTCCGACTGGGGCCGGTCGCCCGGCCGAGCGCGCCGCCGGTCACGCAGGCGAGCCCGAGCCAGCCGACGCCGACTCCCGGGACTGCGACGATGCGCGTGCCGCTCGCGGACAGCGCCTCGGCCGCGATCTACTACGAAGGCGCAGAGCAGTTCCTCGAGCTCCGGTCCGGGGGCAAGGTCCTGGAGCATGTCGACCGGTGGACGGCGCCGGTCACCTGGTCCGGGATCCCGCCCGGCACGTACCAGGTCGTGTTCTGGGTCCGACCGTGCAACGGCTCTTGCGATCTGCTCGACGCTCCCCGGGAGACCTGCTCGGCCGCGCTGGACGTCCTCGGCGGTGACACCTGGGAGGTCCGCATCACCCGACGGGGCGGTGAAGCGTGCCTGATCGAGGGTGTGCGGCCCGGTATCGGCCTCACCCCGACGCCCACGCCCGACCCTGCCCCGTCACTCGACGCCTCCGTCCCCGCATGGGCCGAGCATCTGCGCGACCAGCTGGAATGCACCGACGCATCGGGCGCCCGCTGGCAGGAGCGTGGGGCAGACGCTCCCGTCGGGCGCACGGGGACCGCGTCACCCTATCCATGGCTCTACTCGCTCGATGCCATCGACATGCCCCTGAACGGGTACGAGAACCTGCCTCAGAGCGGGTGGGAGTTCGGCGCGTCGGGCTTCGCCCGCTACGAATATCGGGCGGGCGGCAGGGTGCGCGCCGTCATCCTGATGGAAGGCACGAGCACGCAGGGCGGCCCCGGTTCATGGGCGGTGACCGCGTTCGCGTCGTGTCCGCCGGACGAATTCGACCCTGCGGACGGCCGGACGACGGACGACCTCCCGCTCGTCGACGCGAGTGGGCAGCAGGCGGCCGACGTCACCATCTTCGGCGGCCCCGCGCACTGCGACTGGCAGTCGGCGATCTTCCTGCACGTCGCGGGCCAGCTCTATCTCCGGGACCCGCTGGGAGTGCTCTCGACCGCCGTCAGCCGGCCGTGGCGGACCCTTGATTCGCTCCCGGCGTCGGCGATCGACAGTGGCCTGGCGTCCGCGCGCTGGCACCTGTACACCGGCACGGGCGCGGTCGTGTGGATGGTCGGGGCGGATGGGACCGTCGAGGAGTGGCCGCGTGCAACCGAGGACGTCGGGTGCGCCTGAGCTGAGATCGGTCCGCCGGCGTCGCTCGCCCGCGTCACTCGCTGCGGAACACCGACCCCAGGTCGGCCGGCGCGATCGGCGTGTCCTCCGAGCGCAGCCCCGCGAGCCGCGCGGCCTGCCCGAACAGCTCGGCCGGGGTCCGGCCCGCATCGAGCAGCGTCCGCACCGCCGTCGCGCCCTCAGCCTTCGAGAGCTTCTGCCCGGACACGTGCCGGATCAGCGGGTGATGGAGGAACTGCGGCTGGACCTCGCGCCCCAACAGCCGTGCGAGCCGCATCTGGACCGGCGTCGCGTCGAGCAGGTCCCGGCCGCGGATGACGAGGTCGACCCCGTGCCGGAGGTCGTCAACCACCACGCAGAACGCGTACGTCCAATTGCCGACGCGGTCGCGCACCAGCGGATCGCCGTTCGCGGCGGGTTCGTCGGCCACAGGCCCCGCGAGCAGGTCCACCCAGCGCTCCGTGCCTGCGCCAACCGCGACCCGCAGCCCGACGTCGCCGTCCCGCGCCAGGGTCCGCGACCTGCAATCGCCGGGGCAGCCGATGCCGCGCCACGGCCGGCCCGCATCGGCCTCGTACGCCGCGAACGTCGCGCGCGAGCAGGCACAGGCGTAGACGATGTCATCGGCATCGAGCCGTTCCAGTGCGGCCGCGTAGATCCCCGGGACGTCTGACTGGCGGTATGGCGTGTCGCCGTCGAATGCCGCGACCGCGGGCTCGTCGGGTTCAACGCCGAGCCGCGCGAGGTCCTCCAGCAGCGCCCAGTCGTACTCCGGGCGAGATCGCTGGCGGTCGTGGTCCTCGATGCGCAGGATCAGCCGGCCGCCGGTCGCCCGGGCGATCCCCCAGACGTACAGGACGTTGACGAGGTGTCCGAGGTGGAGGTAGCCGGTCGGGGCCGGGGCGAAGCGCGTGACGGGGGCCCGGGGCAGGACGCGCGGATCGGGGATCGCCGCGCCCGTGACCAGCGGGACGAAGAGCTCCCCTCGCTCGTCAGGCCCGGTCGGATCGATCGTCATGTCCGCGGTCCTTCGACTCCAGGGTCCGCGTCGCGGCAACGACCCGCCGGTAGATCGAGAGCAGGTCGGCCTGCGAGATCGGGCCCTGGTTGCGCATCGCGACGCGCAGGAGCACCTCGCGCTCGCGCTCGGGGTCGTGGATCGCCCGCCGCCCCGCCAGGAGCTTCGCCCGGCCGGCCTGGCGCCCCAGCGTCGCGCGCTCGTTGAGCAGGTCCACAATCCGCGTGTCCAGCTCGTCGATGCGGTCGCGGACCCTGGCGAGCTCGAGCGCCGCGTCCTCGCGTTCGGCGGTCGTCGGCTTCGGGCGCCCGCCCGCCGGACCGCCGCTCCTCGAGCCGGATCCGCTGCCCCCCTTCCGGCCGGGTCCGCCGGTCACGCGGTCATGCCCTGTCCCGGAGCTGCGCGGCGATCAGCTCCAGCGCGACGTGGTAGCCCTTCGGCCCCTGTCCCACGACCGAGGCCACCGCGACGTCGTGGAGGAAGTTGACCTTGCGGAACGCCTCGCGCGACCAGGGATCGGAGAGGTGGACCTCCCAGAACGGACGCGAGATCCCTGTGAGCGCGTCCCGTAGCGACACCGATGTGTGGGTCAGGCCGGCCGCGTTGACGATCGCCGCGTCGAAATCGCGGACGTGGAGGCGGTCGATGAGCGCGCCCTCGTGGTTGGACTGGAAGAAGTCGACCTCGATGCCCAGCTCCGCGGCCCGCGCGGCGATCCCGGCGTGGATCTCCGCGAGCGTTGCCGTCCCGTAGATCTCCGGCTCGCGCGTGCCGAGGAGGTCCAGATTCGGGCCCTGAAGCACCAGCACGCGGGTCATGCCGGGGTCTCCGCAGAGGTGCCCGTCGCGGTGCCCGCGAGCACGGTTGCCGCCGCGTCCGCGACCACCTCGGGCGGCACGTCATCGCACACGACGACGCCATCGGCGGTTGGCAGGACCCAGCGGAGCCGGCCGTCGCTGTGCTTCTTGTCTGTCGCCGTCGACGCGAGGACTGCCTCGGGCGGGTAGGGGAGTGGCGCGCGCCCGAGGTCGAGGCGGTCCAGCAGACCCTCGATCCGCCGCGCCCGCTCCAGTGGTGTCACGCCCAGCGCGACGCCGATCCGCACCGCGGCACGCGTCCCGTAGGCGACCGCCTCCCCGTGGAGCAGGGTGGCGTACCCGTCGGCTGCCTCGAGCGCATGCCCGATCGTGTGGCCAAGGTTCAGCGTGATCCGCCCGCCCGCCGCGTTCTGCTCGCGCTCGTCGGCGCTCACGACCTCGACCTTCGCCCACGCGGAACGCTCGACGACCTCGGCGATCGCCCCGCCCTCGAACGCGGCCGTGTCGCCGCAGGCGATCGCCTCCCCATCCGCCTCGAGCGTCGCGAACAGCGCCTCGTCCCCGAGGGCCGCCATCTTCACGACCTCGCCCAGCGCGGCGCGCAACTGGCGCTCGGGGAGCGTCCGCAGGGCCGCGATATCCAGGACGATCGCCGCCGGGTGGTGGAATGCGCCGAGGAGGTTCTTGCCCTCGGGCAGGTCCACGCCGGTCTTGCCGCCGATGGCCGAGTCCACCTGGGCGACAAGCGTCGTGGGCACCTGGATCCACGGGATGCCGCGGAGGTACGCGGCGGCGAGGAACCCGGCCGGGTCCCCGAGCGCACCGCCACCGATCGCGATGAGCGGCTCGCGCCGTTCGACTCGTCGCCGGGCGAGCTCCCGCGCCGCATCCTCGATGACCGAGAGTCGCTTCGCGTCCTCGCCGGCCGGCAGGAGGAGGTGCTCCACGGCCCAGCCGGCCTCGCGCAACTGCGCGGCGAGCACGTTGCCGAACGCGTCCCAGGCGCCGGGCTCCGAGACGAGCATCGCCCGTCGAGCGTCGAGCCGCCGGAGCACCTCGCCGACCGCGTGTGCGGCGATCCCGTCGCCGATGACGAGGTCACCGATCTTCGTCGTCGCGCGCAGGAGCGTCGTCCCGGCCGGTACCCCGGCGGCGACCAGCTGCTCGACCGCGTCGACGACGCCCGTCAGCTCGGCGACCCCATTGACCCTCGCCGCCGCTCCGTAGAAGCGCTCGCGGGCCGCGGCCAGCAGTCGGACGCGGCCGTGCGGGTCGCCGCCCTGGACGAGCGGCCGGACGTTGGGCGAGCGGCGCAGCCGCTGCGCCAGGACCTCCGAGCGCACGTCCAGCCACACGGGGAGGCGGCCGCGGTACAGCGCCCACCGGTTGCGCGGGTCGACGATCGCCCCACCACCGGGCGAGATCACGCGCTGCAGGGCGGGCGACGGATCGGGTGCGCCGAGCGCCGCGACGGCCGCCCGCTCCAGGCGCCGGAAGCCGGCCTCCCCGTCCTGCTCGAAGATCTCCGGGATGGTCCGCCCCGTCTGCCGCTCGATCTGGTCGTCAAGGTCCACGAGCTGCGCCCCGTGACGGGCGGCCACGCGACGGCCAACGGCGCTCTTCCCGGAGCCGGGCAACCCGACGAGCACGAGATCCATCGCCGGTCAGTCGTCCCCGCCGGAGCCGGCCTCGCCGCCGTCGGCATGCCCGCCCGACCCGTCGCCCGCGGCCGGGGCAGCGACGCCCGCGGCCATCCGCTCGCGCGATCGACGGAGGTTGTCGATGACCTCGACCATGGAGTCGCCGCCCGTCTTCTCGAGGACGAAGCGGGCGATCGTGAGCATCACCATCGCCTCGCCGATGACCCCCGCCGCCGGCACCACCGAGATGTCGGAGCGCTCGTAATGCGCCTTCTCGACGGGCTCTCCCGTCACGAGGTCCGCCGTGGGCAGCGGCCGCGCCAGCGTCGAGATCGGCTTCACGGCGCCGCGCACGACGATCGGCTCGCCGTTCGTCACCCCGCCCGTCAGGCCGCCCGCGTTGTTCGTGCGGTGGATCCAGGTCCCGTCCTCGCGGCGACCCCCGATGACGTCGTGGACCTCCGACCCGAAGCGCCGTGTCTGCTCGAACCCGAGCCCGATCTCGACGCCCTTGACGATGTTGATGCTCATGACCGCCGCGGCGAGCGCCCCGTCCAGCCGCCGGTCCCAGTGGACATACGACCCGAGCCCGATCGGCGCTCCGTGGACGACGACCTCGAACACGCCGCCCACCGTGTCGCCGTTCGAGCGCGCCTCGTCGATCCGCGCGATCATCGCCGTCTCGGCGACCGGATCCGGGCAGCGCAACGGCGAGGCGTCGGCCTCCTCCTGCGTTCGCGTGCATCGAGTGGGGTCAACGGCCACGCCGCCGACCTCGGCCGTGAACGACCAGACCTCGATGCCCAGCTCGCGCAGGAACGCCCGGGCGACGCCGCCCGCCGCAACCCGGGCCGTCGTCTCGCGCGCGGAGGACCGCTCGAGCGCGTTGCGCACGTCGTTGAAGCCGTACTTGAGCGAGCCTGCGAGGTCCGCGTGGCCGGGCCGCACGCGCGTGATCGGCTGGGCGCGCTTGTTGCCGCCGTCCGCCATCGCCGCGAGCTCGGCTGCCTCCTCGTCCGACAGCGGGCCAACCTGCATCACCCGCGTCCAGTTCGCCCAGTCGCGGTTGTCGACCTCAAGCAGGATCGGTGAGCCGAGCGTGCGCCCGTGGCGGACCCCGGACAGGATCCGCGCCCGGTCGTGCTCGATCGCCTGGCGCGCGCCGCGGCCGTAGCCGCGTTGCCGCCGGGCGAGGTCGACCGCGAGGTCCTCCTCGGTCAGGGAGAGCCCTGCCGGCACGCCCTCGACGACCGCACCGAGCATCGGCCCGTGGCTCTCGCCCGTGGTGAGGAAGCGGAAGCGGTCCATCGTCACGCGGTGGCTTCGGCCTCGCCGCCGACGATCGCGACCACGCCGCCCTCGCCCTCGGCGGACGTGACGCCACCGGCGCGTGCCTGCTGGAGCGCGGCCTGCATCACGTCGAGCGGGGCCGGCTGCCCGGTCCACAGCGTGAACGCGGCCGCTCCCTGGTGGAGCAGCATCGTCTCGCCGTCCGAGGTGCCGCAGCCGGCCGCAGCCGCGTCGCGCAGGAGGCGCGTCTGGGCGTAGATCAGGTCGAGGACCAGCAGGTCCTGGGTCAGGATCTCGGACGGGATCGGGGACTCGTCGCTGCCGAGGCCGATCGACGTCGCGTTGACGAGGATCTTCGCCTTCGAGAGTTCCGCCTCGATGATCGACTCGTGCCACGGCATCGCGCGCAGGTCCATGTGGCTCGCGCTGCGGCCAAAGTGCTTGACCATCGACTCCGAGCGGTGGAGGTGGCGGTTGAACACGATGACCCGCTGGAAGCCCTCGCGGATGAGCCCGTAGACGACGGCACGGGCGCCACCGCCGGCCCCCAGCACCACCGCGTGGCGGGGCATCTTCTGGCGTCCGACGAGCTGGTCGAGGGCGGTCTTGAAGCCCGGGACGTCCGTGTTGTGCCCGACGAGCTTGCGGCCCTCCTTGGTGAGCGTGTTCACGGCGCCCGTGGCGTGCGCCTCCTCGGTGAGGCGATCCACCTGGGGGACGACCCGCTCCTTGTGCGGGATCGTGATGTTGGCGCCCAGGAACTCGTCGGTGCGAAGCTCGGCGATCGCCTCGGTGAGGGCGATCGGCGCGCGATCCCAGAGCTCGTATGTCGCGTCGATGCCCAGGTGGTCGAACGCCGCCTGGTGCATCGCGCCGGAGAGCGAATGGGCCACCGGGTGGCCGATGAGGACGACGCGCTTCGTCATGCCCGAACCCCTTCGAGTACCTGGAAGAAGCCGGGGTAGGAGATCGCCGCCGACCCGGGCCGGTCGACGACCGTCTCTCCCCCGGCGATGAGGCCGGCGATGGCGAACGTCATCGCCAGCCGGTGATCGTCGTGGGTCTCGGTGAATGCGCCTGTGAGCGGCGCCCCACCGTGGATCTCGATGTCGTCACCCTCGACGCGCACCCGCACGCCCAAGGCGATGAGGCCGTCCGCGATCCCTGCGATCCGGTCGGACTCCTTGTGCCGGAGCTCGCCCGCGCCACGGAAGCGCGAGGTCCCCGTTGCGACGGCCGCGGCCAGCGCGAGGATCGGGATCTCGTCGATCGCCGCCGCCACGTCGGCGGGCGACAGGTCCACGGCCCGAAGGTCGCTCGACCGGACCGTCAGGTCCGCGAGGGGCTCGCCGTCGGCTCCTCCCGGGGCCGGCAGATCGCGCTCCTCGATGTGGGCGCCCATGCGCCTGAGGATGTCGATGATGGCACGGCGCGTCGGGTTCGTGCTGACCCCGCTGAGCCGCAGCTCCGCGTCCGGGTGGATCGCGCCCGCGACGAGCCAGAACGCGGCCGCGGACGGGTCCGATGGGACGGTCTCGGCGATCGGGGCGGGCGTCGCAGGGCCGTCGAGGCGCACGGTGTGCGCGCCGTCGGGACCGGTGGTCTCGTGCACCGGGATCCCACGCGCGCGCAGCATCCGCTCGGTGTGGTCCCGGGTCGCGACGGCCTCGGTGACGCGCGTCTCGCCGTCGGCCGCGAGGCCGGCCAGGAGGATCGCCGACTTGACCTGGGCGCTGGGGACCGGCGTGTCGTACGCGATGGCGGAGAGTCGGGCCCGGCCCGTGATCGCGAGCGGCAGCAGCGTCCCGCCGCGCCGCCCCGCGAACACGGCGCCCATCCGCGCGAGCGGCTCGGTCACCCGGTCCATCGGCCGCCGGCGCAGCGAGGCATCGCCGTCGAGGATCGCGAACAGCTCCCGACCGGCGAGGAGGCCGGCAACGAGGCGGGTGGTCGTCCCGGAGTTGCCGCAGTCGAGCACGTGGTCGGGTTCCGTGAGCGCGTCACCCCCGGGCGACAGGACGCGGTAGTCCACGCGCCCGTCTTGCTCCGCGAGCCGCGTGACCTCGGCTCCCAGCGCCGCGACGATCGCCGCCGTGGTGCGGACGTCCTCGCCATCGCCGGCGGCGGTGATCGTGCTGACGCCGGGGGCGAGGAGCGCCAGCAGCAGCGCGCGATGCGAGATCGACTTGTCGCCCGGGAGGACCGCCGTGCCACGCAGGCGAGCCGCCTGGCGGACGACGAGCGGGTCCCCGCCGGAGTCGCTGCCCAGCTGACCCGTCGCGGCCCCGCCCTCGCCGGACGCGACACGCGCCGACCCGCCGTTCGCGGGCGGCGCGCCCGCGGTGCCGCCGGCCACCTGGTTCAGCCCTGCGCCGCGATGCTCGCGGCCGACTCGCCGCGGAGCAGGTCGCCGTGGAGGTCCTTCACGTGGGCGTGGACGCCCGTGATCGCGGTCATCATCGACTCGAAGCCGTCGAAGTCCAGCTGCTGTTCCGCGTCCGAAAGGGCCTCGTCGGGCCGCGGATGGACCTCGACCATCACGCCGTCCGCGCCGACCGCGACGCTGCCGATCGCCAGCGGCTTGACCAGCCACCGCTTGCCTGTCGCGTGCGACGGGTCCACGACCACCGGCAGGTGGGTCAGGTGGTGCATCAGCGGGACCGCGGTGAGATCGAGCGTGTTGCGCGTCGTCGTCTCGAACGTCCTGATCCCGCGCTCGCACATGATGATGTTCGAATTGCCCGCGGACGCGATGTACTCCGCGGCCATCAGCCACTCCTCGATCGTCGCCCCGAAGCCGCGCTTGAGCATCACGGGCCGACCAGCCCGCCCGCAGGCGAGGAGCAGCGAGAAGTTCTGCATGTTCCGGGTGCCGATCTGGAGGATGTCCGAGTACTCGGCGACGATGTCGACCTGGCTCGGCTCCATGACCTCCGTGATCACCGGCATCCCGCTCCGCTCACGCGCCTCGGCCAGGTACCGGAGGCCCTCCACGCCCAGGCCCTGGAAGCTGTACGGGCTCGTGCGCGGCTTGAACGCGCCGCCACGGATGATCGTCGCGCCGTGGGTCGAGACGAAGTCGACGGTCTCCATCAGCTGGTCCCGGCTCTCCACCGAGCACGGCCCCGCCATCACGGTGAGGCTGCCATCCCCGACGACCGCGTCCATCACCCGGATGACCGTGTCCTCGGGGTGGAACTCGCGCGAGACCAGCTTGTATGGCTTGGAGATCGCGGTCACCGTCGCCACGCCGGCCGTCGCCTCGAGGCGCTGCTTGAGCTGCTCCCGCCGCTTGCCCAGCTCACCCACGACCGCGATCACCGTCCGGTTCGCCCCGGCGTTCTCGAAGGGCGTCAGCCCCTCGGCGAGGATCAGGCCCTTCACGCCGATGACCTCGGCCTCGCTGGCTCCGGTCCGCATCACCACGAACATGGGTGTTGGTGTCCTTGCTGTGTCGTCAGGGTGGCTGGGGGAACAAAAAAAGCAGAGGTCCAGGACCTCTGCTTTCCCGGCACGACCCGTTCAGCCCCGGGTCATCAGTCTCCGGGAACGGTCATGCCGGGCAGGTAAAGCGATAGATGGTGCACATCGGTCCCTCGAAGGTAGCCGGTCGCGGGTGCCTGCGTCAACCTGGAGGGGCTCTCTGCTAGACTCCCGGGCGTGCCGAACCCCCGCGGAAGGCACAGCACGGAGAGGTCGCATAGAGGTCTAGTGCAGCGGTTTGCTAAACCGCCGAGTGGGGTAACCTGCTCCGAGGGTTCGAATCCCTCCCTCTCCGCCAGTCACAGCGTGCGCCCGTAGCTCAGTGGATAGAGCACCAGCTTGCGGAGCTGGGGGTCGTGGGTTCGAATCCCGCCGGGCGCGCCATTCAGACGTTCCATGCACCTGGACCTCCGGACACCGGAGGTCTTTCCGATTCTCGGCCTCGCCACCCACGGCGACGGCCGCGGTCAGGCGGTCCGGCCCAGGATCTCGGTGAGCATCGCAACGAACTTCGGCTCGTCGGCGTCCATCGCGAAATGCACGTTGGCGGGCTTGTGGCCGCGGAACCGGAAGTCGCACACCGTCCGCCCGTCGGACAGGAAGCCGCCCGTCTCCACGTCCACCGGGATCAAGTGCGTCGTGATCACGGACGGGTCGATGATCGCGCACACGGCCAGCGCGTCGTGGACCGGTGCCGCGCCGGCGCGGTGCATCGGCTGGGTGGCGTCATAGCCCTCGATGCGCTTGAGGATGAACCTCGCCGCTGCTTCGCCCGCCGGCGTCCCAAGCGCTCGCAGGCCCTCCGCGTCCGCCTGGGATACGAGCGCCCGGTGGGTCGCGTCGAGCGGCACCATGCGGATCGGGCGGCCGCAGTTGACGACGACCCGCGCCGCCTCCGGGTCCAGCCAGATGTTGAACTCGGCGGACGGCGTCGCGTTCCCGTGGTCGTGGGCACCGCCCATGATCACGATCTCCGGGATCGCGTCCAGGATCCGCGGCTCCTTCTGGATCGCGGTCGCGATGTTCGTCAGCGGGCCCACCGGCACGAGCGTGATGTCGCCGTCGGACGCGAGCAGGGTGTCGATCAGCCAGTCCACCGCGTGCTGGGTTTGCTGCCGGATCGTTGCCTCGGGCAGGTCCAGCTTGTCACCGTGGATGAGCGTCGCAGGGTTGAGCTGCGTCATCTGGGGCCGAGCCAGGGGCCGCGACATGCCGCGGAACACGGGGACGCCGGGCATGCCGATCCACTCGAACACCCGGAGGGTGTTCTCCACGCAGCTGTCGAGGACGGTGTTGCCGTTGACGACCGTTGCGCCAATGAGCTCGATGTCAGGGGACAGGGCGGCAGTCATGAGCGCGACCGCGTCGTCGGTGCCGGTGTCGACGTCGAGGATGATCTTGGTGGCCATGCCCCAAGTGTGCCGAATAGGGATTGCGCGCGCTGGTAGCGTCCGCGCATGGATCTCCGCCCGATCGAAGGGCCCGCGCTGCGGGTCGCCACGCCGTGGGATGCGCCGGCCATCGACATCCTGATGAAGGTGTCGACGCGCGAGATCTTCCCGGCCTTCTACGATGACCTCCAGACCGCGTCCGCCGTCGTTCACATCGCCCACGTCGACCCGCTGCTCCTCCAGGACGGGACGTACTTCGTCATCGAGGCGTGCGGCGAGACGATCGCATGCGGCGCCTGGAGTCGGCGCGACAAGCTGTTCAGCGGCGAGGCGGCGCAGGAGGGTCGCGCCCGCCTCCTCGATCCGGCGACGGAGCCCGCCCGCGTCCGGGCGATGTTCGTGCGCCGCGACTGGACGCGCCGCGGCCTCGGGACGCGGATTCTCGAGGCGTGCGAGGACGCAGCGCGCGAGGAGGGCTTCGCGACACTGGCCCTGATGGCGACCCTGCCGGGCGTGCTGCTCTACGAGCACTTCGGGTTCCGGCGGCTCGGCGACGTCGTCATCACGATGCCCGACGGCACCTCGCTGCCGTGCGTGGAGATGGACCGCCCGCTCGAAGCCTGACTCGCGCCCGCTCCCTCGACGCCCGCCCGCCGGCGGAGGCGCCTCAACGCCGGGGCAGGAACCGGTCGACGAAGCGCTCGCTCGCGTGGCCGTCACACGCGCCGGCGTTGCGGGCGATGAACGCGTCGTAGGCCTCGATGTCCCAGTCGTCCGAGAGGATCGCCGCGGCCACGCCCTCCGTGTCGATCACCTGGACGCCGATCATCTGCGTCCGGTAGTCGAGGTACAGCCCGGGGTCCTGCTCGTAGGCCTCGAGGTCGTCGACGAGGAGCACGAGCGGCCGACGCAGCAGCGCCCACTCGTAGATCGAGGACGAGTAGTCCGTCACGAGGACGTCGGCCGCGGCCAGCCACTCGTTCATGTCCGACCCGGGATCGGCAACCACGTCGAAGCCAGCTCCCTCGACGCCGCCCGGGTCCAGGTTGGGGTGGGACTTGAGGACCATCGCCACGCCGGTGGGGAGCCGGGCACGGAGGGTGGCCCCGTCCAGCGAGTTGGCCCCGAACTTCCCCCGTCCGCGCCCGCGGAACGTCGGCGCATAGAGCACGATGCGGCGATCGCCCAGCTCGGGGTGGCGGGCGAGGACCCGGGCGCGCGCGGCCGCGATCGCCGGCGCATCGAAGAACAGGTCGGTCCGCGGCGTGCCCAGCGCGAGCACGCCGTCGAGCGGCGTCCGCAGCGCGCGCGACCACGGAACCCGCCCGGCCTCCCCGGACGCGATGGCGTAGTCGTAGTGGCGATGGAGGAACGTCCGCTCGGGCTCGTCCAGGCCGGCCAGCGTGTCCGCGCCGAACCGCTTCAGCGCGCCGGCCGCGTGCCACACCTGGACGACCGTCGTCCCCGGGCGGTGTGGCGCGACGTGCACCGGCAGCCACGCGTTGTCGACGACGACCAGCCCGGACGTCCGCAGGTAGTACATGCCCCGCGCGAGCCGCAGGAGGTACAGCACCTTGCCCCGCAACCCGTACGCGTACGGCTCAAGGAGGTGCACGACGCGCGTCCCGGGCCGATGGCGCCGGATCGCCTCGTCGATGAACAGCAGGTTGCCTTCCAGGATCGGGAGCCGCGCGGTCGCGAGCACGACACGCCGGCGCCGGAGCGGGAGCAGCGAGAACAGCCGCCCAAGCAGCCGCAGCACGAGGCTCGCGAGCAGGTACTCGCGGCGGCTCACGGGCAGGCCCCGGGGGTCACAGCTGCTGGCGGACGATGATGTTCTGCCCGTCCAGCGTGCGCTCGTCGTCGTGCATCAGGGTCCGGATCACGCGTGCCACCTCCTCGGGCTGCATGATCGACGTGGGATCCTCCTCGGGCGCGAGCTTGCGCCGCAGGTCGGTCGCCGTCCGGCCCGGAGAGATCGTGTAGACCTTGATCCCGGAGCCGGCCAGCTCCTCGGACAGCGTCAGCGAGAGGTTGACGACCGCGGCCTTCGACGCGGCATACGCTGCCCATCCGGGTCTCGCCGTGACGCCCGCCGTGGACGCGACGTTGAGGATCTTCGCCGGGCGCCCGTCGTTGAAGCGCACGAACTCGCGGCTGAGCACGACCATCGCGAACACGTTGACCGTGAACGTCCGGACGAGGTTGTCCGCCGTTGTGTCCAGGAGGGAGCGCGGGTCCGCGTAGCCGGCGATGTTGAGCAGCACGTCGACCCCGCCGAACTCCGCGCAGATCGACTCGACGAGGGCGGGGATCCCGTCCAGGTTGCCCAGGTCGTAGGGCAGCTGGCGGACGGTCGTGCCCGGCATCATCGCCGCCGCGGTCTCCGCCAGGCCGTCGGCGCTGCGCGCGATGAGGATGACGACATCAACGTCGGGCTGGCGGCTCATCTCGACGGCCGCGGCCCGCCCGATTCCCTGGCTGGCGCCGGTGATGACGCAGACCTTGCCCACGTCAGGCTCTGCGGCCGATGAGGTCCGCGTAGATCGCCTCGGCCGTGACGGTGTCCGTCGGGACGGTGATCTTGATGTTGTGGTCCATGCCCGGCAGGATCCGGACGGGCTCGCCGGCGTAGGCGAAGAACAGGCTCGCGTCCTCGGTGAAGTCTCGGCTGTCAGCGCGGGCGGCCTCGTGCGCGCGAAGCAGCCTGGCCGCGTTGAACTTCTGCGGCAGCTGGACGTTGACGAGCTCCTCGCGCTCCAGCAGGCCCTCGATGTAGTCGTGCCCGCGCAGGACCGTGAACGGGATCGGGATGCCGAACATCGCGTTCTCGTCCGGGGCGTCCATCAGGCGCCGGAAGTCGTCCACCGACACGAGCGGCCGGACGGCCTCGTGGACGATGACCGATTCGACGTCGCCCAGGGCCACCAGGCCGAGGTACGTGGATTCCTGGCGCGAGGCGCCGCCCGGGACGCACTCGAACTTCGCGCCCATGCGGTGGTTCGCAATCAGCTCCCGCGTCGCATCGAGGTACGCCTCGGGACAGGTGACGACGACGCGATCGATCTCGCCGATCGCGCGTGCCTTCTCCAGCACGTGGATGAGCAGCGGCTTGCCGCCGAGGAGCAGGAACTGCTTGGGGACGGGTCGGCCGATCCGGCGCCCGACGCCACCCGCGAGCACGATCATCCCGGTTGTCATCGAGCCTCCCGGGCCATGCGCCCAACCACTCGTCGTTGCCGCTGGCGGCCAGTGTGCCTGATCGCACGCACCGCGTGAGCAGGTGGGGGCGTCAGGCGCCGTCCGGCGGAGCAGCCGCATCCGGTGTCGGATCGGCCGTCGTGGCGGCGGCGGTCGCCAGGCGTCGCAGCCGGAGCCCCGCCCACGCACAGAACGCGGCGGCGACCGCGAGCCACGCGACAAGCAGCCCAAGCAGGAGGATCCCGCCGACGAGCAGCCCCACGACCTCGCCCGTCGCCTCGAAGGCCTCGATCCGTGCGGTCAGCGACCGGACCTCGCTGCGCAGCCCGTCGATCTCCGTCGCGAGGTGCCCGACGTCGACCGAGTTGAGCGACAGGTCCTGCGCGAGCGCGCCCGCGTGCTCCTCGAAGCCACGGACCTCGATGGCGAGGTCGGCGAACTTCGTCGCGGCGCCCGCGAGCGGCCGGTTGCCGAGGATGTTGATGTCGATCGACGTCGAGAGCTCCTGCGCCGTGTCGCCGACCTGGCCGAGCACCGACGCCGCCGAGTCCATCGTCTCGCTCGTGGTGTGCAGCGTCGCGGCCGCATTGCCCGTCGTCGTCACCACCTGGGCCATCGTCGCGTCGACCCGCCCGAGCGCCGCGACGAGGCTCGCCTGGTCCTCGGTCAGCCGGTCGTCGAGGTTGCGTGCGGCGATCGCACCGCCGATCAGCCCCACGGCCATGATTCCGGCAATCAGTACCCCGACGACGCCGAATGCGAGCATTGCCGTGCCCAGGCGCCGCAGGTCGAGGCCGAGCCATTCCATGACGGCGCATGGTACGCGTCCCGCCGGGCCGGTACCCTCGACGTCCTGCAGGAGGGTTGAACGTGGAACGGATCGGGTTCGTGGGACTGGGCACGATGGGTGCCGCGATGGCCGCCAACCTGCGCCGCGCCGGCTTCGACGTCAGCGTCTGGAATCGCACGCCTGGCCGCGCCGGGCCGGTCGTCGAGCTCGGCGCCCGTGAGGCCGCCACGCCGTCGCAGGTCGCCCGGACCTCGGACGTCGTGGTGACGTGCGTCTCGGACACGCCGGACGTGGAGCAGGTGCTGTTCGGGCCTGATGGCGTCGCGGCCGGCCTCGCCCCGGGCGGCCTCGTCGTGGACTGCTCGACAATCTCGCCTGGGGCCACCGCGGGGTTCGCCGCGCGCCTCCGGGCTCAGGACGTGGGCTTCGTCGATGCCCCGGTCTCGGGCGGCTCCGAGGGCGCGAAGCTTGCGACCCTGACGATCTTCGTCGGTGGCGAGCCGGCCGACGTCGAGCGCGCCCGCCCCGTCCTCGAGGCGATGGGCAGGACGATCACCCACTTCGGTCCCGCCGGGTCCGGCCAGGCGGTGAAGGCCGTCAACCAGGTCGTCCTCGCGGGCGCCTACCTCGGCGTCGCGGAGGGCATCGTGCTCGCGCTCAAGGCAGGCCTCGATCCGCAGGCCGTCGCGACCGCGCTCGGCGGCGGAGCGGCCAGGAGCTGGGTGCTCGAGAACCGCAGCGGACGGATGATCGACAACGAGTATCCGCTCGGGTTCCGGACGTCGCTGCACCTCAAGGATCTCACGATCGCCCTGGAGCTTGCCCGCTCGGTAGGCGCGACGCTCCCGGTCGCGGGGCTCGCGGCGCAGCTCGAGGCGGGGCTCGTGGCGCGCGGCAAGGGCGACGAGGACATGTCGAACCTTGCCCGCGCGATCCGCGCGCTGTCCGGGCTCGACGGCTAGGCCGCCGGGGCACGAACCACAAGACCAGTCCGGGCCAGCGCGACGGGGGAGCTACTCCACGACCGGGCCCAGCGACGGGGTCAGCAGGAGCGGGTCGCCGAGGCGGTCCGAGTACTTCGGGCGGAAGCGCTCGGTGTCATAGGCGTCGAGCTGGACGCGGCGCGGCGGCTTCGCGGTCTCGGCGAGCGAGACGTGGGCGTACTTGCCCTCCCGGATCGCGACCATCCGGCCACCGATCCCGTCCCGGATGAGGTCCATCGCAACGTTCGCGAACGTCGATGCAACCATCGAGTCGAGCATGTCCGGCTCACCTGAGCGGAGGTCGTACGTGAGCTCGGAGGCGACCGCCTCGATGCCCGTTCGAGCCTTGATCTCGGTCGCCAGGGCCTCGCCCACGTTGACCTTGTGGCGGTGCCCGAAGGCGTCGATGTCGCCGACCTCGGACAGCTCCGCGCCCTTCCAGATCGCGCCCTCGGCGGTGATCACGATCGCGTAGTGGCTCGGGTTGTTGCGGTGATCCTCCTTGAGGATCTCGGCGAGCGCGTCGATGTCATACGGGAACTCGGGGATCACGCACCGCGTGGAGGTCACGTAGGCCGTGTACAGGGCCGTGAACCCGGCGTCGCGCCCGAAGATGCGGAACACCCCGATCCGCTCGTGCGAGCCGAGCGTCGTGCGCTGGCGGTTGAGGACCTCCTTTGCCCGCGTGATCGCGGACGAGAAGCCGATGCAGTACTCGGTCCCGTTGACGTCGTTGTCCATCGTCTTGGGGATGGCGACGATCGGGAGACCACGCTCGTAGAGGACCGACGAGAACGAGAGCGTGTCGTCGCCACCGATCGTGACCAGGTGCGACAGCCCGAGGTGCCCGATCGTCTCGAGCACGTGGTCGGTCAGGTCGTAGACGCCATCGGCCGTCTGCTTGTCGGCGACCGTCTTCGGGTCCAGCCAGGACGGCAGGGCCGCGGTCCGCATCTTGCGCGGGTTCGTGCGCGAACTGTGGAGGATCGTGCCACCGGTCCGGTCGATGGTCCGGGTGTTGATCCGGTCGAGGACCCGGGCATACTCGGGATCGAGGTCCGGGGTGCGCCGCTGGTGCGTCAGGCCTTCCCAGCCACGCCGGATGCCGATGACCTCGTAGCCGAGGTCCGTCGCGCGATAGACGACGCTCTTGATGACCGAGTTGAGGCCGGGGACGTCGCCGCCGCCGGTGAGGATGCCGATCCGTCGAGGTGCAGCCATGCAGGGCTCCGCTGGGGTCACCGGCCGGGGGCCGGGCGTGGTTCCGGGATGGACGTGGGGCGCGTGCGTCGACCCGGCACGACAGGCGCCGGGGACGCGACACGGGTCGACGGCAATCCTACCCCTCGGACCGGTCGCTATCATCAGGCCATGAACTACGAGCTGTTCATGGGTGAGGCCCTCGCGGAGGCGCGTCTGGCGGCGTCGCGCGGCGCGCCCGCGGTCGGGGCAATCGCGGTCATGAACGAGGCGATGGTCGCCCGGGGTGCGAACCGCGTCGCGGAAGCGAACGACCCCACGGCGCATGCGGTGATCGGCGCCCTGCGCGAGGCATCGCGCAAGCTCGGCACCACGCACCTCACGGACGTCACGATCTTCACCACCCGCGAGCCGTGCGCGATGTGCGTCGGGGCGCTCCTCGGATCCGATGTGGCTGCCCTCGTGTATGCCGCCCCGAACGCCGTTGACGGTGCCGCGGGATCGGTGCTCCAACTCGCCCAGCACCCGGCCCTCGGGCGGCGGCTCCAGGTCGTGTCGGGGATCCGGCGCGACGAGGCGGAGGAGCTCGCCCGGGACCTCGAGACGGTGCCCCAGGGCACCTGACCCGGAGCTCGCCGGCCGGCGCCGGCACCCTCCACGGGCTTTGCTATCCTCTCCCGCGGAGAGGTGTCCGAGTGGTTGATGGTGCCGCTCTCGAAAAGCGGTCTGCGAAAGCAGCGTGGGTTCGAATCCCACCCTCTCCGCCACCAGAACCGCAATCCGGCCCGGCGCGATTTGGCGTCGGGCCGTATCGTCTTCCGCGGAGAGGTCGCCTAGTGGCCTAGGGCGCCGCACTGGAAATGCGGTATGGGGCAACCCATCGCGGGTTCAAATCCCGCCCTCTCCGCCAGCCCCGGCACGGTGCACCCGGGCGGCGTGAGGCTCCCGTCCTCGATGAGCTGCCAGGCGGTGGGCAAGGTGGGCCCTGCTATCATCGCCGGGCCGTGCTAGGCGGGGAACTAGCGGTGCCCTGTACCTGCAATCCGCTCCAGCAGGGCTGAATTCCCTCCCCAGGTTGGCGCTTCTCGAGAGCCGACGACGTACGCGACGTTGAGGACCGGGTCCCGCGCAGCGGTGACTCGCGAACCGTGTCAGGTCCGGAAGGAAGCAGCACTCAGCGCTGATTGCCGGGTGCCGCGGAATGGCCTGGTCCGAGCCGTGTACGCCGCTGGGCGCGGGAACGTCCGTATCGACGGAGGGTGCACGGCACTAATCTTCCGGCCGCGTCCGTGGTCGCGGCCCAACGGAGCTTGTGTTGTCCGCAGGGACCCCCCACCAGGCGCTCTATCGCCGCTGGCGAGCCCAGACCTTCAGCGAGATGGTCGGGCAGGAGGCCGTGGTCGCGACGCTCCGCAACGCCGTCGCCACCGGGCAGGTCGCGCACGCGCTCCTGTTCACCGGACCGCGCGGCACGGGCAAGACGTCGCTCGCCCGGATCGTCGCCAAGGCGATCAACTGCACGAACCTCGGCCCCACCGCGGATCCCTGCGACGTGTGCGCGGCGTGCGTCGCGATCCGCGAGGGGTCGACGCTCGACGTGATCGAGATCGATGCGGCATCGAACCGCGGCATCGAGAACATCCGCGATATCCGGGAGCGCCTCAACTACCCGCCTGGCGAGCTGCGCAAGAAGGTCTACATCCTCGACGAGGCGCACCAGATCACCGGGCCTGCCTGGAACGCGCTGCTCAAGTCGCTCGAGGAGCCACCCGACTTCGTCACCTTCATGTTCGCCTCGACCCACCCGCAGGAGTTCCCACCGGCGATCCTGTCGCGGCTCCAGCGGTTCGACGTCCGGCGGCTCACCGTGCCCGAGATCAGCGGCAAGCTGCAGCGGATCATGGCCGCGGACGACCGGGAGGCGGAGCCCGAGGCCGTGGCCATCATCGCGCGCCTCGCGGCGGGCGGCATGCGCGACGCCGAGTCCATCCTCGACCAGTTGCTCTCGTCGACCGGCGGCCGGATCGAGGCGGACGCGGTCCGGGACCTCCTCGGCCTCGCTGATGCGGATCTCGTCGACGGGTTCGTGACTGCGCTCGCGACCGGTGATGCGGCGGCTGGGATCGCCCTGCTGGACCGGCTGGAGGAACGCGGCCGCGACCTGCGCGTCTTCCTGGACCAGGTCGTGGACGCCATCCGGGAGCGGCTCCTCGTCGCGCTCGCAACCGGGTCGAGCGACCCGACACTGGCTGTCGGCGCGCGCCGGCTGGCATCCATCGATCCGAGCCGGCTCGGCGCCGGTGGGCTCCGGCTCCAGCTCGAGCTCGCCCTCCTCGAACCACACGCCGTGACCGCCGCCATTGCCGCGCAGGTCACGACGACGCCTCCGGGTCCCGTGAGGCGCGCGCCCGCCACGACCGTGGAACCGAGGGTGACCGTGCCCAGGCAGGAGCCCGTGGCCCAGCGCGTCCGCCCGGAAACCGTTGATACGCCAGCGCCCGCAAGCGGCACGACGACCGCGGCCCCGCTCGCGCCGCCGCCGGGGCAGGCATTCCCGACGTCGCCCGCCGCCGCCGGCGATCTCGAGCGCATCCGTCAGGGTTGGGTGCAGCTGACGAGCTCGGCTACCCCGGCGCTGCGCGCGCTGATCACCGAATGCCGTCCCGTGCTCGTCGAGGGCAACATCATCACGCTCGGCTTTCCGGAGGAGAAGCCATTCATGCAGGGTCACGCCGAGCGGAGCCGGGCCAAGCTCGAGGCACACTTCGGCGGGTTCCTGGGCCACGACGTCACCATCAGGTGCGTGACCAGCAACCTCGACCTGCTGCCGCCGCTCCCCGCAGATGCAGAGGCGGCCCACATCCTCGCGGAGGCGCAGCGCATCTTCGCCGAGGACCTGGCCGAGGTGCCCGAGGTCACATGAGCCCGCGCGGCGGCCCGGTCGGCGGCTCGCGCGCCGGGCGCACATGGGCGAGACTGGGCGGACCACCATCGACCCCCACGACCCGACCGGAGGATCCACACCCATGGGTATGGGCAACCTGCAGCGCATGGCGATGCAGATGCAGCAGGAGATGGCCCGCGCGCAGGCCGAGCTGGAGACGCTGACCGTCGATGGCCAGGCCGGCGGCGGCGTGGTCAAGGCCACGGTCACCGGCAAGCAGGAGCTCGTCGCCGTGACGATCGATCCATCGGCCGTCGACCCCGAGGACGTGGAGATGCTCCAGGACCTCGTGGTCAGCGCGGTCAACGACGCCCTTCGGGCGTCACAGGACCTCGCCGCGCAGAAGATGGCGGCCGTCACCGGTGGCCTCAAGATCCCCGGTCTCGGCTGACAGCGCGCCCCGGCCACCGTGTCCACCGCCATCATCGAGCCTGTCGCGCGGCTGATCGAATCGTTCGCCAGGCTCCCGGGCATTGGCCCCAAGACCGCGCAGCGGCTCACGTACCACCTCCTGCGCGCGCCGGATGCGGAGGCGCGTGCGCTCGCGCGTGCCCTCATCGCCGTGCGCGACGAGGTCGTGTTCTGCGACACGTGCTTCAACATCAGCGATGCGCCCCTGTGCCCGATCTGCAGGGACCCTGCCCGTGACAACGGCCGCCTGTGCGTCGTCGAGGAGCCGCTCGACGTCCTCGCGATCGATCGCACCGGCGAGTTCCGCGGCCGCTACCACGTCCTCCACGGCGCGATCAGCCCGATCGACGGCATCGGCCCCGACCGCCTGAAGATCCGCGAGCTCCTCGAGCGCGTCGATGAGGCGTTCCGCGAGGGGTCCCAGGTGGAAGAGGTCATCCTTGCCACGAACCCCACGCTTGAAGGCGAGGCCACGGCGATGTACCTCAATGAGCGACTCGACGGCCGGGTCGGATCGGTCACCCGGATCGCCAGGGGCCTGCCCGTCGGCGGCGACCTCGAGTACGCGGACGACGTCACCCTGATCCGGGCACTCCAGGGTCGCCGGGCGCTCTGAATGCGCGAGCTCCTGTTCGAGATCCTGCTGCGCCTCAGCAAGGCGCTATTCGCGTTGCTCGCGGGACTCGTGGCGTGGCTCATCGCCGTCGGACCCCTCGGCGCGACGGGCTCACCGGAGCTCGCTCTGCTGTGCTGGCTGAGCGGCGCGGCCTTCATCCTCCTCGTGGAGGAGAGCCCGATCTGACGCCGACCGGCCGCCACGCCGGCGGCCAACCTGGCGTCCCGATCCCACGGGCCGGCCGTTTGACAGGCCGCCCGGACACGCCATAACATCCGTCCTCGCGCCTCACGAACCCGAGGCTCGCCGGTTCCGCCGCCGCGGCGGGGACCACCCGACACCCCGTTTGACACGGGGAGCGAACTGCTGCAAACTGAGCAGTCCGCGCTCCGGGCGGTCAAGGCCGGGCGCTGCACCTTAACAACTGAAGAGTGGTAGGAACTTCAGCACGAGAACGTGCCTGGACCAAGCTCTTGAGATTCAAACTTGATCGCAAGATCGAGTTTTCGCGGAGAGTTTGATCCTGGCTCAGGATAAACGCTGGCGGCGTGCATGAGACATGCAAGTCGAACGAACGAGCTTGCTCGTTAGTGGCGGACGGCTGAGTAACGCGTAGGTGACCTGCCCCGAAGTGGGGGATAACTGCCCGAAAGGGTGGCTAATACCGCATGTGGCGACGCTTTCATTGGCGTCATCAAAGCCGCGAGGCGCTTCGGGAGGGGCCTGCGTCCGATTAGCTCGTTGGTGGGGTAACGGCTCACCAAGGCGACGATCGGTAGGTGGTCTGAGAGGACGATCACCCAGA
>JBBRRZ010000009.1:0-121442 GCA_038245845.1 Candidatus Limnocylindrales bacterium
GAGCTCGACCGGCGTGGCGCCATCGGACGTCGAGATCCGGGTCGTGGGCTCCCCAGCCAGTTAGCAGGCCCGTCGACGCATCGCCCTTGGCGAGCGCCTCTGATGGATTCCTCCAGCCGCGCGTCTGTCGACGGCGGTGGTTGAGCTCGTGCGCGACCGCGTCGAGGTGAGCCTGATCGTGGCTGGAGAGGTCGGTGCCGGCACGCTGCGGGACTGACGGTGATGCAGAGCCGGACCACGAGCGGTCAAAACGACCCGGCCTGCGCCGGGAAGCTTGGACGGTGAGGTCCTGGAGTCGTCACGGCGGTCTCGCCAGGCTAGATGCGATCTCGAGTGCCACGCCGCTCGCGCAGCCGCGGATGCAGCGGACGCCCGGCGTTCAGATCGCGGCGAACGTCAACCCCCAAAGCGTCCATGAAGCGCCTGCGGGCGGTGTCCTCGTCCACCGCAATGGCGATGACCCTCAAGGCACGTTTGCATGCGGTCACCTCGCCCGTCGTAGGGTCTGTCTCGATGGACGCCGGCACGCCGTCGAATTCGATCCTGCCGCCACAGGCGCCGTCCGTGCGACCATGGGTCCATGGCCGACCTCGAGCTTCTCGACTGTGGCGATGGACGCCGCCTGGAACGCTTTGGCGATGTCATCGTCGATCGCCCGGCGCCCGCCGCGACCTGGCCCGCACGCATGCCACCCGTCGAGTGGAAGCGCCACGGGCTCCAGTGGGCGAAGAGCGCCTGGGTCCGCGGCGCCGCACGAGACCCGTGGACGGTCCGCGTCGGTGGGCTGACGTTGGAGTGCCGGCCAGCCGCCGGGGGGCAGGTCGGCGTGTTTCCGGAGCATGCGGCAACGTGGGCGTGGCTGACGAAGGCCGTCGAGGGCTCGATCCAGCGGCTGGGTCGGCCGCCCGAGGTCCTGTCGCTGTTCGGCTACACCGGCGGCGCCACGCTCGCCTGCGCGAAGGCGGGCGCGAACGTCGTCCATGTCGACTCGTCGAAGCCCGCGGTTGCCTGGGCCCGCCGGAACGCGGAGCTCTCGCGGCTCGATTCGGCGCCGATCCGCTGGCTGGTGGACGACGCCCGCGCCTTCGTGCGCCGCGAGCGGCGGCGCGGTCGCCACTACGACGGCCTGGTGCTGGACCCGCCGACGTATGGTCACGGGACCGGCGCGTGGCAGATCGAGACGGACCTCGTGCCGCTCCTGGCGGACCTCGCGGCCATCGCCGGCCCGCGGCCGTCGTTCGTGCTGCTGAGCGCCCACACGGCCGGCTTCGACGGCGAACGCCTCGGCGCCCTCGTCCGCGAGCACCTGGGCGTCGCGGCGTCGGGCGACGACCTCTCGATGCGTGCGCGATCCGGCGCGCTGCTCCCGCTGGGCGCCTGGGCCCGCGGGCCATACCACTGAGCGATCGCCAGGACGCGCCCGTGTCTCCCGTCCCCGACCCGTTGCTCACCAGCCCGAAGAACCCTCGGGTGCTTGCGGCGGCGGCGCTCCGTGACCGGCGTGCCCGCGAGGAAGCAGGCCGCACGCTCGTCGACGGATCGCGGGAGCTGGCGAGGGCGGTCGCCGCCGCGGCGCGCGTGGAGGAGGTCTTCGTCGACGAGGGCAGGCTGGACGATGAGGGCCGGGACGCGGTCCGCGCCGCGCGCGCGGTCGGCGCCACGATCGTGCTCGTCAGCGCCTCCGTGCTCGCGCGACTCGCCTACGGTGACCGGGCCGAGGGCCTCGTCGCGACGGTGCGGATCCCCGACCGCTCGCTCGGGACGCTCTCCCTGCCCGCGGACGCCCTCGTCGTGGTGCTCGAGGGCGTGGAGAAGCCCGGCAATCTCGGCGCGGTCCTGCGGTCGGCCGATGCAGCGGGAGCGGACGCGGTGATCGCCGCCGACCCCCGGACCGACCTCGACAATCCCAACGCCATCCGCGCGTCGCTCGGGACGCTGTTCTCGATGCCGGCTGCTGCCGGGACGAGCGCCGAAGTTCGGGCGCTGCTCGACCGCACCGGCATGACGATCCTTGCGGCGCGCGTCGGCGCGGATCGCGCCTACACGGACGTCGACCTGCGCGGGCCCGTGGCGCTCGTCCTCGGGTCGGAGGCGGACGGCCTCACGGCGGCCTGGGACGGTGACGGGATCATCGCTGTCGCCCTGCCGATGCTCGGGATCGCCGACAGCCTCAACGTGTCGGTGACGGCGGCGGTCCTCCTGTATGAGGCACGCCGCCAGCGGGGCCGTGCGCGCGCCTGAGGCGCGACTTGACCGGCCCGGGCACCATGGCCCGATGCAGACCTTCGACTTCCTGATCATCGGTGCCGGACCCGCGGGCGAGGCCGCAACGAACAAGGCGCGTGCGCTGGGCGCCAGCGTCGCCGTCATCGACCGCCAGTGGTTCGGTGGGTCGTGTCCACACATCGGCTGCGTCCCCTCGAAGTCGCTGCTCAACGGTGCGGCACGGCGGGCGGCGGGTGGCGACTACCCGTGGTCGCGGGCATCCGCGCGCCGCGACTACATGGTCAACCGCGCCCCGGACGCCGACGAGCCCGACGACAGCTCGCACGTGCGCGCGCTGGAGACCGCGGGCGCCACCGCGTACCGCGGCACGGCCCGGATCGTCGCGCGCGGCCGCGTCGAGATCACGCATGACGGCCGGGCCCACGAGATCGAGGGCCGCCACGTCGTCGTCGCCGTCGGGTCCACCTCGAAGATGCCGCCGATCGAGGGCATCGACGACGTCCACGCATGGACGAATCGCGAGGCGACCCTTGCCCGCGAGCTGCCGCAGAGCCTTCTCGTCCTGGGTGGCGGGCCGACGGGCTGCGAGCTCGCGCAGGCGTACGCGCGCTTCGGCGTGCCAGTCACGATAATCCAGTCCGGCCCGCGCCTCGTGCCGACCGATCATCCGCGCAACGCGGAGACGGTCCGCTGGGCGCTGGAGCACGACGGCGTGACGATCCGCACGGGCGTGCGCGCGCTGCGGGCGAGGGCTGCCGCCGGCACGGATGGCGCGCACGTCATCGATCTCGGTGACGGCACGACGGCCGAGGGACACGTCATCCTGCTGGCGGTCGGCCGGGACATGCCGCTCGCGGACCTCGGGATGGAGCACTACGGCATCACCGTTTCGGGCCCCGACGCCTTTGCGCGGGACGGGGCGCTGCGCCTCGCCGACGGGCTGTGGGTCGCGGGCGACCCGGCCGGGCCCGAGCTGCACACCCACCAGGCGCACTACCAGGGTGAGCTCGTCGTGCGGATGGCGCTCGGCGAGGACGTGACCCCCGACTACCGCGCGCTACCCCGCGCGACGTACATGGACCCCGAGGCGGCCTCCGTGGGGCTGTCGCTCGACCAGGCACGCGAGGCGGGCATCGACGCGTTCGAGTGCGTTGCAGATTTCGCGAAGACCGCGAAGGGCTATTCCGTCGAGGCCGAGACCGGGCACGTGACGATCGTCGTCGACCGAGGGGCGCGGCAGCTCATCGGGGCGGCGATGGCGTGTCCGGACGCTTCCGCGGCGATCCACGAGTGTGTGCTCGCGATCCGGGCCCGGGTGCCCCTGGACATCCTCGCCGAGACGATCCACGCGTTCCCGTCCACGTCGCGGATCCTCAACGGGCTGTTCGCGGAGGCGTTGGCGACGCTGGCGGCCGCGGGGGGCGAGCGGGGC
The DNA here is from genome assembly GCA_038245845.1 of Candidatus Limnocylindrales bacterium. Classification (GTDB taxonomy): domain Bacteria; phylum Chloroflexota; class Limnocylindria; order Limnocylindrales; family CSP1-4; genus CAIXZV01. The sequence continues at coordinate 3,659 of JBBRRZ010000009.1, forward strand.
TAGCCTCCCACCACGATCTCGCCGTCGACGAGGACGAGCCTCGGGCGTGCGGACCACAGGGCGCCGCCGGTCTCCACCGGCTCACGCAGCGCGGCCGCCGCGAGGACCACGAGATCTGCGCGCTGGTCGGGCACGAGGCGTCCGCGGTCGCGCTCGCCCGCGCTGATCGCCGGGTCCACGCACGCCGCCCGCAGCGCCCGCCACAGCGTGAGCGCGTTCGAGGGGCCGAGCGGTGGTGTCCCGGCGGGCCACCCGGGCGCCGATCGGGTCACGGCGCAGGCGAGCCCGGGCCACGGATCGATCGGCTCGACCGGGGCGTCCGTCCCCGTGGGGATGACGGCGCCGCTCCGAGCCAGGGCGCCCAACGCGTATGACCCCGTTTCCGCGCGCTCGCCCCACAGCCGCCGAGCCTGCTCCTCGTCGCTGCGCACGTGCACAGGTTGCATCGACGCCGCGATACCAAGGGCCGCGAACCGGGGGACGTCCTCGGGATGGACGAGCTGAGCGTGCTCCACGCGCGGCATGAGCGGCGTCGCGCCGACGGTCGGCGCCAGGGCGTCGAGGGCCGCACGGACCGCCGCGTCGCCGATGCCGTGGATCTGGGTTGCTATCCCCATGTCGGCGGCGCGGGCCGCCTGTGCTCGGAGCTCGTCGGGCGGCACGAGCCAGACGCCCAGCCCGCCGTTCGGCGGCTCGGGCTCGCCCGGACCCCGGACGAGCGGCTCGAGGAGCGCGGCCGTCCGGGAGCCCAGCGATCCATCTGCGAACGTCTTGAGCCAGCCGAGGCGAAGCCGATCGAGCGGATCCGGGCCGAGCGGCCGCCCGCTGTGCAGGCCCGCTGCCTGGGCCGCATCGAGCTGTTCCGAACGCACGCACGGATGGACCCGCATGCCGAGCTCGCCCGCGGCAGCAAGGGCCCGGTAGGCCTCGAATGGTCCCCGGAGGCCGTCCTGCTGGCTGAGGCCACCCGGGTCGTGCGCGGCGACCACGCCGAGCGCGAGGAGCTCGGCGATCAGGGGCCGCATCGCCGCCGTCAGCGTCGCCACGGTCGCGGCCGGGATCCCGCTGACAACGAGCCGCGCGGCCGTCTCGTGGAGGACCCCTGTCGGCGCGCCCGCGGCATCGCGACGGATCACCCCGCCGTCCGGATCCGGGCTGCCCTCCCCCACCCCGGCCTCGGCCAGCGCGCGCCGGCTGGCCACCAGGGCATGGTGGTCGTGCGCCCACAGCACGACCCGCCGACCTGGGGCAGCGCCCTCGATGTCGTCGGCCGTGGGCCAGCGACCAAGGAGATCAGGGTGCCACCCCGCGCCCTCGATCCACGCGTCGGCGTCACGCGATGCCGCGGCCGCGGCGCGGATGCCATCGACGAAGCCGTCGATGCCCGTCACGCCCTCGAGCTGGACGCGCGAGCGCGCGAGGGCGGTCTCGACGAGGTGCAGGTGGGCGTCGGTGAGGCCCGGGATCGCGACCTCATCGGGGGCGAGCGTGAGCACCCGGGTCCCGGGTCCGGCCGCTGCGCCGACCGCGTCACGCGTCCCGGCGGCGATGACCCGTCCGCGTGCGATCCCGAGCGCGTCGACCCAGCCTGGACCGTCAGCTCCCGCGAGGGTCGCGATGCGCCCGTGGACGATGAGCCCGGCCCGCGGCGTCGTGCTCACGAAGGGGGTCTCATCGGGCGGCTCTCATCGTGCACGTCCGCTCGGCCGGGTCAGGAGACGTCCGTGAACGTGTCCGCCGCGTCATCGGCGGTCCCGGTCCTGGTGCCGGCCCCGTTGCCGGTGCCGGTCCCGCTCTCGCTCGTCGGCTTGACTCCGGGATCGTCGCCCGGGTCCCCGTGTGCGGCATCGTCGGCGACGGCCGCCGCGGACCGGCTGCCCCGGCGCCCGCTTGACTCCACCTCGGCGGCGAGCGCCACGGCGACCGGATCGAAGCCCGCAGGATGGACGGGGCCCCTCGCGGTCGCGTGGACCTCCTCCGGGCGCAGGTGGCCTCGCTTGAAGATCGACAGCAGGCCGAAGCCGAGGATGCTCAGCGCGACGAGGAACAGCACGTTGACGTTGCCGATGAGGTCCGCCACGGGCCCCACGACGATGATCGGCGCGAAGCTCGCGACCGACACGAGCATGTTGAGGACGCCAAAGACTCGCCCGCGGACGTCCTCCGGGATGTCCTCCTGGAGCTGCGTCTGGGCCGGGATCGCGACGAACGCATAGGCGATCCCCGCGAGCAGCGCCACGAACACGACGATCGCCAGCAGCGACGTGAAGTCCGCGAGCGAGCCCAGGCCCGTCGCCGTCTCGGCACGCTGGAGGAGCCGCGCGATCGGCCCGGCGGCCGCGAGGAACCCGAGCAGGATGCCCAGCGCCACGAGGCCGCCCTCGATGAGGCGCCGGCGCGGGAAGTGCATCCCGTAGTTGTTGAGCAGCAGGATGCCCATCACGATGCCGAAGCCCAGCGGCAGCACGACCACGACGAAGTCCTTGGGCTCGAGGTCAAGCGCGTCCCGGGCGAAGTTTGGCCCGATCACGCCCAGCACGCCGACGAGTGACGCGGCGATGCCGAGATAGACGAGGGACCAGCTGATCCTCCGGTTGCTGCGGATGAACGCGATCCCCTCCTGCAGCTGCGTGAACGTGGACCCGACGGCAGCCTCCGCCTCGTGCGGGATCCGCGCTTCGGGCTGCCCGACGGGCGGGGCAGGCGGGAGCGTCCAGCAGAAGCCCGCGGCGACCAGGTAGCAGACCGCGACCAGCAGGATGAGCGCCGGTGCCCCGGCCAGCGTGACGACGATGGGCCCGAGGAGCGCGAAGCCCACGGCGAACGCCGCGTTGAGCGTGAGCGTGAACACACCGTTCGCGGACGTCAGCTGCCGGCGCGGCACCAGCTGCGGGATCATCGCGGCCTCCGCCGGCCCGAAGAAGACGGTGATCGTGGAGATCACGATGTTCAGCACGAGGATCGCCGGCAGCAGGTCGCCGACGAAGAACAGGGCGACGAACGCGGCAGACCGCAGGAGGTTCGTGACGACGAGGACCCAACGTTTGTCGAGCCGGTCCACGTACACGCCCGCCAGCGCCGAGAACAGGACCGCGGGTCCCAGGAATGTCAGGATCAGGACGCTCACGGCCGTGTTGGACCGCGTCGCCTCGAGGATGATGACGGTCAGGCCGTAGATGACCATGTTGCCGCCGATCTGCGTGAACGCCTGGCTGAGCCAGAGCAGCAGGAACGGGCGGTTGCGGAAGACGTCGAGGGCGCCGGGCTCTCCCCCGTCGTCGGGATCGGTCATGCCCGACAGGACGTTGGGCTGCGGCAGGTCCGTCATGCGGGCTTCGGGGCGACGGCGGCGCTGAGGACCGGATCACCGCGGCTGACGAAGCCCGCGATCCGCCGTTCGACGGCCGGCCGCTCGATGAGGACGCGGCGCTCGCAGGTGGTGCAACGGAGGCCGATGTCGGCGCCCAGGCGGTCGATCAGCCACGTGTCACCGCCGCACGGATGCCGGCGCCGGAAGTGGACGACATCGCCCAGGTAGAGCTCGACGACGGGGTTGCCAGACATCGGGGCCGAGGGTAGCAGAGGGTCCGGCCCGGTCAGAGCCGCGGCTTGCCGAGGACCGGCGCCAGGTCGCGGTTGGTGGCCGGGATCGTGAGGCTGTCGAGCGCCTCGACCGCGACCGATACCTCGGGAAACCGGGCCGCGAGCTGCGCGACCGGGCCGCCGGCGCGGCTGAGGGAGCCCGCCAGGGTCTGCGAATCCCCGATCGCCGTCACCTCGATGGGCGAGCTCAAGGGCACGCCCGCGATGACCATCGAGCCTTCGGGGCCCGTGACGACGATGCCCGGCACGATCCGGATATCGGAGATCGCGATCGCCTCCGCGCCAGCGTTGCGCAGCTCGTTGAGGAGAAGCTCGATCGCATCACCCGGCACGAGCCCCGTGACCGTGATCCGGACGCCCACACCCTTGACCGGAACCACGCCAGACCAGCCGAGGATCCGGTTGAGGTCGGCGCGGATCTGGCCGGCCGATGTATCTCCGCGCTCGACAGCGTTGGCAAGCGTGTCACGCTGCAGTTGGAGCGACTGGACCTCCCCGCGCAGCTGGTTGTTGCGCGTCGTGACGTTGGCCACGAGCTCCGTCAGCTCCGCCACGGACAGGGCGCCCAGCCCCGGGCTCGAGGTCTGCGTCCTGAACTGGGCGACCGCGAGGAAGCCAAGGACGAACAGGACCAGGCCTACGGCGATCTTGCTCGACGAGCGATGCATCAGGGCGCCGGGGCAGGTGTCGGCGAGGCCCCGATCACGGGTCGCCCGTCACGCAGGTTGACGAGGCCCGCGTAAGCCTCGATGTCGATCGAGTCGAGCACCGCGTACTCAACGCCGATGCCGAACGTCTCGGACCGGCCGCGGACGAAGTCGATGAAGCCCGGCGACTGCAGGAGCGTGTCGTACATCGACGCCGGGCCGATGGCGCGGATCTCGTACGGCGGGGCGAGGTACGCCGAGTTCACGAGCACAGACCCGCCGATGTCCACGACCGCGGTTGCCACCGTCACCCGCTCGTTGTTCACGGCAACAGCCTCGGCGCCCGCAAGCCACAGCTCCTCGACGACCGTGAGCACATCCTGGCCCGACACCAGATAGTCGCGCTCGGTGCCGTCTGCCGGCACGGGCACCGTGGAGTCGCTGACCTTGATGACCATCCCCGGGCCGGACAGCGCCACGAGGCCGGCCGCGATCCGCGCCCCCTGGAGCTGGTCGTTGAGGTCGCGGGTCACCGCCGTCCCGCCCTGACCGGCCGCCTCGAGGTCCTGGATCGACGCACGCAGCGCCAGGACCTGCTCCTTCAGCGTGTCCTGCTCCGTCTGGAGGTCGAGCGCGGTCTCCATCAGCGGCGAACGCTCGAGGCTCGTGTAGCGGATCCTTGGCCCTTCGGAGGCGAGCTGCGCAGCGATCAGGAACCCGAGGGCGAGGAGCGCGCCACCGAGCGTGATCTGCCAGCTGGGGATGCGCCGGACGCGGGCGACGAGCGCGGTCACGCCGCGCCTCCGCGACGCCTCGCAACCACGAGACCACCGGCCACGACGAGCACGACGAGCCCGAGGGCGGCGAGCAGCAGCAGCGGCGATGCGCCCCCAGACCCCGCCTGGCCCTCGTCGACCGGCGCTGCGCTCTCGTCGGCCGTCGGGCCCGGTGCGTCGGTCGCAGCGCCCGGGTCCCCGGTCGCGGTGCCGGGTGCGGACGTGGGGGCGGGCCCGCTCCAGCCCGACGGCAACGGCCCCGCGGGCGCCGGGTGCGGCCCGAACTGCTCCGGCGCGGATGCGCCGAGCTCGCCGAGCCAGCCCGCCTGGAACGCTGCCAGGTCCACGCCCAGTGCCTTGGTGAACGCCTCATCGTCGGTGAGGCCCTCCTTGTAGGCGAGCACGAGGTTGACCAGCGACGCCTCGTCGTTCGTGCGCACGAGGTAGTCGATGGCCGAGACGGCCTCCGCGTACGCCAGCGAGGTCTTGTCGGGGTCAGTCGGGAACTGCCCGCTGAGGGCGAGGAGCGGCAGCAGGTCCTTGCTGCGCACCGCGTCCGCGACCCGGTTGCGGTCGCCGGGGCCGTAGCCCTCCGACAGGTAGACCGCCAGACCCTCGTTGAACCAGCGGGGCGGGAAGCGGTACGGGTTGCTGACCGCGGTGTCGAACACGAGGTGCGTGAGCTCATGCGGGATGACGATCCCCACCCACGGATCGTTGATCGCGTCGGGGGTGATCAACGCGAACAGCGTGCGGATGTCCGAGTGCGCCTGGCCGCCCACGTTCTCGCGGGTGCCCGGGCCCAGCGCCGCGCGGAACGCGGTCTCGTCGCCGTAGATGAAGAAGTCGATCGGCTCCGTCTCCGTGACACCGAGGAGTTTCGACGTGTCTCGCACCGCGTTGTCACCGATGCGCAGCGCCTTCTTCGCGAAGGCCTCGCTGCCGGCATACCAGTGGACGGTCACGATGTCGCCCTTGAGGGTCTTCCAGTCCTGTGTCGTGTCGCTGTAGCGGACAGCCTCGGTCCGACTCAGGACGGGCGTGGCTCCGACCGCGGTGAAGGCCGCCCACGTGGCGCTGAGCCGCGTGTTGGGTGCAATGTGCCCGGCGCCGCCCAGGTCCAGCTGGTAGCGGAGCGTCTGCGTCTTTCCGGCACCCACCGGCACGTCGACGATGAACGGCCCGAGCGCACCCGGGAACCCGAGCCGGAGCTCCACCCTCGCCAGCGGTGCGCTGCTCGTGACCTCGACGCTGAACTGGATCGACTCGCCGTACGTCGTCTTCACGGCGGGCGTCCCGAACGTGACGTCGGCCGCGAGCGCACCCGCGGGCGCAACCAGCGCCACGAGGATCGTGCCTATCGCCAGCAGGCTCAGGAGCGTCGCCCGAGCGCGCGCCCCGTACGAACGATGGCCGCCCAGCTCCCGCGCGCGGCTGTTCACTTGCTGCCCGCCCAGGCGAGGCCGGCGAGCCGGAGGATCCCGAGGCCGTTCCCCGTCGCGCCCAGGAGGCCATCACGCACGAGCGAGAACGACGTTCCGTACGAGACGGGCACGACCGGCACCTGGTCCTGGACGACGGCGAGCGCACGGGCGTAGGCCGCGGTCGCCTCGTCAGGACCGGCGGCCGCCCCGGCATCGGCGATCGCGGCATCGAAGGCGGCGTTCGACCAGCCACCCTCGTTGGAGGTTGAGCCAGTACCCAGCAGGACGCCGAGGAAGTCGTTGGGGCCTGGGTAGTCCGCGACCCACGACAGGCTCCACAGGCCGGGCGGGTCCGTGGCAAGGCGGTCCTGGTATGTCCCGAAGTCCATCGTGGCGTACTCGATCGTGACACTCAGGTTCTGCTCCAGCATGGCGCTGATCGCGCCGTCATAGCCGCCGCCATTGGCGATGAACGAGATCGTGCCGAGGTCCGCGCCCGACGCGAACCCCGCCTGGCGCAGCAGCGCCTTCGCCGCCGCCGGGTCGAAGGCAGGCAGGAAGTCGCCCTCGGGGCGTCCGGGCATTCCCGCCGGCACGAGGCTCGTCGCGGGCACGGACGAGCCCGGCTCGTCAAGCTGTGCCAGCCGTCGCCAATCCACGGCCTGCGCGAACGCCTGGCGGACCCGGACGTCGTCGAATGGCGCATGGCGGGTGTCGAAGCCGTAGTAGGTCACCGACAACGACGTGTCGCTCCGCAGGGACGGCCCGAGCTGCCGGTCGTAGGCGATCCAGCCCGCGTCCACGAACCCGATCGGGGTGACGTCGACGTCACCTGCGACGAACGCGTCAACCGGGCTGCGACCGCCGAGCGTTGTGAGCATGCGGACGGTCCTGATCGCCGGCTCCCCCGCCCAGTAGTGCGGGTTCGCGGTCAGGACGAAGGCGTCCGCGGTGACCTCGCTGAGCACGTAGCCGCCGGAGCCGACAAAGCTTCCGGGGGTCGGGACGATCTCGCCGTCGCCGGCGGACCGGGGCACTACCGCGAACGGCGCCCCCGAGACGATGGCCGGCAGATCGCTGCCACCCCGCTCGAGGTCCACGACCACGGAGCGATCCCCGTCCGCCCGCACGCCGAGCGTGGACGTGTCGGTCGATCCACCCGAGAGGAGCTCGCGGGCACCCTTGACGTCCGCGATCAACGACGCGAGGGGCGAGGGCTCCCGGGGCAGGAACAGGCGCCGCCAGGACCGGACGACGTCCGCCGCGGTGAGGCTGCTCCCGTCGCTGAACGTCAGCCCGTCGCGGAGCGTGAACACGACCTTCGTCCCCCCGTTCTCGACGCTCCACGACTCGGCGAGCGCGGGCCGGACGGTTAGCGTGGGGTCGACGGCAGTGAGCGTCTCGTAGAGCTGCGACACGTAGCTCGCGCTGCCGAGGTCGCCATGCTTCGCCGGGTCGATGGAGGCGGGCGTGCCCGCGAGGATCGTGACCGTGCCCGGGTCCGCGGCGGCGGCCGGGCTGACCGGGCCGCCATCGCCCGTCGGCCAGACTTGGGCGACCATCGCGAGCACGACGAGAACGGCGATCGCCGCCACGATCAGCCGGCGTCGAGGCGACAGCGGTCGCACGAGCGTCTCGTCGCGATCCGCGCCGACTCCGTCGATGTCGTCGCGATCCGCGCCGAAGCCGGCGTCGTCCGCGTCGTTCAGGTCAAGCGCCACCAGGCGGCCTCCGGGAGGTCGGGGTCATGTCGGTCCGGATCAAGGAGACGCTCGACCGGGATGGGGATGCGCGGCCGCACGGTCCACACGTAGCTGTCGCCGGAGAACCCGACGAGGAACGCCACGATGCAGACCCAACGACGCACGGCCGGAGTATAGGCGGGGTCCCGTCCCGACCCGTTCCCACGGGGTCCGGTGGTGTCCCGGCAGCCTCGAGTCCGGGCCCCTACCCTCGCGGCGCGCCTTCGTGCACAAGGAGGTCGCGGCGGGTCGCGAACCGCTTGAGCACCCGGTAGAAGTTCTTCTTCGAGCGCCGGTCGCGTTCGTCCTGGGGGACGCTCGCCCAGCCCCGGTGCTCGTGCCGCGTGATCGGCACGCCCGTGATCCGAACGGCGCGCCTCGGCGGCGCGTCGTCGGCGTCGTCCTCGCCCTGGTCGCGCAGCACGAGGCTCCACCAGATGTCGAGGTTCCGATAGAACGCGAAGTGCTCGTCGAGCGGGCCACGGGCCGCGTAATCCGCGCGCCGGAACGCGAGCGCGTAGCCCTCGATCGCGTCCACGTCCGTCACGCCCGCCGGCGCATCGGTGAAGGTCCGCAGGTCGCCCGACACCACGCCGACGGGGCCCACCACCGCGACCGTCTCGTCGGCGAGCGCCGTCGCGACGGCGGAGACCAGGTCGCCCGCGGGCTCGACGCTCGTGTCCAGCAGGAGGACGACCGACGCGGCGGCTCGACGGATCCCCGCGTTGAGCGCCGCCGCATGACCCAGCCGCGTGCTCGTCCAGATGACATCGGTGATCACGCCCGGCGCACCCGGGTCCAAGGCGTCAAGCGCGTCGAGCGTCGCCGCCTGCTCCGCGGATGGCGCGTTCGCGACGATGACGAGCTGCGTCCCGTCGGGCGAGTGCTCAACGAGCGCCCGCATCGCCCGCGCGAGATCATCCGGCCAGTCCGTCGCCACCAGCACGACCGACGCGACACCCAGCGGCTCGTCGTCCAGCCGGGACGGCACGGAGCCGCTCGACCCGTAGCGAACCTTGCCACCGTCATCGACGTCCAGGGGTGTCGCACGTTCCAGCGTATACAGGGAGGCCGCGTCGATGACCCGCCAGCCGGCGGCCTCGATCTGCGTCTTGAGCATGTCCGCCGTCGCCCAGTCCTGCGCTCGACGGGCTACGGAGCGCGCGTCCGCGAGCGCAACGACGTCCGGAGGTGCAGGGGTGAAGGCCATGGCCGGAGGATACCGCCGGGCGAGCTCAGGACCCGGGCGCAGGCCCCGTGCCCGCTGCCGCTGCCGCGGCGATGACTGCCAGCGACAGGATCCACGTGTGCGTGAGCCCGCTCCAGAGCACCGAGCCCGTGCGCCAGTCCAGCCACCCATAGAGCAGCCCACCAGCAAGAGTGCTGAGCGTCTCGACCTCCGGCTTGCCCAGGTGGATGAATGCGAACGGCAGGGTCGCGATGACGACGGCGATCGGCCCCACGACGCGCAGGAGCGCGAACAGGAGAAAGCCGCGGAAGAAGAACTCGGCGGGCAGCACCTCGAGCGCGGAGGTGAGCGCCACCGCCGGCGAGCTCGTCATCGCGCCCTGGGGGGCGTAGTAGGTGGCGAATGCCGCGACATGCGCGAGCGCCAGCACGACGGGCGTCATCACCGCGCAGCCCACGACGGCGATCACCACCCCGGCACGCCAGTCGCCGACACGCAGACCGTATCGGGACGGTCGGTCGCGGAGAACCAGCAGCACGATTGCGAGCGGGATGGCGCCCTGGACCACGAACCGGCCCAGCGACTGGAGCCGCTTGGACTCTGCCTCGCCGGTTCCGAAGGGCCCGAGCAGGGCGTCCACGAGGCCATTGATCCGGCCGTGGTAGTCGAGGAGGAGCAGCAGCGCGACCGCCACCACGGCGATGGTCGCCCGAAGGGGCAGGGGGAGGCCGAGCACGTTCGCCGTCCGCAGGTCGCCGGCGTTGGCCGGATATGCCGGACCGTCCGTCACCCATGCCCAGGCGCGTGAACGCACAGAGGCGGCAGAGTCGACGGTGGCTGCTGCCGAGGCGCGCTCTGGCCCGTTCATCGGTCCAGCCTACGCACAATGGCCCATCTCCACCGGCCCACGCTGACCTCCCAACGGCCTGCCCGGAATGGGCCGAACGGACCGCAATACGGAGCGGCCGTATGATGCATCGTGTCCCCATTCGAATGACCCTGCAACTGAGGGCCGCCGGTGGTGTTCACCGGACGGAGGGGTCGGAGGTAATCGCGGTGGAGATCACGAGCAGGATCCACATGCAGGGAGTCGCCCTGCTGCGCGTGCTGGTGGGAGTCATCTTCCTGTGGGCCGGCGTCGAGAAGATGACGGCCGCGGAGGCCTTCGATGCCAGCGGGTTCCTGAAGTTCGCGACGAACGGGACCCTGGGCTGGCCGTTCGTCTCCGGCGAGGTCGCCAAGGGCACCATCTTCAACCCGACGCACGGCCTGTGGTTGAGCCTGGCAGACTCCGGTCTCATGCCGCTCATCAACTTCCTCGTCGTCGCCGGCGAGATCGGGATCGGCGTGGCGCTGATCCTCGGCCTGTTCACCCGCTTTGCGGCCGCCGCGGGCACGCTCATGATGCTGTTCTTCTTTCTCGCGGCCTGGGACTTCGCGTACGGCGTCGTGAACCAGCACCTCACCTACGCGCTGATCTGCGCCACGATCTATGGCCTCGGCGCCGGCCGCTACTACGGGCTCGATGGGGTGCTTGCGAACAAGTTCCCCGAGGGCTTCCGGAACGTCCTGATGTCGGGTAAGCCGAAGGCCGTCCCTGCCTGATCTCCCCTGAAGCCGCCATCGACCGGCGGCACACGATCCAGACCGAACCGGCGGGCTTCTCCCCGCCGGTTCGTCGCATCCGGGCCGATCCGGTACCACGCCAGGCACCCACGGGTCGGGTGGGGCAAGATGGATGGGCATCCACCGCGGTCAGCTTCGACGTTGCCCTTCCCGCGGCCTCCCGCCCGCATCGACCAGCCGCGCATCGACCGGCCCGGCGCCGAAGGAATGTCATGGCCCGAATCCTCGTCGCGTACGCATCGAAGCTTGGCTCGACCCGCGAGATCGCCGAGGCGATCGGCAACGAGCTCCGCGTCGCCGGCCACGAGGCAGCGGTGGTCGGCGTCAACGACGCGCGCAGCATCGTCGGGTACGACGCGGTCATCGTGGGCAGCGCGCTCTACGCCGCGCACTGGCAGCGCGACGCGAACCGCTTCGTCCAGCAGCACCTGGTCCGGCTCCAGGCGATGCCGGTGTGGCTGTTCAGCAGCGGACCGCTCGATCCACGCCAGGCCGTGGTCGACCTGCCGATCACGCCGCACGCCGCCGAGGTCACGGACGCGATCGGCGCCCGCGGGCACCGGACGTTCGGCGGGCGCCTGCAGGCAGATGCGTCGATTGATCCCCAGGTCCTGGCGACGCACCCGATCGGCGACTTCCGGCCGTGGGACCAGATCCGCGCGTGGGCCGCCTCGATCGCCGGAGCCCTACAGGAGCCCCCGCCCGCGTGATCGCCTCCGGGCCGACGGTGCGGGCGGCCTCGCAGCGCGCGCTGGCGGCCTCGCAGCGCGCGCTGGCGGCCTCGCAGCGCGCGGCTGGCGGCCTCGCAGCGCGCGCTGGCGGCCTGGGCCGGTACGCTGGCGCCATGACTGCTCGACCCCCGTGCACCGTCGGCTCCGTCACCGCCCACCCCGGGGAGCGGGCGACCGGTCTCGTTCCGGTCGAGCTCGGCGACGGGATCCTCGTCCGGCTGCCGATCGTGATCGTCCACGGCGTCGATGACGGTCCGAGGGTCGCTGTGACGGCGGGCATCCATGGCGCCGAGTACGTGTCGATCGCGGCGCTCCGACGGGTGGCGATGGACCTCGATCCGCGTCGGGTCCGCGGGACGCTGGTGGCGGTGCTCACTGCGAGCCCGGCGGCGTTCGCCGCGCGCGCCATCTACGTCAACCCGCTGGACGGGCTCAACCTCAACCGCCAGTTCCCGGGCGACGCGTCGGGCTCGCCTACCCAGCGCCTCGCTCACTGGCTCACGACGAATGTCATCGCCGGCGCGGACACGTTCGCGGACATGCATTGCGGGGACATGAACGAGGCACTCGTCTCGTTCACAGGGGTCGAGGACACGGGCGACGCGGCTGTCGATACGCGGAGCCGTGAGCTCGCCGCGGCCTACGGTCTGCGCTACCTGCTGATCGGTCCGTCACCGGGCACAACGACCACCGCCGCCGCGGCGCTGGGGATCCCGGCCGTGCTCGCGGAGGTCGGCGGGCAAGGTCGCTGGCCGGCGGCGGATGTCGATCTCCACGAGGCGGGCCTCCGGCGGCTGCTGCGCGCGACGGGCCTCATCGATGCCGCGCCCGACGGGCCGGCCCACCTCACGGAGACGCTGCCGAACGAGGCATGGATGCGGGCGACGACGAGCGGCTACTGGCACCCGTCGGTGGAAGTTGGCGCGCGTGTCACGGCGGGCACGATCGTCGGCGAGGTCCAGGACGCGTTCGGCGCAGCGCTGGAGCGCCCGGTCGCGCCGATGGACGGCGTCGTCATCTTCCTCGTCAGTTCGCTGGCGATGAACGCCGGCGACCCGCTGCTCGCGCTCGCGGGCTGACGCGCAGACACGCCGGGCCGATGAGGCCCGGCGTGTCCGAGGAAGTTGACGATGGGAGGCGGACCTCCCGGGGGTCAGGCGATGGCGGGGATGGCGGTGGCGGCCTTGACCTTCGCGTCAGCCTTGACGGTCACCGGGCGGGCGGCCCAGATGACGCCCCCACCGAGGAGGATCAGGGTGGCGCCGAGGGCTGCGGCGAGGGCCGCGATGCCGAGGCCCATCTGGAGTGCGGAGGCGGTGACGCTGCCGACACCGAGCTCGGCGATCAGCGCGTGTGCCGTGCCGGTCCAGGCCTGCTCACGGACGGCGGCGTCGATCGGGTTGGTGCGGTCGAACTGGCTCCAGTAGCGGCCGTTGACCGGGACTTCGTAGGTGCCGGCCTGGTACACGGTGCCGTCATCGGCGGTGATGGTCTTGTCGAGGACGACCGTCTGGGTGCCGTCGAGCGTGTGATGGGCGATGGTTGCCATCTGGTACATGTACTCGGTCGCGGTGTTGACGACCGGGTCGTTGGGGTTGAGGTCCGCGGTGTTCACCGCGTAGCCCCAGTCGTTCACGAGGAGGCTCATGATCGTGTCCGCGCCGGCGGTCTCGCCGCGGTCGGTGAGCTTGCCCTGGTCGTTGTAGGCGAGCTTGACGTTCTGTGCCGCGCTGAACGCCTGGAGGGCGTGTGCACCTTCCTGGGTCTTGACGTAGGTGTAGCCACCGACGCCGACGAAGACGATTCCGGCGACGATGATCGCGATCCCGAGAACCTTGAACCGTGCGTACATGCGTGAGTCCTTCCTCGGCACACCCTCCGCAAATGGGGCGCGGATGGGGGGCATGCCCGGAGCTCCTGGCGGGGCCCTGGCCCCGGTGCGTTCCGTGACCCCATCGTGCGGCCCGCGCCCCGTTGGGACCCGGGCCGGGAGGCACCGTTCCCGGGGACCATCACCGTGTGTTGGAGTTCGGTCGGCCCCTGCCCGGAGGGCCGTCCGGCACCCGGCGTGCCCCGCGCCCGCACGGATCGAGCTGAACGCGGTCGCGTCGTGCGCGGACCAAGCGTCAGGCGGTGAGCTTCTTGTAGCGGATCCGGTGCGGCTGGTCGGCAGCGGATCCCAGCTCCTTGTGCCGGAATGCCTCGTAGTCGCTGACGTTGCCCTCGAAGAACCGGACCTGGCTGTCGCCCTCGAAGGCGAGAATGTGCGTCGCGATGCGATCCAGGAACCAGCGATCGTGGCTGATGACCACCACGCAGCCGGGGAACGTCTCGAGGCCCGCCTCGAGCGCGCGCAGCGTGTCCACGTCGAGGTCGTTCGTGGGCTCGTCGAGCAGGAGGACGTTGCCGCCCGCCTGGAGCAGCTTCGCGAGATGGACGCGGTTGCGCTCGCCGCCCGAGAGCTGGCCGACCATCTTCTGCTGGTCCGTGCCCCGGAAGTTGAACGACGACACGTACGCGCGGGCCGGGATCTCCCGCTTGCCGACGGTCACGACCTCGACGCCCTGGGTGATCTCCTGGAACACCGTGCGATCGCCCTGGAGGTCGTCCCGGCCCTGGTCCACGTACGAGAGCTGGACCGTGTCGCCGATCTCGATCGTGCCCGCGTCCGGCGCCTCGATCCCCGTGAGCATCCGGAACAAGGTCGTCTTGCCAGCGCCGTTGGGCCCGATGATCCCCACGATCCCCGCCCTCGGCAGCGAGAACGTCAGGTCCTCCACGAGCAGCCGGTCGCCGTAGCCCTTGCGCAGGTCCGCGACCTCGATGACCGTGTCGCCGAGGCGCGGGCCGGGTGGGATGGCGATCTCCAGCTCACGGCTGGTGTCCTTCGCCTCGTTCGCCTCGGCCAGGAGCCTCTCGTAGGCGGTCAGGCGGGCCTTGCCCTTCGCCTGGCGGGCCTTCGCGCCCATGCGCACCCACTCGAGCTCGCGGGCGAGCGTGCGCTGGCGGGCGTCGACCGTCTTCGACTCGTTGGCCATCCGGGCAAGCTTCTGCTCCAGCCAGCCCGTGTAGTTGCCGCTGAACGGGATGCCTCGGCCGCGATCCAGCTCGAGGATCCACTGCGCGACGTTGTCCAGGAAGTACCGGTCGTGGGTGATGGCGACGACCGTGCCCGCGTACTCCTGCAGGAAGTGCTCCAGCCACTCGACCGACTCCGCGTCGAGATGGTTCGTGGGCTCGTCAAGGAGGAGCAGGTCCGGGTGCTGGAGGAGCAGCCGGCAGAGCGCGACGCGACGCTTCTCGCCGCCCGAGAGCGTGGTCACGTGCGCGTCGTCCGGCGGGCAGCGGAGCGCGTCCATCGCGATGTCGACGTTGCGCTCGAGGTTCCACGCGTCGGCCGCGTGGATGCGGTCCTCGAGCGCGGCCTGCTCCGCGCCGATCTTCTCGTAGTCGGCGTCCGGCTCGGCCCACATGGCCATGACGGCGTTGTAGCGCTCGATGAGGCTCGCCACCTCGCCGACGCCGTCCATGACATTGCCCTTGACGGTCTTGTCCGGGTCCAGCTGCGGCTCCTGGCTCAGGAAGCCGACCGTGAAGCCTGGCGTGAGGCGCGCCTCGCCGCTGAACCCATCGTCCAGGCCGGCCATGATCCGCAGCAGGCTGGACTTGCCCGCGCCGTTCGACCCGATGACGCCGATCTTTGCGCCCGGATAGAACGAGATCGAGATGTCCTCGAGGACGGTCCGGTCCGGCGGGTAATGGCGGGCCAGCTTGTACGTGGAGTAGATGAATTCGGCGGGCATGGCTGCCTAGGGTACCGGTGGACCGGCCGATGCTGATGCGGCAATCACGAGTCGGGGACCGGCATGCAGCGGTGCGAGGCCCCGCGCCTGTGGAGATGACGGGGCCCGTGGACTGCGATGAGGGCTATCCCCGGGTCGTGGGGCTCAGGGGATCGGAAAGAACCCCGGGACTCCATTGGTGCAGAAGCCGGTCATCGACGGGTCCGAGCTCATGGGAATGTCGGCGTCGTTGGGTGTCCCGTCATCCCACTTGCAGGTCGCCGATGATCAGCGTGTTCGTCGTGGCACCACCACCACCGGTCGGGGGCGTCGGAATGCACAGGATGGAGACCTCGCCCGTTGCTTCATCGACGCTCGTTTGCACGGTCCCGGGCGCGGTTCCCTTCAGGCAGCCGAGGCCGTCGAGGTCGGTGATGTTGGTCAGCGCTCCCGCGGCCGGCGCTCCCGGCGGTCCGACAGGCCCCTGAGGTCCCGTGTCGCCCGTGGCTCCGGGCGTGCCATCGCGGCCATCGCACACGAAGCCGAGGCTGGTCGGCGGGGTATTAGGCGGGCCAGGCGGCAGCTGCAGGACCTCGTAGCCCGTGAGGCAGTTCGGGTTCGGAGGCTTCGCTGGGTCGATGGCGACAGCGATGACGCTCGCTCCGGTGGCGCCCGTGGCGCCTGCGGGTCCAGCCGGTCCGGTCGCGCCCTGCGCGTTGCTGAACGTGACGAGGGCGTCGCCGGTCGCACACGGTGCGAGCGGCGTGGTCGCCGATGCGGCGACGTTGTAGATCATCCCCTTGATGGACAGCGGCGAGAGGGCGCTCTTCGACGCCAGGCAGCCGGTGAACGGACCGGGGGCCGGCCGCACGAGGTTGGCAGCGACCAGGCCGGACGTGCCGGCGATCAGCAGAGCGACAACGCCGAGGCCAGCGATGCGCAGGCGTGGACGGAACCGGATCATTCAACGCCTCCCGGGCGAACCATGGCGCCTACCGGGAAGATGAATCGCCAACGGCACTGCGCGACGGTCAAGGCGATCACATGGGGACGTCGCGCTGGTGGGAGCCCTGAGGACCCTCGTGCCACCCTCCCCGAGTGCGGGCAGTGTGCGGGTCTGCGAGGGGTTCGGCTAGCCCCAGTTTGCGGCGCTGTTTCCATCGGCGACCAGTGCGCGACTGCGCGCAAGCGGGCACTGACTTCCAGGCACGTACAACCTGGTGTGGAGTCCCGCACGGACCCGGGGTTCGGATGGCGATGCGGTCGACGCGCTCTCCCGACTGCAATGTCGTTGGGATCGTCGACTGTCGCCCCGGGTGCGCCTCTGCCGCCGCCGGACGACGTACCGTTAGACCGGTGACCGGCACGGCTCCCGCAGATCTGCGCGCCCTCGTCGAGCGTTTAGAGGCGCTTGCCGCGCGTCGTCTCGCCGCGCGTCCCAGGAGCGAGGCGGCGCAGGCTCGCGCCCGGCAGCTGGACGATCATCTCCGGGGTCATGTCAGGGTGCGTGCCGCGTCGCTTGACGCGCCGCTCGTGGTGCTCCTCGTCGGGCCCACGGGCGCCGGCAAGAGCACGATCTTCAACACCATCGCGGGCCGCGCCGCGAGCCCGACGGGCGTGCTGCGCCCGACCACGCGAGTCGCCGTCGTCCTCGTCCATCCCGACGATGGCGGTGTGCTCATCGACGGCGCGCTGGCTGGAGTACCGACGGAGTCGCTGCGCTTCATCGAGGATGCCGCCATCGAGCCCGGGCTGGCGCTCGTGGACGCGCCGGACATCGATTCTCTCGAGCACGCGAACCGGGAACTCGCCGATCGACTGGTCGAAGCGGCCGACCTGTGCTGTTTCGTGACGACGGCGACGCGCTATGCGGACCAGGTCCCGTGGTCGGTCCTCGCTCGAGTCCGCGAACGCGGGCTGCCGTTGGTGGTCATCGTCAATCGCATGCCGCCCGATCCCGCAGACCGGGAAGCGATCCTGGCCGACGTCCGTCGGCTCCTCGCGGATGCGGGGCTCGACGGATTGCTCGCGAGTGCCCCGGGCGTGGCGCCGCGGGACCTCGTCGCGGTGCAGGAAGGCGAGGTGAGCGAGGCCGGCGACCGGCTGGCCCCGTCCGCGATAGAGCCCGTGATGGACGAGATCGCCCGACTCCGCTTCGATCGGGC
The DNA here is from genome assembly GCA_038245845.1 of Candidatus Limnocylindrales bacterium. Lineage (GTDB taxonomy): Bacteria > Chloroflexota > Limnocylindria > Limnocylindrales > CSP1-4 > CAIXZV01. Next base: position 21,344 of record JBBRRZ010000009.1, read on the forward strand.
AGCGCGGATCGAAATGGCGACCCGGGCGCTGACAGGCGCGCTGGCCGGGCTCGGGGAGAGCCTGGACCGGATCGCCGACGACACGGACCACGAGACGATCGACGTCGAGGCACTCCGCCGGCTCGCCGATCGGACCTACGAAGCTGCCCTCGTCGCACTGCGCCAGGAGATCGGTCAGGGCACGTTCCTGCGCGAGGAAGCGCTTCGGCACTGGCAGTCGTTCGTCGGTGCCGACCAGATGACCCGGTTCTTCTCGGAGGGTATCGGCCGCATCCGCGGCGCAATCGGAGCCGTCTTCCGGCCGGCCGCCGCCCCGGTCGCCGAGCTGCGGACGGCCACCACGGATGACCTCGTCGCCGTCGCCCGGTTGGAGGCGGCCGAAGCCGCTCGACGCACTGCCACTGCCTGGTCCGACGAACCGGGGATGGCCTCGATCGTGGCCGAGGACGCCGGCCTGTGGCTTCCCTCGCCCGAGTTCGACGCGCGATTGCGGACCCGCCTCGAAGGCTGGATCGAGGGCATCGTCGCCGATATCCAGCTCCATGGCCGGTCCAAGCGGCTCCTCGCCCGTGGCGCCTCCGTGGGCGTCAACGTCCTTGGCACGGGTGTCATGCTCGGCACCTTCCTGCACACCGGTGGCCTCACCGGCGCCGAGGTGGGTGTCGCCGCCGCCACGGCATTCCTCAACCAGAAGCTCCTTTCCGCACTCTTCGGCGAGGCCGCGATGGTCGAGCTCGTCGCGGCCGCCCGGCGCCGGCTGCAGGACGCCCTGACGGCAACGTTCGAGGAGGAGCGCGCTCGCTACGATCGATTGCTGCCCGCCACCGGCGTCCTGCCCGCGTTGGCTGTGGATCTCCGCGACGCCGCGGCGGCGGTCCGCACCCTGCCAGCTGCCGGCCGATGACGGACCTGGGTGGGCCGGCCATCGGCCAGACCTTCGCCGGCCCGCGAGATCCGCTCGATGGGTGCCTCAGCCTGCTGCTCGAAGTGGCCAATGCTGCGGCCACACTCGGCCTGCCCACGGAGACCGCTCGCCAGGCACGAGACGACGCCGCTCGACGGATCGGCTTTCCGGGCGACGTCTACGTGCTCGCCCTCGTGGGCGGGACCGGCGTCGGCAAGTCCAGCCTGCTCAATGCCCTCGCCGGCGAGCGCGTGAGCGCGGCGTCCGTCCTGCGGCCCACGACCAGCCAGCCCATCGCCTGGGTCCCCGCGGACCAGCGGGCCTCATTGGGGCCGTTGCTCGAGTGGCTTGGCGTCCAGGACGTCCGCGAGCACCAGGCCCGGGACCTCGGTGCCGTCGCGATCCTCGACCTGCCCGACGTGGACTCGGTGGCCACGGAGCACCGGGCGCGCGTTGAGGCGATCCTGCCGCGGGTCGATGCCGTCGCGTGGGTGACTGACCCCGAGAAGTACCACGACGCGGCGCTGCACGACGATCTCCTCCGGCGGTGGCTTCCCCGGCTCGCTCGCCAGGTGGTCGTCGTCAACAAGGCTGATCGCCTGTCACCAGAGGACGGCCGCCGCATCCGGCGCGACCTCGAGGCCGACGTCGCGCAGATGGGTGGGGCCGGCGACGGCCGGGTGAAGGCGCCCGTCGCGCTGGCGGGTCCCGTTTCGGTCGTCCTGACGAGTGCGGCCACGCCCGAGATCGACGGGCTGCGGGGTTGGCTGGCCGATGGGGTCGCGGCCAAGTCGATCGTCCGATCCCGGGTCGCGGCGACGGCAGTCGACCTGGCGAACGACCTGGCCCGCCAGGCGGGCGTCGATCCGACGCGCGCCACCACGGCATTCCTCGATGCCAGTGCCCGCGCGGCCGGGATCGAGGAGGCGACGGCCGCGGTCCTGCGCGCGGTCGACCTTCCGGGGCTCGAGCGCCAGGCCATCGCCGCAACGCGGGCCAGGGCGCGCACGCGAGGCACGGGGCCGGTGGGACATGTGACCTCGCTCCTGTATCGGGCGTTCGGGCGCGACACGCGGGTCGCCGATCCAGGAGGCTTCCTGGTTCGCTGGCGGGATCGGGGTCCGCTGGCACCGGCCGTCGAGGCCATCCGTTCGGCCCTGGCGGTCCCGCTCCGGACCGCCGGCCCGGGCGTGCGTGGCGTCCTCGCTGCGGCGCTCGAACCGACCGAGTTGCGACGCGGTCTCGAACGCGCGGTCGATCGCTCGATCGCCGGTCTCGGCCCGCTCGAGCCACCGACGAGCCGCTGGTGGTCGCTCATCGGCTTCCTCCAGACGGTCGCGACGGCCGGGATCATCCTGTCGGCAGCCTGGGTCGTGGCCTGGATCCTCGGCGCCGCGTCGACGACCTCCGTTCAGGTGCCCGTCCTCGGGCCTGTCCCGTCGCCGTTCGCCAGCCTGGTCGCCTTCATGATCGCGGGGTATGTGCTCGCGCGCCTTCTGGGTCTGCACGCAGGCTGGCTTGGGCGCCGCTGGGCTCGCCGCTTGCGGGACCGCGTTGCCGCGGCGGTCCGCGCCGAGGTCAACGAACGCGGCCTCGCGCCGCTTGATGCCCTGGAGTCGGCTCGGCACCGTCTATGGACCGCGACATCGACGCTGCTGCGGGTGTGCGGGCCCGGCCAGGTTGACGGCGACTGACCGACGACCCGGGTCCGCGACTGGAACTCGAGGTCGGCTTGCGGACCTCCCTGCCCCCCTGGTTGTTGACCTGGGGCAAGATGGATAGCCTGGCCACCAATCGCCTCCGCTCACGATGCGTCTCGGCGAGTCGCCGGAGCCCTTTGAACTGGCCGCCCACCGCCTGGGCCTGGCCCGCATCTGCCGGAACCTGTTGGTACGGCCCAAGTGGACGAGTAGCGATTCGCCGCCCCTGGGTCGCGGCGTCCGGTCAACGCCTGTGGGCGACTCGTCGGCGGGTGCCGCGGTCCCGCTCGCCCTCACCTGTTCCGGGTCTGACACCACCGCCGGCGATCGCCCGCTACGAGCTCGCGCTCAGCCGGAACGGCGAGATATGGACGATGGTCCGGGCCGCGCTCTCCACGCATTCCACGAGCGTCACCACGGCGCCTCAGGCACCGTGCGCTATCGGGTGCGGGCGATCGACGGGGCGGGCAACTCGGGTGCCTGGAGATATTGGCTCACCTGAGCCCGCGCCCCGCCGAATCGGCTGGCGTGCGACCGAGGCCCTGGTCAACTTGGCACAAAAGGGGCCATCTGAAGTGGGCGTCCACGCCAATGGCGGGGCGCACGCCCAGAGCCGCACTCCGCGGCGATGCTCCGGCGGCATGGCGGAGCAGTCAACCGTCGCCAGTACGGCTGTCGCAGCGCCGCAAGGTTTGTGGTTGGACCCGGGATCGGTCTGTAGGAGCATTCTGTCAGGGTGGTCTGTGACGGACCAACGCACGCGAAGAGGAGCAGCCCCAATGTGCCTGACATGCGGTTGTATGGATGCCCACAAGGTCATGGGCAATAACGTGACCTACGAGAACCTCAAGGAGATGGCCGACGGCAACGGCAAGACCGTCGATGAGACCCTTCAGATCATCAAGGAAACCGCGGACAAGGATCGGCCTGAGCACCCCGCCGAGTACTCGGGTTCCACCGCCACGGCCTGATCACCCCGGCTTGGCCGCCATCGAACGCTGGCGTGGCCCCGGCCGCACGACGAAGAAAATGGCCGGCTGACGCAAATGGCCGATATTTGCCGCCCACACGGCAGCGCCGTCAGGGTCAGGAGATGCCGGTGCGCGTTGCCGGCACGTGGTTCCATCTCGAGATGCGTCTCGAGATGCGTCTCGGGATGGGCTCGATCAGCTGGTTGCTGAAGCGCTCGACCTGAGCGAGGCGGAAGCACCCGCCGCTTGCGCTGGTTCGGCCGTCGGTGGTGCGGACGTCTCCCGCTCGAGGGTTCTTCCAGCCAACTGCGTGGGTATCAGCCCACTGCGTGGGTATGGCGCCCCCGGACGGATGCCGGGGCACACGAGGCAAAGCGCGCGACGCGCTCGCGTGGTACGCGGCGTGATGCTGTGGGCGTCCATCTGGAGCCCGAAGCAGGCGGGTCAGGCCGTCGGGTCCAGCAGCAGTACCCCGGTACGCGCGACATCCCGCGTGTTCCGCGTGACGAGCGTCAGTCCATGAACACGGGCCGTGGCCGCCAGCAGCCCGTCGACCGTGGGGACCGGGTCGGGGACGTTGAGTCTCCCCCACTCCTCGGCCACCAGGCGATCAACGGGCAGGATGCGATCGGCGAAGCCTTCGGTCAGGGCCGCGAGCCAGAGATCCAGCGCCAGCGAGGACGGGACGTCCCGGCGACGAAGCGACTCGATCCCGCGGCGTATCTCTCCGACTACGAGGACACTCGTGAACAGGCTGTCCTCGCGGGCGTCAGCGAACCAGGCCCGGAGCCGGCCGTCAGCCCGCTCTCCCTTCCGAAGCTCGGACACGATGTTCGTGTCGAGCAGCCAGGTCATGCGAGGTCCCGCGGCAGGTCGCGGTCTAGCACGAAGTCGTCGTCAGCACCGACGTCGGGCATCGATGCCAGGGCCTGCTTGAACGACGCCCGGGCGAGATCGCCCCGGAGCGCCTCCCGCAGGATCTCGCGGTGCTCCGCCTCCGCCGACCGACCATGTCGCGACGCGCGCAGCTTCAGGGCACGGGTAATGTCGTCATCCACGTTGCGCACGATCAACTGCCTGACCATCGCCACCTCCAGTGATAGCAATGATAGCACCCGGTACGGTGCGACAGGCGGATCGCCTTCGAGTTCCGGCGTAGAGCTGGCACGACTGGGACGGACACCCGCATCGTGAGTCCCAAGGCGACAGCCTTGACATCGGCGGCAACCCGCACACGCTCACAGTGGGCAGGAAATCTGGCGCCCCCGGACGGAGTCCGGGCCCCAGCAGCAACGCAGTGTCCTCGACTACCTCGAGGTCGGCTGACGAAGCGTTCTACCCAGTCGCTCTTTGACCTTGTCGAGGCGAGCGGGGACCGCCGAGACGATCGAGAGCCGAGCAAACAAGCTGGCAAAGTGGGCAATTGTCAGATGGCCCTCGCGATGACGACTCGACGTCGGGCCCACAGCTATCGGAGCGCATGACCTGCGGCTGCGATCGCCGCCGTGATTGCCTGGTCTGCCTGCTGGACGATGGCCTCGTCCTCGAACCAGAACCGATAGTCCAGGTCGTGGGTGACGACCGCGAGCACGGACTCCTTCGGCACAGCGGGCGCGTGCTCAGGTTCCGAGCGCCAGAGGATGTTCTCAGGTGAATGTGGTCCCCACTGCTCGATCTCGGCGTACGTGATCTCGGCAGGCGGCGACGTCTTGAACGGCTGGCCTTTGATGGCGATGCCGTCAAGGAGGATCTCGATTTCCTGACCCGGATTCAGCTCGGGCCAATCGAGAGCGATGGAAGTTGACCCCACGGTGAGCTTGGCGCGGTAGGAAACGCTGTCGCGGGTGATGAGCCGCCCCTCGAACGTTGGTCTTCCAGCGGGCCGGAGCAGGTTACGGAGACGAGCTTTCATCGGCAGCATCCTTCCGTGTCGGCCATTTGGCGTCTACCACTATCGGTCCAGTCCAAGGGTCGGAGCGTAGTCACGACCCCAGCGAGCGGATGCCGCCGGCGCGACCTTCTTCCAGCCTGCTGCGTTGCTTGTGGCGCCCCCGGACGGATTCGAACCGCCGACGCCAGCCTTAGGACGGCTGCGCTCTATCCACTGAGCTACGGGGGCCCCGTGACACCGGAAGCGTACCCGACCCGGGTTGCGCCGGGTCCTATCCTGCGATTCCCGACGATGCCTTGAAAGGATCCACCCGATGGACTCGACCCGAATCCGCGCCCTTGAGCAGAGCCTCCCCTTCTTCGCCTGGTACGCAACCTCGCCGCATCGGACGATGGCGCCCCACGAAGGCGTCGTGGACCTCCTGTTCGGCAACCCGCACGACATGCCCGACCCGGCGTATGTTGCCGCGCTCCGTCACCACCTCGAGCCCCAGGAGCCGGGCTGGTTCGGCTACATGTTCAACGATCCCGCCGCAACAGCGGTGGCTGCGGCGGGCCTCCGGACGCACACCGGCATGCCCTGGGAGGCCGACGACATCGCGATGACGAACGGCGGCTGGGGTGCGATCGCCGTGGCGATCCGGACGGTCACCGAGCCCGGCGACGAGGTCATCTACTGGGACCCGCCGTGGTTCTTCTACGACCTGCTCATCCGCGGCTCGGAAGCGAACCCCGTCACCCTGCGGCTCGAGCCGCCGCGCTTCTCGCCGGACCCGGCGGCTCTCGCGGCGGCGATCACGCCGCGAACGCGTGCAGTCCTCATCAACACGCCGCACAACCCGACCGGACGCGTGCTCGATGCGGCCGAGCTCGATGCCGTCGCCGACGTCCTGCGTGAGGCCTCCGCGCGTCACGGCCGCCCGATCTGGCTGTTGAGCGATGAGGCGTACCGCCTGATCGCGCTCGACGGCCGCCGCGCGCCGAGCCCCGCCGAGCACTACGACCACACGCTGGTCCTCTACTCGTACGGCAAGCAGCTCCTGGCGCCCGGCCAGCGGATTGGGTACCTCGCCCTGTCGCCGCGGATCGCAGATGCCGAACGCGTCCTCCTCCGCCAGGCGGTGATGATGATGCAGTTCGTGAACAGCTTCTCGTTCCCGAACGCGGTCCTGCAGCGCGCACTCCCGGACATCGCGGGGCTGCTCATCGACATCGGCGCCCTCGAGCGACGGCGCGACCGGCTCGTCCCGGCCCTCGCGGAGATGGGCTACGAGCCCACGAGCCCCGAGGGCACGTTCTACCTCCTCGCCCGCAGCCCGATCGAGGACGATGTCGCGTTCGTCGCCCGCCTCGCCGCGGACGACGTGTACGTGCTGCCCGGATCCACCATCGACCTGCCGGGCTGGTTCCGGATCTCGCTGACCGGCAGCGACGCGATGGTCGAGGCCTCGATCGAGCGGTTCCGCAGGGCGAGGGAGCTCGTGACCGCCTGACGGTCAACGAGGCGCCACGCCGACACGGGGGGCTCGACCTGGCGGTCAACCGGGCGCCGGCTCCTGGCGGTTGCGCATCGCATCCGCGGCCATCGTCATGTACTCGTGGAGGCGCGCCCTCGCGTCGTCGGGGGCGTCCGTCGCGTCGATGGCGGCGCGCATGTGCACGAGCCACCGGTCGCGCTCCAGCGCCCCGATCGCGAACGGGAAGTGCCGCGCCCGCAAGCGAGGGTGGCCGCGCTCCGCCAGGTACGTCGTGGGGCCGCCCCAGTACTGGACGAGGAACAGCGTCAGGCGGCGGCGCGCGCCATCAAGGTCAGCCTGGTCCGGGTACAGCGGCAGCAGGACGTCGTCCCCCTCGACGCCGTCGTAGAACCGGTCCACCAGCCGCTCGAAGAACGGCAGGCCACCGACCTGCTCGAAGAGGGAACCATCTGCCATGGCCTGATTCTAGGGAGCCGGGCGGGAACGGCGCAGGCCCAGCGCGCGTCTGCCGCCTGACGCCGGGCCGAAGTCGTCCGCCCGCCTACAATCTGGTGTCGTGACCGCCCCCCTCCCCTCCCTCGTGCTCTATGGCCGGCCGGGCTGCCACCTGTGCGAGGACACGCGCGCCGCGCTCCTGGCGATCCTCGCCGATCGTGGGGCAGCCGGCCTGCCCGCGCCGTCGCTCGAGGACCGGGACATCGAGACGGACGAGGGGTGGCACCGCCGGTACGCGTTCACGATCCCGGTGATCGTCATCGGTGACCGGGAGCTCGAGCTCGCCACGAGCCCGGCACGGGTGCGCCGCCTGCTGGCCGACGTGCTCGACGCCCCGCCGATCGACGTCGAGGCCCCCGCGTGAACGGGGACTACACGATCCTCGTCGCGGTGCTCGCGGGCCTGATCTCGTTCCTCTCGCCGTGCGTCCTGCCGCTCGTGCCGGCGTACCTCGGGCAACTCACGGCGGTCGCCGTCGCGGCACAGGGCTCCTCGGAGCGTCCCAGCCGCTGGGCGGCCGTCCGCCACGCGCTTGCCTATGTCGCGGGCTTCGGCACCGTGTTCACGGTCCTCGGCGTCACCGCGACCTTCGCCGGCGGCGTCATCGCCGACTACCTTGGTGCCCTGCGGATCATCGGCGGAATCGTGCTGGTGGTCATGGGCCTGAGCCTCGCGGGGCTGCTGCGGATCCCGTTCCTCGAGCGCACGTGGCGACCTCTCGACGCCGGCGCGTCCGCCGGCCTGACGACGATGACAGGGGGGATGACGCTCGCGCCGGCGGGTGGCGCAACGGTCGGGAGCCGGGTCGGGAGCAGGCTCGTCGGCGGGCGCGCGGGGCTCGGGACGGCGTTCACGCTGGGAGCGGTGTTCGCGGTCGGGTGGACGCCCTGCATCGGCGTGATCCTCGGTGGGATCCTCACGATGGCCGCGACGGCCGAGGGTCGCCTCCAGGGCGCGCTGCTGCTCGTCGGCTACACGGCGGGCCTGGGGATCCCGTTCATCGTCATTGCCGCGTTCTACGACCGGTCCCGGGGCCTCGTGCGATTCCTCGTCCGGCATGGGCGGGTCGTCTCGCTCGTCGGCGGGCTCCTGGTCGTGGCGATCGGGATCGCGATGATCTTCGACCTCCTGATCCTCCTGCCGCAGTACTTCCGCTTCACGTCGCTCGTATGAACGACGAACCGGGGGCGCATCCCCAGGCCGAGCCGCCCGCCCGCCCGTCGCGTCGCGGGCTCATCGGGCCGTTCACCGGGCGGCAGCTCCTGTCCGTGCTCGCGGTGGTCGTCGGCGCGGCGGTGGTGCTCACGGTCGTCACCCGGCCGATCGCGCCCGGCGCCGGGGCAGCGACGCCGTTCCCCCAGTCGACGCCGTTCCTCGTGGGCCAGCCCACCGAGGGCCTCCGCCCGGGCGACCTCGCCCCCGAGCTGGCGGTCACCCGTGGCGACGGGTCAACGTTCCAGCTCACCGACCTCAGCGGCGCCCCGGTCCGACTCGATGCGCTCCGCGGCAAGCTCGTGTGGCTCAACTTCTGGGCATCGTGGTGCCCGCCGTGCCAGGGAGAGACGCCCGTCCTGCGCGAGATGGACGAGACGTACCGGGACAAGGGCCTCGTGATCGTGGGGGTCGCGGTCCAGGAGACGACGGTGGACAACGTCAAGTCGTACGCCGATCGGTACGAGCTCCGCTACCCGATCGCCTTCGACACGTCGGCCGACATCTTCCACCTGTACAAGGTCTACGCCCTGCCCACCCAGTTCTTCGTCGGCACGGACGGCCGGATCCTCCAGGTCGTCAACGGCCCGCTGTCGCTGCTCGACGCGAAGGCCCGCGTCGACGCGTGGCTGCCGGCGCCCTAGCCGGTCGGCGGCTACAGACCCTCGAACCGGAAGCGGTCCCGGTCCGGGATCAGCGTTCCCACCGGCATCCGCGACTCGTGTGACAGGGCGACCAGCCAGTCCTCATCCACCGCCCGGCGGAACAGCTCACCCTTGACGAGCACGCTGTCGAGCGGGAAATCGTCGAACGCCGTCACCCAGCGGGGGTTGGCCGCCCACGGCCGCATGCACAGGTCGCCGAAGAACGCGAGCGTCCGCGCACCCGGGCCCGTTCCGCGCACGACGATCGCCTGGTGGCCCGCCGAGTGGCCGCCGGTCCGGATCACGGACACGCCCGGGAGCAGCTCGCGGTCGCCCTCGGTCCAGCCCTCCGCGCCCCAGTCGTTAACGAGCCGCAGCTCCGGCTGGTCGTACGAGGCGAGGACGCGCGAGTTGTCCCCGAGCGCGACCTCCCACTCCGCGCGCTGGGCGACGATGCGCGCCCGCGGGAATGCCCGGGAACCGTCCGCGAGCAGTAGCCCGCCCGCGTGGTCGAAGTGGAGGTGGCTCATCGCCACGACGTCCACGGTCGCGGGATCGAAGCCCGCGGTGCGCATCGCGGGCACCACGGGCGACCCCTCGTAGCCGCGCATCGTCGTGTTCTTCGCGTCCAGCCGCTCGCCGATGCCGGTCTCCACGAGCACCCGGCCCGCCGGCGTCTCGATGAGCAGGCAGTTCAGCGCCTGGCGCAGCCGGCGGTTCTCGTCCAGCTCGCCCTCTGCCCACGGCCGCCACAGCACCCACGGCACGGGCCCGAACAGCGTCCCGGCGTCGGAGCGGAAGGTCCCCGCCCGGATGAGCGCGACCGTCACCCCGCCACCAAGGTCCCGCCGCCAGTCGACCGTGTCGTTGGGGCCGCCCATCGGCTCAGCCCTCCTTGGGCAGCTTCCGGCCGCGCGCGAAGTCGGCATGGAATGCCGACGCCGTGGGCTCGGACTGGCCCTGGTACTTCGACCCGAGCTCCTTCGAGCCGTACGGCCGCTCCACGGGTGAGCTCATCCGGAAGAAGCTGATCTGCCCGATGCGCATCCCGAAGTAGAGGGCGATCGGCAGGTTGGCCACGTTGGACAGCTCGAGCGTCAGCGTCCCCTTCCAGCCGGGATCGACGTAACCGGCCGTGGAGTGGATCAGCAGTCCCAGCCTCCCGAGCGAGGACTTCCCCTCGAGCCTGGCCACGAGGTCGTCGGGGAGCTCCACCCACTCGAGCGTCTGGCCCAGGACGAACTCGCCCGGGTGGAGGATGAACGGCTCGTCGTCCGTGATCCCGAGCAGCTCGGTCAGGTCCGGCTGCGGCTGGCGCGGGTCGATGAACGCGTAGCGGTTGTTGCGGAACACGCGGAAGCTGCGGTCCAGGTGGAGGTCCACCGACGAGGGCTGGAGATCCGCGGGGTCATAGGGGTCGATCCGGACCCGGCCCGCCTCCAGCTGCGCGCGGATGTCGCGATCGGCGAGGACGCTCATTCAGGCGCGCCTACCCTTCTTCTTGGGCACGGATCCACCCTCCGCGAACAGCGAGTCCACCTCTCGCTTGAGGTCCTCGAGGTCCTCGAAGCTCTGGTACACGGATGCGAAGCGGATGTAGGCGATGTGGTCGAGCGCACGCAGCTTCTCCATCGACAGGGCGCCGACGCGGGAGCTCGGGATCTCGTTGAGCCCGGCGCTGCGGAGCTGGGACTCGATCTCGTCCGCGGCACGGTCCGCGGCATCCTCCGGCACGGGCCTGCGCGTCAGGGCCTTTGCCAGGCCGCCGGCGAGCTTCTCCCGATCGAACTCCTGGCGTGTGCCGTCGCGCTTGAGGACGACGAGGCGGGCCGCCTCGACGCGCTCGTACGTGGTGAACCGGGCGCTGCACGCGGGGCACTCGCGGCGGCGTCGCACCGTCGCCGACTCGTCGAGATCACGGGAGTCCACGACCCGCGAGTCACGGGTGCCGCACTGGGGGCAGCGCATCGACCCTCCACCATCGACCAACCACAACCAGTAGTGGTGTGTGCTGAGGATACCACTAGATAGCGGGTGTTCAGCGGCCCTCGACGTCGATGTCGGCGTCGACGAGGTAGGTCGGCATGGACGGGGCGGCGGTGGGTCGACGGACCTCGCCCGGCCGCGGCACGAGGTCGGCCGGGCTCACCGCACCAATCTCGCCGGCGATCCTCGTTGCGGCGTCGCGCGCATGGCGAAGGTTCAGCGCGCCACGCTTGAGGGACGTCTGCGCCTCGAGGTCGCGCCCGCCACGGTCCGCGAGGAGGGCGTTGAGCCCGTGCTCCACGAGATCCGCCGCACGGACGGCACGCTCGAGCTCAACCACGAACGCCACGGCCGGGTCCGCCAGCCGCCCGGGCGCGCGGAGCGTGCGTCCTTCGGCCGCGAGGGTACGCAGCGCGTCCTGCGTCCCGGGCAGGATCTCCGCCACGCCCTCGGGGTTCCCGGAGCGGCGCCGGATCTCGTCGAGCTGGCCAACGAACGGGTCAGCCAGCGTGCCGAGACGCCGTTCGAGGCTGTGCACGCCCTTCTGGAATCGCTCCAGGTCGCGTGTCCGCCCGATCAGCGTGGACATCCGGCGCGCGGTCACGAGAAACAGCAGCCCGAGCACGGCAAAGACGAGCAGCCAGATCAGCGTCCCCTGCGGCATCCCCGTGTGCCCTCCCGGTCCCCTGCCCCGCGTCGCCGGTCAGCTGCCGCGCCGCGCGCGGAGCTCGGCCAGGAGCGCGGGGCCGACCTCGAACAGGTCGCCGATCACGAACAGGTCGGCGACCTCCGCGATCGGCGCGTCGGGGTCGCGGTTGACCACGACGATCGCTTCGGCAGACTGCATCCCGACCCGGTGCTGCATGGCGCCCGAGACGCCCAGCCCGAGGTACAGCGCGGGCTTCACGACCTTGCCCGTCTGGCCGATCTGGCGCGCGTAGGGAACCCAGCCTGCGTCCACGGAGGCACGGGTCGCCCCGAGGACGCCCCCCAGCGCCGCGGCGAGCTCCTCGACGATGGCGAACCCTTCGCGGCTCCCGACGCCGCGTCCGCCGACCACCACGACCCTCGCCTCTTCGAGGGATGCCTCTGCCCCGGCCTCCGCGACCCGCTCGAGGACGGTCGCCGCTGGTGTCGCAGGCTCCGCGGCCACGTCTCGGATCTCGACCGCTCCAGGGCTGGCCGCGGCGGTCGCGGTGGCCGCGTTGAGCCGAACCGTCACGATCCCGGCGTCGCCCGTGAGCACGCTCTTCGTGATCGCCTTGCCACCAAGGATGCTCGCCTCGACGACCGGGCCATCCGGGGACCAGGTGACGCCGCTGGCGTTGGCGAGGACACCCCAGCCCAGGAGCCCGACCAGCGCCCCGGCGAGGTCCCGCCCATCGGTTGTCGCGCCGACCAGGACGTGGGTGACGCCCTCGTCGACCAGGCGCCGGACCTCCGCCGCGGCGTGCGGCGCCCAGGTCTCACCGGCGCAGGCCGGCGACGTGACGGCAACGACGCGTGGAAGGTACGGCGCGAGCTGCGCGGCCCCGGCGTCCGGTGCAGCGTCGACGACGAGCCCCAGCGCAGTCCCACCTGCCTGCGCCGCAAGCTCGCGGGCGAGCGTCGCGACCTCCGTGGACAGCCGGGTGAGCGCACCGTCCGCGACCTCGGCGACCGCAAGGATGACCGCGGCCATCAGATGAGCCTCCGGTCGGCGAGGAAGTCCGCGATCTCGCGGGCTGCCTCGTCCGGGGGCGTCTTCACGACCCGACCGGCCGCCCGCGCCGGCGGCTTCTCGGCCTCGATGACGCGGCTTGCCCAGGCGCCACCGGAGGGCACGTCCACCCCGTCGAGGTCCGCGATCGCCCGCTGGGCGATCTCCCGCGTACGGGCGGCCATGATCCCCTTGAGGGACGGGTAGCGTGGGGCGCCCAGCGCTTGCGTGCATGAGATCACCGCGGGCATCGGCGCCTCGACGACGTCGTAGCCCTTCGCGCTCAATCGGCGCACCCGGACGCGGCCGGCTGCTGGATCGGGCTCGATGGCGCCGGCCGTCGAGAGCAGCGGCAGTCCGAGGATCGCGGCCACGCCCGCGGCCACGACGCCGCCCTGGCCGTCCGACGTGTCGAGACCCGCCAGCAGGAGGTCGAACGGTTCGGCGGACGCCGCCGCTGCGAGCACGCGGATGGTCGTGGGCAGGTCCGCGCCGGCGAGGGCCGGATCCGTGACGAGGATCCCGCGGGCGGCCCCCATCGCGAGCGCCTTGCGCATGGTGTCGGTCCCGTTGGCCGGCGCCATGGACAGGATCTCGACCTCGCCCCCGTGTGCCTCCACGAGCTGGAGCGCCGCCTCGAGCGCGTACTCGTCATTGCCGTTCACGACGCCCGGCGCGGCGGCGCGATCCAGGCGGTAGTCGGGTCCGAGACGCTCGGTGCCGGCGGCCGGATCCGGGACGGGCTTCGTCAGGACGAGGATTCGCACGCGGTCAACGCTCCTGCTGCGCTCGAGCGGCTCGGCGCCGCACGGTCGTCACGAATGCTTCGAGAGCAGCGACCGGGCGACGATGAGCCGCTGGATCTGCTGGGTCCCCTCGTAGAGCTGGGTGATCTTCGCGTCACGCATCATCCGCTCCACCGGGTACTCGTCGATGTAGCCGTAGCCGCCGAGGACCTGGACCGCGTCCGTCGTGACGCGCATCGCCGTGTCCCCGCCGACGAGTTTACAGATGGCGGCCCACCGGGCGGCGTCCGCACTCCCGGCCTCGATCTCCTGGCAGGCGGTGTACAGGAGGTGGCGGGCGGACTCCGTGGCGGCGTCCATGTCGGCGAGCAGCGCCTGGACCATCTGGAGGTCCGCGATCGGATTGCCGAACTGGCGGCGCTGGTTGGCGTATGCCGCCGCGACCTCGAGGGCGCCCTGGGCGATGCCGACGGCCTGCGCCGCGATCCCGGGCCGGGACCGCTCGAACGTCTGCATCGCGATGGCAAAGCCCTGGCCCTCGTCGCCCAGCCGGTTGCCGACCGGCACCCGCACGCCGTCGAACGCAAGCTCTGCCGTGGGCGACCCGCGGATGCCCATCTTGTGCTCGAGGCGCGTGACCTCGAAGCCCGGGCGATCGGTCTCGACGAGGATCGCAGACAGGCGCCGGCTCGCCCGCTCGGCGTCCGGGTTCGTCGCCGCGAACACGATGACGTAGTCCGCGACGCTGCCGTGGCTGATGAACCGCTTCGACCCGTCGATGACGTACTCGTCGCCGTCGCGGACCGCGCGGGTCCGGATCCCGGACGGGTCGGAGCCCGCGTCCGCCTCCGTGAGCCCGAACGCGATCAGCTTCTCGCCGGACGCGAGCCCGGGGAGCCAGCGGGCCTGCTGCTCCGGCGTGCCGGCGACCTGGATCGGGATCGCCCCCAGTGCCTGGACCGCGAGGATGAGGCCCGACGTCGCGCATACGCGGCTGATCTGCTCGATCGCGAGGCACAGGGTCAGGAGGTCCGCGCCGAGCCCGCCGTGCTCCTCGGCGAACGGGATACCGAAGATGTCGTGGTCGGCAAGCAGGCGGCGGACGTCGTCGGGCCATTCGGCCGCCCGGTCGATCTCCGCAGCACGCGGAGCGATCCGCTGGTCGGCGAGCTCGCGGACGGCGTCGCGAAGGAGGACCTGGTCCTCGGTGAGGCGGACCGAACCCGGGATCGTGCTCGTGCTCACCGGGGCATCCTAGCAGCGCGCGGAGCGTTGAGCGGGCGCGCGACGAATGTCATGGATGACATCGGCGAATGGCGGGACTACCCTCCACATGCGAAACCGGCGGGTCCGTATCAACTGCGGCGCGGGGGCGCCGCGGGCCTCGCCGGCGTGGGTGCAGGCATGGACCAGACGTACCTCATCGTCCTCGCGTTCGCCGTGGTCATCGCCGTCGCGAGCGTGGGGATGATCCGGCGCCGCACGGAGGCCGCCGCCCGCTGGGGCGCCTCTGAGGCGACGTTCGCCGTCTCGACGGAGGGCATGAAGGTGTGCCCGTCGTGCGGGATGGGCAACCTCTGGATGGAGCGCAGCTGCAGCGCGTGCCGGGGAGCCCTCAAGGGCTAGCCTGGACCGGCCGGGGGCTTCGGTCGTCGCAAAGGCGCTACAGGACCGGCAGCGAACGCCCGGCGGGGATCGCGCGGCCGGTCGGCAGGATCGCCGCCGCGAGCAGCTCGCTGATGTCCTGCGCGGAGACCGCGTCCTCGCCGCCCGTGCGGCCGGCATCCGTGAGCCCGTCACCGAGCATCACCATGCAGAACGGACAGGCCGTCGCGACCGTGGACGCGCCCGTCTCGAGCACCTGGAGGGTGCGGGCGGCGTTCACGCGCGTCCCGCGGGTCTCCTCCATCCACATCCGGCCGCCGCCGGCGCCGCAGCAGAACGTCTGGCGTCCGCTGTTCGCCATCTCCACGAGCTCGACGCCGGGGATCGCGCCCAGGACGTCCCGTGGCGCGGCGATGACCCCGTTGTAGCGGGCGAGGTAGCACGAGTCGTGGTACGTGACCTGGCGGTTCGGGAGGCCATCCGCACCGAGCGCCAGCCGGCCGGACGACACCAGCCCCGAGAGGAACTCGCTGTGGTGGCGGATCGTGAATGCGCCGCCCAGCTGGCCGTACTCGTTGCCGATGGTGTTGAAGCAGTGGGGGCAGGCCGTCACGATCGTCCGCTCCCCCATCCGGTAGCGGTTGAGCGTTTCGATGTTCTGGCTCGCGAGGACCTGGAACACGTACTCGTTGCCCATCCGGCGGGCTGGATCGCCGGTGCACGTCTCCTCCTGGCCAAGGACGGCGAACGAGACACCAGCCGCCTGGAGGCACGTGGCGACGGCCCGGGCGACGCGCCGGTTGCGGTCGTCGAACGCGGCGGCGCAGCCCACCCAGTAGAGGACCTCGAGCGCGTCGAGCTCGCCCGCCGCCTGGACCTCCGCGACGGTCCGTACGGGGAAGGCGAGGCTCTTCGCCCAATCGAGCCTGGCGCTCGGCGGCTGGCCCCACGGGTTGCCGACGCCCTCCATGCCCCGGAACGCCGCCGTGAGCTCCTGCGGGAAGCGCGAGTCCTCCAGGACGAGGTTCCGGCGCAACCCGACGATCTTGTCCACGTGCTCGATGGTGACGGGGCAGGCCTCCACGCAGGCCCCGCAGGTGAGGCAGTCCCAGACGGCGTCGTACGGGATCGCCGTGTCGACGAGCGGCCGAGCGACGGCCTCGGCGGTCAGCGTGTCATCGAGCCCGAAGGTGGCTCGCACGGACGGCGAGTTCGGGATCAGCGGGAGGCCCGCCTCGGCCTCGACCGCTTCATGACGGATGCCCATGATGAACGTCTTGGGGTTGAGGGGCTTGCCCGTGTTCCACGCGGGGCAGGCCTGCTGGCAGCGCCCGCACTCGGTGCACGTGAACCCGTCGAGCAGGTCCTTCCACGACAGGTCCGCCACCGTTCGCACGCCGAACGTCGCGTCCTCCGCCTCGAGGTCCATCGCCGGCAGCTGCCCGCGCGGGGCGAGCTTGCGTAGCGCGATGTTCGGGATGGCGGTGGCGATGTGGAGGTGCTTGCCGAACGGCAGGTAGCACAGGAACACCGCGACGAGGACGATGTGCGCCCACCACAGGACGGCGAACAACGCACCGAGAAGTACTGCATCGAGCCCGGCAATCGCTCCGCCCAGGGCGTTCGAGACGAAGGCACCGGCAACCGGCCCGTGCGCGGCCACCTCGAACACCTGGGCGAGCAGCTCCGTCGCGACGACTGCCCCGATGAGCGCCAGCACGTCGAGCGAGTGCCGGCTGAGCGTGAGCCGCTCCGGCCGGATCACCAGGCGCCGCCAACCCGCGTAGGCGACGGCCGCCAGCGTGACGAGCGCGACGACGTTCTGCATCGCGTTGACCGCAACCCAGAGCAGGCCGTCGAACGGAATGGACACCACGGCCTGGATGAGGCCGCCGGTGACGATGTTCGCCGTCCCGATCGTCAGCAGCACGAAGCCCCAGAAGATGCCGAAGTGCATGATCCCGGCCGCCCGGTCGCGGAACATCCGGGTCTGGAGCAGGCCGTAGCGGACGGTCCCGGCGAGCCGCGCCAGCGGGTGGTCCGTCGGGGAGGCGTTGCGCGCCGCTGAGAACACCCGCAGGTGGCGGGCCATCGCGAGCGCAAAGAACACGACCGCGCCCCAGAACACCGGGAACACGAGCGGGTAGGCCGGCACGTGTGCGAACGTCTCGAACACGATCAGGACTCCTCCGGCATGCCCGGCGGCAGGTCCGCCCGTCCGGCGGCCCGCGCGGCCGCATGGTCGAACGGCCCCGAGAGCGTCTCCAGCGCGTGATCGAGCAGCGGGATCACGACCTCGAGCGACTCCAGCGCGCCCTTCGGCGAGCCCGGCACGTTCACGATGAGCGATCCGCCCCGAACGCCGACGACGCCACGGGACAGCGCCGCGAAGGGTGTAGACCGGCGACCCTCGGCGCGCATCGCCTCAGCGATCCCCGGGACCTCGTAGTCGAGGACGGCCGCAGTCGCCTGGGGCGTGACGTCGCGTGGGGTGAGGCCGGTGCCACCGGTCGTGACGATCAGCGGATGGACGGCGGCAGCTTCCACGAGTGCCGCCCCGATCGCGGCCCGGTCATCGGGCACCACCCAGCGCTCAACGCGGAACCCCATCTCCACGAGGCGGGCCTCGATGGCCTCGCCCGACGCATCGGGGCGCGTGCCGGCGGCGCTCCGATCGCTGGCCGTCAGGACCAGCGCGGTGCGGCGCGTCGGGTTCGATCCGGCGCCGCCCTGCATCAGCCAGGCTTCCGCTTCCCGACCCGACCCGCCATCCGATCGGCGGGTCGGCGAACGGGCCTGGGGGCTTCCTCGACTGACGGCGGCCGGTGCCACTCGCCGCTCTTGCCACCGGTCTTGGACATAAGCCGCAGCCCCCTGACCTCGACACCGCGCTCCACGCCCTTGACCATGTCATAGACGGTCAGCGCGGCCACCGACGCCGCCGTCATCGCCTCCATCTCGACGCCCGTGGGACCCGTCGTCGCAGCCTCGGCCCGGATCCGGAGCACGCCCGCGGTACGGTCCGGCGTGATCGAGACCACGAGGTCCGTGAGCGCGATCGGGTGGCACAGCGGGATGAGCTCGGAGGTCTTCTTGCCGCCCATCACGCCCGCGAGCTCGGCGACCGTGAGGACGTCGCCCTTGGATCCACCGCCGTCGATGACGAGGCTCAGGGTCTCCGCGGACACGGTGACCTCCGCCTCTGCCACGGCACGGCGCGCGGTTGACGGCTTGGCGCTGATGTCGACCATTCGCGGCCGGCCACGCCGGTCGACGTGGGTGAGGCGGCGGCGTTCGACCCGCGGGGCGTCGCTGCGATCCATGGGATCCTCCTGCTGGCCCGATCGTACCCGGGGCGCGGGTCATCGCGTTGGGGTTCCGGAGCGTGGGGCCCCGGCTTGGTCATTGCTGCCGGCGCGTCAGCCCCGGTCGAGCCAGCGGAGCTCGACCTCCGTGCCCGCCTCGATGTGCTCGAGTGGCTCCGGGATGACCGCCAGGCCGTCCGCGGCCGCGAGCGACGAGAGCACGTGACTCCCCTGCCCACCCGCGAGGAGCACCCGGAGTCGCCCCTTGCCGTCGCGAACGGGCGAGCCATCGGCGTCCCGGACGACGGCGACCCGCTGGTAGCCGCGCCGGCCCGGGCTCTTGCTGACGGGCTCCTCGAGGACGGCGCGGTCCGCCGGCCGGTGCAGCCGGGTCTGGCCCCCCAGGCGGCGCAACACGGGCCGGACGAACAGCTCGAAGGTGACGAACGCGGACACGGGGTTGCCCGGCAGGCCGAACAGCAGGACCGGGTCGCGTCGACCCTCGACGTCGGCGCGCCCGAACGCGAACGGCTTCCCGGGCTGGACGGCGACCCGCCACAGGTCCATGTGCCCGACGTTGTCGAAAGCCAGCCGGACGACGTCGTAGGGGCCCACGGAGACGCCGCCCGAGACGACGACGAGATCGGCCTGTGCGAGGCCACGCCGCAGACGCGCCTCCACGTCTTCGAGCGTGTCGACGGCGATCCCGAGGTCGATAGGCGTGGCGCCCGCCTCACGGATCAGCGCCCGCAGGCCCGGCCCGTTCGCGTCGGGGATGCCCGCGTCGCCAAGCGGCATGCCCGGCTGGCGCACCTCGTCGCCGGTCGTGAGGACGCCCACGATCGGGCGCCGGCGTACGGCGACCGAGACGACCCCCGCGCCCGCGGCCAGCGCCACCACAGCGGGCGTGACCAGCTCGCCGGGTCGCGCGATCTCATCGCCGTCGCTGACGTCCCCGCCCCGGCGGCGGATGGCATTGCCGGGACCGACGCCCTCGTGGACCAGGCACGCCGAGGGCAACGGTCCCGCGGCATCACGGCCGCGCGGCCCGGGGCTCCCGGCTTCGTCGAGCGGCGTCGTCTGCTCCACCGGGATCACTGCGTCCGCGCCGTCCGGGAGCGGTGCACCCGTCGCGATCCGGACCGCGGTCTCCGAGAGGACTCGAGCATCGGGGGCCCGCCCGGCCCTCGACTCGCCGACAACGGTGAGGCGAACCGGGGCATCGTCGGTCGCGCCCGCGACGTCGGCGGCGCGGATCGCATAGCCGTCCATCGCCGAGTTGTCCCACGGGGGCAGCGACACGGCGGCAGTCACGGTCGCGGCGAGGATCCGCCCCAGCGCCGCCTCGGGCGCCATGGACTCCGTGTCCGCCAGCGGCTCCACGCCAGCCAGCACCGTGGCCTGGGCGGCCTCGACGCTGAGCAGCTCGCCGGTCACCGAACGGCCTGTCGGGCGGCTTCTGCGGCGGCGCGCACGCGGACCGCGTCCGCCACGCTGTCGCGCGTCAGCATGCCCGCCAGCCGGCCCTCGATGGCCACGGCGAGTCCCTCCAGCCCGCCGTTGTTCATGAGGTCCAGCGCATCCCACAGCGGGTCGCCCGGCGCGAGAAACGGGGCTTGCGGCGGCACGGCCATGACGTCCCCCGCGCGCGTCCGGCCGAATCGCCGGCGGCCCAGCCGCTGCAGCCGCCGGCGCCCGACGATGCCGACCACGCGATCGTCGTCCACGACGGGCATCGCCGGCACGGCCTCAGGCCCTTCGTAGCGGTTGGCGAAGGTGTCGACGGTGAGATTTGGACCGACCCAGCCCGGGTCCGCGGTCATCGCGTCGCCGACCTTCACCCCGCGCAGGAGCTTCTCCAGCCCCAGCCGGCGGTCCAGCGTCCGGGCGCCCGTCGTGAGCAGCCACCCAAGTGCGATGACCAGGAGCCCCTCGGTCGCGAGATCCGCGAGCGCCATCGCGATGCCCACGCCCATCACCGTGAACCCGAGCAGGCGCCCGATCCGCGCGGTCAGCGCGCCCGCGCGGTCCTTGTCCTTCGCGTAGGCCCAGGCGATGGCGCGCACGACGCGGCCGCCGTCGAGCGGCATGCCCGGGAGCAGGCTGAGCAGTCCCAGCAGCAGGTTGAGCGCACCCAGCACGATCAGGCTCCCGGCCGTCGCTCCGAGGCTCGCGGCCGCCGCACCGGCGGCGACCCCGACGCCGAGGAGGACGACACCTACCCCCAGCGAGAGGGCAGGCCCGGCGATCGCGATCGCAAGCTCCCGTCGCGGCGAGTCCGCCTGGATGTTGAGCGGCGCGAGCCCGCCGACGAACCCGAGCAGGATCGAGGTCGCCGGCACGCCATACCTGCGGCCGACCAGCGCGTGGGCCAGCTCGTGGGCGATGACCGAGGCGAGGAACGCCAGGGCGACCAGCGCCCCGATGAGCCACTGGACGGGTGCGGCGAGCGACGGGGCGGAGACCGCGGCCTCCTCGGCGCCGATGAGCGTCACGATCGCCACCAGGAAGGCCCACGTGAACGAGATCCGGATCTCGATGCCGAACAGGCGAGCGATCGGGACGCCACCGGTCATCATGCGAACCGGTCTTCCAGCCGTGCGGCCCGCCGCCCGCCGACCAACGCGAGGAGCACCGACAGGGCGACGATCACGACGCCGACGCCGACCGTGACCTCGACCCAGAACTGTTGCGGGAAGATCTGGACAAGCCGTTCGGTGCCCGTGTCGAAGTCGTACGACCCGGCCGGGAAGAACAGCGAGTGGAAGACCTCGAAGGCGGCATCGAAGAACAGGACCCCGAGCGCCCCGCCGACAAGCGTGACGACCGCGATGACGCCTCCCGAGCGGGCCAGCCGGCGCCACAGGCGTGCCCGGGCATCGCGGCCGGTGCTGAACGCGAACGCGCCGGCGAGCACGAATCCCGCGCCGATCGCCACGAGATAGAACTTTTCGAACACGGTGCGTACGTCGACCATGTGACCCCGCTCACGGTCACCGAGGACGGGGACGCCGTCGAGCGTCACGTGGAAGTCCGGTGGCCCGATGATGAGGTCTGCGAGGATCGCATCGGTGACCGTGCGCAGCTGCTCGGTCGTCCACCCGGTCCATGCCGTGGACTGCGCCCGCGCCTGGCCGAACGCGATGTACACGGGATTGAAGAACGGCAGGATCGAGAGCGCCACGATCACGATGGCCGTGGTGACGCCGACCACGAGCGCCGCGAGTGTGCCGCGAAGGGACTGCATCAGGACGCCGATGGTAGCCGGTACGGCGCCAGCGCCCGGGGCTACTCCTCCTCGAGCGTCCGGGCCTGCTCCCACCAGGTCTCCAGCATCAGGTCTGCCGGCACCTCCCAGTTGAGCTCCCGGGCGCCGCGCCCGAGGCGCGTGCGAAAGGTGTCGAGGTCGATCTCCAGCAGGTCCCGCAACCCCTCGATGCCGGACTGGATGAACAGCTGGTGCTCCGTGGCGCCGAACCCGGCGAGGTTGAGCAGCAGCGCCTCGTCACGCCAGGTCGCCACGTCATTCGGGGTGGCCTTGACGTGGTCCGCAAGGTACGTCCGGCGCGTCGGCGTCTCGGACACCTCGAGCAGGATGCCGGTCGTGAAGACCCCCTGCATCTCGAGGCGGGCGAGGTGCACGGGCTCGATGCGGGTGAGCTCGGTGATGGGCGGCACGGGCTGCTCGGGCCTCCGTGGACTGGCTGTAGGCCGCCATTATCGCGGGTCCGTGCCTCCCCGTGCGCGGCACCCTTGGCAGAATGGACCAATGGAACTCTGGCAGGTCTTCAGGCTCGTCCACATCCTGTCCGTCGTGACGGCGCTCGGGGCCAACCTGACGTATGCCTTCTGGCTGCGCCGGGCCGGCCGCGATTCGACGCATCTCGTGTTCGTCATCGAATCGGTGCGTGCGCTCGACCGGCGGGTCGCGAACCCCGCGTACATCGTCGCGGCGATCGCAGGCGTCGGGATCGTGCTCAGCGGCCCGTACGGGCTCGGGTCGCCGTGGATCGTGACGGCGATCGGCCTCTACGTGCTGATCGCCGCCCTCGGGATCACGGTCTACGCCCCGGCAATCCGCACCCAGCTCGACCTCGCGCGCCGCGCGCCGCAGTCCGACGCATATGTCACTGCCGCCCGGCGCTCGCAGGCGATTGGCCTGATGGTGACGGGCCTCGTGCTGCTGATCGTCGTGCTGATGGTACTCAAGCCCGCGCTCTGGGCCGCTTGAGCCACCACTCACCTACCCGTCCAGCGGGCGGCGCTCCAGCACGACGTCCCAGTGCGCATCGAGGAGCGCGAAGCGACGCGCTTCCTCGGCCGTGAACGTCGCCTGGTCCGGGTACAGCCGGGCCACGATCTCGGCATCACCGTGCTCCTGGATCGCGGCCCAGTCGCGGTAGGTGATCGAGACCATCACGTCCCAGTCGCCTCGACCGTCGCCGTGGAAGCGGGGCGTGAACAGCTCCACTGCCGTGTAGCGACCGGCGGCCTGCTGCTCGCGCAGGATCGGCCAGTGGTTCGCGCGGAAGAGGGCGACGAACTCGTCGTGGCTACCCCACCGGGTGCGGTAGAAGTACAGGATCGTGATCGGCTCCGGCATGGCTGGTCTCCTCGGGGTCAAGGCGTGCGGCTTCGCGCCGGAGCAGCTCCCATGCGCGTTCGACGTGGCGGGGCTGCGTGCGGAGGTTGCCGATGGCGACGCGGATGGCAAACCGGTCGTGCAGGCGAGTGTGGGACAGGAACACCTCACCGGTCCGGTTGACGGCATCCATGAGTTGCGTGTTGAGATCGCCGAGCGCGGCCGCGCCTTCGGGATCGCGCTCGAGCGCGGCCAGGCGTGCCGGCCGGTAGCGGAAGCAGACCGTCGAGAACGGGACCGGCGCGAGACGCTCCCAGTCCGGGTCGGCGTCCACCCAGCTGGCGAAGCGTGCCGCCTCGTCGAGGTGGGCGGCGATACGCCGGCGGAGCCCGTCGAGCCCGAACCAGCGGAGCTGCATCCACAGCTTGAGCGCGCGCATCCGGCGGCCCAGCTGCGGCTGGTACTCGTTGTAGTCGTGCACGGGATTGACCCGGTCGAGGGTGCGCAGGTACTCGGGGACCAGGCTGAACGCCGCGCGCTGCTGGTCCATCCGCCGGCTCAGCAGGAGCGACGCGTCGAGCGGCGCAAACAGCCACTTGTGCGGGTTGACGACGATCGAATCGGCGCGCTCCCAGCCCTCGAACGGCGCCCGCTGGTCGGGCAGCATCGCGACGACGCCGGCGTACGCGCTGTCGACGTGGAGCCAGATGCCCTCGCGCGCCGCGATGTCCGCGATCGCTGCGACCGGATCGACGGATGTCGATGAGGTGGTCCCGATTGTCGCGACGATGGCGATCGGCCGGCGGCCCGCGGCCTGATCCGTGGCGATCGCCTGCTCGAGCGCGGCTGCCTCCATCTCGTACCGCGTGTTGGTCGCGATCTTCACGAGGGCAGCCCGGCCGAGGCCCAGCGTCATGCACGCCTTCTCGATGGAGCTGTGGGCTTCGGCGGAGGCATACACGCGCGGCTGCCCGAGGTCCGGCCGAGCCGCGAGACCCAGGGCGGACGCGTCGAGACCTGCAGCCTCTCGCGCGGCGGCGAGCGCGATCAGCGTGGACGTGGACGCGGTGTCGGTCAGCATGCCGTCGAAGGTGTCGGGCAGGCCCAGCGCCTGGCGCAGCCAGCCGACGACCACCCCCTCGAGCTCCGTCCCGATCGGCGACGTGCGCCAGAGCATCGGGTTCTGGCCGAGCGCCGCCGTCAGGAACTCGCCGAGGATCCCGGGGCCCGACGCAGAGGTCGCGAAGTAGGCGAAGAAGCCGGGGTGCTGCCAGTGTGTCGCGTTCGGGAAGACCAGCCGGTCGACGTCGGCGAGGATCGCCTCGATCGGCTCGGGATCGTCCGGGGCCGCTGCCGGCAGTTGCGGCGCGATGGTCCCGGGCTCGATGGGCGGGAGCACGGCGTACTGCTCCACGTCGCGCAGATAGTCCGCGATCCGGTCCACCACGACGTGCGCGGCGGCACGGAACGCCTCCGGGTCCATGTCATTGCGGCCGGTCAGCTGCTCCTCGTCCGGGGTCACCCCGCCAGTCTACGACGCGGTGGGCCCCGGAGGGCCGGGCGGCGGTCTCAGATGGAGTCGCCGACCGCGGAGAGGATGTCCGACATCTGCCCGCCGAGGAAGACGAGCGAGATGAGGGCGAAGACCGCAACGATCGGCAGGATCAGCGCAACGACGAGGCACGTCAGGGCGAGCCCGTTGCCGGCGCTCGCCGGGCGGACGACCGCGGACCCGGCGAATCGATCGTGGAGGCCCTGCTTGGTGGGGCTGGTCACGGTGGTGATCAGGAGGATCACCGTCCAGCCGAACTGCACCAGGCCCGCGAGGCCCGCGATCGCCGGCGCCAGCGCGAACGCACCGATCCACGAGCCGTAGGCGAGCCAGCGCTTCACCGCCTGGTCGGGGCGCAGCCTGGACCCGGTGGCGACGTCGCCGACCTGGAGCGAGAACAGGCGCATGCCGAGGGTCGCCCGCCCGGTGCTCATCCACAGGAACGCGAAGTAGGCACCCTCGATGAGGACGCCGATGATGCTCGCGATCCCCGTCCGGGTCATGAACTGCGCGCCATTGAGCGCGCCGTTCGAGAGGTCGTCGAGGTTGACCGCGCTCACCGCGAACGGGATCGTGACGATCGCGACCACGATGCTCAACAGGAACGAGTCGACGATGAACGCGGCCGCGCGCGGGATGGCTCCGGCGTAGACAAGACCCGGGGCACCGGCGACCGAGTACTGACCGCCGGCGCTGGGCGGCGGGGTGCCCCAGGCGCCACCTGCGCCCGGATCGGCCGGGGCCCACGGGTTGCCGGCGGGGGCCATCGGGTTGCCGGCGGGGGCCATCGGCGGGAGCGCCGCCGGCGCTGACGGCGGGGCGGCAGGTGCGGGCATGGGCGGCTGGGCCGGTGCCGGATCCGGAGCCCCGGTCTGGGGGTCGGGCGTGGCCTGCGGATCCGGCGCCGCCGGTGGTGGGCTCCCGACGCTCCAGTCCGTGCGCGTCGCGTCATCCGGGTCGGTCGGCGGGTTCCCGGATCCGCCGGTTCCCCCTGCACCCTGCCAGGTCATCGGTCCCTACCTCGCTCCGCTCTGGGCTGGTCGTCTCGATCGTACTCCGGAGCAAGGGGCCTCCGGCGGGTCTGCGCGCGGGCGCGATCCGGCGCGGGGCGCGGGGGACGGCAGGCGCGGGGGACCGGGGGACGGCGGGCGCGGTCCCCCGCTGGGACATACGATCAGAGTGCAGGGACCCCACGATGGAGGCACCGTTGGACTCGGGACAGGTCGCGCTGATCGCGCTCGTCGTGGCGACCGTTGTGGCGCTCGTGATCCCGATCTATGTCCGCAGGCCCGGACGCGTCCTGCGCAAACGCTTCGTCAGCCTCGGGACGCTCAAGGGCAAACGCCGCAAGGAGATCATCAAGGTCGCCGGCGAGCCGTCGATCGTGACGACCCTGCCCGGTGGCCGGGAGTTGCTCCAGTGGCGAGCAACCGGCTACCACATCGCCTTGGTGTTCGCGAAGAACGGGACCTGCGACGGCGTGACCCACGAGAACGGGCGCCGGGTCGTCGGGCGCTGACGGCTGCTGCGCTCCGGCGCGCGCGGCCGGATGCATCCATTCGGGGTCGCCGCGCGTACCACCGGTGCGCCCCGGTCGTGACAACTCGGCCGACTGGGGCGCGCCCCACGGTCGCTGGATCCTGACGCCACGGGCGGGTCGGGCAAGGCGTCAGGTACGGCCCCAAGGCGAAAGCCCCCAGATCGCTCCGAGGGCTCATTCGTGCGTGAGAGAGTGGTCGGGGCGGAGCGATTCGAACGCTCGACCTCCTGAACCCCATTCAGGTGCGCTACCAGGCTGCGCCACGCCCCGAGGGCGACGAGTCTAGCATCCTGTGCCGCTCCCCAACTGTGCCGCTCTTGACTCGACTGCCCCGGCCGCCCACGGAGGGTCTTCACCGATCCACCCGGCTTGCCACAACGGCGCCCCTGATGCACCGAGGCATCAGAACGTCCCCGTCCAAGCATGGCCGCGGGGCCCAAACCCGGGTTTCGGGGCGCAGGCCGTGCGGGGACACCGTCAAACTGATCCAGGCGTGAATGCGCGCCGCCGCGCTCACGCGCTCACGCGCTCACGCGCTCACGCGCTCACGCGCTCACGCGCTCACGCGCTCACGCGCTCACGCGCCGCCGCGCTCACGCGCCGCCGCGCTCACGCGCCGCCGCGCTCACGCGCTCACGCGCCGCGCTCACGCGCTCACGCGCCGCCGCGTTCGCGCTTGCGGCGGCGAGTCCCCAACCTAGCGGTGGGTGCGGCCCTTCTTCGGGCGCTTCTCGCGGACCTGGGCGCGGAAGACGAGGCGGATCGGCGTGCCCGTGAAGTCGTACGTCTCGCGCAGCCGGTTCTCGAGGTAGCGCCGGTACGAGAAGTGGATCGACTCCGGGTCCGTGGTGAACAGCACGAACGTCGGCGGCGCGACGCCGACCTGGGTCGAGTACCGGATCTTCGCCCGCCGCCCGTGGACGACCGCCGGCGGCGTGCGCTCGACAGCCGCCGAGATCACCCGGTTGAGCTCGCCCGTGGAGATGCGCTTGCGGCGCTCCCCCCACACGTCGACCGCGAGCTCCAGCACCTTCGTCACGCGCTGGCCGGTCTTCGCGCTGATCGAGACGATCGGTGCATAGTCGATGAACTTGAGCTCCCGGCGGAGCGTCTCGACCAGCTCGTCGAAGGACTTGGGCGTCTTGTCCTCGATGAGGTCCCACTTGTTGACCGCGATGATGAGGCCCTTGCCTTCGTCGATGACGTAGCCCGCCACGTGGGCATCCTGTGCGGTGAGCCCGTCGGCCGCGTCGAGCACGAGGACCGCGACATCCGCACGCGAGATCGCCTTGAGCGCCCGCATCGTGGAGTACTTCTCGGCGGCCGGACCGCTTGCCACCTTGCCCCGGCGCTTGATGCCGGCGGTGTCGATCAGGACGACCTCGCTGCGGCCCCACGGGATCGTCGTGTCGATGGCGTCACGGGTCGTGTTCGGGATCGCCGAGACGATCATCCGCGAGTCGCCGATCAGCGCGTTGAGCAGGCTGGACTTGCCGACGTTCGGCCGACCGACGAAGGCGATCGCCGGCGGGTCGTCGTTGTCCGCGGCCATCGCCGCGTCCCAGCGCGCCGCGACATCGTCGGCCGAGCCTGCCTCGGCGTCGTCGTCGTCGTCCGTGCCGTCGTCGTCGTCGTCCGACTCGCCCACGACGAACGGCGTCGGACGGGCGCGGGCCATCTCCTTCGCGAACGCCTCAGCCTCATCCTCGCGCGCCTTGCGGGCGATCTCGGCGTCGCTTTCGGGCGGCAGCGCCCACACGACCGCGTCGAGCAGATCGGCGACGCCGCGGCCGTGGCTGGCAGAGATCGCAAACGTCTCCTCCCAGCCGAACGCGTAGAACTCTGCGGCGTCGAGCTCTCGCCGGTCATTGTCGGCCTTGTTCGCCGCCACGAGGACGGGCTTGGTGGCCCTGCGCAGGAGGTCGGCGGCGTCGATGTCCGCGGGCGTCGGCCCGATGGCCGCATCGACCATGAACACGATGACGTCCGCCTCCGCGATCGCGAGGCGCGCCTGGACCTGGACCTGCTCCTCGATCGGGTCGCCGGGCGCGATCTCCAGGCCGCCGGTATCGACGACCAGGAAGCGGCGGCCGTTCCACTCCGCGCGGCCATACAGGCGGTCCCGCGTGGTCCGGGCGCGGTCCTCGACGATGGCCGCGCGTCCGTCACCCACGACGCGATTGAACAGCGTGCTCTTGCCGACGTTGGGACGCCCGACGAACGCGACGACGGGCAGGCCGACAGACCGTGAGACCACGGTCAGGCAGCGCCCGCGGAAACCGTCGGGCTGGGCAGCGACGTCGTGCGGCCGGCCGGCGTAGCGGCGCCATCGAGCGCCTCGCAGGCGAGCTCCGTCGCGCGGGCCTGCACGTCGGGCGTGCCCGCGAGCCGGAAGATCCGTTCCGTGACGTCGCGCAGGTCCTCGATCGGGGTGGACGTACCGCCGGTAACGCCGACGACG
The DNA here is from genome assembly GCA_038245845.1 of Candidatus Limnocylindrales bacterium. Lineage (GTDB taxonomy): Bacteria > Chloroflexota > Limnocylindria > Limnocylindrales > CSP1-4 > CAIXZV01. Next base: position 50,114 of record JBBRRZ010000009.1, read on the forward strand.
CGGACGCCGTCGAACGGCACCGGGTCGATGAGGTCCTTCGCGTTCTCGATCTGCACCGCGGGCGTGCCGGCGATCTGGCACAGCCGGGTCAGCTCCTTGGTGTTCGCGGAATGACGCCCGCCGACGACGACCATGAGGTCCACCTCGCGTGCTGTCTCGAGGGTGTCCTCCTGGCGGCGGATGGTGACCGGACACACGGTGTTGACGATCTTGAGCTCGTGGGCGCGGCTGACCATGAACGCCGCGAGCTTCTCGAACTTCCAGGGCGGCTGCGTCGACTGGGTGATGAGGGCCATGCGCTTGCGGCGTGGGATCGCGCCCCAGTCCTCCTCTTCGTCCACGACGATCGCGTCCGGCGCGAACCCCAGCAGGCCCACGACCTCGGGGTGCTTCGGCGTCCCGAGCAGGACGATGGTGTAGCCGTCCGCGACCAGCTCCTGGAGCTGGCGCTGCTCCTGGATGACCCAGGTACAGGTGCCGTCGATGACCTCGAGGCCGCGGGCCTCCGCACGCTCGAAGACCTCGGGCTTCACGCCGTGGGCTCGGATGACGACCGCCGCGCCATGGTCCACGTCGTCGAGGCTGTCGACGCTCCGGACCCCTGCCTGCTGGAGGTCGTTGATGACGCCTTCGTTGTGGACGACCTGGCCCAGCGTATGCGTCAGCTTGCCGGCCGCGGCCGACTCCTTCGCCTTGTCAATCGCCTCGCGAACGCCGTAGCAGAAGCCTGTGCGCTTCGCGATTCGGACTTCCTGCACCGTACCCATATCGGTCCGATGTTCGCACACGTGCCGGGTTCCCGCCTCTGCGGTCCCCTGCTGGCTAGGCCTCGGACGAGGTCGCCTCGCGGACGGCATCGGCGTACACGCCACGGTGGCGGGGGTCCAGCTGCTCGGCGATGCGGCCCATGATCGCCTTGGTGGCGATTGCCTTCGCGGTCCGCCGGTCAGTCCCCCCGGGCACGAGGTCCGCGATCCGGAACGGCTCGCCGATCCGGACCTCGATCGTGCGCCGCGGGAAGGGCATCGGCACCTTCTGGCCCTTCTTCCATACGGCGTCCGAGTTGTTCACGCCGATCGGAACGATCGAGGCACCGGTCCGGAGCGCCAGCATCGCGGCGCCGTCCTTCGCCTCCTGGAGCTCGCCCGTGGGGCTGCGCGTCCCCTCGGGGAACACCAGCAGCACGTACCCGCTGTCGAGGATCCTCGTGGCCAGGCGGAAGGCCTCGATGTCTGCCGCGCCCCGGTCGACGGGATGAACGCCACCGTTCGCCGCCACCCAGCCGAACACGGGCCACCCGAACAGCTCCTTCTTGCCCAGCCAGTGGATCCGGCGCTTGTGGAGCGCGGGTGTGATCCAGGCGCCGGAGACGAACGCGTCGGCATTCGAGATGTGGTTGATGGCGAGGATCACGGCACCGGTGCGCGGGATCCGCTCGAGGCCCGTGACCTCGACGTTGGCCAGCGCCCGGGCGACGATGCGCGAGACGAGGGACGCCATCCGGACGAGCATCGACTGGTCATTGTCGAGGCGCATTGCCGTCTCGAGGAGGGACAGGCGCGCGCGGGGCGGAGCTGGCGCGACGACGCGGACCGGGACCGGTGCGGGGATCGTCGTGGGCTGCGGGCCAGTGGGCGCCGCGACGGGCGCTTCAGGCTCGGAGGGTGCGGTCGCCATCACGGCGGGCGCATCGAGGGCAGACTCGGGCGTCGATGCAGCGGCGTCGGCTTCCGATGCCGGGGTGGCGGCATCGGGCACGGGTGCCGCGGGCTTGCGGGCGCGGGCCTTCGACGCGGGCGCCGGCACGGCCTTCGCTGCGGGCACGGCCTTCGCTGCGGGCACGGCCTTCGGCGTGAGCATCACCCGGGCGATCTCGGCGGCCACGATCTCCACGGTCTCGTCGAACACGTTGCCATCGGTGACGACATGGACGGCGTCGGCGGCGGCGCGCAGGGGCGCAACCGCGCGGCCCGTGTCGATCGCATCGCGGATGCGCAGCTGCTCGCGGACCTCCTCGGCCTCGTCGCCGGCGGGGTCAAGCCCACGCTCCTCGATCCGCCGCAACGCGCGCTCCTCGACCGAGGCGTCGAGGAACAGCTTGAGGTCCGCGTCCGGCAGGACCACGGTGCCGATGTCGCGCCCGGCGACGACGATGCCGCCGTCAGCCACCAGCGCCCGCTGGCGCTCCAGGAGCGCGGCGCGGACCTCGGCCAGACGGGCGACCGCGGAGACATTCGAATCCACGTTCGGGGCCCGCGCCTCGTCTGTTGCATCCACCCCGTCGAGCAGCACGTGCGTCAGTCGGCCCGTCCCGTCGTCGCCGAGCGACACCCGGTCGACGAGCGCCACGATCGCGGCCGCGTCCGTGAGCGACACGCCCTCGCGCATGGCCAGCGCCGTGAGCGCACGGTAGAACAGCCCGGTATCGACGAACCGCAGGTGGAGCTGCGCGGCCGCGGCGGCCCCGACCGAGCTCTTGCCGCTGGACGCGGGACCGTCGAGCGCGACGACGATGCGAGGGCTGGTGGATCGGGGGCGGGCGGGCATGGCAGCAGGATAGCGGGCCTACGAGACCGTGCCCGGGACGAGCGCCTCAAGCACCTCGACGAACGCCGGTGGCGGCGTGACCTCGATGCGCTTGCCGTCGAACGTCGTGTCGATCACGGTGATCGCGCCGGCGTGCCACCAGAACAGCGCCGGTGACACGGACCCGGGCCCGTCGCGGTGGATGTTCGTCGCGAGGACGGTGAGGCTGTTCACGGCCGAGATCACCTGCGCGTCCCGGATCGGGTGGGCCAGCAGCATGTGGCGGGTCGGGACGCTGACGAGGACGCCGTACGGTCCGGTCGCGTCCAGCACCTCCCCCAGGAACAGGATCCGGCTGGCCACGAAGAAGCTCTCGCCGGTGAGCCAGGTGATCGGCGCGCCCTGGGCGTCGATGACCTCCAGCTCGGGCGGCTCCTCCGCCCGCATGTTCGCGAGGGCCACCGCGTGCAGCTCGTCCACCGCCGGCCACTCGGCGATGGCGTCCCGCCGGAGGTAGGCGATGGTCGTCGGCAGGTCGAGCACGAGGGCTGCGTCCAGGCCGTGCGCGACGGGATAGCGCACGACGTCCTCCGGGAACGCGACCTCGGGCCCGGCCAGCCGCAGCTTGATGATCGAGCGGGCCTCCTCCCACGTCGTGGGGACCTCGCCCTCCGACGCGAATGCCGCATCGAGCCCGTCGAAGTGACCCTCGATGATCCCGGGCCACGCGTCCCGGTCCTCGAGATGACACTGCTGGGCCAGGTTGACGAGGCCGAACTCGCGCCGGGTCTCGGGGTCGTCGGGGTTGACGACCAGGCCGTCGCCATCCTCGATGAAGCGCCAGCCGCGGCGGGCGAAGTCCGCAGCCACCACCCCCCGGAAGTGCTCGAAGTCGGCGCGCGTGAAGAACGACGCCCAGGCCGGAGCCTGCTGGCCGCGAAACCGGTCGAGGAAGCTCATCGTTGCGCCGGGGCCGACCCGGACCGCCCGCGCGGCGCAAGCCGGCGGACCTCCGCGGGCGTCAGCGGGCGGACATCGCCGGTTGCGAGGTCATCGAGGCGGATCGTCCCGATGCGCACCCGGACGAGACGCCGGACGGGCGACCCGACCGTCGCGAACATTCGTCGCAACTGGCGCTTCCACCCCTGGTGGATAGTGCATCGGACCCACACGATGCCCATCTCCGGCGGCGGCTCCAGGAGGTCGTCGAAGCGGCGGTCCTCGGTTCGCGTCTGGCCGCGGAGCCCGGTGAGGGTCGCCACGCCCTCGGCCAGCTCGACGCCGGTCTCCAGGGACTCCGCCTGGTCGCGCGTGAGCATCCGCGAGAGCCCCACGGCGTACTCGCGCTCGACGCCGTACCGGGGATGGAGGACGTGCTCCGCCCAGTCGCCGTCGTTGGTCAGGAGGATCAGGCCCTCGGAGTCCTGGTCGAGGCGACCCACCGGGTACAGCCGCGCGCTGCGCGCCAGCTCCTGGGGCACGAGATCCACCACGGTGGTGTCCGCATGGCGGTCGCGAACGGTGGATGTCACCCCTGCCGGCTTGTGGAGGGCGAGGTAGATCGGGCGCGCGCGGGTCTCGGCGCCACCGATCGGCGCCCCGTCCACCTCGATCGCCTGGTACGTCGGATCGACCCGCTCCCCGAGGACGGCGGGTCGGCCATCGACGAGGACCCGGCCCGCGGTCACGAGCTCGTCGGCGCCGCGCCGGGAGGCCACGCCTGCGGCCGCGAGCACCTTGGAGATGCGCTCGGGCGGCACGTCAGCCGTCGCCGGGGGTGGAGGGGGTCACCGCGTCGACGGCGGGCGCGGCGTCGAGCCCGGGCTCGGGGGCGGGCTCGCTCCCCTCCCCCTCCGAGTCGATCAGCCGGGCCGCGATGTCGAGGTCCAGGAGCGGCAGCTCCTCGAGCGACGAAAGCGCGAAACGCTCGAGGAACTCGAAGCCTGTCCCGTACAGGATCGGGCGACCGGGCGCCTCGGACCGCCCCTGCTCCACCACGAGCCGCCGGTGCATGAGCGCGCGGACCGTGTAGTCGGAGTCCACGCCGCGGACCCGTTCGATGGCGGACTTCGTGACCGGCTGGCGGTACGCGACGATCGCGAGGGTCTCCAGCGCGGCCGGCGACAGGCGGACGGCGTCCGCGCCCACGTACCGAGCGACGAGCGCGCCGGCCTCGGGCGCCGTCGCGAGCTCGACCCGCTCCCCGGCCACGACGAGCCGGATCCCGCGGCGGGCAAGCGACACCTCGAGGTCACCGAGACGCGCATCGACCGTCGCCCGGTCGACCCCCGCGAGCTGGCCGATCTCGCGCCGGCTGAGCGGCTTCTCCGCGACGAACAGGAGTGCCTCGAGCTGCGCCTCGGTGAGCTCGCCACCGTCGGCAGCGACCGCGGCATCGACCGCCGCGACCAGTGTCTCCGTCCCCGTAGGCAGGACGTCGTCGCGACCCGTCACGCGAACGACTCCAGCGACTCGTCCAGGGGTGCCTCCTCGTCGATGGCGCCGGAGACGCCGGCGGCGGCCCGCTCCTCGGCGGTCGTGCGCCTCGCCATGATCGGGCCCCACGGCTCGACCTGCTCGACGACGATCTCGCGGCGCTTCATGAGCTCCAGCATGGCGAGGAAGGTGACAGCGACGACGACGCGGTCGTGCACGCCCCGGAGCAGGTCCTGGAGCACGATGACATCGGCGTGGCGGAGGGCGGACCGGATCAGCTGCGCCCGCTCGGCGAGCAGGATCGTGCGACGGATGGTCTCGGGCGGCGGCGGGGGCGGGGGCACGATGCGCGCCAGGCCATCGAGCGCGTCCACCAGGACCTGTGGCGACAGCGGTACCGCGGCCGGTGGTCGTGCCCCGGCCAGCCCGGCGACGCGTGCCGCCGATGGCTCCCGGTGGAACATGCCGACGCGTGCCTGCGCCGTCTCGAGCAGGCGGACCCCGGCATCGCGAAAGGCGCGATACAGGATCAGCCGGGCGCGCAGCTCGGCCTCCGGGTCCGGGCCATCGTCGGTGAGCGCGACCGCGCCCTCGACCACGCGCCGCGGCAGCATCGCCCGGGACTTGATGAGGATCAGCTGGCTTGCGACCGCGATGAACGCCGAGACGTTGCCCATCCGGTCGTCGTCGAGCGAGGCGAGCGCGTCGAGGTACGAACCCGCGAGGGCCCCGAGCGGCACCGTCAGCACGTCGAGCTGGCGTGCCTCGATGAGGGCGAGGAGGAGGGCCAGCGGGCCGTCGAACGCGGGCAGCGTGACGCGGGTCGCGGCCTCGGGTCGCCGACCCTCACCGAACGCGATCGCGGGACCTGCGGCCCGGCCGGGGAGGGTCATCAACTGGCCTCGTCCGCGGCGTGGAACAGGGCGCCGTAGCGCGCATCGCGCGGCGTCGCCTGGTACCGGACGAGGTCCACGGCGAACGACGGCAGGCCGGCGGCCTCGACCGCGGTGGCCGATGCCTCGGCGTGGTCCCGCAGCCGGTCCAGCGCGCCGTCCCAGCCCGGAACCCGCCGGGCCACCCGTAGGAACCCGGGGCCGAACGCCTCGCCCAGCGACCATGCGACCCGCGGCAGCGCGCCCGTGTCGCCCTTGGCGCAGTCGTGGAGGAGCCCCGCCGCGAGCACGTCACGGTCCGTCACGCCCGAACGGCGCAGCGCCGCGACGACGTCCAGCCCGTGCCGGCGGTCGGCGACGTGCATCGAGTCGAACAGCTCCATCTCGGCGAGTCGCATCCAGGCCGCCAGCGTCCGGCGCTCGTCCTCGCTCACGCGAGCCATGACGTGCGTCCGGAGCTGGCGGGCCTTAGCGGCCCACCAGGACGCGCGCAACGCCGAAGATGAGGTCGCCAAGGAAGCTCCCCCCGATCAGGAACAGGCCGATCAGGAGGATGAACCCGTACTGGGCGAGCAGCGGGCGCACCTGCCACACCTGGCTGGGCGACAGGAAGCGGAAGAGGAGCGCCGAACCATCGAGCGGCGGGATCGGGATGAGGTTGAAGATCGCCAGCAGGACATTGAAGGCGACGAAGTAGTAGACACCGATCACCACGAGGTCCGGGGCCGCGACGTTGAGCGCGTCGAGCAGCCGGAACACGAAGGCGCCGAGCACCGCCATCAGCATGTTCGAGACGGGTCCGGCCATCGCGACGATGACGTCGCCGTTGCGCCGGTCGCGGAAGTTGGAGGGGTTCACGGGCGTCGGCTTGGCCCACCCGAAGAGGATCGGGCTGAACAGGAGCGACAGGGCTGTGAGCGTTCCCCCGACACGGTCGAAATGGACGATCGGGTTGAGCGTCAGGCGGCCGAACAGCTTGGCCGTGGCGTCGCCCTGCATGTACGCCGCCCAGGCATGGGCGAACTCGTGGACGGGGTAGGCCACGAGGAGGAAGATCGCCACGAGGACGATCGCAAGGACGGGTTCCTGCTGGATGAGCACGCGGACCTCGGAGCGGGTCGGAGGGAGGTGTCGCCTATCCTACCGGTCTGGCCCGACGCGGCCCGGCGGCCGGCCTACAGCCGCTCGAGCAGCTGCCGCTTCTTCGCGTCGAACTCCTCGGGGGTGATCAGGCCCTTGTCGCGAAGCTCGCCCAGGCGGTCGAGCGCGTCGGCCACCTCGTCCGTGCGGGTGGACATGTCCTTCTCGACTGCCGGGGCCGTCGCGGCCGGCGGGGGCGGGGCCCGCGCAGCCGCAACGGGTGCGGCCGGAACCGCGACCGGTGCGGGCTCGCTGCGCAGCGGCGGCATCGTCGGCCGGGTGAGCTCCAGCTCCAGCTCGTGCTTGGCCTCGATCATCGCCTTCTTGAACGACTTCGCGTCACGCAGCATCCGCAGCCGCTCGACGCCCTCCTCCGAGGCCGTGAGCACGTCGAGGTCCCCGAACCCGAACATCCGCCCGAACACCGACTCGGTGAGGACCGCGTCGTTGATCTTCTCGAGCGAGGAGTCAGTCGTCTTCTTGTTGATGACGCCCTCGGCGTGCATCAGCCGGCGGTTGGTGATCAGGTACTCCTCGTTGCGGAAGCGCAGGACGCTCCACACCAGCGAGAGCACCCCGAACGCGAACAGGAGAAGCGTGATCGCCCCGAGGACGTCGACGATCGTGCCCGAGAGGTTGAATGCGCTGCGGACGATGAACAACCCGATCGCGACCAGGACCGCGATCACGGCAAACCGGGCGTTCGCGATGAACACGAACCAGTGCTGGTGGGCTCGCCGGATGATCCGCTCGCCCGATGCCAGCAGGGTGTCTGTGTAGTTCGCCATCGAACCCCTCGTCCTCCTCAGGCCCGCGGGTGGGCCCGCGCATAGACCTCGCGGATCCGCTCCCCGGTCAGGTGCGTGTACAGCTGGGTCGTGGAGATACTCGCATGTCCGAGGAGCTCCTGGACGACCCGCAGGTCGGCCCCACCCTCGAGCAGGTGGGTCGCGAACGAGTGCCGCAGCGTGTGCGGCGAGACGCGGTCCCCGAGCCCGCCCACGAGTGCGGCGGACTTCACGACGTGCCAGGCCTGCTGGCGCCCCATCCGGGAGCCACGCTGGGTGACGAAGACGGGCGAGCCAGGCCCGTCGCCCTCGCCGGCTCGCGCGAGCCAGCTCCCACGCGGCCACGCGAGGTAGCGACCCAGCCACTCGATCGCGACTTCGCCCACGGGCACGACCCGTTCCTTGTCGCCCTTGCCGATGACGCGCACGAAGCCCGCGTCGAGCGCGAGATTATGGAGGTCGAGGCTGAGGGCCTCGGACACGCGAAGGCCGGCCGCGTAGAGCAGCTCCAGGAGCGCCCGGTCGCGGAGCCGCATGCCGTCCGCGTCGGATGGCGTCGCACCGTCGGGCGGCGCATCACCGGCCGCCTCGAGCAGGCGCACGGTCTCGTCAACGGTGAGCGTCTCGGGCAGCAGGCGTGGCTGGCGGGGCAGGTCGAGATGGGCCGCGACGTCGGTCGCGATCAGCCCGTCGCCGTACGCGAACCGGTAGAAGCTGCGAATGGACGCCGTCCGGCGGCGGAGGCTCGTCGGGGCCAGGCCCGGCTCGTTGGGGCGGCCCCGGCGCGCGCGTGCGGCGAGATAGCGCTGCGCGACCACGGGTCCGTCCGCCCAGGTCGCGACCGCACCGCGGCTCATCGCGAAGTCGGTGAGGTCCGCGCGGTACGCCCGCAGCGTCGCATCGGCCACCCCCCGTTCGACTCGCAGGTACGACAGGTACTCCTCGATGGCGGCGTCGAGGTCGCGTGCCGCCGTGACCACCCTGCTCAGGCGACCGCGTCGGCGAGGCGCGGGGCGGTCCAGCCTTCGGCGCGGTCGAGCAGCTCCCGGGCCGACAGGAGCGCAGCCTCGCCGCCCTCCGTGCCGCCGATCATCTGGGCGAGCTCGCGCTCGCGCTCAGGCCGGTCCAGGCGGACGATCTCGGTCACCGTCCGCCCGTCGCGCTCCCGCTTCGCGATCCGGTAGTGCGCGTCCGCGTACGCCGCGATCTGTGGCAGGTGGGTGACGCACAGCACCTCGTGCTCGCGGGCCAGGGTCCACAGGCTGCGGCCGACCGGGTCCGCGCTGCGGCCCCCGATCCCCGTGTCAATCTCGTCGAACACGAGCGTCGGCGTCGCGTCGACGTCCGCGAGGACCTGCTTGACGGCCAGGGCGACGCGCGAGAGCTCCCCGCCCGAGGCGATCTTCGCGAGCGGCCGGGCGGGCTCGCCGGCGTTGGGCCGGAACTGGAAGACGACGGTGTCGATGCCGCTCGCGTCGAAGGCGACCGCGTCGCCGTCCACCTCGACCGCGGGGTCGTCGCGGGCCGCGGGGCGCCGGCCCAGGGCGATCTCGAACGCGTCCGCCGGGAACCCGAGCTCCGCGAGGACGGACGACACGGCCGTGCCCAGCTCGCCCGCCGTCCCCGACCGCAGGATCGACAGCGACGCCGCTGCGTCCGCGACCTCCAGCAGCAGCTGGCCGTCCTCGGCCGCGCGCCGCGCCCGCTCGTCCTCGAGGCCCCGCAGGCGCTCCGCCTCGGTCGCGGAGCGCTCGCCGTGCTCGATGACGGACGCCTCGTCGTCGCCGTACCGCCGGAGCAGCCGGTGGATCTCGCCCAGCCGGTCCTCGAGGGCCTGGAGCGACGCCGGATCGTGGTCGACGGTCTCGGCCAGGACGCGGACCTCCGCCGCGACGTCCTCGACCTCCGCGTCCAGCCCGGCGAGACGATCGGCGAGGCTCTCCCACCGGGCGTCGAGCCGCGCGATGGAGCGTAGCTCGTGGCCAGCCTTCGCGATCTGCTCCCGGGCGCCGACACGCTCCCCAACGAGGATCTCGCGCACGTCGACGGCACCGGAAGCGATCGTCTCGGCGTGCTGGGCGGCCGCCAGCTGTGCGGTGATCTCCGCGGCCTCGCCCGGCCGGAGCGCCCCGCCGGCGATCTCGGCGGCCTCGTGCTCCAGCAGCTCCTGGCGGCGCAGGAGCTCCCGGGGGTCCATCGCCAGCGCGGCGAGCGCCGCCCGGTTGTGGCGCCAGCGGTCGACGGCCTCCCCGACCGCCGCGCGCGCACCCTGGTGCCCGCCGAAGGCGTCGAGCAGGTCCCGCTGCCAATCCTCGTCCAGGAGCCGCTGCTGGTCGTGCTGGCCGTGGATCTCGACCAGCGGCCCGATCGCGAGCCCCAGCCGCCCGGCCGTGACCGTCTCGTCGTCCAGGCGTGCCGTCGAGCGACCCATGACGCTCACCTCGCGGGTAGCGATCAGCGGCTCCGGGAGGCGGTCGAACAGGGCCTCGACGCGCGCGCTCTCCGCCCCGTGCCTGACGAGCGTCGAGTCGGCGCGCGCGCCCAGTGCCAGGCCCAGCGCGTCGATCAGCAGGCTCTTGCCGGCGCCGGTCTCCCCGGTGAGGACGTTGAGACCGGGCGCGAAGGTGAGCCGCAGCCGGTCGATGAGCGCGAGGTCCGTGACGGCGAGCTCGAGCAGTCGCCCGGGCCGCTCCGGCGGCGGCAGCGTCATCGTCCGCGGGCTCCCGTCACGACGGCAGCAGCTCCACCTTGGTCCGCAGCAGGTCCCAGAACGGGAGCGCGCCCGCCGGTTCGACGAAGCGCATCGGCCGTTCGAGGGCGCGGACCTCGACCACATCGCCGACCTGGATCCGGCGATCCTCGCGCCCGTCGATGGACACGAGCGCCTCGTGCGCGTCGATGACCCGGGCACGCACGACCTGGGTCGGCGACACGACGATCGAGCGGATCGCGGACAGGTAGCCCGCGATCGGGGTCACCACGAGGTTACGGCTCTGCGGGTCCAGGATCGGGCCGCCCGCCGAGAACGAGTAGCCGGTCGAGCCTGTCGGGCTGGACACGACGAGCCCGTCCGCGACGAACGTGGCGAGGTGCGACTCGTCGATGGTCACGTCCAGGCGGACCACGCGCGCCAGGGAGCCGCGCGCCACGACGATGTCGTTGAGGGCCGTGAACGTCCCGTCCGGGGTCCGGCCCGCCTGGAGGATCTGGCCGGTGAGGGCCATCCGCTCGCGCAGCGTGTACGCGCCGGCCTTGAGCTTCTCGAGCACGGGCTCGAGCTGGTTCGCCTCCGCCATCGAGAGGAAGCCGACCTTGCCGAGGTTGATCCCGAGGATCGGGACGTCCACGACGGCGATCGACTGGGCCGCGCGCAGGAAGGTCCCGTCCCCGCCGAGGACGACGAGGATGTCGGTCCGGCGCAGCTCGTCGAGGTTCTGGGTGCTCTCGCCCGCCGGCGCCGCCCACTGCTCCACCCCGTGCATCCGGCACCAGCCGGCGGCCCGCTCGCGCAGCTCGAGGGCGTCCTCGCTCGTGGGGTTGTACGCAAACCCGATGCGCTTGACGGTCACCCGGCGGCCTCCCATGCAGCCGCGACCGCCTCGTCGATGCGATCGTCGATCTCCGCGCACGACGGGCCGGCCTGGAGGTGGACCATGAACTCCCTGTTGCCCTCCGGGCCGAGGATCGGCGAGGCGACGACGGCACGCGTGCCGATCCCGAGCGCCGCTGCGCGCGCCACGGTCTCGAGCAGGACGCGGCGATGGACCACGGGATCGCGGACGACGCCGCCCTTCGCGTCCGCCTTGCCCGCCTCGAACTGCGGCTTGACGAGCGCGAGGATCGGGCCGCGCCCATCGCGCAGCACGGACCTGATGGGCCCGAGGACGAGCCCGAGCGAGATGAACGAGACATCGACCACGGCGAGGTCCACGGGTTCCGGGAGCATGCCGGCCTCGAGCGTCCGGGCGTTGACCCGCTCCATGGAGATCACGCGCTCGTCGCCGCGCAAGCGCTCTGCCAGCTGTCCGTAGCCGACGTCGATGGCGTAGACGCGCGTCGCACCGCGGGCGAGCAGGACGTCCGTGAACCCTCCGGTGGAGGCGCCGATGTCCGCCGCCACCAGGCCCCCGGGGACCACCTCGAACGCGTCCAGCGCCGCGATGAGCTTGTGCGCCCCGCGGCTGACCCACTGGCGACCCTCTGCGAGCTCGATGACCACGTCGCGCGCCACGAGGTCGCCCGCCTTCCGGTCCCGGCGGGCGGCGTCGCCCTCTCCGACCCGGACCGCTCCCGCCAGCACGAGCGCCTGCGCGCGGGACCGCGACGGAACCAGGCCACGCTCCACCAGGAGCTGGTCGAGCCGGATCCGCCGGGTGGTCGCCGTCGCCATGGTCCTATCGTGGCACAGGCGACTGCACCAGGGTGTACCGGCCCGATGGTCGCCTGGCGCGCTAGCTCTGTTCGACGGCGCCCGCGGTGATGCCCAGCTGCGCGATGGTCTCGGTGACCTGCGCCGTGAGCCCGGGAACATCCAGGCGGATGAGCCGCCGCAGGTCCGTGACGGAGCCGTGGTCGACGAACCGGTCGCCGGGGATTCCGATGAGCCGGACCGGGATCGAACGGTAGGCAGCGTCCGTCATCCGGGCCTCCTCGAAGGCCTCGAGGACGGCGGATCCGAAGCCGCCGGTGACGACGCTCTCCTCGAACGTCACGACGAGCTGCTTGCCGCGCGCCTGGTCGAGGATCAGCTGCCGGTCGAGCGGCTTCACGAACCGAGCGTTGAGCACGCCCGTCGACCAGCCCAGGGCCTCGAGCGCGTCAGCCACCTCGAGCGCCCGCGACGTGATCGGACCGAACGTCACGAACAGGAGGTCCCGGCCATCGCGCAGGACCTCGCCCCGCCCCACGGGGATGATCTCGGGATCGTGCGCCGGGACGCCGAAGCCCGCGTCGCGCGGGTAGTGGAGCGCGAACGGGTGGTCCTGGGCCATGGCGGTGTGCAGGAGGGAGCGGAGCTCCTGCTCGTCCTTGGGGCTCGCGACGACGAGGTTGGGCAGCATCCGCTGCGCCGGGATGGTGAACATGCCCTGGTGGCTGGTGCCGTCCTCACCCACGAGCCCCGCCCGATCGACCGCGAGGAGCACCGGCGCGTCGTTCTGGCAGACGTCGTGGACGGTCTGGTCGAACGCCCGCTGGAGGAACGTCGAGTACAGCGCGACGACCGGGCGCATGCCCGCCAGCGCGAGACCGGTAGCCAGGGTCACCGCGTGCTGCTCCGCGATCCCGACGTCGATGAACCGGTCCGGGAACGCCGCCTGGAACTTGTTGAGACCCGTGCCCGTGGGCATGCCCGCGGTGATCCCGACGATCCGGCGGTCCGCCGCCCCCAGCACGACCAGCTCCTCGGCGAAGAACGACGTGTAGTTGGGGGTCTTCTTCTGGTCCGCGACGACGACCTTCGGCGGGTCGGCCTGGCCCTCGGCGTTGTGGGCGGGCGAGCGGCGGTCCGCCATCACGGACGCCGACGGCGGGGCCGCTTCCTCCTTCGTCGTGCTGGTGCCGAGCCGATCGTGGGTATCGGCCGCCGGCGCGAGCGTGATCGGCGGCAGGGCAGCCCCGTGGAACGACACCTGGTCGGTCTCTGCGGGCTTGTAGCCCTTCCCCTTCTGCGTCCGGACGTGGACGATCACCGGCCCGTTGAGCGCCAGTGCGCGGCGGAACGTCTCCTCGAGCAGGCGACGGTCGTGGCCCGGCATGACGCCGATGTACGTGATCCCGAGGTCCTCGAACAGCTGCCCGGGCTGGGCAAAGGACACGACCGACTGCCGGAAGCGCTTGGAGACCTCGGCGATCCTCGGACCGACGACCGGGATCGCCTCGGTGACACGGTCGTAGGCGCCCTTGCTCTGCTGCCAGGCCACGGAGAGCTTGATCTCGGACAGGTACTTCGAGAGGGCGCCGACGGACGGGCTGATCGACATCTCGTTGTCGTTGAGGACGATCAGCAGCTGGCTCTGGCGGTGGCCGATGTCGTTGAGCGCCTCGAGGCTGAGGCCTGACAGGAGGGCCGCGTCCCCGACCACGACCGCGATCCGCTCCAGCGAGTGGCGGATGTCGCGGGCCGTGGCCAAGCCCTCGGCGATCGAGAGGCCGGTGCCCGCGTGGCCGCCGTCCATCACGTCGTGGGGCGACTCCGAGCGGCGCGGGAAGCCGCCGATGCCGTCGAGCTGGCGCAGGGTGTGGAAGCGATCGAGGCGGCCCGTCAGCAGCTTGTGCGCGTAGGCCTGGTGCCCGGTGTCCCAGACGATGCGGTCACGCGGTGACTCGAGGACGCGGTGGAGCGCCATCGTGATCTCGACGACGCCGAGCGACGAACCGAGATGGCCGCCCGTCGCGGCGACCGTCCGGATGATGGTCTCGCGGATCTCGCCCGCGAGCTGGACGAGCTCCGGCTCGGAGAGGCCGCGAAGCTCAGCGGGCCCCTGGAGGCGGTCGAGAATCGGCACTGGCTCGGCTCCTGCTGGTCCACGTTGACCGGGCTCTGACGCCCGGATCGTCCGCGGTGCTGCGCGTCCCGCCCGTGCCCGGCAAGGGGCCTGCGGATCGGGCCGCACCGTGACTCCGGCCTCGCGGCCGTTATGTGATATCGGATGGTAGCAGGTTCATGGACGACGGTCGATGGACACGCCCGCTACGCCTCCTGGGCCTCCTCGGGCGTCACGTCCACGGCACCGAGCGTGCCCCCAGGGCGAGCGAGCAGCTGCTGGACCCGCAGCTCGGCTTCGGCCAGGAGCCGCTCGCAGCGACGCTGGAGGGCGACGGCACGCTCGTACAGGCCAATCGTGGCCTCGAGGGACTGGCCGCCGGTCTCGAGCGCCGTCACGACACGCTGAAGCTCCGCGAACGCCTCGTCGTAGGCGAGCGCCTCGACGTCGGCGGGCCCGGTGGCGTCGGTCACGGCTGCTGCTCCTCCTCGGGTTGGGCTGGGTCGCGCTCGGGCCCGGCTGCTGCGCCCGGCCCGTCCGCCGGCGGCCGCGGCCCGGGCGTCATGAGCCGGTCGAGCCGGCCCGCGACGATCATACCGACGACGATCCCCATGACGACGACGAGGCCGACGATGCCCAGGAACACGATGGCGGCGCTGACGTTGCCGACCATGACCTGGTCCGTCATCGCCGCCCCGCCTCCCCTGCTCCGTCGAGGTCCGTAGGCCCGTCGCTCGTGGCCGCGAGCGTCCCCTCGGCGAGCGCCAGGCTGAGCGGCGCACCCCGCGGCGCGTCCGCGGCGCGACGGACGATCGCCCCGTCATCGCCCCGCCGGACGATCGCGTAGCCGCGGTCGAGGGTCGCCTGCGGGCCCAGGGCGGCGAGCGAGGCACCCGCGGCCGCCAGTCGGGTCGTCGCGATCCCGAGCCGCACCTCGACGATCCTCGGCGCGTGGACCGCAAGCGCTTCCAGCCGCCGGGCGTCCGCGGCGAGCCTCGCCGGCAGGACCGGCGCGAGACGTGCGGCGAGCCGTTCCTGGCCTCGACGGGCGGCAGCGAGCCGGTCGTCGATCGCCCGTGCGGCGCGGTCGAGCAGCAGCCCGGCCCGCTCCCGGGACGCGGCGAGCTGCGCCCGTGGCTCCAGGCGCGCGAGGGCCCGGCCCTCGTTCATGGTGTCGCGCCGCGCCGCCAGCAGCCGACGGGCCACGGCAGCCTCCGTGCGGCGACCCATCGTCCCCACGGCTGCGAGCGCCTCCTCCCGGTCCGGCACGACGAGCTCGGCGGCTGCGGACGGCGTCGGAGCGCGGACGTCCGCAGCGAAGTCGGCGAGCGTCACGTCCACCTCGTGCCCGACGCCGCAGACGACCGGGATCGGGTGGGCGACGACAGCCCGGACGACCCGCTCGTCGTTGAACGACCAGAGGTCCTCGAGCGAGCCTCCACCACGAGCGAGGATCGTGACGACGGGCGCCTCCGCACCCCGGCCGGCCCCGTCGAGCTCGCCGATCCAGCGCTCCAGGCGCCGGAACGCGGTCACGATGCTGGCGGGGGCGGCGTCACCCTGGACCTGGCAGGCCACGAGGACCACCCTCGTCATCGGCCAGCGGCGCGCGAGGACCGTGCACACGTCGCGCCACACGGCGCCGGTCGGGGACGTGATGACGGCGATGGTCCGCGGGCGCGGCGGCAGCGGCCGCTTGCGCGCGGCATCGAACAGCCCCTCGGCGGACAGCGCGGCCTTGAGCTGCTCGAAGCGGATCGCGAGGTTGCCGAAGCCCGACGGCTGGAGCCCCTCCACGTAGAGCTGGAGCGCACCCTGCGGCTCGAACAGGTCCATGCGCCCGTGGGCCACGACCTGGAGGCCCGTCTGCGGCTGGAACGGCGAGCGGACGCGGTCGTCCCGGAACCAGACGCACTGGAGCTGCGCGCGGGCGTCCTTCAGGGTGAAGTACGCGTGGCCTGCCGTGGACACGGTCACCCGCCCGACCTCACCCTCGACCCACAGGTCGCGGAGACCGTCGTCGCCACGGACGCGCTCGCGGATCGCGCGGCTGACCTCGCTGACCGTGCGGACGCGGAGCCCGAAGGTGCCGCCCGGGACCGGCGGCCGGCGAGCGGCGTCATCCGGGTCGTCGGGGACCGCGTCCCATGCCGGGAGCAGCCAGTCCGGGGGCTCGGGCGCGCGGCCTGCCATGGCTACAGGCGCGTCTGGTACTCGCCGGTGCGGGTGTCGATCCGGAGGGTGTCGCCCTCGGTCACGAACAGCGGCACGACGACGACCAGGCCCGTCTCCATCGTCGCGTTCTTGCGGGCGCCCTGGGCCGTGTCGCCGGCGAAGCCGGGCTCCGTCTCCTGGACCTTGAGGTCAACGGTGATCGGGAGCTCGATCCCAAGCGTGTCACCCAGGTACGAGGTCCGGTCGACGGTCATCCCCTCCTTGAGGAAGCCGATCGCGTCGTCGAGCGTCTCGGCCCGCAGGCTGAACTGCTCGTACGACTCGGTCTCCATGAAGTGGAGGTCGTCGCCATCGCGGTACAGGAACTGCACCGGGCGACGGTCGATCTGTGCGCGCGGCCAACGCTCCCCCGCCTGGAAGGACTTCTCGACAGTGCTGCCCTTCTTGACATTCCGGAACTTGATCCGGACCTGGGCAGAGCCGCGGCCCATCTTGATGTGGTGGTAGTCGAGGATCTGCCACAGTTCGCCGTCAAGCTCGATGACGACTCCCTTGCGCAGCTCGCCGGTGCTGATCATGGGGCGGTGCTCCGGTGGCGCGGTTCGCGGTCGGGGAGGCGTGCAGCCGTTCCCCCGCGGGTCGATGGGTATGCGCGGGGATGCTACCAGAGGCGGCGGTCCGGACCGGCTGCCGTTCCCGCGTCAACGAGGTTCCGGGCGTCAGTCCATGAGCTCCAGCCGCGACCACGTGCCGCCGCGGTTGGTGAGGTAGTACACCCCCGGATCGATCGCCATCCGCATGAACGCCATGTGGAGACGGCCATACGAGTCCATCCCGACCGACGGGTAGAGGGCGTACTCGGAGACGAGCGTGGTGCGCACCCAGGCGCCGGTCGCGTTCGTCGCCCGGTAGATGCCGCGACCCTCGTCCACCCGCGTATAGACGATCTCGACGATGCCACCCTTCGTCCGCTCGATCGACGCCATGCGCCCGGACCCGGCAACGCGGACGGTGCGCCAGACGCCGGTCGCGTTGGTCATGTAGTACGTGCCGAGGGGCAGGTCCGGCTGTGCCTGCGAGTTGAACTCACGCACGAACACGAGGTGGACCTTGCCCGCGGCGTCGACGAGGAGGTCCTCGCCGTAGTCCTGCTGGTCGGTGCTGATCCGGGTCGTGACCCACGAGCCGCTGGCGTTCGTCTGGTACCAGATCCCCGCCTCATCGCACGTGCCGGTCCCGTCGTTCGTGCACTGGTTGAAGATGAGATGCACCCTGCCCAGCGAGTCGACAGCGACCTGCGCGTTGTTGCCCATGGCGTGGTCGAGCCGGCGCTTCACCCAGGTCCCGCTGGCGTTCGTCGCGTACCACGAGATCTCGTCGGTGACGAACGTCATGTGGAGCGATCCATCCGGTGCCACGACGATGCGCACGCCCGTGGCATCCGCCGGGACGATCGACAGCCGGCTCGTCACCCACGACCCGGTCCGGTTGGAGATCATGTAGAACCGCATCTCGTTCGAGACTTCGCGCTGGAACACGGTGAAGGTGTGCTGGGTCGCGTCAACTGCGATTGCGTACGGCTCGTCCTTCGCCGTCGTGAGGCGCTTGCGGATCCAGCTGCCGGTCCGGTTCGAGGCGTAGATGATCCCGGGCGTACCGGCGTTGCGGTACACGACGTGAATCTCGTTGAAGCGGTCCACGACGAGGAACGGCTGGATCGGGTCGCAGGCACAGGTGTCCGCCGCGACCGATCCCGGCAGGGCGAGCAGCGCCAGCAGCAACGCCGCTGCGGCAGCGAGCATACGGATCGGTCGACGTGTCATGCCTGGCCCCTCCAACTGGCGCTGCCGGGATCCTACCCTTGCGAGTGGAGCACGATGACGTCCCGCGGGAAGCCGGTCAGCCGTTCGGCAATCCCGCGCGCCACGTCGAGATGGACGAGGTCCTCGATCCGGACGCCGGTCTCGCCGTCGAGGTAGATCCCGGGCTCGACGGAGGTGACCGTCGGGCTCGGCAACGCCTCGGTGCGGGCGACCCGCCCGAGGCGCGGTAGCTCGTGGGTCGCGAGGCCGATCCCGTGCCCGAGGCCGTGGCCGTAGGCCGGCCAGCGTCCGTCGGCGTCGATGACGGCCCGCGCGACGGCGTCGAGCGCCCGGCCGTCCGGCAGCGGCCCGCCGTCCCGCGCCGCGACGGCCGCCTCGAGGCGCTCGATGACCGCCGCCTGCGCCCGGCGCACGACGTCGTACAGCGCCAGGTCCCGCGCAGCCGGCTCCCCGACGAACAACGTCCGCGTCATGTCGCTGCGGTAGCCCTCCACCTGGGCGCCGAAGTCGAACAGGAGCACGGCGCCGTCGAGGACGGGGCGATCGCCGGGGGCGCCGTGGGGCAATGCGGCCTCGGGACCCGACAGGCAGGCGACGTCGAACGCCAACGCCTCCGCGCCGCCGGTCCGGATCAGCCACTCCAGGCGGAGCGCGAGGTCATGCTCAGTCACGCCCGGTCGGATCTCGGGCAGGAGTGCCGAGAGCGCGCGGTCGGCAACGGCGCACGCCGCGCGGATCCGCTCGACCTCGTCGGCGGTCTTCGTCGCCCGCATTGCCTCGACCCAGCCATCGACCGGGCGATGCTCCACGTCTGGGGCTGCCGCCTCGAGTCGGGTCCACGCCGCGTGCGGGATAGCTGCCGCCTCGAGCGCGACGCGCCTGGCACCGAGCCGCTCGAGCAGCCCGGCCCACGCCCCTGGCAGGTCGTAGCCGACGTCCTCGACCGTCACCTCGGGTGCCTCCCGTCGGGCCTGGACGGTATACCGCGAGTCCGCGAGCAGGACGACCTCGTCCGCACCGACAAGGAACTGCCCGGAGTGGCCCGCGACCTTCTCCTCGCCGTCGCCCAGGGTGAAGCCGGTCAACCATCGCATGTGCTCCGGCCGGGCACCGAAGTACGCGTCGACGCCTGCCTCCGCCATGTGTGCGCGCAGACGCTCGAGCCGCCCCGGGCGGTGCGCACGGTCGGCGTCCAGCCAGCGGCGCCGCATCAGCTGGTCGGGCGGCGGGGCGTAGTCCCCGGGCACCGGTCGCGTTCCAGGGATGTCCGCGGTCACGTCACGGCTTCCGGTACTTGGCGACGTTCCTGTCGTGCTGGGTCTGGGTCTTGGCGAAGGCGCTCGACCCCGTCCCGTCGCCCTCGGCGATGAAGAACAGGTACCCAGTCTTGGTGTCCGGGGTCAGGGCGGCGTCGATCGAGGCGACCGCCGGGGAGCAGATCGGCCCCGGCGGCAGGCCGCGGCTGGTGTACGTGTTGTAGCCGGCGATGGCGGCGGGCAGCTCGGCAGGCAGCTGGTAGCCCTTGGGCAGCGAGTCCCAGAACACGTACTTCACCCACTCGGCCATCGGCATGTCGCCGAGCTTGATGGTGTCGTGGACGTAGAAGATCGTCGGGTCGGACTGGAGCAGGCGGGTCGGCCACTTCTTGGGCGTGATCCGGTTCTGGTACACCCCGGCGATGAGCGGTCGCTCTTCGTCCAGGACGGCCTCGCGCTCCACGATCGAGGCCATCGTGAGGACCTGGTAGAAGGTCAGCCCGCGGGCATCCGGCACGTCCAGCCGCTCCTGGCCAACCCGGTCGTAGAACGCGTTGAGCATCATCCGGACCAGCCCGTCGGCGGTGGTGGCCTGGGCATCGCCCACCCGGATCGAGTAGGTGGCGGGATACAGGAACCCCTCGAGCGTCGTGCCCTTCGGATGGACCTTGGCATCGAGCAGCCACGGGTAGTCGCCAAGCAGGGCGTCGGTGGGCTTCGTGACAAGGCCGTAGAAGTCCTTGGCGTCGAACGGCAGACCCACGACGGTCATGAGCTTGGCCGTCATCTGCTCGAGCCGCAGGCCCTCGCGGAAGGTCACGTCGATCGTGCTCACGAGGATTCGGTTCCTGATCAGCCCGTCCACCACCTGCGCGGGCGTGAGGTTCAGGGAGAGGCCGAACTTGCCGGCCGTGAGCTTGGCGGCGAGCTCCTGGGTCCGCGCCTCGAACAGGAAGGCGCGCTCGCTGGTGATGATCTTCGCGGAGGCGAGGCGCGTCGCGAGGGTGGTCGGCGTGTCGCCAGACTGGACGTCGAACGTGACCTTGGTGGTGTCTGCGCTCGCTGGCGCGGCGAGCGCGTTGCCGATGTCCTCGCGCACGAGGTCCTCGACGAACCCGATCCGCAGGGCGGCCGGGTTGCCCTCCGCCCACGGCACGACGACGGCGCGCAGGAGCGGACGAGCTACGGTGACCATCACGAGCAGGACGGCCGCGGCGAGGATGCCCAGGAACGCGACGAAACGCAGGATCCCGCCGATCCCACCCCGGCGGTCCCCGTAGCGCTCGTACTTGCGCTGGTCGCCCGGTCCCCCGCCGAAGCGCCCGGTCCGCTGGTACCCGTTCCGGTAGCGGTCACCCGAGCCATTCGAGTCACGCGGCCCACGGCCGCCCCGGATGCTCATCGATCCTCCTGGCGGTCCGAGCCCGCGACGGGCGCCACCGGTGACACCAGCGGCCAGCCGCCGAGCCCTCGGCGCGCGTCGAGCTCGTCCTGGAGGATGACGCTTGCGGCCTCGCGATCGATGCGCGCACGGAATGCGTTGCGTTGCGTGCGCGACGGCGGCCCGCCGCTCCGTCCTCGCGGCATGCGTCCGATGCGCCGCTCCGCCTCGAACGAGGACAGCCGCTCGTCGCGCAAGGTGACGGGGATCGCCAGCCGCTCACCGATCGCGACGCTCCAGTCACGGGCGCCACGGGCCATCGGGCCGTCCGTGCCGGATGCCTCGATGGGCAGCCCGATCACGAGCTCCGTGACGTCCTGCTCCAGGCACACCCGCTCGATCGCCGCAACGTCCTCGTCAAGCGAGGCGCCGCGGTTGACCGTGGCCAGGGGCCGGGCGATGCCGATGCCAGCATCCGCGACGGCGAGCCCGATCCGCTTGGACCCGAGGTCGATCCCGAGGATCCGGCTCACCTCCGCGCACCCGGACGGGCCCGGCGGGCATGCGGAGATGGCGGACAGGCGATCGGGCGGCGCATCAGCCGGATGGTACCGGCTCGCTCGGAACGTCGTCCGCGGTGCCCACGGGCGCGACGGGCGTGGCCGACGCGGGCTCGGCCGTCGGCGTCGGCGCGGGCTCGCTCGGGGCCTCGCCCGCCGGGTCCACCGGGTCGGCAACGATGAGCGTGACCCGCTGGTCCTGGGTCGGAACGGTGCCGACCCAGTCGGGCCACAGCACGATGTCCACCTGCCCGTACGGCGCCAGCGCGGCCTCCGCATCCGCCTTCGAGAGCCCCATGGCGAGACGCTCGAGCTCGGCCGCCGCGACCGGGCGGACCTGCCTGGCCGACCCGCTCACCTCGAACGTGATGACCCCGTCCAGGACGGTTCCGCCGCCCACGTCGATCCTTGTCGAACCATCGACGAGCTCGTAGCCGTCGCTGATCTCCGCCCGCAGCCGCTCCTCCGCGATGGCCGTGACCGGCGATGCGTCGACGGCCTGAACGGCGCCGTTCGCGGTCACCCCGAGCGTGAACGCCTCGACCTCCTGGCCGACCAGCGTGCTGGGGTCGACGGTCGGCGTCACATCACCAAGCACGGCGGTCTCCGGGAAGGCGGTCGTCCGGTCCGGGATCCGGTCCGGGTTGACGAGCTCGGCCTGGAAGCGGGTCTCCGCGTCGGTCATCAACTGGGCGAGCGCCGCGTCGACGTCCTTCTTGAGGACCTTCGGGAACTCCTCGCGCTTGCCGCCGGTCGTGGCGGCCGGGTTCGACACCCGCACGAGGTTCCGGTTGTAGCGCGCCGGCACAACGCGGATCTGCCCTGCGCCCACGTTGCCGTCGGGGCCACCTTCGTCCGCCGTCACCGCGACCTCGCTCGTCTGGCAGGTGAGCTTGATGTTCGGTGGCGTCCCGGAGATGGACGCGACGGGGAGAAAGACCGCTTCGGCCGTGGCGAACCCGAGCCCGCCGCGGGTCCGGACGATCGTCCCCGCGGGGATCTGGTAGGACGCCGACGGGTCGCAGTTCTGGAACCGGACGCCGCCGGCCGCCCTCGTCTCGACGACGCGCTTGCCGGTCGCCGGGAACTCGCCGTCGGCCGTGACGGGGACCTGGAGCGTGGTGGCCGGGATCGTCCCGGCGACGGGATCGACGGCCGTCGCCCCGGGGTCCGCGGTGACCGAGAACGAGACCGGTCCGACGGGCTCGATGACCGGCGTGACCGTGATCTGCGCGGTCGGCAGGAACAGGAACGCGGTGACCCCGGCGGCCGCCAGGACGAGGAGTGCGGCGATCGCCACGACGACGATGCCGAGCCGGGACCGGCGGCGCGGCACGGGCGCGGCGCGCGACTCCCCGCGATGCCCGGCGCCGGCGATGCCCGGCGCCCCGTAGTCCCCGGAGGCCGGCTCGGTGATCGACGAGCGCGAGGCCCGCTGGACGGGCGTCGTGTCACGCGACTGGTCGATGTGTCGCTGGACGGGCGAGCCGCCCGCGGGGCTGGCGGCTGCGCCCATGCCGGACGCGGTCGCGCCAACCCCAGACGCGCCCGCGTCGATCGCTTCCGCACCGATCGCACCAGCCGCCAGGCCCGCGGCGGCTGTGCCAGCGTGCCCTACCCGCCCGACTGTCGCGTCGCCAGCGTCATCGTCTGCGTCGAGGGCGGCCTCGTACTCCCCCACCGATGAGAACACCGGTAGCCCCGCGGACGCGGCGAGCGCACGTGCCGACGCGTCCGGGGCCACGATGTCCAGCCGCCGCCCGTTGGCCTGGGCCTCGCGAGCGAGGAGCCGGAAGTTGATCCGGGACGTCGCGACCCGCGACCCGAACGGCAGCACAAGCCCGACGCGCGTGTCGCCCGCCATCCGGATGCGCGACGCCGCCGAGGTGATCTCGTCCTCCGCGTCGAGATAGACGATCGTGGCCATGCGCGTCGGAGCCTAGACCTTCATCGCGCGGAGGACCCGGCGGAGCGCCGCGTCGAGCGGATCCTCGGACGTGTGGAGCTCGATCGCCTGGTAGGCGAGGCCCAGCGGCGTCACGTCCTGCTGGTCGACGAGGAGGTCCGTCGCGTCGCCGATGGCCTCCACCTGGTCGGGCGCCATGATCGTGACCTCGGGCGGTCGGGCGAACGGCAGCCGCTTCCAGAAGCGCTCCGCCGCGATGGCCTCGCGGATCTCGGGCAGCCGCGACCCGCCGCCACAGACCCAGATCCGGCTCGGGAGCATCTCGCCCGCCGCGAGCTCCTCCATGACGAGCTCCACGCCCGCCGCCCAGACGGCGACATCGTCGCGGACGATCTCGGCGACCTGCGCCCGCTCGGGCATGTCCAGGCCCCGCGCGTAGTCCACCTTGAGCGACTCGGCGCGCGGGAATGGCAGGTCCAGGTGGTCGGCGATGGACTTCGTGAATGCCCGCCCGCCGAGCGCGAACATGCGCGTCCCCTCGATGCCGCCCTGGCGCACGAGCGCGACGTCGGTCGTGCCGCCGCCGACGTCGATGAACAGCGCGCCCGCCTGGCGGACCTGGTCCGGGCCGAGGACCCGGGCGACCGCGTACGGCTCGGCGACGATCTCGAGCAGCTCGAGGTCCAGCTGGCTCGCGACCGACTGCAGTGCGCCGAGGTGCACGAGCGGCGCGAACGCGTTGAAGATGCCGATCCGGATATGGCGACCCTGGAAGCCGACCGGGTTGGTCAGGCCATAGCCGTCGATGGACGCCCCGACGATCGCGCTGTGGACCAGCCGGACGTCCACGTGCGGCAGCCCGGTCTCCCAGGTGATCGAACGTTCGGCCTCGTGGAGCGCCTCGCGCTGGACCGAGTCGATGAGCTTGACCAGCTCGCCTTCATTGATCGGCTGCTCGGGCTTCCTGCGCTCCTGCGTCAGCGTCGTCGTGAAGCCCTTCACGAGCTCGCCGGCGATGCCGATGACGACCTGCGTCGGCCGGAAGCCCGCCATCTCCTCGGCTTCCTGGAGCGCCACCGCACAGTTGTCGACGACAGCCGCGATGTCCGCCACGGTCCCCGACTGCATGTGGCTGAGGCCCTGGCGCTTGCGGCCGACGCCGCGGACCGTCCCGTGACCGGTCTCGTCGATCTCGAACACCAGGGCCTTCGCGAACTCCGTGCCGATGTCGAGCGCGGTGCATGCCGCGGGCGCGGGTCCCTCGCCCCGGTTCCAGATGCGCCGCAGGAACGCCATCTAGCGCGCCACCCATGCAGCGACGCGGGCGGCGGTCACGCGCTCGTCGCGCGGTCGGCGGTGGCGGCCCGCACGGCCGCGATCGCGTCTCCGAGCCCCTCACGACGTGTGCCCTTGCCCTGGGCCATCTCCGGACGGCCGCCACCGCGGCCGTCGATCTTCGTCACGGCACCCTGGACGAGCGAGCCCGCGGCGATGCCACGCGCGACGAGATCGTCGCTCACGGTGACGAACAGCTGCGGCTCGTCCGCGTCGAGGCCCAGGGCGATCACGCCACTCGCGAGCGAGCCGCGCACGTCCTTCCCGTAGGCCTTGAGCGCGTCGATGCTTTCGAGATCGCCCGTCCAGCTGACGAACGCGACGCCGGGCGCGACCTCCTCGGCGCGGCCTGCGAGCTCGCTGGGCTTCGGACGCCCGCCGGCCGCGGCGCCGGCCTTGAGCCGCTGCTTCGTTGCCCGCAGCTCGTCCTGGAGGGCGACGATCCGCTCCTCGAGCGCATCGGGCGTCCTTGCCCCGATCGTGGTGGCCGCGCGTTCGAGGACCGCGAGGTGGTCGTCCACGAGGCGATCCGCCGCGACGCCGGTCACCGCCTCGATGCGCCGCATCCCGGAGCCGATGCTCCGCTCGCCCGTGATCACGAAGCTGCCGACCTGGCCCGATGCCCGGCAGTGCGTGCCGCCACACAGCTCGTGGCTGAAGCCATCCACGCGGATCGTCCGGACCCGCTCGCCGTACTTCTCGTCGAAGAATGCGTCGGCGCCGGCCGCCTGTGCCTCGGGCATCGTCATCCATTCGATGCTGACCGGCCGGTCCTCGCGGACGACGCGCCGGACCTCGCGTTCGATCGCGTGCTTCTCGTCGCCGGTCAGCCCACGCTCGAGCGGGAAGTCGAAGCGCAGGTAGTCCGGCGTGACGAGGGAGCCCGCCTGGCGCGCCCGCTCGCCAACGACGTTGCGCAGCGCGCGGTGGAGCAGGTGGGTGCCGGTGTGGTTGCGCATCGTGTCGGCGCGTTGTTCGGCGTCGACCTCCGCGCGGACGGTGTCGCCCACCCGGACCGCGCCGCGGAGCACGCCGCGGTGGACGGTAAGGCCGGCGGCCTGCGTCCCCGCGACCCGCTGGACGTCATCGACGTCGAACAGGACGCTCCCGTCGGCCCCCAGGAGGCGTCCGGTGTCGGCGACCTGGCCGCCGCTCTCGGCGTAGAACGGCGTGCGGTCCAGGACGATCTCGGCGCGGGCGCCGGCCTCGGCCCGCAGCTCGACCTCGGCGATCGCCTCGAGCGACTCGTACTCCGTTCCGTCACGCAGGATCGCGAGGACCCGTCCCTCTGCGGCGGTCGTCTCGTAGCCCGTGAACTCGGTTGCGCCGGTGCGGCCGAGGAGCCCGTTGTACAGCGACGCAAGCTGGGCGGTCCGGGCGAGGTCCGCCTTCGTCCCGCTGCGGCTGCGCTCACGCTGTTCCGCGAGGGCGTCCTGGAACCCGGCGAGGTCCGTGCGCACCCCGTACTCGGCCGCAAGCTCGACCGTGAGGTCGATCGGGAAGCCATACGTGTCATGCAGCCGGAACGCGATCTCGCCCGGCAGGACCGGGGCATCGGCGGGCAGGTGGTCGGCCTGGCGTCCGACGACCCGCTCGGCGTCGGTCAACGGGATCAACGCGTCCTCGAGGATGCCGACGCCGGCCTCCAGGGTGCGGCTGAACTGGCGCTCCTCGCGCTCGATGGTGGCCAGGATCTCCGCGCGCCGGTCGGCCAGGTGCGGGTACGCCCCGGCCATCGTCTGGATCACGACCTTCGCCGTCTCGCCGAGGAACGGCTCGTGTCGGCCGAGCAGGCGCCCGTGGCGAATCGCGCGGCGCATGATCCGGCGCAGCACGTAGCCGCGGCCCTCGTTGGCCGGCAGCACGCCGTCAGCGACGAGGAACGTCACTGCGCGCGAGTGGTCGGCGATGACCTGGTAGCTGAACCGCTGCGCCTCGAAGGCGTCCGGGTCCGATCCCAGCAGCTCCCGCATCCGCGCGTGGATCGGGGCGAACAGGTCCGTGTCGTAGTTGCTGATCACGCCCTGGACGACGCTCGCCACCCGCTCGAGGCCCATGCCCGTGTCGATCCCCGGGGCGGGCAGCGGCGTGAGCGAGCGATCAGGGTGGAGCTCGAACTCCATGAACACGAGGTTCCAGATCTCGAGCCAGCGCGGGCAGTGCTCGCTGTGGTCAGGCACGCACTCCGGACCCTCGGACAGGTGCGCGCCGCGGTCGTAGTGGAGCTCCGAGCACGGGCCGCATGGGCCGACATCGGCCATGCGCCACCAGTTCTTCTCGTCACCGCCCGGGAAGTCGCCCCAGCGGACGAGCCGCTCGGGTGGCAGCCCGATCTCGTCCTGCCAGATGGCATGCGCGACGTCGTCGGTCGAATACACCGTGGCGGCCAGGCGATCGGCTGGGATCTGGAGGTCCCGGGTGAGGAACTGCCACGCCCAGTGGATCGCCTCGCGCTTGAAGTAGTCGCCGAAGCTCCAGTTGCCGAGCATCTCGAACAGCGTGTGATGGCGCGGCGTCCGGCCGACCTCCTCGAAGTCGTTGTGCTTGCCCGCAACCCGGAGGCAGCGCTGGTAGTCCACTGCCCGCACGTAGTCCCGCTTCTCCACGCCGGCGAGCGCGTCCTTGAACTGGACCATGCCCGAGTTCGCGAACAGCAGCGTCTGGTCGCCCGCGGGGACCAGGCTCGCGCTGGGTACCACGGTGTGGCCACGCTGTGCGAAGAACTCGATGAACCGGGCGCGGATCTCGGCGCCGGTCAGGTACGGGATCGGGTCATCGGACGTTGGGGTGGCCATCGCGACCATGGTACCGAAGCGCGCGGCCCGCCTCCGGCCGGCCGCGGGCGTCTGTCAGCCGCGGCCGCGCTGGTGCCGAGTCGCGGCTCGAGCTTGTGTGCTTCGGCTCCATGCTCGGCGAGCGTAGGTTCATTCCGGCCCGCGCGTGCTTTCGGCTTGGCCGACACGGACAATCGCCGAGCTGCATCTCGGAGGCCTGCCCCTTGCCCCTTCCGGTTCCGGTCGAACGAATCGACGAAGAACAGGACCGCGTTGGTCGGCCGTTCCCGGCCGGACTGCGAGCACGGCTCCTGGGATCGGATGGCGGAGACCTGTTCATCGGCGACGAGCGGTGGACGCACTTCCCCGCCTGGGATCCGGGGTCCAGGCGAAGCGCCGGTCGGTCAGCGGGCCACATCGCGCGCGAGACGGCCGCGTTCTACGTGGGCCTCGCGGGTGTTCTGGCACCCGGCCTGGTGGCGATCGGCGAGAACGATTCGGGCGACTACCTGGTGCTTGACCCCTCGTCCTGCCCACTGGCCTGGCGGCATGAGACCAATGCCCTTGAGGCAGTTGATGTCGAGTGGGATCGGGATGGACCACGCGCTCGGCAGCGATCCCAGCGGGCCGAGGCAGTCGAACGGGTCATGACCGGCCTGACCGCGCTCCGTGATGGGCCGACGGCCTCACTCGTCATCGAGGCGCCCCGGACGGGGATCCATCTCCAGCTCGCGAGGGTTCCTGACGGGCTTGTCGGAGAATCCGTCGGGGAGCGGAACCTCAGCAAGCTCCATGCCCAACACATGGCCGCAACCATGCGAGCGACCCTGCGGGGGCTCGGCTGGGCCGAGCCATCCGATCAATCGATCGACTCCGGCAACTGGACCCGGACCTGGTCCGCCGGGGACTGGGACACAAAGGCGGTCGCGCGGCTGGTCGTGCGCACCTTCAGCGAGGTGTATGGCCTTGAGCCGTGGGCGCTCTCCGTGCGGTTCGGCGTCACGTAGCGCGCTCCACGCCAGGCTGGACACCTACGGCGTCAGCCGCGGCGGCCGCTCGCGCGACGCGAGATCGCGGCCGTGCCCGCAACGGCCGCCCCGACCAACGCCCCGATGACAAGCCCGCCCAGGAACCGGCGCGAGCGGGTGCTCTCTCCGCCGAGGAGCTCCGCGAGCTCGGTCAGGCGGGCGGGGGCGGTTCCCGGACCGGTGGGACGGCGATCGCTGTCGGGCATGGTGCTGGTTTCTCCTTCAGGCCCGGCGCGTCTGCGGGCCGAGCGTTGCCAGGATGGCCACGATGCCGATACCCACCCACGCGACGATGGACGCCGGGATCAACGGGAAGTCACCGATCGCGAGGAAGTCGAGGCCGACGCGGCTGCCGAGCGTTGCGCCGGCCCACGCACCGAGGCTGGCGGCAACGTAGGTGAGCGGCAGGCGGCCGCCTGCATCTCCCCGAACGAGGACGTAGATCGCCGTGTGGGCGAGGCCCACGAGCAGCGCGAGCGGCAGGGCCGGCGGGATGGTCATGCCCGTGCGAGCTCGACCGACGGTTGCTCCGCCGACGCGGCCGCGGGATCGGCGGCACGCTCCGCCGTGGGACCGGCGGCACGCGCAGCCACCGGGGTGTCCATCGGTGCGCGGGCCGGGGCCGCGATGCGCCCGCCACCCAGGCAGACCTCGTCGGCATAGAGCACGCAAGCCTGGCCGGGCGCGACCGCCCACACCGGCGTGTCCGTCTCGATGACCCAGCGCCCGCCGCGTGCAGGCTCGCTGGCTGACGCCGGATGCACCGTCGCTCCGACGAGCGGTGCCCGATGGCGGATGCGGACGAGCGCGCGAAACGGCGCCCAGGCCCCGTCGGCGTCGTGACCGGCCGGCGGCTCCCCCGCGACGAACGTGCCCCCATCGAGATCGATCCGCCGTGTCTCGAGGTCCGCCCGTCGTCCGAGGACGATGGCGTTCGTGGCCGGGTCGATGCGCGACACGTAGCGCGGCTCGCCCAAGGCGACCCCGATCCCCTTGCGCTGGCCGACCGTGAACCCGGCCGAGCCCTCGTGCTCGCCCACCCGACGTCCGTCCGCGTCGAAGACGGGTCCCTGCGTCGGCGTCCAGCCCCCACGAGCCTGGAGCTCGGTCCGGTAGTCCCCGCCGGGCACGAAGCAGATCTCCTGGCTCTCGGGCTTGTCCGCGGTCACGAGGCCCAGGCCGCGGGCGACGTCGCGTACCTCGGGCTTGGTCAGGTCGCCCAGCGGGAAGCGGCTGTGCCACAGCTGGTCCTGGCGGAGGCCGTGGAGGAAGTACGTCTGGTCCTTGTCGCTGTCGGCGGCGAGACCGAGCCGCGCCCGCGGTCCGTCGGGCGTGTCCACAACCAGCCGTCGGGCGTAATGGCCCGTGGCGACGGCCTCGCATTCGTACAGCTGCCGCGCCCGGCCGAGGAGCGCCCCGAACTTCACGTAGCTGTTGCAGTCGACACACGGGCTGGGCGTCTCGCCCCCGAGATAGGCCGCGATGAACGGGTCGATGACCCCGGCCGCGAACTCGCGCTCGAGGTTCATGACATAGAACGGGATGTCGAGACGCGCAGCGACCCGTCGGGCATCGTCCGCAGCATCGGCCGAGCAGCAGCTCTTCCTGAACTCGGAGTAGCTGTCGGCCGCGTCATGCAGGCGCATCCAGACGCCGACGACGTCGT
This sequence comes from Candidatus Limnocylindrales bacterium, assembly GCA_038245845.1. GTDB lineage: Bacteria > Chloroflexota > Limnocylindria > Limnocylindrales > CSP1-4 > CAIXZV01. Next base: position 80,286 of record JBBRRZ010000009.1, read on the forward strand.
GCCCCTGCTCGTGGAGCAGCGCCGCGGCGACCGAGCTGTCGACGCCGCCCGACATCGCGACGAGGATGCGGCTCATCCGGCGGCGACCCCGTCGGCGACGAGCCGTCCCCCGGCGAGCCGTGCGATCACGGCGGGCACGATCCGCTCCGCGGCCTCGATCTCGGCGTCGGTCGTCGTGCGGCCGAGGCTCAGGCGAACGGCGCCGCGTGCTTCATCCGCGGGGTAGCCCATCGCCGTCAGCACGTGGCTGACCTCGGCGGAGCCCGTCGTGCACGCGGACCCCGTGGACGTAGCGATCCCTTCGAGATCCAGGGCCAGCGTCAGCGACCCGCCCTCGACGCCGCGCACGATCACCGAGAGGATGTGCGGCAGGCGATCGGTCGGGTGGCCGGTGAGCTCGACGCCGTCGTGCGCGAGGAGCGCGCTCGCCAGCCGGTCGCGCAGGGCACGGATGCGCGGGACGGTGACCGCCCGCTCGGCCGCGGCGAGCTCGAACGCCGTGGCCATCCCCACCGCGCCCGCGACGTTCTCGGTGCCGGCCCGCCGATGGCGCTCCTGCGAACCGCCGTGCTGCTGGGCGAGGAGGTGCGTGCCCCGCCGGATCCACAGCGCGCCGGTCCCCTTCGGGCCCTCGGCCTTGTGGGCGGCCAGTGAGACGAGGTCCGCGCCCAGCGCCCCGAGATCGAGGTCGACCCACGGCGCCGCCTGCACGGCGTCCACGTGGAACAGGATGCCCCGGTGCGCGCCGACGACGCCCGCGATCTCGGTCACCGGCTGCAGGGTGCCGACCTCGTTGTTCGCCAGCATCACCGACACGAGGATCGTCCGGTCGGTGATGGCCCGTTCGACGTCGGCCGGATCCGCGCGTCCGTAGCGGTCGACCGGGACCTCGACGACCTCGAACCCGAACTTCTCGAGGTATGCCAGGGCATGCCCGACCGCGTGGTGCTCCACGGGGGAGGTCACGATCCGGTGCCCGCGGGACCGGCCCGCCCACGCGGCGCCCTTGAGCGCGAGGTTGTTCGCCTCCGTCCCGCCGCTCGTGAACACGATCTCGCGCCCGTCGCCACCCACCGCGCGCGCCAGCCGCTCGTGGGCCGCGTCCAGGCCCTCCCGGGCAAGCCGCCCGAACGAGTGCGCCGACGACGGGTTGCCGAACACGCCACCGAGGAACGGGGTCATCGCCTCCAGCACCTCTGGGCGCAGGGGCGTCGTCGCTGCATGGTCGAGGTAGATCGGCATGGTCCGGGGATTGTACGTCCGGGTCCGCCGTCCCCCACGCGGCGCGATCCGCGGGCAGGAGGCGTCGAGACCGCGGCGCGGGCGCCCCGGCATACTCCGCCGATGGGATCGATCGAGATCGTCCCGCGTGGCCCGTTCAGCCTCGCGGCGGCACAGGACTTCGCGGGCAGGTTCCCGGCCGGGATCGGCGGCGGAGGGGTGTCGAAGGCGTCGATCACGCTCGCGTTCCCCGTCGAGGGTACCGACGAGAGCGCTGCCATCGAGCTGTGGCAGGACGATGACGGCGTCGTCCGCGGCCGCTCCGACGCCATTGGCGACCTCCTCGATCGGGCCATCCGCCAGGCGGCTCGCTCGCTGTCGCTCGACGCCGACGGCATCGGCTGGCCCGCCGTCGGCGAGCGGGACCCGGTCGTCGGGGCGGCACAGGCCGAGCTCCACCACCTCCGCCCGGTGTGCTTCTACTCCGCGTACGAGGCCGCGACCGGGTTCGTCATCGGACAGCGGATCGCGCGCCGCCAGGCCGCGGTGATCAAGCGCGAGCTCGCCGCGCAGTTGGGTGACCGGCCGACGATCGCCGGCACGGAGGTCCCGGCCTTCCCCCGCCCCGAGCGGCTTCTCGAGCTGCGCGAGGTCCGCGGCCTCAGCGCGAAGAAGGTCGACTGGCTGCACGGCCTGGCGCGGGCCGCGCTGGACGGCACGCTGGACACGGACCGCCTGCGCAGCCTCCCGCCCGAGGTGGCGCTGGAGCAGCTCCGGGCCTTGCCGGGCATCGGGCCGTTCACCGCCAACGGAGTCCTCTACCGCGGCTGCGGCCACGCGGACGGCATCCCGAACGGCGATGAGGTGGGCCGCGACGTCATGGGCACGCTGTATGGCATCGACCCGGTCCCGCCGGCCGACGTCACCCGGATCTCGGACGCGTGGGCACCGTACCGGATGTGGGCGGTCGTGCTGCTGCGGGTCACGTGGGGTCGGCGCCAACCGGGCCCGGTCAGCTACCGGCGGAGCTGACCGGCAGGGTGTGGACGGCCGCGTGCCGGACGGGCGTGGACGGCCGCGTGCCGGACGGGCGTGGGGCCGCGGCCCTCAGCCCTGCTCGACCCTCGAGGTGTCGTAGGCGCGGCCCCGCTCACGCTCCCGCTGATGCTTCAGCAGCAGCCGCTTGCGCAGGCGGATCGCCGTCGGCGTGACCTCGACGAGCTCGTCCGTGCCGATGAACTCGATCGCGCTCTCCAGCGTCAGCGGCCGCGGTGGCGTGAGCCGCAGCGACTCGTCGTGGGAGTGCGTCCGGATGTTGGTCAGCTTCTTTTCCTTGGTCGCGTTGACGTCCATGTCCCCGGAGCGCGCGTTCTCGCCGACGATCATCCCCTCGTAGACGTCGACGCCGGACCCGATGAACAGCTCCGAGCGTTCCTGGAGGTTGAACAGACCGTAGGCGTTCGAGGTGCCGGTCCGGTCACTGACGAGGACGCCGTTCGTACGGTGCGTCACGTCTCCCGCCCACGGGCCGTAGCCCTCGCCGATCTGGTGGAGCAGCGCCGTGCCACGCGTGTCGGTGAGCAGCTGGCCGCGGTAGCCGATGAGGCCGCGGACCGGGAGCACGAACTCCATCCGCACGCGGCCGTCCGCGTCGGTGGTCATCTGCTCGAGGCGGCCCTTGCGGCCCGCCAGCGCGTGCTGGACCTCGCCGATGTAGTCGGGCGGAATGTCGATCGTGATCCGCTCGTACGGCTCCTGCACGTTGCCGTCGATCGTGCGCAGGATGACCTCGGGCCGGCTCACCGTGAGCTCGTAGCCCTCGCGCCGCATCTGCTCGATGAGGACGGCCAGCTGGAGCTCGCCGCGGCCGCGAACCTCGAACGTGTCGCCGGAGTCGGTGAGGTAGACCTCGATCGAGACGTTGCCCAGGACCTCCTTCTCGAGGCGGGCGCGGATCTGGCGGGAGGTGACGAACTTCCCGTCGCGCCCACCGATGGGCGAGGTGTTCACGCCGAACGTCATGCTCAGCGTCGGGGCGTCGACGTCCAGCCGCGGCAGCGGCCGTGGGTCGCCAGGCTCCGTGATCGTGTCGCCGATGGTCACGTCCGGGAGGCCCGCAACCGACACGATCTCGCCCGGACCGGCCTCGGGGATGTCGACGCGCTCCATGCCGTGCGCGGTCTGCAGGCTCGTCACACTGCCGCTGATCGTGACCGTGCGCCCGGGCTCCACGGAGCCCGACACGTCGTCCGGCTCCTCGCGCACGACCGTGATTCGCTGGCCCACCCGGATCGTCCCGTTGCGGATGCGGCCGACGGCCATGCGACCCACGTACTCGTTCGCCGACAGGTTCGTCACCAGCAGCTGGAGCGGATGCCCGGGCTCGAACACCGGCGCGGGCGTGACGTCGATGAGCAGCCGCAGGAGCGGCCCGAGGTCCGTCCCGGGAATGGCCAGGTCGCGCGTCGCGGTACCCAGCTTCGCGTTCGTGTAGACGACCGGGAAGTCGATCTGGTGGGCGTCCGCGCCGAGGTCCATGAACAGCTCGTAGACGGCGTCGAGGACCTCCGCCGGGCGGGCGTCGGAGCGGTCGATCTTGTTGAGTGCGACGACGACGGGCAGCCGGCGGGCCATCGCCTTCTGGAGCACGTACCGGGTCTGCGGGAGCGGCCCCTCGGCCGCGTCGACCAGCAGGAGCACCGCGTCAACCATCAGCAGGCTGCGCTCGACCTCGCCGCCGAAGTCCGCGTGGCCGGGCGTGTCGACGATGTTGAGGCGCACGCCGTCGACATCGATGGCCGTCTGCTTGGCGAGGATCGTGATGCCCTTCTCGCGCTCGAGGTCGCCCGAGTCCATGACCCGGTCCACGACCGCCTGGTTCTCCCGGAACACGCCGGTCTGGCGGAGCATCGCGTCGACGAGGGTCGTCTTGCCGTGGTCCACGTGCGCGACGATCGCCACATTGCGGAGGTCGTCGCGGACGATGCTGGACGGGGTTGAGGGCACGGTGGTACCGGGGCTGCTGTTCATGGGCCTGAAGAGTGTCGCACAGGTTCGCCCAATCCCGCCCGGCCGTGGTCGTCAGTCGCCGCGTGGCACCAGCTTCGCAGGGACCGCGGTCGGCGCGATGAGCGCGCCGTCAAGGAGCTCGATGACGCGGTCCGCCACGTCGAGCATCACCGGGTCATGGGTCGCGATGATCGCCGTGACGCCCTCCGCCCGGACCATGGTCCGCAGCAGCAGCATGATCCGCTGGCCGGTCTCGGAGTCGAGCTGGCCGGTCGGCTCGTCGGCCAGGAGCAGGCGGGGCCGGTTCGCCAGCGCCCGGGCGATCGCGACCCGCTGCTGCTCCCCGCCCGAGAGCTCGTGCGGCCGGTGGCGGGCCCGCTCCCCCAGCCCAACGAGCTCCAGGAGCTCGGCGACCCGGGCGTCGCGCATGCGCGGCTCGGCCCCGACGAGGCGCAGCGGGACTTCGACGTTCTCGGCAGCAGACAGGATCGGGATGAGCCCGAACGTCTGGAAGATGAAGGCGATCGTGTGGCGGCGGACCGCGGCGGCGGCCTGCTCGTCGAGGCCGGAGAGCTCGACTCCGTCCACGGTCACGGTGCCGGCCGTGGGCTGGTCGAGGCCGCCGAGCAGGTTGAGGAGCGTCGTCTTGCCCGAGCCGGACCGGCCGCGGACCGCCAGCAGCTCACCCCGGGCAACGTCCATGTCCACGCCGCGCAGGGCATGGACGACCGACTCGCCCGACGCGTAGTCGCGGGTCAGGCCGCGCGCGCGCACCAGCGCGTCCCCGGCGGCGACCCGCGTGGCCGGCGGTGCATACCGCTCGGTCACCGGTCCCCCTCCCTGCGTGGGGCGTCACCCCGGTCCGGCCAGATGCCGACGTGGTCCTCCTCCAGGCGCAGCCGGACCCGGTTGTGGAGATCCAGCGACTCGACGTGCGCCCGTGGCAGCTGCAGCCGGCCGGCCCGGTCCAGGACCGCGTACTCCTCCGCGATGACGCGATGCGTCCCCTCGTGGGTGACCTCCGATCGGCGGAGCGTCTCGGTGCTTGTCCTGCCGTCCCGGATTGCCACCGTGCGCTGCACCTGCTCGGACACGAACGCGTCATGGGTCACGATGATGATCGTCGTGCCAAGGGCCTTGTTGATGCCCCGCAGCAGCCCGAAGACATCGGCGGACGTCCGCGAGTCGAGCTCGCCCGTCGGCTCGTCCGCGAGGACCACGGACGGGTCGTTCGCGAGCGCCACCGCGATCGCGACCCGCTGCTGCTCGCCGCCCGAGAGCCTGTCCGGCTGGTGGGTCGCCCGGTCCGCGAGCCCCACGAGGTCCAGCAGCTCGAGGGCGCGCGCACGCCGGCCCTTTCGTCCGTCGAGGATCATCGGCAGCTCCACGTTCTCCACGGCCGAGAGGTAGGTGAGCAGGTTGCGGCCCGTCTGCTGCCACACGAAGCCCACCGTGCGTCGGCGGAAGCGGGTTCGCTCCGCGTTCGATATTCGGCCGAGGTCGTAGCCCGCGACGACCGCCCGTCCCGCGGACGGCACATCCATGCCACCGAGGATCGCGAGCAACGTGGACTTGCCGCTGCCCGACGCGCCGACGATCGCGACCATCTCGCCGCCCTCGACGACGAGGTCCAACCCCTGGAGGGCCACGACCTCGAGGTCCGCGAGCTTGAAGATCCGGACGAGCCCGTCGCACGCGATCACGGCGCCATCGCCGTAGCGGACCTTCGGGCGTGTCTCGAGGGTCGCCCGGGCGAGCGGGTCGGGTCGCGCCTCCATGCGGCGGCTTGAGAGCTCGATCAGCGCCTGGCCGTCGGGGTCGTCCGCAGGATCGTGCGGGGACGGCGGGTTCGACATCACTCGAATCTTCCTCGAAGCGCGGCGGTTGGCGCCACCCGGCGCTGGAGCAGGACACCGAGCACGAGCCCGACGCCCACGACGATGGTCATGGCGAGCAGGATGAGCGCGAGGGCGCGCGGGTCGAAGGTGACCGGCACGTCAACCGGCGAGCCGACGAGCGCGGCCAGGCCGAGGCTGGGGCGCAGGAGCCCGAACAGGCCGGCGCCGAGCGCGCCCCCGAGCGCGAACGCAGCGAGCGTCGTCGGCCCGTGCTCGGCAAACGTGAGGCCGAAGGCCTGGCGGCCCGTGAGGCCGAGGGTGCGCAGGTTGGCCACCTCCTGCGTGCGGGCGAGGCCCGCAAGCGCGAGGGCGGCGGCGACCCCCAGGGCCGCGTAGCCCGCGGTCACGAGCGCCGCGGCGAGCACGAGCCCCCTGATGGCGTTGGTGACCGGCTGCTCCCGCAGTGCGGCGGCCGTCTCTGCCCGGCTCGTCACGAGGACCGGCGGGGCAACGGCCTCGACAGCGGCGCGGATGGCAGCGGCCGAGGCGGGTGGCGCCTGGAGCAGCGCGTAGATGGGCACGATCCGCGCGGGCGGGGCCTGGCCGAGAAACGCCTCGCGTGCGATGACGACGAAGTGTCGGCCGAGGGGGACGCCCGGGAACGAGTCGCGCGCCTCAACGGCGCGGTACTCGAGGTTGTAGCCCTCGATGCTGAGCGAGAACGTGTCGCCGAGCTTCACCCCCCGCGGGTTGTCGATGAGGCTCGCCGACACGATCGCCGGGATCGGCCCGGGCAGCGGCGTGGCGAAGCCGACCGGGAACGACGGCGCAGCCGGCGTCCCGGCGAGGACACGCTCGAGCGCCCCGGCCTCCGGCATCACGACGAGCGCCTGGGGCCCCGACAGCCCGACCGGCACCAGCGCCTGGAAGACGCCCGCTGCGACCTCGACGCCGGGCAGGGTCGCCGGATCGAGCGCCAGCGGCAGCGGCCCGCTCGGCTGCTGGACGCGGTAGGCGCCACCGACGCCCTGCCACGCCGCGAGGTCGGCCCCGCGGTCGAGGTTCTCCAGCGCAGTGGCGGCGAAGGCGCCGACCGTCGCCGTGGCGAGGAGCACGAGCAGCACGGCCGACGATGCCCCGCCCTCCCGCGCGCGGCGCGCCGCCAGCATGACGACGAGTCCCCGTCCGCGCGCCGCGAGCCATGCCACGATCGCGAGCGGGACCGGGTACAGACGCGTCACGACGATGCCGGCGGCCACGCCGACGAGCGCGGGGACGGCGGCGATGAGCGGATCGAAGCCCCCTCGACCGGGCTCGCCGACGGCGACGACGCCTCGTTCGCGGAGGAGCAGCGCAGCCGCGACCGCACCGATGACGACCAGGCTCTCGAACAGCAGCCGCCGCGCCCCGATCCCGGTGACGATCCGCGTGTCGGGCCCCCGCTCGAGGCCCTGGGCCCGGGCGACGGACGCCACGGTGGCGAGCAGGACGGCGACCGCCACCGCGACCACGGCTCCGGCCGCGGCGAGCGTCGCCGACAGGCGTCCCGCGGGAACGAGGACGATTGCCGCGACGACCGCCAGCGCTGCGGCCGGGACCGCCACAAGGAGTCCCTCGACCAGCACCGGCCACACGACCTGGCGACCCGTCGCGCCACGGCTGCGGGCAATGGCAAGCGTCGAGCGCCGCCGACGCGACGCCAGGACCGCGATCAGCGCGAGCGTCGCAACGGCGACGAGCGCGGGGCCCAGCGCCATCACGGCGACGATGGACTCGGCCGCATTCCAGCGCGCCCGATGGGCCTCGAGGATGGGCAGCATCCCGGTCCGCAGCGCCGTATCCGACGATGGCGTGACGTTGGCTGACGGGTACAGGACCTGGAGGCGCCGGAATGCCGTGATCGTCGGGTCGAGGTTGCGGTCAGTCAGCCGGCTCGTGTCCAGGAACGAGCGCCACGTGTACCGGAGCACGCCCGAAGCCGGGCTCGGGTGGCGGATCAATGCGTCGTGCGTGCCGTCGTCGAGGAGGAAGGCGGCGTCGAGCAGCTGGACCTCCGCCGAGAGCGCCCGGATGACCGGGTGGATGAGCAGCGGGTCGTCCATCCAGTAGTCCGCGTCCGGGTCGGTCACCTCGTAGATCCCGGTGAGGGTCGCGTAGGCGTACAGGTCGGTGTTCGTGCGTCCGACGAGCGGGTCCCCGGGGTCACCGACCAGCTCGACGGTCTCGCCCAGCGACAGGCCGATACGCTGCGCCGTGGCGACGGAGACCGACGCCTCGTACACCGGCACGCCGTCCACGGCCTGGGGGCCGACGTCGTCGCGCGCCGTCACGGCGCTGGTGGGCGGGGCGCCCTCGACGTACTTGAGGTGTGGCGCGATCCCCTCCTGGATCCGGAGCCGGACGAACGCCGGGTCGGTGGTGTCCTTGTTGATGCGGAACCGGCCGCTCTCGATGATCGCGCTGCGGCCCGTGATCAGTGCCCGCACCGCAGCTGGGTAGGTCCGCTCGCGAAGCTCGCCCTCGGCGCGCACCCAGGCGAGCGGGTCATCGGGCGGCCCGGCCTGGACGATGAGGTGCTGCAGCAGAGCGATGTTGCGCGCCGCGGCAGGTGCGCGCGTGACCTCGGTCCGGACAGCGTCGTCCGCCAGGCGGGCCAGGACGCGCGGGGCCAGGGCCGCGATCAGCGCCGTCACGAGGACGAGCACGATGAGCCCGACGGTCGGCGCCCGGTCGGCGCGCAGGCGTCGGAGCGCGAGCGAGGTCCAGCCCATCGTCACTCGTCCCTCGCACGCAGGACGGAGCTGGTGCGAGCCGCCGGGAGCTGCCGCCGGACGAGCAGGAACGTCGCACCTACGAGCGCGAGCCCGAGGAGCAGGGTAGGGACGAGCGCCTCGGGCGGCACGACCACGACCGGGGGCGGGAACGGGGGCTCGCCGCTGGCGGTGAGCGTGGCGAACGGGAGCGCCAGCCAGGCGAGCACGAGGCCCAGCAGGGTGCCCGCGACCAGCCCGACGACCAGGAGGGCGACGCTCTCCATCGACAGCCAGGCGAACAGCTGGCGCGGCGACAACCCGAGCGCCTTGAGCAGTGCGAACTCGCCCAGGCGCTCCGACGTCGAGACCGTCGCGCTGACGAGGAACCCGATCGCCGCGAAGACGAGCGCCGCAACGGACCCGAGGCCCAGGATCCCGATGACGCCGAGGCCCAGCGGATCGCCGGTGAGGTCGGCCAGGACCTGCGACCGGTCGACGACGCGGTCGGCGAGGATCGGCTCCGCGGTGACGCTCGTCGCGAGCCCGATGGACGCCGATGGCTCGGTCGAGAGCCACCACGCGTCGGGCGCGGCGACCGCGGTGCCTGCGTGGAGGCGGACGAGGTCGAGCGCCAGCCCGTCCGCGAGCAGGAACGGCTTCGATGCGTCGAGCGGCGGGAACGCCTCCACCTGGCCGAGGATCCTGAACTTCACGGGCACCCCGAACACGGACCCACTCAGGGTGTCGCCGACCTTGGCACCCGACCGGTCCAGGAATGCGCCCCCGACGAGCGCCGGCAGCGCGGGTGGGTCGTCGGTGACGAACGTCTCCTGGTAGGCCAGCTCCCCGAACGCGAACAGGCTCTCGACCGCCAGTCGGTCCGGGTCCCGCTGGGTGGGCTTGTACTCGTCGCGGAAGCCGGCACCCGCAAGCGTCCAGCGCCCCGGTGCGGTTTGGAGCGGCGTCCATGCCCCACCGTCCGCGCCGAGGCTCGCCTCGGGCCCGTGGACGTCGACGTGCCCCTGGGCGACGCCGCCGCCCACGCCCCCGATCGAGATGCTGACCTGGAGGCCGACGACGGTGAGCGGACCCGTGACGGTCGCCCCGTCCGGCCCCGTGAGCGGGACGACGATACGGACACCGTCCGAGCCCATCGCGCCCGTGGCGGGTCCGAATCGAACCAGCCGGCCGTCACCGTCGAGCGCCAGCACGGCGACCGCGATGCCCTCGTAGCCAACGGGGATCGGCGCATACCCGTCCACGGGCTCGAACGCGGAGTCCACGACGACCGAGAGACGTGCCGCGTCTGCCGGCACCGGGATCCCGGGCGCCGCGGGTCGATGCTCCCCGAGCAGCCGGAGCGCAGCCTTCGTCGCCGTGCCCGATTCGTCGTCGCGGAGCCGGACGATGTCCGCCATCGCGGTCCCATCGAGCGCGACGAGAGCGCTGTCGCGGAGGGTTGACCCGAGGGTCGCGGTCAACTCGACGGTCGGTGTCGCCGCGGTGACCCCGGGGAGCCCACGCAGGACGCTGCCGATGCCCCAGTCCGGGATCTCGCTCCGCGTACCGGGGAGGACACGCACATCCGCGCCCGAGGCGTATGCCGCCTGGTCCGCCTGGCTGCGCGTCCACGTCGCGGCGTGCGCGGATGCGAAGGTGCCCAGCGCCGCTGCGAGGATGAGCAGCAGCGCGGCACGCGTGTAGCGCAGTGGCCGTCGGGCGATCTGGCGGCCACCGAGCGCCGGCACGAGGCCTCGGCGGCGGGCGAGGATCCGCTCCGCGAGCTCGGCCAGCCTCGGGATGATCCGGATCGCCAGCACCGCCCCGCCGAGGAGGCCGATCGCGGGTGCCGCGACGAGCAGCGGGTCGACGCCCAGTGCGCCCCGGGCATTGCGCGTGATCGGCGCCCCGTAGAGGCGCAGCTGGAGCAGCGCGATGCCCGCGAGCGCCACGAGCGCGAGGTCCAGCCCGAGACGTTGCGGCAGGGTGCGTCCGACCTGCCGTCCCACCGCTGCGCGGACGCCCGCGATGTTGACCACCGACGTGAGGGTCGGGATGGTCAGTGCGAGGAACGCCAACAGCCCCCCGATGAGTGCGACGCCGAAGGTCGCGGGCCCGGGCAGGGGCGTTTCCAGCCCTACGCCCTCGAGCGCCGGGTTCAGCCGGACGGCCTGGACGAGGACCACCGCAAGCCAGGGCGCCGCGACGACGGCCGGGATCGTCACGAGCAACGCCTCGCCAGTGGTCATCGCGACGAGGTGGCCGAACCCCCCGCCCCGCGCCCGCAGGAGCGCCGTCTCCGTCCGGCGCCGCTCGAGCAGCAGCGCAGCGACGAGGATCACCGCGTACCCCGCCAGCACCCCGAACTGCACGAGCAGCAGGAGGATGCCCGCCTGGGTGACGAGGACCGACCGGTCCACCGACGCCAGGATCGCGGGCAGCTTGGTCGAGACCTGGGCCTGGTTCGAGGGCGGCAGGGCGGCATTGATCCGGCCCGGGGCCCGCGCCGCGAGGTCCGCGACGGTGTCGATGTTCTCGGGCCGGAACCCGTCGATGGTCGGGATCGCCCGCCATTGGGCGTCCAGGGCCTCGGCCAGGGGACCCGTGCGGAGCTCCTGGGCCGCCACCATCAGCGGCCCCCGCGTCGTGAACCGGCCGCTGGTCTCCGTACCCGTCAACCCCAATGGGTCGCCGAGCCACCACGGGTCGGCAGGGTCCGCGCGCCACGTCCCGGTGATCCGCACGTCGACGACCCGCGCGGCATCGAGTCGCGACACGAGCGTGACCGTGTCGCCGGTCCGAAGGCCCAGGATCGTCGCGGCGCCTTCGGACAGCGTCGCCTCGAGCGGGGTGCGGTCGGCGGTCGGCCACGCCCCGTCGAGGAGGGTCGCGTGACCCTCGATCCCGTCGTAGGCGGCGAACAGCTCCAGGTCCGTGACCGTCTCGGCGTCAGCGGATGCAGCCGCGTAGGGTGCCGAACGCAGGACCCGGACAAGGTCGCCGCCCGTGGGCAGGAGGACGCGCTCGAGCTCCGGGGTGATTGCCGCGTCGGCGTCGTCGATGCGATCGGGCAGGATCCGGGTCCGGACCACGACCGACCGGTCGGCCGGGGGCGCGGCGACGAGCTCCCGGTGGAGCCCCGCCAGCGTCACGGCCTCGGTGTAGAGCGTCCCGGCCGCGATGAGCGAGAGTGCGCTCGCAAGCAGGACCCAGGAGGCGAGGACGACCGGCCAGTCCGCGCGGCTCCGTCGCAGCACGGTGGGCAGCAGGCCGATCGACGAAGGCAGGTCGAACCTCCTCGGTGCGGATCCGGGCGCGGCGCCCGGGCGCGGAGCGGCAGGCGCGGGCGAATGCGGCGTCACCGACAATAGCCCCCGGCGGGCGGAAAGGTTCCGGCGGCTCGCTACACTGCCCCACGTGCTGGAGGAACCCCGATGACCGTCGCCGCCGTGATCCTTGCCGCGAGCCCCGCGTCCGCCCTCGTCGATGCCGACGGAACTCCGGGCGCCCGGCGCATCGCCAATACCGCCTGGGCCGGTGGCGCGACGCCGGTGTGCGTCTGCTCGTCAGACCCCGAGGAGTCGGTCGCGGCCGCGCTGGCAAATGCCGAGGTCACGCTTGTCGACCCGGTGGACCCCGCGCGTGGCCCGGTCGGGCAGATCGTCAACGGGTTGGACGCCGCGATCGCCCTCGTCTCGGACACGGATGCGGCGCTGGTCTGGCCCGCCCGCCTCGTATGGGTCGACGCGGAGACGGTAACCACGCTGATCGCCCTGCACGGCGAGGACCGTGACGCGGTCCTGCACCCGGCCTTCGGCGGGGAGCCCGGCTGGCCTGTCCTCCTCCCCGTGCGCCACCTTGCGGCCTTCGCGGGACTGGCGGCGGACCGGATGCCGAGCGACCTGTTTGCCGATCTCGCGGCCACGGGCATCCGGTCACGGATCGTGGAGACCGGCGACCCAGGCGTGACGCACGACGTGTCGACCGCGCGCGCGGATCTGCCGGCCTACGACGGCCCGCCCGAGCCCGCAGATGCGCACGCGCACGAGTGGGGCGCGGCCGGCGCCGACGAGGCGGACGATGCCCCGGTCCCCGGTCCCGCCCGACTCGGAGCCGCCGACTTCTGACCAGCAATCCGACGAGCCGTCGCCGTCGGCGAGCCCCGCCTGCGCCATTCGTCCGATCGTCCCAGCCGATCCAAGCCCGGAGCACCTCGTCCATGCGCCGCCCCCGCAAACGTACCGTCGGCCTCGCTCTCCTCGCCATCGTCGTCCTGCTCGTCGGCGGCGCCACCTGGTATGTGCAGCCACAGCCGCTCCTGCCCGAGGCTGCCGCGTCCCTCGCCTCGACCGCGGATGTTGCGTTCAGCGAGGTGGACGGGCGGCTCGAGTGGGCGCCCGCGGACGGTGACTACGATGTCGGCCTGATCGTCTATCCCGGCGGCAAGGTTCCGGCCGAGGCGTATGGGCCACTGGCCCGGGCCATCGCGGCAGACGGCTTCCTCGTCGTGATCACGCCCATGCCATTCAACCTCGCCGTGTTCGGGATCGGCAAGGCGGACGAGGTGATCGCCGCGCATCCCGAGGTCCCAGTCTGGGCGATGGCCGGTCACTCGCTTGGCGGGTCGATGGCTGCCCAGTACGTCAGCGGCAATCCGGGCGCCATCCACGGTCTCGCGTTCTGGGCCTCGTACGCTGCGACCGACCTGTCCGGCCTGGATCTCTCGGTGGTCTCTATCCACGGCACGCTCGACGCCGGCGCGGCGCGCATGTCAGGCCCGGAGGCGCGGGCGGCAGTCCCGGCCGACGCCGTGTTCGTCGAGATCCCCGGCGGCAACCACGAGCAGATGGGCTGGTATACCGGGCAGCCCAACGACCCGCCGGCGACGATCAGCCGGGCCGATCAGCAGGCGCAGGTCGTTGCCGCAACGGTCGCGATGCTCACAGGGCTCAAGCCCTCGGCGCCGTAGCCATCCGTACCCGCCGCACGGCGCCCGTCGCCAGTGCGATGCCGCCAATCACGAGCAGCACGCCGGTCAGCTGGAACGGTGACGGCAGCTCGGCGAGCAGGATGGCACCAAGGAGGACAGAGGTCACCGGCTGGACGAGCAGCAGCACGGAGGTGATGACTGCTGGCAACTTCGGCAACGATGCCTGGATGACGAGGTAGCCCACCGATTGCGACAGAATGCCGAGCGCGACCAGGTAGGCGTGGGCCGGGAGCGACGGCACGAGGTCGATGTCACCGACGAGGGCCCCGAACGCGAGCGCGCACACGCCGGTCACGCCGGTGGCGATCGCGACGGGGCCGGCTGGCCGGTGGTCCGGGCTGGCGCGTCGGATCACCAGCAGGTAGCCGGCATATGCCGTCGCCGTCACGAGCCCGATCTCCACGCCCAGGACCGGGTTCATCCCGTATGCCCCGGAACCCACCACGCCCGAGATGAGGAACACCCCGAACAGCATGACCGGGAGCGCGACGAGCACCTCGCGACGCGGGCGCTCGCCGAACGCCGCCCACGCGACCAGCGCCACGATGACGACCTGGATGTTGCCCATCACCGTGCCGAGGCCCGCCCCGATCACGTCCACCGCGTAGTGGAACGTGATCAGGTCGACCGCGAACAAGACGCCTGCCAGCACGCACAACGAGACGGTCCGCCGCGACATCGGGCCCAGCCGGCGCCACTCGCTCCCCGCGACGAGCAGGAGGATCGGCAGGCCGTACAGGCAGCGGAAGAACACGCCCGTGGACGGCGACACATCGGACGCGCGGTAGAAGATCCCCGAGAACGCGATCGCCAGGGCCCCGAGGACGGCGGCAAGCCGCGGTCGCGCCGTCAACGCCTCGAGCGGGTTCAGGGCTCGCTGCCCGCGCCCTGGGTCGCCGGCACGTCCGGCTCAGCCTTTCGCGGGTAGCCCGACGAACCGCAGGCCGAGGTCCTCGTACTGGTTCTCCTCGGGCGCCGACGGCGCCTCGAGCATCAGGTCGGAGCCGGACTGGGTCTTCGGGAAGGCCATGACCTCGCGGATGTTCGTCTGGTAGCTGAGCAACGCCGCCCAGCGATCCACGCCGAGCGCGATCCCGCCGTGCGGGGGTGCGCCGTACTCGAATGCATCGAGGATCGCGCCAAACCGCTCGTGCATCTGCTCCTGGGTGTAGCCCTGCAGGTTGAAGCTGCGGGCGAGCAGCACGGGATCCCAGATCCGCACCGAGCCGCCGCCCAGCTCCCAGCCGTTGAGCGCCACGTCGTACTGCATCGCCTTCGCGCGGCCCGCGGGGTCTGCCGGCGAGCGGTCGTCGAGGTTGCCCGACGCCGTCGTGAGCAGGACCTCGTCCTCGGGCAGGACGCCGCTGAACGGGTTGTGGGTCGCGTCCCAGCGGCTGCCCTCGGCATCCCACTTGTACATCGGGAAGTGGTGGACCCAGCAGTAGGCCAGCTCCTCGGGATCGGCGAGGCCCAGGCGTCCGCCGAGCTCCACGCGGAGCCGCCCCAGGACCTCGTTCGCGACCTCCGCGCCGTCCGCGACGATCAGGACGAGGTCGCCACTGCCGGCCGCGGCCCGCTCCCGGATTGCCGCCTGGGTCTCGGGGGACAGGAACTTCGCGATCGGCCCGAGGAGCGTGCCGTCCTCCTGGACGGCGAGATGGACGAGGCCCTTGGCGCCGAAGCGCTTCGCAGTCTCGGTCAGGTCGTCGATCTCGCGTCGGCTGATGCCGCCCATCCCGGTCGCGGTGATGCCCTTGACGCGGTTCCCGGCGGCCAGTGTCTCGTCGAACACGCGGAACCTCGACGCGGGTGTCCCGTCCGCGCCGGTGAGCGCAGGCGCGAGGTCGAACAGTTCCATCGCGAACCGGATGTCCGGCTTGTCCGAGCCGTAGCGCTCCATCGCGTCCTCGTACTCGAACACGGGGAACGGGATCGCGCGGATCGGCCGGTCGGGCGTCGTGGCGCGCGTGACGTCGATGACCATCTGCTCGATGAACGCCATCACGGACGCCTCGTCGACGAAGCTCATCTCGAGGTCGAGCTGGGTGAACTCGGGCTGGCGGTCGCCGCGCATGTCCTCGTCGCGGAAGCAGCGGGCGATCTGGAAGTAGCGGTCGATGCCGGCGACCATGAGCAGCTGCTTGAGCTGCTGCGGGCTCTGCGGGAGCGCATACACCGTGCCCGGCTGGAGGCGGCTCGGGACGATGAAGTCACGGGCGCCCTCGGGCGTGCTCTTGATCAGGTTCGGGGTCTCGACCTCGACGAACCCGTTCTCGTGGTGGACCTGGCGGATCGCCTGGACCAGCTTGCTGCGCAGGACGAGCCGGCGCTGCATCTGCTCCCGGCGGATGTCCAGGTAGCGGTACTTGAGCCGGAGGCTCTCATCGATCGGCGCGTCCGGATCGTTGACGTAGAACGGCGGGGTCTTCGCCTCGTTGAGGATCGTCACCGTGCGCGCCTGGAGCTCCACGGCGCCGGTCTCGAGCTTCGCGTTCTCGGTCCCGGGCTGGCGGCGCGCGACCTCGCCCTCGAACGCGACGACGAACTCGGAGCGCAGGCGACTCGCGGTCTCGTGCGCCTCGGGCGCGTCGGCGGCGTCGATGACGACCTGGGTGATCCCGTGGCGGTCCCGGAGGTCGATGAAGATCAGCTTCCCGTAGTCGCGCCGGCGATGGACCCAGCCGGCGAGCTTCGCCGTCGTGCCCGCGTCATCGCCGCGCAGTGCCCCGCAGGTGTGGGTGCGGTACGGCGTGGCGAGAGAAGCGGTCGGGGCGGGCACGAATGGACTCTCCGGGTGCGGGGTGCGACGGTCCGCCCATCGTACGTCACGCATCCGGCCGGACGGCCCGCGTCGAGCCGTGAGTGGCGGATCGGCGCCATGCCGCGCGACGACGATCGTCAGGCCAGCTAGGGCAGCTCGATCTCCGCCTCGATCGCGCAGTCTGGCCCGAAGTGCGCGCGAACGATGACGGCGGTGGCGTCTGCTGGCACGTTGACCCGCTGCTGGCAGAGATAGGTCGTCTGCGGGAAGGTCCGCGGCTTGGTGTCATCCCACGAGCTGTAGGCGAGGGCGAAGGTGTACGCGCCGAAGTCGATCCGCTGCTCCCCGCCGGTCATCTCGCCAGTCGCGCTCGTCGTCTGGCCGTCGGATGCAACCCGGAACTGACCGTCGCGGTTCTCGTCGGGATGCACGTCGGACGCCGAGACCGGGAACTTCCAGCCCGCGTCCCTGACGACCAACCAGGCCACGCACCCGAGCGCGCACGGCACCTCGCCTCCGGTGGCCATCGCGGTCAGGGGCACGCCTGTGATCGGCAACGACGATGGTGCGGGCGCCTGGCAGGCCCGGCGTCGACGACGACCGCGAACAGCAGTGTCGCCACGATCCCGCGACGGAGCCTCGCTGGAACGTCTGTCATCTCGCGCGCGCCTCCCCATCTTGGCCCGACGTCAGCGACCCGTCGATCCCTCGACGTCGGCCCGATGCATCCACCCGCCCGTCTCAGCCGTGCCGGTGGCTCGCCTCCGCGCGTGCGAGCTCCCGCGCGAGGTCCGCAACCGGGACCACGCGCTGCGTCCCGGCGGCAAGATCGCGCAGCTGGACCTGGCCGCTCGCCAGCTCGTCGCCGAGGATCACCGCGAAGTGCGCCCCGTCCTTGCCGGCAGCTTCGAGCTGCCGGCCGAGCTTGCGCCGCGCGAGGTCGGCACGGACCCGCAGCCGCGCGGCCCGCAGCTGGGTCGCGATCTCGAGGCGCGCGACCGTGTCGTCCGGGTCCGCGCCGACGACGACCGCGAGCGGGCCCTCGATCGCGGGCACGGCGCCGCCGCCCTGCTCCGCGAGCACGATCGCGACCCGGTCCAGCCCCAGCCCGAACCCGATCCCGGGCGTCGACTTGCCGCCGAGCAGTGCCACGAGGCCGTCGTAGCGTCCGCCGCCGCCGAGGGCCTGCTGCTGGCCGTCGCGACCCGCGACGTAGTACTCGAACGCGGTCCGGGTGTAGTAATCGAGACCCCGGACGAGCGCCGGTTCCACGCGATAGGGCACCTCGAGCGCGTCGAGGTGGGCACGCACCGACGCGAAGTGCGTCGCGCAGGCCTCGCACAGGTGATCGGTGATGCGCGGCGCCTCGGCGTTGATCGCCGCCATCGCCGGGTCCTTCGAATCGAGCAGCCGCAGTGCGTTTCGTTCCAGCCGATCGCGCTCCGTGGGCGGCAGTGCATCGAGGTGCCCCCGGTAGTAGGCGACCAGCGCATCGAGGTACGCCGGTCGGCAGGCCGGATCCCCGATGGAGTTGACGAGGACCTCGATCCCGACGACCCCGACCTCGGCGTAGAACCGCGCCCCGAGCTCGATGATCTCGGCGTCGACGCCGGGCCCCGGGTCCCCGATCGCCTCGACGTCGAACTGCCAGAACTGCCGGTAGCGCCCCGCCTGGGGCCGGTCGTAGCGGAACATCGGCCCGGTGGTCGTGAGCTTCACCGGCTGGGGCAGCGTCTGCATCCCGTGCTGGATGTACGCCCGGACGATCCCGGCCGTCGGCTCGGGACGCAACGCCCACGCCTCGGCCTCCTCGGACCGCGGCGCGATCCGGAACAGCTCCTTCTCGACGACGTCGGTCACCTCGCCGATGCCGCGCTCGAAGACCGCGGCCTGCTCGAACAGCGGGGTCTCGATCGGACGGTAGCCATAACGCGCGGTGAGGTCGGCGGCGGTCCGCTGGAGGCGGTCGAAGACGGCCCGATCGTCAGGCAGGAGATCGCGGGTGCCCCGGGGGGCGCGGAACGTCGGCATCGGACGAAGGATAGCCGCCACGGGCCCCGGAATCGGAACGACCCGCCGCTCCCTGGGGAGTGACGGGTCGATCGCCGTTGCGGGCCGGGCAGGAGCCCGGCGCCGGTCAGGCCTTCTTGACGTGGATGGCGCGGGGGCCCTTCGGGCTCTCCTCGACCTCGAACTCCACGGCCTCGCCGCCGTTCAGGGCGTCGAACTCCGTGCCGGACTCGAGCCCGCTGCGGTGGAAGAAGTATTCCTTCTCGTCATCCGCTGCGATGAACCCGAATCCACGGTCCGAGACGATGCGCTTGATGGTTCCGGTGGCCATGCTGGGCCTCCTCGTGCTCCCCGAACGAACTGTTGCGGAGCGCCCGGCCGTTCGAAGAGGTGGCCACGCGGTCGCATCGTGGCCAGACGCCACGAAGGCCCGCAGCCTACCACGGTCGCGCCACCGTCTCATGCGGCGCACAGAACCCTAACCTTTACGTGCACGGCAAGGTTGGGTAGCATTGGCGGGTGACCGACGTCGATACCCCCACCAACGACCGTCCGGCAGATGCTCCAGCCAAGCTCCTGCGCATCCAGGAGGTGGCTGCCGAGACCGGCCTGACGGCTCGGGCGATCCGCTACTACGAGGAGCTGGGGCTGCTCGCGCCCGCAGCACGATCAGACGGCTCCTACCGCCTCTACGACCTCGAGGACCTTGAGCGCCTGCGGTTCATCCGCGGCCTGCGTGACGACGCGGGGTTCTCCCTCGCAGAGATCGGGCAGCTGCTTGAGGACGAGCAGGCCCGCACGCGCAACCGGCTCCACTTCCGGTCAAGCTCGGACCCGGCAGAGCGGCGGGCCATCCTCGTCGATGCTATCGCCAGGGTCGACCGCCAGGTCGCCTCCCTGCGACGCAAGCGAGACCGCCTCGACGCCATGATCGCGGAGGCCGAGGATCGCCTGGGCCACCTCGCCCGGCACCGCGACGACCTCGACGCCGGCCGCGAGTCCGACTATGGCCCCGGGCACACGTGAGGCCCGGCCGTTGAGTCGCGAACCCGGCCCTGTCCACGTCCACGATCGCCCCCACGCCACCTCGGGCTTCGCGCTCGCGAACGGCGCGCGGGCCTTCCGCCATCGCAACTACCGCCTGTTCTTCGGCGGGCAGCTCACGAGCCTCGTCGGCACGTGGATGCAGCAGGTCGCCCAGGCGTGGCTCGTGCTCGACCTCACCAAGGACCCCTTCGTCCTGGGCCTCGTCACCGCGCTCGCCTTCCTTCCGGTCCTGATCCTCGGCCTGTTCGGCGGTCTGATCGCGGACGCGCTCCCCATGCGCAGGACGCTGATCGCCACCCAGACGATCCAGATGACGCTCGCGTTCGTCCTGTTCGGGCTCGTGGTCACCGACACGGTCCAGGTCTGGCACATCCTGGTGCTGGCCACGATCCTGGGCATCACGAACGCCGTCGACATGCCCACGCGGCAGGCGTTCACGGTCGAGATGGTCGGCCCCGCGGACGTGCCCAACGCGATCGCGCTCAACTCGGCGATCTTCAATGGCGCCCGGATCGTCGGGCCGGCCATCGCCGGGCTCACGATCGGCGCGTTCGGCGGCAACGTCAGCCCTGCGTTCTTCATCAACGGCGTGAGCTTCCTGGCGGTGATCTTCGCCTACCTCGCCATGCGCGAGGAGGACCTCAACCGGCGCGGGGCATATACGCGCCCCCACTCGTTGGGCGAGGTCAGGACGACGCTGGTCGAGGGCCTGCGCTATGTGCGCACCAACGAGCTGGTCCTCCTCTCGACGGTCACCATCGGGCTCGTGTCCACCTTTGCCATGAACTTCGGCGTCGTGATCCCGGCGCTCGCCCGGGTCGTCCTCGGGACCGACGCGACGGGTTACGGGTTCCTCATGACCGCAACCGGGATCGGGTCGCTCGTCGCGGCGCTCGGGATCGCATTCTCCGGCAAGTCACGCCCCGTGATCGTGCCGCTCGGGGCGCTGATCCTCGGCGTCGCGCTGATCGCGACATCGATCCTGAACACATTCGCCTTCACGCTGGTGACCATGACCTTCGTGGGCTTCGGGGCGATCGCGATGGCGGCAACCGCCAACACCACGGTCCAGCTGGCCGTTCCCGACGAGCTCCGCGGCCGCGTCATCAGCGTGTACACCACGGTGTTCGTGGGCTCGACGCCGATCGGCGGACTGCTCATGGGCTGGATCGCGTCGAACTGGAGCGTGGATGCGGCAATCGCGATCGGCGGGGTGGGCTCGGTGGCGGCGGGCCTCCTCTCGCTCCTCTGGCTGCGCCGGATCCAGGCTCGCCGGGGCGTGTCGCTGATGGCCGCCGCCACCATCCCGGGTCGCGTCGTCGTCACGCCGCCGACCTCGGCGGCAGGCTCACCTCCGGCTATTGGCGCCGCGCCTGCGCCGTCCCGCTCCGGCGCGCGCCCGCGGTAGCAGGCGCTCGGGCGTGCGAGGTTCGCCCTAGTTCGGCCGCCGGTACGCCCCCGCGAGCAGGGCGGCTCCGGCGGCCCCCGGGAGCATCGCGCTCAGGTCAGCTCGCGCTGGACGCTCAGGACGTCCTTCAGGTGCTCCACGCGACTCATGACCTTCGCGAGCTGGGCGACCGACGCGACCTGGAGCGTCATCAGCACCTCCGCGGCGTGGTCCGGGCTGACACCGACCGTGGCGGCGAGGATGTTCACCTTGTTCTCGGCCATCACCTGCGTGATGTCGGACAACAGCCCCGTGCGGTCGTACGCCTCCACGCGGATCGCGATCGGGTAGGTCTGGGCCGGGGCGGCCTCCCACTCGACGTCGATGAGGCGCGAGACCTCGCGCTCGTTGAGGACCGTCGGGCAGGAACGCAGATGGACCGTGATCCCCTTGCCCCGGGTGATGAAGCCGGCGATCGGGTCGCCCGGGATCGGGTGGCAGCACTTCCCGAACCGGACGAGGAGGTCCCCCACCCCCTTCACCCGCACGCCGCCGGTGCGTGCCGGCTGCTGGGGGGCGACCGTCGGGAGCGTGATCTGCCCGTCGTCGAGGACGCCGAGGCGCATGACCACCTGCTGCGCCGAGATCGCCCCGTACCCGATGGCGGCGAAGAAGTCGTCGATCGTCTCGTGCTGGTACGTCCTCGCGACGTCCGCCACCTTGTCCAGGCCGACGGTCTGGACGTTCGTCCGGGCGAGGCGCCGCAGCTCGCGCTCCAGGGCGTCCCGGCCGTGGACGATGTTCTCCGCGCGGTCCTTCTTCTTGAACCACTGGCGGATCTTCTCCCGCGCGTGGGAGGTCCGCACGAGGTTCAGCCAGTCGCGCGACGGTCCGTGCTCGCCCTTGGTCGTGACGATCTCGACGATGTCGCCGTTCTTGAGGCGGTAGTCGAGCGGGACCAGCCGGTTGTTGACCTTGGCCCCGATCGTCCGGTGGCCGATGTCCGTGTGGATGCGGTAGGCGAAGTCCAGCGGCGTGGCGCCCGCGGGGAGGTCCTTGATGTCGCCCCGGGGAGTGAACACGAACACCTGATCCTGGAAGATGTCGAGCTTGATCCCCTCGACGAACTCGGTCGCGTCGGACTCGCTGACGTCGCGCTGCCACTCCATCAGCTGGCGGAGCCAGGCGAGCTTCGCGTCGTAGTCGCGCTCGGCCTTCGACCCCTCCTTGTAGCGCCAGTGGGCGGCGATGCCCACCTCGCTGACCTGGTGCATCGCATGGGTCCGGATCTGGATCTCGAGCGGCTTGCCGTCGAGCGCGATCACCGCCGTGTGCAGCGACTGGTAGAGGTTGTTCTTGGGGACCGCGATGTAGTCGTCGAACTGGCCCGGGATCGGGCGCCACAGCGCGTGCACGGTCCCGAGCGCGGCGTAACAGTCGCGCACCTCGTGGACGAGCAGGCGGACGGCGTAGACGTCGTAGATCTCGCCGAACTCCGCGCTCTTGCGCTGCATCTTCTTCCAGATGCTGTAGATGTGCTTGGGGCGCCCCTGGAGCTCGGCCTCGATGCCCGCCTCCGCGAGGCGCGGCCGCAGCTCCTCGATGGCGCGCTCGATGTACGTCTCGCGGCTCTTGCGACGGGTGTCGAGGAGCTTCGCGAGCTCGCGGAACGCCTCGGGCTCGAGCGCCTTGAACGAGAGGTCCTCCAGCTCCCACTTGATCTGCCAGATCCCCAGACGCTCGGCCAGGGGCGCGTAGATCTCCATCGTCTGGCGCGCGATTCGCTGCTGCTTGTCGGTCTTGAGGGCGCTCAGCGTGCGCATGTTGTGGAGCCGGTCGGCAAGCTTGATGAGGACGACCCGGATGTCCTCGGCCATGGCGAGAAACATCTTGCGGATGTTCTCCGCCTGCTGCTGCTCGTGGCTGTGGGTGCTGAACTTGGACAGCTTGGTCACGCCGTCGACGAGGTTCGCGACCTCTGAGCCGAAGGCATCCTCGACGTCGGTGAGGCTGTACTCGGTGTCCTCGGGGACGTCGTGGAGCAGCGCCGCGGTCACGGCAACGGGGTCGATCCCGAGGTCCGCCAGGATCTGGGCCGAGGCGATCGGGTGCGTGACGTATGGCTCCCCCGAGGCGCGGACCTGCGCGCTGTGCGCCTCGACGGCCAGGTCGAACGCGCGCTCCACGCTGGCGAGGTCCGCCTGGGCGTGGTGCGCGCGAAGCGACGCGATGAGGTCGTTGCGCAGCGTGTCCAGGTCCCATGCCGGGGCGAGTGCGGCGGTCCCGGCGCGCGGAGCGGCCGCGTCCCGGCGTGCGCCGCGCCGGGTGCTGGTGGGCTCGGCGCCGCGCGTGGTCTCGAGCGGGACCTCGGGATCGCGGACGACGGGTTCGGCCATGTCTGCGAGTCTACCGCGTGCGGAAACGGGTCCCGATCAGCGCAGGATGCCGATCGCCAGCTCGCCCGTGAGCTGCAGGTCGCCGCCGGGCATGACGCCCACACCGGTCAGCCGGATCGGCAGGTCCTCGCCGGCGCGCAACAGGACGATGTCGCCGGTCACCACCGGGTTGTCCGCGATCACGACGACGAGGTCGCCCGCCGCGTTGACGTCGAGCGTGCCCTCGAGCGACACGCCCACGTCCACCACGAGCCGGTCGGGCGCGCCGAGCGACACCTTCGGGCGGACGCCGGTCTTCGTCTCGATGGCGTCGGCGATGAGGCGCTCGGCGTCGGTGCCCGCGACGAGCGTCGCCGCCGTGACCGTTTCGCCGCCACCGCCGAGGGTGATCGCATCCAGCCGCAGTGACCGGCCGCCGACGTTGGGCACGATCACGTCCGTCATCCGTCCGTCGATCCCCCGTGCGCTCCGGTCGATGAGCGAGACGTCGTGGAGCTCGACGTCGAGCGCACCGATCGCAAGGCCGCGGAAGGTGGCGCTGGTGGCACGGATCCGGACCCGGTCCGCGTGGAGGCCGACGAGGTCGGTCGGCGGGTCGCTGGACACGGTGACCGTGGTGTCGTCCGCCTGGAGCCCAGCCGCGCCGACGGCCGTCGTGAGCAACCCCGCCGCGACCTGCGGGAGCCCCACGACGACGATCAGGACGAGCGCGACCGCGCCCAGCAGGAGCGTGAACAGGCAGCCGCGCACCGTCAGCCCTGCCCGTCGCGCCAGCCGGCAGCAGCGAGGACCTCGCGGGCCACCCTGGCCTCGTCCCACGGCTGTGCGTGGTCTGCGTACAGGATCGTGGGCTCGTGGCCCTTGCCTGCGAGCAGCACCACGTCGCCCGGGCGCGCCAGCTCGAGGGCCGCCTCGATCGCGGTGCGCCGGTCGGCGATCGCGAGGATGTCGACGCCGCGCCGCCGGCCCGCAGCCTCGGCGCCTCGGACGATGTCATCGATGATCGCATCGCGATCCTCGCCCCGCGGGTCCTCGTCCGTCACGACGACCAGCCGGCAGCGCTCGCCCGCAATCCGGCCCATGAGCGGACGCTTCGCCGTGTCGCGCTCGCCACCCGACCCGAACACGGCGAGGAGACTGCCTCCACGGGCGGCCGCGACCGGGGCGAGAAGGTCGAGCACGCCCTCGAGCGACGCGGGCGAGTGCGCATAGTCGACGATGACCCCGAACGGCTGGCCGGCCTCGATGCGCTCCATGCGGCCCGGCACGCCTACGACGCCCTCGAGACCCGTGCGCACGGCCGCCGGATCCAGGCCCAGGCCCTCGCCGAGGGCGACGACCGCCAGGGCGTTGTGCGCGTTGAACCGGCCCGCGAGGCGCAGGTCCAGGACCGCGGCCCCCGACGGCGCCCCGAAGCCCACCCGGAGTCGCCGGGCGTCCTCCTCGATCGCCGTGGCGACGACGTCGGCGGCGGGGTCGGTCCCGTAGCTGACCACGGTCGCGCCGGCCTCCCGAGCGACGGCGTCGAACCACGCAAACGCCGGGTCGTCGCGATTGAGGACCGCGAGCTTCGGCCAGCGTCGCCCCTCGACGGTCTTCGCAGGGTTCCCGGGACCCGCCTCGAGGGCCGTGAACAGTCGCAGCTTGGCCGCGCGGTAGGCCTCGAACGAGCCGTGGAGGTCCAGGTGCTCATGGGTAAGATTCGTAAAGATCGCCGCGTCGTAGGCGACGCCCAGGACACGGTCGAGGGCAAGTGCGTGGGACGTCGTCTCGAGGACTGCCGCCGCGTTCCCGTTGGCGGCCATGGCGGACAGCGTCGCCTGCAACTCGGGCGCGCCCGGCGTGGTGACGTGCGCCTCGTGGCGCTCGCGGGCTTCGCCGACCTTGGTCTCCACGGTCCCGATGAGGCCGGTCGACACGCCCGCCGCCTCCAGCGCGGCCACGGCCAGGAACGATGTCGTCGTCTTGCCGTCGGTCCCGGTGATCCCGATGACCCCGAGTCGCCGCGAGGGATCGCCGTGGAACCAGCCCGCGGCGTGGGCCAGCGCCGGTCGCGCGCCAGTGACGATGACCTGGGGCAGGCTCGTGCCCGGCACTGCGTGCTCGACGACCGCCGCCGAGGCGCCGGTAGCCGCGGCGCGCTCCACGTAGTCGGTGCCGTCGACGTGGAAGCCCGGGATGGCGACGAACAGGGTCCCGGGGCGGACCTCACGCGAGTCCTCGGCAACGCCACGCACCGGTACCTCGGCCAGTCCGGGCACGCCGATCGGCAGGTTGTCCCGGCGCGCACCACGCACGAGTCCCGCCTCGTCCAGCCGCGCGAGCAGCTCACCGAGGGGACGGGGACCGGTCGCGAGCGCCGCAGCGACGAGCGCGTCCACGCTCCGGTCGGCGGGTCCGTCGCTCATGAGCCGCCACTCCCCTGCCCCGCCGTCCGTGCGACCTTCGCGAGCCCACGCCCGAGCGCGTACCGCCACGGCCGGGCAACGCGCTCCTGCGCGCCCGCGAGGGCCACCCACGATGCCCCGAATGACCGCTTGTGCTCGTACAGCCCGTATGTCGGCTCGCCTTCGACCGGCTCCCGACGGGCGCCCGCCACGTCCACGCCGCCGAGGTCCATCTCGGTCCGCCCCTCGGCCAGGGCGAGCTGGAGCGCGCGCCATCGGAGCAGGTGCATCGCCCCCGGGTGGTCGCGCCGCCGCTCCGCGCGGTCGCCGCTGTGGGTCGTCGAGAGCCGGACGCCATGGCGGTACAGCACCAGGCCGCCGAGCACATTGCCGTCCGCCGCGCCTTCGCGTGCCTCGAGATAGACGAGGTGGCCCGCCGCGAGCGCCCGGGTCCACCAGGTGATGAACTCGTCCGGACCCGCGAAGCCGAACCCGCGCCGGTCGCCGGTGGCGCGGAGCAGGCCGTAGAAGCGGCGCAGGGCGTCGGCCGCATCCTCGTCGGGCCGGACGAAGCCGTCGACCTCGGTTGGCGCAGCATCCCAGCGGAGCACGACGACGCCGTCGCGCTCCGCGCGCCGGATCCGCTGGCGCGTCGCCTTCGCGATCCCGTCCATCACGCCGGCCTCGTCGGTCCCCGGCGGAAGTGGCAAAGCGAGCCGGTGCCGCGACGGCTGGATCTCCGTGATCGCGTGGAACCCCGCCCCAGCGAGTGCCTGCCGATAGCCGTCGTCCCCCGCGGCGACCTCCGCATCCGCGGCGAGGACGTCGATCCCTTCGCCCGCCAGGTGGTTGCCGATCGCGGCCAGCGCCGCGCCGATCTCGACGCCCGACGCGTCGGCCGTCCACGGCGTGCCCTCGCCCACGGGACCCCGCGGCGCATACGCCGACCCGCCGCCGATCACGGGCCACGGGCGGACCAGGACGAGCGCCCTCGCCGGGCCTGCCACGAGATAGCGCGGCCGCCAGCCGCTGGCCGTGCGATGGGCGGCCCACGCTCGACTCTGCAGCACGTGGCCGCCGGGCGCATCGACCGCCCCGGCGTCCCAGCCGTCGAGCTCGTCGTCGCCGAGCTCGCGGACGGTCGTCACGCCTCGCCCCCGGCGTCGCCCCCGTACCCGGACGCGGTCCCGCTGCCTCCCCGCAGCCCGTGGCGTAGCCGTGCGATCCGGACACGCGCGCCCTGCGCGACGGCGAACGTCCGCCGGCCCAGGGGGTCCAGCACGAGGTCATACGCCCCGATGTAGTGGATCTCGCGGCCCCCGAAGCCGGTCTTGAAGTGCGCGATGCCCGCGTGGGCGAGGCCCCACAGGTCGTAGCTCGTCGCACCAGCCTCGAGGGAGCTGCGGATCGCCTCCCACTTGAGCAGGTAGTTCGCCCGACTGTCCGCCCCGGCCCGGGTCATGCCGCCGTACGGCTCCACGACCCGCGTGCCGGACCGGACGAGGAACAGCGTTGCGGCCGGCGTCCCGTCGGCCAGCTCGGCGAACAGCAGCCGGGCGCGGCCCGACGGGCCGTACGCGTCCCAGACGTCGCGGTACGCGGACTGCGCGCGGATGAGGAAACCCGCGCGATCCGCCGTCTCGCGATAGATGCGGTAGAAGTCATCGAGCCGCCCGGGACCGGCCTCCACGACCCGCACACCACCCGCCCGGGCCTTGTTGACGTACTGGCGCCACTTCTTGCGCAGGTCGCCCCACAGGGCATCCTCGCCCACCGTGAGGTCGATCGCGCGGGTCGACACGGGCTGGATCGCCGGCGCGGGCGCCCATCCCGCGGCCCGCAGCGCAGCGACGGCCACGCCGCCGGCGTCGCGGCTGCCGTCACGCTCGATCTCGGGGTCGATCCGGAGGTGGCTCACGCGGCCGGCATCCGCGAGCCCGGCCCGGGCGAGCCCCGTGAAGCGCTCGATGTGCGCGGCGTCCCATGTCGCGAGGACCGGCCCCCGGGGGGCGTAGGCGAACGCCCAGGGCAGTGGGCCCGGACGCCGGAGCAGGACCTGGGCGCCCGTCCCGTCGGCAAGCAGCCGGTGCGACGTCCACCCGTTGACCGCCTTGACGGCCGCCCAGCCGCTGAGCTGCAGGTACGAGCCCAGCTCGTTCGCCTCGACATGCGCGTCCCACGTCGGGGCGTCGGGCCGGGCCGATGCGTCGGGGCGGGTCGGGTCGATGGCGCCCGCGCGACCGGCCGTCATGCGCGGCCCTTTCGGCGAAGGAGGTCGACCACGATGTCGACGATAGTCCGCAGCTGCTCGATCCGCAACGCGACGGAGCCCGCGAGGATGACGATGCCCCCGGCCGCGGTGACGACGCAGATGCGCAGGAGCAGCGGCAGGAAGCCGGGCGCCTCTCCCCACGCGCCGACGAGCGCGCCGGCCACAAGCCAGGCGACGCCGGCGCCCGCGATCGACACGACAGTCGCCTTCGCCATCACGACCACGACGCTCCCGAGGCCGAGGCCCGGCAGTCGCCGACGCAGGAGGGCCGTGAGGACGATGAGCTCGATCCACGCGCCCAGCGCGATCGCGCCCGCCAGGCCGGCGATGCCATAAGGCCCCACGAGCAAGTTGGCCGCGCCGATGTTGATGGCAACAGCGAAGATCGCCGCGCCGACGGGTGTCCGCGTGTCCTGCATGGCGTAGAACGCCCGCGCCAGCACCGCGATGAGCGAGTGCGCCGTGAGCCCGACGAGGAACACGGCGAGCGCGACCGATGTCGCCTTCAGGGCCTCCTCGCTGACGCCCCCGTGGCCGAACAACAGCCGCGTGATGTCCGCCGAGAGCACGATCCCGAGCCCGGTCAGGCCGATCATCACGAACGCGAGCATCGACAGCCCGCGGATGAGCAGCCGGCTGAACGCATCCCGGGCCCCGAGCGCCGCCTCGCGAGAGAGGGATGGCAGCAGCACCACGCCAAGCGGGACGCCGATGACGCCGATCGGGATCTGGAGGATGGCGAACGCGAAGGTGAAGACGGCGATCGAGCCGTCCGCGAGCCCCGACGCAAGTCCGGTCATCACCAGGAACACGATCTGGGTGAACCCGAGCCCCACAGCCCGGGGTGCCATGAGCAGGAGGGCCTTGCGTGCCTCGCTGTCGCGAAGGTCGATCCCGGGCCGGATCCGTGCCCCGACCCGCGCCAGGACCGGCAGCTGGACGAGCACGTGGCCCAGCGATCCCGCCACGACGCTCATCGCGAGCCCCGCGATCCCGAAGGCCGGTACGAGCACGATCGCCCCAACGATGATCGCGAAGTTGTACACGATCGGCGCGACGGCAGCCGCGCCGAACCGGCCACGCGCGTTGAGCGCGCTGCTCGCCACGGCACCCATCGCGAGCAGGCACGGCGCGACGACCATGATCCGGGTGAGGTCGGTCGTCAGGGCGAGCTTGTCGGGGTCGAAACCCGGGGTGATGAACGCGACGAGCTGCGGCGCTACGAGGAGGACGAGCGCCGCCAGCAGGAGCAGCGCGCTGAGCATCAGCGTCGCGACGGTTGACACGACCCGCCATGCCCGCGCCTCCTGGTCCGTGGCGAACAGGCCGGCGATGATCGGGATCAACGCGGAAGACAGCGCGCCCGCGGCGACGAGCTGGAACAGGAAGTCCGGGATGCGGAAGGCGGCGAAGAACGAATCCAGCTGTCTCACGTTTGGGACGGCGGCCGCGATGACCACATACCGCAGGTAGCCGAGGATCCGCGACACGAGGAACAGGATCGTGACGGTGATCCCGGCCCGTGCGAGGGCGCGTGTCCGCGACGACCCGGGGCGGCTCGCATCCTCGGCCGGCTCCTCCGCTGCATCCTCGACCGGGAAGCCCGTGATCGTGCCCTCGTCGTCCATCAGGACGAGCGCGCCCGGGGATGGGCATCGCGATAGGCATCCCGGAGCCTTCCGGGCGACACGTGCGTGTAGATCTGCGTCGTGGCGAGGCTCTCGTGGCCCAGCAGCTCCTGGACCACCCGCAGGTCAGCGCCGCCCTCCAGCAGGTGGGTCGCGAAGCTGTGGCGCAGCGTGTGGGGGCTCACCCCCTCCGGCAGGCCCGCCTCGCGCCGCAGGCGGTCGAGCCGGCCGCGGAGCCCACGGACGCCGAGCGGGCGGCCGAGGTGGTTCAGGAACACGGCAGTCTCGTCGTCGGCCGACGCCACCCGCCGCCGGGCGAGCACCGGGCGTGCCTCCTCGAGGTACCCGCGGAGCGCCTCGCGGGCCGGACCGCCCAGGAGGCCGATGCGCTCCTTGCGTCCCTTGCCCAGGACGCGGATCTGGCCCCGCCGCAGGTCAAGGCTGCCGAGGTTCGCGGCGGACAGCTCGCTGATCCTCAGCCCGGCCGCATAGGCCGTCTCGACCAGGGCCCGGTCACGCAACGCGATGGCACGGGCGAGGTCCGGGTCGTGGCGGCCGCGGCCCATGCCCGTCGATCCGCCGCCCGCCGCATCGATCCGGTCCAGGTCGGCATCCACGACCGCGAGCAGCGACTCGACCTGCTCGACCTCGAGGACGCGTGGCAGGCGGCGCGGGAGGCGCGGCGTCGAGATCGCACCCCACGGGTCACCCGGCACCAGCCCGGCCCGCGAGCAGTAGCGGTAGAACGCCCTGAGCGCCGCGAGTCGCTGGGCGACGCTCGTCCTCGCATGGCCCTCGGTCAGCTCCGCGAGGTACGTGCGCAGGACGCTCCGGCCCGGCGCCAGCCAGTCCGCGCCGCGGGCGTCAAGCCAGGCGAGGTACACGCTGACGGTCGCCTCGTAGGATCGCTGCGTGTTGGGCGACGTGTCACGCGCCTCGAGCGACCGGAGGAATCGCCGCAGGGCGTCGTCCGAGCCGGTCACGTGCCAGCGGCCCCGGCAGCACCCGCGTGCGCCGCGCCGCCGCTCACGGTGCGGCGCGCCGCGTCCCGGAAGCAGGTCTCGTCGTGCCACCCGCCGCTCGGCCGCCACGCCGCGGCGCGCCGCCGGTCCGTGGCGCACCCCGCCGTCCTCCGCCACCACGCGCCGGGCGCTCGAGGGCAGCGGGGTTCGCCGGTCCACCGGGCAGTCGCTGGCCCACGACGCTGCCCGCTGCCAGCGGGACGACGGCGCCGCAGGTCATGCACAGGCCCGCCTCGCCCTTGCGGACGACCGCGCCCTTGCCATCGTCGTGGGCATCGTGGGTCGCGCCCGTCGGCTCGTCGTTCGTCGTGAAGTCGCACTTCGGGTAGCTGGAGCACCCCCAGAAGACGTTCCCCGTGCGCCGGGCGCGACGCGCGACCAGGTGCCCGTCGCCGTTCTTGGGGCATGTGACCTCGAACGGGAGCTGGTCGGGCGGCGGCGGACCGTCCTTGCGGATGTACGTGCAGTCGGGATAGCGGGAGCAGCCCACGAACGCGCCGAACCGGCCTCGCTTCGTCGCGAGGGTCCCCTCGCCGCACTGTGGGCAGACCTCGCCGGTGCCCTCCAGCGACGGCGCCTCATCGCCCGGGAGCGGCCTCGTCTCCTTGTGATCGGGATACGTGGAGCAGGCGAGGAACTTCCCGTTGCGGCCGAGTCGGATCACCATCGGGTGGCCGAGGGAGCAGACCTCGTCGCTGGGCTCGGTCGTCAGCTCGGCCCGGGTGACCGACTTGCGCACCTCGGCAACTCGGTCGCGCAGCGGCACGAAGAACTCCCGCAGCAGCGGGACCCACTCGCGGGTGCCGCCGGCGACCTCGTCGAGGTCATCCTCCATGCGCGCGGTGAACGCGAGGTCGACGTACTCGCCGAAGTACTCGACAAGGAAGTCCGTGACGATCTCCCCGATCTCCTCCGGGTGGAGCCGACGCTCCTCGACCCGGACGTAGCCCCGGTCGAGGATCGTGGAGATGGTCGCGGCGTAGGTCGAGGGCCGGCCGATGCCGTGCTCCTCGAGCGCCTTGATCAGCGTCGCCTCGGTGTAGCGCGGCGGCGGCTCGGTGAAGTGCTGGGTCGGGGTGACGGACGTGACCGAGGTGACGTCACCTTCCCTGAGCGCCGGGAGGGTGCGCTCGGCCTCCTCGGCCGCGTCGTCGAGGCCCTCCGTGTAGATGCGCGCGAACCCGTCGAACAGCGTCCGCGTCGCCGAGGCCCGGAGGCGGTAGTCGCCGGCCGTGAGCTCGATGGTCGTGGTCTCGAGCTCCTTGGGCGCCATCTGGGACGCGATCGCGCGCTGCCAGACGAGGCGGTAGAGGCGCAGCTCCTCGGGCTTGAGGAACGCGCGCATCGAGTCCGGGTCCCGGTTGAACGAGGTGGGCCGGATCGACTCGTGCGCCTCCTGGGCGCCCTTCGCCTTGGTCTTGAAGTAGCGGCCCTTGCCGGTCCCATAGCGCTCGCCGTAGCGCTCCTTGATGACGTGCTGCGCCTCGGTCATCGCGACGCCGGCGATGGCCGTGGAGTCCGTGCGCATGTAGGTGATGAGACCGACGTGCCCGTCGGACGTGTCGACGCCCTCGTACAGGCGCTGGGCCACGGACATCGTGCGCTTGGGGCTGAAGCCGAGCTTGCGGCTCGCTTCCTGCTGGAGCGTGCTCGTGGTGAACGGCGGGGCGGGGTTCCGCCTGGACGGCCGCTGGGCGACGCTGTCGACGACGGGCGAGGTCGCGCCGATCGCCGCTGCGTGCGTGGCCGCGGTGTCGCCGTCGCCGATGTCGACCGTCTTGCCGCCGATCCGCACGAGGTCCGCGGTGAACGGCGTGCCGTCCACGGTCGCGAGCAACGCCTCCAGCGTCCAGTACTCCCGAGCGGTGAACGCACGGATCTCGCGCTCCCGCTCCACGACGATGCGCACGGCCACCGACTGGACGCGCCCGGCCGAGAGGCCGCCCCGGACCTTGCGCGAAAGGAGCGGGCTCAGGGTGTAGCCGACGAGCCGGTCCACGATGCGCCGCGCCTGCTGGGCGTCGACGAGGTCGTGGTCGATCTTGCGCGGGCTGGCAAACGCCTCGCGGATCGCGCCCTCGGTGATCTCGCTGAAGGTCACCCGCCGTCGCTTGCTCTCCGGGACGTTGGCAGCCTCGGCGACATGCCACGCGATCGCCTCGCCCTCGCGGTCGAGGTCGCTGGCGAGGAAGACGTCGTCCGCGCCACGCGCGGCCTTCTCGATCGCGGAGACCTGCTTGCGACGATCCTCCGGGATCACGTATTCCGGGAGGAAGTCATGGTCGACGTCGACGCCGAACTTGCCCTTGCCCGGGTTCTCCGGCAGATCGCGGACGTGACCGTACGACGCGAGGACCTGGTAGTCCGGGCCGAGGTAGCGTTCGATCGTCCGCGCCTTGGCGGGCGACTCCACGATCACGAGGTGCTTGGGCATGGCGGCCGGGAGTGTAGCACCGGCCCCCGTACGTCCCGATTATCCGGCGGTGCTCGCCTTAGATGTCGCGGATGCGCTGGAGAAAGCCCTCGTCGATCTCGAGGTCCACGTCGAGGTCGTCCTCGCCCAGGGTGTCCGGCGCGCCGACGGCGATCGGGACGAGCGACCCGCGGTCAGCGGGCGAGTCGTTCCCGTTGCGATGTCCGTTGCCGTTGCCGTTGCCGTTGCCGTTCGCCGCCCGGGAGCGCGGGCTGTCGGGTTGCCCGTCGGCCGCCGGGTCGGCGTCGTCGCCCCCGTAGTAGCTGGCCATCTCGACCTCGGGGATCTCGAGGAAGCGCACGACGTGGTACGGGAAGAAGAACGTCGATGTCACCTGGTCGACGAAGACCGGGCGCCTGCCGTCCATCGACCTGACGTTGGTGCAGACGAGGCCGGCGTCGGCCGAGCTTGGCAGCGAGTACAGGTCACACAGGAGTGGCTGCTCGTTGGTCACGTGGATGCAGACGTTCCGGATCACGCCTCATCCTCGCGTACCGCGGACCCAGCGTCACCGGCCCGAAGGTCCCACGACCACCGTGGGGCGGACGTCAGGGGTGGTAGAAGTCGATGACCAGGCGCACGCGTCCCCCGGACACCCAGACGCCGATGCCCACCCTGTCGTAGTCCGCGTTCATCAGGTTCCGGTAATGGCCGCCGTTGTACGACTTCTCGCTCTGGAAGAACAGGTGGGATCCAAGGACGGCGCTGTAGGCACCGCCCGATCTGCAACCGAGGTTCTCGGCCCAGCGGTAGCTCGTGAAGCCTGCCCGGCGGAGCCGGTCGCCCGGGTTGCCGCCGATGAAGTGGCTGCACTCGTTGCGCGTCGCGAGGAGCTTGGCGTACGGGCGCGACACGCGTCCGCTGATCGCACTGCTCAGGTCGAGCCGGGCGACGCTGCGGCCGCCGGGAGAGGAACAGCCGCCGGTCGACGTGACCCAGCCGCCGGTCCGGGTGCAGTTCATCAGCTGGAGGTAGTAGCGCTCGACCGCGAGCCAGGAGCCCGAGACCGCGCCGCCGCCGCCGCCGCCACCGGTGTGCGGGATCGAGACGGTTCCGCCGCTCGGCTTCGGCTTCGCCTTGGCGACGGCAGGCTTGCGCTCCACGCGGAACGTCTCGGCTTCGACTCGCTGCACCGGCGCGCCGGCGCGCGAGCGGGCGGACAGGTCCACGCGCTGGGTGACATACGCGTCGTACGGGAGGGCCTTCGAGGGCGTGAACACGAGCACGGTCGCGTCTGCGGTCCAGGCGATCGTGCCGGCCACCGGCTTGCCTGCCGCGACGACGTGGAGGGCCGCGGCCGTGCGCGCCTTCTCCATCGGCTGGCTGAAGCGGACCGAGAGCGTGGCAGTTCGATGGATCCGCTCCTTGCCGCCCTGCGGCCGGAAGCGGACGACATCCGGGGCCGCAATCGTCCGGACGATGACCCCCGGGCTGACGGTGAACGGGACGCCGTCCGCGTCGACGAGCCCCTCGAGGCGCACTGCGTACGCCGTGTCCGGCGCGAGGCTCGCGAAGGGCCGGAACGTCCAGGTGCCTGCCGCGTCTCCCCGCACCACGTCGCCCGCCACAGACGGCTCGGTGCGCAGGGCGGCGCGCACCGCCGCAATGGTCATGGGCCTGTCGAGGCGGATCGAGAAGGTCGTGTCGAGCCGCACGCGGGTTGATGACCTTCGGGTCGCCGTAACGCTGCCGTCACCGGCGCGCGAGGTGAGGACGACGCTCCGGACCGGCACCTCGAGGATGCCGCCCGCCATGCTGCGCGCGCTCGTGTCAACCGTGATCCGGTAGAGCGTGTCAGGACGCCAGTGCCCGATTGGCGCGATGGCAAGAATGCGACCCGACCCATCCCACCGGAGGGCGAAGCCGCCGCGGGGCTCGATCGACAGGGCGCCGGCCACGGTCGCGGCGTCCATCGGTGCGTCAAACCCGATGGTGAACGGAGCGGTGACCGCGTGCGAGGTCCCGATCGCCATGAACAGGTCGGCGGAGACGGGCCTGGGGACGCTCACGGGGACGGCCGCGCTCGGTGACGGCGGGGTCCCGGCGACCACGAGAAGCGCGATGACGGCCGCGACGGCGGTCCCGGTGACGAGTCGCGCGAACATCCCGCGCCGCCCGAGCGATGCGAGATAGACCACGACCAGGACCGGAACGGCGAGCAGCGCCGCACCGAGCTTCCGCAATAGGTTGTCCTCCAACGAAGCCGGCACCGCGGAACGTGACGTCGCAGCTGGGGCTGCGGGGCGGGCCGGGGCTCGAACGGCTGCCATCCGACTGGCGGCAGCATACCACCGGGACCCGGTCGCGGCTGTCACGCGAGGCTCCCCGGGCGGCGCCGGTCCCGCGATTCCCGCGCCGCCGCGCATGCGTCATGCGGCGCGCCCCGCGCCGGGCGTGGCCAGCGGGCTGCCCGGTGGCCGGACCTTGACCACGGGCTTCCGTGCTCCGCCCGCGGCAAGGGCACCAGCCGCCCGGTACCTCCCGAAGCCCTCCACGACGAGGCCGCGCATCTCGAGCGCCGTGAGCGCACCGAGGACGGTCGCGCTGTTCAGCGCGGTGGCCGCGACCAGCTCGTCGACGCTTCCCTGCCCTTCCAGCACGAGAGTGGCGAGGGCCCGCTCGACGCCCGGCAGCGACGCCAGCACCGCGCGTGGTGCCGCCTCCCCGGGCCACAACCCGCTGGCTCCGCCGGCCGCGGCGTCCGCCCAACCACCCATCAGGCCCAGGTCCTCGAGGAGCTCGGGGATGCCGGCGACGATCCGGGCCTCGGGGCCAGCCTCGCGGAGGAAGGCAAGGCAGCCGGCGACGGCCGGATCGTCAAGTCGGCCGGGGACGATGTACAGGCCCCTGCCCTGCTCCAGCGCCCACGCGGCCGTCGTCAGCGCACCGCTGCGGGCTCCCGCCTCGACGACGATCGTGGCATCCGCGAGGCCGCTGATGATCCGGTTTCGGCGCGGAAACGTCCCGCGCGTCGGGATGGTGTCCGGCGTGAACTCGCTGACCACGGCGCCGCCCCCGGCCACGATCAGGTCGACGAGGGTCCGGTGCGCCGCCGGGTAGAGTCGCCCGTGGCCGCCGCCGATCACGGCGACGGTGGGGAACCCGCCGGCGACCGCGGCCTGGTGCGCGGCCGCGTCGATCCCGAGCGCCAGGCCGGAGACCACGGTTGCGCCGAGGCCGCCGACCGCATCTGCGATCCTCGCCGCCGTGCCCCTGCCCACGGCCGTCGGACGACGGGTTCCGACGATCGCAACCCCGTTGTCACGGTCGAGGGACGCCGTGCTGCCGCGCACGAACAACACGGGCGGCGGCAGTGCGATCCGCCGGAGCCGCGACGGGTAGTCGACATCCGGGAGCGTGAGCACGGTCACCCCGGCACGCCGGACCGGCGACAGGATCGCGAGCGGATCCGCGGCAGCGTCCGCGATCTCCCGGGCGGCGGCGGTCGTCAACGAGGCCGGACCGCCGTCCGGGTCGGCCGCCGCGACGAGCAGCGCGCGGATGCCTCCGGGCGACCGCGCGACCCGGAGCACCTCGGTGGCAGTGCCGAACCGCCGCACGACGCGCTCGAACGAGACCGGGCCGACGCCCGTCACCGCGGACAGGACGACCCACGCATCTCGTTCCCGGGCGTCCACGAGCCGCGGCGCTACCGGCGCCTGGTCGCCAGCCGGCGGCTCACCCGGCGCATCGACAGTCGGTCCACCGAACGGGCCGTCGCGCCCGACGCCCAGCATCAGCTCGCCCGCCGTTGCGTCATCCGATCCACGGGTGCCCGGAACCGGGCGGCTTCGTCCAGGTGCGCGGTTTCCACGTCGAGCGACCCACCGAGATCGGCGATCGTCCGCGCGACCCGCAGGAGCCGGTCCATGCCGCGTCCCGACAGGCCCTCACGATCCGCCAGCAGGATCGCCCGTGCCGTCGCCTGGACGGACATGGCGCAGATCGCCCGCAGGGCGGCGCCCCGGACGCGGGCGTTGGGATCGTCGCCCTGGCGCAGCCGCTGCATCGTCCGCGCGACGTCGATCCGGGCCGCCACGGCCGCCGACGCCTCGGGCGCGACCGGGTCCACCAGGACCGCCGGCGGGACACGATCGACGGCGACCCACAGGTCGATCCGGTCCCGCAGCGGTCCCGAGACCCGTCGCAGGTAGCGGTCGGGCACCCCGGGCGGGCACGTGCAGGACCGGTCCGCGGACCCGAACTGCCCGCACGGACACGGGTTCATCGCCGCGAGGAACGTGAACCGCGCCGGGAACACCTCCGATCGACCGACGCGGACAACGGCCACGCTCCCGTCCTCCAGGGGCTGGCGCAGCGCCTCGAGGACATCTCGCCCGAACTCCGGCAGCTCGTCACAGAACAGGACGCCCTGGTCGGCAAGGGTCACCTCGCCCGGTGAGAGCCGCGGACCCCCGCCGACCATCCCCGCATATGAGGTCGTGTGGTGGGGCATCCGCACCGGTGGTCTCCGGACGAGCGTCTCGACCGGCGCGGAGGCCGTGGCCGACGCCACCACCGTCGCCGCAAGTGCCGCCGTGTCGTCGAGGTCGGGCAGCAACCCCGGGATCGTCCGGGCGAGCAGCGTCTTGCCCGATCCCGGGGGACCCAGCAGGAGCATCGCGTGCCCGCCTGCGAGCGCGATCTCCAGTGCCCGCCGCGCGACGGCCTGCCCCCGCACGTCGGCCAGGTCCACCACGCCCGCGGCGCCAGTGGGAGAGGCATCCGTGGCGCGGGTGAGGCCATCCTCGATGGTGGTCGTGGCGCGCGCGAGCGGCTGCGGACGGGGGCGCCGGGTCCGCGGCGCGCGCAGCAACTCCGCCGCCTCCGCGACCGATGCCGCCGGCACGGGATCGATCCCCCGGGCAAGGCTCGCCTCGCCGAGCGCCTCGGCCGGGACGACGACCCGCGTCACGCCGCGCCGCTCAAGGGCGAGGCACATCGGGAGGATCCCAGGCACGCGCCGGACCTCCCCGCCCAGCCCCAGCTCGCCGATGAGCGCGAGGCGTCCCCCGCCGGCACGGAGCTGCTCCGACCCCAGCAGGATCCCCATGGCGATCGCGAGGTCCAGCGACGCCCCTGCCTTGCGGACCTCCGCTGGGGCGAGGTTGACCGTGATGCGCCGCGGCGGGTGGTGATAGCCCGCGTTGCGCAGCGCGCCCCGGACGCGTTCGCGAGCCTCCGAGAGGGCCGCGTCCGGCAGGCCGACGATCGTGAACCCCGGCAGCCCCGGCGCGACATCCACCTCGACGCGGACGACGCGGCCAGTGATGCCCGAGATGGTGGCCGAGAGGAGGGTCGCAAGCACATCGCCACCCTAGGGGCGCCCACTCACCCCGGGCTTATCCCCTCCGGATCTGCACCGGGCGCCACGCGTCTCCGCGTCGCGCAAGAACGCCGGCTAGCGTCCGGCGACGGGGGCGAGCTGCGCCAATGCCTGGCCGCTCGACTTGTCAACCGCCTTCGCGAAGTCCATCACCGACCGTCCGAGCACGGAGTCCGCCTTCGAGACCATGAACGGCGCCCCCGAGTTGAGAGCGGAGATCGCGCCGCGGTACTCGTTGACGATCTGGTGCTCGATCGGGCGACGCAGGGCGCCCTCGGCGCTCTTGACGTTGATGCCCGTGAACGCATTCGAGCGGTTGAGCACGAGCTTGAGCTTGCCCTGCTCGTACCCGAGGTGACCGATCATCTCCAGGACGAGCCGCACGTTCTTGAGGCACGACAGGTCGGCGGTCATGACGGCGAAGATCGTCTCCGCGACGTCGAGCACCATGAGGTTCACGTCGTCCAGGCGCTTGTCGATGTCGACGATCACGTAGTCGTACATGCCGGCGAGGATCTCGAGGATCTGGTGCATGTGCGCGGCCGTCACGAGGTCGGCGGATTCGGGCGACGGCGGCGCGAGCAGCAGGTCCACCCCCGACTCGTGGGTCTCGACAATCGACTTGACGAGGTCCGGGTCCATCGCGGGTGCACTGACGACGTCAACGATCCCGCGGCGGTCGAGGCCGAGGTCGAGGAACACCCGGTGATCGCCGAACTGGAGGTTTCCGTCGACGAGGCACACTCGCCGGCCGAGGGACTGGAGCGCGATCGCCGCGTTGATCGCGATGGTCGTCGTCCCGACGCCGCCCTTCGCCCCGTAGTAGGCGTGCACGCGCCCCATGGGCGGACGACCCATCAGGGTCTCGCTGGGGGCAAAGCGGGCGATCAGCGACTTCATCCGCGCGAGCAGCTCGGCGGGATGGAACGGCTTGATCAGGTAGTCGTCCGCGCCGGCCCGGAGCGCCCGGACCTTCTGCTGGACGTCGCGATCCGCCGTCAGGATAATGATCGGCACGTGATGGCCGGGGCTCTCGTCGGCCCGGATACGTGCTGCGACCTCGAACCCGTCGACACCCTGGAGCGTGGCGTCGAGGAGGATCAGCGACGGCGAATCCTGCTGCGCCAGGCGCAGGCCCTCGGCCCCATCCGTGGCGATGACGACCTCGTACCCCTCCTGCTTGAGGGTGTACTGGAGGAGTCGCTGGACACTCGCATCGTCATCGACGACGAGGACCTTCCCGGCCATCCGACCTCCCGGAGCGATACCGCTGCAGGGGTGGCGCGCTTGCCCGATCCCCGACGGTGTCGTGTCGGCAGTATAGGGCGCGCGACGGTGGCGTCCCTCTTACGATCGGGCCACCATGAAGGCGGACTGCAGATGGGTGGTCACGGCGGCCTCGTAGCGCGCCGGGTCCGCGCGATGGCCATCCCCGTGCCCCGCCCCCGCGATCACGAGATGCGTCGTGCCGGGAGGCGCGGCGGCCGCGAGCCGGTTGCCGTCCGCGATCGGCAGCGTCGTGTCGGCATCGCCATGGACCAGCAGCAGTGGGACGTCCTCGATGAGCGTCACGGTGCGGATCGGCTGCATGTCGCGCGGGTCAGCGCCGATATGGTGGGCCATGCGCGCGAACGCGCGGTTCGCGATCCCCCGCCCGAACGGGACCCCGACCCGGCTCGCCACGACGATCGCGAGCTCGGGCGTCACTGAGTCGCCGACGACCGCGACGATCCGCGGGCGAGGCGCCGCCACGGTCGCCGCAGGCGCGTCGGGATCCGCGTCGGCCGCCACCAGCCGCCCGTCGCCCAGCACCGCAAGCGCGGCCAGCGCCGTGATCCCGCCCATCGACGAACCCAGGAGCGCGACCCGCTGGATCCCCCGCTCGCCCAGCCACGCGAGCGCGCCCGCCACGTCCTCCGTCTCGAGGTAGCCGAAGGTCGTCGGCCCGTCGTCGGACGCTCCGTACCCCCGGAAGTCGAGGCCGAGGACATTCGCCGTGCGGCGCAGGAACGGTGCGAGCTCCACCATGTCCGGCGTCACGGAGCCGCTGTAGCCGTGGAGCACGAGGATCGCCTCGTGTGGATCGGGACGCCACCCAGCTGGGGCATCGTGCGGCGGCGCCTCGGCCGGGATCCATCGTCCCTGGAGGCGCAGGCCGTCCCGGGAGCGCAACCGCACGACCTCGCCGCCGAGGGCCTCGACGGCAGCACGAAGAAGGGCCTCCCCGGGCAATGTGCGCGGTGCCTCGGTCAGGCGCCTGGCCAGCCGGTCAACGACTGGCCCCACGGCGACGAGCGCGACGAGCGGTGTCGCAATGGCGAACAGGACCCTCCGGATCACCGGCCGCCGTCGGGGGTGGCGGGACCGCCGCCGACGACCGGGCCGCCCTGGCTGGTCATGCCGTGGCCCACGTAGTCGCCGATCTTCTCGGCCAGCCGCGTGAACTCCGTCGGGATCACGAACTTCGTCGACGGGCTCTGGCCGATCGACTTGAGCGCCTCGAGGTACTGGAGCGCCATCGTCTTCTCGTCGATGTTGTGCGCCGCGGAGTAGATCCGCTCCAATGCCTGGCTGAAGCCCTCGGCGCGGAGGATCGCAGCCTGTCGCTCGCCCTCGGCCTTCAGGATCTCGGACTGC
>JBBRRZ010000010.1:0-115029 GCA_038245845.1 Candidatus Limnocylindrales bacterium
GCCGCGGGGCTCCTGTCAGCCCCAGGAGGGCCCACCGTCTGCGCAGCGGAGCGCCTCGGCCCTGTCGGGCCCGGTCAGGTGAGCCCATCGACCCTCGCGCTCGGCACGCGCACGGGATTTCGAACGCAGCCACCTAGAGGTGCCGGAGGAACGCCTCGGGGTTGGCCAGGAAGTCGCGGGTGAGCCGCACGTGCTCGAGGTCGTCGTACGCGACGCGTGCGATCGGCGTCGCGTCGAACGACCAGATCGCCGCACCCGGGAACGCGAGCAGGATCGGGGAGTGCGTCGCGATGACGGCCTGGCAGTCGGCCTCGACCATCTCGCGCAGGAGCGACAGGAACGCAAGCTGGCGCGCGGGCGAGAGCGGCGCCTCGGGCTCGTCGAGGAAGTAGGTCCCGCCGGGGACGAGGCGCGCCTGGAAGAAGCGCAGGAAGCTCTCCCCGTGTGACTGGGCGTCCAGGCCATCGCCGTAGCGACGTTCGAGCTCGCCGAGCTCGCGCAGGTACGGCGTCCGGGCGAGGTCGTGCGCAAGGCCCGGTCGGTCCGCGTACTCGACGTCCACCGCCTCGAGGCCGGCCTCGAGCTCGCGGCGCAGCGTCGCCATCCGCTTCGCGAAGCCGAAGAAGTCCTCGGCGCGGAGGAAGAACCCGCGGTGCGTGCGCGTGGTCCACGAGAGCGTCAGCGCGCCGGCCAGCGTACGGACGCCATCGAGGGTCGCGTCGTCGGCCACCTCCGTGGAGCCCGCCGTGATCGACTTCGCGGCGATCGCCAGCGCTTCGAGCAGCGTGGACTTGCCGCTCCCGTTCTCGCCGACGAGCATCGTGACCGGTGCCTCGAACCGGAGCCCCGGGAATGTGCGGACCGCCGGCAGGTCGAACGGGAACCCGCGCTCACCGCGCACGCCCACGAGACGGACCTCGCG
The DNA here is from genome assembly GCA_038245845.1 of Candidatus Limnocylindrales bacterium. GTDB lineage: Bacteria > Chloroflexota > Limnocylindria > Limnocylindrales > CSP1-4 > CAIXZV01. Next base: position 923 of record JBBRRZ010000010.1, read on the forward strand.
CAGGTGGATCACGACCCGAAGACGCCGAGCCCTTCGAGGATCAGGATCACGCCGAACACCACGAACGCGGCCGCTGCGAACAGCTTGATCGCGCGCTCGGGGAGCCGTGTGCCCAGGATGGCGCCCACCCCGATCGCCAGCGCGTCCGCCGCCACCATGCCCATCGTGGAGCCCAGCCAGGTCCCGATGGGCTCGTTGGTCGTCGCGAGGGTGATTGTCGCGAGCATCGTCTTGTCACCGAGCTCTGCCAGAAAGAACGCGGTCCCGATCGTCAGCAGCGCCCAGCGGCCGCCCCGCTTCGCTCGCCCCTCGTCGTCCTCCCCGAGCGTGTCGCCGCGGACGGTCCATGCGGCGAACACGAGGAACGCGATGCCCGCGACGATGCTGATCAGGTCCCGCGGCAGCGCGACCGCGAACACCGACCCGACGATCACCGAGCCCGCGTGGACGATGAGCGTGGCAATCGAGACGGCGACGAGGACGGTCAACGCCCGGTAGCGCGCCGCGAACGCCATCGCCATGAGCTGGCTCTTGTCGCCCAGCTCGGCGAGGAAGATCACGCCGAACGAGAGCAGGAAGGCGTCCACGGACCCAGTCTGCCCGAGGTGCGCCCGCAACGCCGGTCGCCCCACGCGCCATCGCGCTCGCCCCACGCGCCCGCGCCCGCCGGTCGCTCGGCGGCCGAACGCTAGCGGAGGAGCTCGGCGATCAGCCGGGTGTCGGCGCGGCGCACGACCGCGTCGGCGGATTCGCCGCTCCTGGGGCTCGCCCAGCCAAAGCTGAAGCGGAGATGCTCACCGCCGCGCGGCATCGATCGGGGACCGGCCTCGCGGACCCGCTCCACGTAGTTGATCGCCGCGATCTCGTCGGTCTCGGTGAGGATGACGCCGAACCGGGTGACGCCGATCCGCGTGCAGTAGTCGGACGTGCGCGAGGTGCGGCGAAGGCATTGGGCCGCCTCGCGGATCGCGTGACGTCCCACGTCCATGCCCCACGTCTCGGCCATCTCAAGGATCCCCTCGATCTCCGCGACCACGACCGTCAGGTTCCGCTCGTAGCGTTCGGAGCGGGAACGCTCGGCGACGAGGACTCGCCGCCAGAAGTCCGGTCCCTCGAGCCCGCTCAGGGAATCCTCCCAGCCGCTCGGTTCGGGGATCCCGCCCATGTCCACGCTGACCCCGACCCTCCACTCGTCCGAGCGCTCCGACACGAGGCTTCGGTGAACACCCTGACGCGCTCGACCCCGGATGGCCATCCTCTGCCGTGGTGCGTGCGAGCGCCACGCGTGGTTGGTCAGGGGAGCGGCTGCCGATGGTCCCGCTGGCGACGGTCCTGTCGCCGATCGCGGCCCACGCGGTAGCGACGGTAGACATCGGGTTCGAGCGGGGCGACGAACGCGGCGAGGCGCTCCGCCTCTGACTCGAGCGACAGACGGTCCGCCTGCCGGAGCGGCCGGAATGGCTCGAGGTCGATCGTCGTCCCCACGCTCGTATCCCGCGCCCACCAGAGGCCCGCCACGCGGCCGTCGACGAGGAACGTCGGGTAGGTGTCGCCATTGACGTCGACCACCAGGGCCCGGTCGGCGTTGCTGATGACGCGCGTCCGGTCCGCGTGCGCGAGGAGCACGCTGTCCCACATCGGCAGCAGGCGCGCCGGGGCGGGCGTGGCAGGATCGGGCCGCGGCGCGTCACGCAGGTCCAGGAGCGCCCGGCCGCCCTCGTCGTGCAGGTGGACGAGGACCCCCTCGGTCTCGAGGGTCGCGAACGCAGGCCGCAGCCGGCCGACGGTGATGCGCGACCACGACGCCGTGTCCGCCACGCTCGCTGGTCCGAACGCCCGCAGGTGGGTCCGCACGAGGTGGACGAGCGCCTCGTCCTCGGTCATCGATGGGTCGCCGCCCAGCCAGGACGCTGCGGTGACGAGGTGCGGCCGGCGGTCGAAGGCCCACGGTCCTCGACCCGGCGCGTGGACGAGCGCGAGGTGGCGGCGGACCCACCACCATGTGTCGTCGGGAGACCCGTCGCCGCCGGGCTCCAGCGCAGCAACGTGGTCGCGCAGGTCGCTGCTCCGCCGCGGGGTCGCCGCATGCTGGATCGTGGCCTCTCGCAGCCGCATCAGGCGCTCAGGGTCCGGACGCTCGCCGCGGGTTCGTGCGCCGGTGCCCTCGAGGAGCGCCGCGACCGCGGGCTGGATCGACCGGTAGTCGGTGGCCGTGGTGGCGTGGAGCGTGCCCCGCAGCAGGGTCGCCTTGACGAGGCGGCGATCGTCGAACGCCTTCCGGACCGCGGCCGGATCGAGCGTCTCGAGGCGGGCGTGGAGGGCCAGGAACGGCGAAGCGGGCTCCTGCGCCTGCAGTCCGCCGAGTGCGGCCACGGCCGACACCGGGTCGAGGGGCGACCGTTCCAGGAGCAGCTGGCGTGCGAGCGTCGCGCGGTTGAGCGCGTCGGCCGAGAGGACGGGCGGGGCGGACACGGCACGAGCGTAGCCCAGCGGTCCGTGGGCCACCGGGTCAAGCCTGGGACCCCGATGAGGGATGACCGGCCCGGTCGACCCAACCGCGGCCGATCAGCCCGAGCACAGTGGCAACTTGCGAGGCGCCTGCGAGGAGATCCCGGTCCGTTGCGGCCGGATCGGCGGCACGCTGGCCCGACGCTGGCGCTCGATGACGCATGTCGCGTCGCGACGGGAGTTGCCATCACATGGATGACACCAGGGACCGAACGATCGATGACACGCCGGGCACGACCGGCACGAAGCACGAGGGCGGCGGCGAGGCGGTCGGCGCGGGCGCCGGTGCCCTCGCGGGAGCCGGCGTCGGCATGGTCGTCGGCGGGCCCGTCGGGGCCGCGATCGGGGGCGTCGTGGGCGCGGTCGGCGGTGCCGTCGCCGGTGAGGCCGCCGAGGGCGGCGAGGAGGCTGGCGCGGGCATGGGTGCGGGTGGCGGGGCTGTCGCCGGCGCGGTGATCGGCGGCATCGTGGCGGGTCCGCCAGGAGCCGTCGTCGGCGGCGCCGTCGGTGCCGGCGCGGGTGCAGGTGCAGGCGACAAGGCCGAGGAGAACGCCGAGGCCGGGAGCGACCGGATGCGCGGTTCGAGCGACGATCGGCGGACGGACCTCGACCGCAGCTAGGCGCGCCAAAATCCTTCCGGACCGGCGACTCGAACCCGCGTCGCCGGTCCGGGCCTCGTCCAGCGACACGCGCTTTCCCCGCGCCAAACGGGGTGTTCCGGGTGGCCCGGGTCGTGTGCCGACCGCGGCGTCGTAGTGAGAAGTTCCCGCGCGGAATCGCGGCCCGGGGGGCTTGACAAAGGTTCCTTGTCAAGCCCTGTGACCGGGGGTATCTTCGGCCCGAACGACCTGTCAAGACTTGACAGGTCGACAGTCGTTTCCGGCCGGTCCTGGACCGGCAGAGTCGGGAAGGGGCGCCCTTGGCCGTCGGCGTCGTGGCCGAGATCAAGGGCCGGCTCCCCGTCGCCGATGTGGTGGGGGAGACGGTCCAGCTGAAGAAGGCGGGCACGATCCTCAAGGGTCTGTGCCCCTTCCACGGCGAGAAGACCGCGAGCTTCGTCGTGACGCCCGTGCGCGACACCTGGCACTGCTTCGGCTGCGGCAAGCACGGCGACATCTTCACGTTCGTGATGGAGCGCGACGGGCTCTCGTTCCCCGAGGCGCTCACCGCGCTGGCCGGCCGTGCCGGCGTCGAGGTCGACGAGCGCACCAAGCGCGAGGATGCTCGCAACGCCCGCCTGCGCGAGGTGATGGACGCGGCGATCGCCTTCTACCATGCGGTCCTCGTCAACTCGAAGACGGGAGAGCCAGCGCTCGCGTACCTCAAGGGCCGCGGGTTCACGGACGAGACGATCGAGAAGTTCCAGCTCGGCTGGGCGCCCGCGGGCTGGGACCAGCTCACCCGGCAGCTCGCGACGAAGCGCCAGGTCAGCCCGGCGGATCTGCTCGAGGTGGGCCTCGCGAGTCCCCGCCAGCGTGGCGGCGGCGTCTACGACCGCTTCCGCGAACGGGTGATCTTCCCGATCCGGGACCAGAACGGCCACGCGGTTGGGCTGGGTGGACGGATCCTGGGCAAGGAGGGCGAGGACGGCATCGATCGCGGGCCGAAGTACCTCAACTCCCCGGCGACGCCACTGTTCGACAAGAGCCGCACGCTGTACCTCATCGACCGCGCGAAGTCCGCGATCCGCAAGACGGGTCAGGCGGTCATCGTCGAGGGCTACACCGACGCGCTGATGGCCCACCAGTCGGGCTTCGACAATGTGGTCGCGAGCCTCGGCACGGCGCTCACGCCCCAGCAGGTCGCGCTCATCACGCGCTACGCGAAGCGGATCGCGCTCGCGTACGACGTTGACGCGGCCGGGGAGAAGGCGGGCACGTTCGGCGCCACGACGCTCGAGGAGCTGATGCGCCAGCTGGCGCCGGACGACTCGGGCGTGGAGCTTGACGACGTCCGCGTCGTGACGCTCCCGGTCGGCAAGGACCCCGACGAGACGATGCGTGACAACCCCGACGAGTGGCGAGAGGTCGTGCGCGTCGCGCGCCCGATTGTCGATCACCTCATCGACGTCCACGCGCGCGCCCATGACCTGCGCACGCCCGGCGGCCAGGCGAGGTTCGTGGACGCCGTGCTGCCGATCATCCGCAACCTGCCGAACCCGGTCCTGCGCGATGCCTACCTCCAGCGCGTCCAGCAGGTGAGCGGCGTGGAGCAGCGGACGCTGCTCGAGGCGATGCACCGGCGCCAGCTGCGGGACGCGGATCCGCGCGATGGACGGGAGCGGTTCAGTGCGGCCGCGGTGATCCGGGCTGCGGACGCGCTCCCGGTCAACGACATCCTGCGCGGTGCCTCGCGGACCGAGCAGGAGCTGCTGCGGTTGATCCTCCTCGTTCCCGAGACGCACGACGCGGTCCTCGACGGGTTGGGGCCCGACCGGCTGCCGAGCCAGGTCGCGCGCGAGCTGTTCCGGGCGATCGTCATCGCGCGCGAGCGCAACGACCAGGGCGTGCGCCCGCCGTACGTGCTCTCGGACATCCTCGACCACCTCGACGAGGAGAGCCGCGCCCTCGGGCAGGCCCTCGTCTCCCGGCCCGGTCCCAACCCCCGCGAGCTCAGCGACCATTCGCTCAGCTACGAGATCAACCGGCTGATCCTGGAGCTCGATGACGCCGAGTGGCAGGACCGGAGCGCCTGGAACCGAGATGCGATGGGCGAGGCCGAGCGCGACAACGATCGCGAGGCCATCGATCGGCTCTCGAACGAACGCCGCAGCCTCAACGAGCAGCGCCGCTCGCTGGACCGGCGACGCGACCAGACACGACTCCTGTCCCGCACGCCGGTCGCCACCGGCTAGGAGCTGCGAGACCCGTCACCCGCCGTCGATTTCCTCGCGTATCACCCAGCGAAACCCTCGCGCCTCACTCGCGCTCGAACCTCGGAGGACCCGCGGACATGGCCGATCCCCTGGACAAGCAACTCGTCGAGGCGGTGCTCTCCTCGCGCCCGCGCCGCACGAAGCGCGAGCTGGAGGAAGCGAAGCTCGCCACGATGCGGCCGCGTCGTGCCGGCGCTGCCGTGGCGCCGGTCCCGGCTGACCCGGACGCGGACATCGATGATGACGACGACGACATCGACCTCCTGGCGGAGGAGGGTGCCGAGCCTGGCCCCGCCGAGCTCTCGATCGAGGTGGTCGAGGAGGAGGCGGGCGAGGGGGCCGTGGTCGCGGCGAACGTCGACGCGCCGGCGAAGCTGAGCTCGGCCGAGGTCGAGGAGCCGACGGCGGAGGAGCTCGAGGCCCTGTCCGCGGACATGATCGGGATCGACGACCCGGTCCGCATGTACCTCAAGGAGATCGGCAAGGTCGCGCTTCTCACGGCTGAGGAGGAGGTCGTCCTCGCGAAGGCGATCGAGCTCGGGGAGCAGATCATCGTCGAGCCGTGGAAGGCGGTCGTCTCCCTCCACGAGTGGACCCTCCACGACACCGAGCGCAAGACGCGCACGACGAAGACCCAGCACCGGCTGCCGTTCGGGCCCGAGACGCACAAGATGGTGGCCGATGCGCTGGCGTGGAACGCCATCGCGGACCTGTACACGCCGTCGCCCGACTTCCACCTCGTGAAGGCCGGCAAGGACGTGCTGTCCGACGGAACGAAGGAGCTCCTCAAGCAGGCGAGGGGGCTGGTCTCGGCGTACAACGAGGCGACCGGGGCCGTGACGTTCCAGGCGATCCTCGACTGGTCGTACCTGTCGGTCCACAACGGGGACCTGGACTCGCGCGACAACATCGGCCTGCGCGCGATCTACAACTGGACCCGTGACGACGTCGCGTTCCCGGGCCTCCAGCGGTGGATCGACGGCGGCAACGACTCTGACTTCCTGCGCAAGCTGGGCTTCGACCCGGAGGTCCCGCCGCAGACCAAGATGCGGGATCGCAAGGGCGAGGTCGTCCGCATCGGCCGTGACGCACGCGAGCAGCTCACGTCGGCGAACCTGCGGCTCGTCGTTTCGATCGCGAAGAAGTACATCGGGCGCGGCATGTCGTTCCTGGACCTCATCCAGGAGGGCAACATCGGCCTTATCAGGGCGGTCGAGAAGTTCGACTTCGAGAAGGGCTTCAAGTTCTCCACCTACGCCACGTGGTGGATCCGCCAGGCGATCACCCGCGCCATCGCCGACCAGGCCCGGACGATCCGCATCCCGGTCCACATGGTGGAGACGATCAACCGCCTGATCCGGGTCTCGCGCCAGCTCCTGCAGGAGCTGGGCCGTGAGCCGACCGTCGAGGAGATCGCCGAGGCGATGTCCAAGGGCCAGGAGGTCGTCGTCACGCCGGAGAAGGTCCGCGAGATCATCAAGGTCTCGCAGGAGCCGGTGTCGCTCGAGACGCCGATCGGCGAGGAGGAGGACTCCCACCTCGGTGACTTCATCGAGGACCGGGGCGCGCTCGCACCGGCCGAGGCTGCGTCGCACCAGCTGCTCAAGGAGCAGGTGGAGGCGGTCCTCGATTCGCTGACCGGCCGCGAACGGCGCGTGCTCCAGCTGCGCTTCGGTCTCGAGGACGGGCGCGCCCGCACCCTCGAGGAGGTCGGCAAGGAGTTCAACGTCACCCGCGAGCGCATCCGCCAGATCGAGGCCAAGGCCCTCCGAAAGCTCCGCCACCCCAGCCGCAGCCGCAAGCTCAAGGACTACCTGGAGTAGTCCGTCCCGGCGCCGACGCCGGCCCCGCGCCCGCACCCGGCCCTGGCCCCGCACCCGGCCCTGGCCCCGCACCCGGCCCGCAACTGGTTTCGATGCATGTCGAACGGGTTCGCCGGCGTCCTCGGCCGCTCGGCTGCCTGTGGTGGTCCGGGTGCCCACTATTGCGCACCTGCGCTTCGTTTGACCCACGTCGAACCATCTTCGCGACCGCCCCGCGGTCGGTCAGGTCGGCGTTGATGGTCCAGTTGGGAGGGCAACCTCGGTGCCCGCGAGCCAGGCGGTGATCCGTCCGTGCGCCCGCGGGTCGATGCCGTAGAGGATCGAGCGCCCATCGGCGAAGACGGCGAGCTGACGGATCAGGCCGGCCTCGTACAGCAGGCGGAGGTGGTAGCTCATCGTCGGCCGGCTCAACCCGACTTCCTTCGCGAGCACCGACGGCCGCCGCGGCCGGACCGCGAGCAAGGCGATGATTCGGCGACGCGTCGGATCCGCCAGGAGCTCGATGCCGGTGCCGTTGCGTTTGGGCATGGCGCCATCCTGGTGCCGACCACTCATCAGCCACTTCGCTGGCGCTGACAGGGCGGTTCCGGTTCCACATGTCTCGAACCATGTGCAGGTACGCACTACTGGGACACTCGACAGCCGCGCCCGGGACCCCGCGCCCGGAACCGGCACCGACGCGGCACCGACGCGGCACCCGCGCCCGGCACCCGCACCCGGCACCCGCACCCGGCACCCGCCGCGGAATCGGCACCGACGTGGCAGCCGGTTCGACATGTCTCGAACCTTGCGCAGGTACGAAGTGCTGGGACACCCGCTGGCCGCGTCCTGCTCCCCCCGGTGGTGGTGCGCGCACGCACCGAACCGGGACCATTACCCCTCCCGACCCGGAACGGCCGGTCCATGCCGCCATCGGGCGACGACGACGACGCTGTGGATGCACGCCACCACCCTGCACGTGGCCCAGAGCATCCGGGAGTCTGATGCGCCGCACCGTCCTGCACCCGATCGCCGCCCTCGCCCTCGCTGCACTGTTCGTCGCTCCCGTCTCGGCGGTCGAGCCCGGCGGTGCATCGACCGAGACCCTCTCGGGCACCCTCCAGGGCCTCTGGATCGAAAGCTTCGAGCCCGAGACCGAGGCGGCCGGCCACGATGGCGCGAGCGAGCACTACGATCTCCGCACCAGCCATGCCGTCGTCCCGCTCGAGTTCGCGGACGGAGCCCCGGATGGCATGAGCGGTGCGACGGTCCAGGTGACGGGCCACCGCGTGGGCAGGACGCTCCGCGTCGAGAGCTCGAAGGGGTCCGACTTCCGCGTCCGCAGCGTCCCCTCGGGCAGTGCCGCGGCCGAGACCGCCGATGCCTGGGCCGCGCTCGACAGCAGCGGCACGACCTCCGGCACGTCAACCGCCGAGGCCACGTACTCCACAGCCGCGGTCACCGCGAAGACGTTCGCCATCGTCCTCATCAACTTCACGAACAACTCGACCCAGCCCTGGACGAAGAGCACCGTCGCGAGCGCCGTGACTGGCAGCTCAACGAGCCTCAGGGCCTTCTACGAGGAGGAGTCGAAAGGCCGGATGTCCATTGCGGCGAGCGTCTACGGCTGGTACACGATCGACGCCGCGACCACCGGTTGCGACTGGCGCACCTGGGGGACGCTGGGCTCGAACGCCGCGACCGCCGCGGGCGTCAACCTCGCCAACTTCACGAACGTGATGTACATCTGGCCGCAGACGAACGAGTGCCAGTTCGCCGGTGTCGCCTACGTCCCCGGGAAGTACTCGTACCTCAATGGCACGCTCAACGGCCAGGTCATGACCCATGAGGTCGGCCACAACTTCGGCATCAGCCACTCCAACGAGCGCGACTGCTCCGTCAGCGGGACCCGCGTCTGGCTCGCCGCGGCGGCCGACTGCTCGACCCACACCTACGCCGACCCGTTCTCCACCATGGGCAACAACGCCTACCGCCACAACCACGCCTCGCACCTCGGCGAGCTGGGCTGGCTGAGCGACTCGGAGAAGCGTGTCGGGACGCCGGGCAACACCTACACGATCGCGCCGTACTTCGGGGCGGGCACGCTCAAGCTCGTGCGCATCGCCCGCGGTGACGGCTCCTTCTTCGACCTCGACGTCCGCATGCCATACGGCGCCTTCGACACCTTCGCCGTCGGGTCGGCCGCGACCGCCGGCGTGACGATCCGCCTGGGCGTGGGCACTGCCAGTCCGACTGGCTCACCGAAGATGACCGAGCTCCTCGACACGACGCCCGCCACGACGGATCTCAATGACGCGCCGCTGCTCGTCGGCAGGACGGTCAAGGACCCGGTCTCGACCATCTCGTTCACCACGCTCGCGGTCGATTCGAACGGTGTCACCGTGCGCGTCAAGGAGGCCATCGCCCCCACGACGCCGGGCTCGTTCAACGCGACGGCCAGCGACACGCCGCAGGTCAACCTCTCGTGGACGGCCGGCACTGACAACCTCGCCGTGGCGAGCTACAAGGTCACCCGCAACGGGGCGAGCGTCGCGACCGTCCCCGCCGGCTCGACGAGCTGGACCGACACGGGCGTGGCCTCGGGGACGAGCTACACCTACGCCGTCGCGACGGTCGACACCTCGGGTAACGCAAGCCCCGCCGCCACGGCCACGGTCTCGACGCCGGTCAACCCCAACGCCACCCCGGCCCCGTCGCCCACGTCCACCCCGACGCCCACGTCCACCCCGAGCCCGACGTCCACCCCGACGCCCGACCCGTTCGCCAGCCCCGCCCCGACCGCGACTCCCGGTCCCGCCGACGCAGAGCCGCCGACCGCCCCCCAGCCCCTCGACGGCGCGCCGGCGATCACGACCGTCAGCCTCACCTGGGGCTCCGCCTCGGACGACATCGGCGTCACGGGCTATCGGATCACGCGCAACGGCAGCGTCGTCGCGACGACGTCGGGCTCGGCAACCGCGTGGAAGGACACCTCGCGCACGCCGAAGACCACCTACACATACACGGTCAGCGCGCTCGACGGAGCCGGCCACCTGAGCTCGCCGACCCTGGTCGCCGTCACGACGAAGGCGGACACGATCCGCCCGAGCACGCCGCCCAACTTCCACGTCGCCGCGCGCAGCCACGGCCACGTGACGTTCTCCTGGTCAGCGTCGAGCGACAACGTGAAGGTCGCCAAGTACGCGCTCTACCGCGTGGGCCGCGTGACCCCGATCAAGTACATCTGGGGTCGCAGGACGACGGTCTACGCGCGGATCGGGCAGCGGTTCTTCGTGCGGGCAATCGACGCGGCCGCCAACCGGAGCTACGCGTCGCGCGTCGTCCGCGGCCGGTAGGGACGCGCGCGACCGTCGCGGCTGGTGACGGTGCCCCAGATCGCGGTGCCGCGGATCGCGCCGCCCCGGATCGCGCCGCCCTCGCCGCCCGGTCCATGGAACTTCGATAGCATCGGAGCATGCCACCCCAAGCCTACGCCCTCGTCACGCTGTTCCTCGCCTGCTCGATCCTTGCTGGGATCGTCGCCGTCCGGATCGCCGCACGCGTCGCGGCGGGCCCGCAGCGGCGGCTGGCGTACGTGCTGCCGGTCATCGCGGCGTTTGCGGCGTTCTACCTCATCGGGCACAAGCTCGGCCTGTCCGTCGGCCCGGCGATCAGCCTGTTCGGGTTCCAGGTTGCGCTCCTCGGCGACGTCGCGATCGGCCTCGCCGCGGCGCTCGTCGTCGCGCTCGCCCAGGCGGCGGTCGTGCGGGCGCGCGACGCGGCCGCGGGTCCTGCTCCGGGCTGAGCCAGGATCATCGCCGCGGGCTTATCGCCGGACGTTCGCCGCTTGGCTCATCGCCGCTGACTCATCGGGCGGGCGGCTCGCCGCTGGCTCATTGCGCGGGCGGCTCGCCGGGGTCGCCCGGTTCGTCGCCCGTCACCACGGCCATCCCGGCCCGAGACCAGTCGCTGTACGACCCTGGGTAGAGCAGGGGATCATGCAGGCCGGCCACGCGCATCGCCAGCGCGTTGTGACACGCCGTGATCCCGGATCCGCATGACGTCACCACCGCGTCCCCGAGCGTCCCGAACCGATCGCGGAGCGCCTCCGGGGAGCGGAATCGCCCGTCGGGCTCGAGGTTGCCGCCCGTTGGCAGGCTCCGGGCAGTCGGGATGTGGCCCGCGACCGGGTCGATCGGCTCGACGTCCCCGCGATAGCGCTCGGGCGCCCGCGCGTCGAGAAGCGCCACCGAGCCAAGGCGCGCGGTGAGCGCCCCCCGGTCGATCACGCGCGTCCAGGAGTCGCGCAGCGCGAGGTGGCCCGGGGCGGGGCGGGTGACCGTCGGCGTGACCGGACCGCTGATCGCCAGCCACGCTGGATAGCCGCCGTCGAGGACGCGAACGCGGGTGTGACCGAGGTCGTCGAGCATCCACCACAGGCGGGCCGCGATCGTCCCCGAGGCGTCGTCGTAGACCACGATGTCACTCGCGTCGTCGAAGCCCAGGGCCTCCATCCGCGCGGCGAACGCCGCAGGCTCGGGCAGCGGGTGGCGACCCGGGCCGGATGGCGCCACGAGGTCCGTGTTCATGTCCACGAACACCGCTCCCGGGATATGGGCCGCGACGTAGTCGAGGGCGCCCCTGCCCGGTTCCGCGAGCGCCCATCGGACGTCCGCGATCCGGAGGTCCGGGTCCGCGATGTGCTCCAGGAGCGCCGTCGGCGAGATGAGGCTCATCTCCCGGAGTCTACGCGAGGGTCCCGCCCTGGGGCCGGGTCGCAGATCGCAAGCCGCGCTCCAACCCGTGCCGTCGGGCCTGACAGGCGCCTAATCCGGCCCGAACCTGTCCGCGAGCCGCGTAACCGAGCACCGCGACCCCGGAAGCGGGCCTCACGGGCCCGCCAGGGCCTGGACCCGCAGCCGAGAGGCGGCCTCGCAGCACCGCGACCCCGGAAGCGGGCCTCACGGGCCCGCCGAGGCCTGGAACCGCAGCCGAGACGCGGCCCCGGCCGCCACCCACGATCGGCCCTCCCCGCGGCCCCCGGGCTCCTGCTATCCTCTGCCGCGGCGCCGCGACGGTGCCCCCGACGAGTGGGCCGCGGCCCCCATCGTCCATCGCTCCGGCGTAGCTCAGTGGTAGAGCGGGTGACTGTTAATCACTTGGTCGTAGGTTCGAATCCTACCGCCGGAGCCAGCTTCCTCACTCTCGCCTGACCGGCGTTGCCACGCCCACGGCCTGCGAATCGGCGCGGCGAGGAGCGGTGTTCCGTCCCTCGCCGCGAGATCGCTCAACGAACCCTGTCGGCCCTGTGCATGAGCGCCGAGCGCAGTGTCGGTCGAGGGCCACTCACGCAGACGCCCGTGCCCGGACCCGTCCGTTGCACGGCCGTTGCAGCCTCGGCCGGACCAGAAGCGCCTACGTCCTGTATTGCGCCGCTGCGATGAGGTCCGCGATCCGCAGCACCAGCCCGAGCACGACGCCCAGCCACGTCAACGCGACGACAGACAGGCCGAGCCCCGCGATCACGATCGGCCCGTGGTTGTCAGGTGGGTCACGGTACTGCCGGGAGGATCGGTCTGGAAGTCGTCCGTGGGTAGCCAGACCACGTGCGGACAGGGCAACATATGGCCCGATGAGCGACGACTTGAGCGTCATGAGCTTTGGGGACGGCAGCGCACTACGCGAGTGGCTCGTCCGGCATCATCGCGAGAGTCGAGGGCTGTGGGTGCGCGTCTTCAATTCGCGCTCAGGCGTATCCAGCGTGACCTTCCAGGAACTCCTCGAGCAGGGGCTCTGTTTCGGATGGAGCGAGAGCAAGCGAGTTCGAGGTGACGAGACCTTCTATCTGCAGCGATTCACGCCCCGCCGCCGCCCCGGGACCAACTCGAGTCGCAACAGGAGACTGGTGCAGCGCCTGTTGGCCGACGGAGCGATGACGGAGTCTGGGCTCAGGGCACTGGGACTGCTCGATGTGGCAGATCCAGCGGAGCAGGCCCTACTCGAGGTACTGCAGCGGGGTGACCGCGACATCGGGTAACTTCACCCCGATGGCGCCGTTCGGACAGTAGTCCCGTGGTTGTCAGTCGGACTGCTGCTCGGACGCTTCGTCAACGCGGCGAGAACAGCAGGCGTCAGTCCACGTACTGGAGCGGCGTGACGGAGAACCCCTCCGGCAGCTTCACGCCGGTCGCGTGGACCGGGCAGTAGCCGTTCGGGTCCTTGGCCAGGTACTGCTGGTGGTAGGCCTCGGCGAAGTAGAAGGCCGGTGCCTCGCGGATCTCCGTCGTGACCTCGCCGTAGCGTGCCTTCGCGAGCTCGGCCGCGTACATGTCGCGCGACGCGAGGGCCGTTGCCAGCTGCGCCGGCTCGTGCGCGTAGATCGCCGAGCGGTATTGCGTGCCGACGTCGTTGCCCTGGCGGAAGCCCTGCGTCGGGTCGTGGGACTCCCAGAACGTCTTGAGCAGGTGCTCGTAGCTGACGATCGCGGGGTCAAACACGATGCGGACCGCCTCCGCGTGCCCGGTGTCGCCGCTGCACGCCTCGCGGTACGTGGGGTTGGGCGTGCCGCCGCCCTGGTACCCGACTGCCGTCACCCAGACGCCCGGGATCGACCAGAACTCCTTCTCGGCGCCCCAGAAGCAGCCCATCGCGACATCGGCGATCTCAAGGCTGTCCGGGTACGGCGGCAGGAGCGGCCGACCGTTGACGAAGTGGGTGGCCTCGCCAACGGCGAGGATGGCGTCCGTCCGGCCGGCGAGCGTGGAGCCCGTGGCGGGCAGGGACGGCTTGCGGAACAGGAACTGCATCGATGGGACCTCCGTGTTGGTCCCAGTCTAGGCGCGATCCGTGACGCGCTCATGACGAGGCGCGGTGCGGATGGCGATCCACGACCTCGGCCGGTCAGGCCGGGAAGATGTCGACCTCGGGCCGCTCGCGGAAGGCCGGATCCACGGCGAAGAACGGCTGCGGGATCCACCCGAAGACGCCGGCGAGGAGGTTCGTGGGGAGCTGCGCGATGCGGGTGTTGTAGCGGAACACCTGGTCGTTGTAGAGCTCGCGCCGGTCCGCGATGACGTTCTCGAGGCGGGCGATCTCGTCCTGCAGGGAGGCGACGTTGGCGGCCGAGCGAAGCTCCGGGTATCGCTCCACGACGGCGAACAGGCTCCGCACGGCGGCGCTCGTCGCCTCGCTCGTGGCCGCCTGGCGGGGGATCGAATCGCCCGCGGCATAGGCGGCTCGGGTACGGGTCACCTCCTCGAGCACGTTGCGCTCGAACGTCATGACGCCGCGCACGGCCTCAACGAGGTTGGGCAGCTCGTCATGCCGCTGGCGCAGGGCCACGTCGATGTTCGCCCACGCCTTCGCGATGCGATTGTGCAGGGCGACGACCGCGTTGAAGGTCGTCACGACCACGACGCCCGCGACGAGGACGGCAAGGACGAGGGCGAACAGCGCGGCGGCAGCGGTCGGGGTCATGTCCACGCCATGATCGGTGAAGCGGCTCGTCGTCGCACGGTCGGACGGTCAGCCGGGCAGCGTCAGCAGGACGGCGCCGGCGACCGCGGAGCCGATCGCCAGCACCGCGCCGAGGAGGCCGACGAGGAACCGGTCCTGCTCGCGCGCGACGACCTCGCCTGGGGACCCGTCGGCAACGAGGAGCGGCGAACCCGGCGCCGCGGCAATGACGAGGTCGTCAGGCCCGATGTCGAAGGTGCGCGCGATCGTCGCGGCCTCGGCTGCCGTCGCGAGGATGGGGGTCGTCGTCCCGGGATCCAGCTCGGGCACGCGCACGGGCCTGCCAACCCCGAAGCCCGGGATCGCGGCGTTGCCCCATGCCTCCTCGGGCGTGAGGAGGATCCCGGCTGCCCGCGCCTCGGCGATGTCCATCGCCGTCTCCGGGTCGTCGAGGCCGAGCAGCGGGTCGCCGGTGCGGTCGAGACGGTCCGCGCCCTCGGGATCCGCGAGGTGCCCGAACGGCAGCGCGGACCCCACGATGGTCACGACTTCGCCGACCTCGAGCCGCCGTTCCTCGAAGCGCCGTGCGCTGCCGCTGCCCCCGTACGCGTCGGCGGCGTCCTGCGGATCGGGCGCGTGGACGGTGAGCAGGCCGGCGATCGCGGCCTCGCGATCCCCGGCGATCTGCGTGTCGAACGGGGACCGCGTCCCCATCGCGACACCCGGCGGTGTCTCACCCAGCCGTGAGCTGCGTTCGTCGAGCCGCACCGGCGCCTCGACCCGCGCGCCGCGTGGAAAGACGCGGATGGACCCCGAGCCATCGGCCACCTGGAAGCTGACCGCGCGTTCCTCGTGGAACAGCGTGCGGCTGTCGTCGCCCTGCGCGCTCACCGTCGCCCGGTACCAGACACACTCGCGGCCGGCGAGCGGCGAGGTGATCGTGAGCTCGGCGGGCTCGACGGTGCCGGTGATCCGGACCTCGCCCGCCGCGAGCGTCGCGATGCGGGACGTGGACGTATCGCCGACGAGGGCTGCGGCCCGGTAGCCGCCAAACCCGCGAACCAGGAGCGTCAGGCCCGCGATGAGCCCGCCGAGGCACAGCGCGAGCAGGAACGGCTGGGCGTCGGTCATCGGCGACGGGGTGCGTCGGACGCGCGGCTCATCAGCCGGCGGGCCGGCCTCGGCGCATGGCCGCCGCAAGCAGCCCCACACCCAGGACGATGATGATCACCGGCCACAGCAGGGACCAGTCGATATGCACGTAGCGGTCGACGAGGAACCACGTGCCGAGCAGGATCAGCACGATCCCGGCCACGATGCCGGCATTGTTGTTCCCGGTCGACGGCCGGTTCCAGCTCGTCGATGTCGGCGGCGCGCCCCAGGTGCCGGGCGGAGAGCTCCATGCCCCGGGCGGCGGCCCCGTCGAGCCCATCGGCTGTCCCCACGAGCCCGGAGGCGGGGGGCCGCCGGGTGTCCCCCAGCCCTGGCCCGGGCCGCCGCCCGGAGCACCGGTTGACGGAGGCCGCGGGACCCAGCCGACGGGCGCCAGCGGCACGACCAGCATCAGCACGAAGTACACGAGCACGAAGATGCCGCCCGAGAAGATCGCGAGCAGGACCCACGCGAGCCGGATGAGCGACGGGTCAAGGTTCATCCAGACGGCGAGCCCGCCGGCCACCCCGCCGATCACCTTGTCGGTGGGGGAGCGGTACAGCCGGTTATCCACAGCCACTCTCCGGGTTCAGGTCGATGCTGCCGAGGCTGGCGCTCGCGGTGAGCTCGATCCGGGTGGCACCCTGGCCGAAGCCCGGCGTTGCCCACGACTCGCCCGACTGCTCGAGCCCTGCGTCGGCAAAGTTGTTCGAGCCCAGCGAATTGTCCATGAGCACGATCCGCAGATCAACGCCCGATGGGACGCACACCTCGAGCGAGCCCGCGTTCGCCGTGAGGTCACCCGTAAGCGGCTTCGCGGGCAGGATGACGGCTGCGGAGCCCGCATTCACGTCGATGCTGAGGCGGTCGATCGCCGCCACCTCGGAGAGGTCCATCACGACGGATCCGGCGTTGACCGCCAGGTCGACCGTGGTAAGCGTCATCGCTGCGAGGTTCAGCTGCGCCGAGCCCGCGTTCGACGTGACGCCCAATTGTGTCTGTGGAGCCTGGGGGAGCGTTGCGCTCCATGATGTTCCGGTGGAGCTGTCGAGGCCGACGTGCACGCCCGACCGCGCGCCGGTGCCGATCGAGAGCCGATCGGTCGATGCGTCCACGGCTGGGGGGCGCCCGTCGCTCGAGCTGCCGGTGAGCTGCCAGCCGTCGCCCGACGCCGAGTCAACTGCAAGCTGTCCGCAGTCGAGCTCCAGCTGCACGATGGCCTGGCGTCCCAGCGTGCCGCGCTGATCGGGGAATGGCAGGCCGTCGCCCGAGCCGATCGAGCATGGGCCGAACCCGTCCACGCTCACGAAGCCGCGCATACCTGCCGCGAGCGCGCCGCCAGCCATGAGACCGGCCGTGACCGCAACGACCAGCGCCCCGACGACGGCCGCCTTCGACCGCTGGAGGACAAGGCCGATCCCGACGCCGATGAGGACGAGCGGCCACAACTGCCATGCCCCGCCGACGACGCTGCCAGACACGCGCCCGGAGCGAACCGCCAGCGGCACCGCCCCGAGGACGATGAAGAACACACCCCAGCCCAACAGACCCCGACGCACATGCATCCGTGTCACCTCCCCGCCGGCGTACCGGCTGGGTCCATTCTCGCCCGACCGGCTGTCGAGCGACAGTCCCGACGTCACGTTGTCGTCACGTCGACGGGCCCGCTGGGTGTGCGCTCGTGGGCCCGGCTGGCCTAGCGTCGGGGGGCCGGGCAGGGTGCCCGCGACAAGGGAGGCACGCACATGACATATCGCGATTCGAACCCCGAGACCGTCCAGCCGATTGTCGAGCGCACCGTCCAGCCGGTTGTCGAGCGCCAGGTGATCGAGCAGCCCGTGATCCGCGAGGTCGTCGCCGACCGGGTGGTGTCCGCCACCTCGCCGGTTGACATGGCGCGACGGCTCGTCTGGCTCGTTTTCGGCATCCTGCAGGCGCTGATCGTGTTGCGGGTCGTCCTGCTGATCCTCGGCGCCAACCACTCGAACGACCTCGTGTCGTTCATCATCGGTGTCACCGACCCCTTCGTGGAGCCGTTCCGCGGCATGTTCCGCCTCGACGAGGTGAGCGGCGCGTCCCGCTCCATCCTCGACGTGGCCGCGATCGTGGCGCTGATCGCCTGGACCCTCGTGGAGGCCCTCGTCCTCGGCATCATCGGCCTCGCCGACCGGCGGGCGACCACCGCCTGACGCCAGCCGGCCGCGGGGCCCGTCCCGTCCCCCGGCCCACGCCTCACAGCGCTAGCCTTCGGTGCATCCGGCCTTCGGGTGCGCCGGGGGTGGCGGAGCTTCCATGACCCAGCGGTCCATCGGCGCGATCCTGTTCGACCTCGATGGTGTCCTCACCGACAGCGAGCCGTGGTGGGACGAGGTCCGAATCGCGTTCGCGCGCCGGCACGACCGCCCGTGGACGGACGAGGACCAGGCCGCTGTCATGGGTGGCAACTCCCGTGAGTGGGCAGCGACGATGCGCGAGCGGCTGGACCTGCCCCTCCTCACCGAGGACGCCATCCAGGTGGCGGTCGTGGACGGTGTGGTGCGCTGCTACCAGGAGCGCCCCGCCCCACTGATCCCGGGTGCGTCCGACGAGGTCCGCCGGCTGGCGGACGTGCTGCCCGTCGCGATCGCCTCCTCCT
Organism: Candidatus Limnocylindrales bacterium; assembly: GCA_038245845.1. Lineage (GTDB taxonomy): Bacteria > Chloroflexota > Limnocylindria > Limnocylindrales > CSP1-4 > CAIXZV01. The sequence continues at coordinate 19,350 of JBBRRZ010000010.1, forward strand.
CGCACCGGCGAGTGATCGACGCGGCCGTCGATGCGCTCGGGTTGCACGGCGTGTTCAGCGCGGTCGTCTCGTCGGACGAAGTCGCCCGCGGCAAGCCCGCGCCGGATGTCTATCTGCGCGCTGCAGCCCGCCTGGGCATCGACCCCGCGCGGTGCCTGGTCGTGGAGGATTCGCTGAACGGCGTCCGCGCGGGGAAGGCGGCCGGGATGACTGTCGTCCTTGTGCCCAACCCGTCCGTGCCGCCCGCGCCCGGCGCGCGCGAGCTCGCCGACCGCGTGATCGAGCGGCTCGCGGACCTCGACCCGGCCCTCCACGTGGCCCTCGACCCGGACCGCGTCGCGGGCTGATGCGTGCGGGGCGCTGCCCCTAGACTGCGCGGGTGGCGCCGCCGCTCACTGCCGGACCTGTCCATCGGCCCGTCCGCTTCGGGATCGTGCGGCTGTGCAGCGCCGTCGTGCTGCGGACCTTTCTCCGCATCCGCGTCGAGGGCCGCGAGTACCTGGCCACCGGTCCCGCAATCTACTGCTTCAATCACCTGAACTGGTCGGACCCGCTCGTGCTCCTCGCGGTCCTCCCCGTCCGGCCGCGCTTCGCGATGTTCGGTCCGAAGGAAGCGGACATGACCCGGGGTGCGCGCAACCGCCTGATCGCGTGGGCAGGGTTCGGGGTCCCGTACCGGCCGGAGAAGACGGACATGCTCGAGACGACCCGGCGCGTGCAGCGGGTCCTTGCGGATGGTTGGGTCATCGTGATCGCGGGGGAGGGGAGGATCCACCGCGGCGAGCGCGAGCTCCTGCCGCTCGCCGATGGGACCGCCTTCTTCGCGCTCCGTGGCGGGGTCCCGATCGTCCCGATCGCGATCAATGGCACGAGCTGGCTCGGGTTCCGCCATCGCGTACGGATCCGGGTTGGTCAGTCGATCCCCGCCGAGGGTCGCGCCAGCCACGAGGCGATCAACGCACTGACCGCCCGGACCTCGGAGGCGCTGCTGGCGCTCGTCGCCGACTTCCCCGATCCGCGGCCGCCGGGACGCCTTGGCCGCTGGCTGACGGAGCTGTTCAACGACTGGCCGGAGGGGGAGCGGCCGGCCCTCGGGGCGGGGGACGCGGCCGGTTCGGAGATCCCGACGGCCTCGGGCTGATCGCCCCATCCCCGGGCGGGCGGACCTCCGGCTGTGGCATCCTGCAGGCGACCACCGCACGTCCAGGAGATCCCGTGGGAGCCACCGGCCTCTCAGCCGACAGCAAGGAATACCGATCCCGCCTCGTCGACCAGGTCGACGAGCAGATCGACACGTGGGCATCCGAGCTGATGCGGGACGTCGCGAAGCGGCGGGGGATCGTGCGGGTGGTCGAGGACTTCCGCACGGCGGCCCGCCTCAGCGAGCAGGAATTCGAACGGGTGTTCGCTTCCGGTGGCGGGCCGCCCGCGACCGTGGGTCACGATGCGCAAGGCCGCCTGATCGTGCCGGCTGTCGCCCTGTGGGCGCTTGTCCCGGGGATCCGGTCACAGGTGGCAGACGGGCGGGACCGGCTCATCGAGTACCTCGTCGCGAACTTCGACGAGCTGGTGTACGTCTGACCTCGATGGCATGCCCTCGACCGGGCTGAGCCCCGCCCGCCTGGCCGCCGCGTCCCGGCTCGTCCACCCATTCCCGTCCCTCCTCGACGGGGCCGTGGTGGCGCTGGTCGCGCTCGTGGCCGGCGGATCGGTCGTGACGGCGCTGGCCCTCGGGCTGTCGATGACGCTGCTCCAGTTCACGATCGGGAGCGTCAACGACATCGTCGACGCTCCTCGCGACGCTGGCCTCAAGCCGGGCAAGCCCATCCCCGATGGGCTCGTGACCCTCGGACAGGCACGTCTGGTGGCGGTGGTCGCCGCGGGTGCCGGGTTGCTGCTCGCGCTCAGTGGCGGGACCTGGCTCGTCGCCCTGGCGCTGGTCGTCCTCGCGATCGGCCTCGTCTACGACCTGTGGGTGAAGGGCACGACGCTCGCGTGGCTGCCGTTCGCCGCGGGCATCCCGCTGCTCCCGGTCTTCGGGTGGTTCGGTGCGACGGGCAGCCTGCCGGGCGTCTTCCTCGTGCTCGTTCCTGCGGCCGCGAACGCCGGCACGGCCCTCGCCATCGCCAATGCGATCGTCGACATGGAGCGCGACGAGGAGGCCGGCAGCGAGTCGATCGCCCTTGCGCTGGGCCCGCGACGGGCGGGCCTCGTGGTCGTCGTCCTCCACGGCGTCGTGGCGGTCCTGGCGCTCGGGACGGCGATCGTCCTCGGGGCCCCGACCGGGTGGGTCGCTGCGATCGTGCTCGCCGCCGCGGCGCCGCTCGCGGGTGCCGTCCTCGGCGCGCTTGCCGCGCAACGGCACGAGACGAGCCTGCGGGAGCTCGCATGGGAGATCCAGGCCGTCGGCACGGGGCTGCTCGCGGTCGCCTGGCTGGGGGCGCTCAGCGCTGCGGCCGGGACGCCGCTCGGAGGCTGACCGACCGCCGCTGCGCCGGTGCGCCGGTGCACCCCCCACCGTCATGGCCGCCGGCACCGAAGGTACCCCTAACGGCCCCCATGGCCCGGTCGTTACTCTCGGTGACATCCCCCACCCCATCCAGCTCAGAGGCACCACATCGTCATGACCGACCTCATCCGCCGCTTCCGGGGCCTGGGCGTTGCGCTCGTGGTGCTCGCCATGTCTGCCGGGGTCGCCTTTGCTGCCGCCCCGCGCTTCTCCCCAGCCGCCGACGAGACAACGCCCACCGTCGAGGAGCCCTCGGGCGAGGTTGCGAGCGACGATCCGTCCGCCGAGGCCACTGACGAGGCGAGCGAGACCGCCGACCCCAGCGAGACCGCCGACCCGAGCGAGACCGCCGACCCCAGCGAGACCGCTGACCCGAGCGAGACGGCCGACCCGAGCGAGTCCGCCGAGGCACAGGACACCCACGGCACGCTCGTCTCGACGGCCGCCCAGATGGACACCCCCGCCGGGTTTGCCAACCACGGCCAGTTCGTCTCCTGCGTCGCGAAGATGGGCAAGGACGTGTCCGCCAGCACGATCGACTGGACGACCGTCACCCCCGAAAGCTGCGGCGTGCCCGCCCCGGATGCGAGCGCAGCAGCGAAGGCCGACAAGCAGCACGGCAACTCGGGCAAGGTCAAGACCGGCCACGGCAAGTCCGGGGCCCACCCGGGCCGCTGACCTTCGGCGGCACTACCCTCGCGGCCGACTGGCCCAACCACCGGCACAACGAACGAAGCCGGCGCCACTGGCGCCGGCTTCTGTCTTTCCGGGGGCTGGAGCGCTGTCCGCCGGGCTGGCGACGGGCCGGGGCGGCTATCGGTCGGCGTCGCCAGTCTTGACCACGGCGATCGCATTCTCCAGGCGGAGCTTGGCGATCGTCAGGTATTTGGCGAGGTTTGCCCGGTCCACCGCGCCGATCGCATTCAGGACGTCCGGGTTGCGGATGACGTCGAGCAGGTCCTCGACGGCCCCATTGAGCTGTGCCTTGGCCGCGATGAGGCTGTCGTCCCGGATGGGCTCGGCGGACCGGTTGGGGGTCCACTCGCCGTCCTCCGCCGCTGCCGGTTCCTCGACTGGCGGGCCGGCGCCCTCATGCGGGTCCGCGCCCGCGGCATCGGTGCGCGGCGGGCGCCCTTCGATGCGCTCCCGGAGCTTGACCAGCGATAGCTCGTTCCGAGCTACCTGGTCGGCCAGCTTCTTGCGCTTCTTCGGGTCGCTGACCTTCATCAGCTCGTAGGCATGAGACAGCGTGTCCTTGCGCAAAGACACGAGCTCACGGACCTCGATCGGGGCGTCCGCGAGGCGGAGCCGGTTCTCGAGGTACCCCTTGTCCTTGCCGACCTTCTCGGCCAGCTTGCGGATGCTGTAGCCATGCTCGCGGATCATGCGGTCGTACATCGCCGCCTCATCCAGCGGCGAGATGTCCTCGCGCTGAAGGTTCTCGATGATCGCGATCTCGAGCGCAGTCTCGTCGTCGATGTCCTCGACGATCGCGGGGATCGTTGCCTGGTCCGCGAGCTTCGATGCCCGCCAGCGGCGCTCGCCCGCGATGAGCTGGAAGCGGCCATCCTCGAGCGGCCGGACGAGGACCGGCTGGAGGACGCCGTGCTCACGGATGGACGATGCCATCTCGGCGAGCGCCTCCGGGTTGAAGGCGAGACGCGGATTCTCCGGGTTCGCCTCGATGCGATCGAGCGGGATGGTCCGGACGCCCTTCGCGCGATGATGCTGCTCGGGCGAGAGGAGGCTGACGATCGAGGTGGGGAGCTCGCGCTCCTCCGAGAGTCGACGGGCGGCGGCTGCGCGGAAGTCAGGCCTGGCCAAGTTCGATCACCTCCCGGGCGAGCTCGCGATAGTTGCGAGCCGCGTCCGATGAACTGGCATACGACGTGATCGGCCGACCCACGAGGGGCGCTTCGCCGAGCTTCACCGTGTTGCGGATGATCGTGCTGAAGACGTGCTGGTCGCCGACGACGCGCAACTCGTCGAGCATGTCCTTCGCGAGGTTCGTCCGTCCGTCGTAGAAGGTGGGCAGCAGCCCGAGGACCTTGAGGTCCTTGTTGAGCTTCAGGCGGATCGCGTTGATGACCTTGACGAGATTGTTCAGACCCTTCATTGCGTAGAACTGCGTCTGCACGGGAATGATCACGCTGTCCGCGGCGACGAGGCTGTTCACCGTCAGCAGGCCGAGGTTGGGCGGGCAGTCGATGAGGACATACTCGTAGGGGTCGATCACGTCGCGCATCGCTTCGCGCAGGATCTGCTCGCGGCCGAGGGCCGTGAACAGCTCGCCTTCGGTGCTCGCAAGGTCGATGTGCGCCGGCGCGACGTCGATCCCGCTTGTCTCCGTCGCCAGGATGACCTCCTGCAGGGTGGAGCGCCCATCGGCGAGCACGTCGGCCATCGAGTGCTGGACGAGGTTGAGGTTGATCCCGACACCGGCCGTGAGGTTGGCCTGCGGATCCATGTCGATGAGGAGGACCCGATAGCCCTCTTCGGCGAGCGCGCCCGCGAGGTTGATCGCGGTGGTCGTCTTGCCGACGCCGCCTTTCTGGTTCGCGATCGCGATGACGTGCGTCAAGGGCTCACCTCGAAGAAGCGCGGCGCAAGGGCCGGGGTGACGGGTGGAGGTGGGAGGAATGCTACCCCGCGACTCCCGCGCGCGACCGCCGAGGTTGTCCACACATTGCCCGACTTGTGCACCGTTCTGTGGATATCCGCGGCGCCAGGGCGGTTGTGGACGTCAAGTCGCAACGCTGTTGTAACGAGCTGTTGATGCGCCGGTAACACGCGCCGTGGATGACACGCCGCCGATACGGCGTGCAGGCCTGACGGCGGGGCGTCGCGACGATGCCATGCGGCACCCGGGATCCGGGCGGCGGCGCCCTATGATGGCGCCAGCCCCGTTACGTCTTTGCGCAAAGACGAGCCACGCTGCGACCGGAGGAACCCCACGACGTGTCGACGAACGCGGAACGGATCGCCCGCCTCGAGCAGCTGCGTGTCGAGGCGCAGCAGGGTGGGGGACCCGTGCGCGTCGAGCGGCAACATGCCTGGGGCAAGCTGACGGCGCGCGAGCGACTTGACCTTCTGCTCGACCCAGGCTCCTTCGTGGAGCTCGACGCCTTCGTCACCCACCGGGCGACAGAGTTCGGTCTCGACCGCCAGCACTTCCTCGGCGATGGCGTGGTCACCGGTCACGGGACGATCGACGGCCGGCTCGTCTTCGTCTTCAGCCAGGACTTCACGGTCTTCGGCGGCTCGCTCTCGGAGGCGTATGCCGAGAAGATCTGCAAGGTGATGGACCTGGCGATGAAGGTCGGGGCGCCGGTCATCGGGCTGAACGACTCCGGTGGCGCGCGGATCCAGGAGGGCGTCGCGTCGCTCGGCGGGTACGCGGAGATCTTCCTGCGCAACGTCCTCGCGTCGGGCGTCGTGCCCCAGATCTCCGTCATCCTCGGGCCCTGCGCCGGGGGCGCGGTCTACTCGCCGGCGATGACGGACTTCACGATCATGGTCGAGGGAACGAGCTACATGTTCGTCACTGGTCCCAACGTCGTGAAGGCCGTGACCCACGAGGAGGTCGACGCCGAAGCGCTAGGCGGAGCGGGGGTGCACACCGGGCGCAGCGGCGTCGCGCATCTCGCGGCGCACGACGAGGCCGAGGCGATGGACTACGTGCGCCGCCTGCTCGCGCATCTGCCTCAGAACAACCTTGGCGACGCGCCACTCGTCGTGACGACCGATCCATCCAATCGGATGGACGTTGAGCTCGATGCGGTCGTGCCCGACGAATCATCGCGGCCGTACGACATGCACGAGGTCATCCGTCGCATCGTCGACGACGGCGCCTTCCTCGAGATCCAGCCGATGTGGGCCGGCAACATGCTCATCGGGTACGCACGGCTCGGCGGTCGCCCGGTCGGCATCGTCGCCCAGCAACCCGCCGTCCTCGCGGGTGCCCTCGACATCGACGCCTCGGTCAAGGCGGCGCGGTTCGTGCGGACGTGCGATGCGTTCAACGTGCCGATCGTCACGCTCGTCGATGTGCCTGGGTTCCTGCCGGGCGTCGGCCAGGAGCACGGCGGGATCATCCGCCACGGCGCGAAGCTGCTGTACGCGTACTGCGAAGCGACGGTGCCCAAGGTGACCGTCATCACGCGCAAGGCATACGGCGGCGCGTACGACGTCATGAGCAGCAAGCACATCCGCGGCGACATGAACTTCGCATGGCCCAGCGCGGAGATCGCGGTCATGGGCGCGGAGGGTGCGGTCAACATCATCTTCAAGGACGCGATCGCCGGTGCCGGCGATCCGCTCAACGAACGCAAGCGGCTCGTCGCGGAGTACGAGGCGGAGTTCTCGAACCCGTACATCGCCGCGGGGCGCGGCTACATCGACGAGGTGATACTGCCGCGCGAGACTCGGCCGCGCCTCATCCGCGCGCTGGAGATCCTCGCCGACAAGAAGGACACGAACCCCAGGAAGAAGCATGGCAACATCCCGCTCTGACCGCGACCCGGTGTCTTTGCGCACGGACACCCGGCGGACGGACCCGCGATGAGTACCACGACGCCACCATTCCGGCGGGTGCTGATCGCCAACCGGGGCGAGATCGCCGTCCGGATCATCCGCGCCTGCCACGAGCTGGGCATGGAGGCGGTGGCTGTCTTCTCCGACGCGGACGCTGAGGCAGCCCACGTCCGCATGGCCGATATCGCCATTCGGCTGGGGCCGCCGCCACCGACGGAGAGCTACCTGCGGATCGACGCCGTCATCGAGGCTGCCCGGGCCACTGGTGCCGAGGCGATCCATCCGGGCTACGGGTTCCTGGCCGAGCGTGCCGCGTTTGCGCGGGCCACGGAAGAGGCGGGAATCGTGTTCGTCGGTCCGGCGTCGGCCACCATCGAGGCGCTCGGCGACAAGCTCAACGCCCGGCGGTTGGCCGCGCGGATCGGCGTCCCATCCGTCCCGGGTACGCACGAGCCGGCCCCGGTCGACAGGCCCGACCAGGTCGCGGACATCGTCGCCACGGCGGAGGCGATCGGCTTCCCGCTGCTTGTCAAGGCGGCCGCGGGCGGCGGTGGGCGGGGCATGCGCCGCGTCGTCCGCGCCGAGGATCTTCCGGCGGCCCTGGTCAGCGGATCGCGCGAGGCGCAGTCCGCGTTCGGTGACGGGTCCGTCTATCTCGAGCGCGAGATCCTGCCCGCGCGCCACATCGAGGTGCAACTGCTTGCCGATGCCCACGGACACGTCGTCGCGCTCGGCGAGCGCGACTGCTCACTCCAGCGCCGACACCAGAAGCTGGTCGAGGAGGCGCCGGCGCCGGGACTCACGGAGGCGGAACGCCGAGCGCTCCACGGGCTCGCGATCCGGCTCGGCGAGGCGGCCGGGCTGCGCAACGCCGCGACCTGCGAGTTCCTCCGGGACCCGGCGGGCGGCTTCTGGTTCCTCGAGGTCAACACGCGCCTCCAGGTGGAGCACGGCGTCACGGAGCTCGTGGCTGGTATCGACATCGTCCGCGAGCAGTTCCGGATCGCGGCGGGCGAGCCGCTCAGCCGCGAGGTCGTCGCTGCGGGCGCACGGGCCGCGACGCCCTCCAGCCATGCGATCGAGGTCCGGATCTCGGCCGAGGATCCCGCGCGAGCGTTCGCCCCGACGCCGGGCCGCGTGGGCAGGTGGGTGATGCCAGCGGGCCCCGGCGTCCGCGTGGACACTGCCATCGAGGCGGGGGACCGCGTGCCGCCCGACTACGACAACCTCATCGCGAAGCTCATGGTCCACGCCCCGGACCGCGAAGCCTGCATCGACCGGCTTGGTCGCGCGCTCGAGGAGACCGAGATCGGCGGCGTCCAGACGACCCTGCCCTTCCACCGCGCCGTCGCGGGGAGCGCGGCCTTCCGCGCCGGCGAGCTGTCGACGGGCTGGGTCGCCGAGCACTGGGATGGAGAGGCGGCGCACGCGGCCGCGGCCCGCCTGGCATTGCTCGCCGTGGGCGTCGTCGCGATGGACGATGGTGCCGACGCCGACACCCGGCGCGCGATGGCCGTGTCCTCGACGATGGCCGCCGGACCGGCGGGCGACGCAGTGGCGCCATCGCGGAACGCCTGGCGGCACGGGGGCCGTGCGGCCGGGACGGACCGATGGCCGAGCTGATGGGCAACGCCAACGCCGGGGACGACATCGGCGCCACGCCTGCGGATGCCCCGACCGCCGCGCCTGGTCCGGCAACCGCGGGCACGCCCCGGCCGGCCAAGAATGACGCCTCGGCCGTGCGTGCGTCGCCGGATGCGTCCGCGGCGCGATCCGCGCTTCCGGTCGACCCCCGCGCCGTGCGGGTCCGGCTGGCGGCGGCATCGCGGATCGGCGATGAAGGCCCGATCCTCGTGTCACCGGCGATCAGTCCCTTGCGAATGACCAATCCTACCGTGGGCCGTGGGCCGTTCGGCGGGACCAGCGTGGGGGCGGGCGACCCGCCTGTCGTTGCGCAAAGACAAGTCCTCGTGGACGAGGTCGCGACCGAGGTGACGGTCCAGGCGGTCGGGCATGAACGGTTCGTCCTGGTCGATGGGGCGGGTGCCATGACCCGTCTCGTGCTCGGACCCGGGACGGCGCTCCCTGGGGGCATCCGGCGCCGGGAGGTCATCGTCGACGGCTTCCGGTTCGAGGTCGACATCGAGTCCGACCACATCGCCGCGCTGCGCGAGCGGGCGACGCGCGGCAGGGCCGCCAGCGCCCATGGCGGGCCGCTGGACGTTCGCGCGATCATCCCGGGCAAGGTCGTTGCAGTGTCGGTCGCCGCGGGCGATACCGTCATCGCCGGCCAGCAGCTCCTGGTCGTCGAGGCGATGAAGATGCAGAACGAGCTGCGAGCGCCGCGGGATGGCACCATCGACCGCGTCGGGGTTGCGCCCGGGGTCACCATCGACGTGGGCGACCTCCTCGTCGTCATCAGCTAGCGGAGGACCGGGTGAGCCAGGACGCCAGGGAGCGCTGGGCCGAGTCGGTCGCGGGTGCCGCGGACGAGGCGGTCGCGCGCTGGCGCGACACCACCCGTGCGCGTGCCCTCAAGGGGTCGCCGGAACGTCGCGAGGCCTTCGTCACGACGTCCGAGATCCTGGTCGCGGACGTCTACACCGCCGCAGACCTCCAGGGATTCGACCCGGCCACCGGGCTTGGCCTGCCCGGCGAGTACCCGTTCACCCGCGGCGTCCAGGCGACGATGTACCGATCGCGCTTCTGGACGATGCGCCAGTACGCGGGGTTTGCGACGGCGGCCGAGACCAACGAGCGCTTCCGCTATCTGCTGACGCAGGGCCAGACCGGCCTGTCCGTGGCCTTCGACCTGCCAACCCAGATGGGCTACGATGCCGATGCGCCCGAGGCGGAGGGCGAGGTCGGCCGGGTCGGCGTCCCGGTCTCGAGCCTCGCTGACATGGAGACGCTGTTCGCCGGCATCCCGCTCGGCCAGGTCAGCACGTCGATGACCATCAACTCGACGGCACCGATCCTGCTCGCCCTGTACGTCGCCGCGGCCGAGAAGCAGGGCGCATCACGTGCGGACATCTCGGGTACGACCCAGAACGACATCCTCAAGGAGTACATCGCCCGGGGCACCTGGATCTACCCGCCACGGGCGTCGATGCGCCTGGTGACGGACGTCTTCGAGTTCGCGTCGCACGAGCTGCCCAAGTGGAACACGATCAGCATCTCGGGCTATCACATGCGCGAAGCAGGTGCCTCGGCCGCCCAGGAGCTGGCCTTCACCCTCGCCGATGGGATCGCGTACGTGGACGCCGCGGTGTCGCGAGGCCTGGGGGTCGACGACTTCGCGCCGCGCCTGTCGTTCTTCTTCGCGGCCTGGTCAGAGCTGTTCGAGGAGGTCGCGAAGTTCCGCGCTGCGCGCCGGATGTGGGCGCGGATCATGAAGGACCGTTTCGGGGCCACGAACCCGAAGTCGATGATGTGCCGGTTCCACACCCAGACCGCTGGCTCGTCGCTCACGGCACAGTCCATCGACAACAACGTCGTCCGGACGACCCTCCAGGCGCTCGCGGCCGTGCTCGGCGGGACCCAGAGTCTGCACACGAACTCCAAGGACGAGGCGCTGGCGCTCCCGACCGCCGAGTCGGCGCGGCTCGCGCTGCGTACCCAGCAGATCATCGCGTACGAGGCGGGTGTCACCGAGACGCCGGACCCGCTCGCGGGCTCCTGGTTCGTGGAATCACTGACCAACGAGCTCGAAACCGCCGCGCAGGCGTACCTCGACGAGATCGACGCGATGGGCGGCACGCTCGCCGCGATCGAGGGCGGGTTCCAGCAGCGCCAGATCCAGGAGTCGGCGTACCGCGTCCAGCGCGAGATCGAGCGCGAGGATCGCATCGTCGTCGGGGTCAACCGGTTCCGGGATGACGGTCCCGACACGCGCCCGACGCTCCAGCGGATCGATCCGGAGGGGGAGCGACGCCAGGTCGAGGGCCTGCGCCGCGTTCGTGCCGGTCGCGATCCCAGAGTCTGGGAAGGTGCGATGCGCCGGCTCGAGGACGAGGCCCGCGGCGAGGGCAACCTGCTGCCACCGATCATCGAGGCCGTCGCTGCCTACGCCACGGTGGGCGAGATCGCCGACCGGCTGCGGTCGGTGTGGGGCGTCCACCGCGAGCTGATCACGGTCTGAGGAGGCCCGCATGTCCGATCCGACGCACGGCGCGCCTGGCCTGCCCGGTTTGCCCGTGCACATCCGGGGTCTCGGCAAGGTCCACCACGTGGCCGTGATCGTCCGCGATATCGACGCCGCGCTCGGGTTCTGGCGGGACATGCTGGGCCTGCCCGTGGAGCTCGTCCTGCCCATCGAGCACGACCGCGTCACGATCGCGTTCCTGACGGTGGGGGAGTCCAGGATGGAGCTCGTCCAGCCGACCGACGACACGACCGGCGTGGCGCGCTTCCTCGCCAGCAAGGGCGAGGGCTTCCATCACGTCTGCTTCGAGGTCACGAACATCGCGGAGACGCTGCTGCGGCTGGAGATCGACGGGCTGGAGCTGATCGACACCGTCGCCCGCAAGGGTGCCGAGGGACCGGTCGCGTTCCTCCATCCGCGATCGTGTCACGGCGTGCTCGTGGAGCTGATCGAGGCGCCGGGCGGACCGGCCTGGGCCGCGCTCGGCTACGACGAAGCCTGACCGGCCGGCGCGACCTGCCGGGCTGTCCGTACGCAAAGACACCGCGTCAGGCGGATCAGAAGCCCCAGGCGAAGATGACGTCGGCTGCGCCCGCAGCGCGTCGGGAGAATGCGACGACCTGGCCCGTAAGCTCCCGGATCCACGGCTTCTCCTCGCGCGGAAGCAGGCCGAGCTCCTCCTCGAGCAGCTCGATCCAGCGGCCCGCCAGCGCGCCGACCTGCTCGTCGGGCACGGCGGCCACCGCCTCGACCCAGGTCGCGTCCACGCGCTCCACGATCCGCTCCACGCTGATCGCGGCCGGGCCATCGAGCTCCGTTCGGGCGTCGAGGAAGTCAATCGGATCGCCGGTCCCGGTCACGGACCGGACGGCCTCTGAGAACAGGTCCAGCCACGTCGGGTCGAGCCCGCCGCCGAGCGGCAGGTGCGCGGCGAAGCGGTCCGGATCGTCGAAGGCGGCGATGTCGTCGATCGAGAGCGCCAGCACGATGTCCCGGGCCTCGCCCGCGACGAGGTCCATGAGGCTGCTCACCGCGCCAGCTCCTCGGCGAAGAAGATCATGTCCAGGTCACCCGGGGAACGGCCCGCCGCGGTGAGGAGCCCGGCCGCCTCCGAGCGGTGCTGGGTCCCGTGGTTCACGACGTGCGCCAGCATCTGCCAGAACGGCACGCCATCGCCGGTGGTCACGAGCCAGCCGTCGGTCAGCGTGTCCAGCCACGCCTCCAGGGCGTCCCACTCGTCGGCCCAGGCGCGGGCCAGGACATCGGGTGTCGGCGGCGGCCCCGTCTCCGGTCGCGGGGAGAGGCCCGTCTCGGCGAGGCCGTTGCGCCAGCGCTGGTGCGCGCCGAGCTGGTGGACGAGGATCGACCCCAGACCCCGGTCGCCCACGACCCCGCTGGCGCCCCACACGTCCGGCGGAAGTCCGTCGATCACCCCGAGAACACGCCTCGTCGCCCAGCGGTCGTACTCGAACAGGTAGCGGACGTCCCCCAGCTGCACGGTCATGCCCGGTAGCCGGCGTCACGCAGGAGCGCCGGCAGCTCGGTGGGGGAGCCCGCAACGAGGAACCCGGCCGCCTCGAGCGCTGTCACCTTGGACGCCGCCGTCCCGCGGCCGCCCGAGATGATCGCCCCCGCGTGGCCCATGCGCTTGCCCTCGGGCGCGGTCCGACCGGCGATGAACGCCACCTTGGGGACGTCCGCCAGGTGCTCGGCGGCCCAGGCCGCTGCCTCCTCCTCGGCCGCCCCGCCGATCTCGCCGATCAGGACGAGCGCATCGGTGTCCGGGTCATCGGCGAACAGCTGGAGGATGTCCAGGAACTGCGTCCCGATGACCGGGTCGCCGCCGATGCCCACGCATGTCGACTGGCCGATCCCGGCGTCCGTCATGGCCTGGACGGCTTCGTAGGTGAGCGTCCCCGAGCGCGACACGACGCCTACCCGGCCCTCACGGTGGATCGAGCCCGGGATGATCCCGACCTTCGCCCGCCCGGGCGACGTGGCGCCGGGGCAGTTGGGCCCGATGAGCCGGGCGCCTGACAGCCGAACCTCCTCGACCACCGGGATCATGTCCAGCGCCGGGATTCCCTCGGTGATGCAGAAGATGGTCGCGATCCCGGCGGCTACCGACTCGAGGATCGCGTCCGGGGCCCCGCCCGCCGGCACGAAGATGCACGAGGCGTTGGCACCGGTCTCGCGGACCGCCTCGGTAACGGTGTTGAACACGGGCACCTTGCCGTCGAGCGCCAGTTGGCCGCCCTTGCCGGGCGTGACCCCGGCGACGAGCGGCGTGCCGTACTCGAGCATCGCCCGGCTGTGGAACTCACCCTCCCGGCCCGTGATGCCCTGGACGACGAGGCGGGTGTCGCGCCCGATGAGGATGCTCACGCAGCCGCTCCCTTCACCGCTGCCGCGACGGCCTTGGCGGCCGCCTCGTCGAGGCTTGCCGCCGTCACGAAGCTGGCCGCCTCGAGCAGCTCGGCCGCCTCGGCGGCGTTCGTGCCCACGATCCGGACCACCATCGGGACCTCGCGCTCCTGCTGGGCGCGGGCCTCGATCAGGCCGCGGGCGACCTCGTCCCCGCGCGTGATACCGCCGAAGATGTTGACGAGGATCGCCTTGACGTTGGGATCAGCGAGGATCAGCCGCATCGCCGCGGCCACCCGGTCCGCCTTCGCGCCGCCGCCGATGTCGAGGAAGTTCGCGGGCTCGCCACCTGCCCGCTTCACGAGATCCATCGTCGTCATCGCGAGGCCCGCGCCGTTGACCATGCAGCCGATGTCGCCTTCGAGCTTGATGAACGTGAGGTCGTAGCGGCGCGCCTCGACGTCGGTCGGGTCCTCCGCGTCCAGGTCCCGGAGCGTCTCGAGCTCGGGGTGACGGGCGAGCGCCGAGTCGTCGAGCGTGATCTTCGCGTCGAGGCAGACGAGGCGCTCGACTGGCGTCCCATCGGCGTTGTGCTCCCGGATCACCGCGAGCGGGTTGATCTCGACGAGGTCCGCGTCGTACGCGAGCATCGTCCGCAGGAGGCCCTTCGCGATTGCCGCGCCGGCCTTCCAGTGCTGCCCGAAGCCGATCTTGAACGCGAGCTCCCGGGCCGCGAAGTCGGGCATCCCGAGGAGCGGGTCCGCGTGTTCGTAGACGATCGCACCAGGGTTGTCCACGGCCACCTGCTCGATCTCGACGCCGCCCTCGGCCGAGCCGATGAACATCAGTCGCCGGGTCGCGCGGTCCAGCACGACCGAGAGGTAGTACTCCTTGACGATCTCGGCCGCGGGCCCGACGAGGACACGCCGGACGGGCAGGCCCTTGATCTCGAGCGCGAGGATCTGCGCCGCGACGTCCTCGGCCTCGTCGGCCGTGCCGGCGAGCTTCACGCCGCCCGCCTTGCCCCGTCCGCCGACGAGCACCTGGGCCTTGATCACGACCTTGCGGGTCGCGTTGTCGGGGTCTGCGAGGAAGCGGACGGCGGCCGCTCGCGCCTGCGATGGCGTGCGGGCGACCTCCCAGGCGGGGACCGGGACCCCCTGGGCGACGAGCAGCGACTTGGCGTCGGCTTCGTGGATCTTCACGCGACGGGCGAGACCTCCGGCGGACGGACGTTGGGCGGACCCCGATCATAGCCGCGGTTCCGCGGGCGGGCGTAGTCCAACGGGAACGATTCCACCCTGCCGCCTCGCTGGCCCGCCCGGGCGGGGCGATCCCGTGGCGGAGCCGCTCGATCGCCGACGGGCCGGATGGCAGGCGCTGGCGAGCCGGTGGACCCGCATGGGCGGGTTGCCGGGGCTAGAATGACCGTATGGCCCACAACGTCACCCTGATCCCCGGCGACGGCATCGGCCCGGAGCTGGCGGAGGCAACGCGCCGCGTCCTCGACGCCTCGGGCGTCGCGTTCGAGTGGGAGGTCCAGGACGCCGGCGAGGGCGTCATGGCCCAGTACGGGACGCCGCTCCCGGAGCACGTCCTGGAGTCCGTCCGCCGGAACAGGGTCGCGCTCAAGGGCCCGATCACGACGCCGGTCGGGGCGGGCTTCCGGAGCGTCAACGTCACGCTCCGCCAGACGCTCGGCCTGTACGCCAACCTGCGTCCCGCGCGATCGATCAAGGGCCTCCAGACGCGCTACGACGACGTCGACCTCGTGATCGTGCGCGAGAACACTGAGGACCTGTACGCCGGCATCGAGCACATGGTGGGCCCGGACGCGGCGGAGAGCATCAAGATCATCACCCGCGCCGCCTCGGAGCGGATCGCCCGGTTCGCCTTCGAGTACGCGGTCACGAACGGGCGCCACAAGGTCACTGCGGTCCACAAGGCCAACATCATGAAGCTCTCGGACGGCCTGTTCCTCGAGAGCTGCCGGACGGTCGCAGCGGACTACGCCGGCCGGATCGAGTTCGAGGACCGGATCGTCGACAACATGTGCATGCAGCTCGTCCAGAAACCCGAGCTGTACGACGTGATGGTTCTGCCCAACCTCTACGGGGACATCGTCTCGGACCTGTGCGCGGGCCTCGTGGGCGGTCTGGGCGTGGCGCCCGGCGCCAACATCGGCATCGAGGCCTCGGTGTTCGAGCCCGTCCACGGCTCGGCGCCCAAGTACGCGGGCCTGGACAAGGCCAACCCGACCGCCCTGATCCTCTCCGGCGTCCTCATGCTCCGCCACCTGGGCGAGCAGCTGGCCGCCGAGCGCGTCGAGACGGCGCTGCGCGAGGTCATCGCGGAGGGCACCCACACGACTTACGACCTCGGCGGACACGCGGGCACCCGCGCCTTCGCCGACGCCATCATCGAGCGGCTCGGCACCCCAGCCGGCCCCGCGTCCTGACCGCCGAGCGGTCCCAGACACCACACGGAGGCTTCATGCTCCTGCGCTACCGCGGCAGCGAGGGGATGCTCGCGTGGGCGTTCCACCGCATCTCCGGGGTGGCGGTGTGGGCGTTCATCCTGCTCCACGTCCTCGACATCTGGCTGATCGGCGCCAACCGTGAGCTCTATGACGAGGTGCTCAAGATCTACGCCAGCCCGATCGGGCGGGTAGGGGAGACGCTCCTCGGCGCAGCGCTCCTGTACCACGCGCTCAATGGCCTGCGGATCATCATCATGGACTTCTGGCCCGCCACCACCCGCTGGCACAAGCAGCTGTGGTACGCGAACTGGGCCCTGTTCGTCATCATCGGCCTGCCGATCGCGATCCAGATCATGGCGCCGGCCTTCGGCTTCAAGCCGCCCTTCGGGACCGCGTCGTGAGCGCGCCGCGGATCGGCCGCACGGGCCGCGCACGACCGCTGAGCGGCGGCCTGGATCTCGCCCTGTGGTACCTCATGCGGCTGACGGGCCTCGGCCTGTTCGTGACCGCGCTCGCGCACTACACGATCATGCATTTCATCTACGACCCGGCGATCCAGGACGCCGACTGGGTCGCCGCCCGGTGGAGCAGCCTCGGCTGGCGCACGCTCGACTGGATGATGCTGACCTTCGTCACGTTCCACGCCTTCGTGGGCATGCGGACGGTGGTCCACGACTACACGAAGGGCGGTCTCCGGACCGCGTTGACGATGCTCCTGTACCTCGGCGCGTTCGTCCTGTTCGTCCTGGGCACGATCGTGGTCGTGACCCTGAAGGCCGAGATCCCGGCGTGAGGCTTCGATGATTCGTGACCATGACGCCCTCATCGTCGGGGCAGGGGGCGCCGGTCTGTGGGCCGCGCTCGAGCTCGCGAAGGCCGGGGTGGACTCGGCCGTCCTGACCAAGCTGTACCCGACCCGCTCCCACACCGGCGCCGCCCAGGGCGGCGTGTGTGCCGCCCTGGGCAACCAGGAGGAGGACCACTGGGAGTGGCACATGTTCGACACCATCAAGGGTGGCGACTACCTGGTGGACCAGGACGCGGCCGAGATCCTCGCCCGCGAAGCCATCGAGACCGTGATCGAGCTCGAGCACATGGGGCTGCCGTTCAACCGGACGCCCGACGGCCGGATCGACCAGCGGCGGTTCGGGGGTCACACCAGCAACTACGGCGAAGGGCCGGTCAAGCGCGCCTGCTTCGCCGCCGACCGCACCGGCCACATGATCCTGCAGACGCTCTACCAGCAGTGCCTCAAGCACGGCGTGAAGTTCTACGACGAGTACCACGTCGTTGACCTCGTGACCGAGGGTGGCGACCTGGGCGACGGCGGCCGCGCAGCAGGCGTGGTCGCGTACCGCATCGCGGACGGGGAGCTCGTCGTCCTGCGCTCCAAGGCCGTGATGCTCGCGACGGGCGGGTTCGGGCGGATGTTCCGGGTCACCTCGAACGCCTGGAGCCTCACCGGCGACGGCGTCTCGCTCGCGTACCGCCACGGTGTCCCGATGCAGGACATGGAGTTCTACCAGTTCCATCCAACGGGCATCGTCGGGATCGGGATCCTGTTGTCCGAGGCCGCGCGCGGCGAGGGTGGCTACCTGCTCGACAACGACGGCTTCCGGTTCATGGAGCGCTACGCGCCCAAGCTCATGGAGCTCGCGCCGCGCGACATGGTCAGCCGGGCGATCGTCCAGGAGATCCGGGCCGGCCGGGGCATCGACGGCAAGGACTACGTGTATCTGGACGTCCGCCACCTCGGGCGCAAGGTCATCGAGGAGAAGCTGCCCGACATCACGGACTTCGCCCGCGTCTACCAGGGAGTGGAGCCGCTGACCGAGCCCGTGCCGATCCAGCCGACCGCGCACTACGCGATGGGGGGCATCCCCACGGACATCCTGACCCGCGTCACCCGGGACCGTGACAACACGATCGTGCCCGGGCTGTACGCGGCGGGGGAGGCGGCGTGCGTGTCCGTCCACGGGGCCAATCGCCTCGGGACCAACTCGCTCGTGGACCTGCTGGTCTTCGGGCGTCGCGCGGGCCGCCAGATGGCGATCGACGTGAAGGGCGTGGGCGTCCCGGCGGTGGATGCGGACGCCGTGGTGCTGCCGGCCCGCGCCGAGCTCGAGGCGATCCGCACCCGCAACGGCGGCGAGCGTGCTGCAGCCCTCCGGACCGAGCTCGCGGACGTGATGATGGACGAGGTCGGGGTGTACCGCGACGATGCGGGCCTGCGGCGCGCCCAGGCGAAGGTGGACGAGCTCAGGGGCCGGTACGCGAGCGTCTATGTCCACGACAAGGGCTCGGTGTTCAACACGGACCTCCTGGAGGCCCGCGAGCTCGGCTACCTGCTCGACTGCGCGGAGACGACCGTCGCGTCGGCGCTCGCCCGCACCGAGAGCCGCGGCGCCCACAGCCGCGAGGACTACGCCGAGCGGGACGACACGAACTTCCTCGCCCATACCCTCGCGACCAGGCAGGACGGCGCGATCAAGCTGGCCTACAAGCCGGTGACGATCACGAAGTTCCAGCCCAAGCCGCGCACGTACTGAGCGGAGGACGACGACGATGCAGGTCGATCTGCGCATCCTCCGCTACGACCCGGAGCGCGATTCCAAGCCCCACGAGGAGCGCTACACGGTCGAGGCCGGCCCGATGGACCGCGTCCTGGACCTGCTCCACAAGGTCAAGTACGAGCAGGACGGGACGCTGACCTTCCGGCGCTCCTGTGCGCACGGCGTGTGCGGCTCGGACGCGATGCTCATCAACGGCCGCAACCGGCTCGCGTGCAAGATCCGGGTTGACCAGCTGGGCCGCAAGGCGATCACCGTCGCCCCGCTGCCGGGCCTGCCCGTGATGAAGGACCTCGTCGTCGACATGGAGGCCTTCTTCGCCAAGTTCAGGAGCGTCCAGCCGTACCTCCAGGCCGGCGATGACCCGCCGACCCGGGAGCGCCGCCAGTCGGCCAAGGATCGAGCCCGCTTCGATGACACCACAAAGTGCATCCTGTGCGCGGCGTGCACGTCGTCCTGCCCGTCGTTCTGGGCCCAGCCCGAGTACATCGGCCCGGCCGCGATCGTGAACGCCCACCGGTTCATCTTCGACAACCGCGACGACGCGGCCGAGGAGCGCCTCGAGATCCTCGCCGACAAGGACGGGGTGTGGCGCTGCCGGACGATCTTCAACTGCACGGACGCCTGCCCCCGCGGGATCCACATCACGCAGGCGATCCTCGAGGTCAGCTCGCTGATCGTGGAGCGGCACGGCTGAGCGCGGACGCTCCGCTCCCGGTCATCGCGCACCTGGTCATCCGGACCGACGGCGCGGCCCGCGGCAACCCGGGTCCCGCCTCGCTCGGAGCCGCGCTCATCGACGGCGCCCGGGCGGACGCGCTCGACCCGACCGCCCAGCCCGACGCGACGATCTCCCAGGCGCTCGGCCACCAGACGAACAACGTCGCCGAATGGACTGGCGTGGTGGAGGCGCTCAAGCTCGCCCAGCGGCTGGGGGCGGAGCGCGTGGACCTGTTCCTGGACTCGAAGCTCATCGTGGAGCAGCTCCACGGGCGCTGGCGGGTGAAGGACGCGAAGCTCCAGCCGCTGTGGGCGGAGTCGAAGCAGATGCTGGCGGGGTTCCGACGCTGGTCGGCGACGCACGTCCCGCGGGCCCAGAACTCGACCGCGGATCGCCTCGCCAACGAGGCGCTCGACCGGGTGTCGGCGGGCGGGCCGATGCGCGTCGCGCGTGCCCGGCGAGTGGGAACCTAGGCGCGGCACGGAGAGGAGGGGATCGATGCCCACGATCGTCTGCTACGGCGACTCGAACACGCACGGCGCGGATCCGCACACGCTCGATCGCCTGGCGCCCGACGTCCGGTGGACCGGCATCCTCGCGCGGGAGCTCGGCGTTGCGGCCCGGGTCGTGGAGGAGGGCCTCAACGGCCGGACGACGGTCTGGGATGACCCGTACGTCGAGGGTCGCAATGGACGAGCGTACCTGCTGCCCTGCCTTCGCTCGCACGCCCCGGTCGACCTCCTCGTCGTGATGCTCGGCACGAACGACCTCAAGTCCATCTTCGCCCGGGCGCCTCACGAGATCGCGGCTGGCGCGGGCGCGCTCGTCGACATCGCCCTGGCGTCTGCGACGGGACCCGCCGACGGCGCGCCTCGCGTCCTGCTCGTCGCCCCGCCGAGGCTCGGGCCCGCGACCCTCCGAGCCGAGCTCTGGGGCTTTGGAGCTTCCCGCGCGAACGCGGAGCAGCTGTCGACCCTGTACCAGGCGACCGCCGGGTTCAAGGGCGTGGACTTCCTCGACGCTGCGGCCCTCGTCGCTGGCGACCCCGCCGACGGGGTGCACCTCGGCGCCGCCGCGCACGACATCCTCGGACGGGCGATCGGCGACCTGGTTCGCCAGATCCTCGCCCGCGCCACGGCCTGATCGTCCAGACCGCCTACACTGCGCAGGCCAGCGAGGCGGCCGGATGGTCGCGCGTCGGCCGGGCAACCGGGCGGCGTGAGGAAAGTCCGAGCTCCCCAGCGCAGGGTGGCGGGTAACGCCCGTCCGCCGTGAGGCGAGGACCAGTGCCACAGTGACGATGCCGGCCCCTTCGGGGACCGGAGTGAAACGCGGCAAACTCCACCCGGAGCAAGGCCAAATAGGAGGGCGCAACCCCGGTTCGCCGGGGGGAGAGGTGCGCTGCCCAGCCCTCGGGTCGGCTGCATGAGCCGTCGGGCAACCGGCGGCCCCAGATGGATGACCGTCGCCGTGACGCAAGTCGCGGAACAGAACTCGGCTTACAGGCCGCCTCGCTGGCGCCTCAGCCGGTCCGTCTAGTCCTCGTCAGGACGGAAGATGTGCGCCGCCGTGCATGCGTTGCAGATCGGCATCGCGGAGTCGAGGTCGCCCAGCGGCACCGGGATCTTGCGATCCGGGAACAGGCACTCCACCTCGTACAGCCGTTCCTTCGCGCGATCGAGCGACACCAGGCGTCGGTAGGTGCAGCGCTTGATCCGGTGCGGCGCGAGACGCCCCGGGTCGTTCTCCGGGGTCTCGTGGCTGGCGGGCGCGGCGATCGAGAGCGCCATGGGTGGTCGGTAGAGCCTCCGTCCGAGATGGGCGAATGCAACTGTAACGCCCCCGAATCGTATCCGGTGGCGGCGGACGCGCAGCCTATCACCCCGGATTCGGCCCCGACAATCAGCATTAGGTACTAGACTCGCCGCCGTCGGGGATTATCCGGTCCGTCTCACCGGGAGGGATGGCAGCTGAGCGAGGAACCGTCGAGGGCGTCCGATGGCGTCATCGGAATGCGTGGCGCCGCGGTGCCGGGCGACCAGTCGAGGCTGCGTGCCGCACTGCCGATCCTGGATGATGCCGCCCGCTCGCCCGATCCCAACGTCTGCCCGTTCTTCCGGCGCGAGCTCGACGGCGTCCTGTACTCGCCGCTTGGCACCCCCGACGAGGAGAACGTCTGCGCCGCGATCGGCGTCCCGAAGCCCCAGTCGGCCCGCCAGCAGGAGCTGGTCTGCCTGAGGGCCGCCCACGCGGACTGTCCGCGCTACCTGCGCGGCGCCATGTCCATCGCCGAGCCGCCACGGCCGCGTCGGCCGGCCACCGTCCCGCGGGCGACGCTTGCCGCGCTGCTGATCCTCGTGCTCAGCGCCGGGATCTCGTTCGGGTTCGTCGTCCAGCGTGGGGGCATCGAGCTCCCGGTGGTCGAAGGCGCCCCGACGTCTTCGGCCGTCGCGATCGTCGTCTCGCCATCCCCGCAGGCGACCGACGCGGCCGAGACGAGCGTGGCGTCCACGGAGCCGAGCCCGTCGGCGTCCCTCGTGCCCAGTCCGTCACCGACGCCGGAGCCCACCCCGAGCCCCACGAAGACGCTCGCCCCGACGCCCGCCCCCACGCCCACGCCCACGGCCAAGCCGACCGCAAAGCCGACCAAGGCACCGACGAGCGACCGGTACGCACTCCTCACGGCGTGCCCGGACCGGGACGGCTGCTGGATCTACAGGGTCCGCTCCGGCGACAACCTCTTCAGCATCGCGAACTACTTCGGCCACAGCCTTGGCACGATCTACAAGTGGAATCCGCAGTACCCGGGAACCGCGCTCAAGGTCGGCGCCCAGGTCCGGATGCCCCCGCCCACCCGGTAGCCCCCGGTCGACGCGCACCTGGGGTCGGTCATCCCCCGACGCCCCGGACGTCCAGGACCCGGCCCCAGTGCATCAGCCGCACGGCGATGAGCACCCCGAACGCCGCCAGGACGAGGATCGACGCCGCCGCCACCGACGTGTCGAGGTTCCCTGTCTGGAACTCGCTGTAGACCACGAGCGGCAGCGTCTGGGTACGCCGCTCCAGGTTGCCGGCGAACATGATCGTCGCGCCAAACTCGCCCAGCGCGCGCGCCCAGCTCATGACCAGGCCCGCGGTGACCGCGGTGCTCGCGAGCGGGATCGTGATCCAGGCGAACAGCTGGCGCTCTGACGCCCCATCGACCCGGGCCGCGTCCTCGAGGTCGTGGTCGACCATCGCGAACCCGGTCCGCGCGGAGCGGATGAAGAACGGCGCTGCGACGAAGGTCTGGGCGATGACGACGGCGACAGTCGTGAACGGGAGCGTGATCCCGAACACCTCGAGGGTGGGCCCGAGCAGCCCGCGACGCCCGAAGACGAGCAGGAGCGCGAGGCCGGCAACGGACGGCGGCAGCACGATCGGGAGGTCGATGACGGCCTCCAGCAGCCACTGCCCGCGAAAGCGCCGCCGGGCGAGGACGAACGCGAGTGGCGTCCCGAGCACGATCATCAGCACGAGGCTGGCCGACGTCGTGATGAGGCTGAGGCTCAGCGCGTCGACGACGACGCCCATGCCCAGCGCCGTGACGAGCGAGCCGTCGCTGACTGCCCGGACGATGAGGACGAGGACCGGCAGCCCCAGCAGGACACCGGCCACCGCCGCGAGCGCCTGGACGGGACGGCCCGGGGCCGGTCGGCCGGGATCGCGACCCCGCGGGACCCCGCCGCGCGGACCCGTCACGGCAGTGGCGGCCATGACGGCACCCGGGTGCTCAGGACGGCGGGAGGAAGCCGAAGGAGGCGAGGATCGCCTGGCCGTCGGTTCCCGCGAGCCAGGCCAGGAACGCGCCGGCCGCGTCCCGGCTCGTGGATGCCCTGACGACGACGCCGCCATACGTCGCCGGGACGTTCGCGCTGGGCGGGATCGCCACCGTGTCGACCGTGGCGGTTGTCCTCGCGTCGGTCACGTAGACGATGCCCGCATCCCCCTCGCCGAGCCCGACCTTGGCGACGATGGCACTGACGTTGTCCTCCCTGGACACGACGTTGGCGGCGTAGCGGGCGGCGAAGTCGGTCGGGTAGCCCGCCGTCTTCACGAGGTTCTCGAGCAGGGTCACCGTGTACCCCTGGATGGGCACGCCGTCCACGCAGGCGATGATCTTCACGCCGGGCTTCGCGAGATCCCCCGGGGTGGTGATCCGTGCCGGGTTCGAGGTCGGGACGATGACGGTCAGCAGGTTGCCCGCGTACGTCGTCACGGTCCCGGACGCGAGCCCCATGTCAACGAGCGCCTGCGGGTTCTTCGTGTCGGCTGACAGGAAGACGTCGGCCGGGGCGCCCTGCTCGATCTTCGTCTCGAGCGCCGCGGAGGAATCCGTCGAGACCGTGACCCTCGTGCCCGGGTTTGCCGTCTCGTAGGCATCGGTGACCTTGGCCAGCACGGCCTTGAGCGAGGCCGCGGCATAGACCTGGAGCTCGCCGGCGGCCGCGCCGGGCGCGGTGGTGGCCGACGCCGCCGCCCCGGTCGCGCCCGGGGATGCACCGCCGTTCGATGCACAGGCCGCGAGCGCGATGGCAAGCAGCGGGACGACCATGGCCCGCCCGCATCTCACAGGCGTGTCTCCCTGGGCGTGGGAATCTCGACGATCACGTTGGTGGCCTTGACGACGCACACCGCCTCCTTGCCGACCTCGAGCCCGAGCTCGTCGACTGCCTCGGCGGTCATCAGGCTCACGAGGCGGTGGGGGCCAGCGATCACCTCGACAACCGCGGCGACCCGGTCCTTCTCGATCCGGGTCACGATCCCGGCGAACCGGTTGCGCGCGGACTGGGCGACGATCGGGCGGTCGGTCGCGATCCGGCGCCGTTCATTCAGCAGGCGCGTGACCTCCGTGACCTCCACGACTCGCTGGCCTCCGTCGGACCGCTCCATCGACAGTCGGCCTCCCAATTCCCAGCGGCGAAGGGTCTCCACCGACACGCCGAGCATCTCGGCGGCCTGGCCGACCCGGATACGCGTGGACACGGGCTGCTGCATCGGCGTCATACCGCGGAGTATGCGACGCCTGGGCCATCGGTGTACAGGTTTGACCGGATTGGGCGGGAGCATTTGCTGGGTCGGTTCGCCGCGTTGAGCGCTCATCACCGGTCGCCCTGGTGACGGCGGTGTACGCAAACGGACCGGCTGTGCGAAATCGCCATTGACTGGGGGGCTGGGGCGGCTAGAATGCCCGTCAGTGGCGCAAAGTGGTGGAAAGTGGGGAAGATCCCGAGGAGGGGACCCCCGCCCCGGGGTAACCGGACCGCCGGCGCTACCCGACGTCAGGAGTGGCGGGATCGGTGTTCACCGGCGAGTACCGGCACGCGGTTGACGACAAGGGGCGCCTCGCCGTCCCGTCGCGCTTCCGTGCGCAGCTCGCGGGGAACGTCGTGGTCGCGCGGTGGATGGACACCTGCCTCGCGATCTTTCCGACGGAGGCCTGGGAGGAGCTGTCGACGAAGGTCGGCAGCCTGCCCATGACCGATCGGAATGCCCGACTGCTCCAGCGGCAACTGTTCGCGGGTGCCTTCGAGACGGAGCTCGACCGTCAGGGTCGGCTGCTCGTCCCGCAGGGGCTGCGGACCTTTGCCGGCCTCGAGAGCGAGGCCCTGGTCCTCGGCGCGCGAGATCACGCCGAGATCTGGGCGCCCCCGCGCTGGGAGGACTACAGCCGGGCGCTCGAGGGCGAGGCGTTCACCGACGCGATCGCCGGCCTGGGGATCTGACGTCGCACCACATGCGCTTCCAGGGTCCGCTCGGGATCCGCAACCGACCGATGGAGGAGTAATGGAGGAAGGGCACCTGCCGGTCATGCCGGACGAGGTCATCGAGACCCTGTCCCCGCAGCCCGGCAGCCTCCACATCGATGCCACGGTCGGCGGCGGTGGGCACACCGAGCGGATCCTGGAGGCCGCAAGCCCCGATGGCCGCGTCCTCGGGCTGGACGCGGACCAGGCCGCGATCGACCGCGTCGGTGCGCGGCTCGCGCGCTTCGGCGACCGCCTGGTCCTGCGCCGCTCGAACTTCCGGGAGCTGGGCACGGTCGCGCCCGCGGCGGGCTTCGGGGCGGTCGACGGGATGTTCCTGGACCTCGGCCTGTCATCGTTCCAGCTGGCCGACCGCGACCGGGGCTTCGGGTTCCGGACCGGTGGCCCGCTCGACATGCGCTTTGACGCGACGCACGGGGTGCCGGCGTCGGAGCTCGTCGGGACGCTGTCCGCCGACGAGCTCGCCGCGCTGTTCCGCAAGTACGGCGAGGAACCGTCGGCCTGGAAGTTCGCGAAGGCCATCGTCGCTGCCCGGGCGACCACCCCGATCGAGACTGCCGAGGACCTCGCGACCCTGATCGAGGGCATCTCGCCGCCCAACCCGCGCATCCGTCGCCGGATCCACCCGGCGACGCGCGTGTTCCAGGCGCTGCGGATCGCGGTCAACGAGGAGCTCGACGCGCTCGAGGACACCCTCGCCGCCTCGATGGACCTGCTGCGGCCCGGGGGCCGGCTCGTCGTCCTGTCCTACCACTCGCTGGAGGACCGGATCGTCAAGCGCTTCATCAACGCGGAGCGACGGGGCTGTGTCTGCCCGCCTGAGGCACCGGTCTGCGTGTGCGGCCACGAGCCCCGGCTCCGTCTCGTCACGCGGCCGTCGCTGACCCCGAGCGCGGCCGAGATCGACGCCAACCCCCGCGCCCGGAGCGCGCGACTACGGGCCGCCGAGCGGCTCGCCGCCTGAAGCACGAGGAGGATCGACCCGAACCAGTGCCACGCAGACCCCCGCGATCTGTCGACCAACCGGCACGAGCCGGCCCGCCCACGGCTGGAGGAGTCCCGTGAGCAAGCGTCATCAGAACAACCGCCGCAAGGCCTATGGCCGCCGCCAGCACGAGCTGTACGAGCGCCGCCAGCAGGCCGATCAGCCGGACACGGTGGACCTGGGTCCGGACGAGCTCGTCCCGGGCGCCATCTCGGATCGGTTCGCGTTCCTCGATCCGCGCACGCCTCGCCTGCGCTACGCGATGGGCGAGTAAGCGATGGCGGTCTACCAGGGTGCGCGCCAGCGCACCATCGTCCTGCCGCGCCGGCCCCGCGTGGATGTTGGCGCAGCTGCCGTCGCCGCCGCGATGCCGCGCCGTCGCATGCGTGCGGCGGTCCGCGCGCGTCGTGGCCCGTCCCGGATGTCCCTGCTCCTCGCGGCAATCGTCATCGCCTTTTCGGGCGCGTTCTTCTCGCTGTCCCAGGACATCAGGGTCTCCGCGACGGGCTACGAGGTTGACCGCCTCGTCACCCAGGAGCAGCGCCTCGAGGCGCGTGCCATCGACCTGCGCAATGAGCTGAACCGCCTGGGCAAGGCCCCGGCGATCCGCAAGCTCGCGATCCAGGCCGGGTTGGGCCCGCTGCCCGAGCCGGAGGTCGTCCCGGCGCGCTGAACGCTCCCGTCCATCCATCGACTCCGTCCCGAGGGACCCCCACCCGCCCATGCTCGGCCGAACCGATTCCCGTGCCCGCGCAATGCTCCTGCTCATCGTCCTGGTGGTGGTGGCAGGCAGCCTCGGCGTGCGGCTCGCGTACTGGCAGGTCGTCCGTCGGGACGAGCTGGCCGCGGCCGCCGTCAAGCAGTCGTCGATGACCTACGAGATCGCTGCGAAGCGCGGGGCGATCTACGATCGGACGGGAACCGTGGTCCTCGCGACGAGCGTCTCACGCGACAGGCTCGCCGCCAACCCCAGGCTGCTCACGCCGCAGCGCCGGCTGGAGGTTGCGAGCAAGCTCGTCGACATCCTGGGCCTCGAGGGCGAGGGCGCCGACAACCTCATCGCCCGCATGACCTCCGCGCGCGAGTACGTCATCCTCGCGCGCCGGCTGGAGGCGAAGACGTCCGACCAGATCCGGGCGCTGAGCGCCGGCAAGGACCCGGTGCTCTCGGGACTGGTCCTGGAGCCGGAGCAGGAGCGCTACTACCCCCAGCCGGGCGGCGCGCCCGCCAGCTCGCTCGCCGCCCACCTCCTGGGCTTCGTCAATCGCGAGGGCGTCGGGCAGTACGGCGTCGAGCAGTTCTACCAGGAGCAGCTCACGGGCCTGCCGCGCCTCGTCGCGGCCCAGCGCGATGCATCCGGCAACGCGATCCCGGACTCCTCGACGGTGCTCCAGCCCGGCAGCCCCGGCCAGGACGTGCTGCTCACGATCGACGCGTCGCTCCAGGTGGCGGTGGAGCAGGAGCTCCTGGCCGCCTGGATCGCGGACCGCGCGAAGCGCGTCTCCGCGGTCGTGATGGACCCGTACACGGGCGAGGTCTACGCGTATGCCAGCTACCCGTCGTATGACGCAAACCAGTACCAGGCGATCGCCGCCCGGGAGCCCGCCCGCTTCGTCGACCCGATCGTGTCCACGGTCTACGAGCCCGGGTCCGTGTTCAAGATGCTCACGGCGACTGCGGCCCTGGGCGATGGCACGGTCACGATGAACACGCGCTTCCACGACCAGGGCACCCTCCAGCTGGATGGCGGGCGCACGCACGTCGACAACGCCGACCACAAGTCGATGGGCGTCATGAAGTTCAAGAACGCCATCGCATACTCGCGCAACGTGGTGGCGGCCAAGGTCGCGCTCCGGCTGGGCAAGACGACGGCGGAGGCGTCGGCCAAGCTGTTCGCCACGTGGCGCCGGCTCGGCTTCGGCTCGAAGACGGGGATTGACGTGGCAAACGAGGTCTCGGGCATCGTTCGCGATCCCGCGACGACGCCGTGGCGCCAGATCGACCTCGCGAACGGCGCGTTCGGGCAGGGCGTGGCCGTGACGCCGATCCAGCTCGCCATGGCGTATGGCTCGATGCTCAATGGCGGCCAGCTGATCCAGCCGCGCGTCGTGAAGTCGATCGGGTCAGTGGAGACGGCGCCGATCAGCCATGGACGCGTCATGTCCGCGAAGCTGTCCACGACGCTCCTGGCGCTGATGCGGAACGTCATCAGCGAGGTCGACTTCTACCGCTCCCGGACGATCATCCCGGGCTATGACGTCGGCGGCAAGACCGGCACAGCGCAGATCTGGGACGCGGACAAGGGGGCCTGGAAGGTCAACCGCTTCAACTATTCGTTCGTGGGCTACATCGGGCGCCAGAAGGGGCACCCGGACCTCGTCGTCGCCGTCCGGATCGAGGAAGGGACGCCGACCGTCGTGCGTCTCGGCCACCTCGAGATGCCGGTCATGTCGTTCGAGCTGTTCCGCCGGATCGCCCACGACGCGATCAGCACGCCGGACCTGATCCCCGACACCAGGCCGGTCCCGACGCCCGTGCCGGCCAACCCGTGACCGGCGCCTGTGCGACACTCGACCCCGTGACGGATCACGGACGGTCGCCGGACCCCGACTCGCCCGCGCGCCACCCCGGCGCCGCCGATGGCTCCGCCGCCCTCACCGCGGACGACCTCGTCGCGGCGACCGGCGGCTCGCTCCTCCGACGCTCCGGTCGTCCGATCCGCGGCGGCGCGGTGGACTCGCGGCTGGTGACGCCAGGCAACCTGTTCGTCGCGCTCCCAGGCGAGCACACGGACGGCATGCGGTTCCTTGCCCCGGTGGCAGCTGCCGGCGCGGCGGCATTCCTCGTCGGTCGTTCGCCGGCCGCGGACGAGACACCGCTCGACGCCCTCGGTGACGTGACCGTGGTCCTCGTGCCCGACCCGCTGCGGGCGCTGCACGCAGTTGCCGCGTCGTGGCGCCGCCGGTTCTCACCGCTCGTCGTCGGCATCACGGGCAGCATCGCGAAGACGTCCACGAAGGAGGCGGTCGCCGCGGTCCTCGGCCGGCGCTTCGTGACCCTGCGGACCGAGGGCAACCAGAACAACGAGGTGGGCATGCCGCTCACGGTCCTCCGGTTGGGCGCCGACCACGAGGCGGCGGTCCTGGAGATGGGGATGTACACCGGCGGCGAGATCCGGGACCTGGCAGCCATCGCCCGCCCGTCGATCGGGATCGTGACGGCCGTCCAGCCGGTCCACCTCTCGCGGATCGGCTCGCTGGACGCGATCGAGGACGCCAAGGCGGAGCTGGTCGAAGCGCTTCCTGCCGCGGCCGATGGCGGGGTCGCGATCCTCAACGCCGACGACCCGCGCGTCCGGCGCATGGTCCCACGGACGACCGCCGCGACGGTGACCTACGGCTTCGCCGAAGACGCCGATGTGCGCGCCGACGAGGTCGTCGCGCTTGGCCTGGACGGCATGCACTTCCGGCTCCTGGCACCGGCCGGCGAGCGCGACGTGACGATCCCGGCGCTCGGGCGCCTGGCTGTCCACAACGCGCTTGCGGCCACGGCCGCGGGACTCGCCGCCGGGATGACGCTCGACGAGATCGTGCCCGGTCTCGCCGCGGTGGCGAGCGCGCCGCACCGTTCGGTCGTGATCCGCGTCGGCGGGGTGGTCATCGTCGACGACAGCTACAACGCCTCGCCCGGGTCCGTCGAGGCCGCGCTCGAGCTCGTGTCGGGGATCCCGGGTCGCCCGATCGCCGTCCTGGGCGAGATGCGCGAGCTCGGGGAGGCGCACGACGCCGGCCACCGCCGGACCGGTGCGACCGCCGGCGAGGCGCTCGACCTCCTGGTCGTGGTCGACGGCGGGCCGGGTCGGCCGGCCTCTGGCATCGTCGAGGGCGCCCGGGCCGCTGGCCTCGCGCCGGACCGCGTCATCGCCGTCACGGACGCTGCGGCTGCAGTCGCCGCCCTGCGCGGCCGCCTTGCGCCCGGGGACGTCGTGCTCGTGAAGGCCTCGCGCGGCGTCGCCCTGGAGCATGTTGTCGAGGGCCTCGTCGACGCGCTCGGTGGGCCCGACGCGGACGGTGCGGCCCGATGACCCTGGAGCTGATCCAGGGGCTGCTCCTCGCATTCGCCCTGGTCGTGATCCTCATGCCGCCGTACATCCGGCTCCTGCGCCACTTCGGCTTCGCGAAGCAGATCCGCGAGGAGGGGCCGCAGAGCCACATGGTCAAGACGGGCACGCCCACCATGGGCGGCCTCCTGATCATCCTCGTCGTCATCGGGATCTTCCTGGCCCTGCGCTGGCCGGTCCAGGGCGGCGTCATCGCGCCGCTGGCAACGCTTGCCCTCGTCGGGCTCCTGGGCGCGGTCGACGACTACCTCAACGCGCGGACTGGGGAGGGGATCCGCGCCCGCCAGAAGCTGCTATGGCAGACCGTCGTCGCCGTCTTCGTCGCGTGGCAGATCCAGAGCACGTACCACATCACCGGTATCCGGGTGCCGTTCGTCGGCGACGTGTTCATCGAGCCGTTCGTCTACGTCCCGTTCGGCGCGTTCGCGATCGTGGCCGCCAGCAACGGCGTCAACATCACCGATGGTCTCGACGGGCTCGCGGGCGGGACGCTCGCGTTCGCGTTCGTCTCGTTCATGATCATCGCGATCCTCAACGTGCCGGCCCAGCCGAACAGCGCGCTCCTGTGCGCGCTGATCATCGGGGCGCTGCTGGGCTTCCTGTGGTTCAACGTCCACCCGGCGCAGGTGTTCATGGGTGACTCGGGATCGCTCTCGCTGGGGGCGACGCTCGCGGTCATCGCGCTCATCTCGGGGCAGATCCTGGTGCTGCCCCTGATCGGCCTCATCTTCGTCGTCGAGACGACCTCCGACATCATCCAGATCGGCTACTTCAAGATGAGCGGTGGCAAGCGCGTGTTCCGCATGGCCCCGCTCCATCACCACTTCGAGCTCGGCGGCTGGGACGAGGAGAAGATCACCCTCCGGTTCTGGATCGTCGGCATCCTTGCCGGCCTGCTCGGCGTGACGCTGTTCCTCGCATCGCTGCACCGGCTGGTATGACCACCATGGCCGCGCGACCCATCGACATCGACGCCCTCACGCTCGACGCCGTGCTCAGCGGCGCGCTCGACGGACGCCCCGTGACGGTGCTGGGTCTCGCGCGCAGCGGGATCGCCCTCGCGCGCTTCCTGCACGACGCGGGCGCGCGCGTGACCGCCTACGACGGACGTGACGCAGCGGCGCTCGAGGGCGCGATCGCGCAGCTCGGCGACCGGGCGATCGACCTCCGCCTGGGCCCGGACGTCGACCCGGCAACGACCTGGGCGGACGCGGCGCTCGTGACGACGTCGCCGTCCATCACCCCCGATTACCCGACAACCGAGCCCCGCCTCCGTGCCCAGCTCCAGGCCCTCGTCGCGGCGCGCGCGGCGGGCGACGTCACGGCGCCGGCCCTCGTCAGCGAGTCGGACCTGTTCCTGCGCCTGTGCCCGGCGCCGACCATCGGCGTCACGGGGACGAAGGGCAAGACGACGACGGCATCGCTCGCGCACGCGATCCTCTCTGCAAGCCCGGCGCACCCGGCGATCCTGGGTGGCAACATCGGCACGCCGCTCGTCGAGCGCCTGCCGGAGCTCACGCCCGAGCACCGGGTCGTCGTCGAGCTGTCCGAGCTCCAGCTCCCCGCGCTCTCGCGTGGCACGACCGTCGCGGTCTACACGAACGTCACCTCGGACCACCTGGACCGCCACGGATCCATGGCGGCCTACCGCCGGGTCAAGCGGCGACTGGCAGAGCTCGTCGATCCGGATGGCGCGCTCGTGCTCAACCTCGAGGACCCGGTCGTCGGCGGCTACGCCGGGCTCGGGACGGCACCCGTCGTCCTGTACCGCAACGACAACCCGACGCCCGGGGGGTTGGGGGTCGTCGATGGCTGGATCGTCAACGCGGCCGTCGAGCGGCTGCCGCTCGCCGGGGGCGGGATCTCCGCCGCAGGCCCGGGCGGCGGGATCATGCCCGTCGCGGAGCTGGGCGTCCCGGGTGCGCACAACGTCTCGAACGCCCTGGCGGCGATCGCCGTCGGGCTGCTGTTCGGCGTCGCCCCGGACGCGATCCGGCGGGCCGCGGCGGGGTTCACGGGCGTGGAGCACCGGCTCCAGTCCGTGGGGCTGATCGGGCACGTCCGGTTCGTGAACGACTCGAACGGCACCCAGCCCGACGCCGTGATCGCCGCGCTGCGTGCGTTCCCCGCACCGGTCGTGCTGATCGCCGGCGGCCGGGACAAGGGCATCGACCTGGGCGAGCTGGCGCGGGTCGTCGGGGCGACCGCGTACGCGGCGGTGCTGATCGGCGAGAGCGGGCCGACGCTGGAGGGGCTGTTCCGGGACGCGGGCCTGGCGCGCACCGCGCGCGCGACCTCGATGGACGACGCCGTCGCCTTCGCCGCCCGGCTCGCGGACGAGGCTCTCATGGACCTCCCCGAGGGGACGTTCGCGACCGTGGTCCTGAGCCCGGCTGCGGCGTCCTTCGACATGTTCGAGGACTACGCGGCGCGCGGGCGCGCGTTCATCGACGCCGTCGGGCGCGTGGCCCGGGCGTCCGGAGCGGCACCGGCATGAGCACGACGCCGCTGACCGCGCTCCGTGCGCCCGCCCGGGAGCGCCCGAAGAACATCCTCAAACGCGAGCGCCACGAGCCCGAGTACGGCATCGTCGTGG
Organism: Candidatus Limnocylindrales bacterium; assembly: GCA_038245845.1. GTDB lineage: Bacteria > Chloroflexota > Limnocylindria > Limnocylindrales > CSP1-4 > CAIXZV01. The sequence continues at coordinate 52,178 of JBBRRZ010000010.1, forward strand.
CGATCGTCGCGCTCGCCGCCATCGGGATCCTGATGGTCTACTCGTCGTCCGCGATCAAGGCGTTCCTCCAGCGCGACGACACGTTCGCGATCGTCGGCCCCCAGATCCAGTGGGCGGCGCTCGGGATCGTGGCCATGTTCGTGATGATGCGGGTCGACTACCGCTACCTGCGCGTCGCGTCCGTCCCGATGCTGTTCATCGGCATCGTCGGCCTGCTCCTCGTGTTCGTTCCGGCGATCAACATCGAGGTCGGTGGGTCAGCCCGCTGGCTCAAGCTGCCGCTCCTGCCCGCGGTGCACCCGGCCGAGTTCATGAAGCTCGCCCTCGTCGTCTACCTCGCGCACTGGTTCGCGAAGCGGGGCGCTGCCGTGCACGGCTTCTGGAGCGGCACGATCCCGTTCCTCGTCATCACGGTGCCGGTCGTGGTCCTCGTCCTGCTGGAGCCGGACCTCGGCACGTCGTCCGTCCTCGCGTTCACCGCGTTCACGATGTTCTTCCTGGCCGGGGCGAACGTCCTCCACCTGGTCGCGATGGTGGGTGCCGCGGTCCCGGCGGTCGCGCTGATGTTCCTCAAGGGCTACCAGATGGACCGGATCACGGCCTGGCTCGACCCGTGGGCGCATCCGGCAGGCATCGGGTTCCACAGCATCCAGGGCTATCTGGCGTTGGCGCTCGGTGGCCTGGTCGGCGCTGGCCTCGGCGAGAGCCGCCTCGCCGGCGGCCTGTTCCTGCCCAATGCGTTCAACGACTACATCTTCGCCATCGTCGGCGAGGAGTTCGGGCTGCTGGGCGGGGGTCTCGTGATCGTCCTGTTCCTCGCCGTCGGCTATCTCGGGATCCGGACCTCGCTCGGGGCGCCCGATACCTTCGGGGCCCTGCTCGCGGCCGGCATCACCGCCTGGATCTGCATCCAGGCCTTCATCAACATCGGGGTGGTGGTCGGGCTCATCCCCGTCACCGGCATCCCGCTGCCATTCGTCTCCGCGGGTGGCTCGTCGCTCGTGATCAGCTTCGCGGCGGTGGGCATCCTGCTCTCGGTATCGCGGGAGACGGTCGAGAAAGGAACCTGGAACGATGCGCCTGCTGATCGCGGGCGGGGGAACGGGCGGTCACATCTACCCGGCCCTCGCCGTCGCTCGATCGCTCCTCGCTCGAGCCGGCACGCCTGAGCTCGGCTGGCTGGGTGGCCACCGCGGTCTGGAGCGGTCGATCGTCCCGGCCGCCGGCATCGGGCTGACCCGGCTGGTATTGCGCTCCCTGCGATCGGCGGCCCGCGACGTCCACCTGGTCCTTGACCCCGTCCGCCTCGGCATGTCGATCCCGCAGGCGTTCGTGCTCCTGCTCGTCCGGCGGCCCGCCGCGATCTTCACGACCGGCGGCTACGTTGCGATCCCGACGCTGCTGGCGGCCACGGTCCTGCGCATCCCGAGCGTGCTGTGGGAGGGGAACGTCGTTCCCGGCCGCAGCGTCCGCTTCGTCGCGTCGCGTGCGACCGTCGTCGCCGTGAGCCACGCCGAGACGGCGACCGCGCTGGGGCATCCGCGGAGCTACGTCACCGGGACGCCGATCCGGGCGCTCGACGGGATCGACGTCGACGACGCTCGGGCGCGGTTCGGTGGCCGCCCGGGGGAGCGGATCCTCCTCGTCTTCGGCGGCTCGCAGGCCGTGCGCAGGATCAACGACGCGGTGATGGCGGCGCTCCCGCGGCTGGTAGAGCGTGTCCGCGTCGTGCACGTCACGGGGGAGGACGGCTATGCGGCGGCGATCGCCACCCGCGAGTCCCTGCCCGTCGAGCTGCGGGACCGCTACCGGCCATTCCCGTTCCTCCACGAGGACATGACGGCGGCGCTGGCGGCGGCCGACCTGGCGGTGGGTCGCGCGGGGGCGTCCACCCTCGCCGAGGCTGCGGCATTCGCGCTGCCGATGGCGATCGTGCCCTATCCCCATGCCTCGGGGCACCAACGGCGGAACGCGGAGGCGTTCGCGACGGCCGGTGCCGCGATCCTCGTCGAGGATGCGGACCTCGACGCCGAGCGGCTGGTCGAGGTGGCCGGGCTGCTGGCCGACCCGGCCCGTCATGCGCTGATGTCCGCGGCGGCCCGCGACCTCGCCAGGCCGAAGGCGGCGGACGCGGTGGCCGACCTCGTCCTGGCAGTGGCAACGGGGGAGCCGCTGCCGACGCAGGCCGAGATCGAGGCAACGGCTCGGGGCGGACGACCGTGAGCGACGAGCTGGCACCGGTGGCAGCCCCGGCCGCCGCGACGCCGCCCGTCTTCGACCCGTTCGCCACCGGGACCGACATCCAGCGTCGGATCGGCGTCAAGACGGTGCGCGACGAGCCGCTCGCGCGGTTCACGACGATGCGGGTCGGTGGCACCGCCGACCTGTTCGCGACCGCGCACAACCTGTTCGAGCTGCGCGCCCTCGTCAGGTACGCGCGCGCCCGGTCCTTCCCGTACACGATTCTCGGGCGTGGCTCGAACCTCGTCATCGCGGACGCCGGGATCCGCGGGCTCGTCATCCAGGCGCGCGCAGAGGGGTCGCGGGTCGACGGCGACCGGTACCACGCGGACGCCGGGGTCCCGATGGCGCGAGCGGCGACCGAGACCCAGAAGGCGGGCCTGACAGGGCTCGAGTACGGGCTGGCGATCCCGGGCACCGTCGGCGGCGCGGTCTGGGCGAACGCCGGGGCACACGAGCACGAGACCGCGGACGTGCTGGAGTCCGCGACCGTCCTGCTCGCGGATGGCACCGAGCGGGTGCTGCCGGTGGATGAGCTCGGGTTCGGCTACCGGCACAGCCGGTTCAAGGACGCGCCGCCGCTCACGGCCGGTGGTCCCGCCGAGATCGTGCTGGCAGCGGTCTTCCGGCTGGCGCCCGCCGACCCGGCGGCGATCAAGGCCCGCCTCGACGACATCCGCCACTGGCGCCAGGCGCACCAGCCGCTGGGCATCCCGTCGGCGGGCTCGGTGTTCCGCAACCCGGTCGGCGACTCGGCCGGCCGGCTCATCGACGGGCTGGGCCTCAAGGGTTTCCGGATCGGCGGCTCCGTGGTGTCCGAGAAGCATGCGAACTTCATCGTCAACGACCAGAAGGGATCCGCGGCCGACGTCCGTCGCCTCGCCGAGCACGTCCGCCGCCTCGTCCGCCAGGAGCACGGGATCGAGCTCCGGTTCGAGGTCGAGTTCATCGGTGACTGGTCCGGCTGGACCGAGGAGACCGCCTGATGCCCGTGCCGCCGCTCGCGCACGATCCCGCCACGACGCCCGTTGCCGTCGTGTTCGGAGGGCCGTCCGCGGAGCACGATGTGTCGATCGTGTCGGGCACGGCGATCGCGGAGGCGCTCGCGGCCACCGGCTACAGCGTGTCGCTGTGGGTCATCGACCTCGAGGGCGGCTGGTGGTGGCTCCCGGACGGCCATCGCCGCGACGGACGGACGCAGGCGACCTATGACGACCCGGCCGCGCTCGGCGCAACGGGCCCGCACCTGCCGGGGGAGGCGCTCGACGCGCTGGCGACGCAGGACCCACGCCCGGTCGTCTTCCTCGCGCTCCACGGCCCGTTCGGCGAGGACGGCACCGTCCAGGCGCTGTGCGAGGCCGCCGGTCTCGCGTATACGGGCTCCGGGGTCGTGGCGAGCGCCATCGGTATGGACAAGGCAGTCTTCAAGCGCCTCGTTCGTGGGCTGGGCCTCCCGGTCGTCGACTGGCGAGAGGTCCGCGCCGGGCGCTGGGCGCGCGACCCGGGAGCCGTCCTCGAGGAGCTCGAGACGTTCGCCGCGACTGGCGGCGATGCGCGCCTCATGGTCAAGCCCTCGGGACTGGGCAGCTCCGTGGGGATGACGCTCGCGCATACGGCAGGGGAGCGCGCGGCCGCGCTGACGGAGGCCTTCCGATACGACGAGGTCGCACTCGTCGAGCGCTATCTCGCGGGCGCCCGCGACCTCGAGGTCGCGGTCATCGGGAACGAGCCGGACGGTCTGGAGCTGTACGGACCCGGGGAGATCGTGCCCGGCCACGAGTTCTACGACTACGCGGCCAAGTACACGCCGGGCCTGTCGCGGACGACGACCGTGGCAGACGTCCCCCCGGCGCTCGCGGCGTCGATGCGCGAGCTGGCGCGGGACGCCTATCGCGCCTGTGGGTGCGAGGGCTTCGCCCGGGTCGACTTCCTCCTGGCCGGTGACGAGGTCGTCGTGTCCGAGATCAACACGATCCCGGGATTCACGCCGATCAGCCTGTTCCCGACGCTGCCCGCCGCCGCGGGCTATGACTTCGCAGCCGTCTGCAGCCGGGTCCTGGACCTCGCGCTGGAGCGAGCAGCGACGCGCGTCCGGCACCGCCTGACGGCCGCCGACCTGCCGCGCTGACCGATGGTCGACCGCCAGCCATCCGGACGCCGCGCGGCGACGCCCGCGTCGCGCACGCCGCGACCGGCGGTACTGCGGCCCGGTGCACGACCCGGCGGTGCAGGCCGCCGCTCGCGACCGGTGCAGCGGCGCTCCGCGGGGATCACGCCCGTCCGGGCCGGGGCGCTCCTCGCGTTGCTCGTTGCCGCGGGGGGCCTGTACGGCGCCGTCTCGTCCGGCGCCTTCACCGCGCGGGCCACGACCGTCACCGGCAACACCTGGACGTCGCCCGACGCGGTCCTCGCCGCGCTCGCGGTCACACCGGGCCAGAACGTGTTCACCATCCGCACCACCGACCTCGAGGCGCGGCTCGAGGACATCCCGGCGATCAGCGGCGCGGACGTGTCGGTCGCCCTCCCGGGCGAGATCCGGGTCGCCGTCAGGGAGCGAGCGGCGCTCGTCACGTGGAAGGTGGGCGACCGGACCTTCCTCGTCGACGTGAAAGGCACCTTGTTCGGGGAGCTGGGTCCGGAGCCACCTGCAGCCGCCGCGGCGATCCCCGTCATCGACGACCGGCGAGCAGGCTCGGCCGTCCTCGACGTCGGCTCGACGCTGGACGGGGTCTCGCTCGACGCGGCGCTCCGCCTCGCGTCGCTCACGCCGGCCGACGTGGGGAGCAGCGCTGCGTCGCTCGCGATCCGCATCGACGACGAGAACGGATTCGTCGTCCGCGGCCAGCCCGCCGGCTGGAGCGCGATCTTCGGCTTCTACACGCCAACGCTCCGCCAGACGGAGCTGATCCCGGGCCAGGTACGCCTGCTGCGCAGCATGATGGGCAAGTATGGTGAGGCCGACGTCCTGCGGGTCATCCTGGCCGATGGCAGCAGCGGCACGTTGATCCCGCGTGCAACCCCCGCGGCATCCGCGAGCCCCAAGCCGTGACGCCCGTCTCTGGTAGCGTTAGGGGAACGTTCACCCGGACGGAGGCTGCCCGCCCGTGCTCCTGCCCATCGTGGGTCTACTCATCGGAATCGCGGCGGGACTTGTCCTCAATGTCAACGTCTCGTTCGAGTTCTCGCGCTACTCGGCTGTGGCGATCCTCGCCGCGCTCGACTCTGTCCTCGGGGCGGTCCGGGCCGAGCTCGACGGGGTCTACGACAACCGCATCTTCATCAGCGGCTTCCTGACCAACGCGATCGTGGCGGTGCTGCTGACGTTCATCGGGGACCGGCTGAGCCTCGATCTCTACCTCGTGGCACTCATCAACTTCGGGTTCCGGATCTTCAACAACACCGCGCTCATCCGGCGCCACTTCATCTAGGCTCGATCGCGCGGAGCCGGCCGCGCGCCAGACAGTGAGGGACGACAGGCAGGTGGAACGGGAAGCGGTCCTGGTCGGCATCGACGTCGGCACGTCGAAGGTCTGCGCGCTCATCGGCGAGGTCAGCCGGGACGGGCGCCTGACGATCATGGGTCATGGCACCGTGCCCGCGTCCGGCCTCAAGAAGGGCGTCGTGGTCAACATCGATCAGACGGTCCGGTCCATCGCGGACGCCGTCGAGCGCGCCGAGCGCCTGTCGGGCTGGAAGATCGACCGCGCCTTCGTGGGCGTCGGCGGCCAGCATGTCGAGAGCCTCAACTCCACGGGCCAGGTCGCGGTCACCGCCCACCATCGCGAGGTCACGCGCGAGGACATCAACCGCGCGATCGAGGTCGCCCGCGCGGTCTCGATCCCCTCGAACCGGGACGTGCTCCACGTCGAGCGTCGCGGCTTCACCGTCGACGGCCAGGAGGGCGTCAAGGACCCGATGGGCATGAGCGCGCTGCGGCTCGAGGTCGAGGCCCACATCGTCTCGGCGTCCGCGACGGCGGTGCAGAACCTCACCAAGTGCGTCCAGCTGGCGGGCGTCAAGATCGATGAGCTGGTCGTCAACGCGCTCGCGTCCGCCGAGGCCGTGCTCACCGAGACCGAGAAGGAGCTGGGCGTCGCAGTCGCGGACATCGGAGCCGGCACGATCGACCTTGCGCTGTTCGCGGACGGCTCCCCGTTCCACACGGCGGTCCTGCCGGTCGGCGGCAACAACGTGACCAACGACATCGCGATCGGCGTCAAGACGACGATCCAGGTCGCGGAGGAGCTCAAGGTCCGCCACGGCACCTGCGACCTGCGCAACCTCGAGGACGAGGAGATCAGCGTCTCCGTCCTGGGCGAGGACGCGGGGCGCACGGTCAGCCGCGAGGAGCTGTGCCGGATCATCGAGGCACGGATGCGCGAGACGTTCGAGCTGCTCAAGACCGAGATGACCCGCAGCGGCCACGGGATGCTGCCGGCCGGGATCATCCTCACGGGCGGCGGCGCGCAGCTCGCGGGGACCGCCGAGCTCGGGCGGGAGGTCCTGCAGATCCCCGTCCGCGTCAGCGGCCCGTCGGGCATCGCCGGTCTCGTCGACACGATCCAGGACCCGTCCTACTCGACCTGCGTGGGGCTGCTCCGCTGGGGCGCCAACGTGATCGCGGCGGGCGAGCCGATGCGCTACGAGTCGGCGCCCGGCGGCGGCGGCCTCGGCCGGATCCGGGACGCGATCCGCTCGATCTTCCCGTAGGTCCGCGCGGGTGCGCTCCATCGAGCTCGAGGTCACGACGGGACGGGACCGTGGCTTCGCGGACCTGACGCCTGCCTGCGTGCGCTTCGCCCAGGACGCCTCGGAAGGTGGCGACGGGCTCCTGTCGGTGTTCGTGCCGCACGCGACCGCGGGCGTCGTCGTGATCGAGCTCGGGGCGGGGTCGGAGGAGGACGCGCTGCGCACGCTGGACCGGCTGCTGCCGCGCGATGACCGCTGGGCGCACCGTCACGGCTCCCCGGGCCACGGCGCTGATCACGTGCTGCCCCTGCTCGCGTCACCCTCGCTGACCGTTCCCGTCGTCGGCGGCCGGCTGACCCTCGGCACGTGGCAGTCGATCACCCTGCTCGACCCCAACGAGGACAACGCGACTCGCCGGGTGCGGCTGAGCTTCCTCGCCGGCTGAGGTCGGGCGGCCGGCGCTGGGGACCCGGCCTGAGCCCCGCCCGAGATCGGGCCGCGATTCCACCAAATCCGGCCGAAAGCGCGACGACCGATGCGGTCCGTCCGGGTATACTCCGCGGAAGCCCGAGGGACCCGAAGCGGCGCCGGAAACCGGGACCGGCACCGGTGGGGACGAGCGGTGAATCCGTCCGACGCCTACACCCTGTGCAGCCTCCAAGGAGAGCGCCGATGCCGCTGCGGTCCGACTCCGAGAACTTCGCCCTCATCCGCGTCATCGGTGTCGGTGGCGGTGGGTCAAACGCCGTCAACCGGATGATCCGCGCCGAGATGATGGGCGTCGAATTCATCGCCTGCAACACGGACGCCCAGGCGCTCCTGCAGTCGGACGCACCCCACAAGATCCGGATCGGCGACAAGATCACGCGCGGCCTCGGGGCCGGCGGCGATTCGACGATCGGCAGCCGCGCGGCCGAAGAGGACCGCGACAAGATCGCGGACGCGCTCGCGGACTCGGACATGGTGTTCATCACCGCGGGCCTCGGTGGCGGCACCGGCTCCGGCGCGGCACCGGTCGTCGCGGAGATCGCCAAGGAGCAGGGCGCGCTGACGATCGCCGTCGTCACGAAGCCGTTCAGCTTCGAAGGGTCGCGGCGCAAGCTCATCGCGGAGAAGGCGTCCGAGGAGCTCAAGGCCAAGGTCGACACGCTCATCACCATCCCCAACGACCGCCTGCGCGACGTCGTGCAGAAGAACACCTCGATCGTTGACGCGTTCCGCGTCGTGGACGACGTGCTGCGCCAGGGCGTGGCCGGCATCAGCGACATCATCACGGTCCCCGGGCTCATCAACCTGGACTTCGCCGACGTCCGCACGATCATGAAGGACGCGGGCTCCGCGCTCATGGGCATCGGCCGCGCGACGGGCGAGAACCGGGCCCTCGAGGCGGCCCGTCAGGCCGTCGCGAGCCCGCTGCTCGAGGTCAACATCTCGGGCGCGCAGGGCATCCTGTTCAACATTACCGGCGGCTCGAGCCTGACCCTGTGGGAGGTTACCGAAGCGGCGGAGGAGATCCGCGCCGCCGCGGACCCCGAGGCGAACATCATCTTCGGCACCAGCTTCAACGAGCGGCTGGGCGAGGAGGTCATGATCACCGTGATCGCCACGGGCTTCGACGGACGTCGCCGCACGGAGCGCGCCGCCGCCGCGCAGGGCGACCGCGTCACCAGCGCAACCGGCATCCGGCCCGCCGCCGTCGGCGCGAGTGCCGGCGCAACCGGCACGGCCATCCCGTCCCGGGACTTCCTCGAGGAGCTGGAGCGCCAGCGCTCCGAGACGGACGACGGCGGCACGATGCGCGACGACCAGGTCGCCGTTCCGGTCCGGCCCGAGCGGTCCGTGGGCGAGGCGGCCCAGCGCAAGGCCGCCGCGTACGACGCGGACGACCTCGAGATCCCGAGCTTCCTCCGCCGTCGCTAGGGCGAGCGGCGCGTGGGCGCCGCACCCCGACGCCGCGGCGCGCCGATGACCACCGACGAGGCCGACGGGTTCGTCCGCGCGCGCGCGGACGTGCTCGTACGGATCGCCGCCGCGGCCGCGAGGGTCGGCCGCGATCCGGCGTCCGTGACGCTTGTCGCCGTTTCGAAGACACACCCTCCCGATCGCATCCAGGCCGCGGTGGACGCCGGCCTCGCCGACCTCGGCGAGAACCGCGTCCAGGAGGCCGCGGACAAGATCCCGGACGTCCGAGGCGCGCGCTGGCACCTCGTCGGGCCGCTCCAGTCGAACAAGGCCCGCAGGGCGGTCGAACTGTTCGCGTCGATCCAGTCAGTGGACTCGATCGACCTCGCCCGGCGGCTGGACCGGATCGCGGGCGAGGTTCGCCCCGGTGACCGTTACCCCGTGCTCCTCCAGGTAAATGTCGCGGACGATCCGGCCAAGGCCGGGTTCGCACCGGCGACGGTCGAGGCCGGGGTCGGTGAGCTCCTCGCGTTGGCCAACCTGCGCGTCGACGGGCTGATGACGATCGGGCCGCTCGTGGCCGATGCGGACGCTGCCCGGCCGACGTTCGTTGCGCTGCGCGAGCTCTCGGCCCGGCTTCGGGCTACGCACCCGGAGCTCGGTGCGGCACTGTCGATGGGCATGACCGACGACTTCGAGGTGGCGGTTGAGGAGGGCGCGACCATCGTTCGCGTCGGCCGCGCCCTGTTCGGCGCCCGGCAGCCAGCCCACCCAGTGGGCGAGACCGGCCGGCCAGGATAGGGCCACGTCGGGCCGCCCGCGCAAGGCCGGGCGGCGCGTCCGCCGCGGGGCCGTTGGGGCCGGCGCTGATAGACTCGGGTAATGGGAGCGCTCTTCCTGGCCACCATCGGGGGCATTGCCCTCGTGCTATGGCTCCTGATCTTCGCCCGCCTGATGCTCAGCTGGTTCGACCCGATGGGGCGCAGCCCCGTCGCCGCGTTCCTGCTCCAGGTGACCGAGCCGATCCTCGCGCCCGTGCGCAACCTGCTGCCGCGGACCGGGATGCTCGACCTCTCCGGGTTCGTCGTGCTGATCATCCTTGGCTTCATCATGAAGACCGCACTCTGAGGTTGTCCTGAGCCAGATCGACGTCCGCTTTGCCGTCCGCCTGACGCCCCGCGGTGGTACCGACCACGTGGATGGGGTCGTTGATGGGACGCTGCGCGCGCGCGTCACGGCCCCGGCGATCGAGGGTGCCGCCAACCAGGCCCTCCTCCGCCTCATCGCCGACGAGCTTGGTGTGCCCAAGCGGGACGTGCGACTGGTGGCTGGGGCGTCGAGCCGCACGAAGCTCCTCGTCGTCGACGGGATCCCGGCCGATCGCGTCCTGGAGCGGTGGCCCGGACTCAAGGTCTGAGCGGCGCCTGCCCCGTCTGAGCGGCGCCTGCCCCTTCCGCGGGTCCGGCGAGGCACGCTAGAATGCGCTCCCTCGGGCGATTAGCTCAGTTGGTTAGAGCGCACGGTTCACATCCGTGAGGTCACTGGTTCGAGTCCAGTATCGCCCACCACCGTGACTCCATAGAATCAGGGCCTTCGGGCCCTGTTCCTGTTTCCGATCCTTGTGCCGCGTCCTGCTGACGGCTCTGCGGGACGAACGTCCTGTCGTATCGGTGCGTTGAGGGCAGTCCTCTGGCGACCCGCCTGTCACGGTCTCCTTTGATGGACCAACGGGGGGCCTCCCGGCTGCCAGTCGTGGACTGCGGAACCGTTGCAGAGTCAGTACGCCGGGAGCGCGGACGGGGTGGGTCAGTCGGCCTCGGGACTGAATTCGCGCGCCTGAGCCGCCCGAAATGCCTCCGCTGCCCGAGCCTGGTCGGAATCTGCGTCCTCGACCGCTTCAGCGGCGTGCTCTTCGGCGTCGATGGCTTCCGCGTGGATCAACTGGGCAGCCTTGGACGCCTGGGCTGCAGCAACCCGGGCGAGGTCGGAGGCTTCCTTTGCCCGTTCAACGGCATCCGCCGCCGCCACCACGGCGGCCTCGGATTCCGCTGCCGCCGTCTTGGCGGCATCCGCCACTTCGACAGCCAGGCCAGCCCCTTCGACGGCCGTCCGTGCCCCTTCGCTCTGGCGCTCCGCGGCACGCCAGTCAGCGAGCAACTCCGCGGCCAGACCAGGCTTCGGCTTGGGATCCACGATTCGTGTACCTCGGTGCGAACCAGCCGCGCCGATGGTGGATCGTCGACGGCGAACGCAGTCTATAACGCGCCCTGCAGGCCGCCACTGCATCAGGCTTGCCGTCGGGGGCCGGTGGCGGCACCGGTTGCCTGTTGGTGAGCCTCCGGGTGGCCCCGCGTAACACCACCCGGGACTGCCGCGTCGAACGGACGAGACACTCCCACCCCGGGCCCGCGGACTCCTCCCCGCCCGCATCGGGGTCGCAACGCGACGAAGCCCCCTGGTCCGCCAGGGGGCTTCGCGTGTGTCCGGGATGCGCGGGGCGAGCCCAGGCGATCAGGCCTCCGCGAGTCGGCGCAGGACGGCCGGGAGGATCCCGCCCTGGCGCAGGTAGTCCACCTCGATGGGGCCGTCGAGCCGGGCGATCGCGCGGAACCGGTGCTCGGGGCCGCCCTCATCGGCCCGCACGATGACCGTCACCACCTGTCGCGGTGCGATGTCCGCGATCGCGGTGAGCGTATACGCCTCGCGGCCGGTGAGGCCCAGGGACGCGGCGCTCTCGCCGTCGAGGAACTGGAGCGGCAGCACACCCATCCCGACGAGGTTCGAACGGTGGATCCGCTCGTAGCTCTCCGCGATGACGGCCCGGACCCCGAGGAGGGTCGTGCCCTTGGCGGCCCAGTCGCGGGATGACCCGGAGCCATACTCGCGCCCGGCGATGATGATGAGCGGCACGCCCTCGTCCCGGTAGCGCATCGCCGCGTCGTAGATGAACGTCTGCTCGCCGTCGGGCAGGTGGAGCGTGTACGGCCCCTCCGTCCCCTCCACGAGCCGGTTGCGCAGGCGGATGTTCGCGAAGGTGCCACGCATCATCACCTCGTGGTGACCGCGCCGCGCCCCGTACGAGTTGAAGTCGACGGGCGCGACGCCCTGTGCCTGGAGCCACTGGCCGGCGGGCGACCACGGCGCGATCGACCCGGCGGGGCTGATGTGGTCGGTGGTGACCGAGTCGCCGAGGAGCGCGAGGACCCGCGCGCCCTCGATGTCGCGCAGCGGCGCCGGCTCGATGGTGAGACCCTCGAAGTACGGCGGGTTGGCGATGTAGGTCGACCCATCCACCCATGCGTACCGATCGCCTGACGGGATCGGGAGCGCACGCCAGCGCTCGTCGCCCTCGAACACCGATGCGTACGTCTCGAGGAACAGTGCAGCGTCCACCGAGCTGCCGATCACGGACCGCACCTCCTCGGGGGCAGGCCAGATGTCGGCGAGCATGACCGGCGTCCCGTCGCTGCCCGTGCCCAGGGGCTCGTTCACGAGGTCGATGTCGACCCGCCCGGCCAGGGCGAACGCGACGACGAGCGGCGGCGACGCCAGGTACGACGCGCGCACCAGCGGATGGATCCGGCCCTCGAAGTTGCGATTGCCCGAGAGGACCGCGGCGACGACCAGCTCGTCGGCCTCCACGGCCCTCGCGACCGGCTCGTCGAGCGGCCCGCTGTTGCCGATGCAGGTCGTGCAGCCGTAGCCCGCGAGCGCGAACCCGAGCTCGGCCAGCGGCGCCATGAGACCGGCGCGCTCGAGGTAGCCCGTGACGGCCTTCGAGCCCGGCGCGAGCGATGTCTTCACGATCGGGCTCACGCTGAGCCCGCGGGCCACGGCATTCCGGGCCAGGAGCCCCGCGCCGACCATGACCGTGGGGTTCGACGTGTTCGTGCACGAGGTGATGGCCGCGATCACGACCGACGCGTGGCCGATCGACGCGGACTCGCCGCCGGCGGTGATCGTCGTCCGCGCTACGCCAACCGTCTGCGGATACGCGGTGCGGAAGTTGTCCGGCATGCCCGACAGCCCAACCCGGTCCTGCGGGCGGCGCGGCCCGGCGAGCGATGGCTCGACTGACGCGAGGTCGAGCTCCAGCAGGGCGTCGAACTCGGGGCCATCCCCCGGTTGCCGCCACAGGCCCTGCGCCTTGGCGTAGCGCTCGACGAGCGTCACGCGCTCCTCGGGCCGACCCGTGAGCCGGAGGTACGCGAGCGTCTCGTCGTCGATGGGGAACAGCGTCGACGTCGCGCCGAACTCCGGGCTCATGTTGGAGATCGTGGCGCGGTCCGCCAGCGACAAGCCGACCAGGCCCTCGCCCGCGAACTCGACGAAGGAGCCGACGACGCCGAACGCACGCAGCATCTCGGTGATCACGAGCACGAGATCGGTCGCGGTCGTCGTGCGCGGCAGCTCGCCCTTCAGCCGGACGCCCACGACGCGCGGCATCGGCTGGTAAAGCGGCTGGCCAAGCAGGACGGCCTCGGCCTCGATCCCGCCGACGCCGTAGCCCAGGACGCCGAGCCCGTTGATCATCGTCGTGTGCGAGTCCGTCCCGACGAGCGTGTCGGGGAACGCGATGCGGCCAGCGTCGTCGACGCGATCGGCGACCACCGTGGCGAGGAACTCGAGATTGACCTGGTGGATGATGCCGGTGCCGGGCGGCACGACCCGCAAGTCCCGGAACGCCGTCTGGGCCCAGCGCAGGAGCTGGTACCGCTCGCCGTTGCGCTCGTACTCGCGGCCGACGTTGAACGCGAAGGAGCCCTGGCCGCCCCAGGCGTCGATCTGCACGGAGTGGTCGATGATGAGATCGGCGGGTACGAGCGGATTGACCTTCGAGGGATCGCCGCCGATGGACGCCATCGCGTCGCGCATCGCCGCGAGGTCCACGATCGCCGGCACCCCGGTGAAGTCCTGGAGGACCACGCGCGAGGGCATGAACGGGACCTCGGCCTCACCGCCACCGCCCGGCCGCCAGGCAGCGAGCGCGGCCACGTCGTCCTCGCGCACGATCCCGCCACCCGCGTGGCGCAGCGCGTTCTCGAGGAGGATCTTGAGGGTCACGGGCGCGCGCCCGAGGTCGACGCCGAGGGCGATGCCGGACGTTGCGATGGCCTCGAGACGGTACAGGTCCGGGAGGCCGGGCCCGAGGGATCCTCGGGCGCCGAAGGCGTTGGGCGTGGGCACGGTCTGATCTCCACTGTGGGGATCGGGCGATGAGGGTGCGCCCTCGGACCGCTCGCTACACTCGTCGCGTGGAAGCATACAGCGCTGACGAGCAGCCGCCGCGCGAGGGTGCCTGGTGAGGGCATGGGACGAGACCGAGGAGGCACTGCGCCGGCAGGCGGAGCGTCGCGAGACCGAGCACGACGAGACGATGCGCGAGCTCGTCGAGCATGGGATCACGCTGGACCCCACCAACGAGCGCCGCGGCGCGGGCGGCGAGCCGGCGGGGGACCCGGATGCCGCCGGGGCCGGGGACATGTCCGGTGAGCCCGGGACCCACCGCCACGGCGACACGGTCCACGCGAGCGACCACGCGCATCCCCACGCGCACTCGGGCCCCGACGAGCGCCCGGTGACCGGGATCGTCGGCGCTGGCGCGGTCGGCACCGCCCTCGGCGTCGCGTTGAGCCGGGCGGGCTGGCCGATCGGCGCCGTCGCCTCGCGTGACGCCGGCCGGCGCCAGCGCTTCAGGGAGCTCGTGCCCGGCGCGCGCGCCTTCGCGGAGGCGAACGCGCTCGTCGACGACGTCGAGCTCGTGATCCTCGCCGTGCCCGACGACATCGTCGCCTCGCTCGCGGCGTCCCTGCGCCTGTACGCGGGCCAGGCCATCGTCCACACGAGCGGCCTGCTCGGCGCCGAGGTGCTCGAGCCCGCGCTCGCAGCGGGCACGCAGGCCGGCGCGTTCCATCCGCTGGTTGCGTTCGCGGACCTCGACCGGGCGCTTGAAGCGCTGCGGGGGGCGACCATCGCCATCGAGGGTGACGACGAGCTTGCCGCGCACCTGGGCGACATGGCCGAGGCGATCGGCGGGGTGCCCGTGCGGCTGGCACCGGGCTCGAAGGCCGCATACCACGCGGCCGCGGTCCTCGCGGCGGGCGGCGTCATCGGGCTGCTGGACACGATCCGCGAGGTCGCGACAGCCATCGGGCTCGACGAGGCGGGTGCGCTCTCGATCTACCTGCCGCTCCTCGAGCAGACGGTCGCCAACGCGCGGACCCTCGGGATCGCCCGGTCGCTCACCGGCCCCGCGACGCGCGGCGACGCCGGGACCATCGCCGCGCACCTCGGCACGCTGGGCGATGCCGCGCCCGATGCGCTCGACGTCTACCGCGCGCTGCTCGCCCGCGACGTACGGATCGCGCAGGGCCGGGGCGCGCTGTCACCGGAGTCTGCCGAACGGCTCCGCACCGCACTTGCGACGAACCCCTGACGCGGTACGATGCAGACATGCAGCACAGCATCGCCGCTCGCTACGCGGCATGGCCGGCGCGCTTCGTCCACCCGTCGGCCCGGGCCCGCGAACGGCGTCTCGGTCTCCGACCGTCATCGGCGTTCGTGGCCGCTCCGTCGCGTCGCACCGTGCTGCGCCGCCCGGACGCTGGCCCCCTGACCGCCCTGCGCGCGCCGTGGCGCGCGCTCGTGATCGAGCCCGCCCGGCCCGTTCACAGCGGTCCCCCGAAGCCCGCGTCCTCGATGCTGTGGACGAGCTCGACGCGGGGCGGAGGACCTCGACGGTCGTCCGTGGCACCGGCGTGGCCCGCCTGACGCAGGCTGTCGCCACCTCGGCTGGTGGCATCGTCATCCGGCTCGTGGACGGAGATCCGCAGCTGGTCGTCGGCAAGCGCAGGCGCGAGCGGGACGGCGTCACGTGGTCGCTCCCGAAGGGCACCCCGCACCCCGGTGAGACGACCGAGGAGACCGCGATCCGCGAGGTCGCGGAGGAGAGCGGCCTCGAGGTGCGCATCATCCGCCGGTTCGAGTCGATCGAGTACTGGTTCGTCCAGGGCCGGACCCGCATCCACAAGACCGTCCACTACTTCCTCATGGTGCCCACGGGCGGCGATCTTGCCCGCCACGACCACGAGTTCGACGAGGTCCGCTGGATCTCGTTCGGCGAGGCGCCCACGCTCCTGACCTTCGAGACCGAGCGCGCGCTCGTCGCTCGGGCCGCGAGCGTCGCCGCCGACGGCACCTTCACGACCCCGGCTTGACGAGAGGGCTGCACCCGATGACCGACCCGGAGACGCCAGCCCCGCTGCCGACGCCGCTGCTGGAGCGCCACGAAGCCCTGGGCGCGAAGATCGTGGAGTTCGCCGGCTGGCTCATGCCGATCCAGTATTCGGGGATCCTCGAGGAGCACCGGGCCGTCCGCGCCGCCGCGGGCCTGTTCGACCTCTCGCACATGGGCGAGCTCGTCGTCGAGGGGCCCGAGGCCGGCGCCGCCCTCGCCGGTGCGCTGATCACGGACCCGCCGGCGCTTGCCATCGGCCGCGCGCACTACTCGATGATCTGCGCCGCGGACGGCGGCATCCTCGACGACCTCATCGTCTACCGCATGGCCGAGGACCGGTTCATGGTCGTCGCCAACGCGTCGAATGCGCGCACGGTGTCCGATGCGCTCGCCGAGCGGCTCGTGGGCTTCAAGGCCGTGCTGGACGACCAGTCGCTGGCGACCGGGCTCGTCGCCATCCAGGGCCCACGCAGCCTCGACATCCTGACCCCGCTGACCGGGCTCGACCTCCCCGCGATCCGGTATTACGGCATCGCAGAGGGCGAGGTCGCGGGGATCCACGTGCAGGTCGCTCGCACGGGCTACACGGGTGAAGACGGCTTCGAGCTGGTCGTCGAGGTCCATCGCGTGGCCGAGCTGTGGGACGCCGTGCTGGACGCCGGTCGACGCCACGGGCTGATCCCGGTCGGTCTCGGCGCCCGCGACACGCTCCGCCTCGAGGCCGGCATGCCGCTCTACGGCAACGAGCTGGACCGGGCAACGAATCCGTACCAGGCCGGCCTGGGCCGCGTCGTGAAGCTGGGCAAGCCCGCGGACTTCGTCGGGCGGGCCGCACTCGAGAAGGTTGCCCGCGACGGCATCGACCGGCGGCTCGTCGGCCTCGTGCTCCGGGAGCGGGGCATCGCGCGCCATGGCTATCCCGTCCTCGACGACGCGGGCGTCACCGGGGTCGTGACCTCGGGCACGATGTCGCCCACCATGGGATCCGCCATCGCGATGGCCTACGTCGCTCCCGTCCATGCCGAACCCGGTACGATGCTGGCCGTGGAGATCCGCGGATCCCGCGTCGCCGCCGAGGTCGTCCCGCTTCCGTTCTACACGCGCCCGGGCTGATCCCGGGCAACTGCACGAACGTCGCCCTGCGCCCAGCACGCCCGCGGCCATCGCCGCGCGGCATCGAGGAGGAACGGTCCGATGGTCCCCGGCGATCTGCGCTACACCAAGGATCACGAGTGGATCCGCGTCGAGGGTGACGAGGCCGTGATCGGTATCACCCAGTACGCGGCAGACCAGCTGGGCGACATCGTGTTCGTCGAGCTGCCCGACGCCGGCACGGGCCTGGCCCAGCACGCGACGTTTGGCGTCGTGGAGTCCGTGAAGGCCGTGAGCGACCTGTTCGCGCCGATCGGCGGCGAGGTCACCGGGACGAATGATGCGCTCGCAGGGACGCCGGAGGTCGTGAACAGCGATCCGTATGGCGAGGGCTGGATGGTCCGGGTGAGGGTCGCCGACCCGGCGCAGGTCGACGGGCTGCTCGATGCGGCCGCGTACGAGCAGCTGACCGCCGAGGGCTGACCGATGCCGTACGGCCCCCACGCGGCCGACGATCGAGCCCGGATGCTCGACACGATCGGCATCGCCTCCGTCGACGCGCTGTTCGAGGACATCCCGGAGGCCCTCCGTGCCAGCCCGCTCCGGCTGGACGAGCCAGAGCCTGAGCTCTACCTCGCGGCGCGGCTGACCGGACTCGCCGCGCGCAACCGGGTGGACCTCGCGAGCTTCCTCGGCTGCGGCGCGTATCGCCACTGGAGCCCACCGACCGTGGACCAGATGCTGCTTCGAGGCGAATGGTTCACGGCGTACACGCCTTACCAGCCCGAGGTCAGCCAGGGCACGCTGCAGAGCATCTACGAATACCAGACGATGCTCGCCGAGCTCACCGGGCTGGACGTGGTCTCCGCCTCGCACTACGACGGCGGGGCCGCTACGGCCGAGGCCGCGCTGATGACCTGCCGCGCAACCCGCCGGGAGCGGATCCTCGTCTCGCGGGGCGTCCACCCGCACTATCGCCAGGCGCTGGCGACGTACACGGACGGGGCGGGCCTCGAGGTCAAGGAGATCCCGCTCGTCGAAGATGGCCCGCTCGCCGGCACGACCGACCTCGCCGCGCTCGCTGCCCTGCTCGCCGACCCGGACCGACCCGTCGCCGGCGTCGTGGTCGCGCAGCCCAACGTCCTTGGCCTGCTCGAGGACATGCCCGAGGTCGGGCGCCTTGCCCATGGAGCCGGGGCGCTGTTCGTCAGCGTCATCGAGCCGGTGTCGCTTGCGGTCCTGGCGCCTCCCGGCGAGTACGGCGCCGACATCGCGGCCGGCGAGGGGCAGCCGCTGGGGATCCCGCTCCAGTTCGGCGGCCCGTATCTCGGCATCGTCGCGTGCACGGACGCGCTCGTGCGCCAGATCCCCGGGCGGTTGGTGGGGCTGACCCACGACCTCGACGGCAAACGGGCGTTCGTGATGACGATGCGCGCGCGCGAGCAGGACATCCGGCGCGAGAAGGCGGCCAGCAACATCTGTACCAACCAGGCGCTCCTGGCGCTCGCGGCAAGCGTCTACCTCGCCACCATCGGCCCCCATGGGCTGCGCGACGTCGCGGCCCTCGGCGCAGCCAGGGCAACGGAGCTCGAGGCAGCGCTCGCCGCAGCCGGCGCTCCGCGGATCCACGCCGGCCCATATCTCAACGAGCTCGTGGTCCGCGTCCCCGACGCGCGGGCCGTCCACGCCCGGCTCCTCGATCGCGGCGTGCTCGCCGGCATCCCTACCGCGGACCTGTTCCCCGACGAGCCGTCGCTCGCCGACGGGTTGCTCGTCTGTGCAACGGAGGTCACGACGCCCGCGGAGATCGACCTGTTCGCCAGCGCCCTGCGCCTTGAGCTGGCCGGCGCGGCGATCGGCGGGGGTGCCCGGTGAGCGTCGTCGGCGAACGCCTCCAGCCCACGCTGTTCGAGCGCAGCCGTCCCGGGCGCGGCGGCGGCAAGATCCCGCACCCGCCGGCGGGCGCCCTCGACCGGATCCCCGCGGGTGCGCGACGGGCGACCCCGGCCGCCCTGCCCGAGCTCGCCGAGCCCGAGGTCATCCGGCATTACACGAATCTGTCTCAGCTCAACTACGCGGTCGACACCGGGTTCTACCCGCTGGGCTCGTGCACGATGAAGTTCAACCCCAGGCTCAACGAGTGGGCCGCGCGGCTGCCGGGCTTCGCGAACCTCCATCCGATGGCGCCCGATGCCGTGGCCCAGGGCACCCTGCAGCTGTTGTTCGAGCTCGAACAACAGCTCGCCGAGATCAGCGGCATGGACGCCGTCACGCTCCAGCCGGCCGCGGGCGCCCATGGCGAGCTGACCGGGATCCTCATGGTCAGGGCGTATCACCTGTCCCGTGGCGACACGGCGCGCACGGAGGTCCTCGTCCCCGATTCCTCGCACGGGACGAACCCGGCGACGGCATCGATGGCCGGCTTCCGGACGATCACGATCCCATCCGCGCCGGATGGTGGCGTGGACGTCGAGGCGTTCCGGTCGGCGCTCGGGCCGCAGACCGCGGCGATCATGATCACCAACCCGTCGACGCTCGGCCTGTTCGAGCGGCGGATCGGCGAGCTGCTCGAGGCCACCCACGAGGCCGGCGCGCTCGCATACATGGATGGCGCGAACCTCAACGCGATCCTCGGCCGGTTCAAGCCCGGCGAGGCCGGGTTCGACGTGATGCACTTCAACACCCACAAGACGTTCAGCACCCCGCACGGCGGCGGTGGCCCCGGCGCCGGCCCGGTCGGCGTGCGCAGCCACCTCGTGCCATTCCTGCCGGCGCCGAGGGTGGTCCGCGCGGAGGGCGGCGGGTTCCGGCTCGAGACGCCTGGCGAGCGGCCGCAGACGATCGGGCGGATGCGCTCGTTCGTCGCGAGCACGGGGGTGCTCGTGCGCGCGTATGCCTATATCCGCGCGCACGGCGCCGCGGGACTACGTGAGGTGAGCGACGACGCCGTCCTTGCCGCGAACTACCTCAAGGTCAGGGTGGGGGAGGCGTACGAGATCCCCTTCGACCAGCCGTGCAAGCACGAGTTCGTCGCCTCCGCGGCGCGCATCAAGGCGGCGACCGGCGTACGCACGCTGGACATCGCGAAGCGGCTCATCGACAAGGGCTACCACCCACCGACGATCTACTTCCCGCACACCGTCGAGGAGGGGATGCTGATCGAGCCCACGGAGACGGAGTCGCTCGAGACGATGGACGGGTTTGCCGATGCGCTCATCGAGATCGCCCGCGAAGCGGCCGAGGATCCGGAGCTCGTGAAGGGCGCACCGCATGACGCGCCGGTGCGGCGCCTCGACGAGGCCACCGCCGCGCGCCAGCCCAACCTCCGCTGGCGTGGGATGACGGGCGCGCAGACACCCTGCCCGGACTGAGCATCCCGCGACCCCTGGCCGGCGCAAATGAACCTGACGCGGATTCGGGGCGTATGGTTGGGTCAAGGGAGCGATGTTGACGCGCATGGAGATCTGCCCCTGAACGGCGAGACGAGCACCCGGGCACGCCACGATCCGCCGGACGCCGATCTGATCCGCCGCATGGCGGAGCAGGACGACGTCGACGCGTTCGCCACCCTGTTCGAGCGCTACCGCGTCCCGGTCTATCGCGCCGCGCTGGCGCTGACCGGCGATCCGTGCGCCTCGGAGGAGGTCCTCATGGACACCTTCGGGCGTGCGTATACCCATCGTGGCCGATTGCGGACGGACATCTCGCCCCTGCCCTGGCTGCACAAGGTCGCCCTCAACCTGTGCTACACGCGTCTCGGCCGGCGACGCCTGCCGAGCGAGCCCGTCACGGAGATCGTCGCGGAGCGGCTCGTCGACGCCGGCGAGCGGCCGGACGCAAGCGCCGAGTGGACCGAGCTCCGACACATCGTGCGCGAGGGCATCGCGGGCCTGTCGCCGAAGCACCAGGCGGTGGTGATCCTGTACTACCTTGAGGGCCGCTCGCTCCAGGAGACCGCCGACGCGCTGGAGCTGCCACTGGGGACGGTGAAGAGCCGCGTCCACCATGCCCTTCGGGACCTGCGAATTCGCCTGTCCGCCGACCGGCGGTTCGGTGGTGCATGGGGAGACACGATCCAACCCGGGCCGGTGGAGGCCGGCGGGTCATGATCGGAGGTGCCGTGACCTGCCGCCGGCACCGCCGGGCCCTGGAGGCCTTCGTGGACCGCGGCGAGCGCGGCCCGGAGACCCCAGCCGCGCTCGACCACCTCGCCGTGTGCGAGGCGTGTGAGGCCGACCTGACGGAGCTCGCGCTCACGATCGCCGCCCTGCGCAAGGCCGGTCGTGAGCTGCGCCGCGCCCCGGTACCCGTGGTGACCCCCGCGCGGCTCGCCGCGCTCGCCGCGCCCCGCCGACCGGCGTGGCGATGGCGCCTCCAGCTCGGGACGATGCTCACGGGCGCGGCGATCGCCGCGGTCGTCGTCATGCCCCGGCTGGGACCTTCCTCGCACCTGGCCAGCGACTCGCTGGCGCCTGTGCGTCCAGCCGTGACCGCCGGGTGGCGCGTCGCGGAGTCACGGCTCGCCGCCGCACCGGACACCCCCCCGTTCGCGGCCCCGAGCTCGCTTCCGCCCCGCTATCCGGAGGGCCTCTCGCGGCCCTGGAAGGAGGTGTTCCCGACCGACGCCATGCCGCCCGAGTTCGATGCGCGCTGAGCCGCCGGGACCGTTGCCGGCCCGACGACCTCGTTATCGCGATTTGACACTCGTCCAGCGGTAAGCGATCTTTGCCCGAGCGCAGCCTGTCGGCCGCTGTGCATGCGCCTGTGCGCATGATTTCCCAAACCGCCCACCGGGCACGTCCCGGTGTCCGGCAGGGCATCGCGGCCAGGGACCTGCGAAGGAGCACTCAACGTCCAGGACCCCACGCAGCTTGGAGGAGCCTTGATGCGGAAACTGGTGGGCCTGTTCGCCGGAGCGGCCATTTTGGTCGCAGCCTGCGGCGGTACCAGCAACACCCCAGCCCCGACGGTCGCGCCGTCGACACCCGCGGAGAGCCCGGCCGTTTCGGCCGTACCGTCGGAGTCCGCGGCCGCCGGCCCGGTCGACCTGTTCGGAAGCACGTACGCGCCCGCGGAGGGCCCGTCCGGTGGCACGGTCATCATCGGTGACTGGCAGGAAGCCACGCAGTTCAACCCGTACTACCTGGGCCAGGTCACCGAGGCCAACGTCGCCTCGCTCGTCTGGCACAGCCTGCTGACGATCAGCAGCGACTTCCGCTACATCCCGCAGCTTGCGGCAGACCCGATCCCGACGACCGAGAACGGTGGCGTCAAGGCCCCGGGCGACGCGGGCGACGCGATGACGGTGACCTGGAAGCTGCGCGACGGCCTGAAGTGGTCTGACGGTGAGCCGCTCACCTGCGACGACTTCAAGTACGCGTTCGAGTGGGTCATGAGCCCCGACAACGTCGGCGTCATCACCGCGGGCTGGGAGGACATCACCAAGTTCGACTGCCCGTCGGCGACCGACATGGTGTGGCACTTCAAGAAGGTCTACGAGGGCTACCTGACCCTCGCGACCGCGCCCCTGCCCCGCCACTACCTCGAGAAGATCTCGATCAAGGAGCAGGTCAACGGCAAGGGGTTCCGCCCGGACGAGATCGCCAAGCTGCCGGTCCCGGGTCCGTTCAAGTTCGAGTCCGTCACCCCGCAGGCCGAGCTCCGCCTCGCCCGGAATGACAACTACGCCAACCCGCGCACCGGCAAGCCGTCGAACCTCGACGCTGTCGTGTTCAAGTGGTATGGCGATCCGGACGCGATGATCGCAGGCTTCCGGAACAACGAGATCGACATCGCGTTCGACCTCGCTGACAGCGACCTGCCGAAGGTCCAGGACCTGGGCAACCAGGTCGCAGCCATCCCGGCCCTGCTGTACGAGTTCCTGCGCCCCAACTGGTCCGCTGGCCCGTTCGCGACGGACGGTCCGAACCCGAACACCGGTGGCTGCTCCCGCAACGCGGCGGTCCAGGACCGCGGCGCCGGCTGCCCCACCGCTGATGCGGCCATCCGCCAGGCGATCTCGTACGCGATCGACAAGAACGAGATCAACACTCGCCTCCTCGGCGGCAACGCCCAGGTCGCGAACACGAACATCAGCCCGGCGGCATGGTTCTTTGCGGAGCAGACCCCGGCGACGTTCGACCCGGCCAAGGCCAAGCAGATCCTGGCCGACGGCGGCTGGGCTGACTCCAATGGTGACGGCATCGTCGAGAAGGGCGGCGTTACCGCCAAGATCGAACTGTGCACGACCACCCGCCAGGTCCGCCAGGACACTCTCGCGCTGATCAGCTCGTGGCTGAAGGCGGTCGGCATCGACAGCGTGATCAACCCGGTCGCGCCGTCGGACATCTTCGCCGACTACAACGAGGGCACGAACGACACCCCGTGCATCCTTGCCCGGAGCAACTTCGACCTCGCGGAGCACGCGTTCAGCTCGTCGATCGACCCGCTGGGCAACTACTTCAGCTACCACAGCAGCCAGTTCCGGCCTGACGGCGCCAACGACGCCCAGGTCAAGGACACCGATGTCGACAAGTCGCTCGACGACGTGAAGAACAACGTGGACTTCACGGTCATCCGCGACGCGATGGCGACCTTCCAGAAGGTCTACGTCGAGAAGACCGTCGAGATCCCGCTGTACTACCGCAAGAACGTCGAGCTGGCCAACCCGCGCGTCGGCAACTACTTTGCCAACGGCACGCAGGTCGGTTCCACCTGGAACGGCGAGGACTGGTTCATCAACCCGTAGTCTCCCGCTTCCCAACGTGCAATCGCGACGGGGCGCCCGATTTCCGGGCGCTCCGTTCGATGCCCGACACGCGGCGCTCCGGCACCGCAATGCGCCAAGTGCGCCCGGAGGTGTACCTTCCGCGCAACCCCGCGCCCGCTGGTGCGGTACATGGTAATGACAAGATCCACCGTGACCCGGGCTGAGGCCGAACGCCGATGACCAAATTCGTGATCCGACGTGTGCTCCAGGCGATCCCCGTCCTGTTCGGGATCACGATCGTCGTCTATGGGATCCTGCTCGCCGCCCCTGGGGGTCCGACCGCGAAGTTCGCGAACAACCCCCGGATCACGGACGCGCAGCGGGAAAAGTTCAAGCAGGCCTGGGGCCTGGACCAGCCCATCCCGATCCAGTACTGCCGGTGGATGGGGTTCTGCAACCCCGATACCAAGGGCACCTTCCTCGGCTCGCTGCCCACGCCGGCGGCGTTCCTCGGCGACACCGGCCTCCCGAACTTCCTGCCCGAGTTCCTGAGCGGCGCCACCAACGGCGTGCTCCACGGTGACTTCGGCTACTCCATCAACTCCGGGGAGAGGGTCAGCGACCGCATCGTGCGTGCCGCGCTACCAACCTTCATCCTCGCCGGCGTCGCCCTCGTGGTCTGGCTCTCGATCGCCATCCTGCTCGGCGTCTACGCGGCCATCCACCGCTACTCGTTGTTCGACAACGCGGCGACGATCTTCTCGTACGTCGGATTTGCGATGCCCACCTTCTGGCTCGGCATCATGCTGATCTTCATCTTCGCGGGCACCTTGAAGCTGTTGCCCGCGAGCGGCATGACCGATACCCGGCTCTCGCCGCCGTTCGGCACGGACAAGTACTGGGCGTACTTCGGATCGAACCCGCTGTCCGCGCTCGCGGACATCAGCAAGCACCTGATCCTGCCCGTGGTCACGCTTGTCGTGGTCAACATCGCCGGTGACAGCCGGTTCGTCCGGGCGAGCATGCTCGAGTCGCTGGGCCAGGACTACGTGCGCACCGCCAAGGCCAAGGGCCTGCCGTCCCGGGCGATCAACTTCAAGCACGCGCTGCGTCCCGCGCTGCTGCCGGTCATCACCAACATCGGCCTGGAGATCCCGTTCCTGTTCACGGGCGCGATCGTCACCGAGACGATCTTCTCGTGGCCCGGCATCGGCAAGCTCACCATCGACGCCACGCGCGAGTTCGACTACCCGATCCTGATGGGGGTGCTGCTGGTGACGTCGGTCCTGGTGGTCTTCGCCAACCTCCTCGCCGACATCGCCTACGGGATCGTCGATCCCCGAATCAAGTACTGAGGTCGACGATGGTCCAAAGCATCGAGCAGCAGGCCGGTCTGGCGGCGGGACCCGAGGTCGTCGACCCGGACCCGTCCGCCCCCGAGGACTATGAGGTCGGCCTCAAGTCGCTCAACCAGTGGCAGCTTGCGTGGCGCAAGTTCCGCAAGCACAAGCTGGCCCTGATCGGCCTCGCGATGATTGCGATCCTCCTCGGCGTGGCCATCATCGGCCCCTTCCTGCTGCCGTTCAAGTTCACCGACATCCCCAGGCCGGACGAGATCGTGTCGGCCGGTCGCGGGCCGTCGCTGACCCGGCCCATGGGCGAGACGGGCGGCCTCCAGCGCGACGTGTTCACGCTCGTCGTGAATGGTGCACGGACCTCGCTGCTGATCGGCTTCTCCAGCATGGCGATCGGCGTGTTCATCGGCACGATCGTCGGCGCGATCGCGGGTTTCGCCGGCGGCATCGTCGACAACCTGCTGATGCGCCTGGTCGACGTGATGCTCAGCCTGCCGACGCTGTTCGTGATCCTCGTTGCCTCGAAGTTCCTCGGCAACGGCACCGTGATCACGGTCATCGTCATCTTCGGCCTGTTCTCGTGGATGGGTGTGAGCCGCCTCGTGCGCTCGCTCTTCCTGTCGATCCGTGAACGCGAGTTCGTGGAGGCGGCGGTCGCGGTCGGTGTCAGGGACCGACGGATCATCTTCCGGCACATCCTGCCCAACGCGTTCAGCCCGATCGTCGTCGCGGCATCGCTGATCGTCGCCGGCAACATCATCTCGGAGGCGTTCGTGAGCTTCCTCGGGTTCGGGGTCGACCCGACCTCGCCGACGTGGGGGAACATCCTCTCTGGCGGCCTGCAGTTCATCACCGTCGGCAACTGGTGGTGGCCCCTCTTCCCCGGCCTCGCGATCATCGTGACGGTCCTCGCCGTGAACTTCGTCGGCGACGGGCTCCGTGATGCGTTCGACCCGAGGTCGCGGGCATGACCCAGACATCGACGGTTCGCCCCGGCCTGGGGGAGCCCCCGCCTGACGACATCCTCGTCGACGTCCGGAACCTCCGGACGTCGTTCAAGGTCATGGACGGAACGGTCCCGGCGGTCGACGGCGTGAGCTTCTCGCTCGGCAAGGGCCAGACGCTGGGCATCGTCGGTGAGTCCGGGTCCGGCAAGAGCGTGACCGCGCTGACGATCATGCGGCTGCTGGACATCCCGCCGGCCGAGATCGGCGCCGGGAGCGAGATCTGGTTCGACGGGCGCGAGGTCCTCTCGATGCCGGAACGCGAGATGCGCCACCTCCGCGGCAACGACATGGCGATGATCTTCCAGGAGCCGCTGACCAGCCTGAACCCGGTGTTCACGGTCGGCGACCAGATCGCGGAGCAGGTCCAGCTCCACATGAAGGTCAAGGCCAAGGAGTCCCGCGACCGGGCGATCGAGATGCTCCGCCTTGTCGGCATCCCCAGCCCGGAGCGCCGCGCGAAGCAGTACCCGCACGAGCTGTCGGGCGGCATGCGCCAGCGCGTGATGATCGGCATGGCCCTCTCGTGCGAGCCCAAGCTGCTCATCGCTGACGAGCCCACGACGGCGCTCGACGTGACGGTGCAGGCGCAGATCCTGGAGCTGCTCAAGGTGATCCAGCAGCGCACCGGTGCGGCGCTCCTGCTGATCACGCATGACCTGGGCGTTGTCGCGGAGATGGTCGACAACGTCATCGTCATGTACGCGGGCCAGGTCGTCGAGCAGGGCACCGTCAACGAGGTCCTGATCGAGCCGCGCATGCCGTACACGATGGGCCTGATCGAGTCGATCCCCACCGTGGAGAAGCGGGGCGGGAGGCTCTCGGCGATCAGCGGCGTGGTGCCGTCGCCGTTCCACCTGCCGCCTGCGTGCCGCTTCGAGCCGCGCTGCCCGTACCACTGGGAGACGTGCCGCGAGGTGCCCCCCGAGCTGTACCAGGCAGGTCCCTCGGGCCGTCTCGCCCGGTGTCATCTCCAGCTCGCTGAGGCGGCCCAGCGACTCGACGCCGCCGTCGCCCAGCATGAGCAGAACATGGTCGTGGGCCGGCGGCTCACCGGTGCACCCGACAGGATCGGAAACGCATGACGACGACGGTCGCGGCCACCCCCATCGCCGAGCCCGAGGTTCATCACAAGCTCCGCCGTCGGCCCCCGTCCGGCGTCCGCAACGGGCGGGCGCTCCTCCAGTCCGTGGCGGGCTACGCCGCGACGGGGCTGTTCATCATCTCGCTTGCCGTGCTCATCGGGATCAAGGGCGCGGCGGCCGCATGGGTACCCGCGGCGGCCGTCGCGATCCCGCTGGCGGCGATCCTGATCGGAGTGTCCCGGTTCACGAGGACGCGCACGAAGGTCGCACTCGCGCTGGCCATCGGCGTCGCGCTCCTGCTCGCACTCCTGATCGGCTACCTCATCGTCACCATCAGCGCGGTGATCGAGGAGCCGAATACGATCTTCTTCATCCAGCTGGGACTCTCCCTGCCCTTCGTCCTCGCCGTCGTCGCCGCCTTTCAGTTCAGCCGAGCCGTCTCCTGGTTCGACGGGACCGTGGAGCACCAGCTCCGTCCGGAGGACTCCGGCGCACGTCCGATCACGGCGCCGCTGACCGTGGCCGCGGTGTCCACGCCGACCGCGCTCGCCGCCGCCGCCGCGTCCACCGTCACGACGCCCGCCACGATCAGCCTGCCCCCGGTGATCGAGGGCGGGGATGCCGTCGCCGGTCCGCCCCCCGCGCCAGGCACGATCGTCGCGCCCGCGGTCGTCACGCCGCTGCTGGCCGTCCAGGGCCTCAAGAAGCACTTCCCGATCTATGGTGGCGTCCTGCGTCGGCAGATCGGCACCGTGTACGCCGTCGATGGCGTGGACTTCGAGATCATGCCCGGCGAGACATTCAGCCTCGTGGGCGAATCGGGCTGCGGCAAGACCACGCTCGGGCGGACCGTCATCCAGCTCACTCCGTCCACGGACGGCCGGGTCGTGTTCGATGGCTACGAGCTGGCCGACGTCGACCCCGATGACATGCGCCCCCTGCGTCGCCGGATGCAGATCATCTTCCAGGACCCGTTCGGGTCGCTCAACCCGAGGATGCCGGTCTCCGACCTCATCGGCGAAGGGCTGCTGGCCCAGGGCCTTGACGACCGCAAGGCACGCGACAAGCGCGTCGAGGATGCGCTCGAGCTCGTCGGCCTGCGGCGCGAGTACAGTCGCCGCTACCCGCACGAGTTCTCGGGCGGCCAGCGGCAGCGCATCGGCGTCGCACGCGCGCTTGCGCTCGGACCGGACTTCATCGTCGCCGACGAGCCCGTCTCCGCGCTCGACGTGTCCATCCAGAGCCAGGTCCTGAACCTGCTCCTGGACCTCAAGCGCGACCTCAACCTGACCTACATGTTCATCAGCCACAACCTGTCCGTCGTGCAGTACTTCTCGGATCGGGTCGGGGTCATGTACCTCGGCAAGATCGTGGAGATCGGCACGGTCGAACAGCTCTACCAGGACCCGCGCCACCCGTACACCGTCGCGCTCCTGTCCGCCATCCCGGATGCCGACCCCCGGCGCCGCAAGAAGCGACTCGTGCTCAGGGGCGACGTGCCATCGCCGGCCGCTCCGCCATCGGGCTGCCGGTTCCACACGCGCTGCTGGCTGCGCGAGCGCCTCGGCAACCCGGAGATCTGCAGCACCATCGAGCCTGAGCTCGTGACCTTCGCCGAGGAGGGCCACCGCGTGGCCTGCCACTTCGCCGCGGAGATCAGCCAGTCGACGGTGAGCCAGGCCGCTGCCGAGGCCCCGGCCGTCGCCGCGGCGGTCGCCGAGGGCGAGTGACGCAGGCGTCGCTGCGCCACACCGCCCCGCGCCGGGAGGCGCCGCTCGCCGGCACCCTGCTCCTCGTCGCCCTGCTTGTCGCGGCGTGTGGTGCCGCGACGGCCTCGCCATCGCCGGGTGCCCCGTCGACGGCTGTCCCGTCCAACCCCGCGGCGAGCGGTGGGGTCGCCGCGCAGCCCTCGCCGACGCCGTGGCCCGGCGGCGTCGTGGAGGCCGTGGTGATCCTCGGCAAGGCCGACCTGGAGATCCAGAACGCCGGCGCGGACCTCGGCGCCGCGGCGGCCTACGAGGATGTCCAGGGGATGTGGGGCGCGGCGGACGGTCTGGCCACGCTCCTCGACCGGCTCATCCCCCAGGTCGACCGGATCCGCGACTACCCCGTGACAGCCGCCGCGGCCGTCGCCTACGACAAGTCGTTTCCGGACATGGACGCCGGGGCGAAGCAGATCCGGGACTCGATCACCGCCGGTGACGGCCCCGGGGTCACGGCCGGCTTCCAGCGGCTGGCCAAGGGTACCGCCGCGTACCAGGATGCCCGCCGCGAAATTGGCCCGCTCGTGGAGCCGGCGCTGCTCATGCAGCGCATCCTCGTCAAGTAGCGGCGTCAGCCGTCCAGCGTCCCGCCGAACAGCTCGTCCCAGGCGGCGAACGGCGCCTCGGGCTCTGCAGCCCGGAGCGGCTGCGTGCGGTCCCACTGCGCCACGAACGAGGCGAGCACGTCGCCCGCGTCGATCGCCATGCCGTCCGTGAAGGTGCGCCCGCTCCGGAGCGTGCAGGTCCACACGGTAGCGTCGGGTGACGGATCGCAGGTGCGCGCCAGGATGGGCCGCCGTGCGAGCGTCCCGGGCTCAAAGCCGAACAGTCCCTGCGTGACGAGCCCGCACAGGCGCAGTGCGTCGGGCGACGCCTGGTCACCGCAATAGGCGCCGTCGGGCTCGGTGGCCTGCGTGAACACCAGCTGCGGGCGGTCACCGGGCGTCGCCGAGCCGAGTGGGTCCAGGCCCATGGCCGAGGTGCTGACCCCCGTGACGTCGCCGTGGAAGGCGACGACGGAGCCCGGGTTGGCCAGTGGAACCATCACCGCAACGCTGCGGATCGCGTCATTCACGACACCCACGGCGTCGGCGCGGCCCTGCGGATCGGTCACCGACGCGAGGCTGGCGACGGCGGCCTTGACCGCGGTCGCGCGGCGGGCCGGCGTCGTGCGCACGTCGTCGCCGAACAGCGGCCCGAGGAAGCCCACCGGATCCGCGAGCGAGGACGCGACCCCGTCGAGGTACAGGCCAGCGAGCGAGCCCGCGCCCACCGCCTTGCGGAACGCCGCGAGCGGCATGACGTCGACGGTCACCGTGAGGCCGATGTTCGCGGCCAGTTGGTCCCGTAGCGCGTTGGCAACGGCGACAGGGTCCGGCAGGCCCGGCACCGGCTGGTCCGGGACGTGGAGCGGGTACGTCGCCTCGAGATCGAACTGCTCATCCGCGAGCGCGGCGACCGCGGCCGGGCCATTGAAGTCGTACCAGGCGCGGCCCCCGCAGCCACCGACGACGGCGCACGGGATCACGTGCGCCGGGACGAGCGATCCGGCGGGGAACGCCGCGTCCACAAGGGCCGCCCGG
Source organism: Candidatus Limnocylindrales bacterium (assembly GCA_038245845.1). Classification (GTDB taxonomy): domain Bacteria; phylum Chloroflexota; class Limnocylindria; order Limnocylindrales; family CSP1-4; genus CAIXZV01. Next base: position 82,838 of record JBBRRZ010000010.1, read on the forward strand.
TCGATGCTGAGTGCCAGCGCGCGGCGGACGCGCGTACCCGCGAACGCCGGCCCCGAGCCGAAGGCGAGGAACGCGGTCGCCATCCCGGCTCTGGGGGTGACGACGAGCTCCGGTAGCGTCGAGATTGCCTCGAGCTCCGTGGGACCCGGGGCGTCCATGCCGTCCACGGAGGCGTCCTTCAGCTCGGCGGCGCGCGCGGCCGGCTCGGCCGTCCAGCGGATGACGAGCGTCTTCGTCACGGCCTCGGGCGTCGGATCGGGTGCGGCGCGCTCCAGGACGACGTTGTCACCGTCAACCCAGCTCGCGATGCGGTACGGCCCCGACCCGGCCACCGTGCGCGCGGCACGCCGGTCGGCGGCGATCCTGGCGATCGATGTCGAGTCGAGCACGGCGAGGGCGGGATGGGCGAGGCGGGCGGGAAACGCACCGTCGGGTCGGCAGAGGGTGAACCGCACCGTCCGGGCGTCAAGCGCCTCGATGCGCCCCAGGAGCCCCGTGTAGCCCGGGAGCGTGCACGCAGACCCGTCCGGCGGCCAGGCGGTGGCCACGAACGGGGCCTCGCTGATGGACGGCGCGGGGGTGACCGTTGGCGCGGGTGTGGCGCTTGGAGGCGGCGTGATGACGGGGTTGCTGCCGCACGCACCCGCGACGAGCGCGGCGACGACGAGCGCGGGCAGGGCCCGGCGCATGATCGACATTGGGAGTGACGGCTCCGGCTGGCTTCGGCGGCGGGCGGGATCGGGATGCGCACCACGGTGGCGGCCCGGGCCAGCCTAGCACCGGCCGCGGTCGGAGACTGGCACACTGCTGGGCCGACCGCGCACGCGCTGCACGCGATGCGGCACGGCCGCAGGGGCGGTCGATCGGGCGACGACCCAGTCCCGCGCTCCACGACGATGTGGCCCCGGCGCGAACCTCGGCAGGCGCTCCGGCGTAGGGTGAGTATCATGCACCGGCAAACGACGGACCACCGGCAGCCGGGCCGGCCGTCTGGCGACCTACGGGCGCCACATTCCGGCAGGAGGAGGAAGCTACATGGCCCGACTTCGATTCGGGGCGCTGCTTGCTGCCACGGCGATCGCATTCGCCGCGTGCGGCGGGACCACAGCGACCAGCGCGCCTGCGACGCAGGCGCCCTCGAGCGCCGAGCCCGGCACGTCGACCGAACCGTCCGCATCCGCCGCGGGCGGTATCAAGGAGGGGGGCACGCTCGTCGTCGCCATCCCCGGTGACATCAAGCGCACCGACCCGGCCCTCATCGACGACAGCAACACGTCGTACGTGATGCAGAACGTCATGGAGGGCCTCGTCAGGCTCAAGCCCGGCACGACCGGCGAGCTGGAGCCCGTCCTGGCAGAGAGCTGGGAGCTGTCCGCCGACGGCCTGACGTACACGTTCAAGGTCCGTCAGGGCGTGAAGTTCCACGACGGCACGGACGTTGACGCGGCCGCCGTCAAGTACAACTACGATCGCTGGCTGGCGTTCCCCAAGGAGCTCCAGGACTACAGCTACTACGCGGGTGCCGTCTTCGGCGGTTACGGAGCCGGCTCCAACATTGCGTCCACCGACGCACCGGACGCCTCGACGTTCGTCATCACGCTGAAGAGCCCGGTCTCGACGTTCCTGCTCCAGCAGACGCTGACCCCGTTCACCATCAGCAGCCCGACCGCGCTCAAGGCCGGCAAGGCCGACAACACGGTCACCGACGTCACCCAGATCCCGTATGCCCAGGGCGGTAGCGGGGCGATGATCGGCACGGGCCCGTTCAAGTTCACGAGCTGGACGATCGGTGACAACGTCACCATCGACAAGAACCCGGACTACTGGGACACCGCCAATGCGGCCCACGTCGACAAGGTCGTGTTCAAGCCGGTCGCCGAGGAGGCCCAGCGCCTCAACGGCCTGTCCACCGGCGAGATCGACATCGCGCAGACGGTCGCCCCGGTCGACATCGAGACCATCAAGGCCAACAAGGACCTGCAGGTCATCGACCGCGGCGCCTCGTGCAACCTGTTCCACCTCGGTCTCAACCAGACGTTCTCGACCGTCGCCAACCCGAAGATCCGCGAGGCCATCGCCTACGCGATCAACAAGCAGGCGCTGATCGACACGTTCTACGCCGGCCAGGGCGTGGCCGCCGACAACTGGATGCCGCCCGGCACCCAGTACTACAAGGCGGAGAACCTCCCGACCTACGATCCCGAGAAGGCCAAGGCCCTGATCGCCGCATCCGGTGAGACTGACCTGACCATCGACTTCTGGTACCCGTCGGATGTCACCCGTCCGTACATGCCGGACCCCAAGGGCATCTTCGAGGCGATCAGCCGTGACCTCGAGGCCGTGGGCTTCACCGTCAAGCCGGACACGGCGACGTGGAACCCGGACTACCTCGACGCAGAGGTTTCGGGCAAGTACGAGGCCTGGCTCATCGGCTGGACCTGCGACTGGGCCGGCCCGGACAACTTCCTCAAGACGGCGTTCTTCAACTACGTCGACGGGAAGCCGTCGGCCGAGTTCGCATACAAGAACGACGAGCTCAACAAGACCATGATCGACGCGCTCGCGGCGATCGATCCCGCCACCGCGCAGACGCTGTGGGAGAAGGCCCAGGACCTCATCCGGGCCGACATCCCGACGGTGCCGCTCGTCAGCTCGACCCCGCCCAGCGCCGCCCGTGCGGACGTCAAGGGCTTCGTCGGCAGCGGCGCGCTCAACGAGTACCTCAACACGGTCTGGCTGGACCGCTAGGGGCTCGACCTCGCCGGCGCCCGGACCCCCGGCGCCGGACGACTCGACCTGACCTCCGCCCTCGGGAGCCTCGGCTCCCGGGGGCGTGAATCCCTCCCCCGCGGGGGACCAGAACCCCATCCACGCAGGCGGACGTGCTCAAGTACACGATTCGGCGGTTGCTGGCGGTCATCCCGGTCCTGTTCGGGCTGTCGATCATCCTGTTCGCCTTCGTGCACCTCATCCCGGGCGACCCGTGCCGCTCGATCCTGGGGCAGCACGCGACGATCGAATCCTGCAACCGGCTGCGTGAGAACCTCGGGCTCAACGACCCGCTGTTCATCCAGTACATCAACTACCTGGGCAAGCTCCTGCGGCTCGACTTCGGGGCTTCGATCGTCAACAGCAAGCCGTTCCTCGTGGAGTTCGGCGTGCGCTTCCCGGCGACGATCGAGCTCGCCGTCTCGGCGATGATCTTCGCCGTCGCGGTGGGCATCCCGCTCGGACGCCTGGCCGCGCGCCACGCACAGGGCTGGATCGACGGTGGGGTCACGGTCGTATCCCTGCTCGGCGTGAGCATCCCGGTCTTCGTGCTCGCCCTCACCCTCGTCTATATCTTCGCGGTGCAGCTCGAGTGGCTCCCGACGCAGGGCCGACTGAGCGCCCGCGCGAGCCTTGAGCCCGTGACGGGCTTCATGCTCGTCGACACCCTGCTCGCCGGTCGCCTGGACCTGTTCGTGGACGCCGTGCGCCACCTGGTCCTGCCGGCGATCGCCCTGGGCACGATCCCGCTGGCGATCATCACCCGGATCACGCGCGCCGCCGTCCTCGACGTGAACAACGAGGACTACGTCCGGACCGCGCGGGCCAAGGGCCTCAAGGAGAAGCGGGTCGACTCGCGTCACATCATGCGCAATGCGTGGCTGCCGGTCGTGACCGTCATCGGGCTCCAGGTGGGCGGCCTGCTCGCGGGCGCGGTCCTGACCGAGACGGTGTTCTCGTGGAACGGCGTCGGGCGCTACGTCGTCGACGCGATCCAGAACCGCGACTACCTGATCATCCAGTCGTCGATCCTCGTGTTCGCGCTGATCTTCCTCGTGGTCAACCTGCTGGTTGACCTGAGCTACGCGTATCTCAACCCGCGGATCCGGTACTCGTGAGCGAAGGGACGACCAGATGACCGCCTCCGCCACGACCGCACCGGTGACGCCCGTCACGCCGGTCGCCGAGCGCCGTGCCAGCCGCGGGCTGTGGTCGGACGCGTTCCGGCGCCTGCTGCGCAACAAGCCCGCCATGCTCGGCGTGGTATGCATCGCGATCTTCGTCGGCGCCGCGGTGCTCGCGCCAGTGATCGCACCCTACGGTCCGCTCGAGGGTACGCTTGCGAACCGGCTCCAGCCGCCGTCCGCGGCGCACCTCATGGGCACCGACCTCCAGGGTCGCGATCAGTTCACGCGCATCCTCTACGGCGCCCAGATCAGCCTCGTCGTGGGCGTCGGGGCGGTGCTGATGGCGCTCACCATGGGCACGATCCTCGGCGCGATCGCCGGCGGGCTCGGGGGCAAGGTGGATGCGGTGCTGATGCGAAGCACGGACGTCCTCCTCTCGATCCCGGGCATCCTGCTGGCGATCGGCATCATCGCCTGGCTCGATCGCGGGCTATGGCAGATCACCCTCGCCGTGGCCGTGACCTACGCGCCGGTCTTCGCGCGCCTCCTGCGTGGCTCGCTGCTCGCACTGCGCGAGTCCGACTACGTGATCGCCGCGCGGTCCGTTGGCGCCAGCGGCAACCGGGTCCTGGTGCGCCACATGCTGCCCAACGCGCTGACGCCGCTCATCGTGCAGGCGACGCTCGTCCTCGCGACCGCAGTCATCGACATCGCGGGCCTCGGGTTCCTGGGCCTCGGCCCGCCCGATCCGCGGACGGCGGAGTGGGGGACGATGCTCACCGACGCCCGCCGGTTCCTGCAGTCCGCGCCCTGGCTCGTGTTCTTTCCCGGCGCCGCGATCGTGGTCAGCGCGATCGGATTCAACCTCCTGGGCGACGGCCTGCGCGAGTCGCTGGATCCGAGGCTCAAGCGATGACCGACATGCTCGCCACCCCGCCCGCCAGCCGCGCCCGCGTGCCGGAGCCGCTGCTCGACGTCCGCGACCTGGTCGTCCGGTTCCGGACCCACGACGGGACGATCCATGCCGTCAACGGGATCTCGTTCGAGGTTGGCCGCGGGGAGCGCCTCGGCCTCGTCGGCGAGTCCGGGTGCGGCAAGAGCGTCACCAACCTCGCGATCATCCGCCTGCTGCCCAAGCCCGCCGGGCGCATCGAGGGCGGCACCGTGCTGTTCGACGGCGTCGACCTTGTCAAGCTCGACGAGTCCGACCTCCGGGAGATCCGCGGCCGGGACATCGCGATGATCTTCCAGGACCCGATGACCAGCCTCAACCCGGTCCTGACGGTCGAGGAGCAGATGGCCGAGACGATCGTCGCGCACCGCAAGATGTCCCGGACGCAGGCGCGCGCCCGGGCCGTGGAGCTGCTCGGGATGGTGGGCATCCCGCAGCCCGAGACGCGTCTCAAGAGCTTCCCGCACCAGTTCTCGGGCGGCATGCGCCAGCGCGTGATGATCGCCATGGCGCTTGCGCTGGAGCCGAAGCTGATGATCGCCGACGAGCCGACCACCGCCCTGGACGTCACGATCCAGGCGCAGGTCCTGGAGCTCATCTCGCGCCTCACGACCGAGACCGGGACCTCGCTCATCCTGATCACCCACGACCTCGGCGTCGTGGCTGGCATGACCGACCGGATCAACGTCATGTACGCGGGGTTCATCGTCGAGACGGCCACGACCGGTGAGCTGTTCGACCTGCCGTCTCACCCCTACACCGTGGGACTCCTGCATTCGATGCCGCGCCTGGACGAGGTGGAGGGCGATCCCCTGATCCCGATCGAGGGGCGGCCGCCGGACATGCGCAACGAGCCGAAGGGCTGCCCGTTCGCGCCCCGATGCGCCTGGCGCGTGGACCGCTGCTGGACCGACAACCCGGCGCTGGCGCCGGTCGTGCCGGGCACCGCGGTCGTCGCGACGGGCGAGGGTGCGACGCACCGGATCGCCTGCCACAACCCGCCGACCCACGAGGAGGCCGAGCTCGGGCGGCCGACGCGAGCTGGCCACAGGCCCGCTGCCGCACCCGCCGGCCAGGTGGACGAGCTCGCCTCGTTCGCCGCCATTGCGGACGGCGTCGCCCTCGAGTCCGCCCCGGCCCCGGCACGTGGTGACCGGCCATGACCGACGAGCTCACGGCCGCCTCGGCGGCGCCCCTGCGCACGGTCGCGGACGGCGGTCCGCTCCTCTCCGTCCGGGACCTCAAGGTCTTCTTCCCGATCACCGAGGGGATGCTGCTCGAGCGTCACGTCGGTGACGTCCGCGCGGTGGACGGGGTCTCGTTCGACCTGCGGCGCGGCGAGACGCTCGGCCTCGTGGGCGAGTCGGGGTGTGGCAAGAGCACGACCGGCCGGGCGATCGTCCGGCTGTACAAGCCCACGGCGGGCTCGATCGTGTTCGATGGGCAGGACATCTCCGCGGTTGAAGGCAAGGCGCTCCAGAAGCTCCGCAGTCGATTCCAGATGATCTTCCAGGACCCGTACGCCTCGCTCAACCCGCGGATGACCGCGGGCAACACCGTCGGGGAGCCGCTCGACGTCCACCAGGTGGGCACGAAGGACGAGCGCCGCGAGCGAGTCAAGGAGCTGCTGTCCACAGTCGGGCTCAACCCGGACTACGCGGTCCGCTACCCGCACGAGTTCTCGGGCGGGCAACGCCAGCGCATCGGCGTGGCCCGGGCGCTCGCGCTTGACCCGGACCTGATCGTCGCCGACGAGCCGATCTCGGCGCTGGACGTCTCGATCCAGGCCCAGGTCATCAACCTGCTCGAGAAGCTCCAGGACCGCCTCGGCCTGACGTACCTGTTCATCGCCCATGACCTGTCGGTCGTGCGCCACATCAGCGACCGGATCGCCGTGATGTACCTCGGGCGGATCGTGGAGCTGGCGCCGTCGCGCGAGCTCAACGCGCGGCCGCTCCACCCGTACTCTGTCGCGCTGCTCTCGGCGGTGCCGATCCCGGACCCGAAGGTCGAGCGGCGCCGGCGCCGGATCATCCTCAGGGGCGATGTCCCGTCGCCCATCAACCCGCCGTCGGGCTGCCACTTCCACACCCGCTGCTGGCTACGCGAGCGCCTGGGCAACCCTGAGCGCTGCTCGGCGGAGGTCCCGCTGCTGCGCGCGCTCTCGAGCGGGCACGAGGTCGCGTGCCACTTCGCCGAGGACGTCGACGGCTCGAAGGAGCAGGTCCAGTCCACGGGCCGCGGCGGACCGGCACCGCTCGACTCCCCGGCACCGGGCGTGCCGGGCGCGACCGACCACGGCCCGGATCCGGCCCTGCTCGTCTCGTCGCCCTACGCGACCCCCGCCCCGGTCGAGGGCGGCACGATCGCGGACCTGCGGCTCCCGGTCCAGCCCGACCCGGTCGTGGCGCCGGGTTCGACCGGCGAGGCCTAGACTCGGGGCGTGCAGCCGCTTCGGATCGCCCTGGCCCAGATCGCGCCTCGCCTCGGGGACCTCGAGGTCAACCTGGCGAGCCACCATGAGCTGATCGGCGCGGCGCGCGACGGCGGGGCGGGGCTCGTCGTGTTCCCGGAGCTCGGGCTGACGGGCTACCTGCTCCAGGACCTCGCCGCAGAAGTCTCGATGCGCCTCGACGACCCGCGTCTCGCGACGCTCGCGGCGGAGACGGCGTCCGGACTGTCTGCGGTCGTGTCGTTCGTGGAGGAGTCCGCAGATCACCGGCTGTTCATCGCCGCGGCCCTGCTCGAGGACGGCGAGGTGCGGCACGTCCATCGCAAGGTCCACCTGCCCACGTACGGGCTGTTCGACGAGCGCCGGTTCTTCGCCCCGGGCGACATGCTGCGGGCCGTGCCCTCGCGGCTGGGCGTCGGGGTTGGGCTCGCCGTGTGCGAGGACTTCTGGCACCTGTCGACGCCGCAGCTGCTGGCCCTCGACGGCGCGCAGATCCTGGTCAACGTCTCGTCGTCGCCGGGACGAGACCTCGCGGCGACCCACGAGGTCGGCCTCGGCACGGCGACGTCGTGGCGGTCGCTGATGCGGACGTACGCCCAGCTGACGACGTCGTTCGTCGTGTTCTGCAACCGGGTTGGCGTCGACGAGTCCATCTCGTTCTGGGGTGGCTCCGAGGTGATCTCGCCGAGCGGGTCGTCGGTGTTCGGCGCCCCCATGTTCGACGAGGGCCTGTTCTTCGCCGACATCGACCTTGCCGACGTCCGCCGGGAGCGGATCACCCTGCCGCTGCTGCGCGACGAGCGGCCGGAGCTGGTCGCACGCGAGTGGCGCCGGATCATCGCGCAGCGCGCAGGCTTCGCGGACGACGCGACGGCCGAATCCGGGGCTCTCGGCGGCTTCGACGTGGCGGTGGACGAGGCTCCGGTCCGGTGACCGCGGACGGGACGCGCAACGGCGCCGCGAGTGGGTTGTTCGAGCTGCCGGCGGAGCTCGAGATCGACACCGCCGTCGCCCGCCGGCTGATCGTCGAGTTCATCCGCGGCCAGCTGCAACAGGCGGGCTTCGAGCGTGCGGTGCTGGGGCTCTCGGGCGGGATCGACTCCGCGCTCGTCGCGTACCTCATCGCCGACGCGATCGGGGCCGAGCAACTGCTGTGCGTGATGCTGCCGTACCGGACCTCGTCGCCTGCCTCGCGCGGCGACGCGGAGGAGGTCGTGCGCCGCCTCGGATGCGCTGCGGAGCTCGTCGAGATCACGCCGATGGTCGATGGCTACTTCGGGGCGGACGCGGCTCCCGGCGCCTCCGGACCCGAGGGGCTCGAGGCGGCGCCGCTCCGGCGGGGCAACTTCATGGCCCGGATGCGCATGAGCGTCCTGTACGACAGGTCGGTGACCTGGCGCGGCCTCGTCGTGGGCACCGGGAACAAGACCGAGTCGCTGATCGGCTACACGACGCTGTTCGGCGATTCCGCGTGTGCGTTCAACCCCGTGGGCGACCTGTACAAGAGCCAGGTCCGCCAGCTGTCCGTCGCAGTGGGTGTCCCGGACGCGATCATCAGCAAGGCGCCGTCGGCGGACCTGTGGCCGGGCCAGACCGACGAGACCGAGGCCGGCTTCTCGTACCCGGAGCTGGACCGCCTGCTGTTCTGGCGGATCGACAAGCGCCGCTCGGTGGACGAATGCGTGGACCTCGGCTACGACCGGACGATGGTCGAGCGCGTGGACCGGATGGTCGCGGGCGCCGAGTTCAAGCGCCAGGTGCCGCCGATCGCGAAGCTCGGCCCGCGGACCGCCGGCGTGGACTACCTGTACCCGCGCCGCCGCCCGGGCTCGTCCCGTTCCTGACCCGGTGGCCGGCGGGACGCTCTACGTCGTGGCGACGCCGATCGGCCACCTCGGCGACGTCACGCTGCGGGCCCTCGAGGTGCTGCGCGCCGTCCCGCTGATCGCGGCGGAGGACACGCGGGTCACGCGCCGCCTCCTCGACAGGTACGAGGTCCGGGCACGGACCGTGAGCTACCACGCCCAGAGCGGCCCTGCCCGCGAGCGAGAGCTGCTGGCCCACCTGGCCGGCGGCGATGACCTCGCCCTCGTGACCGACGCCGGGACCCCGCTCGTCTCCGACCCCGGCGACGGGCTCGTGGCGGCGTGGGCGGCCACGGGCGGGCTCGTGGTCCCGATCCCCGGCGCGTCGTCGGTGCTGGCGGCCGTCGCCGGTTCGGGTGTCGCCGGGCCGCGCTGGTCGTTCGAGGGGTTCATCGCCCGCAGCGGGCGGGAGCGTCGCGAGCGCCTGGAGGCGATCGCCGCCGACGAGCGTGGCACGGTCCTGTTCGAGGCGCCGACGCGGCTCGCCGCGACCTTGCGGGACCTTGCGGCGACGTGCGGGGATGATCGCCGGGGCGCCGTGTGCCGCGAGCTCACGAAGCTTCACGAGCAGATCGTCCGGGGGTCGCTGGCCGAGCTTGCCGCACAGGCCGCCGATGGGACGATCCCGGCCCGGGGTGAGGTCGTGATCGTCGTCGGCTGGGGGACGAGCACCGCAGGCGAGGCGGCCAAGGCGGACGCCGCGGTCGATGCCCTGGACGCCGCGCGCGAGGCGGTCGAGGAGCTGGTACGGGACGGGGTCGCGCGCGGCGAGGCCGCGAAGCGCGTGGCAGCGGCGACGGGTATCCCGCGACGAGCCCTCTACGGGGCTTCGCAGGCCGGGTAGATTCCCGGCATGGCCCACCCGACCCCCGCCACCCGCTCGTCCATCCCGGTGCTCGGCGTGCTCGCGCCTGTCGCGCGCATCGCGATCATCGCCACGCTCGTGGCGTCCGGCGCGGCGATCGCGATGGACTTCGTCCTCGGGATCGAGGGTTCCGCCGTGTTCGTCGGCTCGGCGATCGCGATCCTCGGGCTCGCCTGGATCGTCGGGCTGTCCACGGAACGCCTCGGCGCGATCACCGGGCCCCAGGTCGGCGGCATCCTCAACGCGACGTTCGGCAACATCGCCGAGCTGATCATCGCGTTCTTCGCCCTCCAGGCCGGGCTCATCACCGTCGTCAAGGCGTCGCTCACGGGCTCGATCGTCGGGAACCTCCTGCTCGTGCTTGGCGCGGCAGTCCTCGCGGGCGGCCTCAAGAACGGGCTCCAGACGTTCAGCCAGCGGATCGCGGGCTCCAATGCCGCGCTCCTGGTGCTCGCGGCGACGGGCCTGTTCATCCCCGCGGTGTTCGCCGCAAGCGGGGCGGAGTCGCAGGCCACGCGGGTCGAGGAGTCCGTGCTCGTCGCGCTCGTCCTGATGGCGGGCTACGTCCTGTCGCTCATATGGCAGTTCACGAACCCCGCCGCCACGCTGGGCGGCCACGAGGAGCCCGAGGGCCACGCGGGGCCCACCTGGTCCGGGCGCACGGCCGTGGGGGTGCTGCTGGTGGCGGCGGCGCTGCTCGCGGTCCTGTCGGAGATCCTCGTCAGCTCCATCCAGCCGTTCATCGAGCAGTTCGGGCTGTCCGAGCTGTTCGTCGGCGTGATCCTCATCCCGACGATCGGCAACCTCGCCGAGCACCTCGTGGCGGTGCAGCTCGCATACAAGAACAAGATCGAGTTCGCCATGGCCGTGACCTTCGGGTCGTCCCTCCAGGTGGCCCTGTTCGTCGCGCCGCTGCTCGTCCTGATCGGCGTGGCTATCGGCCAGCCGATGGACCTCGTGTTCCAGCCGCTCGAGATCGCGGCCGTCGGGGTTGCCGTGGGGATCAGCGCCCTGATCGCGCTCGATGGCGAATCGAACTGGCTGGAGGGCGCGCTGCTGATGCTCGTGTACCTCGTGATCGCGATCTCGTTCTTCGAGCTGCGGGTCCCGCTCCCCAGCCTGTAAGGGGCGGCGGGCGACGGTGCGGGAGGGGGAACCGCACCGTCGCCGCAGGGAACGGGTAGCCGGGGATCAGGCCGCGACAGCCTCCTCGAGGAGCTCGTCCTCCTCGTCGTCCTCCTCGTCGCCCGCGGCGGCGACGGTGAAGCCGGCGTCATCGGCCAGCGGCTCCGAGGCGTCCGGCGGATAGCCTGCGGCCTGGGCCTGGGCCTCGAGCGCGGACGCGGCGGACTCGGCCGCGTGGTCCTGCTTGCGGCGGCCCGAGAGCATCTCCACGCTGGAGGCGACGATCTCGGTCTTCCAGTGACGGATGCCCTTGTCGTCGTCCCACGTGCGGGTCGAGATCCGGCCTTCGACGGCGACCTGCTGGCCCTTGCCGAGGTAGCGGCCGCACGTCTCCGCGAGGCGGTTCCAGGCGACGATCGAATGGAACTCCGAGAGCTCCTTGCCACCCACGTACTGGTGGCTGGCGATCGAGAACTGCGCCACGGCCTTGCCGCCGGCCGTGGTGCGAAGCTCGGGGTCGCGGGTGAGGCGCCCGGTGAGCAGGACCCTGTTCATCGGTCCGTGGTCTCCCTTCCTTGGGGTGTGGCGGCGGGCGGGGGGTGGGGGCGCCGGCCCCGGCGGTCGGGCCTCGGCAGGTACGACGGGTCGGCGGGGCCGGCGTTTTCGACGGGCACCGCGAACCGTAGCGACCCCCGCTTCACCGGCACTTACCCGGCACTTCACTGCGACTCCCGCCGGGAATCGATGCGCCGTCGACCCTGCCGTTGGGTATACTCGCCCGGTCCTCGAGGCTGCGCGGAGCCCAACCCGCGATGGAGGAATTGACCATTGATCGAGGAAGGCGCGTCGTCCGCCCCGTGAGCCGGCTTCGCACCTTCGACCACCCGGTTCGCCGAGCGTACGGCGAGCGGCGGCGGGAGATGTCTATCCAGGACCCCGGCACAGCCCGGGGCCTTTTTGTGTCCGGAGGCATGCGATGCCCGCGACCGTGATCGTCGGCCTCCAGTGGGGCGACGAGGGCAAGGGAAAGACGACGGACTTCCTCGCCGAGCAGGTCGCGATGGTCGTCCGCTACCAGGGTGGCGACAACGCCGGCCACACGGTCGTCGTGGGCGCGGACACCGTCAAGCTGCAGCTCTGCCCGTCGGGCGTCCTGTACCCGCACATCACGTCGGTCATCGGCAACGGGGTCGTGGTCAACCCGGCGACGCTGATCGCGGAGCTGGACATGCTCGCGGGCAAGGGCATCGACGTCAGCAAGGTCCGCGTGAGCCGCAGCGCGCACGTGATCATGCCCTACCACGTGGCCCTGGACCGGGCGAACGAGGCGCGGCTGGCGGGCGCGAAGGTGGGCACGACCGGCCGCGGCATCGGACCCACGTACGGCGACCGCGCCTGGCGGCTGGGGCTGCGGATGGAGGACCTCCTCGACCGCGAGATCCTGCGCGAGCGGATCGCCCGGGCGCTCCCGGACAAGAACCTGCTGCTCGAGGGGATGGGCGCCCCGGGCTTCACCGTGGATGCCCTCGTCGACCAGGCCGCAGCATGGGGCCAGCGGCTCCAGGCCCACCTCGACGACTCCACGTGGCTCGTCCAGGACGCCCTGCGGCGCGGCGATCACGTGCTCCTCGAGGGCGCCCAAGGCACGCTGCTCGACCTCGATCACGGGAGCTACCCGTTCGTCACCTCGTCCAACCCTGTCGCCGGCGGCGCGTGCACGGGCGGCGGGATCGGCCCGCTCCAGGTCGACGAGGTCATCGGCGTCATGAAGGCCTACTCGACGCGCGTCGGGTCCGGGCCCTTCCCGACGGAGCTGTTCGACGACATCGGCCGCGGCATCGCCGAGCGGGGCCGCGAGTTCGGCACGGTCACCGGGCGACCGCGACGGGTCGGCTGGTTCGACACGGTGCCGCTGCGTTATGCGGTCGCGGTCAACTCGAACAGCGCGATCGTGCTCAACAAGCTCGACATCCTGTCGGGCATCGAGACGATCAAGCTGTGCGTCGCCTACGAGATCGACGGCAAGCGCGTCGAGACCTGGCCCTCCAGCGGCTCCGCGCTTGCTCGCGCGGTCCCCATCTACGAGGATTTCGAGGGCTGGGAGCAGCCGATCCACGACGTCCGCTCGCTGGGCGACCTGCCCGAGACCGCGCGCCGTTACGTGACCGCGCTGGAGGACCACGCCGGGGTGCCGATCGTGTTCGTCTCCGTCGGCCCCGAGCGGACCCAGACGATCGAGCGGGCGTGGCGGCCGCTGCGCCATCGCCCCACGACGATGACCTGAATGGCGGGAACGCCACGGTGAGCCTCGTGATGCCGACCCGCGTCCTGGTGCTGGGCGGCGGCGGGCGCGAGCACGCGCTGGCGTGGAAGCTCGCCAACGAGCCCGGCGTCAACGAGGTCGTTGTCGCGCCCGGGAGTGCGGCGATCGCCGCTGAGCCGCGGGTCCGCGTGACAAGGCTCGACCCGCTCGATCGCGCCGCCGTCGTCGCGCTCGCACGCAGCGTGTCAGCGGAGCTCGTCGTCGTCGGGCCGGAAGCGCCGCTCGCGGCGGGTGTCGCCGACGCCCTGCTCGATGCCGGCATCCCCGTCTTCGGGCCGACCGCCGCAGCCGCGCGGATCGAGAGCTCCAAGGCGTTCTGCCGCGACGTCGCCGAGGCCGCAGGCGTCCCGATCGCGCGCGGTGGCGCATTCGCCCACCTGGAGCCTGCGCTTGCCCTGGCCCGCGAGCTCGCGGCAGCGGGACGTGGCGTCGTTGTCAAGGCGGACGGCCTGGCGGCCGGCAAGGGCGTCACCGTCTGCGCGTCGGCCGAGGAGGCCGAGGATGCGATCGCCGCGCTGTTTGCCGACGCCGACCAGGCAGCCGACGACGGCCCGCGGGTCGTCATCGAGGAGCGGCTCTACGGCCGCGAGGCGAGCCTCATCGCGATCTGCGACGGCACGGACGCCCTGGCCCTGCCGTTCGCCCGCGATCACAAGCGGCTGCTCGACGGCGACGCGGGACCCAACACCGGCGGCATGGGCGCCTACTCGCCGCTGCCGGACCTGCCCGACGAGGCCGCCGACGAGCTCATCGAGCGGATCCACCGGCCGGTCCTCCAGGAGCTGGCGCGGCGCGGCACGCCGTTCACGGGGGCGCTCTACGCCGGGCTCATCCTGACGGCCGACGGCCCGGTCCTCCTCGAGTTCAACGCCCGGTTCGGCGACCCGGAGACCCAGGTCCTGCTCCCGCGCCTCGGCGTGGCGATCGGGCCGCTGCTGCTCGCCGCAGCGCAGGGCCGGCTGCTCGCCGCGGCCGCCGCCCTCCGCCTGCCCGGCCACCACCTCCCGGCGACCCGCGATGCGGCCGTCGGGATCGTCCTCACTGCGAGCGGCTACCCGGGTCCCTCGCGCGCCGGCGACCCGATCGTCGGGATCGACCTCGCCCGTTCGTCGTGTCTCGTGTTCCACGCCGGGACGGCGTCGGACCCCGCCGGCGGGTACCACACCGTGGGTGGGCGCACGCTCGCGGTCGTCGGGCGGGGCCCGACGCTCGACGCGGCCCGCACGCTCGCCGACGCCAGCGCCGACGTCATCGCCTTCGACGGCTGCCAGCGCCGGCGGGACATCGCCGCCGTGCTGCCGGACGTGCCCGCCGTCCTCGGTCCGCCGACTGCGCCCTCGCCTGAGCCCGTCGCATGATCCGCCGCTACACGCTCGCCGAGATGGGCGCGATCTGGTCCGAGCAGTCGCGCTTCGAACGGATGCTCGAGGTGGAGATCGCCGTCTGCCGCGCGGAGGCACGCCGGGGCATGGTCCCGGCGGAGGCGCTCACGGCGATCGAGACCCGTGCGAGCGTCAACGTCGATCGCATCGCGGAGATCGAGGCGACCACCGACCACGACGTGATCGCGTTCGTCTCGCAGGTCGCCGAGACCGTCGGGCCCGATGGCCGGTTCCTCCACCTCGGCCTGACGAGCAGCGATGTCGTGGACACCGCGCTCGCGCTCCAGCTCCGCGGAGCAGGGGAACGGCTCCTCGCGGGTGCCGACCGCCTGACGACCGCGCTCATCGCCCGGGCACGGGCCGAGGCCGGGACCGTGATGATGGGCCGAACCCACAGCGTCCACGCGGAGCCCACGACCTTCGGCCTCAAGTGCGCGGGCTGGGCGTTCGAGGTCGCGCGCGGCCGGGAGCGCCTCGCGGCCGCGACCGCCGAGATCGCCACGGGCAAGATCAGCGGGCCGGTCGGGACGTACAGCCACCTCGCCCCCGATCTCGAGGCCGAGGTGCTGGCGAGCCTGGGCCTGCGCACGGACCCCGTGAGTACGCAGATCGTCCAGCGCGATCGCCACGCCGCGTTCCTTGCCGCGATCGCGATCCTGGGCGGATCGCTCGAGCGGTTCGCGACGGAGGTGCGCAACCTCCAGCACACCGAGATCGCGGAGGTGATGGAGCCGTTCAAGCGTGGCCAGAAGGGCAGCTCCGCGATGCCCCACAAGCGCAACCCGATCCTGTCCGAGCGGATCGCCGGGCTGGCGAGGCTCCTCCGCGGGTACGCTGGCACGGCCTTCGAGAACCAGCCCCTGTGGCACGAGCGGGACATCAGTCACAGCTCCGCCGAGCGCGTGATCCTGCCCGACGCCACGATCCTGCTCGACTACATGCTGGCGAAGGCGACCGGGCTCGTCGAGGGCCTCGTCGTCCGGCCGGAGCGGATGCGCGAGAACATCGAGCGAGGCCTGGGGCTGCACGCCTCGTCCCGGGTCCTGCTCGCGCTCGTCGAGCATGCGGGGCTCTCGCGCGAGGAGGCGTACACGATCGTGCAGCGCAACGCGCTGCGTGCGGCCGACGAGCGGGTCCCGCTGCACGGGCTGCTCGCCCTCGACCCGGTCGTCGCCCAGCGGCTGCCGCTCACCGTCCTCGACACCTGCTTCGACGACGCGGTGGTGCTGCGCCACGTGCCCGAGGTCATCGCCCGCCTGGACGAGCTGGAGGCGGGGATCCGCGCCCGGTCCGATGCCCCATCGCCGTTCCGCAGCCCGGAGGCCAGTGGTGCCGCTCGCTGACACGTTCGTCCGGTCGGGCAAGGTCCGCGACCTCTACCGCGTGGGCGACGACCGGCTGCTGCTCGTCGCGAGCGACCGCCTGTCGGCGTTCGACGTCGTCCTGCCCACGGCGATCCCGGACAAGGGCCGCGTCCTGACCGGCCTGTCGCGGTTCTGGTTTCGCGAGACGGCGTCGATCGTCCCCAACCACCTCGTATCGACCGACCCCGCGGACGTGCCGGACGTGACCGGCGGCGACCCCGTGGTCGTCGCGGACCTGCGAGGCCGGATGATGCTCGGGCGGCTGGCCGAGGTGCTCCCCGTGGAGTGCGTCGTCCGCGGCTACCTGTCGGGCTCCGGCTGGAAGGAGTACGGCGCCACGGGCGAGGTCTGCGGCATCGCCCTCCCGCCGGGGCTGCGCGAGTCGGACCGCCTGCCGACGCCGATCTTCACGCCAGCGTGGAAGGCTCCCCAGGGCCAGCACGACGAGAACATCCCGTTCGAGCGGGTCGTGGCGCTGGTCGGCGAGGAGCTCGCGGAGCAGGTTCGCGGCATCTCCCTCGCGCTGTACCGGCACGGCGCCTTGGTGTGCGAGCGGGCCGGGATCATCCTCGCGGACACGAAGGTCGAGTTCGGCGTGCTGCCCGGCGGCGGCCTCGTCCTCATTGACGAGGTCATGACCCCCGATTCCTCGCGCTTCTGGGACGGCGCACACTACGAGCCCGGGCGTGCGCAGGCGAGCTACGACAAGCAGTTCGTCCGGGACTGGCTCCTGCGCCAGCCGTGGGACCGGGCGGAACCTGGTCCGGCCCTCCCGACCGACGTGGTCGACGGGACCCGCGATCGCTACATCGAGGCCTTTGAACGAATCACCGGGGCGAGCTTCGCCCGCTACCTGCAGGAGGACGTGATCGCCCGATGAGCGAGCCGACCCGCGCCTACCGCTTCGCGGTCAACGTCACGCCCAAGCCCGGCATCCTGGACCCGCAGGGCAAGGCCGTGGAGCGCAGCCTCCCGCACCTCGGGATCGCGGGGGTCAGCGCCGTCCGGGTCGGCCGTCGCGTGGAGATGACCGCCACGGCCGCGGACGAGGCGGCTGCCCGGGCCGTCGTGGAGCGCCTGGCCGGCGAGCTGCTCTCGAACCCGTTGATGGAGCTGTACGAGGTCGAGTCGCTGGGCGAGGCATTGGCCGCCACTCCCGCCGCCGTCGCCGGGGTTGGCGGATGAGCGTCCGCGTCGGGATCGTGCTGTTCCCGGGCTCCAACCGCGACATCGATGCCATCAACGGGCTGACGGTGGCGGGCGTCGAGCCCGTGATCCTGTGGCACGAGGACGTCGACCTCTCCGGCGTGTCCGGCGTGCTGCTGCCCGGCGGGTTCGCGTACGGGGATTATCTCCGAGCCGGCGTCATCGCCCGCTTCTCGCCGGTCATGCGCGCGGTCGCGGACTTCGCCGCCAGGGGCGGGCCCGTGCTCGGGATCTGCAACGGCTTCCAGGTCCTGGCCGAGGCCGGCCTCGTCCCGGGTGCGCTCCTGCGCAACCGTGGCCTGCGGTTCGTGTGCCGCGAGGTCTCGATCCTGCCGGAGCACCTCGACACGCCATTCACCCGCGAGATCGGGGAGCGGCGGCCGCTCCGGATGCCCGTCGCGCACGGCGAGGGCTGCTACTACGCCGACGAGGCGACGCTCGACGAGCTGGAGCGCGCCGGCGGCGTCCTGTGGCGCTATGCGGCGGTCGACGGCAGCGTCGCGGGTCCCGACGATCCCGGCAACCCCAACGGCTCCCTGCGCGGGATTGCGGGCGTGCGCAACACCGCCGGGAACGTGGCCGGGCTCATGCCCCACCCGGAGACCGCGGTCGAGTCGCTCATCGGGTCGGAGGATGGCCTCGGGATCATCCGCTCGCTGGTCGTGAGCGCCGCCGAATGGGCGCAGACCGGCACGATCACCGGGACGACACCGACGGCGGGCCTCGCAGCCGGAGGCGCCCGATGACCGCGCTGACCGATCCGCTGGCCCCGCCGCCGCCGCTCCACCGGGTGCTCGGCCTCACCGACGTGGAGCTCGCCGCGATCGTCGACAAGCTGGGCCGCGAGCCGAACGGCCTCGAGCTCGCCATGTTCAGCGTGATGTGGAGCGAGCACTGCTCGTACAAGAGCAGCCGACCGCTCCTGCGCACCCTGCCGACGAAGGGCGACGAGGTCATCGCGGGCGTGGGCGAGCAGGCGGGCGTCGTCTCGATCGGCGGCGGCCTCGCGGTCGCGTTCAAGATCGAGAGCCACAACCATCCGAGCGCCGTGGAGCCGTACCAGGGCGCCGCCACCGGCGTCGGCGGCATCCTGCGCGACATCTTCGCGATGGGCGCGCGGCCGATCGCCGTCCTCGACGCGCTCCGCTTCGGCGACCCGTCGGACGCACGGACGCGCCACCTCGTCGACGGCGTCGTGCGCGGGGTCGGCGGCTATGGCAACTGCGTGGGCGTGCCCACGGTCGGCGGCGAGCTCGTGTTCGACCCCTCGTACCAGGGCAACCCGCTGGTCAACGTGATGGCGATCGGCCTCCTCGAGGACGGGATGCTGACGCACGCCTCGGGCGACGGGCCGGGCAACCTCGTCGTCCTCTACGGGAGCGCCACGGGCCGCGACGGGATCGGCGGGGCCTCGGTCCTCGCGAGCGCCACGTTCGGCGACCAGGACCCCAGCAAGCGGCCGTCCGTCCAGGTGGGCGATCCGTTCGCCGAGAAGCTGCTCATCGAGGCGACCCTGGAGCTCATCGCGAAGGGCCTCGTCGTCTCGATCCAGGACCTCGGCGCGGCGGGGATCACCTGCGCCACGAGCGAGACCGCGGACCGCGGCGGCACGGGCATGCTCGTGGACCTCGACGCGATCCCGCGCCGCGAGCCTGGCATGGAGCCGTTCGAGGTGATGATCAGCGAGTCGCAGGAGCGGATGGTCGCGATCGTGGAGCCGACGCGCTGGGACGCGGTCCGCGCGGTCTGCGAGCGCTGGGACCTGCCGGTCGCGGTCATCGGCCGCGTCACCGAGGAGCGGGACGTCGTCATCCTCACCGCTCCCGACGGGACCGGCGCGCTCGACGCGGACGGCGTGCCCGTCCCGGGCGCCACGGAGCTCGCCCGCATCCCCGCGCGCGCCCTCACGTCGGAGGCGATCGTCTTCGAGCGCGAGTCACGCCCGCCGGCGCGCCGCCGCGCGGCGCCGGCCCCTGGTGCCGCCAGAGAACCCGTCGATGCGCTGCCGCTCCGGGGCCAGGACCCCGGGGCCGTCCTGCTCGCGCTCCTCGGCTCGCCGAACCTCTCATCCCGCCGCCAGGTCTACGAGCAGTACGACTCGAACGTCCAGTCCAACACGGTCGCGGGCCCGGGCCGGGGTGCCGCGATGCTCCGGATCAAGGGCACGACGAAGGCCCTCGTCGCGACGACGGACGCGAACGCCCCCGTCACGCAGCTGGATCCGTGGCTCGGGGCGGCAATGTCGGTCGCGGAGGCGGCGCGCAACGTCTCGATCACCGGCGCCCGCCCGCTGGGCGTCACCAACTGCCTCAACTTCGGGGATCCCACCCGGCCCGAGGCGTTCTGGCAGCTCTCGGAGGCCGTCCGCGGCCTCGCCGACGCGTGCGTCGCGCTCGGCCTGCCGGTCACCGGCGGCAACGTCTCGCTGTACAACGAGGCGCCGGGCTCGGCCATCGCCCCGACCCCCGAGATCGGGATCGTCGGGCTGCTCGACGACGTGGCGACGCGCGTCGGGCCGGCCTTCGAGGCGGATGGCAATGCCGTGCTGCTGATCGGCGAGACGGCGCCCGGGCTCGCGGCGTCCGAGTACGCCCGCCTGGCAGGTGCCGCCCCCGAGGACGGGCCGCCGCCGCTCGACCTCGAACGCGAGCGGGCCCTCCAGGCGTTCATCCGCGCGGCCATCGCCCGCGGCCTCGTCGAGGCCTGCCAGGACGTGTCCGGTGGCGGCCTGGCGGTCGCGCTCGCGGAGATGTGCATGTGGGGTGAGCGCGGGGCGGAGCTCCGGGTGGCGGTCGGTGATTCGCCGGCGGTCGCGCTGTTCGGAGAGAGCCCGACGCGGATCGTCGTCGAGGTCGTGCCGCGCCACGTGCCCGCGCTCGAGCTGTTGGCTCGCCGCCACGGCTTCGACCCGCATGCCCTGGGGACCACCGGCGGCAGCCACCTGCGGATCGAGCTCGGTGGCGGCGGGGCGACCGGGGCCGCGGAGGACCGGGGGAGCCGCATCGCGGACGCGCTCGAGGTGTCCGTCGCGGACCTGCGCCACGCCTGGGAACGCGGGCTGCCGCGGGCGCTCGGGTGGGAGGGCGACGGCGCCGCCGACCACGTGGCCGAGGCCGCGCTCCCGGGCCAGGAGGTCAACGACTGATGTGCGGCGTCGTCGGGGTCGTCCTGCCCAACCGCGGACACGAGGCCGCGGCCGTCGCCGCGACGGCGTTGTTCGCTCTCCAGCATCGCGGCCAGGAGTCGGCCGGCATCGGCGTCTCGGACGGCTCGCACCTCATGATCTACAAGGACCTGGGCATGGTCGGCCAGGTCCTCGACGAGCGACGGATCCCGTCGCTCGCCGGCGAGCTCGCCGTCGCCCACTGCCGGTACTCGACGACCGGGTCGACGATCTGGGAGAACGCCCAGCCGACGCTCCGGCTGGGGCCGCGCCGGGCGCTCGCCATCGGGCACAACGGCAACCTTGTCAACACGCGCGAGCTCCTCGACCAGCTCGAGGGCGGGCGCGGCCGCCTCCCCGCCAGCACGGATACGGAGCTCCTGACCGCGCTCCTGGCCGACGAGCCCGCCACGGACACCGTGGACGCGCTCGTCCGCGTCCTGCCCCGCGTCCGCGGGGCGTTCAGCCTCGTCATCCTCGACGCGCACCATGTCATCGGCGTGCGGGACCCGCACGGCTTCCGCCCGCTGGTGCTCGGCCGCCTGCCGATCCCCGCCGCCGCGGATGGCTCGGCGGGCCTGTGGGACGACGACACCGGTGGCTGGATCATCGCGTCCGAGACCGCGGCGCTCGACATCGTCGGCGCGGACTACGTACGTGACGTGGAACCGGGCGAGATCGTCGTGCTCGAGGCGGGCAAGGAGCCGGTCTCGGTGCGCTACGCCGCCGCGACGCCCGCGCTGTGCGTGTTCGAGCTCATCTACTTCGCCCGCCCGGACTCGTACATGGAAGGTCGCAGCCTGTACGAGGCCCGCCGGCACATGGGGATGCAGCTGGCGGGCGAGCACGCGGTCGACGCGGACCTCGTCATGCCCGTGCCCGACACGGGCGCCCCGGCGGCTGCGGGTTTCGCGGAGGCCTCCGGGATCCCGTACCGCGAGGGCATGGTCCGCAACCGGTACAGCGGACGCACGTTCATCCAGCCGAGTCAGGCGATGCGCCAGCGCGGCGTCAACGTGAAGCTGAGCCCGCTGCGCGAGACCGTCCGGGACAAGCGCCTGATCGTCGTCGACGACTCGATCGTCCGGGGCAACACGACGAAGCAGATCGTTGGGCTCCTGCGTCGCGCCGGCGCGGCCGAGGTCCACGTCCGGATCAGCGCACCGCCGATCTATCACCCGTGCTTCTACGGGATCGACACGTCCATCGAGACCGAGCTCATCGCCGGGAGCCACTCCGTCGAGGAGATCCGCGAGTTCATCGGCGCCGACAGCCTGGGCTACCTCTCGATCCAGGGCGTCCTCGCCGCCCTCGAGCTCCCGTACGACCAGTTCTGCTTCGCCTGCTTCGATGGCAACTACCCGGTGCCCGTCCCGTACGACGCCAAGGCGCGCAAGTTCATGCTCGAGGAGCCCCTCGTGTCGGGCGCCCGCTAGTCGCATGGGCGACGGACGCGCCGCGTACGCCCGGTCGGGGGTCGACGTCGCCGCCGGCGAGCGCGCGGTCGAGCTCATGCGGGCCTCGGTCGCATCCACGCACCGGCCCGAGGTGCTGGGCGGCCTCGGCGGCTTCGGGTCCGCGGTCGCGATCCCACCCGGCTTCCGGGAGCCCGTGATCGTCTCGTCGACCGATGGCGTGGGGACGAAGACGGCGATCGCCGCGGCGGTCGGGCGGTATGACACGATCGGGATCGACCTCGTGGCGATGTGCGCCGATGACGTGGTGTGCTCGGGCGCAGAGCCGCTCGCGTTCCTCGACTACGTCGCTGTCGGTCGCCTGGACCCGGCCAACGTCGCGGAGCTCGTGGCGGGCGTCGCCGACGGGTGCCGCCAGGCGGGCTGTGCGCTCGTGGGCGGCGAGACGGCGGAGCACCCGGGCCTCATGGAGCCAGACGAGTTCGATCTCGCGGGGTTCTGTATCGGGGTGGGGGAGCGGGACCGGCTGCTCGACGGGACCGCCGCGCTTGCGGGCGACGCGATCGTCGGGCTCGCCTCCTCCGGGCTCCACGCGAACGGCTACTCGCTGGTCCGGGCGCTCATCGCGCAATATCGGCTGGACCTCCACGAGCCGTACCAGGCGCTGCTCAGGCGCATCCTCACCGACACGGCCGCCAACGAGCTCCTGGTGGCGGAGCCGCAGGTCGCGCTGGCGACGCTGGGCGACGTCCTGCTGACGCCGACCAGGATCTACGCGCGGGACCTCCTGGCCATCCGCGCGGCGCTCGAGGCGGACGGCGCCGAAGTCCACGGGATGGCCCACATCACCGGCGGCGGCCTGCCCGGGAACGTCCCGCGGGCGCTCCCCGAGGGACTCGGTGCGCGGCTGGACCCGACGACCTGGCGGCTGCCATCGGTCATGCGCCTGCTGGGAGCGATCGGCGCGATCGAGGACGACGAGCTGCGGGCCACGTTCAACGGTGGCCTCGGGATGATCGTGGTGGTGCCGGCGGCTGCAGCGGCCGCGACCGTGCGCCTGGCACTCGGCCGCGGCGTGCCGGCGTCGGTCGTGGGCGAGGTCGTCGAGGTGGGCGCCCTGGGCGGTGCGCGGTACGCCGAGGGACCGCGGCCATGAGCGGACGGATCGCGGTCGGCGTCTCGGGATCGGGTTCGAACCTGCGGGCGCTCGTCGCCGCCGCGGGGCGTGGCGAGCTTGGCGGCGACGTGGTGCTGGTCTTCGCGGACCGCGACTGCCCTGCGCTCGGCTGGGCGGCGGAGCAGGGGCTCGAGACGATCCTCGTCCCGGGTGGCGACGATGCCGTGCTGGCCGGGACGCTCCGGGCAGTGGAGCTCGATGTCGTCGTGCTGGCGGGCTACCTGCGGCTGATCGGCCCCGCAGTCCTCGCGGCGTTCGACGGGCGCATCCTCAACGTCCATCCCTCGCTGCTGCCCGTGTTCCCGGGGCTCCACGCGGTCCACGATGCCCTCGCGGCCGGGGTGGCCGTCACGGGTGTCACCGTCCATCTCGTCGACGCGACGCTCGACGGCGGCCCGATCGTGGCCCAGGAGGCCGTGCCGGTCGCAGCGGATGACGACGAGACCGCGCTTCTCGAGCGGCTCCACCCCGTCGAGCACCGGCTGCTGCCCATCGCCGTCGCGAACCTCCTCGCCGGGGCGTTGCGGGTCGCGCCGGGCGGCCGCCGAGCGCACCTGGATACGGCGATCGCCGATGCGCACGTCCCGGCGCGACGCCGCGCGCTCCTGTCCGTCTCGGACAAGACCGGCCTCGCGGACCTCGGGCGTGGCCTCGTCGCCAGGGGTTTCGAGCTCGTGAGCACCGGCGGCACCGCGCGTGCCCTGCGCGAGGCGGGCCTGCCCGTCATCGACGTCGCGGCGGTCACGGGCTTCCCGGAGATGCTCGACGGGCGGGTCAAGACGCTCCATCCGCGCGTCCACGCGGGCCTCCTCGCCGACCGTCGCCGCGCGGACCACCGCGAGGCGCTCCTTGCCGCGGGCATCGCCCCGTTCGACCTCGTTGTCGTCAACCTGTACCCGTTCGCGGAGGCGGCGCGCAAGCCCGGCCTGACGTTCGACGAGCTCGTGGAGGAGATCGACATCGGCGGGCCGTCGATGGTCCGCGCCGCGGCCAAGAACCACGCCAGCGTGGCGATCGTCACGTCGCCCGCCCGCTACGACGCAGTCCTGACGGCGCTCGACGAGCACGGCGAGGTGCCCCTGGGGCTGCGCTCCGCGCTCGCCATCGAGGCGTATCGGCACACGGCGGCGTACGACGCGCGGATCGCGGCCGAGCTGCCCGGCCGGATGGCAGCCGCGGGCATCGACCTCCCCCCGGACGCGGGGTTCCCAGGCGCCGACGACCCGTACCCGCCGGTCCTCACGATCTCGATGGAGAAGGTGGAGTCGCTGCGGTACGGCGAGAACCCGCACCAGCCCGCGGCGCGCTACCGCCGCACGGATCGTGAGCCCGCCGCCGCAGACGGCCCGTTCGCCGCGGGGACGCCCCCGCTCCAGGGCAAGCCCCTGTCGTACAACAACGTGCTCGACGCGTCGGCTGCGGCCACGCTGGGTCGGCTGCTGCATGCGCCTGCCGTGGTCATCGTCAAGCACACCAACCCGTGTGGCGCCGCGGAGCGCGGGACGCTGCTCGAGGCCTGGGACGCGGCGCTGGCCGGGGACCCGGTGTCGGCCTTCGGCGGCGTCGTCGCGATCACGGGCACCGTCGACCGTGCGCTCGCGGAGCGTCTCGTCTCGATCTTCCTCGAGGTCGTCGTGGCGCCCGCCTTCGATGAAGGGGCGCTCGAGGTCCTCGCGGGCAAGCCGAACCTGCGGCTCGTCATCGATGCCGCGCTGGGCACGCCGGTCGTCGCGACGCGCACGCAGGATCCGCTGGGCTCCATCCGCTCGGCCGGCGGCGCGATCCTCGTGACGGCCCCGGACACGCTCGCGGACAACCCGGCGACCTGGATCACCGTGACGGAGCGCGAGCCCACCGAGCGGGAGCGCCGGGACCTCGACCTCGCGTGGCGCCTGTGCCGCGGCGTCGTCTCCAACGCGATCCTCCTCGTCCGGGACGGGATGCTCGTCGGGCTCGGCTCCGGGCAGGTCAGCCGCGTGGATGCGTGCAGGGGTGCCATCGAGAAGGCGCGCCAGTTCCAGGGCGAGGCCGGCGCGACGGGCGCGGTCGCGGCCTCGGACGCCTTCTTCCCGTTCGCCGACGGCCCGAAGCTGCTCCTCGACGCGGGCGTCACCGCGATCGTCCAGCCCGGGGGCTCGATGCGCGACGCGGAGGTGCTCGCGGACGTGGACGCCGCGGGCGCCGCGATGTTGGTCACGGGAAAGCGCCATTTCCGCCACTAGGTGGGACAGCAGGACGCGCTGAGCACCGTTGATGGCCGACAACGTGACTGCTTCCCTGGCTCGGGACGAGTGGCGTCACCAACCCCGACATCAGTAGTCTCATGAGGCTTGCCAGATCCTGACGCCGTGCCCATGCTGAGTTGACAAAGCCAAGCGAGTGATGGGGACGTCATCATGCGGCTGAGTGCGCGCGGGGCACTTGCTGCAGCGGCGGCCGTTGTAGTTGTCGTGGCAATTCCAATGGGCCGTGTGCCTGTGAACGCCACGCACATGCTCCCAAGCCCACCGACGTTTTGGGACTCGAACAACAATGGCGCCGCTGACGACGTCCAAGCATCGGTGGACGCCGACGGGTCAGGCTGGAGGCAAACGAAAACTCGACCGACTCAATGAGGCGGTTACCGAGTGGTCGTCGTCCACGGATTTCGACCCGTTTCGCGAATACGGGTCAGGACCGAACAAGGTAATCGTCGACGGGAGTGAAGATCCCAACTGTCCACTTGATAGCAACGCAGCGGTGACTTGTACGTACTACCAGCCTCGGACCAACCAAGCGGGTGCACCGCGATATCGAGTCCGCCAACACTCGGATCAACCTGATCATTGGTTCATCCACATGGTGGTACGGATCTGATCACAGCAGCAGCGAGTCGACGCTTGACTTCGGTGGCGTAATGACGCACGAACTCGGTCACTGGGTTCTGTTGACCGACGTGTACGGCACTGGATGCAACTACGGCACTTCGATGTACACGATGTGCGGCCAGCCGCAGGGCACCACGACGATACGTGGCGGCAGCGCAGCTTGACAACCCACGACATCACCGCAGCGAACGCGAACTACTCGGCGGATACTGTGAGGCCGCAATCAACTTCGCTCCGATTCAGCGCGGTGCTGGCTCTTGCTCTCGCCCTGGCGATTTCCGCATGTTCGGCTCCGAGCCAATCTGGCGGCCAGTTGGCCGCGCGGGCAGCAACCGTCGAGCGAGCAGCAGCTGTCGACCAAGATCCAGAGGTATCCGTGGCAACGGTACCGTCGGCGCGGGAGGCCGCGCTCCAGCGCATCGAGAAGGACCTCGGCGCAGGCCAGTGCGTCGTACTCAGCCACGGCTTCCGCCTGCCCCTTGACGATGACATCGATCGCGGCATCCCCGCGCTGGACGGACAAGGGTGGCTCGACGCGGGCAACGTGTGGGTCGTCGACGTCGCCGACCTTGTTGCGGCACTTTCGTCCCAGTGGGCCGCGACCGACTCGCTCGCACCGCGAGCGGTCTGGATCGACTCGGCAACCGAGGGCGTGCGTTCAGTCGCGGGGTGGGAGGCAGAACTTACCAAGGGCGGCGCGACTGTCTGGAGAGTCGCGGAGAGTGCACGGCTGGCGAAATGCCCAGCCGGGTGAGCATCGACACGCGGCGGGTGGATGGCTTGGATCGGATCACGGGCCAAGGGTTGTAGGTATGGTTCGAGCGCCTTCTGCGAGGCGCGCCACTCCATCCCCCGGTTCCTCGTGACCACGCCTCCGCGCTTGCTACCATCGCCGGGCCATGACCGATCGCCCCCGCTTCTACCTGACCACCGCAATCGCTTATGCGAACAACGCCCCGGGCCTGCACACCGTGTACGAGGTCATCGGGGCGGACGTCATCGCGCGCTGGCACCGGATGCAGGGTGAAGAGGTGTTCTTCCTCACCGGCACGGACGAGCACTCGGTCAACATCGCCCAGTCGGCCGAGAAGGCGGGCCAGACGCCGCGCGAGTTCGTCGACGAGAAGGTCGTGCTGTTCAAGGCGGCCGAGGACGCGCTGCTCATCAGCCCGGACCGGTTCATCCGCACGACCGACCCGGACCACTACCGCTCCGCGCAGGAGATGGTTCGCCGGGCATACGACAACGGCGACATCTACCAGGACACGTACGAAGGCTGGTATTGCCCCAGCGAGGGGTTCAAGAACACGTCGGACCTGCTCGAGACCGCGCGCGGGATGGAATGCCCGAACCACCCGACCGTCCCGCTCCAGTGGCTGACCGAGCGCAACTGGTTCTTCCGCCTGTCGGCCTACCAGGACCGCTTGCTGGACTGGTATGACAAGAACCCGGACTTCGTCCAGCCGGCGTTCCGCCGCAACGAGATGCTGGGATTCATCCGCGGTGGCCTCCAGGACTTCTCGATCAGTCGCGCGGGCGCCACATGGGGCATCCCATTCCCGATCGGGGAGGACGGGCAGACCGCCCAGCGCGAGGACGGCAGCTGGGACCCGGCCGCGGGCACGATCTACGTCTGGTACGACGCGCTCATCAACTACATCACCGGCGTGGGCTTCCCCGACGACCTCGAGCGGTTCCAGGAGTGGTGGCCCGCCGATCTCCACGTCATCGGCAAGGACATCGCCCGGTTCCACGCGGTCTACTGGCCGGCGATGCTGTGGTCCGCGGGCATCGACGCGCCCAGGCACGTCTGGGTCCACGGCTGGCTGCTCGTCGCTGGCGGCGAGCGGATGAGCAAGAGCCTCGGCAACTTCCTCGAGCCGGAGGCGGTCGTGGCCGCGTTCGGCGCGGACGGGGCGCGCTACGTGACGCTCCGCGAGGTCGCCTTCGACCGCGACACGGAGGTCAGCTGGGACTCGTTCGTCCGGCGCTACAACGCGGACCTCGCGAATGCCTTCGGCAACCTCGTCAACCGCACGGTGTCGATGGTCAACCGCTATCTGGACGGGGAGCGGCCCCCCCCGCGCGCGCCCGGCGGCTCGCCGCTGGGCGAGGGCTGGGCCGACACGCTGCGCCTGTACCGCGAGAAGCTTGATCGGTCCGTGCTCCACGACGCGATCGCGGAGCTGTGGGAGTTCGTCGACGGCGCGAACAAGACGGTCGACGCGGAACAGCCATGGGCGATCCAGAAGCTGGTCAAGGCGGGCGAGGACGGCGCCGCGGCCCGGCTCTCGGGCGTGCTCGGCGATCTCGTCGAGGCGTGCCGCCTGGTCGGTCTCGCGGTCGCTCCGTTCATGCCCACCGCGGCACCCAGGATCCTGGAACAGCTCGGGTACGCCTACCAGTACGGGGCGGACGGCAACGGCGGGCCGGACATCCTCGCCCTCCTCGAGTGGGGCGCACAGGCGGGCGAGTCCGGGCGCGTCATCGATACGCCGACGCCACTCTTCCCGCGCATGGAGACCGAGGTGGTCGAAACTCCCGAGGCCTGATCGTCGGTATGGTGGGACGAACCCAGCCCGTAGCGAGGTCACGAGCGATGCCGAAGGGCGAGATCACCCACATCGAGTTCCCGGCCGACGACCCGGAGCGCGCGACGCAGTTCTACACCGCCGTCGCGGGCTGGGAGTTCGGCGCGGAGCCGACGATGCCGAACTACTACACGTTCCGCAGCGGCGCGGACGCGGGCGGCGCGGTCGGCAAGCGCGGCAAGTCCACCGGCCCCGTCGTGCGCATCTACATCACGGTCGACTCGCTGGAGGAGGCGTGTGCCGCCGCCGAAGCGAACGGTGGCAGCGTCCTCGAGCAGCCGACCGACATCGGCGGTGGCTATGGCCGCTTCGCCGTCGTCCGGGACACGGAGGGCTCCGAGGTCGGCCTCTGGGAGACGTCGGAACCCGCGCCCGCCTGATCCGCGTGCCTGTCGCCGCCGCCCGGCGCCATTCACGCACGCGAGGCGCATCCCCGTACCATCGCGGGATGCGCCTCATCGATTCCCACGGGCACCTCAACGCGGACCGCTTCGACGGTGATGTCGAGCTCGTCGTCGGGGGCGCGCGCCTCGCCGGCGTCGAGCGGATCCTCGTGCCCGGCTGGAACGTCCACTCCTCGGGCCGGGCCCTCGAGGTGGCGGCCCGCTGGCCGTGGATGGACGCCGCCGCGGGCATCCATCCGCACGACGCGGCGAAGGTCGATGCTGCGGGCTGGCTCGCGGTCGAGGCATGGGCGCGGGACAGCCGCGTTGTCGCGATCGGCGAGACCGGTCTCGACTCGGACCGGATGTTCTCCCCATGGGAGGCGCAGCTGGTCAACCTCCGGCTGAACCTCGCCCTGGCGCTCGAGACCGGCAAGCCGGCGATCCTCCACTGCCGCTCGCGGATGGGGGAGCGGGACGCCCAGGACGCGCTGGTGGACGAGCTGCGCCGCGTCGGCTTCGACCGCGACCCGTTTGGCGGCCGGCCACCGGCGGTGATCCACAGCTTCTCCGGGCCGGTGGACTACGCGGCGACCGTGGTGGCGATGGGCCTGGCGGTGAGCTTCTCGGGGCTGGTGTTCCGGCGCGGGGAGGAGGCGTCGAGCGAGGCCGTCACCCTCGTTCCGACGGACCGGCTCCTGGTGGAGACCGATTCGCCGTTCCTGACCCCGCCCGGCGGTCCGCGCGGCCGCAACGAGCCTGCCGCCGTCGCGATCACCGCGCGCTGGGTCGCCGAACGCCGCGGGATGACGGAAACCGAGCTCGGTGATGCGCTCGTCACGGCATACGACGCGACGTTCCCGAGGGTTGCCCCGCGCTGAAGTGGGTCATCCGGGGCACGGAGGTCCGCGCGAGGAGCGACGAGCCCATCCCGGATCCGCCACCCGAGCTGCCCGGATTGACGCTCCGCCAGGTGAGCGAGGCGCTCTGCAGGATCAACGAACGCGTGGTGCTGACCATCCGGCAGCCGATCCGGTGGGCGCATCTCCGATCAAGCCTGCGCCGGGGCGAAGTGGCCGTTCTCCAGGCTCAGCGCCGGGATGCTCCGTCAGCCCCAGCGAATCTCGAACGTCGCGATCAGCGGGTGCCCGGGCTCCGCGACCGGCGGGTCGCCGAGGCGGCTGCGGTTGAGCCCGTCGGGCAAACCCGTGAGCGGCTCCATGCAGACGCCGTCGGGGTGGGCGGTGTAGGCAATCCACGCCACGGCCTGCGGCGCGTGGAGCGTCAGCGCGGGCCCACCGGGCCACGAGACGATCGGTGGGTCCGAGACGCCGAGCAGCACGTCGTCCTGGGGCAGTGGCCGCGGCGCCGCGAGCCAGCCGGTCGGGAGCCCCTCGAGGTCGAGGTCGACGCGCTGGCTGGCGCTGATCGCGATCTCGACCGGCTGGGACTCGGACCGGTCGGGGAGCCAGAGCGCACGCCGCCGGAACCATGGATGCCAGCCGACGATGGCCGGGAAGGGCGCCTCGTCCGCGTGGACCTCGAGGCGATCCACCAGGCGGTCGGCGTGGAGCTCGAAGGCCCGCACGACGCGGCCGGCAAACGGCCAGTCGGGGCCGAGCGGCGCCTCGAGGACAACGCTGCTCCGGGTCACCTCGACGACTCGCCACGGCACCTCCACGACCGTCCCATGGAGGGCGTGCGGCGGCTCGCTGAGCGGCATCTCCCAGGTCTCGCCCCGCCAGCGCACGCGCCCGTTCCGCAGGCGGCTGGCCCAGGGCGCCATCACGAACGAGCCCCACTCGCGGTCCGTCCAGCCGTCCCGTCGGATGAGGTCCCAGCCATCGACCTCGAGCGCCGCGAGCCGCCCGCCGACGCCCGGCGCGACCTCGACCGCCGCCTCGCCGGCCTCGAGGCGGATACGCTGCGCGCGACCCCCGATCTCGTGCATGCTCACCGTTCGAGTCTAGAGCCGCCGGGTCCTGCCCCGTGGTCCGCGGTTGACAGGCGCCCACCCATTGGGTACGTTGTTGGCACTCTCATAGGGAGAGTGCCAAACCAGTGGGACGCGGCCCAGACGGGCCAGATCGGGCCCTCGCAGAGGGAGCCGGCGAGCAAGCCGGCCCCGGTCCGCGACCCTGGCGAAGCGCTCGGATGGAGGATCCATCGGATAGCCGGCGCCATTCCGCTCCGGCACTTCCGACACCACTCAAGTCCATCGACGGCCGATCGGTGCCGTCAGAGGAGGAATGCACCTTGGCGACCGCCTCTTCGACGAAGCTACGCCCCCTGGGCGATCGCGTCGTCATCAAGCCCACGCCGCGTGAGGAGATGACGAAGTCGGGCATCGTCCTGCCGGATACCGCGAAGGAGAAGCCCCAGGAGGGCGAGATCCTCGCCATCGGCCCGGGCAAGACGCTCGATGACGGATCCCGCGAGGCCATGGACGTCGCCGTCGGCGACAAGGTCCTGTACGCGAAGTACGCCGGGACCGAGTTCAAGGTCGACAGCGACGACCTGCTCATCCTGTCCCAGAAGGACATCCTCGCGATCGTCGAGGCCTAGGCCTCCGCGCCGCCCGGCGCGCCCGATCGCGTAACCCTGCACCACATCCCGGAGGAACCAGGACCTTGGCCAAGCAACTCATTTTTGACGAGACTGCTCGTCGTTCGCTGAAGCGGGGCATCGATCGCCTCGCGGACGCGGTCCGCGTGACGATCGGCCCCAAGGGCCGCAACGTCGTGCTCGACAAGAAGTTCGGCGCCCCCACGATCACCAATGACGGCGTCACCATCGCTCGCGACATCGAGCTCGAGGACCCGTTCGAGAACATGGGCGCGCAGCTCCTCAAGGAGGTCGCGACCAAGACCGACGACGTCGCCGGCGACGGCACCACCACCGCGGTGGTCCTGGGCCAGGCGATGGTCGCCGAGGGCCTGCGGGTCGTCACGGCCGGCGCCAACCCGATGGTCGTCAAGCGCGGCATCGAGAAGGCCGTCGAGACGATCGTCGCCGAGATCAAGAAGACCGCTCGCCCGGTCGAGACCCGCGAGCAGATCGCGGCCGTCGCGGCCATCTCCGCGGCGGATCCCGAGGTCGGCGAGATCATCGCCGAGGTGATGGACAAGGTCGGCAAGGACGGCGTCATCACCGTCGAGGAGGGCCA
>JBBRRZ010000011.1:0-112747 GCA_038245845.1 Candidatus Limnocylindrales bacterium
CGAAGATCGCATCTATCAGGTGTCCTTCTCGGTGGGTCGGTGTTGTCTTGAACAACTCCATCGTCCACGATCAGAAGGGCACCTGTTTGCGTGTCCCGGCAGCCGAATCAGTCCGAA
Source organism: Candidatus Limnocylindrales bacterium (assembly GCA_038245845.1). Lineage (GTDB taxonomy): Bacteria > Chloroflexota > Limnocylindria > Limnocylindrales > CSP1-4 > CAIXZV01. Next base: position 118 of record JBBRRZ010000011.1, read on the forward strand.
CTATCGGTGGATCCGGGGTTAGGCTTTAGGGGACTAGCCATGCTGACCTTGCCCTAGGCAGTCGGGTGCCGTCCCCGACCTTGACGCCGGTGCCCTCGAGGGGTACGTTTCGTACGAGATGTACGACTCAGCCCCGGAACATGCAACTGGCCACGTCAGCGTCAGCGAGGCGCGGGATACCTTCGCGGAGTTGGTCAACCGCGCGGCGTATGGCCACGAACGGGTCCTGGTTGCCCGTCGCGGCCGACCGATCGCGGCGATCGTCCCGATCGAGGACGTCCAGTTGCTGGAGCGACTCGAGGACGAGCGTGACCTGCGCCTCGCGCGTGAGGCACTCGAGGAACTGAAGCAGGCCCCGGCAACTCCTCTGGATCAGGTCGAACGCGAACTCGGTCGGTAAGGGCGCCGGCGGGCGCCCACCGGCGATTCATCATCCAGATCGGCTGACGGCTCGTTCGGCCAGATCAGCCCGTCTTCCACCTCGAAACCAGCGCTGACGAGCAACTCCGGCAAGGGCGGCAGCGGACGCCGGAAGATGTCCGGCGCTTCCGTGCGAGCCGCCGCAAGACCGACTCCATCGGCACCGCCGGATACCCGGGATCGGGATCCTCGGCGCCGAGATCGGCCACGCACTGGGCGATGGGAGTGATCACGTCAAGTGGCCCCACCTCGCTCATGCCCATTCGGCGCTTCGCTCGGTTGAGGTCAGCCGTCCCGGCCGGCTGCCAGCAGCTGCGCGACCCGTTGGTGCGACAGGTGGAGGATGCGGCCGATGTCCCGCTGGGGGAGGCCCCGCCGCTCCAGGACCCGAACGGCCTCGCGCGATTTTGCGGTGGCAATCCGCTGGCGATCGGCGGCCTCGGACCGGGCGAGGATGGCCTCGGAGACCGCCTGCTCCGCCTCCGGATCGAGGACCTGGCGGACGTCGATCTCGAACGATTCCGGGGGGACATCGAGCATGAGGGCGATCGCGACGCGGGCCATGTGCTCGACGGTGTCGAGCCGTCGAGCCTGGCTGAAGACCCCGGGCATCTCGGCGACCGTGATCGCCCACCAGGCGCCAACTTGTTCGGCAATCGCCGTGTACCTGATCATCGCGTTCGCCACCATCGCGCTCCCAGTTTCGGCTCGAGCACCTTCCTGATTCCAAGCGCTGTCAGTTCGTTGATCTCCCGGTGTCGGGGCACCGTGAGCGACAGTCCATCGAGGACCCATATCTCGTGCTCGGAGCCCTGGCGGCGCAACTCCCAGGGCAGCCCCGCCTCACGTGCAGCCATTCCGATCTGTCGGAGGAGGTCCGCCCGCTTCAACGGGCAACGTAGGCTAGGTGACTTGCCACGTCAAGCCAAGGGGACTAGACAATCCGTACCTGGACGGGATCCATGAACGCCCGCCGGCTGGTCATCGTTCGGGTCGACTGACGGCTCGTTCGGCCAGATCAGCCCGTCTTCCACCTCGAAACCAGCGCTGACGAGCAGCTCCGGCAAGGGCGGCAGCGGACGCCGGAAGATCTCCGGCGAGTCCGTGACGAGCCGTCGCAGCAGCGCCTCCATCGGCACCGCCGGATACCCGGGATCGGGATCCTCGGCGACGAGATCGGCCACGCACTCGGCGATCCGCAACCCCGCGGCCGGAACGTGGACACCGGTGATCGCGCGCCGATCGAGCGCCACCGCGCGCACGGCCCCGGACTCCACGCACAGGCCGAGCAGCTCCCGCGATCGAAGCGCCGGCATCCAACCGTCGGGCCCATGCAGGACGGACTGGTAGCGCAACTCGCGCAGCAGGTGCCGGAGGGTCGCCTCCTCGTCCCTGCCGCGCGGGACGCCCAGCTCGTCCTGGAACGCGAGCAGTTCGTCCGCGGTCTCCTCGCCGAGCTCCTCGCGCACGCTGACATCGGGATCGAAGGCCGGCCAACCCGTCTCGTCCTCGTCGAGGATGCCGATGTCCCAGTGCGGCAGTCCGAGGACGTCGCCCAGGTAATCCCGGTGGACGCCCGTCTCGCGGTGCGCCCAACCGGAGCGCGGCACGAGCGCCTCGACCAGGTCCAGCTCCGGCCGCACGAGCACGACCTCCTCGCGCCGCTCGAGGGTTGTCGGGCGGACCGCGAACACCGTCCCCTCCAGCTGGTCCGCGAGGGAATGCCACCGCCCGTCCGCGCCCTCGACGAAGTCCCGGTTCGTGGTGACCACGGACCTGACCGCCGCGACCGGGTCCCTCGCCGCCGTGATGCCGCGCTCCGCAAGGACGGGCCCAAGTTCCTCGCCCAGCTGCGGGCCACGCTCCCGGATGAGCTCCAGGGTCATCTTCGCGATCGTCGGTCCTCGCTTTGCCACGTCGCACCTCCTGGGCGCAGGGTGGCAAGGGCCGCTTATCGCCCGCTTGTGCGGCGCTGATCCGCTACGGAAGCACCCGGATCAGGACCTTGCCCTTCGCGCGCCCCTCGTGGACGAGCGTGAGCGCCTCGCGGACCTCGGCCAGCGGGTAGACGCGGTCGATGGCGGGAGACAGCTTCCCCGCGAGTACGAGGTCCGTGATCGTCCGCACGTCGGGCTCGTGGAATGGCTTCCACCACAGCATGATCCCGGCCCATCGGTCGCTGTGCAGGTTCGTGACCGGCCCCACCACCATCGCCTCGAGGATGTCGCGCGTCCCGCCGCCGAGCGTCGCGTACTGCCCACGCGGCCGAAGCGCGCGCCGCGCCGCCACGATCGAATGGTGCGAATCCGCGGCCACGATCCAGTCGTAGCGTTCGGGCGCCTTCGTGAAGTCCACGGCCCGGTAGTCCAGCACCCGATCGGCGCCCAGGGACCGCACGAACTCCACCTTCTCGGTTCGGCAGACACCCGTGACGTCGGCGCCCATGGCCTTCGCGAGCTGGACGGCGAACGGCCCGACGTTGCCGCTCGCGCCATCGACCAGCACGCGGTCACCGGCCTGCACCGTCGTGCCGTTCCGCCGCCGCAGCCCCTGGAGCGCGAGCACCGAGGCGTGGGGGAGCGCGGCGGCGGTATCGAAGTCGATGCCCTCCGGGATCGGGAGCAGGGCCTTTTCCGGGACGGCGACGAACTCTGCGAAGGACCCGAGACCGAACGGCAGCAGGTCACCGAAGACGCGGTCGCCCACCGCGAAGCGCGTCACGCCCGGGCCCAGCGCCTCGACCGTCCCTGCGACGTCGGTGCCCAGCCTCGGGTTTCGCGGCCGCCGGACCCCGACGAACGCGCGGATGAACTGCGGCCGAGGCTCGATGTAGTCGAGGTCCGCCCGGTTCACCGACGCGGCATGCACCCGGACGAGCACCTGCCGCTCACCGGGGACCGGCGTGGGGACGTCCTCGATCCGGACCTGCTCGGGTCCGCCATAGCTGGTGCGAATCGCCGCCTTCACGCGGCCAGCATACGGCGCGACCAACCCGGCAGAAACGTCGTGCCGTTTGTCGCTGATGCTCCAACTGAACTCCCGCGTTGGCTCGTCGTCGGCGAAGCCGGGAATGGTGCTTGACGAGAAGCAACTACCGTCCGGCACAATCGTCCGATCGACTCGACCACGACGCGCCAACATCGGGGGGACGAATGCCGTACTGGCGTCTCTACCGGACCGCAGGCGGCAGGCGGATCATCCGCGACGAGATCAACGCCCTCGATCCGATTGCCTTCGCTGCGATCTTCGCGGCCATGGATGATGTCGAAGAACTCGGCGCCTCAGCTGCCTCTGCGCCCGTGAGCGACAAGATCCGGGAGATCGACGCTGACGGCGAGCACGGCACAATCTTCCGCCTCCTGTTCGGCAAGGCCGGGCGCAACGACCAGATCCTGCTCGCGGTCGTCGTGTTCGAGAAGAAGACTCGCAAGACGCCCAAGCGGTTCATCGAACTGGCGGAGCGCCGACTGGACGACTGGGAAAGCCGGCAGTTTCCTTCCCCCGAGCCTCCCTACAACGCCGCGGCCAAGAAGAAGTCGCCGAGGACTCGTCCTTCGTGACATCGTCGGGCGCGATTGACCAGATATATCGTTGACGGTATAGAATGTCCGGGCAGCAGGGGGTCCACGCACATGCCCACAACCAAGACGACCAAGGGCGCGTCTGTCGAGTCCACTCTCGATGACGAGGCCTATGCCGCGTTCGTCGAGCGGGAGAGCGACTCTGCCGAGGATCTCCTCGCTGAGCGCGCAGCCGCCGATCCAAGCATCATCGCGCTCATCGCCGCCGCCCGCGACGAGCGCCGGCTGGTGCGGGACTTGGCCGCCGCCCGCAAGGCCGCCGACCTCACCCAGACCCAGGTCGCCGAGCGCATGGGGACTTCGCAGGCGCTGGTGTCTCGACTCGAGAGCGGCGGGGTCGATCCCCAGCACTCAACGGAGGATCGCTGGGCAGACGCCATCGGCTACCGCATCGAGCGCCGTCTCCTGCCCAAGCGCACGCCTGCCTAGGGCTACCTCGCGATGAAGGTCCGTGTCAGCCTGCCCGCCGCCGATGTGGCATTCCTCGACGCGTACGCCACGACGCACCGGCTCGCCTCCCGGTCGGCGGCGATCCGCGAGGCCGTTCGCGTGCTCAGGACGATGGAGATCGCCGCCAGCTACGAGTCGGCCTGGGATGAAGAGGTAGCCCCGAGGCCTTCGCCCAGCCTCGCGCCCGATCCTTACCCCGCGCGCTCGTAAGCGGCCGCCAGCCAGCCCCGCACCTCGTCGTCAACCGCATCGATCCCCCCGAGGTCCACGCGCTGCGAGCACATCTGCCCCGGCGTCGCGATGACCCGCCCGCCGGCCGGTGTCTCCGCGAGGTTCAGCCCCAGGGCAATCCGCGATGACGAGGCCGCGGTGATGACGCCGAACTGGCGCTTCCGGCGCAGCGCGACGGCGGTCTTCTGGACGAGCACGGTGACGTCCGGTCCCAGCCCGCGGGCGACCTCGACGAGGCGGTCATGGACCGGGCGCATCGCCGCCCTGGCACCCGCGTACTGCGCGTCCAGCAGCGCATCCGGGGTGGCGGGACCGCCCGACGCCAGCTCGCGAACCCTGATCGCGACGGCGTTCGCATTGCCGTAGCTCAGGCCGTAGCGCTCGCCCAGGAACGCGATGATCGCCTTGTGGCCGGCGACGCCCGCCTCGGCCACGGCGGCGGCGAACGAGGCGACGGTCATGCCGGTCGCCCGTTCGATGTTGCGAAGCTAGGGTCTCGGACTGGGCGACGGGATCGGGCACGGATGGCGCTCCTGGGGGGCATGGCAACGATGGGACGCATCCTGACCCCGCGACCCAGCCGCGTCTTGGACCGATTTCACATGCCTTCGTGCGTACCACGCGGACGCCACCGCGCGACCGATCGGCGCCTCGGGCACCCGCATCCGGAAGTCGAACGGGAACGGCTCCATCCCCTCATCCTACTATCCGACTACTTGACGCTCGTCATATCGCGTGCGACGATCCATATCATGCTGAGCCGAGTAGGAGAGCGGGGCCAGATCACGATCGCGAAGGCGATCCGCGACGAGCTCGCGATCTACGCGGGCGACGAGACGGTGCAACGGGTCGAGGATGGGCGGATCGTGATCGAGGTGATCCCGGGCACGCACCGCCGGTCGCTCGCCGGGTCGCTGCGGGACAAGGTGCGTCGGACCCCACCGGACCAGTCATGGGAGGCGCTCCGAGATGCCGCCTGGGTGACGCCCAGCCCGGACCGGACGCCATGATCGGGATCGACACGTCGGTCGTCGTGCGGTACCTCGTGGGCATGCCTGAGGCGCAGGCGGCACGTGCAGCGGCCCTGGTCGACGAGGAGGGCGTGGACCTGGGCGTGTCCGTGGTCGCCCTCGCCGAGTGTGCGCATGTGCTCCGCACCCAGTACCAGGTCGAGCAGCGGGACATCGTGGACGCACTGATCGACTTCGTCCAGCGGGAGAACGTCAGGGTGGTCGACGCGCAGCCGGACCTGCTGGTCGCCATGCTCTTGCGCGCCAGGTCGATGCCTGGCCGGCCAATTCCAGACGCCCTGATCTTCGCTGCGGCAGCCGCCGCCGGCTCGGTGCCGCTCGCTACGTTCGACCGCGACCAGCAGCGCTATGGCATCGACGTGCGAGCGCCATGAGCGGCACTCGCCCGCGGCGTTGCTGAGGCCTATCCCTTCGCCTGCACCTTGGCCCAGGTGTCCTTGAGCGTCAGCGTCCGGTTGAACACCAGCGCCCCGGGCGCCGAGTCCGTGTCCGGCGTGAAGTACCCCAGGCGCTCGAACTGCACCGTCTCGCCGAGCCCCACATCCGCCAGCGATGGCTCCAGCATCGCCCCCGTGACGATCGTCTCCGACGCCGGGTTGAGGTCCGCGAACAGGTTCCCGTCCGCGCCCGGGTCGGGCCGCGAGAACAGGTAGTCGTACAGGCGCACCTCGGCCGGGACCGCGTGCGTGGCCGACACCCAGTGGAGCGTCGCCTTCGGCCGCCGACCGTCCGGGGAATCGCCGCCGCGCGTCGCCGGGTCGTAGGTCGCGCGCAGCTCCACGACCCGGCCGTCGTCGTCCTTGACCACGCCGGTGCAGGTGATGAAGTACGCGTTGCGCAGCCGGACCTCGCGCCCGGGTGCGAGGCGGAAGAACTTGGGCGCCGGCTCCTCCATGAAGTCGTCGCGCTCGATCCACAGCTCGCGCCCGAAGGTGACCGCGCGCTCGCCGGCCGACGGGTCCTCCGGGTTGTTGACGACCTCCATCGTCTCCTCGAGCCCGTCCTGGTAGTTCTCGATGACCACCCGGATCGGGTCGAGCACGCCGAACCGCCGCACGGATGTCCGGTTGAGGACCTCGCGGATCGAGTGCTCCAGGAGCGCGACGTCGTGGGTCGCATCGGCCTTCGCGACGCCCACCTCTGCGGCGAAGGTGCGGATGCCCTCGGCCGGGAAGCCGCGCCGGCGCAGGCCGGAGATGGTGGGCATGCGCGGATCGTCCCAGCCACGGACGTGGCCGTCCGTGACGAGCTGCCGCAGCACGCGCTTGGACAGGATGGTGTAGGTGAGGTTGAGCCGCGCGAACTCGTACTGGTGGGGGACCGCGGGCACGGGTAGGTTCCCGATGAGCCAGTCATAGAGCGGCCGGTGGACCTCGAACTCCAGGGTGCAGATCGAGTGGGTCACGCCCTCGATGGCATCGCTCTGGCCGTGCGCGAAGTCGTATGTGGGGTAGATGCACCAGGCGTCGCCCGTCCGCGGGTGGTCCGCGTGGACGATCCGGTAGAGGACGGGGTCCCGCAGGTTGATGTTCGGGCTGGCCATGTCGATCTTCGCCCGCAGCACGCGTGCGCCGTTGGGGAACTCGCCCGCGCGCATGCGCGCGAACAGGTCGAGGTTCTCGCTGATCGGGCGCTCGCGGAACGGGGAGTTCGTACCCGCCGAGGTCAGCGTCCCGCGCGTCTCGCGGATCTCGTCCGCGCTGAGGTCATCCACGAAGGCGAGGCCGTGCTCGATGAGATGGACCGCCCACGCGTACAGCTGCTCGAAGTAGTCGGACGCGTAGTAGAGGTTGTCGCCCCAGTCGAAGCCCAGCCAGCGGACGTCGGCCATGATCGAGTCGATGTACTCCTGCTCCTCCTTGGCCGGGTTCGTGTCGTCGAACCGGAGGTTGCAGGTGCCGCCGAACTCGCTGGCGATGCCGAAGTTGAGGCAGATGCTCTTCGCATGCCCGATGTGGAGATACCCGTTGGGCTCCGGCGGGAACCGCGTGACGACGCGCTCGACCCGACCCTCGCGCAGGTCCGCGGCGACGATGTCCCGGATGAAGTCGGACCGCTCGGGGACGCCGCTGTGGGCGGGGGAGGGGTTGGGGGTCTCGGCGTTCACGGTGCCCTCGATGGTACCGGCCGCCGCGCAGGGCGCGGATGCGGGTCTGCGACACTGGGCCGGACGGCCCCCACGATCTGCTGGGCGCGCGACACGAAAGGCGATGACATGGGGATGCTGGTCCGGGATGTCATGACGACGTCGGTGATCTCGGTGCGTCCGGAGACGCCCGTCCGGGAGGTTGCCGGGATGCTCGGTGAGCACCGGATCAGCGGCGTGCCGGTGGTGGACGAGGCGGGGACGCTGCTGGGCGTCGTGTCCGAGGCGGACTTCCTCGTCGAGGCGCAGGGTGGCGAGCCCGTCCACCGGTCGGCGATCGCGCGGCTGTTCGGCCTGGGCGGGGACGTGCGAGCCCCGGGTGACCGCCACTACGCCTCGACCGCCCGTGAGCTGATGACCTCACCGGTGATCACCATCGGGCCCGACGAGCTGATCCCGGACGCCGCGGCCATCATGACCAGGGGACGGATCAACCGGCTGCCGGTGGTGGAAGCCGGGCGGCTCGTGGGCATCGTCACCCGCGCCGACCTCGTCCGGACCTACGTCCGCACCGACGAGCAGCTGGCCGACTCGATCCGCGAGGACGTCCTGGTGAAGACGCTGTGGCTGGACCCGGCTGCGTTCGAGGTCACGGTCACCGAGGGCATCGCGACGATCAAGGGTGCGGTGGACCGGCGGTCGTCGGCGGAGATGATCGCGCGAACCGCGGTGCTCGTGCCGGGCGTGCGGGACGTGGTCTCGGACGTGCGCTGGACGGTTGATGACGCGGAGCTCAAGTCAGGGACGCCGGGCCCGGAGTTCCCGTTCAGCCCGCAGTGACGGCGCGTTCGCACGGGCGCTCGCTCTGGCGCGCGCACGCTCCGTAGCTCCCCAGCGGTGGTCGTCGTACCGCGGCTCTCATCAGGTTTCCTGCACGCGCTGCCAATCAGCCAATGCGGTCGCCACGCGATCGACCTCGCCACTGCTCATGGACGGATAGATCGGCAGTGAGAGCATCCGCCCCGCCGTCAGCTCCGCGGCAGGGAATGCACCGGATCGGTAGCCCAGGTGGCGAAACGCCGGCTGCAGGTGCAGCGGAGGCGTGTAGTACAGCCGCGTGCTGATCCCGCGTCCGGCGAGAAACTCGCGCGCACGATCGCGGTCGTCGAGCAGGATCGTGTAGGCCCTGAATACATGACGTCCGTTCGGCGCTTCACTCGGCAACCGGATCGGCAGCCCGGCAAGTGCTTCGTCAAGCCGCGCGGCCGCGCGACGACGGGCCTCGATCCGATCCTCGAGCCTGGCGAGCTTGACTCGCAGGATCGCTGCCTGGATCTCATCGAGCCGCTCGTTGTAGCCCTCGCGCACGATCTCCCAGTTGTCGACGCCGAGGAGTCCCCAGAAATCCCGGTTCATGGCCAGTGAATGCCCGTAGTTCCGCAGGATGCGCAGCTCCTCGGCGATCCGGGCGTCGTTCGTCGTGACCATCCCGCCGTCACCGAAACCGCCGAGGATCTTGGACGGAGCAAAGCTGAAGCACCCGGCGGTGCCGGCACTCCCGACGCGTCGCCCGTCGACGGTGGCGCCGACCGCCAGGGTCGCGTCCTCGATGACGCGGAGCCGATGTCGCTCGGCAAGCGCGAGGATCTCCGTCATCGGCGCCGGGTTGCCGAACAGGTGGACCGGGATGATCGCCTTCGTCCGCGGAGTGATCGTTCGTTCGATGGCTGCCGGGTCGATGTTGAACGTGTCAGGGTCGATGTCGGCGAACACGATCGTGGCACCGACCTGCGAGATCACCGAAGCCGTTGGGCTATCCGTGTTGGGCGCGGTGATCACCTCGTCTCCGGCCCCGATCCCACACGCAAGGAGGGCCAGGTGGAGGGCAGCCGTGCCGGACCCGACGCCGATCGCATGGCCGGCGCCCACGTACGTTGCGAATTCGGCCTCCAACCGCTCGACCTCGTCGCCCTGGACGAACTTCGCGGAGTCGATGACCCGCCGGATCGCCGCATCGATGGCCTTCCGGTCCAGCCGGATCTCGGCAGCCAGGTCAAACATGGGTACGACGGCCTGCGGGTCTCGCGCGGAGCTCGCGCCCGGATCGCGTCGGGAGCGCGTCACGAGAGCCGTGACCGGGGCATCGTCGCGGCAACGCCGGGACCGATGGTGATCAGCCGTGTCGATGGCATGAGTCGACTAACCTCGTGGGGATCGGATGCGAACGTACTACACCTGGTCAACAGTTGACATCACGCGATCGGCGACAGCATGGCATGCAGTTCGGATCCCCAGCAGACCTTGACATGACCCACCGTCTGGGCCACCATGCGCGGCAGTCGACAGTATCCGGTTGACAGTCGGCAGACTACGCAATGCAGAGGGAGAGCGACCGTGCGTCCAATCACCGCGAAGCTGGCGGTCCTGCTGGCAGTGGCCGTGGCCGTGGCTGCGTGTCAAGCCGCAGCGCCGAGTCCGAGCGGACCTGCCGCAACGAACGCGCCGGCACCATCATCGAGCGACGCCTCCGCGCCGCCGCCGGCCGGTGGACCGGTCGTGGGTGGGACGCTCCGCGCGGCCCGCTCCGCCGACGTCCTGAGCTGGGACCCCATGGTCATCAATGACAACGACTCCTACTACGGTGCGAACGCGCTGTTCGCCACGCTCCTCAAGGCGAGTCCTGATGGCACCACGGTTGGCCCATACCTGGCCGACTCGTTCGACCACGACGCCACCTACACGGACTTCACCTTCCACCTGAACCCCAACGCGCAGTTCTGCGACGGCTCCCCGATCACCTCCGAGGACGTCCTCTACTCCTGGACACGGGCCATTCCGTCCGATCCGGTCGGCTGGATGTTCCCGACGGGCATCAAGATGGACGCCCCGGACCCGCTGACGTTCCACTTCTCGCTTCCCGCGCCGAACGTCGCCATGCCCGACTGGACCACCCTGTGGGGGATGATGGTCGTCTCGAGGAAGTACTCCGAGACCGCCGGCGCCAGCGCAATGAATGCGAAGCCGCTCGGCAGCGGACCGTTCTGCCTCGCGAGCTGGGACCAGGGCAGCAAGATTGCCCTGGAGCGCAACCCGCACTTCTGGCTCAAGGACAGCGCCGGCAACACCCTCCCGTACCTCGACAAGGTCGAGTGGTCGGTGGTCCCGGACGCCAACAACCGTGTCCTGAAGCTGCAGGCCGGTGAGGTCGACATCGCCGAGGACATCCCGGCCAACCAGGTCGAGGCCCTCAAGGGCGTGGCCGGCATCCAGGTCAAGACGACCCCGCTCATGGGGACCGGCACGGTCCTGCTGAGCATGACCAAGTTCTCGGACCCGAAGGTTCGCCAGGCCGTCAACTATGCGGTCGACAAGGACGCCCTCATCCAGATCGTCCTCGCGGGTCTCGGCACGCCGGCCTACTCGTTCCTGTCGAAGGGCAAGTACAACACCGACGAGTACGGGTACCACTTCGACCTGGACAAGGCCAAGGAGCTGATGTCCCAGTCGTCGACGCCCAGCGGGTTCGACGTCGAGTACCTGAGCAAGGCCGGCGATCCGGTGGCGGCGCAGATCGGCGTTGTCCTCAAGGATCAGCTTGCGAAGATCGGGCTCAATCTCACGCTCACCGAGCTTGAGGGCGGCGCCTACTCCGAGCGACGCGGCTCCGGCAAGTTCGAGATGGTCTACAAGCTTGGGACGCTCGACATCTTCGACTCGAGCGAGAACCTGAACTTCGACGTCAACACCGCGGGCTTCACCGGTTGGCAGAAGGTTGACCCGAATGCCCCGGCCGTCTGGGCTCTCGCCCAGAAGGCGGCCTCCAACCCGAACGAGGCAGAGCGGGCGCAGCAGTTCAACGAGCTTCAGAAGCTCTACATGGCAGCCCCGCCGATGCTCCCGCTGTTCAATCCGCTCAACGCCTGGGCGACGAGCGACAAGGTCAACGGCTACGGCTTCCAGCCCACCGGCACCCGTCCGTTCGACCTGACCTACCTCCAGCCGTAGGCTCCCTCCTGGATCGTCCCCGCGGCGCTGCCTTCAGCGGCTCCGCGGGGACCCTCTACCCGGCGGCACCCCTGGCCAGCGGACGGTTCCGCCGCCCTCCTGACTTGCTCCATCCCGTCACCACATCGGATGGCTCGTGCGAGCGTCCGGCAGGATAGGACCCTTCCGTGGATCGGACTACCTTCTTCATCCGCCGCCTCGGGCAGATCGTCCTGGTCGTCATCGGCATCGTTGTCGCCACGTTCTTCCTCATCCGGGCCGTCCCGGGCGACCCGGCGGTCGTGATCCTCGGAGAGCGGGCGACCCCGGAGTCCCTGGCGAGCCTGCGGACTGCGCTGGGCCTGGACCAGTCGCTGCCGGTCCAGTTTGCTGTCTACGTCGGCCGGATCTTCAGCGGCGACCTTGGAACCTCGATCTCGTCGGGGACGCCGGTCATCGACGTGATGATCCCGCGCATGCAGGTCACGATCTTCCTCGTGTTCTATTCGGTCGCGCTGGCCTCGATCATCGCCTTCCCGCTCGCGACGATCGCCGCGCTCCGGAGCGGTGGCCTCGTTGACCAGGTGATCCGGGCCATCTTCACCGTGACGATGGCGATGCCGAGCTTCTGGATCGGGATCATCCTCATCCTCGTCCTGAGCATCGGCCTGAAGCTGTTCCCGGTGTCCGGGTACGGTGACAACCTTCCGGATCGGCTGTGGCACCTGTTCCTGCCGGCCCTGACGATTGCCCTGTACCTCGCCTCGATGGTCATCCGGAGCCTGCGCAACAGCTTCCTCGATCTCCTGAACAGCGAGCACGTGGCATTCGCCCGTTCGCAGGGCCTGACGGAATCGACCGTCTTCCGACGCCACATCCTGCGTAACGGGCTGTCGCCGACGATCTCGGTCCTGGCGATCACCACCGGCTGGCTGATCGGCTCGACCGTCGTCATCGAGACCGTGTTCTCGATCCCGGGCGCGGGAAGACTCCTCATCGATTCGGTCTTCCGGCGCGACTACCCGGTGATCTCTGGCCTGGTGATGCTGTACGCGATCATCGCCGTCACGATCAACCTCGTGGCGGACCTGATGTACACGTACCTCGATCCGCGGGTCAAGCTGTGATGGCGCCCGGGTTCGCTCGCGCCGCGGGCCTGGTCCGCTCCGGGCGTCGGACCACGAGTCGCAACCCGCTCCTGATCATCGGTGTCGGCCTGCTCCTGGCGATTGTCGGTCTGGGAGTCTTCGCGCCGCTCCTCACGCCGTACGACCCGATCGCCCAGTCATCGCGCGAGCTCCTCCTGAAGCCAGGCTCCCCGGGCCACTTCTTCGGGACCGACCAGTTCGGCCGTGACGTCTACACGCGCTGCCTGTATGCGATCCGGATCAACCTCGTGATCGGGTTCGTGGGTGTCCTCCTTCCGTTCCTGATCGGCGTGTCCCTCGGCGCGATCGCAGGCTACTTCCGGGGCTGGGCGGAGACGATCATCATGCGCATGGTCGACGTGATCACGGCCTTCCCGGCCTACGTCATCCTCATCGGGATCGTGGCCGTGATCGGCCCGAGCATCACCAACCTGTTCATCGCCCTCGCGATCTCCGGCTGGACGGCGTATGCCCGCCTGATCCGCGGCGAGATGCTCGCGATCCGGGAGCTCGAATACGTCATGGCCGCCCGAGGCCTGGGCCTGGGCGACCGTCGGGTCGTGATCAGGCACATCCTGCCGAACGCGATCTCGCCGGCAATCGTCTTCGCGATGGCCGACATCGTCCTGACGATCCTGGCGACCGCCTCGCTCAGCTACCTGGGCCTGGGAGTCCCGGCGCCGACCGCAGAGTGGGGCCAGATGATCAAGGAGGGCCAGCTCTACCTCCTGAACGCGTGGTGGCTGGTGACGATCCCCGGCCTGTTCATCGTCGCCACCGGGATCTCGCTGTCGTTGATCGGCGACGGGATCGCGGCCCGCCTCCGGGTCGGGTCATGACGATGTCGGAGCGGGGCGCGAACCCGGGCAGCGGGGCGGCCGGCTCCCCGATCGTGTCGATCAACGACCTGACGACGGTCTTCCGGCGCGAGACCGGACCGGTCCGGGTTGTCGACGAGGTGTCCCTCGACCTGCGCAGGGCCGAGGTTCTCGGGATCGTCGGCGAGAGCGGCTCGGGCAAGAGCATGCTCCTGCGCTCGATGATGCGGATCCTTCCCAAGGGTGCCGCGACAACCAGCGGCCGGGTCACCTACGAGGGGCGCGACCTCCTGTCGCTCTCGACGTCCGACATGCACACTGTCCGTGGCGGCGAGATCGGGATGGTCTTCCAGGATCCGACAGCTGCCCTCAACCCCGTGTATACGGTTCGCCGCCAGGTGTACGCGGCCCTTCGTTCGCATCAGAAGCTCAGCGCCGCGGAGATGGAGCAGCGGGCCGTCCAGGCGCTCACCGACGTCGGCATCCCGTCCGCCGCCCAGCGGCTTGACGAGTACCCTCACCAGTTCAGCGGCGGCATGGCCCAGCGCGTGGTCATCGCGATCGCCCTCGCGTCCGATCCGAAGATCCTGCTCGCCGACGAGCCCACGACAGCCCTCGACGTCACGACCCAGCGCCAGATCCTCATGCTCCTGCTGGCCATCCAGCGTCGGCGCGAGATGACCCTGGTCCTCGTCAGCCACTCGCTCGGCGTCATCGCCCAGCTGTGTGACCGGGTCGCCGTCATGTATGCGGGCCAGCTCGTCGAGCTCGCGGACACCCGGACGCTCTTCACCGCCCCGAAACACCCGTACACCGTCGGCCTGCTCAGCTGCGTGCCGGACGCACACAAGCCGCGCGGCGCCGCGCTCGTCCCGATCCCCGGAACGGTTCCGGATCCCGGCGAGCACGCGCCAGGTTGCCGGTTTGCCCCGCGCTGTCCGCTCGCCGTGAGTGCCTGCAGCGAGGGCCCGATCGAGCTGGCCCGGGTCGGCGCCGAGCATGTCTCACGCTGCATCAGGACGGACCTGGTGTCGCTCGACGCCGGGCTGTTCGCGAAGGTGGACGTCCATGACGCCTGACTCGGGATCGGACGCGCTCATCAGGGTCGAAGGCCTCTCGAAGCACTTCGTCACGGCCAATTCGACGATCGACCGGCTGCGCGGACGGAAGCGACGGGTACTGCGCGCCGTCGACGACGTGTCGCTCGAGATCCGACGCGGCGAGGTGCTCGCCCTGGTCGGCGAGACCGGCAGCGGCAAGAGCACGCTCGGTCGGTGCCTGCTGGGGTACCACCCCGTCACGAGCGGACACGTGTGGTACGAGGACGTCGAGATGACGGCTCTCGCTCCCGCGAAGCGTCGCGAGCTCAGCTCGAAGATGCAGATGGTCTTCCAGAACCCGTACGGGTCGCTGAACCCACGGATGAAGGTCATCGACATGCTCACCGAGCCGCTCACGATCCAGATGCACCTGTCGAAGGCGGCGGCGCGGACCCGCGCGGCAGAGCTGCTCGACCTCGTGGGCCTGCCCTCGTCGGCCGGCGCCAAGTACCCATCGATGTTCAGCGGCGGCCAGCGCCAGCGGCTGAGCATCGCCCGGGCGCTCTCGGTCAACCCGACCTTCATCGTCGCGGACGAGCCGGTGAGCGCCCTCGACGTGTCGATCCAGGCCCAGATCCTGCGGGTTCTCGAGGAGATCCGCCGCCAGCTCGGGCTGACGATCCTGTTCATCACCCACGACCTCTCGGTCGTACGCCATGTCGCGGATCGGGTCGCAGTCATGTACCTGGGCCGGGTCGTGGAGCTGGCCGAGGTCGAGGAGCTGTTCCGTGACCCGAAGCATCCCTACACCCGCGGGCTGCTCGAAGCCGTCCCGTCGCTCGTCCCCGGGGATGCGTTCCGCGAATCGACGCTGATGACGGGCGAGATCCCGTCGGCGCTGTCGCTGCCGACCGGCTGCCACTTCAATCCGCGCTGCGGCCTGGCTCGGTCGGGTTGCCTGACCGAGGATCCGAAGATCAACGAGGCCGATCAGCATGCGTCCGCCTGCTGGGCAGACCTGGACCCGGTCCGGTTCGCCGAGTGGACGCCGCTCGGAGACCGCGCGTCATGACGCTCACAGGAGGAGCACGCCACATGGAGGACAAGTTCGTCGGGGTCCAGGTCAGCCCGATCAGCTTCATCGACGAGGGCGTGGACGGCGTCCTGGACGCGCTCCAGGACCGGGTCGGCGTCAATGTGCTGATGATCGGGACCGTCTCGTGGCTCGGCCTGAAGATCGGCCGGAGCATCTCTCACGAGCTCGACGGCTGGCCCGACCACGGCGTGCCCGAGCCCTCGCCGCTCAAGGGCGGGGCCTATGTCAAGACCCGCCCCGAGTACTACCGCAACACCATCATCGACGACTTCCGCAACCAGGACGAAGGGCTCAGCGACCTCGACATCCTCGACCTCGTCATCCCGGCCGCGCGCGCCCGCGGGATGCAGGTCTACGCCGAGCTCATGGAGCCATTCCTGAAGTACGCCGGCCACGGCTCGAGCCGCAGCGTCGGCATGCCCGGTCTGCCCCAGCTGATGGAGGTCGACTTCCTTGGCCGGATCGGCTCCGAGCCGAGCACCAGCAACCCGGACTTCCGCAACTGGATCCGGGGGATGGTCGAGGACCAGGCACGCAGCTACGACCTCGACGGGATCATGTGGTGCAACGAACGCCGAAGCCCGCTCGACCAGCTGATCAGCGGAGCGGCGCCCGGTGACTTCAGCCCGGCGGCGCTCGAGGAAGCCGACCGGCGGGGGATCGACGTCGAGCGTGTCCGAGCCGCGATGCGGGTGGCCTACGACTACTTCCAGGCTGCGCGCGCGGGCGAGGAGTTCGTGGACGGGTCGTTTGTCGAGTTCTGGCGAATGCTCCTTGGCCACCCCGAGATCCTGATCTGGGAACGCTTCTGGCTCGAGCGGAACAAGGATCTCGACCGCGAGCTCTACGGGATCGTCAAGTGGTCGAACCCGAGCCTGAAATTCGGGCTGAACGTCTGGAACCGGAACCACTTCAACTTCATCCGCAAGGCGCAGTGGCCGTGGCTGGAGCAGACGGCCTATTCCGACTGGGTGAAGCCGATCGTGTATCAACACCAATCCGGCGGGATCTACACCAAGGAACAGACCGACTTCCACAAGTCGATCTTCCGGGACGTGTCGGCGGCCGATCTTACGCCCCTCATGTACCAGTTCCTGAACCTCGACGAAGCGCCATGGAACGAGCTCCTCGCCACCGGCCTGGACCCCGACACGTACGTGTTCGGCCAGTGCGCGGACACCGTGCGCGGCGTCCAGGGCCGCGTTCCCGTCTACATGGGGATCGGCGTCGATGCGCCGCGGTCGTCCGCTGACCAGGCGGTCTGCACCCCGGACATCGTCTACCGCAGCGTCCATGCGACATACCGGGCGGGCGGCAAGGGCGTCATCTTCGCCCCGAACTACGCGAGCATGAACCTCACGAACCTGGACGGCGCCGCAACCGCGCTGAAGGAGCTCGGACTCAAATGACGTCGATTGCGATCATCGACCCGGCCATCAAGGACGGCTTCCGGGAGTCCCTTGCGGAGCGACTGAGCGACGGCTGGGCCGTGACGAGCGAACCCGACGATGCGACCGTCATCGTCACCGAGGCGATTGATGTCAGCGCCGAGACCGTCAGCCGCGCAGGCAGCTCCCTGCGGCTCGTCGTCCGCCTCGACCCGGGGAAGGCTGCGCTCGACGTCGGCGCGGTCCCGGTCATGACGATCCCGAACATTGCCCTGACGGGCGTCGCCGAACACGCGGTCACGCTCATCCTGGCATCGCTCCGCCAGCTGTTCGACGTGAGCGAGCGGGCTCGAGAGCGACAGTACCTTCCGGACCGCTCGACGCCGATCCTCACGACCCAGCGGGAGTACACGTTCAACTGGATCGGCCTGGAGGACTTCGGTGTCCTGTACCGGCGTACCGTCGGGATCGTCGGCCTCGGGTACATCGGACAGGCCGTGGCTGCCCGGCTTCGGCCATTCGGGGCACGGATCCTCTACACCCAGCGGACCCCGCTGCCGGCCGCCGTGGATGCCGAGCTCGGCGTGGCGTACCGGAGCATGGACGACCTCCTCGCGGAGTCGGACGTCATCACGCTCCACCACCGGTTCCAGGAGGGCCCGGACGGAAATGACGCGCAGTTCGACGCCAGCGCGTTCGCCAGGATGAAGCGTGGCGCGATCCTCATCAACACCGCGCGCGGCCGGCTGGTCGACGAGGCGGCGCTGGCCGAGGCGCTCGAGAGCGGCCAGCTGCGCGCAGCCGCGCTCGACGTGTTCCGCCATGAGCCGCTACCCGAGGGCCATCCGTTCTACGCGATCCCCCCGTCCCGCCTGTTGCTGACCCCGCATGTCGCTGGAGCGCCGAACGCAGAGGCGTGGCGCCTGATGAGCGAGATGATCGTTGAGCGCATCGCCAACCTGGCCTAGGAGAGACACCGTGAACACCACCGTCGTCGACCAGCCACTCCTCCGCGCGAAGTCGCGCCGGATCGTCGCGGAGGACGTCTCGGTCCGGACGCGGCTGGTGGAGCTCGCGGCCGGGCTGGACGACGTCATCCTCATGGGTCGCGGCGATCCCGACTTCCACACCCCGGCCCACATCGTGGCCGCTGCGAAGCGGGCGCTCGACGAGAACCAGCATCACTACACGCATCCGGCGGGGCTGCCCGCGCTGCGCGAGGCGATCGCCGCCAAGCTTGCCCGGGAGAACGGCCTCGAGTACAACGCCGACGAGATCATCGTCACGGCTGGCGTCCAGGAAGCCGTCCAGCTGTGCATGCTGGCCATCCTCGACCCCGGCGACGAGGTCCTGATCCCGTCGCCCCGGTTCACCTCCTACGACGCCGCCGTGGCGATGGCCGGGGGCACGGTCGTCACGGTTCCGACCCGCGAGGAGGATGACTTCGCCACGGTCCCGGCCGAGATCGAGGCGCGGATCACGGACAGGACGAAGATGATCGTCCTGATCACGCCGAACAACCCGACCGGCGCGGTGACGCCGCCCGCGATGGTCCGCGAGATCGCGGATATTGCGAAGCGTCACGACCTGATCGTCCTGAGCGACGAGATCTACGAAAAGCTCATCTACGACGACAACGAGCACCTCTCGATCGCGACGCTGCCCGGGATGAAGGAGCGGACGATCACGCTCAACGGCTTCTCGAAGTCGTACGCGATGACCGGCTGGCGGGTCGGTTATCTCGCAGCCCCGGAGGCGTTCGCCCGGCTCCTGGTCGAGCCGCGCCACACGCTCTCGATCGCCACGAGCACGCCTGCCCAGTACGGAGCCCTCGCGGCGCTGACCGGGCCCCAGGATGCCGTTGACGAGATGGTCCGCCAGTACGGGCTCCGGCGACGGGTCATGATGGACGCGCTCGACACCATGGGCCTCAACTACGGCCATCCCGGAGGCGCCTTCTACATCTACGTCAACACGACCCGGACGGGCATGGAGTCCGAGCTGTTCTGCGAGACGATCCTCCGCGAGTGCCGCGTCCTGTTCATGCCCGGGACGCTGTTCGGCGATCCGGACGGACACCATATCCGGATCGGCTATCTCCAGCCGATCGAGCGGATCCAGGAGGCAATCGACCGGATCTCGCCCTACATCACGAGTCTGACGGGCCGCTGATGGTCCGCCATGACAGCTTCCGCGGCGTCCATCCGATCCTGCCGACGCCGTTCAGCGCCGACGGCGCCGTGGACGCCGAGAGCATGCGCCGGCTCGTCGACTACCAGGTCAACGCCGGGGTTCACGGCGTGGCTGTCCTCGGCTTCATGGGCGAGGCCCACAAGCTCTCGAATGCCGAGCGTCGGTCGGTGCTGCGGGCGAGCGTCGAGGGGGCTGCGGGACGCGTCCCGGTCTGGGTCGGAATCCGGGCCCTCGGGACGGCCGGCTGCATCGAGCAGGTGCAGGAGGCCGAGAGGGATGGCGCGAGCGCCGTGTTCGTCGCACCGGTGCCACCGCAAAGCGAGGCATCCCTCGAACGACACTTCCGCGAGGTTGCCGAGAGCACCTCGTTGCCGCTGGCGATCCACGACTACCCCGAATCGTTCGGGATGACGATCCCGGTGGGGGTGGTCGCGCGCCTGGCGGCCAGTGGCCACGTCCCGTACATCAAGGCCGAGGATCCGCCCGTCATCCCCAGGCAGCGGGCACTCCTGGCGGCGACGGAAGGGCGGATCGGGATCTTCGGCGGGCTCGGTGGGCAATGGGTGTTCGAGGAGCTCGACGCGGGCGCGGTCGGAGTGATGACCGGTTTCGCATTCCCGGAGATCCTGCTCGAGATCTACGACCTGATGCAGGCGGGCGACCGGGAGGCCGCGGGGCGCGTCTTTGACCGGATGCTGCCACTCGCCCGGTTCGAGTTCCAGCCCGGCATCGGGGTTGCGCTCCGGAAGCACGTCTACCACCGCCGCGGGATCATCGCGACCGAGGTCGTGCGTCATCCCAGCACGCCGGTCGACGCGAGCATCCTCGCCGACTTCGGGGCGGTGGCAGCACGGGTTGGGCTGTCTCTCGATCAGGCAGGCTGGGTTGCCACGTCGGTGAGCGTCACGCCGGACACCGGGGCGGCTGGCGGTTGACCGATCACCGACTACAATCGACCAAAGGGGGCAGCCTGGATGAGTGAGTCACCGGCATTGCGCCATGAAGCAGGCACGCGAGGAGCGATCATCGACATGACGGCGTCGAACGACCTGCGAGCGAACACGTTCGAGGTCGGGGACGGATCCTCCCTCGGGCCCATTGCCAACCCCCGCCTCGTGGATATTGCGATGGCCTCGCTGCGCCACGCGATCATCCTGGGCGAGCTCGCGCCTGGTCAGCGCCTCGTCGAGAGCTCGCTGGCCGCGAAGCTGAAGATCAGCCGCGGGCCACTGCGCGAGGCCCTCCAGTTCCTGGAGCAGGAGGGCCTCGTCGTCACCCTGCCGAGACGAGGCCGGTTCGTGCGCAGCGCGGACATCCGGACGCTCGAGGAGGTCTACAGCCTGCGTCGCGTCCTCGAACCGTTCGCCGCCAGCCGGGTCATCGCGGCTTGGTCCGCGGAATCCCACGCTCGGATGAAGGGCGCCCTCGACCGTCTCGCCGAGGCCAGTCGTTCCGCCAGCAGCCGCCTCGTCGCCGAGCGAGACATCGAGTTCCACACGACCCTGATCGAGCTCGCCGACCACACGCTGCTGTGGCGGACGTGGAACGACAGCATCGCGGGCAACCTCCACCTGCTGCTGAACCTGACGACGCCGACCCACGACAGCCTCGAGGAGCCCGTCAGCCGCCATGCGTTGATCCTCGAGGGGCTCATCGCCGGCGATCTGGGCGCCCTCCGCGCCGAGATCGAGAACCACATCGATGATGCGCTCGCCCGTTCGCGGCGCTCGTTCCCGCCGTTGGGAGCCGCTCAGGCGTCCGCCTGACGTTCTCGCCCGCGCACACGCGGAACCCTGCCCGCGCGGACGCTCACGCAACGCCCGCGACCACACCCCGCTCAGTGCCGGGCCGGTTCCGCGTTGCTGGCCCAGCGGTAGGCCTCAGCGAACCGGTCCAATGCCGTCCTGAGCACCGGGATCGGAGCGAGGAACGAGATCCTGGCGTAGCCCTCGCCCTGCTTGCCGTACATGGTGCCCGGGAAGAACAGGACGCCAAACTGCTCGACGGCAGCCAGGCTGAACTCGAACGCCGTCATCGGCAGTTGCGACACATTGCCGAAGAAGAAGAACGCGCCCTTCGGCTGGGCGAAGGTGACGCCAAGCTTCGAGAGCGCCGGCCCCATCACGGCCTGGCGGGCGATGTACTCCGTGCGCATCGTCGCGATGTGATCCTGCGGGCCTTCGAGGGCCGCCAGGGCCGCGAACTGCGACGGTGTCGGGCTCGCGATCGAGATCGCGTGGCGCACCTCGAAGGCGGCCTCGCAGAAGTCTCGCGGCGCCGCCAGGTAGCCCACCCGGAACCCGGTCATGCTGTGTGCCTTCGAGAATCCGTTGATCGTGATCGTGCGCTCACGCATGCCGGGCAATGACGCGAAGCTGATCGCCGGCTCGTCGATGTAGACGTTCTTCTCGTAGAGCTCATCGGAGACGACGACGAGATCGTGGCGCTCGACGATCTCTGCGATCCGGAGCAGCGAATCACGGCTCAGCATGGAGCCCGTCGGGTTGCTTGGCGATACCAGGGCGATGACCTTCGAGCGTTTCGTGATCATCGCCTCGAGGCGGTCCGGATCGAGCTCGAAGCCCTCGGATTCGAACGTTGGCACCGGGACCGGAACGCCCCCCGCGAGGGTGATGTTCGTGAGGTAGCCGCCGTAGTACGGCGCGGCGAGGAGGACCTCGTCGCCGGGCTCGAGGAGGGTCTGCATCGAGACCGCGATCGCCTCCTGGGCGCCCGCCGTGACGATCACCTCGTCGGCGTCGTACTGGACCCCGTTCTCGCGCCCGAGCTTCTCGGCGATTGCCGCCCGCAGCTGCGGCAGGCCAGCCGGATTGGAGTAGGTGGTGCGCCCGTCGTCGAGCGCCCGCTTCGTCGCCTCGATGATGTGCGCCGGGGTCGGCATGTCCGGCTCGCCGCGGCCGAGGGTGACGACATCGGGTTGCTTCTCCACGGCCCGGAGCAGGGTCCGAAACGGACTGCTGGCCGGTCCCGAGATGTCGACGGCTCGGCGTGACATCGCCGCCTTGACGGCGGAGCGGGAGGGGATCGTCGATGTCATCGGCTGGGTCCTCGTGTGCTGCAGCTCGGTGCCTGGAACGTGGGATGCCGGCGCGTCACCCCGGAACGACCGTCCAGACGTGGTCGCGACCGGATTGGATGACGCCACCGTCATCGGTGACCTCGAAGTTGTCCTGGAGGTAGATCCCGTGGTCCCCGTTGACGAGGATCCCGGGGTGGACGTTGATCACCATCCCTTCCTCGTAGGTGCTGCCGTCGCCCGCGACAGCCAGGGGTGGCTCGATGACGTTCAGCCCGATGCCGTGGGCGTCCCAGATGGCGCGGCCGGTCATCGCCAGGCCGGCGTCCGCGAAGACACGCTCGGAGATCGCGGCAACCGCGCTCGCGCGGGCACCCGTCCGCAGGCCGCTGCCGACCGCGTCCATCGCAGCCCGGGTCACGTCGAAGAGTCGTTGCTCCTCGCGTGTCGGCTGCCGGAAGGAGTACACGCCGGAGAGCTCGATCCAGTAGCCCGCTGGCCCCGCGTACTCCATGGAGAACTTCACGACGTCATCGGCAGCGAAGGTCCGCGTGGTGGGCGGGTGGATGTACGGGAGCGAGCCCGTTGAGAGGTGCGCGATCCCGTCGGTGCACCCGCCCCGGACCGCCGTCTCGACGGCGGCCGCCACGACCTCGAACTCCGAGCGCCCGGGTCGGAGCTCGGCGGCGAACCGGGCGTGGGCCGCGGCGATCGCCCGAGCGCCCTGGGCCTGGAGCGCCCGCTCCTCGATGCTCTTGCGGACCATCAGGGAGGTGACCGCAGACGTGGCGTCCGCAAGGCCCGGGCCGAGTCGGCTCCGGATCAGCTCCGCATCATGGCTGTTGGCCGAGCGGCCCAGGCCAACCGCCCCGACCGTTCCTTGCGCCAGCCCGGCGACAAGGTCAACGGCCGCGCCGGCGAGATCCTCCGCGTAGCGTGCATCCCTCACCCACGAGAACTGGTTTGCCCAATGAACCTGGGAGTTGGAGCCGAGCAGGATCGTCGGGTCGCCATCGGCCCGCAGGACCACGA
The DNA here is from genome assembly GCA_038245845.1 of Candidatus Limnocylindrales bacterium. GTDB lineage: Bacteria > Chloroflexota > Limnocylindria > Limnocylindrales > CSP1-4 > CAIXZV01. Next base: position 23,653 of record JBBRRZ010000011.1, read on the forward strand.
AGCTGGACCCGCCCCACAGGCGCCAGCCGGAGGTGTACCGGACGAAGCCGGCATCGGTCGCGCCGGCTCGGCCGGCCACGAGCAGTGCGGCCCAACCGTTCGCCTGCATGAGGGTGCGGAGTGCGCCCATGCGGCGATCGATCTCCGCGCGAGAGGGCAGGAATGTCGGGACGTCCCCGTCGGTCCGGACTCCTGCCATCGCGTCACCCTGGTCCATCGCGCGCCCTCCGCCATACCTGCGTCACTGGCCCGCATCGCGGCGTGCGGAGCCCGAAACCGACGACACACCGGCCCGCCGCCGATGTAGACTCGTCCCGTGGAAATGCAGTATACAGTCAACAGTAGGCTGAATTCGCATGATCGAGCCGGATCACGGGTGGCCCGCGCCAGCGTTCGCCGGCGGCCCGCGGTCGGAGTCGAGGACCCAACATGAGTCGCGTCCTGCTCGCCGGGCTTGGCGTCCGTGGCCGCCAGTGGGCCGACGCAATCGAGCGCTCTGCGCTCACCAGCCTGGCTGGAACGATGGACGTGGACCCGATGGCCATCGCCAGCGGGGGAGCCCCTTCGTTCACCTCGCTCGACGTGGCGCTCGACGCGACGACCCCCGACCTGGTGGTGCTTGCGACGCCCCCGGCCGTCCACGCCGAACAGGCCATGGCCGCGCTCGATCGGGGAATCCCCGTCCTGTGCGAGAAGCCACTGTGCGAAACGGCGGCTGAGGCCACCGAGCTCGCGCGGCATGCGCGTGCCCGGAACACGATGCTGCTGGTCGGGATGAACTTCCGGTACCTGCCGGTGTCCCGCCGTCTGCGTCGGCTGGTGGCCGAGGAGAGCCTCGGATCGCCGATGTTCTCGCGGTTCACGTACGTCCGGAACCGCGACGGCCGCCGACCGGACCTTAACTCGTTCCCCCTCGAGATGGACCAGCCGATGCTGTACGAGCAATCCGTCCATCACGTCGACGTCATGCGCTACGTCCTCGGGCGCGAGCTCCTGAGCGTGCAGGCGCGGACGTGGAATCCGCCTACCAGCGTGTATCGCGACGATTCGTGCGTCGCCGCGCTGCTCGAGTTTGAGGGCGGCCTCATGGTCGACTACCTGGGGACATGGACGTCCGGCACCAACAGGATCGCCTTCGACTGGCGGATCGACTTCGAGCAGGGCGTCGCGTCGCAGGCCGACCAGTTCGGGAGCCTCTCGATCGCGCGGCTTGATCCGTCTGTCGCCGTCTCCGGCCCGCTCTTCAACAAGGTGGTCGAGCCGCCGCGTCGCGTGCGCCTGCCCGCCGTCGCCCCATTCCGGACCGAGACTCTCGACCTCCTCGAGCATGCCGTCCGGGCGGCTCGTGGCGACGAGGCCGCGGGTCCCACGGCGGTCGACCACCTCAAGACCCTGGTGGCGCTCGATGCGATCGTCGCGTCGTCACGGACCGGGACGAGGATCGTCATCGCTGAGCTCGCTCGCTCGCTGGGGCTGGCGGACCTGATCAGCGAAGGCCCAACCGATCGCGCCGGGTAGCCCGCGCGCGAGCAACGGACACACCCAAGGAGGGACGGAGATGGTGACCATGAGCACGCAGGAGCGTGATCGCCGCTGGGACGCCCTACGCACCGCGGCGGCTGCCGACGGTCTGGACGCCGTGATCTTCTTCGGCCACGGCGAGGGTCAAGCGATCTTCCAGTACGCGACGAACGCCCAGCACGTGGTCGGTCACTTCGTGCTCCCGACGAAGGCGGCGCCCACGGCCCTCACGGGACGCCCGATCGGCCGCGGCTGGGTGCTCCGGTCAGGCTGGCTCGACGATATCCGCAAGGTGGCCGACGCGCCCGGAGCGATGGCCGAGATCCTCATCGGCCACGGGATCGCGCGGGGCACGATCGGCCTGGCCGGCCATCCTGGGGTATTCCCGGTCGATGAGCTCGCGCGTCTGCGGGGTCTCCTCCCCGGGGCAACCTTCCGCGACGCATCGGGGCTCGTGGCCAGGATCGTCATGGTCAAGTCCGACGAGGAGGTTGCGGCGATGCGCGAAACCTCCGACATCCTGCGCGAGGCATTCCGGGCGATGGAGGCGGTCATCCGGCCCGGCATCAGCGAACGTGAGGCGATTGCCGAGCACACCCGGGTGATGCGCCGGAACGGCGGCTACGACGGGTACTGCGTGGTCAACCGCGCGCCCTACCTGAGCGAAGGCATGCCGACCGATGACGTGTTCCGGGCTGATGACATGTTCTCGATCTACTCGGAGCAGGTCGGCCCGTCCGGCTATTGGTGCGAGGTCAGCCACCAGTACAGCTTCGGCCCGCCCCCGGCGGCGGTGACCACGATGCACGCGATTCGGGTGGAGGCCTTCGCCGCCTGCGTGGCTGCCATGCGGGCGGGCAACACGACCGGCGACATCATGGATGCGATGAACAGGGCATACGCACGCCACGGCTACGACACCGAGGGGCTGATCTCCTACGCGGTCCACGGGATTGGCCTCACGGCCGACGAGCCGCCCTATCTGCCCGGCGACCACCTGACGCTCGAGGCGGGGATGATCCTGTCGCTCCATCCCCATGTCCGGTTCAAGGACGGCGCCGAAGAGCAGGCGCTGCCGCGGAGCGGGCCGTGCGACAACGTGCTCGTCACAGCCACCGGCGGCGAGCCCCTGACCGATTCCGCCTGGCCCTGGATCGAGCTGCCGCACTAGCCATCAAGCTGCCGCACCAGCCCGGGCTCCCGCGTCAGGGCCCGGGCCGCCGGTCACGCGGCCGGCGCGGCCGGCGCGGTCGGCGCCACGAGCACGCTAGATGGGCACGACCGCCAGGGCGAGTCCGAGCGCCACGAGCCCGATCCCGATCCACTGGACCGGCCGGAGGTTCTCGCGGAACACGGCCGTTGCCACGAAGGCGGCCGCCAGGCGGCCGCTCTGCGACACCAGGCCAAGGAGCCAGGCCGGAGCGACGGCCATCCCGAAGGCGAAGCCGATGAACCCGGTTGCGTCGATCGCCCCCATCAGCACGAGGAGAACGACGGTCGCCTGCCAGCCACCGCGATCGCGCGGATGGGGGACGATCTCCGGCACCGGCACCGGCACCGGTGCCGTCCGCGCCTCGTCCGCGTACAGCCGCCTCGCCCCATGCCGACGGAGCAGTGCGATCGCGGCCACCAGCAGGATGATGAAGACCACGGTGAAGAAGCGCTGCACGACGATGGCCTGGACGGGACCGTGCTCCACGATCGGGATCCGGATCAGTGCATTCGAACAACCTCCGGTCAGCACCGTCAGGGCCGCGTAGACCGGCCCCATGCCGATGTCGCCGCGCGCCGCGCCGGGCGGGCGCCGTGCCCTTGTGGCGAGCACGGCCCCCACCGTGGAGACGGGTACCGCAAGCCATTGGAGCGGGCTCGGGTGCTCGTTGAGCAGCACCACCGCGAACAGGACCGCCGCCGCGCCGGACGTGGCCGTGATCGAGCTCACCACCGACACGGGACCCAGCTGGAGCGCCTTGTAGAAGAGGATGAACCCGAGGGCGACCATGGCCCCGAGGATCAGCAGGAGCGGCATGTCCTCGAGGCCGAACACGAACGGCAGGCCGGCCAGCCAGGCGAAGAGGCCCATGAAGACGAGGGCGATCGTCAGTACCGCCATCGGCGCGACCAGGACCCCGGTGCGACGCACGGCGACGGCACCCAGGATGTTCGATGATCCGTTCGCGACCGCCGAGACGAGGCCGAACAGGAACCCGATCAGCATCCGGGGCGCGTTGACGAGCGATCGACCCGCGGCAGGTGCGCCGCATGGTTCCGGCACCGGAGCGTCATCATCCCTCCTCGGAGCGCGTGCTGGCCCGCACCTGGCGAGCCATCCCGGTCGGCTCGAACAGCGCTGGCGATTGCTGACAGTCAACATCCTACATTGACAATCCGTGCGCTGTGAGTAGGATGTCGACTGTCGACTATTCAGGATTCCCCGGCCGTGGCGCGGGCTCGGAGCGAGCGGTGCGAGCGGGCATCCGCACATGACGAGAAACTGCTGGAGGGAGTGCCCCGTGGCCCGAACCGTACTGACTGGTGGACGCGTCCTCGATCCCCGGACTGGCATTTCGACTGCCGGGTCCGTGGCATTCGACGGCATGAAGATCACCGATGTCGGTGAGGTCGCGACGCGAGACGACGACCAGGTCGTCGACGTTGCCGGCAGCTGGATCCTTCCGGGATTGATCAACAGCCACGCGCACCTGGGATGGGATGGCGTGCATGGCCTCCAGATGCAGGCGGAGTGGCCGACCGAGGTCCAGTCCTATACGTACGCGATGAACATCGCCCGGACCCTGAGCGCCGGCGTGACGACCGTGCGTGACCTCGGGATGGTCACCTCCAACGTATTCGGCAAGAAGATGATCGAGGACGGCCGCGCCCCGTACCTGCGCCTGCTGATCAACGGGAAGGCGATCTCGACCACCGGCGGGCACACGTGGTATTGCTGCCGTGAGGCCGACGGCGTGGATGACTGCCGGAAGGCGATCCGCGAGCAGGTCAAGGCCGGGGCCACGTGGATCAAGATCATGGCCTGCCACGACCACGACCAGTTCACCCAGGCCGAGCTCAACGCCATGGTCGACGAGGCCCACATGGCCGGGATCAAGGTCACCGCCCACGCGACGATGGATTCCGCCATCCGCCGGGTGGTGGAGGCGGGGGTCGACTGCGTCGAGCATGGCGGCTCGATGAGCGACGAGACGATCGAGCTGATGCTGAAGCGAAACGTCTGGGTCGTGACGACGCTCGGGCCGATGTTCCTCCAGATCGAGCGTGGGCTGGAGAACGGGCTGCCCCAGGAGGTCATCGACCGGCGCATTCGCCAGATCAACGACCCGGGTCGTTTCAGTGACACCCAGAAGGCGATCCAGGCCGGTGTCGGTCACGCGTTCGGGACCGACGCCGGGAGCCCGGTCGTCCCCCACGACGAGATCGTCGGGGAGCTCAAGGCGATCGTCACCCTCGGGATGGTCCCGGACAACGCCGATGCCATCCGATCGGCAACGGTTCGTGGAGCCAAGCTCCTCGGCCTGGAGGACGAGCTCGGAACGCTCGAGGTCGGTAAGTCGGCCGATGTCGTCGTCGTGGGCGGCGATCCGGTCGCGGACCTCGAGAACCTGCGCAAGATCCAGCGCGTCTATGTCCGCGGTGATCTCGCGATCCACGACGGGCTCCACACCTGGCCGCGGGCCGGTGTCCAGGTGCCGCTGAAGCTCCCCTCGGTCGTCGCCTAGATCGGCCCAGACGGCGCCGGGCCCGCCACGCGATGCACGACCTCCGCGTGCTCAATGGTCTCATCGTCTCCGACGGTGAGACGCGCCTCGCCGACGTCGCAATCGACGCTGGCCGGATCACCGACGTTGCGGACCCGGGCCGGCTGGGACCGGCCCGCGAGGAGGTCGACGCACACGGCTGCTACGTGATGCCCGGCGCCATCGATGTCCACTTCCACTGCCGTGCTCCGAGCTATCCGTCGCGCGGCGATTTCGGGAGCGAGACGCGCGCGGCGGCGGCGGGTGGCGTCACGACCGTGCTGGAGATGCCGATCTCGGACCCAGCCTGCAGCACCCCGGAGGTGTTGCGGAGCCGGCGCGAGCTCGGCGAGCGAACGGCGGTCGTCAACTTCGGGCTGTTTGCGGGCGGGGCGGTCCCTGGTGCGAGCGCCGCGCTGGCGCTGGCGGATGCCGGTGCCATCGCCTTCAAGCTGTTCACCACGACGGCGGCACGCGGTCGCGAGTCGGAGTTCGCCGGGCTGTGCGCCCCGACGCACGAGCAGATCTTCACGGCGCTCGAGGCGATCCGGACGACCGGCCTGATGTGCACGGTCCACGCGGAGGACGGGGTCCTTCGGGAGACGCTCCTCGGCTACGGGGCCGCGCCGGAGATGCTCGACTCGCCGATCCTGGAGGCATCAGCGATCGCCATCGTCGCCACGATCGCTCGCGCCACCGGGACACCGATCCACTTCGCTCACGTATCCGGTCGGATGGCCCTCGACGCAGTGCGAGTCGCGAAGGCGTCGGGGGGCAGTGATGTCTCCGCCGAGACCTGTCCGCACTACCTCCTGTTCGATGAGGAGACCGTTCGTCGTCACGGCGGGTTCGCGAAGGTCGCGCCGCGACTCCGCGATCGGGACGATCGGATGGCGCTCTGGGCGGGCCTCTCCGACGGCACGATCGACCTGGTCGCCAGTGACCACGCGCCGTTCCAGCCGGGCGAGAAGTCGGAGGTGCCGTTCGCGGACGCTCCGAACGGGATCCCGGGCGTCGAGATGATGACCAGCGTGATGCTCGACGGAGCCGCGCGCGGTGCCCTGTCCCTTGAGCGTGCCGTGGCCATGATCTCGGCCGAGCCGGCGCGCCGGTTTGGCCTCTTCCCGCGCAAGGGCACGGTCGCGGTTGGCAGCGACGCCGACCTCTGCATCTACGATCCACGCGAACCACGGATGGTCACGTCGGCGGACTTCCACAGCCGGTCGGCCGCCTCGGCGGTCGTCTATGACGGGCTGACCGTCCAGGGTCGCGTCGTCCGCACGATCGTCGGCGGCACGACGGTGTTCCGGGACGGGCAGATTGTCGGGTCGGCGGGCGCGTTCGTCGCGCCCGAGGGCATCATGGTGCCCGACGGAGGGCGAAGACGAGCATGACCGTCCTCGTGACGGGCGCTGCGGGCTTCTTCGGGTCTGCGATCGTCCGCGCCATGGCGCTCGCCGGACATGAGGTGGTCGCCTTCGACCGAACCCCGGAGCACGAGGCGCAGACGCGGCCGGATACCCCGCCCGGGCGAGTGCGTTACCTGTCCGGTGATGTGACCGATCCCGACAGTCTGGATCCCGCGCGCTTCGCAGGGGTGACAGGCATCGTCCACGCAGCCGCCCTGTCACTCCCGGACGAGGCTGGCGCGGCCGCGCTCATCCTCGACGTCAATGTCCGGGGCACCCTGAACCTGCTGACCCTCGCGGGGCAGCTGCCCGGCTGCGAGCGATTCCTGCTGGTCTCGTCCGCTGGCGTCTACGACCTTGGCCGGTCCGTTCTCATCGACGAGGACGACGCCACCGGCGGCCGCTCGCTCTACGGGGCGACGAAGCTCGCGACCGAGATCCTGGCAATCCGGATGGGCGAGATCCTCGGCTTCGATGTCGGGGTCGTCCGGCCGTCCTCGCTGTGGGGTCCGGGCGAGATCGATCGGCCCACGCGACCATTCGTGACCCCGCTCCAGCAGTTGGTGGCCTGCGCCCGGCGGGGTGAGGCCGTGGATCCCCGTGGGCTCGATGCCGCGTGGGACTGGATCTATGTCGATGACGCGGCCGAGGGTCTGGCGCGATTCTTCGGCCAGACGATGAGTGGGCGTCGGGTGACCCTCGCCTCCGGCCGGCACATCGTCTTCCGGGATGTCGTCGCGGCGGTGACGCACGTGTTCGGCCTCCGGGTCGCGGCCGACGGCCGGGTCGTTGATGGTGGGCCGGACCGGCCCGGGCGGTTGTCGATCGATGCGCTCGCCGCGGCCACGGGGTGGCGGCCGGAGACAACCCTGGCGGAGGGCCTTTCGCGCTACCGGGCCTTTCTCGACGAGACGGCCGGATCCGCGACCTCGGAGGCCAAGGCTGCTCCCGATGTCTGATCGAGTCCGAGCCCGATGCCACGATCAAACCCGTCCGGAGGAGGAGGCCCGCCGTGTCCGCGCTGCATGAACTGACGATCGCCGAGGCGGGTGCCCTGATCCAGTCGCGTCGCCTGTCTCCCGTCGACCTGGTCCGCGCCCTCCTCGACCGCCTGGAGCGGTACGACGGCGTGTATCGGAGCCATATCACCGTGACTGGCGCGCAGGCGCTCGAGGACGCGGCGGCCGCCGAGCGGGAGATTGCGAACGGGAAGTCCCGCGGCCCGCTCCACGGGATCCCCGTCTCATTCAAGGACAACATCTGGACGCGCGGGGTGCGGACGACCGCACACTCGAAGACGCTGCGCGATTTCGTGCCGGACGAGGATGCGACCCACGTCGCGCGGCTCCGGACGGCCGGGATGATCCTCGTGGGCAAGACGAACACCACCGAGTTCGCTACCGGCGACATGATCGAGTTCGGCGACGTTCCCCATCCCTACGATCCGGCGATGTTCGCCGGCTCGTCGAGCGGCGGATCCGCGAGCGCGGTGGCTGCCGGCTTCGCGATCGCGACCACGGGCACCGACACGGCGGGCTCGATCCGCTTCCCCGCCAGCTCGTGCGGCATCGTGGGCGTCAAGCCCACCTATGGGCGGGTCAGCCGCTTTGGCGTGTTCCCGCTCAGCTGGACGCTCGACAGCGTCGGCCCGATGACCCGGACCGTCCGCGACGCGGCGTTGCTGCTCGGGCCGATGGCCGGTCGCGATCCGCGCGACCCGCACACGGCCGACGTGCCGGTTCCCGACTTCACGGCCGCCCTGACAGAACGTCTCGACGGCGTCGTCCTCGGGATCCCTGCGGAGCACTACTTCGAGAACCTCGAACCGGCGGTCGATTCGGCGCTCCAGGTTGCCCTCTCCGACCTCGAGGCGCTCGGTGCCACGATCCGCCCGGTGAGCATCCCGCTGATCGGCAAGCTTGCCGGAATCGGCTCGATCATCGTGGAGTGCGAGGCGTTCGCCCTGCACGCGGAGCGACTTCGCCGAGTCGGCCGCGACTACGGGCCCAAGGCGCGGCGCCAGATCGGCTCAGGCGCGTTCTACAGCGGCGCCGAGTTCATGCATGCGCTCCAGGTGCGCGAGCTCTTCAATCGCGAGCTGGCGGCCGCCTTCGCCGGGATCGACGCCCTCGTGATGCCGACGCTGCCGCACACCGCCTACAGCCGCGAGGTCCAGCGATCCGGTCCGCCGGACACGAGCTGGGGCACCAGGCAGTTCAACCTGTCCGGCTATCCGGCGATGTCGATCCCGTGCGGTTTTGACCCGAGTGGCTATCCGATCGGCATGCAGATCGCTGCTCGACCATTCGATGAGGCCACGATGTTCCGCGTCGGTCATGCGTACGAACAGGCAACGCCATGGCACAGGCAGCGCCCCACGCTGCAGGAGGGCTGACGTGAGCGATCCCCGCGCACTTCGCGATGACGCCGACCGGCTCGGACTGTACTTCGAGGATTCGGATCTCGACCAGATCGCAACGCTGCTCGACCAGACCCGCGAATCGGTGCGGGCTCTCGGGCGGCAGCCCACGGAGTGGATCGAACCAGGCTATGTCTTCACGACGACGCCGGCCGCATCGCGCGACGCCGACCCGGCCGGCTGATCGCCCGGCGGCTGATGGCCTGGCCAAGCTGATCGCCTACGGCAGGCTGCGAACCATCCCGCCGTCGACCGACACGATCGAGCCGTTCACGTACGACGCGGCCGGCGAGAGCAGGAAGGCGCCGACCCGACCCACCTCCTCTGGTCGTCCATAGCGACCCAGCGGAATCCGCCCGATGGTCTGACCCTGGATCTCGGCCACATCGACGCCGGCCGTCGCCGCGCGCTTCGCATCCAGGCTCGCGATCCGGTCCGTCGCCACACGACCCGGGGCGATGCCGTTGATCCGGATCGGCGCAACCTCCGGCAGGATCGATCGGATCAGGCCGGCCAGCGCCGGCCGGAGGGCGTTGGAGGTGACGAGGCCGGGGATCGGCTCGCGAACCGAGCTCGACAGGATGATCAGGATGGCCGGGGTCGCGGAACCCCGCAGGATCGGGATCGCGCTCCGCAGGAGCCGCAACGCCGATTGGAAGGTTCCGTCGATCGCCCGTGCCCACTCCTCCTCGCCGATCTCCTCGAACGTTCCGGCAGGCGGACCGCCGGAGTTGATCACCAGGAGATCGAGCGAACCGAGCTCCGCGACCGCTCGTTCGACCGTGTCCCCCGGACCGGTCACGCTGGTCAGGTCCGCTGGGATCGGGATCGCGGGAAGGCTGGCGCATGCCTCGAGGGCCGCCGAGGCACGAGCCGCAACCGCCACGTTGGCGCCCTCGGCAACGAGCGTTTCGGCGATCGCACGCCCGAGGCCCTTGCTGCCCCCGCAGACGAGCGCGTTCTTGCCGGCAAGCTCGAGGTCCATGGTCCGCTCCCAGTGCCAGAGGCCTCACGTGGAGGCTGCGGTTGACAGTCGACCGTCAGAGACTACAGCATCGTCCCGCCGGAGGGAGCCGCATCGAGTCTCGTCCCGGACGCACACGGAGAGCGCATGGCGACCGTCCAGACCGTCAGGGGCCCGATTGACTCGTCCGAGCTGGGCCTCACCCTGATGCACGAGCACCTTCATGCGGATTTCCCGGCCGCCATCGGCGGCAAGGATCCACTCGACAGCGAGCCGATCGTGATCGAGGAGCTCGAGCGGTTCACCCGGGCCGGCGGCCGGACGGTCGTGGAGCTGACCGTGCCGGATGCCGCCCGCAACCCGCTCGCGCTCCGGCGGATCTCCGAGGCCACCGGGCTCCACGTCGTCATGGGCTGCGGCTGGTATGTCGAGGATGCCTATCCTCCCGAGGTCAACCGGACGCCGACTCGAGACCTGGCCGCACAGCTGATCGCCGAGATCGAGAACGGCGTCGGACCGGAGCGGATCCGGCCGGGCATCATCGGGGAGATCGGGTCCCGCCGGGAGACGGTCTCCGCCGTCGAAGAACGGGTGTTCCGGGCGGTGGCTCGGGCGTCGCTCGCGACCGGCCTGACGGTGTCCACCCACTCGATCGGCCGAGCCGGGCTCGAGCACCTCGCGATCCTGGGCGAGGAGGGCCTCGATCCGTCGCGCATCATCATCGGGCACAGCGACTACCGTCTCGATCCGGCCTACAACCGCGCGATCGTGGAGGCAGGTGCGACGGTCGAGTTCGACTGGATCGGCGACAACCGCGCGACGTCCGAGTGGGATCTGCGACTGTGCGACGTTATCGTCGAGCTCGTCGAGGCGGGATTTGGGAACCAGATCCTGATCAGCACGGACGTGTCCCGCATGAGCGATCTCGCGATCCTCGGCGGCAAGTCGTACGGCTATCTGCTCGAGACATTCGTGCCGCGCCTTCGCGAGCGCGGGCTCGGCGATCGAGAGCTCGACACCCTGCTCGTCCACAACCCCCGGCGCATCCTCGAACCGCTGATGTGACCAACGCCCTCTGACCGCGCGAGGACGGGTGTTTCGATCCAAGGCAGGACCCTGTCGTCCACGCCGAACGCGGACATTGTGAGCCAGGTGACGAGCACGCTGCCTACCATGACGCAGCGATGTTCCAGTCGAAGGTGGGGTGCGCCCGAGGGTCACGCGCCGCGCGCCCGAGACCCCAACGCGTTCGAGGTCACGGTCACCGAGGGCGTCGCGACGATCAAGGGTGCGGTGGACCGGCGGTCGTCGGCGGAGATGATCGCGCGAACCGCGGTGCTCGTGCCGGGCGTGCGGGACGTGGTCTCGGACGTGCGCTGGATGGTTGATGACGCGGAGCTCAAGTCAGGGACGCCGGGCCCGGAGTTCCCGTTCAGCCCGCAGTGACGGCGCGTTCGCACGGGCGCGCCGAGGGCGCGCGCACAAGTCGCGAGTGACAGAGGGAGTTGGCTGGCGCGCTAGGATTCGAACCTAGAACCCCCTGATCCAGAGTCAGGTGCCATACCATTAGGCCACGCGCCAGCGACCGCGGCATTCTATCGCAGGTCCCGCGGACCGGTCACCCCCACGAACGGGCCGGGTGTTCGGGGGCTTGCTCGTGGGACGCCGCCGCCCGTCACGCTGGGGGACCTGTGGCCCGGGATCGGCCGCCCGATGGCACACTCGCCCGGCGTGTTGGTCCGGCACCGTCGGACACGTGCCCAACGCCCAGAGCGTGCGCCCCCGTCACGGGGCCCAGCCCGACCGCCGGCGCACGACCGGAACGTTCGCCGCCGTCCTCGTCGCGACGCTCGTCGTCGTGGCGCTGGTGTTGCCGGCTGCCCTTTCGGCGTCGAGCGGCCCGAAGGTCGTGGTGGTCGTCGGGCCGGTCGGACAGTTGAACACGACCTACAAGGACCAGGCCCGACAGGTCATCGCCGAGGCTCGCCGGTACACGTCCAACGTGGTCGTGGTGTTCACGCCGAATGCCACGTGGAACCGCGTCCGTGCTGCGGCCGCCGGGGCGTCGGTGTTCGTCTACTTCGGTCACGGGTGGGGGTTCCCATCCACGTACGCGCCGTTCGATCCGTCGCGGATGAACGGGATGGCACTGGATCCCTCGTCGGGCGCGAACGGGACGCGGCGCATCTACTACGGCGAGGACCGCCTCAGGGCGTCGATCCGCCTGGCGCCCGGCGCAGCAGTGCTCCTGTATCGACTCTGCTACGCGTCAGGCAACACCGAGCCAGGGCTGTCCGAGGGGACGACGTCGCAGTCGAAGCGGCGCGTGGATGGTTTCGGTGCGGGATGGCTGGACACCGGCGCGGCGATCGTCATCGCCGATGGCCACCCGACGAGCCGCGGGAACTACATCCGGCAGCTGTTCACGACCGACGCGTCGATGTGGTCGATGTTTCGACGTGCGCCGAACTACCACCACCACGCGTTGGGCCCGTACGCATCCACTCGAACGCGGGGGGCGCGATACTCGGTGGACCCGGACCACGGTGGCATCAACCCGTCCGGGTTCTACCGCTCCATCGTCGGCGACCTCTCGCTCCGTACGACCCAGGTAACGCGTCGCGCGCCATATCCGGCGGTGTCTCCGTCACCGAGCCCGTCAGCGTCCGCCGAGCCGAGCGCATCGGCGTCCGCCGACCCGAGCCAGGAGCCGTCCAGCGAGCCGAGCGCGGAGCCGTCGGGTTCGACGGTCATCGAACCATCTGCCGAGCCGAGCGTGTCAGCTTCCCCCGAGCCGAGCGCCGCGCCGACCAGTTCGTCGCTCATCGAACCATCCGCCGGTCCCACCACGTCGCCGTCGCTGGAGCCGTCGGTTCCGCCGAGCCCGACCCCGAGCCTGGATTCGTCCGCCGCGCCCTGAGCCGTCAGGCGTAACGCGGTTCGATCACACCGCCCGCCGCCCGCGCCGGTCGCGCAGCGGCGCTAGGGTTCCGTGCTGGAACGTTCCGGTCGCCGGGCGGCGCAATTCGGCCGAATCCGGACTCCGGACGCAACATCCCGGTCGCGCAGTGGCGGAAACGTCCCGTGACGGAACCGTAGCGCCTCCCAGCGGCGGTCCGACGCGCGCGGACGCCTCAGCCGAGCTCGATGACCGGGAATCCCTCGCGCTCCGCGGCTCTCGCCAGACGCGAATCGAAGGTGACGAACGGCAGCGAGCGCGGACTCTCGTCCGCAGCCGCGATGGCGGCCGCAAGTTGAAAGGCGTCCGCTGCACGTAGCGGGTGAACGCGCAGCAGGCGCATGGCGGTCTCGCGCACGCGGCTCGTCGGCTGCACCTCGACCCATGCATCGGCGAGGACGGCCAGGCGGGCGGTCGCCTCCGTCTCGAGTCACGGTGCGAACTCCCTCTCTGGTCTGCTCGTGGTGGCGGCGCCCCAGCGCTTGCGGCGAGCATGCGCAGGATCCCTCCGCCCGGCGGCAGGAGATGAAGTCCGATGATCACGCGCTCACGGTCTGCGCTGGACATCGTACGAGGCGGGAGCAACGCCGATGCGCAACGCACAACACGGCTCGGGTGTCGGAGATTTGCGTCGGTTTGGACCGGTGCTCCCGGCCCGTGTTCACCAGATGCCCACCAGGCGGGCGGGACTTTCCAGGCGGGCCCGCTCCGACCGCTGCCCCTATGCCGCCCCGGCGACCTCGGCGGTGAGCGTGCCCTTGTCCATCGCGCGCGCGATCCCGTCGGCCAGCGCGTCGTCGACGATCGCGCCGAGCTGGTCCCACTCGATCAGGAACGCATCGTGCCCCTTCGACGAGCGGATCTCGCGGTATGACGCATCGACCCCCGCCGCGGCGGCGGACTCCACGAGCTCGCGAACCTGCGCGGGGCCATACAGGATGTCGCCCGGGACTCCGATCCCCGTGACGCCCACGCCGGCAGCCGCGAGCGCACGAAACGCCTCGATGATCCCGCCCCGTCCACGCCCCACGTCGTGGCCGTCCATCACCCGCACCAGCACCCGATAGGTCTCCGGGTCGAAGCGGTCGACGAGCTTGTCGCCCTGGTGATCGAGGTAGGACGCGATCGAGAACCGTCCGTCGGCCTCGCGCGCGCGCCCGAACCGCCCGTCGAAATCCTCCTCGGAGCGGTACGTCGTCATCGCCAGCTGTCGAGCCAGGGCCAGGCCCTCCGCCCCGAGCCGCTCGATCAGCTCGAGCTGGATGTGGTTCCACGCGATTGACATGGGCCCGAGTGCCGCCGGCGCGGCCATCGGCAGCAGGTGATCGACCGAATCCGGCCGCTCCAGCGCAACCTCCTGGGCGATCATCCCGCCAAGCGACCCGCCGGTCACGAGCACGAAGCGCTCGATCCCCAGCCGGTCGGCGAGCGCCCACAGCGCCCGTGCCTCGTCGCGCGCGGTGACGACGGGGAAGGGCGCGCCGAACGCAGCCCCCGTCGCGGGATCGATCGATGTCGGTCCCGTTGACCCGTACCGACCGCCCAGCAGATTCGCGCACAGCACGCCGACGCGCGTGGTGTCGAGCGCTCGACCTGGGCCAATCATCGGCTCCCACCAGTCGCCGGCCGCGTCAGCCGACCCGGTCAGGGCATGGACGATGAGCACCTGTGGGGCGTCCGGACCCGGCCCGTCGTGGCGATAGGCGAGCGTGACGGACAGCGAGGGACCGCCGACCTCCAGGGCGAACGCCCCAAGGTCGGCGACCGCGATCCGGCCCGTCCCGAGCGATGACGGGTCGGACGGCGCAAGCACGGGATCGTCCCCCGGAGAAGGAGCGTCCCCCACGGAACGAGCGTCCGGGAGGAACCGCGTGGCGTGTGGCGTCATGGGAGCCTCAGGCGGTCACGAGCTCGCCCTGCGCCGAAGGCTCGGTCGCTGCGCGCAGGGCCTGGTCCAGGTCCGCGAGGATGTCATCGATGTGCTCGATGCCGATCGACAGGCGGATGAGGTCGTCGGTGACGCCGCTCGCTGCCTGCTCCTTGGCGTTGAGCTGCTGGTGCGTCGTGGAGGCCGGGTGGATGATCAGGCTCTTCGCGTCACCCACGTTCGCAAGCAGGCTGAACAGCTTGACGCTGTCGATCAGCCGCCGGCCGGCGTCGACGCCGCCCTTGATCCCGAACGTGATGATCCCGCCGAAGCCGCCCTTGAGGACGCGCTTCGCGACCTCGTTGGACGCATGCGACTCGAGGCCCGGGTAGCTGACCCACTCGACGTCCGGCCGGTCCTGCAGCCACTGCGCCACCTTGAGCGCGTTCTGGCTGTGGCGCTCGATCCGCAGCGGGAGCGTCTCCAGGCCCTGGATCAGCTGGAATGCGTTGAACGGGCTGAGCGCCGGGCCGAGGTCCCGGAGGCCGACGACGCGGAGCTTGAGGATGTACGCGAGCGGCCCGAACGCTTCGGTGTAGCTCACGCCGTGGTAGCTGGGATCCGGGGCGACGAAATCCTCGTGGAAGCGCGGGCTGGCCGCCCAATCGAACTTGCCCGAGTCGACGACGACGCCGCCGATGACGGTGCCATGGCCACCGATCCACTTCGTCGCGCTGTGGACGACGATGTCCGCGCCGAGCTCGATCGGCTTGGCGAGCAGCGGGGCGAACGTGTTGTCGACGATGAGCGGGACGCCCGCGGCATGCCCGACGGTGGCGACCGCGGAGATGTCCGCGACGTCGAGGCGCGGGTTGCCGATGGTCTCGAGGTAGAGGGCGCGGGTGTTCTCGTCGATCGCCGCGGCGTAGTTCTGGGGGTCCGACCCGTCGACGAACTTGACCGTGATGCCCAGCTTCGGCAGCGTGTAATGGAACAGGTTGTACGTGCCGCCGTAGAGCGACGACGAGCTGACGATGTTCTGGCCGGCACGGGCGAGGTTGAGGATCGCGAGCGTCTCGGCGGCCTGGCCGGACGCGAGGCCCAGGGCCGCGATGCCACCCTCGAGCGCCGCGATCCGCTCCTCGAACACGCCGGTCGTCGGGTTCATGATCCGGGTGTAGATGTTCCCGAACTCCTGGAGCCCGAACAGGCGGGCGGCGTGCGCCGCGTCGTCGAACACGTAGGACGTCGTGGCGTAGATGGGGACGGCGCGGGCCTTGGTCGTGGGGTCGACGACCTGGCCCGCGTGCAGGGCCTTCGTCTCCGACCGGAGCTCACCAAGGCCGTTGGGATCGAAGCTCATGTCGCTGGTTCCTTCCTGTGGTTGGCGCTTGCTCGGCGCCGTTGACTTGTTGTGTCCGGAAAACAAAAAGACCGCGAACCCTCTGGTTCGCGGCCCCGGGACCTCGGCTCCGAGATCCCCGTGTCAGTCGCTGACGATCAGCGCGGGAGACCTCGGCGCCCGTCTTCCGAACGGGGCCGCCCACGCATACACATGTCCCAATTGAGGGTGGTGTTGATCATCAGGTGGCGGAGGATGGGGGAGAGGGGTGGTCCGCGTCAACCCCGCCGCTGCCGGCGCAACCGAAATGCAACCCTCGTCGCGTGGCGTCGCGCCGCGTCGGGTCGCGGCCCGGCCGCAGTCAGGTGTCAGAACCTCGGCCTCGAAATCGGCCTGCGGATCCACTGGCCCGACGAGTCGGCTGGACTCCTGGTCCGCACTGGCGGGCTCTGGGCGTCGGCGACGAGACCCGCAGTCCGGCAGCCGGCCAGCGAGGCCCCGTGGGGATGCCGAGACTGCTGCGATCCGGACCACCAGTCTCGACACGGACCGCGGAGGGGCGTCAATGGAGGAGGGGCCCAGGCCCGGCGGCACGCTGCACCGGCATGCGACGCTGGGCGGCACCGGCGGACGACCTCGGCAGCGCTGGGTATCGGCCGTCAGGCCTGCGGGCCACGCGGCTTCGCCATGCCTCGCCAGTACAGGGTCAGGGCAACCCGCCCCCGCGCCGAGCCCTAGTTGGCCGGGCTGGCCGAGGCGTCCTCGTCCGCGTCGTCCGCGCCATGCAGCCAGCCGTTGCCGTGCCCGTTGCCGAGGCCCTTGCCGAATCCCTTGCCCAGCGACCGCAACTCGTCGACCGTGATCTTGCCATCGGCCATCAGCGTCGTGAGCTGGCGCAGTGGGCTGTCGGCGGGGAGCTTGGCGAGCTCGGCCTTCGTGATCACACCGTCGGCGAGGAAGTCGCGCAGCTGCTGGCGAGCCGCCTTGCGAGCCTCGTTGCGCGCGCCCTTCTCGGCCACGACGCCGTCGAGGATCGCTGTTCGCTGCGCGGCCGTGATCGTCCCCTTGGCGACGAGCGCGTCGAGGACGGTTGCAAGCGCATCGTCACCCTTCTCGGCCTTCTCGCCCTTGGCGCCCACCGGCGCCGCGGACGGCGACGCGGCCGCGGGAACGATCGATCCGCCGCCCGCGGCCGGGTTCGGTGCGCTGGTTGCCATGACGGCGCCCGCGCCAATGACGAGGAGCAGCCCCGCAAGGGAGAGCCCGACCGTGGTCCTCGAGCGCATCATTGACATTCGCCTCCCGTATGAAGTGCCAATCATGATCCTCGTCGGGCGGGCCGACAAGGGCGCCCCCTCACGTGCTGGTGCCCTCGCGCACCGCCGTTGCCGGGTACAGGCGCCGTTGCCGGGGGACGGAACGTGGCCAGAACCGATCGTGACGAGCGAACCGCTCGTGACGAGCGAACCGCTCGTGGCCCCGGGATCGGCCGAACCCGCTGGGACGAACGTGGCCCGGCAGCGAACGTCGCTGCCGAATCGAAACGGCCCGCCGGTCAGGGCGGGCCGTCGTCGGGTGAGGGGTCGGCTAGGTGCTCGGGCTGGCCGACGGCACCGGCGCAGTGCCGTCCTTGCCTGGGCCGAAGAGGCCGCCGCCGTGGCCACGGCCGCCGCCGCCGCCGAGGAACCCGCGGCCGAGGCTCTGCAGCTCCTCGGTCGTGATCTTCCCGTCGTCGAGCAGGGTGGTCAGCTGGCGGATCCGGCTGTCCGCGGGGAGCTGGTCGATCTCGGCCTGGGTGATGACGCCGTCCGAGAGGAAGCCCTGGATCTGGGTGCGCTCGGCCTGGCGGGCCGCCTGGCGGGCGGTGCGCTCGGCGGCCACCGCGTCCAGGATCGCGGTCTTCTGCGTGCCATTGATGGTGCCCTTGGTGACGAGGCCGTCGAGCACGTCCGAGAGGATCGTGTCCTTCGGCGGCTGGGGCGTGGTCGCCGTGCCTGTGCTCGGCGAGGGCGACGCCGCCGCGGGGACGATCGTGCCCCCGTCGCTGCCGTTCGGGGCGCTGCCCGTCGCGGCGAACACGGCGCCCGCGCCGGCGATGACGAACAGGCCGGCCAGCGGCAGGACGATGGTTGAGCGGTTGAGCTTCATTGAGGTCTCCCGATGCGGGGTGCGCGACCGGTTGGACGCGCTGGGTGGCTGCCTCAGACGATCGGCGTCGAGGCTGCGTCCTCGCCTTGGACGGGCTGGGAACGTGCTGTGAGCGTCGGGCTGGCCGGCGGCACGCCGAGCGTCGGGTTCGGCGGGACGGTGAGCTGCAGTCGCATGACGAAGGTTGCCCCGCCGCCGGGCGTCGCTTCGTGGCGGATGCGGCCGCCCAGCGCATGCGTGATCGACGCCACGATCGAGAGCCCCAGCCCCGATCCGCCGCGGTCCCGGGAGCGCCCCGGGTCGGCGCGGTAGAAGCGGTCGAAGACCCGCGGGGCGTGCTCGGGGTCGATGCCCGGGCCCTGGTCGACGACGCGCAGCTCGGCGTCGTCGCCGTCGCGACGGAGCACGATCTCCGCGGGCGCCCCGGGCGCGGTGTGCACGCGCACGTTCGCCACGAGGTTGCCGATGACCTGGCGCAGCCTGTCCTCGTCGCCTGTCACCACGATCCCGGGGTCGATCGCGTCGACCAGCGGCCGTGCGGGCTCCACGGCGCGCGCATCGGCCACCGCTTCGGTCGTGATCCGGCTGAGGTCGACGGGGTCGCGGCGCAGCGGCCGACCCTGGTCGAGGCGCGCGAGGAGCAACAGGTCGTCGACGAGGAGGCCCATCCGCCGGCTCTCGGTCCCGAGCCGCTCCATGGCCGCCTCCAGCTCCACCCGATCGGCGAGACCGCCGGCGCGGTACAGGTCGGCGTAGCCACGGATGGCGGTGAGCGGCGTCCGGAGCTCGTGCGAGGCGTCGGCGACGAACCGGCGCAGCTGGTCCTCGCTCCGTGCCTTCGCGTCCAGCGCTGCCCGCTGTTCGCCGAAGCTCGACTCGATCTGGTCGAGCATCGTGTCGAACGCGGCGCCGAGCCGGCCCACCTCGGTGTCGTCGTGCGGGACACCGGCGCGCTGCGTCAGGTCGCCATCGGTGATGTCGGCGGCGGTCCGCGCGATGCGCTCGAGGGGCAGGAGCCCGCGACGGACGATGAAGAATGCAATGCCCGTCAGGGCGAGGATGGCCAGGCCGCCGACGATCGCGAGCGTCCGGATGAGCGCGCGGGTCGCGTCCTCGACGCTGCTGAGCGGGGCCGCGATCGCGATGATCACGCCCGCGCGTCCCCGGCCCATGAGCACCCGGTAGTCCACGGTCCCGTCGCTGGAGCTCCGGTCGTCGATCCGGCCGAAGGCCTCGGGCGGGATGCCCGCCTGGTAACCGGGCAGGACGGGAAGGGGATCTGGATCGCTCGCGAAGCCCGATGGGAACGAGCGCACGATCGCGCCCCGCCGATCGAGCCGCAGGACGGCGATCCGCCGCCCGGCCTCCCCCCCGGCCCCGCCGGTGAGGTCCTGGAGCTGGATCAGCCGGTCACCTGCGTTGACGATGGACGTCAGCTCCTGGTCCACCCGGTCGAGCAGCGACTGCCTCGTGAGCCCCACCAACGCCAGGCCGGCGAGCAGCAGCGCGACCGCGAGCGTCACCGCGAGCGAGAGGACGAGGCGGGTGCGCAGGGACATCGCCGACCGCCCTCAGGCGGCGCCGTCGGCGCGCAGCACGTAGCCGAAGCCGCGCACCGTCCGCAGGAGCTTCGGGTCCGAGTCGTCGAGCTTGCGTCGCAGGTAGCTGACGTACGTCTCGACGACATTGTCCTCGCCGTTGAAGTCGTACTGCCAGACGTGATCGAGGATCTGCTGCTTGCTGAGCACCCGCTCAGGGTTGAGCAGGAAGTAGCGCAGGAGGCGGAACTCGGTGGGGGAGAGGGGCACCTCGCGGCCGGCGCGCCAGACCTGGTGGCGGTCCTCGTCCATCTCGAGGTCCCGGTAGCGGAGCCGCGCCTGGGCCTCGTCGGCGCCACCGTTCCGGACCCGTCGCAGGAGGGCGCCGATGCGCAGGGTGAGCTCCTCGAGCGAGAACGGCTTCGTGACGTAGTCGTCGCCGCCCCGCACGAAACCCGTCACGCGGTCGTCCTCGGAGTCGCGGGCTGACAGGAAGATCACGGGGACGAAGTCGCGCTGCTCCCGGAGGCGGCGACAGACCTCGAACCCGTCGAGGTCGGGGAGCATGACATCAAGGATGACGAGGTCCGGGTTGGCGGTCGCGGCGGCCACGAGGGCGGCGTGGCCCGTTGCGGCGGTCGTGACCTGGTAGCCCATGTAGCGCAGGGCGGTCGCGAGCAGGTCCGTGATGGCGGGCTCGTCGTCCACGACGAGGACATGCGCGCCGAGCGTGCCGTTCGGGAGCGGGGCTTGGGCGGCCATGCGCCTATCTTCGCGCGCGTAACCTGAGAGGTTCCTGTGCGTTCGCCGGGAACTCGCCCGGCTTCGCGTCCCACTCGCAGTCAGCGATCGTGCGCATGGACGTCAGATCGGGCGCCACGTCCTCGCGTTCGAGACCGGGGGTCCACGATCTGGCCGGCGATGGCAGGAGCTGGAGACTGCGAGTCCAGTCGGGCGGCGCGCCGGACGAGACGCCCGCGGCACGCACCGGGTGACGGGCCGGCCGCGTACGCCACCGACATCCGGAGGTTGGGGCGGAACGACTCGTGACGACGGGTCGATCGCGGGGCATCATCGACGCATGCCGAACCTCCCCGAGTCGTTCCGCGCCTACGTCGTCGACAAGCCCGATGACGGCCCGTTCAGCCGCGGCCTCCGGACGATGACGCTCGCTGACCTGCCGCCGGGCGAGGTCACGATCCGCGTCGAGTGGTCCAGCGTGAACTTCAAGGACGGCCTCGCCGCGCGGGTGGACGGCCGGGTCGCGCGGCACTACCCGCTGATCCCGGGCATCGACCTCGCGGGCGAGATCGTCGCGAGCGACGATCCGGCGTTCGCCGTGGGGGCGAAGGTGCTGGCGAACGGCTACGAGATCGGCACCGCGCGCCACGGTGGCTACGGGGAGCTCGGGCGGGTCCCCGCCGGCTGGACCGTACCCCTGCCCGCGGACCTCACTGCCCGCGACGCCATGGCGATCGGCACAGCCGGGTTTACTGCGGCAATGAGCGTCGACGCGCTTGAGCGTCACGGCCTCGGGCCCGGTGACGGCCCGGTGCTCGTCACGGGTGGCGCGGGCGGCGTGGGCTCGACGGCGATCGCGATCCTCGCGACCCGCGGCCACGAGGTGTGGGCCGCGACCGGCAAGCCCGAGGAGCACGATCGGCTGCGCGCCCTCGGCGCGACCGGCTTCCTCACCCGCGACGAGGTCACGAGCCCCGGCCGGCCGCTCGATTCTGCGCGCTGGGCGGGCGCGATCGACACCGTGGGTGCGGCAACCCTGCCGTACGTGCTGCGGACGCTGCGGATCGGCGGGGCGGTGGCGTCGAGCGGCAATGCCTCGGGCGCTGAGCTCAACACGACGGTCTTCCCGTTCATCCTGCGTGGCATCGCGCTGCTGGGCATGGACTCGGCGAACATGGCAATCGGGCCGCGTCGCGAGCTGTGGCGCCGCCTCGCCGACGACCTCCGGCCGCGCGGGATCGCAGACAGGATCACGGAGGTCAGCTTGGACACCGTGGAGCCGGCGCTCGATGCCATCGTGGCCGGTCAGGCCAGGGGCCGCTGGGTGGTCCGCGTCACCGGCTGAGGAACCACTCCGGGGATGACCCGGGACCACCGGGACCTGGCTGCTGGCCCTGTCAGGGCAGCGAGTCGGAGAGGTCCCAGGCTTTCGCCCCGCTCACGTCGAGCCGGATGACGAACCCGGGCGGCCGCCGCGCGACGTCGGCGTACGCGTTCCCGCGCTCGGCGCCGAGGTAGCGCGTCGCGATCGCGAGGCGTCCCTCCGCCGCCGCATCCGGGACGATCGTCATCACCTGGCCGTCGTCGCGGAACAGGGTGAGCGTCGCGGGCGATGGGGCGTCGATGAGCGACCGGAGCTCCGGCCCCACGGGGTCACGCTGCATTCGATGCCCCTCGGGCGCCCACTATCCCGGGAGCTCGCCGCGGAGCTGGGCCAGCGCCCGCTGGATGGGCTCGCGCGCCGTCTCGGGCGGGTAGCGAACCAGGGGGATCGCCTCGTCGATCGTCACGCTGCCGGCGTGCACCAGCCGCGCCGCGTCCACGACCGACCGGATCTCGTCCAGCGACCGCTCCGCGAACGCGCGTCCCTCGTGGTCGCCGTGGCCCGGCACGACCACGGTGGACGGCCCGGTCATGGCCAGCAGCGCCTCAACCGTCGCGGGCCAGTCCAGCGGATAGCCGTCCGTGAAGTACGGCGTGGCGTGGTTCTCCAGGAGGTCGCCCGCACACATCACGTCCGCGCCCGCGTCCTCGATCCGCAGCACGATGTCGTTGTCCGTGTGCCCGCGGCCGAGGTAGACGAGCTGGACCTCGCGCTCCCCCAGGCAGATCACCGCCCGCTCGCGGAACGTGTGGTCCGGCGCGTCCAGCACGACCATGGCGAGGTCCGCGGCATGCTCCGGGAGCTCGGCTGCCGCGCCCGCTCGCTGCCGCTCGCCCGTCTCGCGGATCATCGACGCGCAGCGGACGTGGCCCCAGATCGACACCGGCCGGAACACCGAGTTCCCGAACACGTGGTCGTAGTGGCCGTGGGAGTTGACGACGATGCCCACCGGCGGCGCGCCGAGCAGCCGCAGGTCGTCGAGGATCTCGCGCGCCTGCGCGCCGGTCGTGCGAGTGTCGAGGACCAGCGTCTCGTGATCGCCCAGGACCGTGACGATGTTCTGGTCGAAGAACTCGTAGCGGCGCACGACCACGCGGTCGCCGATCTCGACCCAGGGGCTCGCCATCGGGCAATCCTAGCTTTCGCCGATAGACGCGGATCGGCGGCGACCCGGACCGGATACCCTCCACCCCACAAGGAGCGCCACCGATGACCCTTTCGACGCCTGCGGGAACCGTCAGCCCGTCCACGGCGACCGCCCAGATGGCCGACGGCACCAACCTCCGGACGCTGCACTGGCCCGCCGTGGGGGAGCCCGTCGCGACCGCGCTCATCGTCCATGGCCTGGGCGAGCACGCGGGGCGCTACGGCACGGTCGCGGAGGCGCTCACGAACGCCGGCGTCGACACCTGGGGCTACGACCAGCGCGGGTTCGGTGCGTCGGGCGGGCCACGCAACCACGTCGAGCGCTGGGACATCCTCCACGACGACCTGGGCGAGCGCGTCGCCACGCTGCGCGCCCAGTTCCCGGACCGGCCACTGGTCATGTACGCGCACTCGCTGGGCGGGCTCATTGCGACGGGCTACGTGCTCTCGGGACGCGAGCGGGCGTTGCCGGACCTGCTGGTGCTCTCGGCGCCTGGGCTCGCCGACGACCTCCCGGGCTGGAAGCGCACGCTGGCGGCGGCGCTGACCGGCATTGTGCCCAAGCTGCGGATCGCGAACGGGCTCCCGAGCGGCGGGCTGTCGCGCGACCCGGCCATCGAGGCGCGGATCGAGAAGGACCCGCTCGCGACCTCCAAGTCAACGGTCCGGTTCGGCGCCGAGGCGTTCGCGGAACAGGACCGCGTCAACGAAGCACTCCATGACCTGCCGGCGATGCCGATCCCCACCTACGTCTTCCACGGCTCCGCGGATCCGATCGTGCCGCTCCGGGCCACGGACGTGTTCGAGGGCATGGGCAACGTCACCCGGCACGTCCACGTCGGGCTGCGCCACGAGTGCCACCATGAGCCCGAGCACGAGCACGTCCTGGCCGAGGTGGTCGCCTGGATCGGGGCAAACGGCGTGCCGGTCCGCGGCGCAGCGCCCGTCCACCACGACGAGGAGCACGACACGGTCCACCACCCGGCCGCGGTGTAGACTCTCGCCACAACCAAATATCCGCCTCCGGGGAGCGCCCAACGTGCGCTGAGAGTCTGGTGCAGACCAGAGACCCGCGGAACCTGATCCGGTTCGTACCGGTGGAGGAAGCAGGCCCGCACGCGTCGACGCCGTCCCCGGCACACCGGAGGCGGCGTTCTGCTTGCCTGGAGGCCCGCCGCGTCCGTGAATACCCGATCCGACAACCGAACCCGGAGCCCGCTGCTCGCCCTTGCCCTCGTGATCGTCGTTGCCGCGTGTGGCTCGGGTGGCGGATCGGCGAGCTCGTCCAGCGCCGACTCGGCCGCACCCACCCCGGCACCGTCGACGTCTGTTGCGACGTCCGCCACCCCGACCGCCGCGCCCGTCACGGTGCGCCTCGCGCTGGACTGGACGCCGAACACGAACCACATCGGCTTCTACGTCGCCCAAGCGAAGGCCTGGTACGCCGACGCCGGGATCACCCTCGACATCCTGCCCTACGGCACGACCGCGCCCGAGGCGGTCCTCGCCGCCCACCAGGCCGAGTGCGGGATCAGCTTCCAGGACGCGTTGACGTTCGCCGTCGCGGCCGGTGCGCCGATCACCTCGACGATGGCGATCCTCCAGCGTACGGCGCAGGAGATCGCGGTCCTCGACTCGTCGTCGATCACGCGGCCCAAGGACCTCGACGGCAAGGTGTACGCGGGCTTCGGCTACCCCAACGAGGTTCCGACGCTCCAGGCCGTCATCCGCCACGACGGCGGGACGGGCACCTTTGACAGCGTCACCGTCGACACGGCGGCCTACGAGGCGCTGTACGCGAAGCGGGCCGACTTCGTGATCACGTTCAGCGCGTGGGAGGGCATCGAGGCGGGCATGCGCAAGATCCCGCTGCGCACGTTCCAGTTCACCGACTACGGGTTCCCGGACTTCTACCAGGTCGTCCTCGCCTGTGACCGGGACTGGCTGGCGAAGGAGCCTGCGGCGGCGAAGGCGTTCATCGCCGCGACCGTGAACGGCTTCGAGTTCGCAGCCGCCAACCCCGAGGATGCCGCCGCGCTGCTCGTCGCGGCGAACCCCGGCGTGTTCGATGCCAACCCGGACCTGCCGAAGGCATCCGCGGTGTTCCTCGCGGACCACAAGCTGTTCATCGATGCGAATGGCGCCGTCGGCGTCCAGACCCTGGCAGAGTGGACCGGCTACTCGTCGTTCCTGTACGACCAGGGCCTGCTCGTGGACGCGAATGGCAAGCCGCTGGCCGCCGCGCCGGATTATGGGTCGCTGTTCACGAACGAGTTCCTGCCCTGAGCGCGGCCTGATCGTGCGTGACCGGCTCCCGGCCATCGCGCTCGTCGCGGCGATCCTTGTCGCGTGGGAGGCGTACGCGCGCCTGACCGGGGTGTCAGCGGTCGTCCTGCCGGCGCCGTCGCGGATCGTGGCGGCCCTGTGGGACTACCGCGCGGACGCGTGGCGACACACGATCCCGACCGTCATCGAGACCGTCCTCGGGTTCTCGATCGCGGTCGTGCTCGCGGTGGGGGCTGCGGTGCTGATGGATCGGACGCCATCGGTGCGGCGTGCCGTGGAGCCGATCCTGGTCACGTCCCAGACGATCCCGATCGTCGCCGTGGCGCCCCTGTTCCTGCTGTGGTTCGGATTCGGCTTGCTACCGAAGGTCCTGATCGTCGTGCTGGTGACGTTCTTCCCGATCGTCGTCGCACTGCTCGACGGGTTCCGGTCCGCCGCACCCGCGGCGTCCGACCTGCTGCGCTCGTACGGCGCCACCGACTGGCAGGCATTCCGGGCGCTGCGCTGGCCCGCGGCGCTGCCCTCGTTGTTCATCGGCCTGCGGATCAGCGTCGTGTACGCGGTGATCGGGGCGGTGTTCGGGGAGTACGTGGGAGCCCGCGAGGGGCTGGGGATCTGGATGCAGCTCTCGCAGAACTCGTTCCGGACGGACCTCGTGTTCGCGGCGATCATCGTGACCAGCGCACTCTCGATTGCGCTCTACTGGCTGGTGGGCGTGTTGCGCTCGGCGATGATTCCCTGGGCACCCGGGGTCAGGGCGGAGCCGGACGTCGAGGACCAGCCGTTCTGACAGCTGAGCCGGGTGCGCGGGACTCACGTTCGTCCGGATCGCGCCGCCGGCCCCTCGCCGGCCCCTCGCCGGCCCCTCGCCGGCCCCTCGCCGGCCCCTCGCCGGCCCCTCGCCGGCCCCCGCCCTCGCCGGCCCCCGCTCTCGCCGGCGCCCGTCGCCGGCCCTAGCCCTCGCCCGTCGCCGGCCCTAGCGCTCGCCCCTCGCCGGCCCTAGCGCTCGCCCCGGCCATTACTCACACGGGTAGCAGCGCGGGCGAGTGGACGAATCGGCCCCCAATCGGCCCCACTCAGGACTCCCGCGGGTAGGCGGGGCTAGATCGCTCTCTTGCAACCGGGCCAGGAGTATCTGGGGATGCGGCCGGGCGAGCAGCGCGGGGATGCGGCCGGCGAACGGCCGGGGATCCGGCCGCGCGAGCAGCGCGGGGATCCGGCCGCGGGACCGAGCGGGCGAGCCGTGGCGAACCACGCCGTCGACGAATCTGGATGCGGCGGCGCACACTGCCCGCGATGTCGGCAACCGACGAACCCGATCGAGAACCCGAACCCGAGCAGCTCCTCGCCGGTGGCATGGGCTCCGGCGGTGCCGTCGTCCGGGTCGGTGACACGGTGCGCCGCCCCATCCGACCCCACAGCGCCGCCGTCGCCGCGTTCCTCCGCCATCTCGAGGCGGTGGGGTTCGACGGCGCGCCGCGGTTCCTCGGCATCGACTCGCAGGGCCGCGAGATCCTCACCTTCGTCGAGGGCGAGGTCGGCCTGCCGCCGTTCCCGGCGTGGGTCGGCGACGAGGGGATCCTCCTCGGTGTCGCACGATTGCAGCGGGCGCTGCATGACGCTGCCGGCACGTTCGAGCCGCCGCCCGACGCCGCGTGGGACCGCCCGAACCTGCCGCCGCCCGCGACCGGTGCAATCGTGTGCCACAACGACCTGTGCGTCGAGAACGTCGTCGTCCGGGACGGCCGCGTCGTCGCGTTCATCGA
The DNA here is from genome assembly GCA_038245845.1 of Candidatus Limnocylindrales bacterium. GTDB lineage: Bacteria > Chloroflexota > Limnocylindria > Limnocylindrales > CSP1-4 > CAIXZV01. The sequence continues at coordinate 50,898 of JBBRRZ010000011.1, forward strand.
CTTCGACTTCGCCGCCCCGTCGGACCCGCTCCTCGACATCGCCATCGCGGCCCGCCACTGGATCCCGATCCGGGACGCAGCGGACATGGATCCGGCGCTCCGTGGCCTCGACCAGATTGCCCGCTTCCGCGCCTTCGCCGATGCCCATGGGCTCGACCCGGCGGCTCGTGCTGCCGTCGTCGCCCACCTCGGCCCCTTCCTCGACCGCGCGCTCGTCTCGATGCGCACCCGCGCCGAGTCCGGGCTCGAGGCGTACGTCAACGCCTGGCAGGCGGGCTACCCGGACCAGAACCGCCGCTCGCGGGCGTGGCTCGACGCGCACGCGGCGAAGCTCCTCGGGTGACCGTCGGCTCTGCGATCATCGATGCCATCGACCACATGCCAGAGGTGGAACATGGCTGACGGCCGCACGATCGTGTTCTTCCCCGAGGGTGCCTACGGGCCGACGAACAACTGCGTCGGCATCGGCACCGTCCTTCGCGCGCGCGGCCACCGCGTCGTGTTCATCGTGGAGGAGTCGTTCGCTGGCAGCCTCGAGGCGAAGGGCTTCGAGGAGCGGTTGATGCGCGTGGGGCCCGCGCCCGAGGAGCCCGAGATCCCCGGCCAGTTCTGGATCGACTTCATCCGGGACACGTCGCCCGTGTTCCGCAAGCCCACCATCGACCAGCTGGGCGAGTTCATCGCACCCACGTTCCAGGCGCTGATCGACGGGGCGAAGTACGTCCACCCGCGGCTGGAGGAGATCATCGGGGAGCTGGAGCCCGACGCGATCGTCGAGGACAACGTCGTCTCGTTCCCGACGATCATGGCCACGCGTCACCCGTGGGTCCGGATCGTGTCGTGCAACCCCGCCGAGGCGAAGGACCCGCGGATCGCGCCGTTCTCCTCGGGCTACCCGGTCGCGGACACGTCGGCCTGGCCGGCGTTCCTCGACGAGGTGGAGCGGACCCATCGAGACATGTGGAACGACTTCGACGCGTTCTGCCGGGAGCGCGGCGCGGGCGGGCTCACGTGGACGGGCACCGGGCCCGACTTCATGCACGAATCGCCGTTCCTCAACCTGTACTCGTACCCCGCCGAGGCCGACTACGCCCGCGCGAACCCGCTCCCGCAGACGTGGCACCAGCTCGACTCCACCGTCCGTGCCGCCGATGCAACGTGGGAGCTGCCAGCGTCGCTGGCGAGGCACCCGGGAGCGCTGATCTACCTTTCGCTCGGGAGCCTGGGATCGGCGGACGTCGGCCTCATGCAGCGGCTGGTGGACGTGCTGGGGCGGACCGACCACCGGGTCATCGTCTCGAAGGGGCCGCTGGCGGACCAGATCACGCTCCACGACAACATGACCGGCGATGGGTTCCTGCCCCAGCCCGCGATCCTGCCGCTGGTCGATCTCGTGATCACGCACGGGGGCAACAACACGGTCGTCGAGTCGTTCCATCACGGCAAGCCGATGGTCGTGCTGCCCCTGTTCTGGGACCAGGTCGACAACGCCCAACGCGTCGAGGAGACGGGGTTCGGGCGTCGGCTGGCCACGTACGACTTCGAGGACGGCGAGCTCACCGGGGCGATCAACGCGCTGCTCGGGGATCGTGCGCTCGGCGCGCGGCTCGCGGCTGTGTCTGCCCGGATGCAGGCGTCGCGCGGGACCGTGCGGGCGGCGGACCTCGTCGAGCGGGTCGCGATCACCGGCCGACCGGTGACGCGCTGATGGCGACCCCGGAGCCGCAGGAGCAGCCCCAGCCGTCGGACCAGGAGCCGCGGCAGCCGCCGGCCACCCCGAATCCGCCGGCGCCCCCGATGTCGTCGGCACCCCCGATCCCGCCCGCCGCGCCGGTGAACCCACTCCGGGAGCTGCTGTTCGCCGACCTGCCACCGGCGCCGGCGCGGGCGACGTTCGCCCGGGGTGGGGCGGCGACCGCATACGTCGTGGCGCTCGCAGACGCCGCCGATGCGCTGGATGCCGATGACGCCCGGCGCGCGCTGGCGACCGCCCCGCCCGCGGACCGCGAGACGCGGATGCACCTGCAGGCGTGGTCACTCGCGCGTGTGGCGGGCGTGGAACCGGGCGAGGATGCGAAGGACGTGCTGGGCGTCGTGGTGGACGTGGCGATCGACGCGGGCGTGGACACGCTCGCGGGGTTCGTCGACGGGTCGGCACGCACCTCCACCACCTGGGCGGCGGGGTGGTGTGGGAGACGCCTGACATGGCGGTCGGGCAGCTCGTGCGCGTCCTGCTGGAGGAGGCGGCGGTCGTCGTGGTCATGGGCGGGCCGCTCGTCAGGCCTCGACCCGCGCCGCCGCTGGGCGACCACACGATGGTCTCGGTGCTCACGCGCGGCGGGGTGTACATCGGCAGCGGCGACTCAGGCTCGATGGCGGCCGACGCCCGCGGCGGTCCGATGATCCAGGCGGCGAGCGAGCTGCTCAAGCTCCTCGTCCAGCGCTCGAACCAGGCGAACCCCGGAGGCCGGTAGCGCGAGGGCTTGTCGGTCATGCCGCACACCACCCTCGGCCGTGGTCGACGAGCGCCGGGTGTCGAGCGGGCGTCGTCGCACGCTGTGGTCTCCGCTGGAACGACCGGGGCGCGTGGCGCACAATCGAGCGACGCACCCCGACCGCGGCAAACTCCGCCAGCCAGCGTGCCCATGGAGGCCCTCGTGACCGAGACCCTGATCCCCGCGAAGACGTACCAGCAGTTCATCGGCGGCCAGTGGGTGGATTCCGCGTCGGGCGAGACGCTCGCCGTCGAGAACCCGGCCACGGCCCAGGTCATCGCCCACGTGCCGTCGTCGGGCCAGGTGGACGTGGACCGCGCGGTCGACGCGGCCGAGGCCGCCTTCGAGACCTGGAGCCTGACCACGCCCCAGACCCGCAGCCTCGCGCTGCTCAAGATCGCGGACATCCTGGACGCCAACGCGGACGAGCTCGGCCGCCTCGAGTCGAGCCAGACGGGCAAGCCGGTCGGCGCCGCCATCGACGAGATGACGACCTCGTCCGACCTGTTCCGCTTCTTCGCCGGTGCGTGCCGCGTGATGGAGGGCCTCGCGGTCACGGAGTACCTCGAGGGCCACACCTCGATGATCCGGCGCGACCCGATCGGCGTGGTCGCCTCGATCGCGCCCTGGAACTACCCGCTGTACATGGCTGCGTGGAAGCTCGGGCCGGCGCTGGCGACCGGCAACACCGTCGTCCTCAAGCCGTCGGCCCGAACGCCCCTGTCCGCCCTGCGCTTCGCGGAGCTGGTCGCGGACGAGCTGCCCGCGGGCGTCCTCAACGTGCTCTCGGGCTCCGGTGGGGCGATGGGCGACATGCTCGTCTCGCACCCCAAGGTCCGCATGGTCTCGATCACGGGCGACACCGTGACCGGCAAGCACATCGCGCAGGTCGCCTCGGGCACGGTCAAGCGGCTCCACCTGGAGCTCGGCGGCAAGGCCCCGGTGATCGTGTTCGACGACGCGGACGTGGAGCTCGCGGCCGAGATCCTCAAGTCCGCCAGCTACTGGAACGGCGGCCAGGACTGCACCGCGGCCTGCCGCGTCATCGCCGGCCCGGCGGTCTACGACAAGTTCATCGCGGCGCTGTCGGACCAGGTGAAGACGATCAAGTGGGGCAACCCCGCCGACGCCGACGATCTCGACATGGGCTCGCTCATCGCCGGCGTCCACGCCGACAAGGTCGAGGGCATGGTCAACCGTGCCCTCGAGGCGAACGCGGAGCTGGTGCTGGGCGGCAAGCGGCCGGACCGCCCGGGCGCCTACTTCGAGCCGACGATCATCGCGAACCCCGACCAGCGCTCCGAGATCGTCCAGGACGAGGTCTTCGGGCCGGTCGTGACGGTCCAGCGCTTCTCGGACGAGGAACAGGCGGTCAACTGGGCGAACGACGTCAAGTTCGGCCTCGCGTCCTCGATCTTCACGGGCTCGATCGGCAAGGCGATGCGTGTCGCGCGCCGGCTCCAGTTCGGGACCGTGTGGATCAACGAGCACTTCACGCTGGCCTCCGAGACCCCGCACGGCGGCGTCAAGGAGTCCGGCTGGGGCAAGGACGGGTCCAAGTACGCGCTCGAGGACTACACCTCGATCAAGCACATCACGATCAACACGGGCGTCTGACGACGTCCGTGCCGGGTCGCCCCCACCGCCGGCCCGTCCGGCGGCTGCGCCGATTCCCGGCGGCGCACTCGTGACCGTTGACCGGTCGGCGATCTCGGCCGCCGTCCGGGCGCTGGACCTCGGGGTGCTGGCCGCCCGTCGCTGGTACGCGACCAAGGACGGGACGCCATCCTCGGCGTCGCTTGCTCATGCGTTCGCGCTCGCGGACGACGCCGTGTTCGCGCTCGTGGACGTGCGGGCGGGGGAGCGACAGGACCGGTACGCGGTGCCGTTCGTGCTCGACGCGGGTGCGTGGCGGGAGGCCGAGGGCGGTGACGGGGCGTGGCGGGCGCTCGCGGCTGCGATCGCCGAGGGTCGCACGATCGCGGCGCTCAGCCGAGACGGGCTGCCGGCCGGGGCTGCCGCGACCGGTGCGCCGGGCACGTCCCGTGGTGTCGGTGCGGTCGCGGCTGCGCTCGTCTGCCGGCCGTCACCGGCGTTCGAAGACGTCTGGGGCGGTGCGCCTCGCGACGTGGCGACCGCCGCTGAGCGACCGCTGGGCCGCGACCAGTCGAACACCTCGGTCGTGATCGGAGAGCGGCTGCTGCTCAAGGGCTTCCGGCGCATCCAGCCGGGCCTCAACCCGGACCTCGAGCTGACGGCATATCTCAGCGAGGAGGCGGGTTTCACCGGGGTTCCGCGTCTCGCCGGCTGGGCGGAGGTCGTGACCCGCGACAGCGGCGTGTCCACCGTCGCGATGCTCCAGGCCTTCATTGCCGACGCGCACGACGCGTACGAGCAGACCGCGGAGTTCCTGGCTGACCTCGTCGCAGCGCCGGGCTCGGTCAGCCTGGAGTGGGCGACGGACGTCGCGGCGGACCTGGGCACGCTCGTCGCCGGGCTCCACGCGGCGCTGTCAACGCCACCACCGGACGCGCCCGACCTCGCGCCCCGGGAGGCGAACCGGGAAGAGCTCCGCGCCTGGCGGATGGACGCACATCGGCAGTTGAACCTCGCGGTCGCCGCGGTGACGACCGTCGATCCGGTCGTCGCGGCGGAGCTGCGGGACCAGGCGTCGGCGATCGCCGCACGGGCCTCGCGCTTCGAGGCCGTGGCCACCACGCCGATCGTCATGCGGATCCACGCGGACCTCCACCTCGGGCAGATCCTCGTGGGCGAGGACGGGTATCGGGTCATCGACTTCGAGGGGGAGCCGCTCCGGCCGATCGAGGAGCGGCGGCGGCGTGACTCGCCGCTGCGGGACGTCGCGTCACTGCTTCGCTCGCTGAACCACGTCGCGCGCAGCGCCCGACGGCGCGCGGATCGGCGCGAGGGCGGTCCGGTCGTGCGCCCGGGTCTCGACATCGACGCCTGGATCGAGCGCGCACGGACCCGGTTCATCACCGCCTATGTGGAGGGGATCCGCCAGTCCGGCGCGCCAATCGTGGTCGACCTGGACCTGCTCGACGCGTTCGAGGTGGCCAAGGAGTCGTACGAGTTCGTCTACGCCGCCACGGTGCTGCCATCATGGCTGTGGGCGCCGCGCGAAGGCATGCGCTGGCTGCTGGAGCATGGAGAGCCGGGATGACGAACGAGCGGACGCGGGTCGATGACTTCCTCGACGACGTGCTCGCCGGGCCGGACGACCTGGCGCGGGTCCTGGACCAGCACGACCGTGCGATCGCCGCGCTGCCGCCCGAGGCCCTGGCGCGCCCGCGCTGGCGGTTCATCGGCATGGGCTCGTCCCGGTATGCCGCGCTCGACGCGGCAGCAGCGCTGCGTGGGGCCGGCCGTGACGCGGCAGCCGAGCTCGCGTCCTCGTCCGACTGGTCGCCCCCGGGTCGTGACACGCTCGCCGTCGTGACCTCGAGCTCGGGGCGCACGCCCGAGGCGGTGGCAGCGGCCGAGTATCACCGCGGCTCGTCGTATGTGGTGGCGCTGACGGCGGTGCCGGATTCGGCGCTTGCCCGGCTGGCCGATGCCGTGCTGCCGCTGGTCGCGAGCCGCCCCGAGGCCGCGGGGATCGCCACGCTGACCTATCGCTCCACGGTCGCGGCGCTCCAGCTGCTGGTCGCGACAGCCGGGCCGACGCTATCGGAGACCGGGATCGCGGCCGCAGTGCCCGCGCTCGAGGCGCTCATGGCGTCCCGCGCCGCGTGGCTGACGGACGCGGCCGCGCGCCTCGACACCGGGCGAACGGTGCACGTTCTCGGTGACGGGGCGCATCGCGGGACGCTGGAGCAGGCCGCGCTCATGCTCCGCGAGGCACCGCGGATCGAGGCCGTCGCCTATGACACGGGTGACTGGCTTCACACCGGCCTGTACACGCTGTTCCCGGGCGACGCGGTGCTGCTGTTCGCGGGCTCGCCCGCGGACGCCGAGGCGATCGCCACGATCCACGCCCGTGCCGCGACCGTGATCGCGGTAGGCCGGATGCCGGACGATGCGGACGTCCACGTGCCGCTCCCGGATGCCGCGCTCACGGATCCCGCGATCCGTGCGCTCGTGGAGCCTGCGGTCGCCGAGCTGCTCGCCGCGGAGCTGTGGCGGCGCACCGACGCCCGGGTCCTCGCCGAGGGGGGCGCCTGAGGCTGCGGTGCCAAGCGTGGCTGCGGTGCGAAGCCTGGTGCCGGGCGCGAGCCCTGTCCTCGTCGCTGCCCTGCTTGCGCTCGTATTGGCTGCCGGTTGCGGGCCGCCTTCGATCACCTTGCCCGCGACAACGTCTGTGCCGGCCGCCCGGCAGGTGGGTCGCAGCGTCTGTCCCGGCGCCGTTCCAGGGGTCGCGACGAACCTCCGAGGAGCCGCCGCCGACGTGCTCGAACAGCTCCAGGCCACGTATGAGCAGGACCCGGGCTTTCTCGCGGTGGTGTTCGATGGCACGAAGCCGATTGTGGTCGTGGACCGGGCCGCGCTGGCCGAGTGGCAGCTCCGGCTTGTTCCGCGCGGCGTCGCGGTCGCGTCCAGCTGTATCGACACCAGGGTGCTTGCCGGGGTCCTTCTGGTCCTGCCGACGGTCCGGCCGCCCGACGGGATCGTCAGTGCGGGCTACAACGGGCTCGACGATTCGATCGACGTGCTCGGCGTGGATACGGACACGCTGGTCGCAGCCCTCGAGCAGCAGCGGGCGGGAGGCGGCAAGGCCGCTCTCGACGCCATCGCCAGGGGCACCCTTCGCATCGACCCCCGGAAGGTCTCAGGAACGCGCTGAGCCCCCGCGCGGACGGGTACCCGGTTGGAACCCCGCGTCGCGACCCCAGCCGGCGACGACGTCCCGTCAGTCCTCGCCGGCCACCGTCGGCAGGTGCGCGCGCGGGTTCGCGCAGCAGCCGCGGGCGCAGACCGCGGGCCACGGTCCGAGCGGGCTCAGCGCCTTGACCGGACCGCCGGCCATGCGCTCCGCGACGAGGTCCACGATCCCCTCGACGAACGCGGGCTGCGTCCCCGGCGTCGCGACTCGGATCATCCGCACTCCGAGCTCGGCGCAGGTCTCGCGGGCCTCCGTATCGAGGTCCCAGACGACCTCGACGTGGTCGCTCACGAACCCGATCGGGACCACGATGGCGGCCGTCGTCCCCGCCTCGGCGGCTGCGCGCAGCGTGTCGTTGATATCCGGCTCCAGCCACGGGACGTGCGGCGACCCGCTGCGGGACTGGTACACGAGCTCCCAGGCCGGAACGTCGATCCCGCGTGCGGACACCCGGGCCAGCACGGCCTCGATCGCCGCGCGGTGCTGCGCCACGTACGCGCCGTCCGCGTCAAACTGGCCGGGTGGTCCCGAGGCCGCGGCCATCGCCGTCGGGATCGAATGGGTCGTGAACAGCAGGCGGGTCGCGTCGACCGACACGCCGTCTGCCGCAAGCGCCTCGAGCGCCGCCGCGACCCCGTCCGCGAACGGCGCGACGAACCCGGGGTGATCGAAGTAGTGCCGAACCTTGTCAATGGCGAGCTCGTCGCCCAGCCCGGTCGCCACCAGCGCGCCGCCGAGATCCTCGCGGTACTGCCGGCAGCCGGAGTACGACGCGTAGGCGCTGGTCGTGATCGCGAGCACCCGCCGGTGGCCGTCGGCGTGGATCCGCTCCAGCTCTGGACCGAGGAATGGGTCCCAGTTGCGGTTGCCCCAGTACACGGGCACGCCGATGCCCCGGGCGGCGAGCACCGGCCGGAGGGCTTCGAGCAGGGCCCGGTTCTGCGCGTTGATCGGGCTCACGCCGTCCAGGGCCAGGTAGTGGTGCGAGACCGCCTCGAGGCGCTCCCGCGGGATGCCCCGACCGCGGGTCACGTTCTCGAGGAACGGCATCACGTCATCGGGACCCTCCGGGCCACCGAAGGAGACGAGGAGCAGCGCGTCGTACCCGCTCACCGGAGGACCTCGACGATCCCCGCCGCGTCGATCCGCCTGCCCGTGTAGAACGGGATCTCCTCGCGGACGTGTCGCCGCGCGGCCGTCGACCGCAGGTCGCGCATGAGATCCACCAGGTCGTGCAGGTCGTCTGCCTCGAGCGCGAGGATCCACTCGTAGTCGTTGAGCGCGAACGCCGCGACGGTGTTCGCCTGGACCTGCGGGAACGTGCGTCCGGCCAGACCGTGCTCGCGGAGCATCTCGCGACGCTCATCCTCGGGGAGGAGATACCACTCGTAGGAGCGGACGAACGGGTAGACGCACAACCAGCCCAGGGGCTGGGTGCCCAGCATGAACGACGGGACATGATCGCGGCTGAACTCGGCCTGGCGGTGAGTGCCGAATACGGAGAAGGCGAGGCGGGTGACGCCGCCCGCGGTGGTCCGGCGGAAGTCCCGGAGCGCCGCCTGGAGGGACTCCGCACTGGGGCCGTGCAGCCAGAGCATGACGTCCGCGTCCGCGCGCAGGCCGGAGACGTCGTACAGGCCACGCAGGACGACGTCGTCGGCCGCGAGCCCGTCGGCCCAGCGGGCGAGCTCGGCCGCGGCGCCGGCGCCGGGCTCCGCGCCGCCGGTGCGGGCGTAGATGGCCCAGACGGTGTATCGGACAACGGCGTTGAGATCGGGCTCGGTCACGACGATCCTCGGTTGGGGGACGATGCGAACAGGCTACCGCGTCCGGCACCGAGGACGGGCTATGCGATCCCCAGCAGCCGGGCGAGCAGCGCGCCGACCCCGATCGCCAGGGCCAGCGAGGCGATCGAGATCCCGATCGCCGCCCGGTTGCCGAGCTCGCCCCGGAGCGCCGCCAGCGTCGCGATGCACGGGATCGACAGGCTCGACACCACCGCGTAGACGAACAGTTGGGGCGGGCTCATCAGGTCGCCGAGGCCCATCGACCGCCCGAACTGCACCGCCGCAAAGGCGATCAGCAGCTGCAGCGCGAGCTCCTTGCGCAGGAACGCGAAGGCCATCGCCACGCCGGCGATCGCCGGCAGCCCCAGGAGCCACTGCACGGACGGGCCGATGACGTCGGCGATGCCCTGCCACATGCCGGCCTCGTAGATGAACCCGAGCACCAGCGAGCCGATGAGCATGATCGGCGTGGCCGTGACGACGAAGCCGCGGAACCGCCACCAGGCCTTGGTCCACACGTGGCGCAGGACGGGCATCCGCAGGGGCGCGAGCTCCAGCACGAGCGATGGCTGGCGGCCCGGGATCAGCGCGTTCGCGCCGAGGCCTGCACCGATCGTCGCGACTGCCACGACCCCGAAGGCGGCGATCGCCGCGCCCACGCCCGCAAACGGGGCGAGCGCCGCGATGACGACGGCGGACCGGGCGGAGCAGGGCGTCAGCGTGATCAGGAACGACGCGAGGATGCGCTCGCGCTTGGTGCGCAGGACCCGCGTCCCGTAGATCGCCGGCACGTTGCAGCCGGCGGCGGCGAGCAGCGGGATCGCCGTGCGGCCCGGCAGGCCCATGACGCCGAACACGCGATCCATCAGCACGGCCGCGCTGGTGAGGTACCCGGAGTCCTCCAGGACCGCGAGCAGCAGGTAGAACGTCAGCACGTACGGGATGCCCACCGAGATCATCGCCAGCAGCCCCCCGTCAAGCGCCCACAGGAGCGCGGCCGCGACGACCGGGATCGGCATCACCGCCGGCAGCACGACGGCGAGGAACGGAGAGACCGTGGCAGCCCACGCGGTCCCGAGGATCGCCGCCAGGAAGCCGCCGACGTAGATCACGGCGAGGAACGCGGCGATGCTCACCCCCAGGAACAGCGGGATCCCGGGCCACGGGGCGGTGCTCCAGCGGGCGACACGGTCGGCGAGCGTCTCGGGCACGTCGTGGCGGATCTCGACCTGGTTGGCCCACGCGGCGGCCGAGGTCCAGCGCGAGGGCTCGAGCTCGCGCCCGAGGCGGAGGGTCGCCCCGCCGCGCGCGGAGACGGCACCCCGCAGGACGCCCGCCTGGAGTGGCTCGACGGCGGCCGCGGCCCCCAGCGAGCGGGGTTCCAGCGACAGGGTGGCGGCGGTCTCGCGCAAGCGCATGTCGAGCGCAAAGCCGTAGAGCGGCGCGGGCACCGACCCGCGCGGCGATGCGTCGCCTGCCCGCACGGCCCGCCGCTGGTTGCCCAGCCGGACCGCGTCCCGGAGCGCCGCGTCGACGCCGTCGCCGGTCCGCCCGCAGGTCACGTGGACGGGCGCGTTGAGCAACTGGCCCAGCCGGCCGGCGTCGACCCGGATGCCGCGCTTGGCGGCCTCGTCCGCAAGGTTGGCCGCGAGCACCACGGGCAAACCCAGGTCCCGACACGCAAGCGCGAGCGGCAGGTGGCGGGCGAGGTTGCCGGCGTCCGCCACGACGAGGATCACGTCGGGTTCGGCCTGCAGGAGGAGCTCCCAGAACGGGGAGTCGCCCGCCGGCTCGTCGTCCAGCGACCGCGTGCCCGGCAGGTCCACGAGCCACGCGGGTTCTCCGCCGACCTCGACGCGCAGCCGCGCCAGCGAGACGGTGGTCCCGGGAGCGTTCGCCGTCTCGATGAAGCGGTGGCTCGCGCGGGCGAGGAAGGTCGACTTGCCGACGTTGGGCCGGCCGACGAGGGCGATGATCGGCAGGTTGTCGACGGCGACGGCCAGGCCCGGGGACGCGGGGTGGCAGGCGGTCGCCGACGCCATCAGGACGGGTCGATCCGGTCCGTGACCGCGGCGGGGGCGCGCTCGGAGTAGGGCGCCGTGCCGACCTGGGCGGCGACGCTGGCCGAGAGGGCGAGCCGGGCACGCCCGAGCTCCACCACGACGGGTCCGCCGAGCGGCGTCCGGCTCGTCACCACGACAACGGTGCCCGGGAGCAGGCCCTCGCGCTCGAGCTCGGCACGTGCAGGCTCGTCGACGGCGACGACGCGCCGCCTCCAGCCCACGGGCACATGCGCGAGCGACGCGTGCTCGTCGGCGCTGATCATGGGGCGCTTGGTGAGGGTCGAGGGCGGCATGTCCTTAGTAGGCCCGGCCGGCCCATCCGGACGGAAGGGAGGAACCGCCCGAGGTTCCCGGGACCGGCGGGCCGGCGGTCATGCTGCGCACACTCAGGCAGTCGTCCCGACGCCCCGTTTCCGCCAGAAATCTCCAGATTCCAGCCCGGTCACGCTGTCCGTCGCCGGGCGGGTCCCGGGCCATTTGGGTTGCACGCCGGGCCAGAATGCCCTGTCGGGGCCACCCCGATTCATGGGTAGAATGCTGGGAGCCTTGGATGGCTTTGGGAGATTTGGGAGGTTGCGGAGCGCGATGACAGTTCGGACGGCCGCGAAGGACCCGGGCTGGGTGCCGCTGACCGAAGCGTGCCGGCTCCTGGGCGTCTCGCCGTCGACGATCCGCCGCTGGGGGGACGGTGGCACGATCCGGACGTTTGTCACGCCGGGCGGCCACCGCCGCTTCTCGCGGACGGGCCTCGAGGCGCTGCTGCCCGACCGGCCAACGGCACGCCCATCGCTCGGCGACCTCGGCGAGACGCCGGGCCGGATGGCACGGGGGTACCGGCGGGCGGCCGTCGACAGCCCGTCTCACATCCCCTGGATCGACGAGCTCGATGACGCCCATCGCGAGCGCTTCCGCGGCTACGGGCGCGGCATCGTCGCGTCGCTCGTCGCGGCCCTTGACACCGACGATGCGGCCCGACGCCAGGAGCTCCTCCGTGACGCCGGCGATGCGTGCACCGAGTACGGGCGGGTGGCCGGGCTCGAGGGGCTCGCGTCGGCGACCACCGCCGACCTGTTCCTGCGCTTCCGCCGGCCGTTCCTGACCGAGCTCGGCGCGATCGCCCGCCGCCGCGAGTTCGACGCCACCGCCACGTCCACGCTCATCGCCGACGCCAACACCGCGCTCGACGGCCTGCTGCTCGCCACGCTCCGCGGCTGGGAGGCCGCCGCGCCGGGAGTTGGCCGCCGCGCCCGGCGTCCCGCCTCGTCCACCGGGAGCCCATCGTGACCGACATCGCCGTTCCCGCGTCCCACCCGCGCCTGCCCGCCGCGCCCCCGGCGGATTGGGCGCCGGACCCCGGGCAGGCGCAGGGACTGGTTGCGCTCGTCGCGCATGCGCGCCATGTCCCAAGCGAGGAGCGCGAGGCGTTCGGCGACGCCGCCTCGAAGGTCGCCGCCGATCCACGCGCGATCCTCTTGCGGACCTGCCACCGGATCGAGCTGTTCGTCGTCGACGAGCCGGTCACGGGCCTCGCGCCGCTGCGTCTCCCGACCCTCCCCGCCGGCGCCCGGCGTCTCGAGGGCATGGCCGCCGCGCATCACGTGTTCACGGTCGCCTCCGGGCTGGACAGCGTCGTCGTGGGCGAGGACCAGATCCTCCACCAGCTGCGCGAGTGTCTCTCCGGCCGGCATCTGCCCGCGGCCGCGGGCTGCCCGGTCCCGGTCGGCTCGGCGAACCGTTCCGCCACGGGCCTCCACCCGGTGCTCGAGCGGCTGTTCCAGATCTCGCTCCACCTCGGCCGCGAGACGCGCTCGTGGCGTGAAGGCCCGCCGCGCTCGCTCGCGGACGTCGCACTCGACCGGATCGTCCCGGTGACGGGGCCGCTCCTCGGCCGGCGCGTGCTGGTCGTCGGGGCCGGGCGCATGGCCCGCCTCTCGGCGCTCGCCGCGTCCCGCCAGGGCGCCCGCGTCCTCGTCGCGAACCGCAGCTCGGACCGGGCGGCCGCGCTCGCCTACGACGCGAACGGCGAGCCCGCCGCGTTCGGGGTCCATGCGCCGCTGCCCGAGGTCGACGCCGTCATCCTTGCGATCGGCGCCCGCTGGCCGCTCTCGGCCGGCGCGCGCGACGCGCTCCTCGCGGGTGGCCAGCCCGTGGTGGACCTATCGTCGCCGCCGGCACTCGCCCTGGACATGCGCGAGGCGCTGGGTACGCGATACACCTCGGTCGACGACCTCGCCCGCAGCCCGCAGGACGAGCTGCGCAAGCGCCTCCGGATCCGCTTCGAGCGGGTCCTCGACGAGGCCGAGCAGAGCTTCGCCCAGTGGATCCGCGCCCGGGCCGCGGTGCCGGCGATCCAGGCCCTCACAGACCATGCCGAGGAGCGTCGTGCCGAGGAGCTCGAGCGGCTGTTCCGCCGAGCCGATCTCGCGGAGGCGGACCGCGAGCTCGTCGTCCAGATGAGCCACCGCCTCGTCGCCGGCCTCCTGCACGCGCCGCTCGTCCGGCTGCGCGACGACAAGACGGGCGAGCTGGAGCAGGCCGCTCGCACCCTGTTCTCCCTCTGAGCGAGCTGCGTCCCATGACTCGAACCCTCCGCATCGGCACCCGCGGCAGCCAGCTCGCGCTGGTCCAGGCCCGGTGGGTCGCCGCCCGCCTGGCAGAGCACGGCGTCCCGACCCAGCTCCTGATCATCCGCACCGAGGGCGACGACCGCCCCGTCGACACCGCCTGGGGCGAGGGCGCGTTCGTGGGCCGGATCGTCGGCGCCCTGCTGAACGGCGACGTGGACCTCGCCGTCCACTCCGCGAAGGACGTCCCGACAGACGAGCACCCGCGGCTGGTCATCGCGGCCTACCCGCCGCGCGAGGACCCGCGCGACGGCCTGGTGTGCCGCGACCGTGGCACGACCCTCGCGACGCTCCCGCACGGAGCGCGCGTCGGCACCGACAGCCCCCGACGGGTTGCGTTCCTGCGGGCCCTCCGCCCCGACCTCCATGTCCATCCGCTCCACGGCAACGTTGACACCCGTCTCGCGAAGCTCGATCGCGGCGACTCCGACGCGCTGGTGCTGGCGGTCGCCGGACTGACCCGCCTGGGGCTTGCCGACCGCATCGACGACATCCTGCCGTCCGCGTCCGTCGCGAGCGCCCCGGGGCAGGGCTCACTCGCGCTCCAGGTGCGTAACGACGACGCCGAGGCGATCGCCGCCGTCGGGCTGCTCGATGATCCGGCCACGCGCGTGGCGGTCCAGGCCGAACGCGCGCTCCTCAACGGGACGGGTGGCGGCTGCCGGTCGCCGATCGGGGCGCTCGCGCGGGTCCTCGACGACGGCTCGCTGGAGGTTGTCGCTGCCGCCGAGCGGACGTGGTCGCCGTACGCGCAGGCCACCCTCGCCGACGCCATTGCGCTCATCGTGTGGGTCCGCGGCATTGACCGCCCCGGCGCGAACCTCGCGCTCGCCGCGCGCCTCGCCGCACGGGTCGTCGTCCTGCGCGAGCGGCCGCGGGTCCTGCTGGGTCGAACCGATGGCCAGGCGGCCGCGGTCCTGCGCGCCCTCGCGGCGCACGAGATCGATGCCGTCAACGTGCCCTCGATCGAGATCGTCCCGGCGGGCGTCGGCTCGGACCTCGACGCGGCGATACTCGCCGCCCAGGCGGGCGACCGGGTGGTGGTCACGAGCGGCAATGCCGCGCGGGCCGTGCTCGAGAACGGTGCCCGGCTCTCGGTCGCCCTCGAGCTGCTGACCTGGGCCGCCGTCGGCGACCAGACCGCGAGCGTGCTCGCCGCGGCCGGCGTCCGGGAGGTGTTCGTCCCGAGCCTGCCGACGGCCGCCGCCCTCGCCCGGGAGCTGCCGCTGGCTCGCCGGGAGCGCATCCTGCTGCCGCGGACCGATATCGCGGACGGGACCCTGCCCGACGCGCTGCGTGAACGCGGCGCCACCGTGACCGAGGTGGTCGCCTACAGCACGCTCGAGGCGCCCGTCGCCTCCCGACCGCGGCTCGCCGCGGCGCTGGACGACGGCCCCGTGGACGCCATCATCGTGACCAGCGGGTCCACGGCCCGCGGCCTCCTCGCACTGGCCGCCGACGACGCCGCCCGCGCGCGGCTGCTCGCAGCTCCGGTCATCGCCATCGGCGAGCCGTCCGCGGCAGCAGCCCGCGAGGTCGGCTACGCCCGCGTCATCGTCGGGCCATCGATCGAGCCCGCGGCACTCGCCACGTTCGTCGCGATCGCCCTGGGCACGCGCGCTGCGCCTGACTTCCTCGCCCACCACGCGATCCCCGACGCATCCCCCGAGCCTGCCCCAACCGGAGGAGCCCGATGAGCCGCGTCGTCGCCCGCCTCGGCGCCCCGGACCTGGCGTCCGGCGTCGCCTCCCCGGGGGCTGCCCCCGCGTCGGCGTCCGCACCCCCGTTGGCCTTCGCTCCCGATCCTGCCCATCGGCTGCGCCGAGCCCGGCGCACCGAGACGCTGCGCGCGTTCGTGCGTGAGACGCGGATCCATCCTCGTCAGCTCGTCGCGCCGCTGTTCGTCTACCCGGGCCACGGAGGCCGCGAGCCCGTCGGCTCGATGCCCGGCGTCGAGCGCGTGACCCCGGACGAGGCGCTGGCCGACGCCCGCGCGCTCGAGGCGCTGGGAATCGGCGGGGTGATCCTGTTCGGGCTCCCGGCGACCAAGGACGCCATTGGCACGGGCGGCTGGGTGGACGACGGCATCGTGCAGGAGACGTTGCGGCGGTTCCGGGACGCGAACCTCGACCTCGTCCTCATCGCGGACACCTGCCTGTGCGAGTACACCGACCACGGCCACTGCGGGCCGCTCCTCGCCGATGGGCGCGTGGACAACGACGCCACGATCGAGCTCTACGCCCGCACGGCGGCCAGCCAGGCGCTCGCCGGCGCCGACATCGTCGCGCCCAGCGGGATGATGGATGGCCAGGTCGCCGCGATCCGGCGGGGCCTCGACGCCGCCGGTGCCCAGGACATCGCGATCATGGCCTACGCCGCGAAGACCGCGTCGGCGTTCTACGGCCCGTTCCGCGACGCCGCGGGCTCCACGCCAAGCTTCGGCGACCGGCGCGGATACCAGATGGACCCGGCCAACGGCCGCGAGTCCATGCGCGAGATCGCGATCGACATCGTCGAGGGTGCCGACATGCTCCTCGTGAAGCCCGCACTCCCGCAGCTCGACATCCTCGCGGCCGCCCGTGCCCGGTACGACGTGCCGATCGGTGCCTACCAGGTCAGCGGGGAGTACGCCTCGATCGAAGCCGCCGCCCGCAACGGCTGGCTGGACCGGCGCCGGGCGCTCACGGAGTCCACGACGGCGATCCTGCGCGCGGGCGCGGGCTTCGTCGTCACCTACGCCGCCGCGGACCTCGCGGCCTGGTCCCGGGAGTCCTGAGATGTCCGTCAACGTCCCCACACCGGCGGCCCCCCAGCACCTCGCGGGTGGCCGGCAGGCGCTCCTCCGGCAGCAGGCAGACGACCTGTTCCCGGGCGGCGTCAACAGCCCGGTCCGCGCGTTCCGGTCGGTCGGCCGGCCGCCGCTCATCCTCGACACCGGTCGCGGGCCGCGTGTCCGCGACGCGGACGGCAACTGGTACCTCGACTACATCGGCTCCTGGGGGCCGGCGATCCTCGGCCACGGCCAGCCGGCGGTCGTCGACGCCGTCCGTGAGGCGGCACTCCACGGGTTCGCGCTCGGTGCGACCTCCCCGGGCGAGATCGAGCTCGGCACGCGGATCCGCGAGGCGATGCCGTCGCTTGAGCGCCTGCGCTTCGTGTCATCGGGCACCGAGGCCGTCATGAGCGCGATCCGGCTGGCGCGCGGTGCAACCGGCCGCGACCGCATCGTCAAGTTCGCCGGCGGCTACCACGGGCACGGTGACAGCCTCCTCGTGGAGGCGGGCTCCGGGCTGGCGACGCTCGCGATGCCGGGCTCCGCGGGCGTCACCGCGGCCGCCGCCGGGGACACGATCGTCATCCCCTACAACGACCTCGAGGCCGTGGCGAACGTGTTCGAGCGCCACGTCGACACGATCGCGGCGATCATCGTGGAGCCCGTCGCGGCCAACGTGGGCGTGGTCCCGCCCGCCCCGGGCTTCCTCGAGTGCCTGCGCGATCTGACGAACGCGAACGGCGCGCTGCTCATCTTCGACGAGGTGATCACGGGGTTCCGCGTCGCCCGCGGCGGCGCGCAGGCACGCTACGGCGTCACGCCCGACCTGACCACGCTGGGCAAGATCATCGGCGGCGGCCTGCCGGTCGGCGCGTATGGCGGCCGGGCGGACCTCATGCGCCACATCGCGCCCGAGGGACCCGTATACCAGGCGGGCACGCTGTCGGGGCACCCGCTGGCGATGGCCGCCGGCGTCGCGACGCTGGACCTGCTGCGGCCATCGGTCTACGAGTGGCTGGAGGCGACGGGGGCGGCTCTCGAGGCCGGGCTGCGCGAGGCAGCCGCGGCCGCCGGGCGGCACGACGTGTCGATCGCCCGCGTCGGCTCCCTGCTGACCCTGTTCTTCCGGCCCGACGCGCCGAAGGACGGCGCCCAGGCCCTCGCATCGGACCGCGATGCCTACGCCCGCTTCTTCGGCTCGATGCTGGACCACGGCGTGCTCCTGCCGCCCTCGCAGTTCGAGGCCTGGTTCGTTGGCGCCACCCACGGCGAGGGGGAGGTCCGCGAGACGCTTGCGGCCGCACGCACGGCGTTCGCGGCATGACCACCGAGGCACCCAGCGTGACGACGCCCGCGCCCCGCCCGGAGGCCCGCTTCCTGCGCGCCGCCCGTAGCGAGCCCGTCGACACCACGCCGGTCTGGTTCATGCGCCAGGCCGGCCGTGCGCTGCCCGAGTACCGCAAGGTTCGGGAGACCGCGACCCTGCTGGAGATCACCCGCGATCCCGCCCTGTGCGCCGAGGTCACCCTCCAGCCGGTCCGCCGCCTGGGCGTCGACGCCGCGATCCTGTTCGCGGACATCACGACCCCATTTGCCGGGCTGGGCGTCGCCTTCGACATCAAGGAGGGGATCGGGCCCGTCATCGAGCACCCGATCCGCACGATGGCCGACGTCGAGGCGCTCCGCGCGTTCGAGCCCGCGGAGGCGGTCGCCCCGCTCCTCGAGGCGATCGGCATCGTGCGCCGCGAGTCCCCGGTGCCGCTCATCGGGTTCGCGGGCGCACCGTTCACGCTGGCCTGCTACCTCATCGAGGGCGGGCCGTCGCGCGACTTCGTCACCACCAAGACGCTCATGCATGCCCAGCCCGAGACGTGGGCGGCGCTCCTCGACGTGCTCGTCGAGACGACCCTGCGGTATCTCCGGGCGCAGGTGGCGGCGGGGGCCGAGGCCGTCCAGGTGTTCGACTCCTGGGTGGGCGGGCTCAGCCCGCTGGACTATGAGCGCCGCCTGTGGCCGTGGATGAAGCGCCTGTTCGATGGGCTGGCGGAGCTCGGTGTGCCACGCACGCACTTCGGCGTGAGCACATCGGGGCTCCTCCGGCTCCAGGCATCAGCCGGTGGCGACGTCATCGGCCTCGACTGGCGAATCGCGCTGTCCGAGGGACGCATGCTGCTCGGCGATCGCGCGGTCCAGGGCAACCTCGACCCGGTGCTGCTGCTCGGCCCGTGGGACGGCGTTGCCGAGGGCGCCCGATGGGTGCTGGAGGAGAACAACCGCCGCCCGGGCCACATCTTCAACCTGGGGCACGGCGTGCTCCCCGGGACCGATCCCGACAAGCTCACCCGCCTCGTGGACCTCGTCCACGCCTTCGGAGGCTCCCGATGACCCGCGACGCCGTCCTGCTCATGGCCTATGGCTCGCCCGACAGGCTGGACCAGGTCGAGGCGTACTACACCGACATCCGGCGCGGCAACCCGCCCGCCCCACACCTGCTCGAGGAGCTCCTCGGTCGCTACCGGGCGATCGGCGGCGGGTCCCCGCTGAGCCACATCGTCGAGCAGCAGCGAGCCGCGCTCGAGGCGGAGCTCACCGCGCGCGGACTGCCCATGCCGGTGTACGCGGGCATGCGCCACATCGCGCCGCGCATCGGCGACATCGTCAAGGGCATGGGCGCCGACGGCGTCGAACGCTTCGTCGCGATCGCGATGGCCCCGCAGGCATCCTCGAACGCCGCAGGCTACCGGCGCGCGGTCGACACCGCCCTGGCCGAGGTGGGGGACCACGCTCCGGCGGTGACCTACGTCGAGTCGTGGCACGACCAGCCGCGGTTCATCGACGCCCTCGCGACGACGACACGCGAAGCGCTGGACCGGTTCCCGGATCCGTCCACCCCGCTCGTGATGTTCACCGCCCACAGCCTCCCGGCGCGCGTCCTCGCCGACGGCGACCCATACCCGGACGAGCTCGCGGCGACGGCGCGCCTCGTCGCGCAGGCGCTGGGTCTCGAGCGCTCGACGTTCAGCTTCCAGAGCGCCGGGCGCACGGGCGAGGAGTGGCTGGGCCCGGACATCCTCGCGGAGCTCCGGCGCCTGGGCGCCGAGGGTGTCACGGAGATCGTGATCCGGCCCGTGGGCTTCGTGGCCGACCACCTCGAGGTGCTGTACGACATCGATATCGAGGCGCAGGGCGTCGCACGGCACGTGGGGATCCGCCTCGAGCGCGCCCGCTCGATGAACACCGACCCGACCTTCATCGCCGGACTGGCCGACATCGCGGCCGCGGCGTTCGGTCCCCGTGAGGTCGCAGCGGCGGCCGGAGGAGTCTCCCGATGACCACCCAGATCGATCCGCTCCCCGCCGCGCGGCCGGCCGGGCGCCCCGGTCACCCCGGCGGCCATCCCGGTCATCCCGGCGGACACCCGTCCGGCATCACGGGCGTCGGCGCGGTCCGCGCGGACGGCTTCATCTATGACCGGGCGCCGATGCTCGTGTACTGGGAGACGACCCTCGCGTGCGGGCTCGCCTGCCGCCACTGCCGCGCGACGGCCCAGGCGGACCGCAACCCGCTGGAGCTCACCACCGGGGAGGGCTACGCGCTCCTCGACGAGATCACGAAGTTCGGCCGCCCATACCCGCACGTCGTGTTCACCGGGGGCGATCCGCTCAACCGGCCCGACCTCCACGAGCTCGTCCGGGCAGCAACGGAGCGAGGCATCGGCGCGTCCCTGGCGCCCGCGGCCACGCCGCTCCTGACCAAGGAGATCATGGACAGCCTGCGCGACGCGGGTGTCCAGAACATCTCGTTGTCCATCGACGGCTCCGACGCGGAGCGCCACGACGGCTTCCGGATGGTCCCGGGCACGTTCGACAAGACGCTCCAGGCGGCGAAGTGGGCGCGTGCCGCCGGCCTCCCGATCCAGGTCAACACGCTCGTCACGGACGAGACGCTGGAGGACCTGCCTGCCGTCTACGAGCTGCTCAAGGGCATGGACATCATGCGCTGGAGCCTGTTCATGCTGATCACGACGGGGCGGGGGAGCGGCCTCCGCGAGATCACACCGGGCCAGTCCGAGAAGCTCAACGGCTGGCTGTTCGGCCTCAGCGCGCAGGCGCCGTTCCAGGTCAAGACGACCGAGGCCACGCACTACCGCCGCCTGGCGATCCGCGAGATGCAGGCTGCGGGGATGGACGAGGACGCGATCCGCGCGACTTCGGTCGGACGCGGCTTCGGCATCCGTGATGGCAACGGGATCGTGTTCATCAACCACGACGGGACCGTCAATCCGTCGGGCTTCCTGCCGATCCCGCTGGGCAATGTGCGCGGGGCGTCCATCGTGGACCTCTATCGCGACCACCCGGTGATGCGCGACCTGCGCAACCCCGAGGGCTTCAAGGGCCGCTGCGGGTCGTGCGAGTACACGCGCGTGTGCGGCGGGTCCCGGGCCCGGGCCTATGCCTGGACCGGTGATCCGCTCGAGGCCGATCCGCTGTGCCCGTTCGTGCCGAGCGGCACCGTCCCGGCGTACGGGATGCCCGTCGCCGCGGCGACGGCCTGACGGAGCGTAGCCATGACCGGCGTCCTCGTCATCGGCGGCGGCATCAGCGGGCTCGCAGCGGCGCGCGCGCTGGCGCTCCACGGCGTGCCGGTCACCGTCGCCGAGGGCGGCCCGCGGCTGGGCGGCAAGATCTCCACGGAGCGGTCTGATGGCTTCGTCATCGAAGGCGGCCCGGATTCGTTCCTCGTGACCCGGCCCGCGGCGGTCCGGCTCGCCCGGGACCTCGGCCTCGGCGACGAGCTGGTCGGGACCAGGGACCCACGCGCCGTCTTCATCCGTCATCGCGGTCGCCTCGTGCCCATGCCCGCGGGCCTCGGCCTCGTGCTGCCGACACGGGCACTGCCGTTCGCGATGTCACCCCTGTTCTCGTGGCCCGAGAAGCTGCGCATGGCGAAGGACATCGCCTGGCCGCGGATGCTCGGCCCGGACGACGAGGCCGTTGGGACCTTCCTGCGCCGCCGGCTTGGGTCGCCGCTCGTGGACCGCCTGGCCGGCCCGCTCGTCGGCGGCGTGTACGGGACGCCGATCGACGAGCTCAGCCTCGATGCGGTCGTCCCGCAGCTGCGGACCGCGGAGGCCGACCACCGGAGCCTGCTGTTCGCGGGACTCGCGGACGGCCGGAAGATGCGGCGCGCGATGGCTGCGCGACCCGCCGGCGCCGCGTCACTCGGCGCGTTCGCCTCCCTGCGCGGGGGCATGGACGGCCTGACCGGCGCGCTCGCCGCCTCGCTCGGCCCGCTCGGCGTGGACGTCCGGACGGTCTGCGGCGTGCGCACCCTGACACGCGCCGGGAGTGGCGTCGCTGCGCGCTTCGCGGACGGCTCGCTCGTCCCGTTCGATGCGGCCGTGATCGCCACGCCCGCGCCGGTCGCCGCCGTGCTCCTGGACGGCGAGCTGCCCGCCGCGTCGCTCGCGCTCGACGCGATCCCGCACGGCACGTCGATCCTCGTGACCCTGGCGTATCCGCGCGAGCGGGTCGAACACCCGCTGGTGGGCCACGGCTACCTCGTCCCGCCGACCGAGGGCGGCGCGATCGCCGCCTGCACCTGGACGTCCGAGAAGTGGCCCGACCGGGCGCCCGACGGCACCGTGCTGCTGCGGATGTTCGTCCGCGACGAGGGCGCATGGACATCGCTCCCCGACGACGCGCTCGTCGCGGCCGCGCGCGCGGACGCCGAGCTGACCCTCGGCATCACCGGCGAGCCGCTGCTCGTCCGCGTCGTTCGCTACGCGGGCTCGATGCCCCGCTACACGGTCGGTCACCTGCGACGAGTCGCGGCGATCGATGCGGTGATGGCCGAGTGGCCGGCGGTCATCCTTGCCGGGTCCTCGTACCGCGGGGTCGGCCTGCCCGACTGCATCGCCGGGGGCGAGACTGCAGCCGGCCGCGCGTTGGCGAGCCTCGGTGCGGTCAGCGTCGCAACGATCCCCGAGCTTGCGGCACTGCCCGCCTGATCCCCGGCGACCCCGCGAAGTGGCTGCGGCCGAACCCGCCCGGGCTCACGCCATTGCCGCCCGCAGCTCCTCGAGCTGATCCATCGTCTGAAGGTCGAACGGCGTCCGGAAGATGAGCACCGGGTGCCCGAAGCCTGCGTCCCGGTAGCGCGCGAGGGTCGCGGCGACCTCGTGGACGCTGCCCGCCGCCGTCAGCAGGTCCTCGCCGTCCTGCGGGCGGTGGACGGCGGTCCATGCGGTCCATGCCTGCTCTGCCTCGGCACGTGAGGCCCGGATGACGACGTTCGCGTTGAAGGTCCGCTCGATCTCGCGCTCGTCGCGGGCCGCAGCTTTGCACGCCGCCCGGAGGACCGCGTCCGCCGCCCGGAGCTGGTCGGGCAGGCCGTAGGCGTTCCACAGGTCACCACTGCGCGCAATGAGCGGCAGCGTCTTGCGCGGCCCGGAGCCGCCGATGAGGATCGGGAGGTGCGGCTGGATCGGTCGCGGCGCGCAGATCGCGTCGTCGAGGTCGTAGAAGCGGCCGTGGTGCGTCACCCGCTCGCCGTCGAGCAGCAGCCGGATCAGCGGGACTGCCTCGGCCAGCCGGTCCAGCCGCTCCCCGAAGCCCGTGCCGAAGTCGAAGCCGAAGGCCTCGTGCTCGCGCTCGAACCAGCCGGCGCCGATGCCCAGGATCGCCCGCCCGTCGCTCACGTGGTCCAGGGTCGTCGCAAGCTTCGCCGTGAGCCCCGGATTGCGCAGCGTGTTGGCGGCGACCATGAGCCCCAGCCGCGGCCGCACGGTGATCGCCGCGATCGCCGCCAGCGTCGTCCAGCCCTCGAGCTTGGCATCCGTCCAGGCGGCCTCGTCGGACAACAGGTGGTCGTCGATCCAGAGGTCGTCGAAGCCCGCCCGCTCGGCATGGAGCACGGCCGCGCGCAGCTCCGGCCACCCCGTCAGCTGCACCCAGAACGCCGCACCGAACCGCATGCGCCCTATCGTAGGAGGGTGGATGCACCCGCCGTGGCCATCGCGGCCGTTCCGCCCGCCCTGCGGGACGCGGTGCTCGCCTGGTACGACGCCACCGGGCGCGACCTGGCGTTCCGAGCCACCACCGATCCCTACGCCGTCCTCGTCAGCGAGCTCATGGCTCAGCAGACGCAGGCCCTCCGCGCGGCGGGTTCGTGGACCGCGTGGATGGCGCGCTTTCCGTCCGTGGAGGCGCTCGCGCGCGCCCCGATCGCCGACGTCCTGCGGGCGTGGGCGGGCCTCGGTTACAACCGCCGCGCCGTCCATCTCCATCGGGCGGCCAAGGCCATCGTCGCGGACCATGGCGGCCGCGTCCCGTCGACGGTCGCGGGCCTGGAGACGCTGCCGGGCGTCGGGCCGTACACGGCGCGGGCCGTGGCAGCGATCGCGTACGGGGTGCCGGCAGGCGCCGTCGACGTCAATGTCCGGCGGGTCCTCGGTCGGATCGTGGCCGGTGGCCCGGAGGGGATGCTGGCGGCCGCAATGCAGGCGCTGGCGGACGCGTCAGTCCCCAGCGATCGCGCGGGTGCCTGGACCCACGCGCTGATGGACGTCGGGCAGCGGGTGTGCCGGCCCCGTCGACCCAACTGCGCAGACTGCCCGGCCATCGCCTGGTGCGCGTACGCGGCCGGGGTCCGACCCGCCGTGGCTGGCGACGCCATGCCCGCGGTTCGTGGTCGGCCGGAGCCGGCCTTCGAGGCCACGAATCGCTGGCTCCGCGGCCGGATCCTCGAGCGTGCCCGGGACGACGCGAGCGGCGGCTGGATCCGCTTCGACGAGGCGATCGGGGATCACGGTCCGGGCGCCGTCCGGGCGGCGGTCCTGGCGCTGGCGGCCGACGGGCTGCTCGACGCGCGCGACACCCCGACGGGTCCTGAGGCGAGCCTCCCGCGCTGACGGGCTTCACGCCGCCGCGAGGACCCGCTGGCCGGTTGGGAAGGTACCCTTCGGGGCGTGCCCACCCGATCGGTTCCCCTGCCCGCCGACGATCCCACGCTGCGCACGGCCAGCCTCGACGAGCTCGAGCTGCGCTGGGCCCCGCTCAGCGCGCGCACGGCGATCTCCGCCGAGGTCATGACCGGCCTCGACCACCGGGCACAGGGCCTGGGCATCAGCGGCGACACGCTCATGGAGCACGCCGGGACGGCCGTGGCCGCCGCCGCGCGCGCTCTGCTGGAGCACAACGCCCGGATGGGCATGCCGGTCCTCATCCTCGCGGGGCCGGGCAACAACGGCGGTGACGGGTTCGTTGCGGCGCGCAAGCTCGCCGAGTGGGGCGTGCCAGCGATCGCCGTCCTCGTCTCCGCGTCAGAGCGACCGAGCACGCCGGACGCGGCCCGCAACTGGAAGCGCCTCGACGGCCTCGAGGGGGTGACGAAGATCCACGTGGCGGTCGCCCGGGACGTCGCGATCCTGGGCCAGGGCTCCGAGCGTGCAGGGATCATCGTGGATGCGCTGCTCGGCACGGGCGTGCGTGGTCAGCTTCGCGAGCCCATCCGAGAGGCGGTCGGCGTCATCCGGCGAGCGCGCGACGCGGGCGTCCCGGTCCTCGCGGTGGACACGCCGACCGCGGTGGACCTGACCAGCGGGGACCCGTCCGAGCCTGTCGTCCGGGCCGACCTCACGGTGACCTTCCACCGGCCGAAGACGGGCCTCAGCGCGCGGATCGGCAAGGCGCTCGCGGGACGGATCCTCGTCGCGCCAATCGGCATCCCGCCCGAGGTCGACCGTGCCTGACGTCCGCCAGCCCGGGATGCGCGAGGTGCTGATCGTCGCCCTGGTGGTGATCCTGACGGTGCTCGCGGCGGCGGCCGTGACCGCGCTCCTCCCGGCGGGCGTGCAGGGGGTGGTCTTCCACACGCCGCTGCTGATCCTCGTGCTCATCGGGGGCACCGCCTTCGTCCTGTGGCGGATCCTGCGCTCGCCTGGGCCGGGACCCGGGGCCTGAGCCCGACGACCCGGATGACGATCGGGACGACGAGCGCGTCCGGCGCGCACGACACCCGGCCGCCGCTCGCGCGACGCGGCGCGGACCTGGAGCGGCTGGCCAACGAGCCGTGGGACATCCTCGTCATCGGCGGCGGGATCGTCGGCGCCGGGGCGCTGCTCGACGCGGCCAGTCGTGGCCTGCGCGTCGCGCTCGTGGAGCAGGAGGACATTGCCGCCGGGACATCTTCGCGCTCGAGCCGGCTCATCCATGGGGGTCTGCGCTACCTCCAGCAGGGCGAGGTGGGCCTCGTGCGTGAGGCGCTGGCGGAACGCGCCCGGCTGCTGCGGCTCGCCCCGCACCTCGTCCGCCTGGAGGCGTTCCTGTTCCCGATCTACGGTCGCCGGGTGGTGGCGCGCGCCTTCTACCAGGCAGGCCTCACGGGCTACGACGTGCTGGGGTCCGCGAGGTCGGCGGGCCGCCATCGACATCTCGACATCCGGCAGACGCTCGAGTACGCGCCGACCCTCGTGCGCAAGGACCTCCGGGGCGCGCTGCTGTACCACGACGCGATGGAGGACGACGCGCGGTTCGCGCTCGCGGTCGTCCGGACGGCGCAGGCACGCTGGCCCGGAACGGTGCTCGCCGTCACGCGGGTGCGCGCGACGGCGCCAGTCCTCGACGGCCAACGGGTCACGGGTGCGCGCGTCGAGGACCGCCTGTCCGGCGCCGCCTTCGACGTCCGGGCGACGACCGTCCTCGACGCGACCGGCGTCTGGGGCGCAATGCCTGACCGACCGTTCGGCGCCGGCTCGTTCCAGGTGCTGCCGGCCCGCGGGGCTCACCTCATCATCCCACGTGGTCGCATCCCTGCCCGCGGCGGCATGACCCTGCGGATCCCGGGTCGGGTCGCCTTCCTGGTCCCCTGGCCGCGCCACTGGGTCATCGGCACGACGGATCGTCCCCACCGCGGTCCCGTCGACCGGATCGCCGCCACCGGCGAGGACGTGGACGAGATCCTCGGGACGCTGAACGGGGCATTGGACCTCGATCTCACCCGCGCCGACGTCGTGGGCACGTACGCCGGGCTGCGGCCATTGATCGCCCCCTCGGACGCACGGTCCACGGTCCGCATCTCGCGCGAGCACAAGGTCAGCGTGGAGGCGCCCGGGCTCGTGCGCGTGAGCGGCGGCAAGTACACGACGTACCGGGTCATGGCCCGCGACGCGATCGACGCCGCCCTGGGGCCGGCAGCGGCCCGGGCCCGCCCCAGCCAGACCCGCAACCTGCCGATCCACGGCGCGGCGAGCCGCTCCGACCTCGATGCGCTCGCCGCCCGGCTCGCGACAGGCAAGCACGCCCTCGGCGACGAGGCGGCCATGTCACTCGTGGACCGCCACGGGACGGACGCCGAGGCCGTGCTGGCGGTCGGTGCGGCGCACGACCTCAACCGTCGACTCGTGGATGACGCGCCGTACCTCGAGGCTGAGATCGCCTGGGCCGTGGACCGCGAGATGGCCCTGTCGCTCGACGACCTGCTTGCCCGGCGCCTGCGTCTCGTCCATACGCTGCCCGACCGTGGGCAGGCAGTCGCGTCACGTGTCGCGGCGATCGCGGGGCAGGTGCTCGGCTGGGGTGCCGAGCGCCAGGCGGCCGAGGTCGGGCGGTTCCTCGACGGCGCCCGGCGTGAGTTCGGCGTCCCTCCGGGCTGACCCCGCCCCGGGGCCTGCGCGCCACGGCCGAAGGTCCCTTCCCGGATGCAAAATTGGGTATCGCCACCGTTGCGGTTTGTGCGTAGACTGCCCCCGTGCACGGGCAGCCGTGTACGCATTACGCACCCTCGCACGTTCGAAACTTGGTCTCCTCCGGCAAGCACCTCGAGGATCCCGGGCAAGAGGCGGCGACACACTGGAGGAGATCGGCACGTGGCCGACAAGACACTGACCTGTTCCGACTGCGGGATGGAATTCGCCTTCACCGAGCGCGAACAGGCCTTCTACACCGAGAAGGGATTCTCGGAGCCCCGTCGCTGCCCATCGTGCCGCGCCAGCCGCAAGGCGGCCCGCGGCGCGGAGAGTGGCGGTGGGTATGGCGGCGGCGCCAGCTCGTACTCGAGCGGTGGCGGCTATGACTCCGGCTACGGCGGCGGTGGCGGCTATTCCGCCGGCGGCGGCGCTGGTGGCGGCGGCGGGTACGGCGGCGGTGGCTACGGCCAGCGCAGCAGCGCGCCCCGCGAGATGTTCGAGGCGACCTGCTCCTCGTGCGGCAAGGAAGCGCGTGTTCCCTTCCGCCCGACGAACGGCAAGCCCGTCTACTGCTCGGACTGCTTCCGAACCCAGCGCGGCGGCTGATCGGAACAGCACAACGACCGAAACCGGGCCGAGAGCTCCTCGGCCCGGTTTCTCGTTAACCCCAGGGATCGGGTCCTCGCCAGGCCTCTTCGTTCGGTCGCGTGTCGGTTCCGTCGCGCGGCGATCGGGCCGCCCGCGCGGCTGTCTCTCGGCGAGGTGTACGATCGACCTGATGTCCCTTCCCTCGTACGCGTGCCGCGTCCGGCGGACCCGAACGGTCCCGACGCCGGCCCCGCGCGTGACCCCAGCGGAGACCCCCTGACCGTGGCCGTCGGCTCCTCGAACGACTTCGATCTCGTCGTCCTCGGTGCGGGGACGGGTGGCTACGCCGCCGCGTTCCGCGCCTCGCAGCTCGGGCTCCGCGTGGCCCTGGTCGACGAGGACAAGCTGGGCGGCACGTGCCTCCACCGCGGCTGCATCCCGACCAAGGCACTCCTCGAGAGCGCCGCGTTCAACGAGCGGCTCAAGCACGCGGGCGACTTCGGGCTGCTGCTGGGCGGCGAGACCACCGTCGACTACGCGAAGATCGCGGCCCGCCGGGACATGGTCGTCAACCGCATGTGGAAGGGCGTCCAGAGCCTCGTCAAGAAGTACGACGTGACCTGGGTCGCCGGCCGCGGCCGCCTCGAGGGCGCCCACAAGGTCCGGGTGGTGCAACCCGGCGAGGATGGCACGCCGGGCAAGGGCGGGGAGCGGATCCTCAACGCCACCGACGTGATCCTCGCGACGGGCTCCAGGGTCAGGAGCCTGCCCGGGATCGTCCCGGACGGCCGGCGGATCGTCACCTCGGACGACGTCCTGCGCATGGACACCATGCCGACCTCGGTGATCATCATCGGCGCCGGTGCCGTGGGCGCCGAGTTTGCCTCGATGTACCACGACCTGGGCGCGACGGTGACGCTGCTGGAGTACCTCCCGGCGATCGTCCCGCTCGAGGATCGTGACGTCAGCAAGGAGCTGGAGCGGAGCTTCAACCGGCGCGGGATCAAGGTCGTGACGAATGCCCGCTTCGACCCCGCAGCCATCGTCGTGGACGACGCAGGCGTTCGGATCACCGTTGGTCCCGAAGGCAAGGACGCCGCGGAGATCGGGGCGGAGATGCTGCTCGTCGCCGCGGGCCGGGCGACGAACATCGAGGACGTCGGGCTGGACACGACGGCGGCCGAGGTGGACCGCGGCTTCGTCAAGGTCGACGGCCACATGCGCACGAAGGAGCCGCACCTGTACGCGATCGGCGACATCGTGGGCGGGCTGATGCTCGCGCACACGGCAGCGCACGAAGGGATCATCGCGGCGCACACGATCGCAGGCGACCCGGACATCCACCCGATGGACTACGTGAAGCAGCCCCGTGCGACGTACTGCCGTCCCGAGATCGCGTCGGTCGGCCTGACCGAGCAGGAGTGCGAGAAGCGCGACCTGCCCACGAAGATCGCGAAGATCCCGTTCCAGGCAGTCGGCAAGGCGATCATCGGCGGCGAGTACGAGGGGTTCACGAAGATCATCGCGAACCGTGACACGGACGAGACGCTGGGGATCCACATCATCGGCCCCCACGCCACGGACCTCATCGCGGAGGCGAGCCTCGCCCTCGTGCTCGAGGCCACCCCGTGGGAGATCGGCGCCACGACCCACGCCCACCCCACGTACTCGGAGATCCTCGGCGAGACCGCGATGGCCGTCGACGGGCGGTCGATCAACTTCTAGTCCCGATGCACCGCCGGTCGGGCCGGCGGATCGGGCGCCCGACACGCCCCGGCACACGGAGGACGAGATGACGGTCACGGACCGCAGCGGCGACGCCGCGACGAGCCCCCTCGCCGCCTCTGTCGGGCTGACCGACGCCGACCTCATCGCGATGTACCGGACCCTTGCGCTGGCGAGGGCGATCGACGAGCGGATGTGGATCCTCAACCGAGCGGGGCGGATCCCGTTCGTCATCAGCGGCCAGGGACATGAGGGCGCCCAGGTCGGCCTCACGTGGGCCCTCCGGCACGACCAGGACTGGGTCGCCCCGTTCTATCGCTCGATCGCCACCTGTCTCGCGTTCGGCATGAGCCCGCGGGAGCTGATGCTGGCCCAGTACGCGAAGGGCAGCGACCCGTCCTCGGGCGGTCGCCAGATGCCCGGGCACTACGGGCACCCCGCGCACCACATCGTCTCGGTCTCGTCGCCGGTCGCGACCCAGATCCTGCACGCGGTGGGGATCGCCCTCGCGGCGAAGATCCGCAAGCTCGACCAGGTGGCAGTCGCGGTGATGGGCGAGGGCAGCTCCAACCAGGGCGACGTCCACGAGGCGCTCAATTTCGCCGCGATCCACCGGCTGCCGTTCGTGTTCATCGTCGAGAACAACGGGTATGCGATCAGCGTCCCGGCCGAGAAGCAGATCTCGGTCAAGGATGTCGCGATGCGCGCGGCCGGCTACGGGATCCCGGGCGTCGTGGTCGACGGGACCGACGTCCTGGCCTGCTACGCGGCGGGCCGCGACGCCCTGGAGCGTGCGCGACGCGGCGAGGGCCCCACGCTCATCGAGGCGAAGGTGACCCGCCTGACCGGGCACAGCTCCGACGACCAGCAGACGAAGTACCGCTCCGAGGACGACCTGGCCGAGGGTCGGGCGCACGACCCGCTGCCGATCTTCCGGGCCCAGCTGGCCGACGCCGGCGTCCTGACCGAGGCGATCGATGCCGCGATCGCCGACGAGATCGAGGCGCTCGTGGAGGACGCGACGGACTTCGCGGAGGCTGAGCCCGATCCCGACCCGTTCACCGCCGTCGACTGGGTGTATGCCGAGACGTGGCCGTCGGAGATCCCGCCGCCATGGCACCCGGCAGGACCGGCTACGACGCCATCCGGGGGCGCCCACTGATGGCGATCCGCACCTTCATCGAGGCCATCCGGGACGGCATGGCCGAGGAGATGCGCCGTGACGATGCGGTCATCCTCCTGGGCGAGGACGTCGGCAAGAAGGGTGGCGTGTTCCTCGCCACGGACGGCCTGTGGGGCGAGTTCGGTGACGACCGCGTCATCGACACGCCGCTGACGGAGTCGATGATCATCGGCGCGTCGATCGGGGCCGCGATGAACGGCCTGCGCCCGATCGCCGAGATCCAGTTCGCGGACTTCATCCACCCGGCGTTCAACCAGCTCGTGTCCGAGGCGGCACGCATGCGCTACCGCTCGAACAACGGGTTCGGCGTCCCGATGGTCGTCCGGGCGCCGTACGGCGGCGGCGTCCATGGCGCGCTCTACCACTCGCAGTCGGTCGAGGCATTCTTCACCCACGTCCCGGGTCTCAAGGTCGTGATCCCGTCCACGCCCTACGACGCGAAGGGCCTGCTGCGGTCTGCCGTCCGCGACGACGACCCGGTGCTGTTCTTCGAGCACAAGAAGATGTATCGCTCGGTCCGCGGCGAGGTCCCGGCGGGGGAGTACACGGTGCCGCTGGGCCGGGCGCAGATCCGGCGGCCGGGCCGCCAGGTGACGGTGGTGGCCTACGGGCTCATGGTCCTGTATGCGCTCGAGGCCGCCGAACGGGTCGCGGAGGAGGGGATCGACGTCGAGGTCATCGACCTCCGGACGCTCCGTCCGCTGGACCGCGAGACGCTGCTGTCGTCCGTGCGCAAGACCGGCAAGTGTCTGGTCGCGTACGAGGACAACCGGTTCGGCGGGTATGGCGCGGAGATCGCGGCGATCGTCGCGGAGGACGCCTTCGACTACCTCGACGGGCCGGTTTCGCGGATCGCCGGACCGGACGTGCCGGGCGTCCCGTACAACCACGCGCTCGAAGACTGGTTCATGCTCAACCCGGTGAAGATCGCGGACGCGATCCGCAAGCTCGCCGCGTACTGATGCCGGCGGCGCCAGCCGACCTCACGAAAGTCGAGGCGCGCCTGCGCGCGATCCTGGACCCGTACCGCGATCGACTGGAGCTGGCGACGATCTATGCGATCCCGACGCTACGCCGGGCGGGCGCGAGCGCCCACGACTGGTTCGCGTTCGTGAAGCGCGCGTCGAGGCACGTCGGGTTCTACCTGCTGCCGATGCACACGCACCCATCGCTCGGGGACGGGCTCTCGCCGGCCCTCGCGAAGCGGCTCACCGGCAAGTCGGTGTTCACGTTCGCGGCGATCGACGAGCCGCTGTTGGCGGAGCTCGAGGCGGTCGTGGCCCGGGCGTTCACCGCATACATGGCGAGCTGAGCGGCAGGCGAGCGGGGACCTCCGTGCCTCGAATGCTCGTCCTGGTGCTGCTTGGGTCCGCGCTCGCGATCGATGGATGCGGGCTCGTCGACACGACCGTTCCGGCTGCGTCGGGGCCGTGCACCATCGCGGCGCTGAATCCCGATGACCCGTCGGCGGGCCTCGCGTCAGGCGGGCCGTGCGTGATCCTGACCTGGGACACCACGCGCTTCCCCTCGGCCCTCACGAACGATGGTGGCGTCGGCGATCCGTTGGAGCTGCGTGGTGCTGCCGACGCGGCCGGCTATCCGGAGGCCCACCGACGCCCCCGGAGCGTAAGCGGAGCCGAGTTCGGGCCGTGGGGCTCCACGGCCGCGCCGAGTGCGCCACGGGAGCGTCAGTGACGGGGCACCAGGGAGCCGCGGACACGGGCGCGGGTCGCGGTGGCGCGGGTCGCCGGCCATCTGACGCCGCCACCCGAACGCAACACGCGCGAACGGGCACGCACCGGCGGGATGCGCGACACTAGGCCGAACGACCCCGCGCCCACGCGCAGCGCCCCATCGGGAGGAACACGACCAGTGGCCAAGGTGACGATGCCGCAGCTCGGCGAGAGCGTCGCGGAAGGGACGATCGGACGCTGGCTCAAGCAGCCGGGCGACACCGTCGCCAAGTACGAGCCGCTGCTCGAGGTCATCACCGACAAGGTGAACGCCGAGGTCCCGAGCCCGTTCGCTGGTGTGCTCAAGGAGATCCTCGCGGAGGAGGGGGCGACCGTCCTCAACAACGCGGAGATCGCGGTCATCGAGACCGAGGCCGAGGCGCTCGCCGGCGGCACGGACGCGCCCGCGCCGGTCGCGCTCGAGGCCGAGGGCAGCACCGCCGTGGAGGGCACGGTCGAGGTCGAGCCCGCGAACACCGGCGCGGCCGGCGAGGCTGCGAACGGCCCGGCCGGCTCGGATGAACGACCGGTGAGCGTGCCGGCACCCGTCGCGAGCACCGCACCCGTCGCCGCAGCGGCAAGCCCCGCACCCGTCGCCGCGGCGTCCGGCCCGGCACCCGTCGCCGCAGCGGCAAGCCCCGCACCGAGCGCCGTCGCAACCGACGCCGCGGGCGACCCGAACGCGCGCATGACCCCCGCGGTCCGCCGCCTCCTCCGGGAGCACGCCCTCGAGGCAGCCCAGGTCGCGGGCACCGGCGGCGGTGGCCGGATCACCCGCGAGGATGTCATCTCCCACGTCGAGGCTGTCCGAACTGGCACGACGCCCGCGGCACCGGCCCAGGCTGCACCCGCGGCCGAATCCCACAGCACCGGCGCGGCAGCGTCCGTGCCAGCCGCGCGCCCGGCCCCCGCGGCCGCCACGAATGCCGGGATCACCTTTCCGGCGGGCGCCGACGAGGTCCTCGTCCCGATGACCCAGATGCGCAAGGGCATCGCGGCGCAGATGACGCGCGCGCTCAGCGCACCCCACGCGTACGTCCAGATGGAGATCGACGTCACGCGGCTCGTCCGCCTGCGCGAGAGCCTCAAGAAGGGCTACCAGGCGAAGGAGGGGATCGGCCTCTCGTTCGTGCCGTTCGTAGTGAAGGCGTCCGCAGAGGCGCTCAAGCGCAACCCGACGTTCAACGCCAACTGGACCGACCAGGGCGTGCTCGCAAAGCGCCGGATCAACATCGGCGTTGCGGTCGCCGTCGACGACGGGCTGATCGTCCCCGTGATCCGTGACGCGGACACGCTCTCGATCCACGGCCTCAACGCCGCGATCACCGACGTCGCCAACCGCGCCCGCGCGAACAAGCTCCGCCTCGACGACTTCGGGGGCGGCACGTTCACGGTGGACAACACGGGCTACCTCGGCACGAACCTCGTGATGCCCATCATCAACGTGCCCGAGGTGGGCATCGTCACGATGGAAGCGATCACGAAGCGAGCCGTCGTGGTGGGCACCGAGGACGGAGACACGATCGCGATCCGCCCGATCATGAACATGGTCCTGGGCATCGACCACCGCGCGAACGACGGCGCCGGTGGCGCGGCGCTGCTGCGCGACATCAAGCGCTGGCTGGAGAACGTCGGCCCCGAGACCGCGATCTACTAGCGGTGCGCCCGCGGCTCGCCCTGGCGGCGACCCTCGCCCTCGTCGGCGTCGTCGGCTGCGGCCTGATGCCGTCGAACGGCGCCCTCACGGCGGCGAACCACATCCAGACCTCGGTCCAAGGGTCACGCACCACGTGGACGGTCACCCCGTGGCCCCTCGACCGGACCACCGCGCTGCTGTGCGTGAAGAAGCCAGGCCCGGAGTTCACCGCTGCGGACCCGCGGAGCGCCGACGTCACGGGCTGCGCGCCGCTCGCCGTGATGCCGCGCGGCGACGCAGTGGACGTCACCTTCGATGCTGCAACCCTCGACCCCGCCGTCGCGGCTCGGTTCGCGACGTCCACGGCACCCTGGTACCTCGTCGTCGCAGGCAGCCGGGGTGGCGCCTCGTCCACGATCGTGACGGAGATCGCCGTATCCCCGCTGCCCAGTGACGCTGGCCCAAGCTGATGCGAATCGTCATCACCGGCGGGGCCGGGTTCATCGGCCGCGTCCTCGTGGATCGGCTGGCCCACCGCGGAGACGACGTGACCGCGCTCGTACGCGATCCCGCACGCGCCGGCTACCTGGCCGAGCGCGAGGCCGTCACGCTCGTCCGGTCATCGCTCGCCGATCCGGGCCTGATGCGCGACGCGATGCGCGGCGCGGACGCCGTCATCCACGCCGCGGGCTCCTACCGGGTCGGCATCCGGGCATCGGAGCGCCCGGCGATGTGGGACGCGAACGTCGGCGCGACCGAGCGCGTCCTCGACGCCGCGATCACAGAGGGCGTCCCCCGCATCGTCGCCGTGTCCACGGTGAACGTCTTCGGCGACACGCACGGGGCCATCGTCGAGGAGCCGCACCGTCGGCCGCCCGGCGAGGGCTTCCTCTCGTGGTACGACGAGACGAAGCTCCGCGCGCACGAGGCGGCCGAGGTGCGGATCGCGGCCGGCGCCCCCGTCGTCATCGTCATGCCCTGCCAGGTCTATGGCCCGCACGACCACTCGCTCGCCAGCGCCCAGCTCGACGAGGCGTTTCACGGCCGCCTGCGCTACATCGGGTTTGCCGACCTCGGGCTGGCGTGGGTCCATGTCGACGACCTCGCCGACGGGATCGTGGCGGCGCTCGACCACGGTCGCCCGGGCGAGGCGTACGCGCTCGCGGGCGAGGTGACGACGATGGGTGACGCGATTGCCCTCGCCGCACGGCTCGGCGGGAAGCGGGCGCCGGCGCTCCACGTCCCGACGGGCCTGCTGCGCTTCCTCGCCCCGCTCAATGACACGGTTGGCGGCCTCCCGGGCATGCCGGCGAACCTCGGCGAGACGATCTCGGCCAGCGCCGGGGTGACGTACTGGGCGAACCACGACAAGGCAGCGCGGGAGCTCGGGTTCGCGCCGCGCGGCCTGGAGCAGGGGATCCTCGACACGTGGGGCCACCGGTGACGGCGGCAGACCGCAGCGACGCACCGTACACTCGGGCCATGGCCCGCGAGCTCCCGATGTTCGATCCGACACCCGCCCACGGGTCCGCCCCGGCGCACGCGCTCTCGATCGCGATCGGCGGCGGCGGTGCGTTCGACGCGGCGGCCGACGGCAGCCGGGCCCTGCGCCGACACCCCGACTGGATCAAGTCGCGGATGCCCTCGGGCGACAACTACCACGACCTCAAGAGCCTGCTCAGCGGCCTCAACCTGAACACCGTGTGCGAGGAGGCCCGCTGCCCGAACATCGGGGAGTGCTGGGACCAGCGCACGGCGACCGTGATGATCCTCGGCGACACGTGCACCCGTGCCTGCGGGTTCTGCGCCATCAAGACGGGCAAGCCCACCTGGTTCGACGATGACGAGCCGCGCCGCGTGGCGGAGGCCGTCGCGGCGATGAACCTGGACCACGTCGTCGTGACGAGCGTTGCCCGCGACGATCTCCCCGACGGCGGTGCGGGCGCGTTCGCCGCAACCATCCGCGAGCTGCGTGGCCGCAAGCCGCTGATGGGCGTCGAGGTCCTGATCCCGGACTTCAACGGCGAGGAGACGCCGCTGCGCACCGTCATGGCGGCCGCGCCCGACATCCTCAACCACAACCTCGAGACGGTTCGTCGACTCCAGAAGCCCGTGCGCAAGCGCGCCCGGTGGGACCGCACGCTGGGTGTGCTCGAGCGGGCGAAGGCGTACGCGTCCGAGTACGGCAACGACGTCCACACGAAGAGCAGCCTGATGGTTGGCCTGGGCGAGACGCGCAAGGAGATGACCGAGGCATTCGTCGCGCTGCGGGCGGTCGACACTGACATCCTCACGATCGGCCAGTACCTTCGGCCCACGCTGGACCACCTCCCGCTCGAGCGCTACTACCACCCCGACGAGTTCGCCTCGATGCGGGAGGAAGCCCAGGCGCTGGGCTTCAAGCATGTCGAGTCTGGGCCGCTCGTCCGATCCAGCTACCACGCGCGGGACCAGGTTCCGGGCGCGGAGCAGCGTGCGCTCCGCCGCCAGGCCACCATCGACGCCGACGGTCGCGTCGTCGCGGGCTGAGACCTGGGTCGCACGAACCCCCACAGGCGTCGGCGAGTTCCTTCCGCGCCCCCCCGAACAGGGTCTTCGACCCCGCCGTGCCGCGCGCGCATGATCGCGGGTTGAGTCGCTGCCTTCGTGGCGCGGCTGTGTTCAGGAGATCCACCTGAGTCGCTCGCTCGTGCGCGTCCTGCCCTGGCTCGCCGCATATGTCTTCGCCGTCGTCGCCGTCGTCACGTTCGGGCCGGTCACCGGCCCGTCGCCGTGGTACCCGCCCCGTGGCCATCGGCATCGCCATGCTCAACCGTGCTCGGCCGCCGCTGGTGGCCCGCGATCGTCGTCCTCGAGCTCGGAATCTCCGCCGCGCAGTACCCCACAGGATCGTGGGTGCGCTCGTCTTCGCGGTGCCAACGGCGCTCGAGGTCGTGATCGGCGCCACGCTGATCCGCCGGTTGCGGATCACGCTCGACACACCGGACGACGTATTCCGGCTCCTGGGGGTCGCGGTTGCCGCCGGCTCATGGACTCGCCGCACGCGACGCTCGAGGAGCTGGGCGCCCAGGCGGCTGTCATCACGATCGCGCTCGGAGGGCTGGCCGTCGTGACGGCGATGCAGGAGCGACGCCAGGCGATCGTGGACCTGCAGGCAAGCGAGCAGCGGTACGCGACCCTGTTCGGAGCGAGCCCGGCGATGCAGCTGCGCCGAGGCCATCGTGACCACAGACCTCGACGGTCGCATCACTGGCTGGAACGCGGGCGCCGAGGGGCTCTACGGCTGGACGCGTGCCGACGCGCTGGGCAAGAACGTCGAAACGCTCATCGGGCCGATCGAGCTCGACGAGGGCTGCGTCGCCGAGGCCGCGCGGCGGGGCGACTCGCTGTTTCTCGGGCAGGTCGTACGCCAGCGCGCGGGCGGCGACCTGGTCCCCGTGGATCTCACCATCTCGCCGATCGTCGACGGCGGGACCGTCGTCGGCATGTCACGGATCTCCCACGACCTGCGCCACCTGCACGAGGAGCAGGCCAGCGCTGGCCCGGGCTGCCGGTGCTGCTCTTCACGGGCTACACGGAACGTCGGCCGCCCGCCTGGGCGTCGCTGCTGATGAAGCCATACGCCAGCGACGAGCTGGTCCACACCGTGCGCTCGCCCGTGGACGGGGCGCGGGCCGCGACGCTGGTCTCCTGACGGCCGTCCTCGGCTATCCTTCGGGCGTGCCGTCCGTCCTGAGTCGCAAGGTCCCCCTCGCAGAGCTCCACTGCCACCTCGGTGCGGCCGTCACCCCGGCGATCATGTGGTCGATCGCGCACGCGCAGGGGATCAAGCTCCCCACGCGCGACTACTGGGAGTTCAGGGACCTCATCACGGTCCATCCCCGGCGGCCAAAGTCGTTCGACGGGTACCTCCAGCTGTTCCACTGGACGGAGCTGATCCAGTCGAGCCCGATCGCGGTGGAGCGTGCGGTCTACGAGGTCGTCGGTGGGGCGTACCGCAAGAACAACATCACGACGATGGAGCTGCGCTTCAACCCGATGAAGCGGAACCGGGGCGGCGAGCAGGACGTCGACCACATCATCGCGGCAGCCGTCCGGGGGATGGACCGCGCGACGCTCGAGTACCCCGTCAAGCCCGGGCTCATCTTCTGCCTCGACCGCGCGTTCCCGTACGAGCTCAACGAGATCCTCGTCGAGAAGGCGATCGCGTGGCGCGATCGGGGCGTCGTCGGCGTCGATATCGCAGGCCCCGAGAGTGCGACGTTCCGGGTCGCCGACTACCGGCGGATCTTCCGCAAGGCCCGCCAGTACGGCCTGGGCATCACCGTCCACACGGGTGAGTCGGGTCCCGTGGAGGAGATCGGCCGCGTCGTCGAGATGCTGGAGCCGGACCGCATCGGCCACGGCGTGAAGGCGGCCTACGACCCGCGCACGATGGCCATGCTGCGAGAGCGTGGGATCGTCCTGGAGATCTGCCCGACCTCGAACCTCAACACGGGCGTCGTGGCCAGCTGGGAGGAGTTCCGCTGGATCTTCGACCAGTTCCACCGCAATGGCGTGCGATACGTGATCAGCACGGACGGCCCAGAGATGCTCAAGACGTACATCCGCGACGAGCTCGCCTCGCTCAGCCGCCTCGGGATCCTGTCGCTCGAGCAGCAGCAGCAGGCGGCCGCGACGTCGCTCGCAGCCTCATTCGTCCCCAACGTCACCGACGTGCCCCTCACCGTCCGCGAGCCCGCCCGCCGCCAGGTCGTGGAGCGCGAGGAGGGGTAGCAGCCCGCTCGGGCACGGCCGCGGGCCCGCCGGCGGCTCTCCCGTCAGAGCGTCAACTCAGGCGGGTGGACCCACCCGGAACTCGCAGCAGCGGTCGCCGTTGGCGATGTGGCGCTCGCGGGTGACGTCCGTCCCGAGCACGTCGCGGAACAGGTCCAGCTCCGCCTGGCAGGCGGCCGGGTTCGCGGACGCGACGTCCAGGACCGCGCAGTTGTGCTCGAGCAGGTGAATCCCGTTGTCGTCGACGCGCGCCTCGGCGAGGTAGCCGAGCTCGTCCTGGAGACGGGCAAGCTCGCGGACGCGGGCCTCGAGCGGCGCATCGGCCGGCAGGACCGCGTCGATCCGCACGCGCAGGCGTGCGACCGACTGGCGCCGGCGCGCGGCGAACACATCCTCGAGCAGCCCGTCCCCGCCGACCTCGAGGATGGCAGCAAGGAGTCCGGTCGCCAGCCCGTCGTAGTTCGACGGAAAGAGCTCCTGGGCCTCGGGTGTGACGTCGTACAGGTGACGCGGCCGGCCTACGCCGTGGCGGACCGCGGTCCGCGTGACAAGCCCTGCTGCATCGAGTGCCCGAAGCTGCTGGGCGACGCCACTGCGGCTCGCGCCCAGGGCCGCGGCGATGGAGTCGGGCGCCGACGGGCCGTACCGACGGATGTGGAGGAGGATCGCCCGTCGCAGGGCGGGTGCGGGCGGCCCGCCCGTCGCGTGGGTCGCGGGGTCGGAGGGCTGGAGCACGGCGGAGGGGGTGGGGGCGACGGGCTCGGGCATGCGGGGAGAGGCTAGCAAGAACCGGCGCCCGGCGTCCGGCCGACGCGGGGGTACGATCCCGGCATGGACCTCGACCTGACGCCCGACCACGTACTCCTTCGCGACACGATCCGCGAGTTCATGACGACCGAGGTGGCGCCCGTCGTCGACGAGCACGAGCGTGCCCGCCGCTTCCCGAGCGGAATCATCCGCCGGATCGCGGAGCTGGGCTGGCTTGGCATCAACGTCCCGGAGCGGTGGGGCGGCGCGGGCATGGACACCGTGTCGTACGCGATCGCCATCGAGGAGATCGCTCGCGTCTGGGGGTCGCTCGCGCTCATCGTCGCCGCCCACACCAGCCTCGGCTGCGGGCC
The DNA here is from genome assembly GCA_038245845.1 of Candidatus Limnocylindrales bacterium. Classification (GTDB taxonomy): domain Bacteria; phylum Chloroflexota; class Limnocylindria; order Limnocylindrales; family CSP1-4; genus CAIXZV01. Next base: position 90,932 of record JBBRRZ010000011.1, read on the forward strand.
GCTCCTGATCGCGGGGACGGATGAGCAGCGGGAGCGCTACCTGCCGAAGCTCGCCTCCGGCGAGTGGCTGGGTGCCTACGGGCTGACCGAGCCCAACGCGGGCTCGGACGCGGGTGGCACCCGGACGACCGCCATGCATGAACCGGGCGCGGACGGCGGCACGTGGGTCATCGACGGCCAGAAGCGCTTCATCACCAACGCCGGCCAGGCCAGCCTGTACATCCTGACTGCGCGCACGGGCGCCAACGCGGACGGGTCCGCGGCGATCTCGGCGTTCCTCGTGCCAGCCGACTCGCCCGGGTTCACCGTCGGGCGGCTCGAGGAGAAGATGGGCCTCCACGCCTCGGCGACCGGCGAGCTCAACCTGGACGGCGTCCGCGTTCCGCACGCGAACCTGCTGGGCGAGGAGGGGACGGGTTTTCGCGCCTTCCTGAAGGTCCTCGACGGCGGACGGATCTCGGTTGCGGCCCTCGCCCTCGGGCTCTCACAGGCCGCCCTCGACGCTGCCGTCCCCTACGCGCAGACGCGCGAGCAGTTCGGGCGCCCGATCGGCTCGTTTCAGGGCGTCGCGTTCATGATCGCGGACATGGCGACCGAGATCGAGGCGGCGCGCGCCCTCGTCTACCGCGCCGCCTGGCTCAAGGACCAGGGCCGCGAGTACGGGCTGGCCGCCGCCCAGGCAAAGCTGTTCGCCTCAGAGGTGTCGTCGCGGGTGACGAACGCCGCGATCCAGGTCCACGGCGGCTACGGCTACGTCGAGGACTACAAGGTCGAGCGCTTCCTGCGCGACGCGAAGCTCACCGAGATCGGGGAGGGGACCAGCCAGGTCCAGCGCCTCGTGATCGCGCGCAAGATCCTGGGCCTGCGGGTCGTCTAGGGACGCGGTCGCTGTCGCGAGCGCCGGCCTCGGTCACCGGGCGCGCCGATCGGCTCACGCGGTCGCCCATCGCTGCCCCCGTTCCGCCACCGGGCGCACCGTTCCGCCGCCCCGCGATGCTACGGTTCCGCGCCGGGATGAATCCGCCGCCCGGCGAGCGAAAGGCGCGGGCGTGGGGGGCAACGGCCGGCACGACGGTGCGAAGCGGCGTACGCGAGTTGCCTGGCCGTGGTCCGGGCGGCCGGCCCCCGGGCACCACCCCGTTGTGGCCGTTTCGCCAGCGGCGCCTAGTTGACCTCGACCAGGCGGACCATCAGGCGGTACTCGCTGTTCGCCCCGACACATGTCTGGAGGGTCATCGAGGGCACGCTCTGCGCAGCCCAGGCCCAACTCGCGGCCGTCGTGGGCCGGGTGAGCTTCCACCAGCGCACCGTGTACAGGTGGACCCGGCCCGCGCCGTCGGCGTAGTACGCCCTCATCCCGACCCGCAGCCGACCGCTGACGTACGCGTCGTGGAGCGGCTTGAACACCGAGTAGGCGTGGCCCAGGAGGTAGACGTTGTTCGCGCCGGCGCAGCCCCAGCGGTAGACGTAGTTGTTGGGCGGCTCCTTGCGATCGCAGGGGAACGAGTGCACCGAGCGGTTGATGCCCAGCGCAGGGATCCAGACGTGGTTCGTGCCGCGATAGTTCGGGGAGCTTGCCGTCTTCGTGCCGCCCGACGTCCCATTTGACTTCGTGCCGCCCGACGTCCCGTTTGACTTCGTCCCGCCCGTCGTCCCGCTGGACTTCGTCGTGGTCGCGGCGGTATTGCGATGCAGGGCGGGCGCAGCCGCGCGCAGTCGTCGTGCCGGGCTCTGCGCCGCGGCGGAGGTCATGGTGCGCGTCGCGCCGGCCCTCGGACTGTCCGGCATCTCGGGGCGTCGCGTCGACACGGACGAGACGAGGCGGCTCGAATCGAGATCCTGGCCGCTTCCGGTGGCGTCGGTGGCGTCGGTGCGCTCGGCCATGACCACCCCGCTCGGCGCCAGGGCCGGGAGCGGATGTCGGCTGCCGGCATCCTGGCCGCGCGTGATCGTCGCCACGGCGGCGACCGCGGTCACCGATTCGAGGGCGAGGAAGAGCGCGAGAGCGGTCGAGAGGGCACGTCGGCGGCGAGTCGGGATCTCCATGTCCCGAGCATCGGCGCGTCGGCGCACCACTTCGACGGCTCGGTCGTCACCCTCCCGATAGGAACCGGGTCATGGTCCCGGTGCGGTCAGGTGGGGTTGCGTGAGGACTGGTCCAGTACTCGCCCATGACCCCTCGTCTGGGGGTGCGGTGCGGATGGGTGGCGTCAGCCGCCCGTTCCTGCCGCGGCCTCGACCGTGGCCCGGATCGCCGCCTCGAAGTCGGGCGCCCACGGCCCCTGGCCCGCCAGCACGTATGGGGACTGCTGGAGCTCCTCGTACGTCTCGCGGTCGGTCACCCACGTCTCGGCGCACCGTCCGACGGCGTCGCGATGCCGATCCCAGGCAGCCTGGTTGCGGAAGACGTAGAGGTAGATCTTCACCGGCGCCGCCTGGTCGAGGCCGTGTGCGCTGAAGCTGATCGAGGCCGGCACGAGGTCCGGGTCGGTGCAGCCTGCGTCACCCGAGACCCAGTCCACGACGGTGACGCCCGCGGCCTTGAGGCGACCGGTCAGGCCCGGGAAGTCGGTCGGCGTCGCCGGCGGCTCGGTACCCACGAGGCCGCCGCAGCCCGCGACGACGAGCAGCACCAGCCCGAGGGCGGCGGCTCGCCAGCGCGCTCGCAATGAGAAACGGCCGGCGGGTGACGGTGCCATGCCATGGAGGCTAGCACCGGCCCCCGCCGGCCGCGCCAGGGTCCGGGTCGGGGGTTACTTGAGCACGACGAACGCGTCGACGTCGACGCGGCCGCTCGAGACGACCAGCTTGATCGTGTGGGTGGCGCTCGAGGTGAATGTCACGACGTACGCGAGGGTGCGGTACTTCGTGGTTGAGAGCGTGAGGGTAAGGGTCGTCTTGAGGACGCCATCGAGGTAGACCTTGACCTTGCCCCGGCTCGACGCCTTCGTGGTGACGAAGGCGAATGACCGGCCGCTCGTCTTGAACGAGGCCGACGCACCGGCGCTCGAGGAGTACCTCGAGGAGCCGCCGCTGTACGACGAGCTGGTCGAGGTGCCCCAGCTGCCGCTGAAGGTGGTGCCGGAGGTCTGGTAGACGACCGGGGTCAGCTTCGTACCCGGGACGAACGCGCTCGCGTTGCCGTACGCGTCCACGGCCTGGGCGGCGTACTGGTGAGCGAAGTTGCTCGTGTTCGTGCTGTCCTTCCAGTAGTGCGAGCGCGTCGTTGACGTGCCCGTCGCGGACCCGGCTGGCGTGTACCCGCTCCCGAACCGGTCGAGGTTCAGGTTCGTGCGCACGACCCCGGATCCCGGATCGCTCGTGGTCCACGAGACCTTCACCGGCACGGTGTAGCTCGCGAGGGTGGTGCCGGAGATGAGGGCCTGCGTCGGCGCGGCGGTCACCAACGGCGAGGTGAGGTCGAAGACGAGGCGCTGGACCGAGGTCGCCCAGCCACCGGACGCGTCGGGGACGGCCGCGGCCGACCAGACGGCCCCGGAGCCGGACGGATCCTGCGCAACCGCGGTGTAGTCACCCCAGCGGGTTCCGAGGTAGCCCGTGGGTCCTTCCGTGACCTCGAGCTCCTTCCAGCTGCCCGCGTAGTAGACCGCGGCCCATGCGCTGGGATTGAGGCTGGCGGAGGACCGGGTATAGGTCGCCATCAGGGACCCTGCCCCGGTGAACCCGATGCCACCCATGAACGTGTCCGTCCCGAGGCCCGCGCCGATCAGGTCGTCACGGATCAGCGACGGCGGGTTCGTCGTGGTGTTGAGGGTCGAGACGCGGGTGTAGTCATCGCCCCCGGAGCTGCAGGTCGACACGACGGCGAGCGTGTTCGAGAACCACGCCGCGTCCGTGGGCCGGCCGTCGACGGCATCCGTGATGGTCGCCGGGATGCCGGGCTGGCGCGGCGCCGTGGCCTCGCAGTAGCCGGTCATGATCCCGCCCAGGCCGTGCCAGACGATGGAGGTCGGGGCGCTCCCGGTGAGCTTCGCGTACTGGTAGTCAGTGCCCGCCGCGTCGACCGACACGAGGTGGACGTCGGCGGACGAGGACTCCACGAGCGCGGGGCGAGGCGTATACACGCCAGGATCCGCGAACGTCCACAGCGACGGGTTCGGGAACACGCCCGCGAGGATGTCCGACCACTTCATCACGAGGACGCTGCCGCCGACGAAGTCGGGGCCGTTGAACTCGTTCGCCGTGAGGACGACCTTGTCGGTCGAGCTCGCGATGCCCGGGTAATCCGGCAACGTGGGCGCGCCGAGATCGTCGGTGTACTCGTAGCTGAAGATGCGCCAGGCGCCGGTCGGGTCGCTCGTGTCGGACACGGCGACGTTGAGGTAGTTGAACGAGAAGTCCGACTGGTAGCTCAGCAGGACGCCGATCCAGCGGCTCTTCGCCTTGTCCCACAGGATGCGCGGGTCGGAGTCGAGCTCGGACGGGTCGAGGCCGAACAGCGCCCACGTGGGCACGGACTGGAGGACGGTGCCCGCGCGCGTCGAGATCCGGACGAGGCCATTCGTTGACTGGACCACGTGCGAGGGGCTCACGGCGATCCACGGGTCGGGCGGTTCGAGCGCGAGGCCGTCAGGGGCCTGCGAGATCCCCGGAAACTCCGTCGCCACCACCGGGAGCGGTCCGATGATCCGCGCGTGATGCTGCGTAGGCAGATTGGGCGTGACGGCCCGCTCCGCGAGGCCGGGGAGCGCCCGCAACGGGCGCTTGATCGTGGGGCGCTCCACGCCCCGTGCTCGTGCAGCCGCAACCGCGGGCACGACCGTGCCCCGATCGCGGGTGTGGCCGGCGGCGCGAGCCGATGCGGACGGTGCCGCGGCCACGCTCGTGGCCAGCAGCGACGAGATGAGTGCGACGGTGCCGGCCAGCGCGACGACGCGGCCGACCAGGGTCCGGGATGTCATCCGGCGAGCTCCCCCAAAGAGACTGGATCGCGCGGTGAGTCCACGCGATGGCTGCGCGGATTGTCGCAGGCTGACGCCGACCCGATGTAGCCGGTCCTGCACGTGGCTGGCGTCGGGCAGATCCCGCGCCGGTCAGCCGCGGGTGCGCCTCTTCGCCTCGCGGAGCCTCGCGAGCGTGTCGTCCGCGCCCGTCGGCACCGCCGCGGATGGGGCGGGCGGTGGCCCGGACGCGGCCGGGGCGGACGGCGGAGCGAGGGGAGCCGCCGCCAGCGGCGAGGTGGGCCGGACCGGTGAGGCCGGGGGAGGCGCGGGGAGTCGGGTCGGAACCGCATGGGGGGTGGCAGCCGGGGCGTTCGCAGGCGCAACCGCCGTCGCACCGACGGGGACGACGCCCTCGGACTCCTCCGCAGCCTGGCGCAGGATCGCAGACCGGGCGCCGGCGGAGCCGGCCCGGCCGCGGGCAGCGAACAGGTCCTCGGTCTGCTGGGTCCGGCCGGCGACCCTCCGGCCGCGGACCCGGTCGGACACCCAGCGGCGACCGTCGGCGAGCTCGCGGCGGCCGAGCGAGACGCGCCGCAGCGCGATGTCCAGCGGCCACAGGAGGAGCGCGAGGACGAGCAGCCACGGCCACAGGTCCGTATACCGGCTGGTCGTCTGGAGATCGTGGACCCAGACCTCGTCGGGTGTCGTGACCTCGACGCCGCCGGTGGCGTTGCGGATCGCCGCGAGGAGCGGCTCATTGGCGCCCAGGAGCCGGTACTCTGCGGGCGTCGGCGCGACCAGGCCGAGCGTCCGGCCCAGCGCCTGCTCACCGGCCTTGACCTGCGTCACCCGTACCGCGTAGGCGCCGCTATCGAGGGACGCGATCGGCGACTCGTAGACGCCGGGCGCCACCTGGCTGAGGTCGACCGTCGCAGTCGTCAGATCCGGCCCGACCAGCGCGACGGATGTCTTGTAGAAGTCCCGCCCGGAGCCGTCCGCGTTCACGCTCTCGACGCGCAGCCAGGTGCGGCCGCCGCGGTCGACGAAGGACGCCTCGATGCCACCGCTCTCCTCGCCCGGGAACGTCCAGCCGACCATCTGGCTGAAGAACTTGGAGAACCCGGCCCAGCCGACCCAGTTCTTCGCCCAGCGGCCCGTGGAGTCCGACGTCCAGGCCACCGACCGACCCAGGCCGTACTGCCACTGCGCGAGGAGCGGATCGTCGCGCGCCGTGACGAGGACCGTCTGGGCAGCGGACTTGGCGGTGGTGCCGTTGTAGCCGAGGAGGCTCGGAAGGCCACCGTCGATGCCCCGCAGGATGGGCGATGACGAGGTGAGGATCGGGAAGAACTTCTCCTCGACGATCTGCTGGCCCGAGACCTGCTGGGTCTCCTTGAGGAAGATGTCCGGGATCGAGGCCGGGTTCGCCGCGGCGTAGAACCGGCCGCCACCGTTCCGCGCCAGCTGCTCCAGGAACGGGTTGGCGCCGCCGCCCGCGCCGACGGTCGAGAGCGTGATGCCAGCGGCCTTCATCTCCTTGAGGATCGCGTCGTACTGGCCGCTGGTCGACCAGCCGTCGGTCAGCAGGATGATGTGGCGGCGCGTGGCACTCGTGGTCTTGAGCGACTGCACGGCCTGGTCGAGGCCCGCGAAGATGTTCGTCTGCCCATCGGGCTGGATGCCGGCGATCGCGCCCTTGAGGTCGGTGATCCCGCCGAGGTTCGCCGTGTGGACGACCCAGTGCGCGGTGGAGTCGAAGGCGACCACTCCGAGCTGGTCCTGGGCGTTCATCGCGGAGGCTGCGCGCAGGATCGCCTCCTTGCCGATGTCGACCTTGCGCACGCCCGCGAGCCCCGCGCCGCCGCCGCCCATGCCCCCGTTGAACGAGTTGCAATGGCAGGCGTCCATCGACCCCGACTTGTCGATGACGACGACAAGCGCGACATCGGGCTGCTTCTGGCGGTCGCGCACGCCCATGTCGACCGGGAGCGTCTCCTCGAGCGCGGTGTCGGTGTAGCCACCCGCACCGTAGCTCCGCGGCCCGCCGACCATGACGAGCCCCCGCCCGAGGTCCCGGACATAGACCTGGAGCGCCGTCAGCGCCTTGTCCGTCAGCCGCAGGCGCGGCACATCGACGAGCACGATCGAGTCGTAGTCTGCGAGCCCGGTGAGGTCGGACGGCAGCCCCTCGGGGATGACCGTGTCGACCTTCTGCCGTTCCGTGCCCAGGGCCGCGACGAGCTGGGCGGCAACGTCCTCGTCGCCCTTGACCACGAGGACCCGCGGCTCGCCCTTGACGATCGTGTTGGCGTCGGCACGGTCGTTCTGGTTGAACGTGTCCCGCGCGGCCTCGACCGCGATCCGGAAGCGGAGGAAGCCCGGGTCCCTGGGCGTGAACGTGAAGGCCACGTGGTTGCTGCCCTGCGCAAGGTCCACGGGCTGCGTCTTCACGAGCTCGCCGTTGACGAACAGGCGTGCGGTCGCGGGCTGGGCGGCGGTCGACGTGATGTCTGCGCTGACGTCGATCGACTCCCCGAGCCGTGCGGTGGACGGCGAGACCAGCCGCTCCACGAGCACCTCGTCGCGCCCGCCGAGGCCGACGAGACGCGTCTCGACCTGGATGCCGCGCGCGGCGGCGAGCGCCGCCTCCGCCTGGCCGGATCCCGTCGTGTCGTTGCCGTCCGAGAGCAGGACGATCCGCTTCTGGGCGTCGTCCGGGAACAGCGCCGCCGCGAGCCGCAGCGCGGCGCCGATGTCCGTGGCTGACTGGACGGGGGTGGAGGCGATCCGGTCGATCTCCGCGAGGTCCGACGGGAGGCGCTCTACCAGGGCGTCGCTGCCGAAGGCGACGATCCCCGCGACGTCCTCGTCCTGCTTTGCGGCGAGCGCCTCCCGGATGTAGGCCAGCGACTCCTCGCGACCCTGGGTGCCGACCGAGTCCGACAGGTCGGTGACGAACACGACCGCGAGGCGGTCAACCGGCAGGATCAGCTGCAGCCCGGCGAGCGCGAACACGAGCGCCGACAGCAGCCCGATCCTGATCGCCAGCGCCGCCCGACGCCGCCCGACACCCAGGCGCCGACGCGAGGTCGCGTGGAGGACGATGACGATCGCCAGCAGGACCGGGAGCAGTCCCAGCGCCAGCGGCGCGTCGAAGCCCGCGCCCATCAGCGGGCTCCTCCGGCGGTTCCGGCGGGTCGCGATCGCCCGATGCGCGTCGCGATCGCGCGGCGGAGGCGGGCCAGCGTGTCGCGCTCGTAGACGAGCCACTCCACGGTGAGCACGAGCAGGGCGATGAGGACGACGGGGATCCACAGCTCGTCGCGGGCGTTGGGCCGCTGGGCGGCCTCCGGCGCCGCGCTGCCGGTCCCCGGGCTCGCACCGGCGCCGGGGCTCGCAGCCGGGCTTGCGCCGGTCGTCGGGCTGGCCCCTGGTGCGCGGCCGAGCGCAGTGAGCGTCGCCACGTCGCCGGGCGCGATCCGGGATTCGTCCACGTCGAGCAGGTCCACCGCGAACCGGACCGGCGCGCCGGGATCCGCGGGCCGGAAGGTCGGCGACGCGCCGGGCGATCCACCCGCGCCAGTCCCCGCCGACGCCGACGGGGACGCCGACCCGGGTGACGTGCCCGGGGACGACGGGGGCGATGCCTGCGGATCGGGGATACCGGTCACCGCGTAGACGCCCAGGAGGTCCGTCCGTGCGAAGGTCACGGTGGCCGCGTCCTTCGTGGGTGCGACGAGGTCGTCGACGCTGCCGTCGGGGCGGGTGACGCGGACGCCGTTGGCGCCCTCCGGGATGGCGAGCGTCACCGGCGCCCCGGGGGCGATCGCGTCGGCCGGGGTCGTGGAGCCGCCCAGCAGCTCGCCCGCGAGGTTGGCCAGGAGCACCGGGAACGCGACCTGGAGCGGCAGGTCGGAGCGGCTGGGCTCGAACGCCAGCACGGCGGCCGGTCGCCCGTCGAGCGAGCCCGAGTACAGAAGGGGAGCGTTCGCCGGACCAGGGATGACCGCTCGGGCCCACGCCGGCAGCTCCAGCTTCTTCGCGTCCGCCACGTGGACGGTCGAGAGGTCGACGTAGCGCAGGATCGGGTCAGTCGTGTCGACGCTGCCGATGCCCGGGTTCGTCAGGGTGCCCGTCACCTCCCCGAGCGCGGACGAGCGCGGCGGCGCGATCGCGAGGACTGGCTTCGCCGGCAGCGTCGCCGGCAGGTAATCCTCGAAGATGATCAGGTCGAACAGCTCGGGCTTGGTCTGCGGCCCGTACTTGTCGGGCGTGACGCCATAGAGCTCCGTGTCGGGCAGGTACGACAACGCGGTCTCGAGATACGGGTCGCCCGGGCTCACGAGCAGGATCGTCCGCAGCCGCGCCGGGGGCACGATGGCCCACGCCCGGTCGTCCACCGCGAGCGCGTCCGCCGCGACCGTCGATGACTCGTCTTTCGCGGTGAGCCGGACCTCGACCACCGATGCCGGGTGATCGGGATCGTCGATGTCGTCGATCGAGACGTCGGTCCGGCGCTGCGGGTCCAGCTTGATCGTGCGCGCCTCGCGCAGCTGGCCGTCGGCGTACAGCTCGATCCGGCGCTCGACCATCGTGAGGCCGAGGTTCGCCACCGAGATGAACGCCGAGTGCGACAGCCCGCTCGGCGCGTTCCGGACCGCGAGCGCGACGATTGCCTGGTTGTTGGTGTCGCGGCCCACCTGGAGCACGCGGACGGGCGCCTGGAGCGTGCCCGACGGGGGTGTCGCCAGGGCCGCGTCGGTCGCCACGAGGATCTCGGCATCGCCCGAGCGCGCCGCCAGCGCGGACGCGAGACGGAGCGCGTCACCCAGGTCGCCGATGTCGGAGGTCGCCTCGATCCCGGCAATCGCCTGCTTGACCCGCCCGAGGTCCGAGGTCCCGTTGGTGATGACCCTGGCGGTCCGCCCCGCGGCGATGACGCTGACCTTGCCGCCCGCGGGGAGATCCTTCAGCGCGTCGAGCGCCGCCGCCTTCGCCGCGTCGAGCCGGGTCGGCGTCACATCGGTCGCCTGCATGGAGGCCGACGTGTCCATCACCAGCACGATGTCGCCCGCGAGCCCGGCTGGCCGCTCCACGAACGGGCGGGCCGCGAGGATCGCGAGGATCGCGACGAGGAGCAGCTGGAGCAGGAGCAGCAGGCTCCGGCGGAGCTTCTGCCAGGGTGCGTTGGCCTCCACGTCCGCGACCAGCTTCTGCCACAGCATCGTCGACGGCACGACGGCCTCGTCGCGGCGAAGCTTGAGCAGGTACATCGCCACGACGACGGGCAGGAACGCGAGCCCGGCGAGCGCGAGCGGGGTGAGGAAGCTCATCTCAGCCAACCACGCGCCGGCGCCGGAGCTCGGCGAACACGAGGTCCGCCAGCGGCAGGTCCGTGGACACCGGCACGTACGACGCGCGGCGCTTCGTGGCGGTGTCCGCGAGGCCCTCCTGCCACGCGGCCAGGCGCGTCTTGTAGTCGTCGAGCGTCGCCAGGTCGACGGTCACGTCGATGGCCTCGCGCGTCTCGCTGTCCACGAGCTTGAGGTCGCCCTCCAGCATCGGGTCGAGCTCGTCGGGGGAGAGCGTGTGCAGCACGATCAGCTCCGAGCCGGTCGCGGCGAGCTCCCGGATCACGCGGTCCGCGGACGGGTCCAGCAGGTCCGAGAGCAGGATGATCACGCCCCGCCCGGAGAGCATCGCCCCGGCGTGGCGTGCGGACGCCAGCAGGTCCGTGGGGCCATCGGCGGGCTGGATCGTGGACAGGTTGGCCAGGAGGCGGAACACGCGGCCCGAGCCGCGGAGGCCACCCTGGCGGCGTGCCGTCCGGCCGGTCAGCGCCGTGACCACCACCCGGTCCTCGCCCGCGAGCGCGATGTACCCGAGCGCCGCCGCGGCGCGCTTCGCGAACAGGAGCTTCTCCGGCCGCCCGAAGGCCATCGACGGGCTGGCGTCGACGAGGAACGTGATCGTCACGTCCTCCTCCTCGACGAACAGCTTCACGAACAGCTTCTCGAGCCGCGCGTACACGTTCCAGTCGAGCTGGCGCAGGTCGTCGCCCATGGAGTAGTCGCGGTAGTCGGCGAACTCCACGGACTGACCGCGCTTCACTGACCGTCGCCCACCCTTGAGACCACCCCGAACGGGCTGCTTCATGAGCACGCCCAGCCGCTCCAGCTGGCGCAGGAACCCCTCGTCGAAGACGGTGGGATCGAGCGAGTTGGGCAGGAACGCCTTGACGCCCGTCGGGCGCGGGGCGGCGAGCGCTGCGGCGGCCCCCGGCTCGGCCGGGCGCTCGGCGGCCGGCTCCGGCGGCGGGGCGGGGGAGAGGGTCATGTCGCGGGTCGCCTGGGTCGCCTACTCGACGGCGGGTGGCGAGACCTCGTCGAGGATGGAGCGGACGACCGCCTCGGACGTGATGCCCTCCGCCTCGCCCTCGAAGTTGAGGATGACGCGGTGGCGGAGCGCCGGGAGCGCAGCGGCCCGGATGTCGTCCGCGGAGACATTGAACCGGCCGTCCATGAGCGCCATGATCTTGCCCGCCGCGACCAGCGCCTGGGCACCACGGGGCGAACCGCCATAGCGCACGTATTGGCGCACGATCCCGGGGGCCCGGCGGTTGTCAGGGTGGGTCGCCGAGAGCACCGAGACGGCATAGGCCGTGATGTGAGGCGCGATCGGCACGGCCCGGGCGAGGCGCTGCATCTCGACGATCTCGGCGGCGGTCGCGGCACGCTGGGCTGTCGGGGCGTCGTTGCCAGTGGTCCGCTCGATGATCGCGATGAGGTCCTCTTCGGACGGGAACGGGACCATGACCTTGAGCAGGAACCGGTCGAGCTGAGCCTCCGGCAGCGGGTAGGTGCCCTCCATCTCCAGCGGGTTCTGTGTCGCGAGGACGAAGAACGGCGGGTCCAGCGGGTAGCGGTTGCGCGCGACGGTGACCTGGTGCTCCTGCATCGCCTCGAGCAGGCTGGACTGGGTCTTCGGCGTGGCGCGGTTGATCTCGTCCGCGAGGACGAGGTTCGCGAAGATGGGGCCGGGCTGGAAGCGGAAGACGCGGGCGCCAGCCTCCTCGATGAGGATGTTCGTGCCGGTGATGTCGGCGGGCATCAGGTCCGGGGTGAACTGGATCCGGTTGAACGTGCAGTCGATGACGTCCGCGATCGTGCGCACGAGCAGCGTCTTGCCGAGGCCGGGGACGCCCTCGAGGAGGACGTGGCTATTGGCCAGCAGCCCGACCAGGGTGTGACGGACCAGGTCCTGCTGACCGACGATGACCTTGCCGATCTCCGTCTCGATGCCCCTCGCGCGCTCGGCGAACGCCTCGGGCGCGAGGCGGGGCGCGGCGGCGGGAGCTGCGGGCGAAGCGTCCATGGATCCTCCGGGGTTCGGCGGGGCGAGCGGCGCGGCGTCGCTCACCGCTTGGGGTCGAGGGAGCTGAAGTAGTCCCGGACGTAGTCCTTGACCGAGATCGGCACGTATGACCGGTCGAGGGTCGTCAGGGCGTAGCTGTAGAAATCGCCGAACACCTGCGAGTAGGGAACGGAGGAGCCGTTGTTGCTGCCCTGGCCCTGCTGGCTGCCCTGCTGCGTCTGGCCGTCGCCCCCCGTGCCCGCGACGTACGACGGGTCGCCGGGCTTGCCGAGCCGGTCGAAGGGGGCGAACACGGAGCCCAGGTCCCCGCCGACGGTCGGGGCCTTGTTGGGTCCGGTGGGGGCGCCGGGCTTCCCGCTGGACGTGCCGCTGCCGAGGTGGTTGGCGTTGGACCCGCCACCGCCGAGCGAACCGCTGCCCTGACCTTGCCCTTGACCTTGACCTTGCCCCTGCCCTTGCCCTTGGCCCTGCCCTTGGCCCTGCCCCTGCCCTTGACCTTGCCCCTGCCCTTGCCCCTGACCCTGACCCTGACCCTGGCCGGTGCCCGGGGACTGCCCGGCGCCCTGGCCATTGCCACTCCCCTGGCTCGCGCCGGGCGACTGGCCGGCCCCGTTGCCGGCGCCCTGGCTGGCACCCGGCGACTGGCCCGCCTGCCCGTTGCCCTGCTGCCCGTTGCCCTGCTGGCCATTGCCCTGTTGGCCCTGACCCTGCTGCCCCTGCTGGTTGCCAGCGTTCGCGAGGTCGCGGCGCGCGTCCTGCAGGTTCGAGGCCGCGCCAGCCAGGTCACGGTTCACCTGCACCTTCGTGCCGGCGGCGTCGAGCGCGTCGCCCAGCCGCCCGAGCGCGGCCTTGGCACCCGCCGTGTCGCCCTGGGCGAGCGCGGACGATGCGTCGCGCAACGCCGCTCCGGCGGCGGCGTCAGCCTGCGACGCGGCACCCTGGAGCGCTGCCAGATCCTTGGCCAGCTGGTCGCGTTCGGCCTGCGTCATCGCGTCGACCTTGTCGCCCAGGTCCTTGAGGTCGTCCTTCGCCTTGGCCGGGTCACCGCCGGCGTTCGCCTGCGGGTTGCCCGTCGCCGCACGCGACAACGAGCGCGACAGGGAAGCGAGCGAGGCCGCCCGCTGCTCATTGGCCGGATCCAGCTGCGCCCGGACGTCGTCCTCGACGGAGCCCAACTGGGCGAGGTTCATGTCCAGCTGGCCCGGGTTGGTGCGCAGGCGCTCGGCCAGCTGCCGCAGCTCCTCCGCCAGGCGCGAGCGGGGATCGTTGGCATCCGCGCCCTTGCCCTCGAGGTCCTTGGCGATCTCGTCGATCCGCTCTGCCTGGTGCTTTGCCTCCTCGCGGATCTCCCGGTTCTGCGCGATCACGGCGTCCTGCGGGTTGGGCAGGAAGAGTGCCGGCGCGACGAGGACGATGGCCACGAGGGCGATGAGCGCAGGCTTCGGCGCGAGGCGGGGCCGGAACAGCCCCGGGTCAACGGCCCGCAACCGAGCGAGCGCATCCCGCCGCTGGCGGCGGACGAAGCGACCCTCTGCCGCGTGGATGTCGAAGCTCGCGCCGACGTCGATCGTCTCGTCGGTGTCGCCGGCATCGAGAGCGCCGGCGCTCGCGGGCATGGACCCGGCAAAGGCGAGCGCGGAGGCGATCGCGTCACCGGCACCGCTCTCGGCGTCGACCGCGAGGGCCGTCGCGCCCAGCGACGGGCGCGCCCTGACGATGAGCGCGAGCAGGACGAGCGACCCGAGGATCGGGATGCCCGCGGCGACAAGCGGCGCCTGCTCCAGGGGCCAGATGCGCTGGGCGACGGCGAGGACCAGCTCGATTATCGCCATGACCGCGAGCACGTACCAGCCTCGCCGGACGGATCGCCGCAGCCACAGGCGGCGGCGGTGCGACGCGAGCCCGCTGCGAAGCTGGGTGAGCGCCGGGTCGAGGGCCACGCCCAGCGTGGCGGGATCGGCCGGGACGAACGGTGTGGCCGCCCGTGGTCCGCGGCGAACCGGTGGCCGGAGCTTGGGGATCGTCGGCATCACGCATCACTCCCGGCGGGCCGGCGGCGAAGGCGTGGCAGACGGAAGCGCCAGCGCCGGGTCGGCGAGACAAGCTGGACGGACAGGATGACCAGGAGCAACGACGCGAGCCCCATGGCGGTCAGCGATCGCGGCCAGTAGCTGTCGCGCGGCACGCCGAACTGGTTGTCGAAGCCGCCGACGTTGCCGTTGAATAGCGCGTCCTGGTTGGTGATGGTGCTGATCACCTGGCACGTCCCCCCGAACCCCGTCTCCGTCCCGCACACGACGTCGGTCTGGGCGACGAACGGGTTGAACCACATCAGGATCTCGGGCGGCCGCCGCGTCAGCGCGGAGATCGAGCCATCATCGGCGCGCGGGTTCCCGTCGAACGAGCTCGCCGCCATCGAGGTCCAGAACAGGAAGATGAAGCCGGTGCCGGCGGTGAGGGCGATGACCGACACGAGGTTGATCACCGTCGCCGCCTGTGTGCGCTTCACCAGCGCCGACACGAACAGGCCCAGGGAGCCATAGAAGATCGCCGATACGAGGAGCACGACGTAGCCCCTGATCATGTCGTCCGGGCCGACGCCCCCGAAGGTGAACACGAGCGCCATCACCGGGATCGACGCGAGCAGCAGCAGGAGGATCCACGACAGCGCGGACGCGAGCTTGCCGAGCACGATCGCCAGCGACGAGATCGGCGTGGTGACCAGCAGGTCCAGCGTCTGCTTCTCGCGCTCGAGGCTGATGGCGCCAGCCGTGGATGCGGGCGCGAGCACGAGCACGACGAGCGTCAGCAGCATCAGCAGGGCGATGAACAGCGCGCGACCGATCTCCGCGGAGGCCGAGAAGGTGGACCCGAACCCGCCCGTGAAGGTCCGCTCCATCAGGGACTCGATCATCCACGCAAAGCCCGCGATGAGCAGCAGGTGGATCGTGAGGATCACGAACGCGCGGCGGCCGCGCATGCGACCGCGGAGCTCCTTGACGCCGATGGCGGAAATCCCCCCGAACACGTCCCGCAGCGCGGTGAACCGGCGGGGCCCCGGCACGATGGCGCTCATGCCTGGATCCAGCCGCTGGGCGCCACCGGCGGCGTGGCAGCGGGGGCCGGACCAGCATCCTGCGCCGTGACCTGGAGGAACAGCTCCTCGAGGTCGCTTGCGGCGCGCGAGAACGTCGCGACGCGGAGCCCGCCGCCCACGGCCATCGCCAGGAGACGCGCGGAGCCGTCGTCGTCGCCGTGGAACCCGATCTCGATCGTCCCGTCCTCGAGGAGGTCGGCGGTCACGACGTCCGGCTGGACCGAGAACCAGGCCCGGGCAGCCTCGTGGGCGTCCGTGTCTCCCAGGACGCGGACGCGAAACACGGCGCCGACGCGCAGGCGACGCTCGATGTCGGCGACGCGGCCCTGGGCCAGCACCTGCCCCCGGTCGATGATCGCGACCGAGGTGCACAGCTCTTCCAGCTCCGGGAGGATGTGCGACGAGACGATGATCGTCTTGCCCAGCGACCGCAGCTCGCGCAGGAGCTCGCGCAGCTCGACCCGGGCGCGCGGGTCCAGGCCGGAGGCGGGCTCGTCGAGCAGCAGCACCGCCGGGTCGTGGACGAGGGTGTGGGCGAGGCACAGCCGTTGCTGCATCCCGCGGGACAGTCCCTGGACGTACGTGTCCCGCTTGGGCCCGAGGTCGACGAGGTCCAGGAGGTCCCCGATCATCCGCCGCCGCTTGTCGGCCGGGATGCCGTAGCAGCGCGCGAAGAAGTCGAGGTACTCCCAGACCTTCATGTCGTCGTAGACCCCGAAGCTGTCCGGCATGAACCCGAGGACGCGGCGGACGTCGTTCGGGTTCCGCCGCACGGACGCGCCGGCGATCTCGGCGTCACCGGCGTCGGGAACGAGGAGCGTCGCGAGGATGCGCAGGGTCGTTGTCTTGCCAGCGCCGTTGGGGCCGACCAGGCCGAAGATCTCGCCCTCGCCCACGTCGAGGTCCAGACCCCCCACGGCGATCGTCTTGTCGTAGCGCTTCACGAGGCCCGTGGCCTTGACGATGCTGGTCATCGGACCGTCCCGGTGATGGAGACCGGGAACTGGAAGTAGACAGAGTCGGGTCGCTCGTTCACGAACCGGACCTGGAGCTCGCCGCTCGTCGGGTCGGCCCACCGGCTGGGATCGGCGAGCGAGTACGCTCGTCCCTGGGCCATGTGCTCGAACTGCACCCACAGGCCGGTCTTCACGTCGAGCACCTCGATATCGGGCAGCCCGTCCTGGGGCAGGATGCAGCCCGCGGCAGACGGGTCGCAGCGGGTCGTCTCCCTGAGCGGCGCCGGGTTGCCGGGCGGCATCGCCATGTCGCCGCCGAAGGACATGGCGACGGCGATGGAGTCCGCGCTGAAGGAGCCCTCGAACGGGACCGGCCGCCATGCGATCCGAGCGGAGCCCGTGCCGAGGTTGATCGCGAACGGGTCGCGGCTGAAGAAGTTGGAATTCGCGTCGATCACGTTGCTACGCAGGAGGTCGTTGCGGAAGGTCGTGTGGCCGCTGATCGCAAAGGTCAACGGGATGTCGTAGAGCACGTTGGCGACCTCGCGGACCTGCTGGCCCTCGATCGTCGCTGGGAGGATCGGGTCGTTGCCCCAGGCGAGGAACGTGACGGAGTCGCCCGCGAGCGCCACCTGGTTGCCGTTGATCGGATCGAACGACAGCTGGTCGATGACCGATCGCCGGACGAGCCGGCGCTGGTCGGTCTCGTTGAGTGCGGAACCGTCGAAGGACAGCGGCCCGACCACCCGCTCCGAGAGCTGGGACCCGTTGTTGGGGTTCGCGGCGAGCACGAACGCGACCTGCACGCTGGCGCCCGGCGCGATGTCCTTGAGCGTCACGGCGGACGAGCCCAGCACGAGCGCGGGGGCGAGCAGGGTGCGCTCGGAGTGGTTGGTGATGGTCCCCGTGATCTTGCCGTCGACCAGGGCGAGCTTGGCATCGATGACCGGGCCGACTGCCGTGCCCTCGGCGCGGACCGTGCGCAGGGAGCCGAAGCCGACCGAGAGGTCGCGGACGCGGGACGGGTTGCCCTGGAGGACGTCGAGGCCGGAGTCCGTGCCGCCGCCGAACACGTCGCCGTTCATCGGCGTGGCGAGGAGCGCATCGCCGTCCACCTTGAGCTGGAACGTCGCCCGCGTCGGGCTGAAGATGCCGAGGTAGGTCTGGGCCAGCGCCTGGTCGGTGCCCGGCGAGCCGCGCACGATCGCGACCTGGTGGACGATCACGTCCGAGCCGCGGAGGAGGGACCCGATGCCCAGGGCACCCACCGCGAACACGGCGATGAGGGCGGGCACCGTCACCCACGCCCACTCGCGTCGGTCGAGACGGCTGAGCACGAGGTAGTTGACGGGGCCGACGAGCAGGATGTAACCCAGCAGCAGGACGAGCAGGCCGGTGATGGGCGGCAGCGCGAGGCTCGGGAGGTTGCCGACCGCCCCGACGATTTGCTGGTCGTCCGAGAGCGAGACCGTCCCGGTGGTGCGTGGTGGCAGGAGCCGCTTCCACATCGGGGCGTCGTACTGGTCACCTTCGGCGATCCACGACGTGGACGGATCGAAGCCCAGCAGGGTCACGGAGCCGCTGCCGTAGGCCATGTCCGCCGCGATGACGCGATCGCCCGATGTGGCGAGCGTGCTCCCTGCACCTGGGTTTCCGGCATAGGCGGTGAGCGTCGTGGCGTTCGCCGGGATGCCGCCGAGGATCGGGCGCAGCGTGGCCGGATCCACATCGAGCAGCGAAGTCGGGCGATAGGGGAGGAGGTCGTCCGGGAAGGCGGCCAGGACGTCCGCACCTGCGGTGCCGCCGACAATGACGAGTCGCCCGCCGCCCGCGATCCACGTGCGCAGCGACGCGAGCTGTCCGGCGCTCAGGGTGGCGGCGTCGGTGTCCTGCCAGATCAGCCGGTCGAGCGCCGACCAGGCCTGGATGCGCTCCGGCAGGTCCGCCGGCGTGAGCGGGATGATGACCGGCGCGATCCCGTTCTGATTGGGGAGGAGGTCCAGCTGGCCGACGATCTTCGCCGGGTTCTCCGACACCACGCCGACGACGAGCTGGGTCTGGTCGTGGAGCGCGACCGCGACGCCCGCCTCCGCGACGACCTTGTCGCCGCTGACGAGCTGGACCTTCATCGTGCCGCCGAAGGCGGGCGGCATCGCGTACAGCAGGTATTCCTTGCGCGATCCGGTCGCGAGCTCGGCCACCGTCCCGAAGCGCGTACGGGAGTCTGCGCCACCGGAGATCCGCAGCTCGCCCGACACGGTGGGCCCGCCGTTCTCCACGTCCACGGCGATCGCGAACCAGGACCCGGCGCGCACGTGGCCCTGGAGCAGCGCCCGGGCGGTCATCGTGAGCCCGCCATCCGCGGCTGCGGCGACCGAGAGCGCGGGCAGCATCGTGAGCAGCAGCATCGCCGCCGCGGCGAGGCTCAGGGTCGTTCGCGCCGCGCGCGACGGTCGGTGGGGCACTCGGGCTCCTCGGCCAGCTGCAGGGGTTCGGTCGGAGCATCGACGTGCGGGTCGCCCGAAAAGTTGCACCGCTAGCGCCCCCTCACCCATTGGCCGCGTCCAGCCTCTTCCGGAGTGGCCGTCGGACCCGGCCTATCGTACGATGCAATGGCCCCACGGCTCGTCCCGCGTCGCCCGCGCGACCGCGCCTGTCACCCGCGCCCAGAGGAACCCGTGCCCGAGATCCGACCCTTCCGCGCCCTCCGCTTCGACCCCGAGACGACCGGCGACCTGGGCGCGATCGTGGCCCCGCCGTACGACGTGATCGGGCCCGAGCTCCACCGGGCGCTGCTGGAGCGCCACCCGCGCAATGCCGTCCGCCTGGACCTGCCTGCCGCCGAGGCCGGCGATGCGGATCCCGACGACAAGTACCGGCGCGTCGCGCGGATGCTCGCCGCGTGGCGCACCGACGGCACCCTGCGCAAGGACCCGCGGCCTGCGGTCTACGTGTACGAGCAGACCTACCGGGTCCCGCACACCGATGTCGAGCGGATGCAGCGCGGGTTCTTCGCCCGCCTCCGGATCGAACCATTCGGGCCCGGCAGCGGCGTCCTGCCCCACGAGCGGACGCTGTCCGGCCCCAAGGAGGACCGCTACCGGCTGCTGCGAGCGACCGGGGTGAACACGTCGCCCGTCGTCGGCCTGTACGAGGACGCCGCGGGCGGGGCGGCAGCGCTTCTCGGAGGGATCGCCGCGACGCCCCCGGCCGCGGACGTGGTCGACGACGGCGGCGTGCGCCACCGCCTGTGGATGGTCACGGACGACGCGAACGAGGGCGCGGCGTCGGCGCTCGCAGCCGCGGCCGGCGCGGGACCCGTGTATATCGCCGACGGCCACCATCGTTATGAGACGTCCGTCCGGTATCGCGACGAGCGCCGGATGTCGCGCTCGTGCGAGGAGGACCCGCCGTTCGACTTCCTGCTGATGCTGTTCCTCGATGCGGCCGACGCACTGACGGTCCTGCCGACCCACCGGGTCATACGCGGTCTCGGCGAGAGTGGGCTGGTGCGGCTGCACGACGGCCTGCCCGCCCTGTTCACGGTCACGCCGGCGACGGCAGAGGCGCTGGTGGCGCGCTACGAGGCGGCAGGCGAGCTCCGCGGCGGTCAGGGCCGCTTCGGGCTTGTGACGCGTGGCGGCTCATACCTGCTGGAGGCGCGGCGGGACGCGTTCGCGGGTCTCGTGACTACCGGGGGCGACGCGGTGCGCGCGCTGGACGTAAGCCTGGTGGCCGCGACGCTCGACACGGCTCTCGGGATCGACGCGGCGGCGGTGGCGGGCGGTGAGCGGATCACGTACGTGAAGTCGGCCGCCGAGGCCGCGCGCCTCGTCCTGGCCGGCGAAGGCTCGACCGACGCAGCATTCCTGCTGGAGCCGACGCCCGTCGCGTCGATCCTCGAGGTCTCGCGTGACGGCGACGTGATGCCCCAGAAGTCGACCTACTTCTATCCCAAGGCCCTCACCGGCCTCGTGCTCAACCCGCACGAGTGGTAGGCGACGATGGCCGCCCGATGAGCGACCTCCCTTCGAACGACCGCCTCATCTCGAGGGCGACGCCGGCCACGGGTCGCCCGGTGCGCAAGGACGAGATCGAGCTCCTGGACCGAGGCCTGTACGTCGAGTCCTGGCTGCCCGAGCGTCGATCGCGCCGCAAGCCGCTGCTGTTCGTCCACGGGGAGCTTGGCGGGTCGTGGGTCTGGGAGCGGTACCTGCACCACTTCGCCGGACGCGGCTGGGAAGGGCATGCCCTCAACCTGCGCAACCACTTCTGGTCGCAGACCGCGGACCCGGCGACCCTCGACATCGAGAGCTACACCGAAGACGTTGTCGCGGCGATCGAGCGGCTCGGCCCGGGGACCGTCGCCATCGGTCACGGGCTCGGCGGGCTGCTCGTGCTCAAGGCGCTCGAGCGGGTGCCGGTGTCGGCGTACGTGCTGATCGCGCCGGAGCTCCCCAAGGAAGTCCGTGACTCCGTCCGGCCACTCGTCGTGCGCGACGTCCCCGACGCATACGGGCGCGCCGCGCTGGGTTGGGAGACCCTCCCCGAGCGGCTCCAGCGCGAGCACAGCGACCTCACCCTCGCCGACGTCCTGCGGATCCAGCACCTGTTGGGCCAGAAGGCCTTCGAGTCGGGCCGGGCGAAGCGCCAGGTGCTCCAGGGCGTGCCGGTGGACCGGTCCGCGCTCCCGGACGTGCCGCGCCTCGTCATCGGTGCCGGGCTGGATGCGTACATCCCGGCCGACGAGGTCGAGGGCCTCGCGGACTGGCTCGGTGCCCCGTACGAGCCGTTCGGCGCGCACTCGCACTTCGGCCTCGTGCTGGGCGAGCAGAGCTACCTCCAGGTGGCCGAGACGCTGCGTGCGTTCCTCGAGACCAACCGCCTGTAGGAGCGCCGCGCGATTGCGGGTTCCCGGGGCCCTCTGGTATCCTCCGCCACCGGTCGGACGTGTCCGCCCGCACTGTGCCGCATTCGTCTAGAGGCCCAGGACACCGCCCTCTCAAGGCGGAGACCACCGGTTCGAATCCGGTATGCGGTACCAATGATCGTCTCCACCTCACGCCCCCGGACCCGCGCCCCGGGGGCGTTTTTCATGCCCCCCGCGGGCGGCCGCGGCGGCGGCCGCGCAGGGCGAGTCCCAGCATGAGGACGCCACCCACGAGCACCGCCGCGACGAGGGCGGGCGGCACCTCTGGCGCGCCCGCAGCCGGGAGCGAGTCACCGTCGATCGACTCGACCGACACCGTGGCCCCGGGTGGCGCCCCGACGACCGTCCATGTCCACGAGATGTCGAAGGTATCCACGGCCGGTCCCTTGTCGAACGAGTCGCGGTAGCGCGTAAACCCGGATCCACCGAACATCCCCACCTGACGGCCCGAGTGGGCCCATTCGCAGGGTTCGACGGGTGAGCGACGACCCGCGGAGGTCCCGATAGGGTCGATGAGGCGCCGACGGTGGGCCAGAGAGCCCTGATCCGACGCGC
>JBBRRZ010000012.1:0-109262 GCA_038245845.1 Candidatus Limnocylindrales bacterium
AGGAGCTCGTCGCCCGCATCGACGCGTTCACCGCGAGCTGGAATGCCGGCGCCTCGCCCTTCGTCTGGGTGAAGTCCGCCGACCAGATCCTCGCCAAGGCCGTGCGCAAGCGGTCACCGATCAGCGAATCGGGACACTAGCTGCCCGGCTGTTCCACGAGCGCTGTCCCGCCTGTCACGAAGTACACCGCGAGCGCACCCAGCTCGTGGACCGTCGCGCGCAGGCGCAGGGCCGGGTCCGCCTGGACCGGTGAGGTGGGCGTCGGTGAGCCGTACGCCTCGATCCCCAGGTCCGACGCAATGCGCAGGACGCGCAGCATGTGCGTCGGATCCGAGACGAACACGGCGGAGTGCAGTCCCCGCGCGTGCATCGCCGCGGCGACCGCGCGGAGCGAGTCGAGCGTGTTGTGCGCCTCCTCCTCGCCGAAGATCGCGGCCTCGGGAACGCCGCGGTCGACCGCGAACGAGCGCGCGACAGCTGACTCGGTCGTGCGGTCACCGGGCAGCTTGCCGCCGGTCACGACGAACGCCGGCCCGATCCCCTGCTTGAACAGCGCCACAGCGTGCTCGAGCCGGGCCGCGAACACGGGCGAGGGCCGCCCGTCGTACTGCGCCGCGCCGAGGACGACGATCGCATCGACCGGCCGCCGCTCGTCGCGGTCGCCCTGCTGCCAGATCCGGACGCTGGCGTACCCGCCGATGGCGACCACGACGAGGCCCGAGGCGATGACGGTTCGCACGAGGATGGTCGCGGACCGGGCGATCAGGCGCCGTGGCACTTCTTGTACTTCTGGCCGGAACCGCACCAGCACGGGTCGTTGCGCCCGATCCGTGCGCCGGACGGGGTGAAGCCCGGCCTCGCGCCGCCGTTCGCCGCTGCGTCGCCCGGGACCTCGCGCGCGGTGCGCATCGGGTCGGCCGGCAGCCCCGAGACCGGCACCATGCCACCCGACCCCGGCTGGCGGAGCGCCGCCTGGCCACCGGAGAGTGGTGCCCGCTGCACGGCAGCGGCTCCGACGCCGACCGCCGCTGCGGCCGCACCCGGTGCGCCGCCGGGACCCTCGTCGTGGGCAGGGCCCCCGTGAACGGAGCCGTCTGCGTGCACGTGCTGCTGATCGCCCCTGGCGGGCTGGCCGGGACCCGATAGCGGGACCGTCGTCGGCTCGCGCTGCACGGTCACCCGGAAGATCGTCGTGGCGACCTGGCGCCGGATGAGGTCGGAGAGCTCCTCGTACAGGCGGAACGCCTCCTTGCGGAACTCGTTGAGCGGATCCTGCTGGGCGTAGCCACGGAGACCGATGCCCCGGCGCATGTCGTCGAGCTCGGTGAGATGCTCCACCCACAGGCTGTCGATCGTGCGCAGCAGGACGAACCGCTCGACCTGCGCCCAGACCTCGTCGCCGTGGTCCGTGACGCGTGCCTCGAGGGCGTCCTCCGCCAGCTCGCGGAGGTGGATCGCGAGCTCCTCGCGCGTGCGGTAGTCGGCGAGCTCCTCCTCGGTGGTGCCCTCGCCGCTGAGGCCCATCGCCGTGAGCGCGACCGCGAGGCCCTCGAGGTTCCACTCCTGGGGCGAGTAGCCGCCAAGGTATTGCTCGGCCATCGCGTCCATCTCGGCATCGAGGAAGTCGCGAACCGTCTCGGTCAGGTCCTCGTTGCGCAGGACCTTGTCGCGCTCGCCGTAGATCGTCTCGCGCTGCCGGTTGATGATGTCGTCGAACTCGACGACCCGCTTGCGGATGTCGAAGTTGAAGCCCTCGACGCGGGTCTGGGCGCTCTCGATGGTCTTGCTCACGAGGCGTGACTCGATCGCCACGTCCTCCTCGAGCCCGAGGCGCTCCATGAGCCCCGCGACGCGATCGGACGCGAAGCGCTTCATGAGGTCGTCGTCGAGCGAGAGGTAGAAGCGCGACGAGCCCGGGTCGCCCTGGCGGCCGGAGCGGCCACGCAGCTGGTTGTCGATCCGCCGCGAGTCGTGGCGCTCCGTCCCGATGATGTGCAGCCCGCCCGCCTCGACGACCCGTTCGTGCTCCTCCTGGGTGACGGCCTTGGCCTCGGCGAGCGCCGCGTCGTAGGTCTCCTTGTCCACCTCCGCCGGGTTGAGCCCGCGCTTGTGGAGAAGGTCCGAGGCGAGGCCCGCCGGGTTGCCGCCCAGCTGGATGTCCGTGCCGCGGCCGGCCATGTTGGTCGCGATCGTGACCGCGCCCGCGCGCCCGGCCTGGGCGACGATCCCGGATTCGCGCTCATGCTGCTTCGCGTTGAGCGTCTCGTGCCGGATGCCCTTGCGCTTGAGGAGCGTGGACAGCACCTCGCTCTTCTCGACCGAGACCGTCCCGACGAGGACCGGGCGCCCGGCCTGCGTCATCTCCTCGATCTCCTCGGTGAGCGCGTTGAACTTGCTCGTCTCGTTCTTGTAGACGAGGTCCGGGAGGTCCTCGCGGATCATCGGGCGGTGGGTCGGGACCGCCACGACCTCGAGGTTGTAGATCTTGTGGAACTCCTCGGCCTCGGTCATCGCCGTGCCCGTCATGCCGGCGAGCTTGTCGTACAGGCGGAAGTAGTTCTGGAAGGTGATCGTCGCCAGCGTCCGCGACTCGCGCTGGACGCGCAGGCCCTCCTTGGCCTCGATCGCCTGGTGCAGGCCCTCGCTCCAGCGGCGGCCGGGCATCTTGCGCCCCGTGAACTCATCGACGATGACGATCTCGCCTTCCTCGACGATGTAGTCCCGGTCGCGCTTGTAGAGCGCATGCGCCTTGAGGGCGGAATCGAAGTGGCGGGCGAGCCGCGGATCTGCGTCGTACAGGTTCGGGACGTTGAGCAGCTTCTCGATCTTGTCGATGCCGTCCTCGGTGGGCGACACGGCCTTGTCCTTGAGATCGACGAAGTAGTCGCCGCCCTCCTCGTCGCCCTCGGGACGCTCCGAAAGCCGCGGGACGAGCCTTGCGAACGTGAAGTACAGGTCCGCCGACTCCTCCGCTTGGCCGGAGATGATGAGCGGAGTCCGGGCCTCGTCGATGAGGATGTTGTCGACCTCGTCGACGATCGCGAACGACCGGTCGCCCTGCACCCGGCCCTCGAGCTGGTCGACCATGTTGTCGCGCAGGTAGTCGAACCCGAACTCGTTGTTCGTGCCGTAGGTGATGTCGGCGGCGTACGCCTCGCGGCGGGTGACGGGGCGCAGGTTGATGAGGCGTTCGTCCGTCGTCGGGAACCCGGGCTCGAACAGGTACGACGTGTCGTGGGTGATGATGCCCAGCGACAGGCCCAGGAAGTGGAACACCGGGCCCATCCACTGGGCGTCGCGACGGGCGAGGTAGTCGTTGACCGTCACCAGGTGCGAACCCCGCCCCACGAGGCCGTTCAGCGTGAGTGCCAGGGTCGGGACGAGGGTCTTGCCCTCGCCGGTCTTCATCTCGGCGATCTTTCCCTGGTGGAGGGTGATGCCGCCGACGAGCTGCACGTCGAAGTGGCGCATGCCCAAGGTCCGCTTGCTCGCCTCGCGGGAGGCAGCGAAGACCTCGGGGATCACGTCATCGAGGGCCGCCTGGATACGCTCGTTCTCGCGCTTGCGGCGTGCCTTCGCAAGCTCGCGTCGGCGCTCCGAATCCGGGTGGCCGAGCTCGTCCTCGGTCGGCTCCTCGGGCTCTGCTGTCTCGCGGACGTCGGCCTTGATTGCGTCGATCCGCGCACGGATGTCCTCGTCGGACAGGGCCTCGTACTCGGCCTCGAGATCGTTGATCTCGTCGATGACGGGCTGGAGGCGGGCGACCTCGCGGTCGTTCGTGTCGAAGAATCGAGAGATGAAACGCATGGCCGACTGAGTATAGGGTGGGTGCCGAGCGGGTCCGGCGCAGGCGCCTGGGCCGGCGGATCAGGGCTGCGGGCTGGCCACGTCGGGCGGGACCATGAGATCCGTCCCGTCGTTCACGATCACGCCCGGAGCGGGCACCGCGACCGGTGCTCCGAACCCCTTGTCGAACCCCATGCCGCCGTTCCACGCGACGTTGACGGTGCCGCCGTTGGGGAACATGGCCGACGCGAGCATCGCCGCGCCGAAGACGAGGGCCGTACCCAGCCCGAGGGTGCCGGTGACGATGGCTGCTGGCTTCATGGTGGCCCTCGGACGCCGGTGGGAACGATGCGGTTCCCAGCGATCAGGTGGCGGCTGGGAGCGTGAACAGCCCGACGCCGTAACCGGCCACGATCACGGCGAACGTGATGGCGGCGAGCACGACCCAGAACAGGACCGACCGCAGCGTGGAGGTGGGGTTCATCTCCGGGTTGGCCAGCTCCGGCAGCGTGCCGCCCTTGAGCGAGGCGCCCCAGCGCGGCGAGCGGAGCTGGTTCCGCCAGTTCTTGTCCGTGACGGGCCGGACCTCGAGGCCGCCCTTGCCGTCGGGGCGGTGCAGCTGCAGGCTCATGGATCTCCGGGAGGGGGCCGGTCAGGCGCCGGCCGATGCGGGCATCGGTGATGGTACGTCGTCGTCGGTGGGAGACCCGCCGTCGCCCGTGGCCGGGCCAGGCCCGGACTCGCGCGGTCCGCCACCCAGCCCGTCCTCCCACAGGAGCATCTCCTGGGTGAACGAGACCTCGGAGCTGAACAGCGCACCCACGGACTCGCCGCGGTGGATTCGCTTGATGGCCTCGCCGATGAGCGGCGCGACCGAGAGGACCTTGAGCTTGGGGATCTGGCGCGACGGAGAGAGCGGGATCGTGTCCGTGATCACGACCTCGCGCAGGATGGAGTTCGAGATCCGCTCCACCGCCGGATCCGACAGGACGCCGTGGGTCGCGCAGGCGTAGATCTCGGACACGCCCTCGCGCTCGAGCGCGCGAGTGATCTCGATCAGCGTCCCGGCGGTGTCGATCTCGTCGTCCACGATGACCGCCCGCTTCCCGCGGACCTGGCCGATGACGTTCATGACCTCGGCCCGGTCGAGGTTGCCGTGGCGCCGCTTCTCGACGATCGCGAGCGGCGCGTCGACGAGCTCTGCGAATGCGCGGGCGCGCTTCGCGAACCCGAGGTCCGTCACCACGACGAGGTCCTCGAGGTGCATGTCGATGAAGTGCCGGCTGAGCATGTGGACCGCCGTGAGCTCGTCCACGGGGATGTTGAAGAACCCCTGGATCTGCCCCTGGTGGAGGTCCATCGTGAGCATCCGGTCCGCGCCGGCGACGGAGATCATGTCCGCGATGAGGCGGGCAGTGATCGGGACGCGCGGCTGGTCCTTCTTGTCCGAGCGGCCGTACGCGTAGTACGGGATTACCGCCGTGATCCGCCCGGCGGATGCCCGCTTGAAGGCGTCGATCATGATCAGGAGCTCCATGATCGACTGGTTCACGGGCCGCGAGGTGGGCTGGACGAGGAAGATGTCCTTCTCGCGTACGTTGTCCAGGATGCGGACGAAGATATTCTCGTTCGCGAACTGGAAGACCTCGGCCTGACCGGGCTCGCTGTTGAGCCAATGCGCGATCTTCCGGGCCAACTCGGGGTTGGCGTTGCCGTGGTAGATCTCGTACTGGTCTACGTACACGCCTGCCTCCCGATCGCCGAAGGCGGTCACGACGAGCGACCCTCCCCGGCGTCGTCCGGGCCGGAGCCCTCGGGCTCGGGGTCGCCATTGTCACCCATGGCACCCCGCTCCGCCAGCCCCGGACGGAAGGCCGCGATCGCGACGACCTTGTCGCCATCGCTCAGCCGCATGACGATGACCCCGCGGGCACTCGACGAGTAGCGGTTGATCGAGTTGGTCTCGGTCCGGATGACCTGCCCCTGCGCCGAGATCAGGACGAGCTCCTCGTCCTCGGGTGTGACCTGCTGGACCGACGCCACGAGGCCCGTCTTGCGACCCTCGAGCGCGATCAGCCGGACGCCCTGGCCGCCACGGTGCTTGCGCCGGAACTCCGTGAGCTGGACGCGCTTCCCGTAGCCGGTCTCGGTGAGGACCAGCAGGTCAGCGTCCGGCTTGACGACGCTCATCGCGACGACCGCGTCACCCTGGCGGGCGAGCCGGATCCCGATCACGCCGCCCGCGTCGCGGCCCATCGCGCGGACCTCGTCCTCGAAGAAGCGGGCGAGCATTCCCTGGGCCGTGGCGATGATCACGTCGTCCTGGCCCGAGCTCGCGTCGACCCAGGCCAGCTCGTCGCCGTCGGCGATCGTGATCGCCCGGATCCCCGTGGAGCGGACGCGCTCGAACTGCTCGAGCGGGGTCTTCTTGATGATCCCGTTGCGGGTGGCCATCACGAGGTAGTGCCCGGGCTCGAAGTTGGGCAGGCAGATCGTCGCCACGGGGTACTCGCCGGACTCCACCTGGACGCCCGGCAGGTTGATGATCGCCATGCCCTTCGCCTGGCGCGACGCGTCTGGGATCGCGTGGACCTTGGCGCTGAACACGCGGCCGCGGTTGGTGAAGAACAGCGCCCAGTCGTGCGTGTTCGCCGCCAGGAGGCTCTCGACGGCGTCCTCCTCGCGGGTGACGTGGCCGATGATCCCCTTGCCGCCACGGTGCTGGCGGCGGTACGTGGCGACCGGCTGGCGCTTGATGTAGCCGCGGCGGCTGATCGTCACGACGACGTCCTCGTCGGCGATCAGGTCCTCGTCGGTCATCTCGCGGCTGGAGTCGTCGACGACGCGCGTGCGGCGCTCGCCCGCGTACTTCTTCTTGAGCTCGGCGAGCTCCTCCATGATGATCGATAGCACCCGTGCAGGGTTTGCGAGGATGTCCTCGAGCTCGGCGATGAGCTGGATGATCGAGAGGTACTCCTCCTCGATCTTCAGGCGCTCGAGGGCGGCGAGGCGCGCGAGCCGCATGTCGAGGATGGCCTGCGCCTGGAGCTCGGAGAGCCCGAAGCCCGCCATCAGGTTGTTGCGGGCCCGCTCGACGTCCGCTGACTCGCGGATGGTCCTGATGACCTCGTCGAGGTTGTCGAGGGCGATCTTGAGGCCCTCGAGGATGTGCGCGCGGGCGCGGGCCTTGTCGAGGTCGAACTCGGTCCGGCGGCGGACGATGTCCCGGCGGTGCGTGACGTAGTGGCTGATGACGCTCTTGAGCGACAGCGTCTGCGGCTGGCCGTCCACGAGCGCGAGCATGTTCAGGTTGAACGACTGCTGCAGCGATGTGTGCTTGAACAGGTTGTTCAGCACCTTGTGCGGGTTCGCGTCGCGCTTGATCTCGATGTAGATGCGCATCCCGTCGCGATCGGACTCGTCGCGCAGGTCGGAGATGCCGTCGAGCTTCTTGTCCTTGACCAGGTCCGCGATCTTCTCGAGCAGGGTCGCCTTGTTCACCTGGTACGGGAGCTCGCTGACGATGATCGCCGTGCGGTCGCCGCGGGCCTCCTCGAACGCGCACTGCGCGCGCATGATCACTCGCCCGTGGCCGTGCGCATACATCTCGCGGATCGCGTCGACCGTCTCCTGCTCGCCGGTGAGCGGGTTGCGTCGGGTCTCGTAGCGGAAGATCGAGGCGCCGGTCGGGAAGTCCGGCCCCTTGACGAGCTTGCACAGGTCGTCGTTGGTGATCTCCGGGTTCTCGATCAGCGCGACGACGGCATCGGCCACCTCGCCCAGGTGGTGGGGCGGGATGTTCGTCGCCATGCCGACGGCGATGCCCGACGACCCGTTGATCAGCAGGTTCGGGAGCTTGGCCGGCAGGACCGACGGCTCCTTCTGGGTGCCGTCGTAGTTGTCGACGTAGTCGACCGTGTTCTTGTCGATGTCCGCGAGCATCTCGGCGGAGATCGCCGTCAGGCGCGCCTCCGTGTAGCGCATCGCCGCAGCGGAGTCGCCGTCGATGGACCCGAAGTTGCCCTGCCCGTCGACGAGCGGGTAGCGCATCGAGAAGTCCTGCGCCAGCCGGACAAGGGCGTCATAGAGCGCCACGTCGCCATGCGGGTGGTACTTGCCCATCACCTCGCCGACGATCGCGGCGCACTTCCGGAAGGAGCTGGTGTTGCTCAGCCCCATCTCGCCCATCGTGTACAGGATCCGGCGATGGACGGGCTTGAGGCCGTCGCGCACGTCCGGCAGGGCCCGCGCGACGATGACGCTCATCGCGTAATCGAGATACGAGACGCGCATCTCGTCCTCGATGCGGATTGCGCGGACGTCACCCAGGTTGTCGGTCACGAGGTGGCTCTCCTCCGGTCAGGGTCAGGGTCAGGGTCGGGGTGGTTGGCGTCGGTGGTGGTCGGGGTCAGGGGCGGTCGGCGATCGGGCGGTCCGCCGGCGGGACGGTCACGCCGAGGCCGATGAATGCGGCGGCCGTCTCCGCGGCGCGCGAGGTGGACGGGGCGTTGGGGCGGCGGCGGATCCCGTCGACGGCCGCGCGGAGCTCCGCCGCGACCGGCGCCGGGAGCTTCTCGAGGCTGTCCCGGACGACCCACGCGCGATGACCGTCGTTGGTGGTAGCGGCCGTGCGCGCCTCGGCGCGCAGGAACTCTACGGTCGTCGCGAGGTCGACGCCGGTCATCGAGCGCAGCGCCCACGAGAGCGCCTTCTGCACATCCGGCGATGCGTCACCGATGAGGTCGCGGAGGATGCCGATGCCGTGACGGGCGATGTCAGGCTCGCGACCCAGCGCGCGGTCGGTGGTCGGCATTGCGGCGATGGTGGAGCCGACGAGACGGCGCTCCCAGCGTGACGGCGAGTAGACGAGCTGCTCCAGCTCCGCCCAGCGGTACGGCTCGGCCAGGATCCCGCGCGCGGTGACGTGCGCCAGCGAGTCCACGGTGATCCAGTTGTCGGCCCTGCCGGCCGCAGTGCGCGCGAGTTGCCACGTACGCTCCGGGTCCTCGCGGACCGTCCGTTCCAGAAGCCCGAAAGCCAGCCAGTGGAGCTCGAGGAGGTCCGCACGCAGGAGGTGCTGCGCGACGTCGAGGATCGTGGAGCTGCGATCGCGTCGCGTGGCGGCACGCAGGCCTCGACTGGTGGCATGGAGCAGAGGCTGCCGGACCCCGAGGATCGGGCCGATCCCGGGCGCGACACGCTCCTGGCCCTCGAGGTACTCGGGGTCCGCAAGTCGTGCCAGGCCGAGGCGCAGATGGGCGACGAGGGCCGCCGGATCGCCGACGAGGTCACCGGCATCGCGGCCGAGGGCGGTCGCATCTTCGTGGCGTGCGGCCACGAGGGCCCGGGCGCGCTCGGTGGCGGGGCTCGCGATCACCGGCCGACTCCCACGCGCTGGTCCACCAGTCCGGGCATGGCGCCCGTGTCCGGCTCGAGCCGGAACCCGTATCGTTCCTTGAGCTCCTGCTTCCTCGAGTCCGGCGCGGCGACGAACGTGGCCTCGGCGCGGGCGAGCTCGGTGCCGTCCTCCGCGTCGACGAGCACACCCTCCGCATAGATCACGCGTCGCCTGGCGTCGACGACGCGCCCCTCGCCGCGGATCCGCCGCCCGATCGGCACCGGCCGCTTGAAGTCCACGCGCATGCGGGCGGTGACGCCCCACACATCGTGGTCGACGAGGGCCCAGGCCATGACCTCGTCGAGGATCGTACACACGATCCCGCCATGGGCGATGCCCTCCCAGCCCTGGAACCGGCCGTCCAGCTCCAGTTCCGTCCAGCAGCGATCATCGCCGGCGTGGAGCTCGAGGTGCAGGCCGTGCACGTTGAGGCTGCCGCAGGCGAAGCAGCTGTGCGGCTCCAGCACGATCCGGCTGCCGCCGATCCGCACGTCCTCGAGCGTCACGGCCCGCTCAGACGTCAAGGTTGCGCACCTTGCGGGCCTCGGTCTTGATGAAGTCCTTGCGCGGCTCCACCCGCTCGCCCATGAGCATCGTGAAGATGCCGTCGGCGACGGAAGCATCCTCGACCTCGACCTGGAGGAGGGTCCGCGTCTCCGGGTTCATCGTGGTGTCCCAGAGCTGGTCGGCGTTCATCTCACCCAGCCCCTTGAACCGCTGGACGCTCACGTTCTTCGTCGTGAACTCCTTGATGACCCCCTCGAGCTCCTTCTCTGACTTGGCGTACTTCGTCACCTTGCCCGTGGACACGCGGTAGAGCGGCGGCTGGGCGATGTACAGGAAGCCCGACTCGATGACCTCGGGCATGTGCCGGTAGAAGAACGTCAGCAGGAGGGTCCGGATATGGGCCCCATCGACGTCGGCGTCGGTCATGATGATGATCCGGTGATAGCGCAGCTTGGCGAGGTCGAAGCTGTCGCCGATGCCGCCGCCGAGGGCGATGATCAGCGGCTTGACGTTCTCCGAGCTCAGGATCCTGTCAAGCCGGGCCTTCTCGACGTTGAGCAGCTTGCCGCGCAGCGGCAGGATCGCCTGGTTGCGCCGATCGCGGCCCTGCTTGGCCGAGCCGCCGGCGGAGTCGCCCTCGACGATGTAGATCTCGCTCTTGGCCGGGTCGCGCTCCTGGCAGTCCGCAAGCTTTCCCGGCAGCGACATGCCGTCAAGGGCGCCCTTGCGGATCACGAGGTCACGCGCCTTGCGCGCCGCGTCCCGCGCTCGGGCGGACATCAGGCATTTCTCGATGATCCGTCGGCCGTCGGCCGGGTTCTCCTCGAGATGCTGGGCGATCGCGTCCGCCAGCGCACCCTCGACCTGGCCCGCGACCTCGGCGTTGCCGAGCTTCGCCTTGGTCTGGCCCTCGAACTGGGGCTCCGTGAGCTTGACGCTCACGACGGCGGTAAGCCCCTCACGGACGTCGTCGCCCGACAGGTTGCTGTCGGCTTCCTTGAGTACGCCTGACTTCTTCGCCCACTCGTTGAGCGACCGGGTCAGGGCGCGCCGGAAGCCCGTGATGTGGGTGCCGCCATCGACGGTGTTGATGTTGTTCGCGAACGCGAGCACGTTCTCCGTGTACGTGTCGTTGTACTGGAGCGCGACCTCGATGGTGGTAGAGCCATCCCGGCGCTCGCAGTAGATGGGCCGCGCGTGGAGCGTCTCCTTGTTCCGGTTCAGATGCCGGACGAAGGACACGAGCCCGCCCTCGAAGTAGAACGACCGCTCGCGGTCCACGCGCTCGTCGAGCAGCGTGATCCAGACGCCCTTCGTGAGGTACGCCGACTCCCGGAGGCGCTGCGAGATCGTGTCGAACGAGAACTCCGTGCTGTCGAACATCTCGGCATCGGGCTGGAAGATCGTCTTCGTGCCGCGTCGGTGGCCCTGCGGACCGACCTTCTCGACCTTCGTGATGGGCTTCCCGCGCTCATACTCCTGCGACCAGACGCCGCCGTCGCGCGAGGTCTCGACCCGCAGCCAGGACGACAGGGCGTTCACCACCGACACCCCGACGCCGTGCAGGCCGCCGGACACCTTGTACCCGCCACCACCGAACTTGCCGCCCGCGTGGAGCACGGTGTGGACCACCTCGAGGGCATCCTTGCCCGTCGAATGCCGGCCGACAGGGACACCGCGCCCATCGTCCTCGACGGTCATCCTGCCGTCGGCGTGGATCGTGACCAGGACCGTGGTGGCATAGCCCGCCATGGCCTCGTCGATCGAGTTGTCCACGACCTCCCACACGAGGTGGTGGAGGCCGCGGACGTCCGTCGACCCGATGTACATGCCGGGGCGTCGTCGGACCGCCTCCAGGCCCTCCAGGACCTGGATGCTGGCCGCGCCGTACTCGCTCCCCGCCACCGCCTTCGCCTTGCGGCTTCCGGTGGCGCGGCCGTTCGTGCCCGCCGCTGCCTGCCGATCCCCAACGTCCGTCACGCAGTTCCTCCGATCAGGCGCTCGTAGAGCCGCGCGAGCTCCTCGTCGCTGTAGTACTCGATCACGATGCGCCCGCCCTTCCGTGAGCGACTGAGACTCACCTTCGTCCCGAGCCGGTGGCGCAGGTCCTCTTCGACGCGTTCGAGATCAGGGTCAAGTCGCTGGGCCGGTTGGGCCGGTCTTGGCACACGTGGCTCGCGCAGCCGGCGCACGAGCTCCTCGGCCTGGCGGACCGAGAGCGCCTGTTCGAGGACGGTGCCCAGCACATGCGCCTGGCCGTCGGGCGCGAGCCCGCCCAGCGCCCTGCCGTGGCCTTCGCTGAGGCGTCCATCCGCGATGGCGGCCTGGACGTCGGGGTGGAGGTCGAGCAGGCGCAGCGTGTTCGCGACGCTTGCCCTGGACTTGCCGACGCGATCCGCGACGCCTTCCTGCGTGAGGCCGAACTCGTCGATCAGCTGGCGGTAGGCCGTCGCCTCGTCGATCGGGTCGAGATCCGCCCGCTGCAGGTTCTCAACGAGCGCGATCTCGAGCTGGTCCCGATCCGCGAGCTGGCGGACGAGCGCCGGGATGCGTTCAAGGCCGGCCAGGCGCGCTGCGCGCACGCGCCGCTCGCCCGCGACCAGCTGGTAACCGTCCAGCGTCTCCGTGACGAGGACGGGCTGGATGACGCCGTGCTCCCGGATGCTCGCGGCGAGCTCTTCGAGACCGGCGTCATCCATGTGGCGACGCGGCTGGTGGGGGTTTGGCGAGACGCGCGCGAGCGGCACTTCGACAACGGCCGACGGTGCGCTCCCTCGCTGCGGGATGAGCGATGCGAGTCCGCGCCCGAGCGCGGACGTGCTTCGATCGGCCTTCAGCGTCATGCGAAGGCTCCTGCGAACGCCGACCTGGCCGGGGCCGGCGCAGCCGTTCCCGGCGTTGCATCGGCCCGTGCGGCATCGCCGCGCAGCGGCTGTCCCGGTCCACGGCGACCGCGTAGTTCGGCGGCGAGCTTCTCGTATGCCTCCGCACCCTTGGAATCCGGCCGGTACAGCGCGATCGGGAGCCCGTGACTCGGCGACTCCGAGAGGCGGACGCTCCGCGGGACGATCGTCTGGAAGACGGCATCGTGCAGGTGGCGGCGGACCTCGGAAGCCACCTCGGCCGAGAGGTTGGTGCGGCTATCGAACATCGTGAGGACGACGCCGGCGATCGCGAGGTCGGGGTTCAGGTGATCGCGGACGAGGTTCACCGTGGCGATCAGCTGGCTGAGGCCCTCCAACGCGTAGTACTCGCACTGGATCGGGATGAGCACCGCGTCGGACCCGGTCAGCGCGTTCACCGTCAGCAGGCCCAGCGACGGCGGGCAGTCGACGAGGATCCAGTCCCAGTTCGGTGCCTCGGCGCTGACCGCGCGGCCGAGACGGCGTTCCCGACCCTCTTCGCCCGCGAGCTCGACCTCGGCGCCGGCAAGGGAGATCGAGGAGGGAACGAGTCGAAGCCCGACGACGGGCGTGGCGACGTGGAGCTCGGCGAGCGGCCGGTTTCCGACCAGTGCGTCGTAGATCGAGCCGTCGAGCGACCCCCGATCGACGCCGAATCCGCTTGTCGCATTGCCCTGGGGATCGAGATCGATGACGAGGACGCGGTCACCGAGGAGCGCCAGATAGGTTGCGAGATTGACCACGGTGGTGGTCTTCCCGACGCCGCCCTTCTGATTCGTGCAGGCGATCGTCTGGCCCACTCAGCCTCCCGTTCCAACAGTGCTCATGAACTTGAATTCTACCATCTGAGCCCCCGTCCCCGGCCTCTCGGGCTGTTCCGCGAGATCATGGTCCCTCCCGCTTACCGCGTGGTCACCCGGCGCTTACGGCGGTGTTTCACGTGAAACATCCAGGCCCAGAGCACCTGGTCGAGCGCCCCGTGTAGGACGGTCATCGGGCGTCCGCGGGCGTCGCGTCGCTCGCGCCGAACTCCCTCGTTGGCTGGATGGCGGTCCCATGCACGGGACGTTGTCGCGGCCATGAAAGGTGACGGTTTGACCCGTTGGTACGATTGCCGGTTGCGGACGGTCGTGGGATACTTTCCCTGAGTTTTGCTGTCACTCCGTCGTCGCGGCCGCCACACGCATGCGCCCGACCGTCGGCTCGTCAGCCGGGGATCGATCGCTTCATGCAATTCACCATCGCTGCGGCGATTGCCGTGGTGGCTGCCCTCGCGGAATTCACTGTCGTCCCATACCTGAAGATCGGCGATGCGCTCCCGCACCCGGTCCTCGTGTTCGGCGTCATCTGGGCCATCGCGGGTGGCCTGGAGGTCGGCCTCACGTGGGCCTTCGTCGGAGGCCTCGCCCTCGACATCGTCGCGCAGCGACCCCTCGGCTCCTCCGCCTTTGCCCTGCTGATCGCGATCGGTGTCGCGTCGCTGATCGGCGGGTTCCTTGGTCGGGTCAGGATCGTCGCCCCCATCGTCGCCACCATCGTCGCGAGCCCGATCTATTCGATGCTTCTCCTGATTGCAACCACCGCCCTCACGACCGCGCCGCTGTCCAGTACGGCATTGGCCGCGATCGCGCCGTCGGCGGTCTACGACACCATCCTCGCTGCGGTTGTTGGCCCGCTGGTCATCGCGATCGTGGCTCGGCGGCGTGACGCGGACAGGGTGGACTGGTGAACGACGCGTACCTCGTTCCCAAGCCCGATCGGGATCGACGCCCGCTCCGGTTCGTCGCGTTCGGGATCGCCACGATCCTCGTCTTCGGCCTGCTCACGACCCGGCTCGCCTACCTCCAGATCTCGAACGGCCAGGCATTTGCCGCCCGCGCCGAGTCGCAGCGCACGGTCGAGGTCGCGATTCCTGCGCCTCGTGGCCTGATCTACGACCGCAAGGGCCGTCTCCTCGTCTCGAACGTCGCCTCGTGGTCGGTGAAGATCAAGCCGTCCGACCTCCCGTTCAGCAGGCGCGACGACGTGGCGCAGCGCCTCGGCGGCCTCCTCGGCATGGACGCGTCGGACATCCTCTCGATCATCGACAGCACTCCAGGCTCGCGGTTCGATGCGGTGCGGATCGCCCAGGACGTCCCGGAGAACACGGCTCGGCTCGTGTCGGAGTCCACCGACGAGCTCCCAGGCGTGCTCGTCGCGGTCGAGACCCGTCGCGAGTACCCAGACGGACCCTTGATGGCGCACATCCTCGGCTACACGGGGCCTGTCGACGCCAACGCATACGTGCGTCTCCGCGATAGTGGATACCTCGCGGACGACCTCATCGGGAAGGCGGGCGTGGAGGCGACGTTCGAGGAGGCGCTGCGCGGGACATACGGCAAAGAGCTCGTGGAGCGTGACGCGACGGGCCGCGACATCCAGGTGCTCCGGACGGTCCAGGACGCGATCCCGGGTGCGTCGCTGGTCCTGACGATCGACAAGCAGATCCAGAAGGAGGCCACGCAGGCCCTCAAGTGGGGCATGAAGGCTGCCGGCCTGAAGCGCGGCGTGTTCATCGTGATGAATCCGCAGACCGGTGAGGTCCTTGCCCTCGTCAGCCTCCCCTCGTATGACAACAACCTGTTCGCCAAAGGGATCACCAACGCGCAGTTCCAGAAGCTCGTGAACAACAAGAACAAGCCCCTGACGAACCACGCGGTCCAGGCGCACTATCCGCCGGGGTCCACGTTCAAGCTCGTCGCGGGGACCGGCGGCCTGGCCGACGGGAAGATCACCCCGAAGACCAAGCTCCGCACCGCGGGCTACCTCACGCTCGGCTCGACCCGGTTCTACGACTGGAACCGCAAGGGCTTCGGCCCGTGCGACATCAACTGCGGCTTCGGCCACTCATCTGACACGTTCTTCTTTCAGGTCGCGGGCATGCTCGGCGCGGACCGGCTCGCCTACTGGGCGCGCCAATACGGCTTCGGCAGCCCGACGGGCATCGACCTGCCGGGGGAGGTCGCCGGCATCATCCCGTCCAGCCAGTGGAAGATCGATGCGCTCGGCCAGCCCATGTTCCAGGGCGAGACGTACCAGGCGGGGATCGGCCAGGGGTATGACGTCGTGACGCCGATCCAGCTCATCAACGCCTACGCAGCCCTTGCCAACGGCGGGAGGCTGTACCGGCCGCAGCTGGTGCGCGAGATCATCGGGCCTGATGGCACCGTCATCCGCCCCTTCAAGCCGGACCTCATCCACAAGATGAAGGTCACCCAGGCCACGCTGCGCACCATGCGCCTCGCGGGTCGAGCCACGGTGACCCTGCGGCACACCTACAACCTCGTGGATATGCCCGTCAAGGTGGCTGGGAAGTCCGGGACTGCGGAGTTCGGCGTCCGCGACAGCAAGGGCCGCCTGCCCTACCACTCGTGGTTCGTCGGTTTCGTGCCCAGGAACCCCTACAAGGCAGACTTCACGAAGACGGACTCGCAGCTGGTCTTCCTCGCGTTCGCCTATGACTCACGGACAAAGGGCAACGCCGGTACCGAGATCGCCAAAGCGTTCCTCCAGCTGCACTTCCACATCAAGAAGGACTACCTGAACCACGACCTTCTCAAGAAGGGCAACTTCTACCAGAGCAACTAGGACGAGCAGGACAACCCACCGATGCGCGTGATGCGGGCCGAACCCAGCCGCTTCACCGACGTGACCGCCCGGTCCGTCGGGGCGGTCTGGCGCGCCTACGACCTGCAGCTCACGACCTATGTCGCCCTGCTGGGCGCGATCGGCCTCGTGATGGCGTACACGAACAGCGTCGAGGCGGGAGAGTCGGTCCTCACGAGCGGGACCACGTTCACCCGCGCCCTCATGTGGTCGGGTCTCTCGATGGTCGTGTTCATCGTCGCGACGGTCTTCGACTACCGCTGGCTCAAGACCCTGAGCTGGCCGATCTGGTTCGTCAACATCGGCCTGCTGCTCGTGACGCTCGCGATCGGCGATGGCGTGGGCGGGTCATCACGCTGGGTAAGCATCGGGCCACTCACCTTCCAGTTCTCCGAGCTCGCGAAGATCCTCATGATCACGGTGCTGGCCGCGTACCTCGGCAACCGCGAGGGCAAGCTGGACTCGCTCGGCTCGATCCTCGGGGCGTGCGTGCTCATGGGCCCGCCGTGGATCCTCGTGATGATGCAGCCGGACCTCGGAACGTCGCTCGTCCTCGTGGCGATCCTCGCCGGGATGCTGTTCATGTCGGGCGCCAGCCTCCGCTGGCTGGTCGCGATGGGGCTCGGCGCGCTCGCTGCCATCCCCGTTGCGTGGACGTACATCCTCCGCGACTACCAGAAGGACCGCATCCTGTCGTTCCTCAATCCGGCGGCCGACACGCAGGGCTCGGGCTGGCAGGTCTACCAGGCGCAGATCACGGTCGGGTCAGGCGGCTTCCTGGGCACCGGTCTCACGAACGGCGCCCAGGCCCGCGGTGGGTTCCTGCCCGTCCAGGAGAGCGACATGGTGTTCGCCGTGCTCGCGCAGGAGCTCGGGTTCCTGGGCGCTCTCGTCGTGTTCCTGCTGTTCGCTGCGCTGATCTGGCGGATCCTCTCGGCAGCCTGGCACTCGAAGGACCCGTTCGGGACCCTGTTCGGGGCGGGCCTCGCGTCGATGCTCGTGTTCCAGGTGTTCGTCAACATCGGGATGGTGATCGGGATCATGCCCGTCACAGGTATCCCGCTGCCGTTCATCAGCAACGGCGGTGCCTCGCTCGTCACGCTCGCCGTGGGGCTCGGGATCATCCAGAGCGTCAACATCCGGCAACACCGCGCCGAGTGGTAGCGCGCCCCACCCGGGTCCCTGTCTGTCGACCACGAGGCGGCGGCGCGATAGCCCGGGAGATCAGCGGCGCCGGAAGAGCCCCCGCGGGCTCGGTGCGGTCGCCCCCGCCGTAACGCGCCGCTTGTGCGTTCGAAGCAGCTCGTCGATCTCCGCCTGGTACGTGCGCCCGATCGGCGTCCGGTCGAGCCACTCGAGATACCCGAGGTCAGCCCGTGCAATCTCGCCGAGTGACCAGCCGGCATAACGCCCGAAGTTCAGCAGGCTGCCGAACGCGTTGCCGGGGGGCGGGCCGGCCGAGCCGTCGCCCTGCGCCGTGCCCATCGTCCGAGGATCGTACCCGGCGCCGCTGTGCGACCGGCCCGTCGTCCAGTTCGGGGAGACGAATTGCGGCCGGGCGCCGAGCTCGCTGTCGCCGGGGTCCTGCACGCCGGGGAAGCCCCAGCGGGGCGGAGTTCCCGGAGCCCCTGGCTGTGGCCGGGCCTGGCCCTGCGGGCCGTAGTCCCGAGCCGACCGACCGGATGACGCGGGTCCATGGGCGGCGGTGCGGGCTCGTGCGTCGGCCGAGGCGACACGGGCGGTGGTGTCCGCGTTACGGATGCGCGCCCGGTCCACGGCCGCGCGCTTGGTCGGCTCCCGCAGCATCTCCCAGGCCTGGTTGATGCGCACCATCCGGTCCTGGGCGTCGGGGCCTGCGGCGACATCGGGGTGATACTTGCGGGCCAGCCGCCGATACGCCGCCTCGATGACCTCATCTTCGGCCTCGGGGTCGACTTGAAGGACCTTGTAGGGGTCCGGGATATTCACCAACGGACGCGTGCGACGACTGGCTCCATTCGCGGCAGACTAACACCGTGCCAGACCACCCCGAACCACCCGATCGTCCCGCCCACCCCCCGCCGCGTGAGGCGGTCCAGCGATGGCGTCTCGTGCTGGCTCGGCGGGTGCTCGAGGGCGATACCGGGCAGCGCGAGCAGCTGGCCGCCTGGGATCGGGCGCTGCTCGCCTCGGGCCTGCCGTTGGGCGGTCTCGACGCCGTGCCGCCCCGCGCGCGGTTCGCGTCCGCCGCGCCCCTGTCGGCGTCGATGCCGGGCGAGGCCGAGCTTGCCGACATCTGGCTGACCGAACGCGTGCCCGCGTGGCGCGTGCGCGAAGCCCTGGCCGCATCCGTGCCGGCTGGCTACGTTCTGCGCGAGATCCACGACGTGTGGCTGGGCGCGCCGCCGCTGCCCGGCCAGGTTGTCGCGTCCGTCTACCGCGCCACGTTCACACCACACGAATCGGTCAGCGATGCAACCGTCGAACCCGCCGCGCTCGCCGCCGCCTGCGCGGCGATGCTGGCAGCGAGTGCGATCCCGCGTGAGCGGCCCAAGGGCCAGACGACGATCGCGTACGACCTCCGCCCGTTCGTCGACGCGCTCGTCGTCGATGCCGCCGGCCGCACGCTCCGGATGACGTTGCGCCACGACCCGGAGCGCGGGATCGGACGCCCCGAGGAGGTCCTGGCCGAGCTCGGCGAGCGGCTGGGCCGCCCGCTTGCGCCGGCGACGCTCGCACGCGAGGGCCTCGTGCTCGCGCCACCACCCGTGCTCACACCCGCGGCACCCCGCCCGCGCGGGCGCCCACGCCCGCCGGGCACCTCGCCGGGCCGGCCACGGAGGTAGCGTCGGTCGTCCACGGTCCCGGCAGGATCGAGCGTGACACCGTCGCTGTCCGCCCGGGTCATGCAGAATCGCTCGCATCCGGCCACGGTACGGCGTTCGTTGACGCACCGGACGCTTCCGCCCTACAATCTCCGTTCGCGCCCGCAAAGGTCGCAGGCGCCATTCCATGTCAACGCTGCGGTCACACCGTGGCCGCCACGCTCTTCCGAGGACCCATGTACGCAGTCATCGAGACCGGCGGGAAGCAGTACCGCGTCGAGGTCGGCACCGAGCTCGAGGTAGAGCTGCTCGATGTCGAACCCGGCCAGTCGATCACGTTGGAGCGCGTGCTCCTCGTCGCCGATGGGGCCGAGGCCACCGTTGGCACGCCCCTGGTGGACGGCGCAGCCGTCGACGCCGAGGTGGTTGGTGGTACCCGCGGCGACAAGGTCATCGCCTTCAAGTACCGCCCCAAGGCACGCCGGCGCGTGAAGAAGGGCCACCGCCAGAACTACACCGTCCTGCGGATCGCAGACATCCGGTTCGGGGGCAAGAGCGCCGCCGCCGATGCGCCGACGAAGGACACGAAAGCCGCCGAGCGCAAGCGCCTCGAGGCCGCCGCCGCCCGCCAGGCTTCCGAGGACGCAGCGCTCGCCGCGAAGCTCAACGTCGCCGCCGATGCGCCGACCGAGAAGCCCGCAAGGAAGGCGAAGGCCGCGTCGGCCGCAGACGTCGCCGAGGCAGCTGCGCCCGAGGCCGTCGAGGAGGCCGACACCGAGTCGACGTTCAAGACCAAGGGCTTCGAGATCTTCGAGGACAAGGCCGGTGAGTGGCGCTGGCGCCTCCGGGCGTCAAGCAACGAGCTCGTCGCGGTGTCCGAGGAGGGCTTCGCATCGAAGGCGGGCGTCGTGAAGACGCTCGACGTCGTCCGGCGCAACGTCGCCGAGGCCGAGGGGCACGCCGAGGCCCAGGTTGCCGAGGACGGGTCCGCGGTCAAGGGTGGCAAGGGCTTCGAGATCTACGAGGACGCGTCAGCCAGCTGGCGCTGGCGCCTACGCGCGGGGAACGGCGAGCTCGTCGCCATCTCCGAGCAGGGCTTCAGCAGCAAGTCGGGCATCGTCAAGGCGCTGGACGTCGTCCGGCGCAACGCGGCCGCGGCCGAGGGCCACAGCGAGCCCGACGCGGAGAGCGAGATCACCGAGGCGGCGCCGCGCAAGCGGACCCGCGCCAAGAAGGACGAGTAGGCGATGGCGCACAAGAAGGCGGGCTCAAGCTCGAAGAACGGTCGCGACAGCGTCGGCCAGCGGCTGGGCGTCAAGGCTGGCGACGGCCAGCTCGTCCACGCCGGTTCGATCATCGTCCGCCAGCGGGGGATGACGTTCAAGGCGGGCGAGGGCGCGGGCCTCGGCCACGACTACACAGTCTTTGCAACGGTCACGGGGAAGGTGCGTTTCGAGCACGAGACCCGGACCAAGAAGCGCATCCGGGTGGTCCCGGTCGCGATCGAACCGGCAACGGCAGAGGCATAAGCCTCGCCATAGCGGCGACCACCGGCGGGCACCGACTCGCGCGGACGGCGTCGAAGGAGCACCCGTGAAGACCGATATTCATCCTCGTTACGTCCAGGCCAAGGTCCATTGCGGATCCTGCGGGACGGACTTCGAGGTCGGCAGCACGCGCGACGAGCTTCGCGTGGACGTCTGCAGCAACTGCCACCCGTTCTTCACGGGCAAGCAGAACATCATCGACACCGCCGGCCAGGTCGAGCGCTTCCAGCGCCGAATGGAGCGTCAGGCCCGAGCCTGACCGCCCGCCGGGGCAACCCGGCCATCAGGACCGAATGCGGCGCCCGAGGAGGGCGCCGTTTCGATTCCCGGGCGGGACATGGAACGGCCCCGCCGTGCGGCGGGGCCGTGTAGTCCTCGAGGATTGAGGCCGGGAGCTACTTGAACTTGAAGTTGGCGACCGGATCGGTAGGCCCATCGAAGACGCCAAGCTGGAACTGGTAGCAGCCTCCAGCGAGGGTCTTGGACGTCTTCCACACGTAGGTGTACGTGTTCGAGGTCGCGTCGTACTGGAGCACGCTGGTCGACGTGGTGTAGACCTCGATCGGGGCGAGCGTCGTCGCTGCATTCGGACACGCGATCGACCGGATCTTCGGGGCACCGCCCACGAAGATGTTCAGCCCGCGGTTGGCCCCGAGGCTGAACTTGACGGGAACCGACTGGCCGGCGCTCGCCTGGTTCCAGAGCGGCAGGTTGTCCACCGGCTGGAAGAAGCCCGTGAACGCCCAGATCGCGAACAGCTTGGACGCAACGGATGGCGAATGGCCCGCATCGCCGTAGAACGTCGCCGTGGCGGTTGCCGTCCCGACCGCCGTGTTCGCCGAATACGTGATGTCCACGGCCTGATCGAGGCCGCCGATGCCCGTCACGCGCGCAGCAGTGCACGGGCTGATCGGCAGGCCCGTGTAGCTGGCCCTCGTT
The DNA here is from genome assembly GCA_038245845.1 of Candidatus Limnocylindrales bacterium. Taxonomy (GTDB): domain Bacteria; phylum Chloroflexota; class Limnocylindria; order Limnocylindrales; family CSP1-4; genus CAIXZV01. Next base: position 21,530 of record JBBRRZ010000012.1, read on the forward strand.
GGACAGGTGAACGTCACGGACGACGGTGCCGCGGTAATCGTGAACAGGGAAGAGGCTGAAGCCGGACCGGTGTCCGTGTCGCCCTGGAACGACGCGGTCAACGGCGACGTCCCTGCACCCGCCGACAGCGGCATCGAGACGGTGATCCGACCGGTGGTGTCGGTGGTGCCGCTGCGCGTGACGGACCCGAGGGTCAGCACCACGAGCTTGCCCATGACCGCGGTGCCACTCCGGGTGAGGGTCGCCGTAATCGAGGCACTGGTCCCGTACTGGCCACTGGTCGCCCCGGAGAGGGCAATCTGTCCGGCCACCGGCGTGGACGGCGCGACGCCGGCCAGGAAGTATGCCGCCGAGTTGTCGTTGCGGCTCACGAGGCCGTAGCCGTTGACTGCCTGCACCATGTACTGCGTACCCGGGGCCAGCGGCTTGACCTTGGACCACAGGCTGGGGTCGAGCGGGCTGCGGTCAAGCTGGAACGAGTTCCATGCGCCGCTCCCCGGTTCGGTGTAGGTGACCCACACCTCCTGAACGTCGGCGCTCGGATCGCCCACGACATGGGCGCTCACCTTGGTGTCAGTCCCCTGGAGGGCGGACTCGACCCCATAGATTGTCGGCGGCGCAGCCTTGGCGCCCGGCCCCGTGGAGTTGCTGTAGTACAGCCGCATGTTGAGGTTGCCGTACAGCCGGAGCGTGACGGTGTCGCTCCCCGGCGCAGGCGCACGGTGCTGCGCCGGCGTCGTGAACAGCGTGACCCCCGTACCCCCGCTGAGGGCGTCGAAGTAGTTCGGCGTCCACATCTGCGAGGGGTAGAACGTGGGGGAGTTGAACGAGGTGTGCGCGGACTGGAGCTCGGTCCCGGGTGCGCCCGTGAGCGGCGTGACCGTCGAATCGACGTAGGTGCCGCCGGTGAACCCGATGCCCCGCAGGATGTAGCCGCTATCGGCCGCCTTCACGCCCAGCGTGTACAGCGGGAGGACCGGTGCGCCTGGGGTGGTGAGGACGCCACGGCTCGGCGACGTGTAGTACGTCGCGTTCAGCGTGCCCCCGCCCGAGATGTTCAGCGTCTTGACGGTGGACGTGCTGGGGGTTGTCTGGGCGATGTCGGAATAGCGCAGGCCCGTCGTGGTGCCTGGGTTCGTGCCGAACCCGGTCAGCGGCACGGCGCCCGAAGCCGCCGGCGCCGCAAGGCGACCCGTGGGCAGGTTCACGCCCAGCATCGGGAGACCGTAGAGCGCCGATTCGATGAGGGCCTTGGAATGGAGATCGCCGATGGCCGGCGTCTGCTTGAGGTACTCGAGCTTGGATGCGACGAGCGCGTTGCCGATGGCGACAGACCCGGTGCCGTAGCGGAGTTGCATCGAGAACTCGCTGTAGATCCGCTCGCTGTACTCGATGAAGTCCGTATCGCCGTACTGGTAGCCCGTGCCGAGGATCGAGGTCACCTGCTTGCGGGCGAAGGCCTGCGCCCAGTCCAGCGTGCGGGTGACGTTGGTGATGCCCTCGGCGTCCACCACGTTGTACCCGGAGTGACAGCCGATGCTGAACACGATCGAGTTCTTGAGGTTCTGGGTTGAGGCAAGGAGGTCATCCGTGGTGAGCACGGTCGTGAAGTCGGCCGCGAGGGCGCTGGTGGCGCTGAAGTGGCCACCCAGGAACGTGATGTCGTTGCGTCTCCCCAGGAGCGCGTTCTTGAGCGCCGTTGCCGTCCATCCTGTCGTTGGTGAAGCCCCGTAGGGATCAATGAGGCTCAGGCCAGTCTGGCCCGTCCCCGCGTCGAGGTTCGTCTTGATCGCCCCGGCGGCGTCCGCGATGAAGTCGTAGCCGGTGACGAGCGAGGTGGATGGAACGACGCTGGTCTGATCGAGATAGGCCTGGGCCATGCCCGCGATCTCGTCCGGCGTCTCCACCAGCCGTCCGACGGGAAGGCCCGGGATCGGGAAGTCGATGGGTCCCAGCGGAATGCTGGCACTCGAGCCGTAGGCGTCCTGGCCGAGGGTGTAGTTGCTGCGGAGGCTGGCCTCGGAGGCGGAGGTGCTCACAAGCGGCGGGAAGAAGTTCACCTCGGGGCCGATGGAGGACGTGTCGGGATACCGGAAGAAGGGCACCACGTTGTCCCCGCCCGCGAGGACAACGTACTTGACGCCGCCCGGAGCAGTGTTGCCCTTTCGATAGGCGTCGACAACGTCCTTGGCGGCCTGCGCGACGAGATTCTTGGCATAGACGCAGCCCGGGTTGGCGTCGGCCTGTGCCTGCAGGAGGTGGACGCGGCCGTTGGGACTGGCCTGATTGGCGGTGGTCGGGTTTGCGAGATCCACCACAACGCCATTGGTGGACGTGGCCAGCGTGCCGAGCTTGGTCATCATCGCTGTCGTGCTCGCGGTTCCGAACCGGGAGGTGTCGGTGAGGATGACCGTGTCGAAGGTATTCGCGATCGCCGTTGGCTTCGTGCCGTTGTCGCTGACCCCGGTGCAGTTGCTGCTGTTGACGGTGACGTTGAGGGTGAACGGGTTGTCCAGGCTTGCGACCCCGTTCTTGCCGTTCACGCGAATGTAGAAGTCGCCCGTGGCCGTCCACGTGTTGGACCCGGCGTGCTCAGTGGAGAGGCCGGCGTTGTTGGACCACGCGATGAGGCTGTAGAGCTGGGCTGCCGAGAAGCTCTCGGGCGAGAAGCCCGAGCCGCTGAACCCGGAGCCCGAGAACCCGGAGCCCGAGAAGCCCGAGCCGCTGAACCCGGAGCCCGAGAACCCGGAACCGGAGAAGCCCGAGCCGCTGAACCCGGAGCCCGAGAACCCGGAACCGGAGTAGGCGTCAGGGCTGAAGCCGGACCCTGAGAACCCGGAACCCGAGAACCCGGACCCTGAGAACCCGGAACCCGAGAAGCCCGAGCCGGAGAACCCTGAGCCGGCGAACTCTGCGCTGAGCTTGGTGAGATTGTTCTCGCCCGTCAGCGTGGCGTACGTCTGCGCGATGTCGCGAAACAGGTAGACGTCATAGTCCGCCGGGAGGTTTGACAGGTCAACCGTCACGCTCCCGCCGGGCACGATGTGCACCTTGAACCAGCGGGCCGTGCCGGGCTGGTCGATCCAGGTCCCGGTCGGGACGGTCACACCGCTGCTGATCTGCAGGGCGCGTGCCCAGGTGTCGTTGTCGGGGCTGTTGACCACACACGGGGAGTAGCGAGAGAACACGCCCACGGGACCGGAGACCTGGGCCGCGATGAACGGCTGGCCGGCGGGCGGAGCGCCCGTCAGCGGGTTCGGGGCACTTCCCGTCGTGGTGGCCGGATTGAAGACGGCATTGCCGTTCGCATCAGTCGTGACGGAGATGGTGCCGAATGGGGTGACGCCCTCGACCGGGAACACCCCGCCTGGGCAACTGGTGGCCGAGGCAAAGGTGATTGAGTAGGTCGCGTTCGGTTGGGCGGTGAGCCGGCCCGCGTACAGGGTTGTGCTGAACCCGGGCGCGTTGTACACGTTGGTCAGGAGCGGGACCCCGATCTCAGTGGGAGCCGGGACGGTGACGTAGATGGGGACCGTGTGGGTGATAGCACCGACGGACCCGGTCAGCGTCACCGTGTAATTGCCTGGGGAGGCGAAGCCGACGCCGGCGCTGATGTGAACCACCGCGGCCGTTGTGACGGTCGAATCAACCGTTCCGGTGATGACACCCTCGGGGGGGTTCACGGCGATCGAGGTGCCGACGCTCGTCGCATCTGCGAGGAGGGTAACCGGCACCGTGCTGTCGATCGCCTGGCCCGGCTGGATCACGATGGGCGCAGCGTCCGTCGAGCCCGCGCTCGGCGTGCCGAACGCAAAGTCCGGAGTCGGAGAGGGCGAAGCGCTGGGGCTCGGGGTGGGGGTGGGCGTGCCGTTGTCGAGGGCGGCGGCGTAGATGGCGACGTTCGCCGCGTCGCTCGGGCAGGAACACTCCGGGTCGGTGCCGGCCACAGGCAGCTGGGACGTCAGCACGTAGGAGACCGTTACGTCACGCGGGGTGCTGTCGTTGTTCACGGTCAGCGAATAGACGCCACCATGGTTCTGGCCGCCCGCAACGTCGGCGTTGGAGACCGAAGTCGGTGTGGCCATTCCGGAGAGCGTGGCCGTCATCGTGCCGGTTCCATGATGCGCGGAGGCCCAGACGGTCAGCGTGTTCGTGCCGGGTCCGATGGTCGCCGTGAACGAGAATCCGTACCCCACCGAGCCGCGAACATCGTTGTGCTGCAGGCCGGCCGTGGCCGCCGATGCGGACGTGGTGGTCGCGCCGTCGCTCCACTGGAACGAGAACGGCACAGTCCCCGCACCCATCCCAACGGTCAGGTTGAGCGGGCCGAGTGCGCGAACTCCGATCGGCGTACTGAGCTCGATGTCTGTGAGGTTACTGATCCCCGCACCGCCCGTCTTCCGGTTGTCGCTGACCAGGGACGTGGTCGTCTTGCCCCAGATCCGCCAGTCGGTCGTGCCACTCGCGGTCAGATTCTGGCTGTTCGGGTGCGTTTGGCTTCCGTTGAACCCGAGGTACGTCGCATTCGGGGTGCTGGTATCGACGGCGATTGGGCTCATCGTTGCGCCGACGACAACACTGACGGCCGCACCCACGGGGAGAACCTGCACGAGCAGGAGCGCGATCGCGAGGAGCGAGGCGAGGCGACGGACGTGGAGGTGTCCGCGCACAGACGACGGGCTCCGTCGATGGCGGATAGGGCGCGAGACCGCGCTCCGGGAGAGCAGTGACACCAGAACCTCCGTGGGTGCGAGCGACATCTCGCTGCGGGAAACGCGGGAAGCGTGGCCAGCTCCGGCTGGCCACTATTGCTGGCAGTATGTGACGTTTGGCACGGTTCCGATAGTCCGAATTACCTATTCGACCACGCTCCGCAACGTGTCAATCAGGCAGAAGCGGTGCCCGCACGCGCCACGCAGGCGTCCACGGCCAGGCGGACGGTCCCCAGGGAGTCGCTCGTGCGACCCAGTTCGAGCGCCGCTGCTCGCGCGTCATCCTGCATCGAGCCGCTGGCGGTCTCCAGGGCAGCCGTGAGCTCGGCCTCCCTCGCGGCGGGGCGCGCCGCCCCGATGTCGGACCGCATGCGGTCCGCGCCGCCGAGGATCTGGAAACCGGAACCGGGGTCCGTTCGCGCCACAAGGACAGCCACGTCCTCGATCACCTCGGCCAGGTCGTATGGGTCATCCAGGCGCTGGAATGCCTCCATCGACTCGGCGAAGATGCGGCTTGCCCCTTCTTCGTCCCCAAGGCCCATCCGCGCCTTGCCGAGGTTGTACGTGGCCAGCGACAGCAGCCACGGATCGCCCACCTCGCGTGCGAGGCGCACGGAATCCTCGTAGCGGTCCGACGCCTCCTGGAAGCGTCGCTCGTACAGGTCGATGACGCCCAGGTTGTTGAGCGACAGCGCGATCGCCCACCGATCGCCGATCGCGATGCGGACTGCCAGCGCCTCCTCGTTGAGGCGACGGGACTCCACGAAGTCGGCCGAGTACTCGGCGACGATCGCGAGGTTCGACAGGAGCCGGCCCAGCTGGTCCTTGTCGTCATGGCGCTCACGGATCGCAAAGCTCTCCTGGTACCGGGCGCGGGCATCGTCGTACCGGCCCTGCTGGGCGGCAATCGTCCCCGAGAGGTGCAGCACAGTAGCGATCCCAGGGTCGTCCCCGAGGGCGGCATACAGCGCCTGCGCGGCTTCGATGTGCACGGTTGCCTCGTCGTACCGTCCCTGCTTTCGGGCGACCTCGGCCAGCGCCGACAGCGCAGCCGCCTCGCCTCGCTGGTTGTCGATCTCGCGCGCGAGCGCCAGCGCGGCCCTGTCGATCTCGGCCGCCCTGGACCAGTCGCCCGTCAGCTCGTACGCCTTGCCAAGCGCGAGGCGGGCACGGAGGCATTCGTCGCCCGCCAGGAGCGGCACGAGCCGCTCGTAGTAGGCAACAGCCCCCTTGTTGGCGTAGGCCGCCCGGGCCGCCTCGGCCGCCTTCCAGAGGTATTCGCGCTTCTTGTCCTCGCGATCGCTGCGCCAGTAGTGATGCTCGAGGAGAGGGACCTGCCGGTCCAGGTCACGAGCCTCGGTCTGCTCCAAGTAGGCGCCGACGCGACCGTGCAGATCGGCACGGAGCGCGAACGGCAGGCTCTCGTACGCGACCTCCTGGGTGACCATGTGCTTGAACATCCACGTGAGGTCGGCCTCGCGGTCAAGCGCCACGAGATCGAGGGATCGCAGCGCGCTGAGGTCAGTCAGCACCTCGTCGAGGCTCCCAAGCTCCTCGTAGGCACCCAGGAGCACGGGCGCGGGGAACACCCGCCCCACGACGCTGGCCACCTTCATCGTCCGCCGCGGTCCCTCGGCGGCGTCGTCGATGCGGCTGAGGACCAGCGTGTGGAGGCTCTCCGGGAGCCGGATCGTCTCCGCTGTCGCCGGGTCCGAGGCGTCGATCCCCTGGGTCACGATGTAGTTCAGGATCTCCTCGATGTAGAACGGGTTGCCCTCGGATCGCGAGGCGACCAGCTCCACAAGCGCATCCGCCACCTCGGCGTCCTGACCGGCCAGCTGCTCCATCTTGGACCGCACGAGCGTCGCCACGTCCTCCGGCGCCATGGCGTCCAGGGTGATCTCCGAGAACCCCGCCTGCGCGCTCACGCCCAAGCCGCCGCCAGGTTCCCTGACCGGCCGATACGCGAGCACGAACAGTACGGGCACGTCTGCCGCAGCGCGCGTGAGGACCACCAGCAGGTCTCGTGACAGCTCGTCAATCCAGTGGCAGTCCTCCAGGACCGCCACGAGCGGAGGTCGCCCTGCCCTCGCGCGCAGGCAGGTCGCCAGCAGGTCCTCCAGCGACGTCTTGCGCAACTTCGCGTCAAACGATCGGGTGAGCTCCGAGTCTGGGATCGAGATGCCCACGACCTCGCTCAGCAGCGGCGCCCGCGCGACGAGGCCCGGATCGATCCTTGCCAGCTGCCGCTTGAGGACGGCGAGCTGGCGCTCGCGCGGGGCGTCGTCGTCGAGCTCCAGGAGGCGACGCCAAATCTCACGCCACACGAAGTAGGGCGTCCTCGTGCCGAACGCCTGGCACTCTCCGAACACGACGGTCTGGCCACTGCGGCGCACGTTGCGTACGAACTCCGCGACGAGCCTGGACTTGCCCATGCCCGCCTCCGCCGCGATGCCGACGATCCGGCCCTGCCCGGCAGCCGACGCCTCCCGTAGCGACTCGAGCTCGTCCAGCTCCTGGAGCCGTCCCACCAGTCCCAGCTCGAAGCGGGTCTTGCGTCGGGACGCGCGCTCCAGCGACCCACCGAGCGACCAGACCTCGACCGGGTCTGCCTTGCCCTTCACGGTGAGGTCCGGCAGGCGTTCCCAGATGAACGCGTCACCGGCTGCCTCCCGGACGTCGCCTGCGACGTAGATGTGCAGCGGTGGTGCCGCGGACATCAGGCGGGCGGCGAGGTTGACTGCGTCTCCGAGGCACACGAACGTCCGCCGCATCGCGTGCCCGTACGTGCCGCTGCGGAGCCGGCCCCGGGTCATGCCGATCTGGATGTCGCGGGCGGCCGTCGTCTTCTCCAGGTCCCGGAGGTCCAGCGCGGCGGCGGCGGCGCGCGCGGCGTCATCCTCGTGGGCGAGCGGCGAGCCGAACACGCCATAGAGGTACGCACCCTTGTCTCCGAGGGTCAGTTGGAGGACGTTGCCGCCGTAGCCGCTCAGCACCCGCTGTGCCCCACGCACGAACTCGTCGAGCTTGCCGATGGCGTCGTGGTCGTTGTCGTAGTCGATGCCACCGAAGCGAAGGAACAGGGGGATGGCTGGCCGCAGCTCCGCCAGGAACTCACCCCGGCCGGTTCGAAGTCGCTCGTACACAGGCGGCAGGAGCCACGGGCGGACGAGCTCTTCGGGTAGTGGGTCGGGCTGGAAGCCGGGCTCCGGCTCCACGTCCACGAGCAACGATCCGAGGACGGCGATGGTCCGGCCGGACGCCTCGTCGGTGCGCAGCTCGCGGATCGTGACCCGCACATCGAGTGCCTCGATCGCCGACGCGTCGAGCACGATCTCGCCCTTCAGCGCGTGGTGCTCGGCCTCCGCAAGGACGTCCATGAGCCGGCCGGCGAGGACGTCGATCAACTGGACGTCCGGGTCCCCGACAACGAACCGGCGCGCCTCTCCGACGGCAATCGCAACCTTCATCGCGAGGCGGACCTCGTTGCCGCCAGGCGTGCGGATCGTGCCCGTCCGCTCGATCGCCTCCTGCATGCCGATCGCCGCGGCGCATGCTCGTGAGCCATCGTCGTCGTCGATCCAGCACGTGATGGCGTCGCCCGCGAAGTAGATGACGTTGCCATCGAACGCGTCGAGCTCGCTGATGACGGCGTGGAAGACCCGGCCGATGTTCGCGGTGAGCTCCTCGGCTCCACGCTGGGGGCCGAGCTCCCGCGCCAGCGCTTCCGTGAGCGGAGTGAACCCGCTGATGTCCGCGAACAGGGCAGAGCCGCGGACCCGGTCCGGCAGCGAGTGGCCGGCATGGAGCGCCCGTCGCCGATCACGCGGGATGTAGGCGTCCGGTCGGTCCCGGGCGACGTCGAGGCCGCTGCCCGGGTCGCCCTGCCTCGGCGGCGCAGGTTGGGTCATGGTCCTCCTGCGATGGGGCACGCACCCCTTGCTCAGCTCGGTGGTCGGCCAATTGTGCGGCATCGCGCCACTGACGCACGAACTTGGGTCTTGCGTGGTCGGGCCGTTCTCGGACCTGCCCAGAGGGCCCGCCCTACAGCTCGCGCGTGCGAAACCGCGCCAGGGCAAGCGCGAGGCTGCCCCCGATGATCATCACGGTCCCGGCGATCGCGGTGGCGAGGCGTGGCCCGTCGACTGGCCCGACGCCGGCCGCCAGCTGGATCGCCGGGGTTGACAGCCCGGATGGGAGCAGCCGGTCAAGCGCCGGCACGATCGAGGCAAGGCTGACGCCCACGAGGGCGACGAACCCGAGGCCTGCGGCCGCGGTCGTCGATCCGGTGGCGGCCGACGCCAGGAACGTGAGCGCCGCCCACGCGAGGAGCGCCAGCCACGAGAGCCCGGCCATCGCCAGCCAGCCGCCGATCGGCAGCGGCTCGAACAGGACGGCCGTGTAGACCCATGCGACGACCGTTGCCGCGACGACGCACACCGCCAGGACGATCGCGATCGCCGCGAGCTTCGCCGCGAGGAATGCGCCTCGCGTCGCGGGCTGGGCAAGGACGAGCGCGGCAGTCCCGCGGTCAAGCTCGCCGGATACGCTGCCCATCGCCAGCGCGATCGCTGCCAGCGCGCCCAGCTGGCCGAGGTTCTTCTGGAGCTGGGCCAGCGCGTCGGTTGTGACCGGGACGGGGATCGGGATCGGGAGCTGGTCGCCCAGGCTCGCCTTGAGGATGTCGGGCAGGTACTTCGCGGTCAATGGCGAGATGATCCCGACCACGATGAACAGCACGGTGACGACGGGCAGCCGGCGGGTGCGCCACGCCTCCAGCAGCTCCTTGCGGAGGAGGATCCCGAAGCCGTTCACGCCGACGCTCCCGTGGTCTGTGCCACCTCGCCAGTGAGGCGGAGGAAGACGTCCTCCAGCGTGGGCCGCGCCCTCGCGACCGAGATGACGGCGACGCCTGCAGCGGCGATTGCCGCGAGGACCGGCGGGCCTGACACCTGCGACTCCACGACGGCGATCGTGAGCAGCCCATGGTCCAGCGAGGTCGCCGTTACCCATGGCTCCGACCGCAGGCCGGCCGCGAGCCGCTCCATCGCCGCGGCCTGGCCCGGTTCCGCCTCGACACGCCACACCGGGAGGGCGTAGCGATCCAGGAGACCCGCGAGGTCGCCCTCCACCACGAGGCGTCCGTGGTCCAGGATCCCGACCCGGTCGCAGATCCGTTCGACGTCCGCGAGGACGTGCGTGGAGAACAGGACGGTGGTGTCACCGCGCAGGGCCACGATGAGATCAAGGACGTCGCGCCGGCCCTCCGGGTCGAGGGCGCTGACGGGCTCGTCCAGGATGACGACGGGCGGGTGATGGACGAGCGCCCCGGCGATCCCGAGCCGCTGGCGCATGCCACCCGAATACGTGCTCGAGCGGCGATCCGCCGCGGCGGCGAGGTCCACGCGTGCGAGCGTGTCGGTGACGGCTGCGTCGAGGGCGCCGCCCGTCAGCCCGTGCAGGCGCCCGAGCATCGCGAGCTGCTCCCTGCCTGTCATCCAGCCGTACGCCCGCGGGTCCTGCTCCAGGTAGCCGAGGTGGCGCCGGACGCCGAGCGGATCCACCGCGACGTCGATGCCGGTGACGGTCGCCCGACCCCTGGTGGCACGGGTAAGGCCGGCGAGGAGCCGGAGGGCGGTCGTCTTGCCTGCGCCGTTGGGCCCGAGGAGGCCGAAGACGGAGCCCGCTGGAACCGTCAGTGCCAGCGCATCGAGCGCGAGGACGCCGCCGGGGTAGCGCCGGGTGAGGCCGTCGATGACGATGGCTGGCGGCAGGTCCGCGAGCGGTGGCGCGGGGTCCGTCCCGGCCGTCGGCGTCATGGCCGTGCTCTCGGCTTGCGACCCTCCGGCGACCGGCGGGTCGTGCGGGCTGCCCCAGCCGGGCAGCGCACCGGGCGCCGGGGAGGTGTCGGCCGGGACCCCGTCCACGCGCCCCACCAGGAAGTAGAGGACCGGCCCCACGAGGTTGACGAACACGATGACGACGGCCCACATGCCCTTGTTGCCGCCGCGCACGGCGCGGTCGTCGCGAAGGAGGTCCACGATCGCCGCGATGAGCAGCCCCAGCTGGAGGAGCGCGATGGGGGCGAGGAGCAGCAGGAGCTGCGGATCGATGTTCGGGATCCCGACGTTCACGACGTCGCCCCCGTGGTTGGCCGTCGGACCTGGGCCGCCAGGCCCACCTGGGACAGGCCCCAGAGGCTGACGAGGATCATCGCCACCATGACGGCGGCACCGATCCGGTAGAAGCGCATGAGGTTCACTTGGTGTGCTCCATCGGGTCGAGTCCGAACGCGTCGAACAAGGCCATCAACGCCTCCTGCAGGACGGGCTGATTGAGGCGGTACGTGAGGGTTGATCCCGAGCGCTCAGCCTGCACCAGCCCCGCTTCCCTGAGGACGGCAAGGTGACCCGAGATCGTGGGCCAGGAGAGATCGAACTGACCGGCCAGCTCGCCTGCAGTCATGGGTCGCTGCCGGAGGAGGGCGAGGATCCGGCGGCGGGTCGGGTCGGCGAGCGCCTTGTACACGCGGTTCGTGGCGGACTCCTGTTTCGTCAGGATGCTAATTAGGGGCATGCCGAATTAGGCAATCGCCAAAATATGGCTATCCGGGCGGCCATGTCAACCGAGGGGACGCCGGTGCGAGCCGTGCAGGCACTCGATGGCAGGTGCGGATCGGGTGTTCGTGGTGCAGGCAGGGCCGCCAGGGCGCCGGACGCGCGCTGGTAGACTCGCGAGGCCCGGCTCAGACCCTGTCGCCGGGGTCGCTGCGACATTCCGGAGGAGCACCATGACCGACGACCGCGAGCGCTGGGCCCTGATCCTCGGTGCGTCTTCCGGGATGGGCGAGGCCACGGCGCTCACGCTCGCAGCGAACGGCTACCGGATCGCCGGCGTGCACCTGGACTTCCGCGCCGCCGGCGCCCATGTCGACGAGATCAAGGCGAAGATCGCCGCCCTCGGGTCCGAGGCGCTGTACTTCAACATGAACGCGGCCGACGACGAGAAGCGCGCGACTGCGCTGGCGGCGATCGCAGAGCGCTTCGATCGCTCCCGCGCCGAGGGTCGCGAGCCGTACGTGCGCGTGGTCATGCACTCGCTCGCCTTCGGCTCCCTGGTCCCGTTCCTCGCCGGGGACCCCAAGGCAGGCGTCGACCGCAAGAAGATGGAGATGACCCAGGACGTCATGGCGAACAGCCTCGTCTACTGGGTCCAGGACCTGTGGCGCGGCGGGTTCCTCGCCCGTGGCTCCAAGATCTATGCGATGACGTCGGAGGGCTCGACCCGCGTCGTCCCGAGCTATGGCGTCGTCAGCTCGGCCAAGGCGGCGCTCGAGTCGCACACCCGGCAGCTGGCGATGGAGCTCGCGCTGCTCGGCACCGGCGTGACGGCGAACACGATCCGTGCCGGCGTCACGTTGACGCCGGCGCTGATGAAGATCCCCGAAAAGGACGCCATCATCGCGGCGGCGATGCGGCGCAACCCGACGGGCCGCATGACGACGCCGCAGGACGTCGCGAACACGATCCTCGCCCTCTCGGGCGAGGGCACCGACTTCATCAGCGGCGAGGTGATCGGCGTTGATGGCGGCGAGTACATCACCGGCTCGTAGACACGGGACGGACGAGACAACGGGAAGGGCAGGGATGCCGGTCCGATGAGCGGTCGAGTTCTGGTCGTCGGGTCGGTCAACGTGGATCTCGTGATCCAGGGTGAGCGGCTGCCGCTCCCCGGCGAGACCGTGCTGGGCGGCACGTTCAAACGGTTCCACGGCGGCAAGGGTGGCAACCAGGCCGTGGCCGCAGCGCGCCTCGGCGTCCCGGTCATGCTCGTGGCGGCCCTTGGTGACGACGAGTTCGCGGGCGACGCTCGCGCGGCGCTCGCGCGGGAGGGGATCGGCACCGATGTCCTCGTGACGCTCGACCACACCGCGACCGGTGTGGCCCTGATCCTCGTGGACGCCAAGGCAGAGAACGAGATCGCCGTGGCGCCTGGCGCGAACGCCGGGCTCACCGCGGCGCATGTGCGCCAGGCGCTCGGCCGCCTGAACCCGCACGCGGGCGACGTCGTCATCGTCACCCACGAGATCCCCACGGCCGCAGCGCGCGAGGCCCTGCGCATCGGCCGCGAGGGCGGGGCTCGAACCGTGCTCAACCCTGCACCGGCGGACGGCATCGACCGGACGATGCTCTCACTTGCCGACGTCGTGACGCCCAATCGCGGCGAGCTCGCGCGGCTCGCCTCCGACGACGCGCGCCGCTCCGGCCGGACGACATCCGGGGTCGAGGACCCGATCAAGGCCGCGAGGACGCTCCTCGAGACGACGAGCGAGGGCCCTGGTGCCGGCGAGGCCTTCCTCGTCTCGCTCGGCGCCTCGGGCGCGGTGCTCGTGACGCGCGATGGCAAGCCCATCGACATCAAGGCGCCGAAGGTGAAGGCCGTGGACGCCACGGGCGCGGGCGATGCGCTCAACGGCGCCCTCGCCGCCGCGCTCGCGAGCGGGCTGGACCTCGAGACGGCGGCGCGTCGGGCGGTGGTCGCCGCGTCGATCTCGGTCACGCGCGCCGGGGCGCGCGAGGGGATGCCCACGTCCGAGGAGCTGTCGGCGGCCCTGGGCGAGACCGTCGGGAGCGCGGCGGCTGCGGCCGGCGCGACGGGCGCTACGGGCGCGTCCGCCGCAACCGATAGGCCGGCGATTGCCGGGCAGGACGAGGCGGCCACGCCGCAGGGCTGAGCGCGCGGGTCCTGGGCCCACGCCGGAGCGTCACCCGAGCCGGGACTCCGCCACCCAGGCAGACCGTTCACGCGCGGCCGGCGTCATGCCGAGGCAGCCGTCCTCCGCAACCCACCACGCCGCAAGGCCGCGGGCGCGGGCCTCGTCGGCGATCGACGCCCGGCCTGCGAGAAACAGGGCCTTCGTCCAGACCTCGGCCCACGCCGCGTCGGGGCCGGCGACGGTCACCGCGAGCAGCCCGGTGCGGGCGGGTTCGCGCGTCCGCGGGTCGAGCAGGTGATGGACGGCCCGTCCGTCGGGCGACGTCCAGTGCCGGACGCGGATCGACGACGTCGCGAGCGCGCCATCATGGACTTCGACCACCGCAATGGGTTGCGTGTCGGGCTCCGGCCCGGCAACGGGGTCCTCGATGCCCACGCGCCAGCCGGCCACCGGCGGGACGCCCGCCACGAGCACGTCGCCGCCGGCGTCGAGCAGCAGGCCCGCGGTTGACGGCAGAGTGGCCAGCGCACGGCGAGCCGCCCAGCGGAGCGCGAGCCCCTTGCCCAGCCCCCCGCTGTCGAGTGGGACCGCCGGGGCGATGACGGGACGTGGCCGATCGGCAGCCGCCGAGGCCCCGTCGAGCAGCGTCCCGGGCCGCAGGCGTGCGCCGATCTCGCCAAGCCGTTCGAGGTCGAGGGCCATCGTCGCATCGAAGCGGCCGCCCGTGATGCGGCGGGCCCGGTCCATCGCCGCGATCGTCTCCCGGAGCCGCCACGAGACCTGGGCCACGCCTCCCGTGCCCGCCACGCGGTTCAGTGCCGTCAGCTCGCTGTCGTCGCGGAAGCGGGACAGCGCCAGGTCCACGGCCTCGAACTCGGTGCACACGGCGTCCCAGGCCTCGGCGGCCGATCCGGCCGCAGCCGAGGATGCCGCAGGCGAGCGGACGAACAGCCGCAGCGCGGAGCCGAGCGCGCGCCCGGCGAACGAATCGACCCGGTCCGTCGCGGCGTCGTCAGGCGCCGGCGCCAGCGTCGGCGCGGTGTCGATCCGCTCAGCCGCCGGAGGCACGCGTCCTGGTCGTCGTCGCTGGTGCAGAGCCTCCGCCGCCCGAGCGGGTGGAGATCGGCCCATGTGTCGTCACCCTGGGCAACGAGATCCGGGTAGGCAGGGCGGCCGCGGAGCCTTCGACCTTGGCGACGAGAGCGGCGAGGCCGTCGAGCCGGGCCTGGTAGGCCTCGACGTCGCCGCCGACGGCCGCGTACGTGTCGGTGAGCCAGCGGGCTTCCTGGTCAGCTACGACGATGCTCGCCTCGAGCGCGTCGTTGGCCGCTCGCGACGCAGTGACCTGGTCGACCCACGGCTGCCGGATGGCGGCGACCTGCGCGTCGCTTGATGCCTGGAGTCCGGCGACCGCAGCCAGTGTTACGGCGTAGATCGCCGCGGTTCCGCCGAGGAGCATCCCGGCGCGTGCCGGCGTCGTGAGGAACACCTCTTTGCGGTGCGGGATCGCTCGCGCGCCGACGACCGGTCGCGTGGCGGAGGCCGGCCGCTGCGCGGCGCCGGTTCGCGCACCGGGCGACCGGGCGATCCCGGTCGTGGGCCGTCCCAGCACCGGCAGGCTGACGGCCGGGAGGACGCGCTCAGTCATCGCCGGGCTCCCCGCCAGCAGGCGCGCCACCACCGGACGTCGTCCCGGAGGCGGGCGAGGTGTTGCGCGCGGCTGCGTTCGCTGCGGCCTGGCGCGCGGCCGCGGCGTTGAGCGCCGCCAGTCGTGCCTGGCCAGCCTTGAGCTGCGCCTGGAGCTTGTTGAGCTTCGCCTTCGCCCTGTCGAGCTGCGCCTGAAGGGCCGTCGCGTTGGCGGCGTTGCCCGTGACACCGTCGCTTGCTGTGAGGATGGCCCCGCGCAGGGTCGCGACCTGGCCGGCGACCTGGTAGATCTGGCCGGACAGGTCGTCCGAGCGAGTCAGCTCCGCGACGAGGTCGTCGTTGATCGTGCTCATTCCGACGGGCGCGACGTCGAGCGGCGCGGACTCGGCGCGCCACTGCGCCGCCACCTGCACCGTGACGATCGCGACCGCGATCACGCCGCTCGTCAGCGCGAGCACGACACCGCGCCGGATCAGGCGATGTTGCATCACCCCGGACATCAGGACTCCTCCATGGCGACGGTGACCGGCATCGGCCGGGCGCCGGACTTGTTCGTTGACGCCGGGCCGCCGGCGGGCACGTCACGCATGGGGCGTGCGCGTGCGGTCCACCAGCGATGGCCAATCCCCGCGAGGATCGGCAGGCCGGTGGCGAGGTAGAGCGGCAGGAGCGCACCGCCGTCCGTGCCCGCGAGCACGGCATGCGCCCATGCCATCAGGAAGACGACTGCAGAGAGGCGATGAACCTTGAGCCACCAGCCGGATGGCAGGAGCCTCGTCCACTTCGCGGTGATCGCGGTGAACAGCATCGCGTACAGCGCGATCGACCCGATCCCGACCGCGACCGGCCGGAACTCGGAGAAGCCGGGCACGAACGCCCCGATGACGCCGACCTTCGCGTACGGGTCGATGGCCAGGAGCGTGACGTGGAGCGCCAGGAAGGCGAAGGTGAACACGGAGACCATCTCGTGCCACGGGAAGACCTGCTTGGTCTTGCGCCACTCGGTGGTGTTGCGGGGATGGCTCAGGACGAGCCCGAGGCCCACCTCGAAGGCGAGCAGCAGATAGGCGGTCACGCCGAGGGCACGCGCCGCCACCCACGGCCGGACATCCGCGGTCCGCGGGTCCGCGGCCGGCAGGACCTGGTCGGTGACGCCGAGCGCCACGAGCGCCGCGACAGCACCGATGGATACGAGGACCGTCCCGCTCACCCGCATGGGCGTGCCTCCGCGGGCGGCGGCGACGATCCGGCTGGGTTGAAGGGGCGCGACGAAGGTCTCGGCATGACGGCTCCCGTGATGATGGGTTGCCGTTCTGAGTCAGCGCATCGCCCGAAGGTTTCACCCGTTGTGCGGCTGATGGTCCCTGTCCAGGACGGTACCCCGGTCCCCGGCTACCGGGCAGGTGGGCGCACTCGGTGCGACCGCCCGGTCAGCCCTTGAGCGCGGCGACAACCTGCTCGACGTTCCAGCGCATCATCCCCTCGTAGGTGTCCTTGGGGGCGTCGCCGACCGAGTCGGTGTACAGGCTGGACACGACGGTCGCACCCGTCTCGTTGGCGATCGTCCGCACCAGGTCCTCGCTGAACTGCGCCTCGGCGAAGATCGCCCTGACGTGCTTCGCCCGGATGACCGCCACGAGATCCGCAACCGACCCGGCGCTCGGGTCCTGGCCCGGTGCGTTGACGATCGTGCCGTCGATCGTCAGCCCGTACGCGGCCGCGAAGTACGGGAAGGCGTCGTGGAACGCGACGACCGTCCGGCTGGCCTCGGGCACGGCGTCGACCTCCGCCGCAGCCCAGGCGTCGAGCGCAGCCAGCCGCACCCGGTACGCGGCCAGGCCGGCGGCATACGCAGTGGCGCCGGCGGGATCAGCCGTGGCGAGGGCCTGCGCGATCCGGTCCGCGTACAGGGCGCCATACGTGATGTTCATCCACAGGTGGGGGTTGACGGTGCCGCCGCCCCCCTCCCCAGCGATCAGCGTCGCGCCCGGCAGGTCCTCCGCGAGCCGGACCACCGGCGCGTTCGTCCCCGCATCCTCCACCAGGTTCGCAAGCCAGTCGTCCAGGCCGAGCCCGTTGAGGAAGATCAGACGTGCCTCCGCCACGCGCCGGATGCTGCTGGGTCGCGGGTCGAACGTGTGGACCTCGCCGCCCTTGGGGACGAGACTCTCGACGCTGACGCGTGCGCCGCCCACCTGGCGGACCATGTCCGCGAAGATCGTCGTCGTGGCCACGACGTGGAGCGTCCCGTCGTCTGGCGACGAGCCGCCCGCTCCGCACGCGACGCCGACGAGCGCAACGACGAGCGCGAGCCCGATGACCCGGACGGCGCGCAGACGACGACCCGGCGGCCGGCGATCGGCCATCGTCAGCCGCCCCTCCGGCCGGTGGCCTGGCAGATGGCGCACAGCCCGAAGATCTCCAGCCGGTGCGCCGTGACCAGGAACCCCGAGCGCCGGCCGATCTCGCCCAGGACATCGGCCAGGCCGCGATCATCGACGTCGAGCGACCGCCCGCAGGAGGTGCAGATCGCGTGGTGGTGGTGCGCGCGCTCGCAGGCCACGTATGCGTGCTCGCCGTCGGGCAGGTCCACCCGTTCCACGAGGTGGAGCGACGCAAACAGGTCGATCGCGCGGAAGATCGTCGCGCGGCCAAGCCCAGGATGGCGTCCACGGGCCTCGTCCACGAGGTCCGCGGCGCTGAAGTGGCCGTCCCGCTCGGCGATCATCCCGGCCACGGCGCGGCGCGGGTCGGTGAGCCGGTGCCCGGCGTCGTCGAGGGCTGCGACAAGCTCGTTGACCGCCTCGGAGGTGGTTGAGGTCACGCCCGTTCGCCCGTCAGGCCGGGTGCGGTGGCAGCCATCTCGTCGTCCGCGGCATCGCTGATCGTGCCGCGCCGACGGGCGAGGAGGCCACGCGGCCCGAGCGCGAGCGCGACGAGGAACATCCCGGTCTGGACGAGCACGATCGTCGCCCCGCTGGCGGCGTCGAGCCAGAACGACAGGTACAGGCCGGCGATGGAGCTCGAGATGCCCACCGTCGCCGCGAGGACCATGAGCCGGGTGAAGCGGACCGCCAGCATCTGTGCAGTGGCCGCCGGCGTGATCAGCATCGCGACGACGAGGATGATGCCGACGGCCTGCAGGCTCACGACGATCGTCAGCGCGACGAGCGCGAGGAACAGGTATTCGAGCCGCTCGACATGGATGCCCGACGCGGCTGCGCCGAGGGGATCGAACGTGGCATACAGCAGCTCCTTCCACAGGAGCGCCACGATGGCGATCACCCCGGTACCGAGGATCAGCAGCGCCACGAGG
Organism: Candidatus Limnocylindrales bacterium; assembly: GCA_038245845.1. Lineage (GTDB taxonomy): Bacteria > Chloroflexota > Limnocylindria > Limnocylindrales > CSP1-4 > CAIXZV01. The sequence goes on from JBBRRZ010000012.1 coordinate 39,921, forward strand.
TCCTCGGGGCCGATCGCGAGCACGTTCCCCAGCAGGAAGCTGAACAGGTCCGCGACGTAGCCCTGGATGGTGCTGAACATGAACACGCCGAGGGCAAAGGTCCCGGCGAACAGGACGCCGATCGCGGTGTCCTGCCGGATCGCGGCCCGCTTCGTGACCCAGCCGATCGCGAGCGCGGTGCTCACGGCCGCGACGGCGGCGCCGAGGTAGAACGGGATCCCCAGCATGTATGCGGCCACCACGCCCGGGAAGCCCGCGTGCGCGATCGCGTCGCCGATGAACGCGACGCCGCGGAGGACGACGTAGGTGCCGACCACCGCGCAGATCAGGCCGACCATCGCGGAGGCGATGAGCGCTCGATCGAAGTACCCGAGCCCGAGCGGCTCCAGCAGGAGGTCCATCAGCGGCCACGCTCGTGGAAGTGCCGCTCGCCCGGGGCGGCGTCGTCGTGGTGATGGGCGTCGTCGAGCACGACGGTGCGGCCCTCGAGCACGAGCAGGTGCCCGCCGTACGCCCGCGCGAGGACGTCCTGGTCGAGCACGATCTCGGACGGCCCGTAGGCGACGACCGTGTGGTTGATCGCGAGGACCTGCTGGAAGCGCTGCGCGGCACAGGCGAGGTCGTGGGTCGTGGCGACGACGGTCTTGCCGCGCGCAGCCTGTGCCTCCAGGATGTCCATGAGGAGCTCCTGGGTGGTGGCGTCGATGCCCGTGACCGGCTCGTCGAGGAGGAACAGGTCCGGTTCCGCGGCGAGGGCACGGGCGAGGAACACTCTCCGTCGCTGGCCGCCCGAGAGGCGCCCGATCTGCGTCCCGAGGTGGTTTCCCATCCTGACCTGGCCCAGGGCGTCCGCGACCGCCCGCCGGTCGTCGTTGCCGGGCCGCCGGATGGGCCCGAGCCGCGGGAAGCGCCCCATCATCACGACGTCCTCCACCGTGACCGGGAACGCCCAATCCACGAGCTCCGCCTGCGGCACGTAGGCGACTCGTCGCGACTCGCGCCCGGCGGGCGCGCCGAGGATCTCGATCCGCCCGGTCCACGGGGTCAGCAGCCCGGCCATCAGCTTGAGCAGCGTGCTCTTGCCGGCGCCGTTCGGTCCCACGACCGCGAGCAGGCTGCCTGGCTCCACGGATACGGAGACGTGCTCCAGCGCGACGCGCTCGGCGTACCCCGCGGACACGTCGCTGAACCAGACGTCCGAGTGCGCGTGGGCGTGCGCCGCGTCAAGCTCACCGGGCTGGCCATGGGGGTGGTGGCCCGCATGTGCGTGCGGGCCGGGGTCGGGAGGCGTCTCGGTCGTCATGTGAGACTTAGTATCAACTACGCTGCGCGCGACCGCAAGCCCCGGTACACCACCGACGACGATCCACGACGACCCGGGCCGCACGGCCCGCCCGGCGGGCCCAATGGTCCCTACCGCACCCGGCCTCCGACCCGCGAGGCTCAGATCAACGACCTGCGCCAGAATGGCGCCACGCGCCCCATGCCACATGGACGGAGGCCTCCCCTGAGCGGCAACAAGACCCCCAACCAGAACGCCACGCGTCGCGACCGCAGGGCCACGGAGCGCCAGGAGCGGTTCGAGAGTGCCCGTGACCAGCGGCGGGCCCGTGGGGGCGCAGGTGGGGGTGGTGGCGGCTCCTCGTGGCTCAACACGACGACGATCCTGGTCGGCGCGGTTGTCGTCGGCGTGCTGATCGTCGTCTTCGTCGCCATCGGGCAGCTCGGCGGCAAGGCCACGGGCACGTTCAACGACCCGGGCATCGCATACCCGGCGTCGCTGCTCGACCAGCGCTCGACCGGCAAGGCGGACGCTCCCGTGACCCTCGAGGTCTGGGAGGACTTCCAGTGCCCGGTCTGCGCCAAGCATTCGCTGACGGTGGAGCCGGTCCTCGTGGAGCAGTACGTGAAGACGGGCGTGCTCCGGATCGTCCACCGCGACCTCGCGTTCCTCGGCCGGGGCGGCGCCGATGACGAGTCCAAGCTCGCCGCGAGCGGGGCGGTCTGCGCGACCGCCCAGGGCAAGTACTGGGACTACTCCCACTGGGTCTACAACAACCAGGACGGCGAGAACAACGGTGGCTTCCGGCGCGAGCGGTTGAAGCAGATCGCTCAGGCGGCGGGCGTGGACGTCACGAGCTGGGACACATGCATCAACGATCCGGCGACGGTCAAGGAGGTCGCCGACTCGACGACGACCGGCGTCGGCCAGGGGATCAACTCGACGCCGACGATGTACATCAACGGCACCCAGGTCCAGCCCGCGGGCCTCAAGACCGCGGCCGAGCTCGGGGCACTGATCGAGGCGGCTGCTGCCGTGACCCCGTCACCCGCACCGTCGGCCAGCGCCGCTCCCTGACGGCACCCGCGGTCCCAGTTGGGGGGGACCATCGGGTAGGTGGCGTCCACGGGGTGGACCCCACAGGATTCGGCCACCAGCCGCCGGGGGCGCTGGTCCGGCGCGGCCGGTCCGAGCCGCGGGAAGGAGGGTCCGAATGGCATTCGACGCCCTGCGGTCGACCCTCAGACGAGCACCCACGCCCGCCGACATGGGCGAGCTCGGCGACATCGCCTCCGATCCCACCGTGGATGGCGGCATCGATGCCGTCGCCTTCGGCTGCCCGTCCTGCGGGCGCACCATCGCGCGTGGAGCCGGCCGCTGCGATGGGTGCGGCCAGCTGCTGCTGTTCGATGTTCCGGCGCGCCGCGCCCTGTCCCTCGCTGGCGGCGGGGTCGTCGCGGGCATCCTCGTCACGACGCTCCTCGTCAACGTGTTCGCGCCGGCCGCCCCATCGGTTGTCGCCAACGACCCGGCCGGCGCCGTCACGGCCATTCGCGGCACGGGCACCACGGGCAGCGCGACGATCCCGACTGGCGCCGCCGCCGCACTCCGCGGAACGACCGCGATCAACGGCCGCCTGGCGGCCGACGCGGAGCCCCTTGCGGCGGCCTCGACCGCGAAGTCCGTCAAGCCCACCGAGATCGTCAAGATCCTGCGGCGGATGAGCATCGACGCGCGCGCTGGTGCGGGCATGCTCAAGCCGCTCGCGGCGTGGCCCGAGGCCGCCGGCCAGCAGGCCGCACTTGCCGCCTTCTATGTGGACCTCACGGGCCAGATCGACAAGGGCCTCGGCGCGTCCATGAAGAGTGGCGACGCGTACCGCAGGACCGCGAAGTCGATCCTGGCGACGCTGGCGCAGATCGCGGCGCTCGACGCCGATGCCCGGACGCTCGCGGGCCAGGCAGGCCTCGACCTTGTCCCGATCACGATCCCGGACGCGATCCGCTAGGCGCAGTCGGAGCGTCGAATCCGGGCGCGATCGGTGACGAGCTGCGCGTGAGGCAGGAGCGGCCGCGGCGCTACGGCCCAGCGGCGTAGCCCGTGAGCTCCACGTACGCGCTGCCGCCGACCGGTGCGCCATCGCGCGTCGCGGTCACGCGCTGCGAGCCCTCCCAGTACACGACGCCCGTCGAGGCCCGCGTATCCAGCTCCTGGTGGGCGACCGTCGGCCGGAGCGCGATGACCAGCCGCTCCCCGGGGATCGAGACGGTCCAGCCCGCCGGGTACCGGGCGCCGGTCGCCGGGCTCGTCCACCGGTCGGTCACGTCCACCGCCAGGTCCGCGGGCCCGAGATGGCGGGTCGCGCCGTCCGGGGCCACGAGCGTCCCGTAGACCAGGGGGTACGAGCCGTCAGCGGCCCGGACCAGCGAGATCGTGAGGTCCGTCCCGTCGTCCAGGTTGACGGCGAACCAGTCCCAGCCGCCACCGCCGACCGAGATGAAGTCGCCCCACTGGTGGTCGAACCAGGCGTCACCGGTGACCTCGAGGGTCTCGTCGCCAAGACGCACCGACCCGGTCGCCGCCATGTCCGTCCGCGAGTAGTAGTACGAGCCCCCGGCAGGTCCGAAGTCGATCCAGCCATCGACGTCGTGGAGCGCCGGCGCCTTGCGCGCGCTCAGCGCCAGGGCCAGCCCGAAGCCCGCCACCGGGTCACCGGAGACCTCGGCGCCCGTCGCGGCGGCGGCAAGCCGGTCCGTGCCGCCGGTGCCCGTCATCGTCCACGGCGAGCTGCCGGGCGGCGCTGCGCCGGTCGGGTCCATCCCGGCCACGGTGAGGGCGAAGCCGTCGGGCTTGCCGTCCGGCCCACGGGGCGAGCCGTCGACCTGGGTCCCGATCTCCGTTCGCTGGGCGTAGTGGAACGCCGAGCCCGTCTCGTCGGTCAGGGCGAGATGCGAGGCCCAGGTCACCGGGAAGCCGCCGCGCTCTGCGCGGAAGACGACGTACTCGAACCCGAACCGCTGCCCGTCCGTGGCCCGGAGGTGCCCGGTGTAGTACCACCATTCGGTCATGCGGTCGTGCGGCCCGTCATCGCGTGGGAGCACGACGGGCTGCGGGTCCGGAAGCCTTGGTGCCGCGCTCGGCTGTGGCGTCACGACAGGGTGCGCCACCGGCGGGTTCGCGAGGACGGGCCCCGAGCACGCGGCAACGATGACCGCGACGAGCACGAGCAGCAGGCGCGCGGTGCCGGGGCGCAGGGGCATGGTGGAGATCGCCGGCCGGGTCATCGGATGGCCGCCTCCACCTCGGACTCGGTCCGCGGCAGGAACCCCGCGAGCGCCCGGTCAAGGCGCGCCGGGACCCACCAGTTCCACTTCCCGAGGAGCCGCATCGTGGCCGGGACGAGGAGCGCCCGGACGACCGTCGCGTCGAGCGCCACGGCGATCGCCACGCCCAAACCAAGCGCCTTGATCAGCACGATGTCGGCGAACGCGAACGAGCCCGACACCAGGACGACGATGAGCGCCGCGGAGCTGATGATCCGGCCGCTCCGCTCGAGGCCACGGGCGACTGCCTCCGTGTTGTCGCCGGTCCGGTCCCAGACCTCCTTCATCCGCGACAGGAGGAAGACCTCGTAGTCCATCGACAGGCCGAACAGGACGCAGAACAGGATCACGGGCTGCGTGGTCTCGACGAATCCCAGCGGCTGGAACCCAAGCAGTCTCGAGAGGTTGCCGTCCTGGAAGATCCACACGAGGGCCCCGAATGACGCAACGATCGAGAGCGTGTTCATCGCCAGCGCCTTGACCGGCAGCACCACCGACCGGAGGAGCACGAACAGGACGATGAATGTCGTCACGACGATGAAGGCGGCGGTCCGCGGGAAGTCGGACCACACGCGCGAGACGACGTCGTCGACGTCCGCGGCGCCGCCGCCCACGAGGACCGTGATGCCCGCGGGTGGCGCCAGGGGGCTGGTCGGGTCGCGCAGCTCGCGGACCAGCGCCCGCCCCTCGTCGCGGTTCGGGCCGAACGGCGTGTACACGGTGAACGCCGTGAGGTCCCCCTTCGTCGTCGCGCCGAGGGCGGTGGCCACGAACCGGTCCGGCGGGCCGCCCGGCGACGAGTAGAGCAGCTGGTATTGCGCCAGCGTCAGGCGCGGGTCGAGGTCCACGAAGCCAGCGACGCGCGCGACCCGCGGGTCGGCGGCAAGCCGCCGCGAGTACGCGTACAGGGCCGCGACGTTGCCGGGGGTCGCCGCGTCGCCCGTGGTGCGGATGGCCAGGACGAGTGGTGCGAAGTCGCCCTCCCCGAACTCGTTCGCGAGGATGTCGTACGCCTCGCGTGACGGGACGGTAGGCGGCAGGATCGTCGCGTCGGGAGCGTTGAAGCGGACGTGCAGGAACGGGATTCCGAGGATCAGCAGGAGCGAGAGGGTTGGGACCAGGACCGCGACCGGGTGCTGCATCACACGCCGCGCGAGGCGTGCCCAGGGCCCGTCCATGCCCGGCTCGATGCTCACCCTGCGGACCCGGTAGCGGTCGATGCGCGTCCCGAGGATCGCGAGGATCGCCGGCAGCAGGGTCAGGGCGGCGGCAACCGTGAGCCCGACGACGATCGCGCCCGCGATACCCACTGAGCGCAGGATCATGAACTCGAACAGGACGAGGCCAAGCAGCCCGAGCAGGACGGTCAGGCCGGAGAAGAACACGGCACGGCCGGCGGTCGCGACCGTGACCCGGACCGCCTCGGCGACCCGGTCCGGCCCCTCTCGTCGGGCGAGCTCCTCGCGGAAGCGGCTGGTCATCAGGAGCGAGTAGTCCACGCCCAGCCCGAGGCCGAGGAGCGTCGCGAGATTGAGCACGAAGATGCTCATCGGCGTCAGCGACGCGACGATGAAGATCGCGCCGAGCGCGACGAGGACCGCCGCACCCCCGATGGCGAGCGGGACGGCTGCCGCGACGAGGCTTCCGAACACGAGCAGCAGCGCGAGCGCCGCGAGCGGCAACGAGATCAGCTCGGCCCGCCGGAGATCGCTCTCGGTCACCGACTGGACGTCCCCGTAGAACGCCGGCCCGCCGCCGATCTGCACGCGCAGCCCGGGTGCCTCATGGAGGGCGGCCGCGACCAGCGGGATCGCGTCCGGCGAGTCGTCCGGCGGGAGGTCCAGGAACACGATGTCGTACGCGGTGTGTCGGTCGGCGCTCACCTGGCGCGGCGAGAGCACGTGGGACAGGATCCGCGTGACGTGCGGCGCAGCGGCGACGTCGCGCGTGGCGGCCTGGATCGCCGCCAGCCACGCGGGCGTGCCGGCGGTCAGCGTGTCCGAGGTGTAGACGAGGACGAAGGCCGACGGCTCCACGCCGAGCTCGGCCGCGACGACCTGCTTGGCCCGCGCGGACTCGAGGTCGTCGAGGATGAAGCCACCGGCGGACAGCGCCCCGGGCGCCTGCGGTGCGAACGGGATCGCCGCCAGGAGGAGCAGCGCCCACGCCGCCACGATCCACCAGCGGCGGCGGACGGTGAAACGGCCGAGACGATCGAAGGTCATGCGTCTTCCGGTTCGGGAACGAGGAGACGATGGATGGGGGAGGTGCCGAGGACGGATGGCTTACGTGCGTGTCACCGGTAGCATGTTACACCTCGAGAACCATGGAGTCAGACCTCGGGCAACGTCCCTGCATCGGGGCGTCCGTCGGGCATCCGTCGGACCCGGGATCAGCCCCTCTCCGCCGATGTCCGTTCTGCTAGCATCGTCCGGCCGCCCTCCCGCGGGGTGGCCCGGTGACTCGCCCGATCACCCTTCGAGGGACGCTGCGCGTGACGATCTTCACGATCTGGTTCCAGAACTTCCCGAACAACTTCGTGATCTTCCTGTTCGCATCCGCCGTCGCCGGTGGCTTCGTCTACGTGTTCGCCCGCGCGGCGATGGTCGCCGAGGGTGGCCGCCAGTCGTGGGCGCGCAAGATGACGGGCCCCAACACGAAGCTGCTGTTCGCAGCGTTGATGGTCGTCTGGGCGATCGTGTTCGGGATCGGGCTGCAGCTCGTCCCGCACGAGGGAGCCAGCTCGCCGTATGGCGGCATCGGCCTGATCGCGATGTTCAGCGGGTTCTTCATCATGATGGGCCTGATCTGGAGCGTGATCGGGGAGTAGCCCGGCGCAGCGTCACCCGGGAGCCCGGCCCGCGCCGGGCTTCGTGATTCCGGGCCCTACGGCAGCTCCGTGATGATTGCCTCGGTCAGCGCGCTCGGAGCCCCGACGACCTGGAACATGACGTCGTCCTTGAGGTAGACGACGACATTGAGGCCGCTCGCGCCGACGTTGAACACGGTCTTGCCGCCGAGCGTCGTGCCCTGGAGCGCCTTGGAGTGGCTGAACGTTGCGTCCACGACGGCCTTCGGATCGGCGCCCGGCACGCGGATCGCGAGCACGATCCCAGAGGTGGCCGCAGCCACCGGTCGGGCCTCGGCGATCTGCACGTCGGCCAGCGTCTTGCCCTGGGCCTTGGCCAGGGTCTCGAGCACCTTTGCGTCGAGCGAGATGCCGGCGCCCTCGAGGTCGCTGCCCGTGAAGCTGGACTTCACGAAGTCGATGCCGCCCGCGCTGTCGGGCAGCATCGCCGCGAGCGCCGGTGCCGCCGACGGACCGGGCGTCCGATCGCCCGCCGCGGTCGGTGCGGTGGTCGGTGCCGCCGTTGAGAGCGACGGGGTGGGCGACCCGCAGGCCGCAATGGCCAGCGCGACGACGATGGCCAGGGCTGCCTGGAGCAGGCGCCGATCGATGGACATGCGGGGCGAGTCCTCAATGCGCTCGGGGGTCGCGCGACATGGTACGGCGGTTCGCGCGAACGTCCCGTGGACGCGTCCCGCGGCCTTCGCTATGATCGGCGTCCATTCATAGTGAATAGGTTCTATGCACCTGGCGTCGACGAACGCCGGGTGTCACGGCGGAGGAACGACCTGATGGAGACGGAGGCGCGGGTGCAGCCCGGGGCCAGCGCGGTCGCGGCGGCCGAGGCGGCGCCGTTCGTGAACCGCCGCGACCCCGCCCAGCGGCTCGGTCCGGACGGGATGCCGGCCGTCAGTCGGCGCGCCCCCAAGTGGCAGGACGTCCCAGATGAGAAGTGGAACGACTGGCGCTGGCAGCTGTCGAACCGCGTCAACGACCTCGACGAGGTCGGGGAGATCCTGGAGCTGACGGACGAGGAGCGCGAGGGCCTGTCCGCGGACGTCAAGTTCCGGGTCGACATCACGCCCTACTTCATCAGCCTGATCGACCCCACGGACCCGGACGACCCCATCCGCCGCCAGGTGATCCCCCTGGGTCGGGAGCAGAGCGCGTTCATCGGGATGATGGAGGACTCGCTGGGCGAGGACCGCCACTCGCCGGTCCCGGGTCTCGTCCACCGCTACCCCGATCGCGTCCTGATGCTGATCACGACGCAGTGCGCCACGTACTGCCGCTACTGCACGCGGAGCCGGATCGTCGGCGACCCAACCCAGAACTTCAACCGCAAGGACCACGAGGCCCAGCTCGACTACATCCGCCGGACACCGCAGATCCGGGACGTGCTCATCTCCGGCGGGGACGGGCTGACCCTGGCCCCGAAGCTCCTCGAGTCGGTGATCCGTGGCCTGCGCGAGATCCCCCACGTGGAGATCATCCGGATCGGCTCGCGGGTGCCCGTGTTCCTGCCCCAGCGCATCGACGACGAGCTGTGCGAGATGCTCGCCAAGTACCACCCCCTGTGGCTCAACATCCACGTCAACCACGCCAACGAGATCACGCCCGAGCTCGCGCGTGCCTGCGACAAGCTGACCCGGGCCGGGATCCCGCTGGGCAACCAGTCGGTGTTGCTTGCCGGCGTCAACGACTGCGTGAACATCCAGCGCGACCTGGTTCACGGCCTCGTCGAGATGCGCGTCCGCCCCTACTACCTCTACCAGTGCGACCTCGTCGAAGGCTCCGGCCACTTCCGGACGCCGGTCGGCAAGGGCCTCGAGATCATCGAGGGGCTCCGCGGCCACACGTCGGGCTACGCGGTCCCGACCTACGTCATCGACGCCCCGGGCGGCGGCGGCAAGATCCCGGTGATGCCGAACTACCTGGTGAGCTACTCGGACCACAAGATCGTGCTCCGCAACTACGAGGGCTACATCACCACGTACGAGGAGCCGCTCGAGTACAAGCAGCACGACAAGGCGCACTGCGCGTCATGCCAGCACCCGCGCCAGGAGGCCGGCCAGGGCGGGATCCACGGGCTGCTCCAGGGCGACCGGATGTGGATCGAGCCGAAGGGCTTCGAGCAGATCCACGAGCGCGGCAACACCGAGGGGCACCGCCTCAAGGATCCCGCGAAGTGGGTGGCGTACGGTGTCGGGGCCATCGAGGGCTCGGTCGTTGGCGAGGGTCGCGGGCTGCCCGTGCTCGAGGCGGGTGCGGTGACGCCGCCGGCCTACGGACCCGGCGAGGAGCCGCGGCCCCCCGAGGGCGCCCCGACGGCAGCCGCGAACCACGAGCTGCTCTGAGGAACCGCTCCCGCAGCCGGTGACGGCGCCGGACCGGTCGCGGCGCACGAGGGGCCCGAAGCGTCCCGGGCGTCGCCGTCTGGGTCCGGCTCGGCGTCCCTGCCATCGGCCCGCGGGCACTACAATCCGCGTTCATGGCGGGCGACTCCGGTCCCCGCGCCGGCGGCGGCAGAGGGACGGTCCGGTCCCACGATCCCGAGGGAAGGTCATGAGCTCCGGTTCGAGGAAGAAGCGTCAGTCCGCCGCGCAGTCGATCGGCGGGATGCTGCTCGGGTTCGACCAGCAGGTGCTACGCACCTCGCCGCCTGCCGAGGAGCTCGTGCACCGGGCGCGTCCCGACGGGCCGGTCGCCGCCGGGGACGGGTCGTTCGTCTCGCGGGGGCTGCCCGACGCGGACCCGGGCGCCGATCCCGAGCCCGAGAACCCGTGGGCGGGCTACGAGGACCTGCTCGATGCCGAGGATGACGACGAGCAGGATCCTTGGGCGGGCTTCGATGCCGAGCCCGCCGGGGCCGAGCCGGCGAAGACGGCACCCGCCGACGCGCCACGCGCGGGGTTCGAGCTCGGCTAGTTGCGCATCCCGCCGAAGATGCCGATCACCTGGGTGACGTCGGCGCGATCGGTGGCGTCGGGCTGCTCGGCCAGGTACTGGCGCAGGTCAGCGACGGCCGCGGACCATTGGCCCGTGCGCCCGAGGAGGAGCCCACGATCCCGGAGATGGTCCGCCGAGAGCGGCTCCACGATGCGCAGCAGCTCCACTGCGCCCAGCGCGTGCGGCCAGTCACGAGCCCCGAGGTGCGCCGCGCGGAGGTTGCGGATGACGCGCGCGAGGATCTCGCGGCGCCGCGCGGGCCGCAGCATCCCCGCATGCAGCAGGACGCCCTCGCCGAGGACGTCCCGGATGAGCGCCTGACAGTCGTCCCGGGTGAGGGACCGGCCACCGCCCGCCGGGTCGATCAGCGCGCCCTCAGGCCCGCCCACGATGAAATGACCCGGCAAGCCGATCCCGTGCAGCGCGAGACCAAGCCGCCAGCCGACCTCGAGCTCGATGATCGCAAGGCTGATCGGCAGGCCGACGCGCCGCTCCAGCACGAGGTCGAGCCGCGAGAGGGCCGGATCGGGTCGCATCCGGCCGGGCGCCCGATACCCGAGCTCCCGGTAGAGCACGTCGTGGAGCGTGTCGAGGATCCGACCGGTCCCATCGCCAAGGTCGAGGTGGACGCGGACGCGCTCGGCGAGGTCATCGAGCCGGGCGAGGGCCGGCTCCGGGTCGATGCCTTCGCGTCCCTCCGCGGCCACGAGGAGCGCGGCGCGCGCGAGGTCGAGCTGCGACTCCGGGCGTGCGACCAGCCGCGCGAACCGCGAGCGGTTGGCCGGGCGGGCGTCGGGGCCAGGGGCGGCGTCGGGGCCGGACATGCGGGCATGCTACCCGCAGCGAGTCGCGCGTTACGTGTCCGGGGACCTTCGTCCCAGTCCCGCGGCCCCGGGACGCTGTGCTAGCCTTCGAAACCCGACCTTCCCGCTCGGATATCACGTGACAAGCCCCTCGATGACGGTCGAACCCGGCGTCGTCGGCTTGAGGCCCGCTCCGGCCGGCCTCCCCGACGCCCATATCTCCCCGCCCCAGGTCGCCGAATCCGGTGACCCATTCAGCGCGCTGCGGGTGATCGACGCCGTCGCGCGGATGGATCGTGGGCGCGCGATCCGCCTCGACGACCTCGTCGACCGGCTCAACGCGACCCACCTCGACTGGTTGTTCACGCGCGCGGTCGTCGCGGACGTCCTCGTCACGCTCCAGGCGAACTGGATGACCGATTACCGGAACGCGTCAGGGATCGTCCTCGACAGCGGCCCGTATGGGGACACCGTCACGCTCGAGGACTCCAGCCGCGTGGATCCGTGGATCGTGCGCCAGGCCCAGCGCGAGGCGCTCGACTGCCGCCGCCTGCTCGACGAGTTCGCGCGCCGCGACCATCCGTCTGCGGGGGGCTGAGGTGAGCTGCCCCCTCGCCGCGTCACGATCCTTCGCCGCCGGTCCGGGCCGCTGCGCGTGTCCCTGGCGGGCCCGGTCCGTCTGACCGCGCGTCCGCAGACCCAGCACCCGCCCGTTCCGACGAGTCCCCCGGGGTCCCGGTGCCCAAGCCGCCAGGCCGACCCGCCCGGCCACCGCGCCGGATCCCGCTTCCCCCTCCCGCCCCACCTGCGCTCCAGGAGCCATATCCCCAATGACCGACTCCGGCTACGCCAAGGACGTCCTCGTCTCCGCCGACTGGGCGAGGGCCAACCTCGACAACCCGTCCGTCCGGTTGGTCGAGGTCGACGTCGACACGACCGCCTATGACCAGAGCCACATCCCCGGTGCCGTCGCGTGGAACTGGACGAGCCAGCTGTCCGACGGGGTCCGACGCGACATCGCCACCCGCGTCGAGTTCGGCGAGCTGCTCAGCCAGAGCGGCATCGGGCCGGACACGGTGATCGTCCTTTACGGCGACAACAACAACTGGTTCGCCGCCTGGGCCTACTGGCAGCTCAAGCTCTACGGCGTGGAGCAGGTGAAGCTGCTCAACGGCGGCCGCAAGTACTGGCTCGACCAGAACCTGCCGCTCACGACCGACGTGCCGAGCTACGAGCCGACCGGCTGGCAGCTTCCCGAGGCCGATCACTCGCTCCGGGCGTACCGGGACGACATCCTGCCTCGCCTCGGCGACGAGGGCCTCGCGCTGGTGGACGTGCGTTCGCCGGCCGAGTTCAGCGGCGAGGTCATCGCCCCTCCCGGCATGACCGAGACGGCCCAGCGCGCGGGCCATATCCCGGGCGCGGCGTCGATCCCGTGGGCCCAGACCGTCCGCGAGGACGGCACGTTCAAGAGCGCCGAGGAGCTCGAGGCGCTGTACGCCGCCAAGGGTGTGACCGCCGACAAGGACGTCATCGCGTACTGCCGGATCGGTGAGCGCTCGTCGCACTCGTGGTTCGTCCTGCGCGAGCTGCTGGGCTTCCAGCGGGTCCGCAACTACGACGGGTCGTGGACCGAGTGGGGCTCGATGGTCGGCGTACCGATCGAGAAGGCGGCGCCCGTCGGCGCCTAGGTCCAGCGCAGCATCCCGGCCGGCGCGACGCTGCGCGGATCAGGGGCGCGGGCGTCACCTCGGCGCGATCAACCGGCTCAGGCGCCGGCGGCGCTCGTGTCGGCGCGCGGCCCGCGACCGTATCGGGCCATGACGTCGAGGAGCCGCTCGTGGTCCAGGGCGTACGAGGTGATGCCGTCCCGTCCGGTCAGCGTGCGCGCGGCGAGCAGCGCGTTGACGATGGCGGCCTCGGTCGCCTCGATCGCCGCCTGGAAGAGCGGGGAGATGGCCCGGTCCACGACCATCCGCGTGTCCACCGTGTGGCGTGGATCGCGTTCGCCAGCGGTCGCGGACAGCCCCCGGTTGCCGGTCGCGAACGCGATGAACAGGTCCCCGGAGCCGTGCGACGCGATGCTGCCCATGCGCCCGAGGCCCAGGCTTGCCCGCTGGGCCAGCCGCTCGCACTGGTGGGGCAGGAGCGGCGCGTCTGTCGCCAGCACGACAATGATCGAGCCGCCTCCCGGCCCCATCCGGGAGGACCCAAGCGACGGGACGCCCCCGGTCGCGGCGTCGTTGAGGCGCTCCTCGTCGTCCCACGCGCTGGGGACCTCCGAGCGGGGGATCGCCTGGCCCACGGGCACACCGTCGATGCGCAGATGCTCGCGTGAGCCGTAGTTCGCCTGGACGAGCGCCCCGACCGTCCACCCCCCGTCGGCCGCCCTCAGCCGTCGTGACGCCGTCCCGATCCCGCCCTTGAACTCGTGGCAGATCATGCCGACTCCGCCCCCGACATTGCCCTCGCCGACGGGACCGGCCGCCGCGGCCGCGATCGCCGCGTCGACGTGGCCGGGTTTCACGTGGAACCCGTTGATGTCGTTGAGCGCCCCGTCGTAGGTCTCGCCGACGACCGGCAGCGACCAGAACACGGCGTCCTTCGGCCGCGCACGGGCCGCGTGGGCCACCAGGGCGTCACGGACCACGCCCACCGAGTGCGTGTTGGTGATCCCGATCACCCCGCCGAGCAGCCCGGATTCGCGGACCCATTCGAGCCCGGTCAGCTCCCCGTTGCCGTTGAGGCGATGACAGCCTGCGAACAGCGGCTCGGTCCAGACGTCGTCCGAGTGGGGGACGACGACCGTGACGCCCGTCCGCACGGGTCCCTCGCCCACCACGAGCGGCCCGTCACCGTGGATCAGCGTCGTGTGGCCGACGAGGACGCCCGGGACGTCCGTGATCGCGTCGTGTTCCCCGGGGTCGAGCAGGCCGATCCTCAGGCCGAGCTCTCGAGCGCGCACGGTATGCCTCCCGCTGTTCAGTGCCGCCTCGCGACGACGCCCCTATCATCGCCGGGTGTCCACCATCCCGGAAGCCCGTCCCACTTCGCGCGGCGCGCAGGCGCTCGTGCGCCTGCCGGCGCTGGACGTTTCGGCGCCGATGGACGTCGCCGAAGCCTTTCGCGACCTGCCCGGGCTGGCCCTGCTCGAGAGCGCGCGGCCAGGGCGCACGGGTCGCTGGAGCTTCCTGACCGCCGATCCGCTCGCCGTGCTCGATGCGCCGGCCGAGGGCCCCGATCCGTTCGCCGAGGCCCGGGCGCTGCTCGGCCGGCTCGACGGTGGCACGTTCGCGGCTACGCCCGGGGATGACTCTGCGCCCCCGTTCGGTGGCGGTCTCGTCGGCTATCTCGGGTATGACCTGGGCCGCCGACTCGAGCGGCTCCCGAGCCTCGCCCGCGTCGACCAGCACCTCCCCGTCCTGCGACTCGCCCTGCACGACTGGGCAATCGCGTGGGATCGGCGGCGTGGCCAGGCCTGGCTCGCGGCCCGGGCCGTCGACGGCGATCCGGGCCGCATGCGTCGCCGCATCAGCGACGTGCTGGAGCGCACGGATGCCTTCGCCCGGGGCGACACCCGGCTGCTCGCGCCGCTCGCGACGGCCGTGCCCGGCGACCCCGGCGCGTCGCCGGCATCGTTCGTCTCGCGCACGCCCCGGGCCGCCTGGATCGACGGGGTCTCGGCCGTGCGCGCGGCCATCGGCCGGGGCGAGCTCTACCAGGCGAACCTCACGCGCCGCCTCGAGGCGCCGTTCGCCGGCGATCCGTGGCCGCTGTTCCGGCGGCTGCGCACGGGCGATCCCGCGCTGTTCGCGGGCTTCCTCGACATCGGCGCGTCGCCGGCGACTGGCGCACCGCGGGCGCTCCTGTCGGCCAGCCCGGAGCCGTTCCTCTCGGTCGACGGCGCCGGCCTCGTGTCCACCGACCCGATCAAGGGCACCCGCCGACGCGGGCGCAGCCGCGAAGCCGATCGCGCGCTCGCCCGGGACCTCCTGGCGAGCGGCAAGGACCAGGCCGAGAACGTGATGATCGTCGACGTGCTGCGCAACGACCTCGGCCGCGTCTGCGTGCCCGGCACGGTGCGGGTGCCACGGCTCCTCCGTCTCGAGCGCACGGCCACGGTCCAGCACCTCGTCACGACGGTCACGGGTCGGCTTCGCGACGGCGTCGATGCCTTCGACCTGCTGGCTGCGACGTTTCCCGGCGGCTCGATCACGGGCGCGCCGAAGATCAGCGCCATGAGGGTCATCGAGCGCCTGGAGCCCGTGCGCCGCGGCCCGTACTGCGGGGCGCTGGCGTGGCTGGGTCCCGACGGCCGGATGGGTTCCTCGATTCTCATCCGCACGTTCGTCGCCGACGGCGAGCGTCTCACCCTGCATGTGGGTGGCGGGATCACATGGCGCAGCGACCCGGCGGAAGAGTGGGACGAGACGGTGGCCAAGGCACGCGGGCCGCTGTCCTCGATCGGTGCGACGGAGATGCCGTCGTGAGCGACGCGATGCCCGGCTTCGTCTGGGTCGACGGGCAGGTGATGGCCGCCACGGAGCGCCACCTGTCCGTGTTCGACCGGGGGTTCCAGCTGGGCGACGGCATCTTCGAGACGCTGCGCGCCCGGGGCGGTCGCGTGACCGAGCTCACGGAGCACGTGGCGCGGCTTGGCCGCTCCGCCGCCGGCCTGGACATCGATCTGCCCGCTGACGTCGCCGGGACGCTGGCGACCGGGATCGCAGACCTGCTCGCCGCCGAGGGCCTGGCGGGTCCGGACAGCGACGCATCGATCCGGATCACTGTCTCGCGTGGCGCGTGGGCATCGCGCGGCCTCCTCCCGCCGCGCGGCGAGCGGCTCACGCCGACCATCGTCATCCAGGTGTGGCCGGTCGTGCCTGCGCCCCCGGGCCACGTCGAGGGCGGGCTCGCGCTCGTTGCATCGGCCGTGCGCCGCGACCCCGGGAACCCGATCGTGACGCTCAAGACCACGAGCCGCGCGGACTACGTCTTCGCCCGTCTCGAGGCACGCCGGGCCGACGCCGACGACGCGCTGTTCCTCACGGTGTCCGGGCACCTCTCGGAGTCCACGACCGCGAACGTGTTCCTCGTCCGGCGGGGCGCGGATGGCGTGGTCGAGCTTGCGACGCCGGCACTCGGCTGCGCGATCCTGCCCGGCACGACCCGGTCCTGGCTCCTGCGCTGGGCGGCGACTGCGGGCCTGCGACCGTTCGAGGGCTGGCTGACGCCCGACGAGCTGGCGACGGCCGACGAGGCATTCGTGTGCTCGTCCGTGGCGGGTGTCCTGCCGGTCACGCGCTTCAACGGACACCCGATCGGGGACGGGAGGCCCGGCCCGTTCACGCTCCGCGCCCGCGCCGACCGCGAGGGCTTCATCGTCGGGGGCTGACGGCCGCCTGCGGTTGGCGCGTTGAGCCTACGGAGCCGTGTCCTCGAAGGGGACGTCGGAGAGGATCCTGCCGGTGGCATCGACGCCGACGACCCTGGCCGAGCCGACGTCGCCGCTCCACCAGGCCAGCCAGTAGCCGCCGGAGGTGGCGGCCTCGACCACCGAGCCGTCCTGCAGCACGATGGTGACCCTGGCGACGCCGGGTGTGCGACGGCCCCCGACCATGTGTGCGGTGGGCGCATCACGCACGACGATGGACCGCTCCATCGAGGCACCGGGCTCGGCCGCCGCGGGAAACGTGCCCCCGGTGACGCTTGCGCCGATGCCGGAAGCGGTTCGTCGCCACGCGCACGCGCCGAGGAAGGTCCAGGTCGCGTCGTCGGGGAGCGGTGCGGCAAACAGCATGGCCCCGCCGTCGGCACCACCAGTCGAGGCGATGACCTCGAGGTCATCGACGCTGGGCATGGTCTCGTCCGAGCCAACCTCGGTCTGATGCTCGCGGCAGGCCTCGACCACCGCGTCCGACGATGGGGCGGCGGTGGGCCCGGGCGTCGGCGATCGGGCGCCCTCGGGCGACGGCGCCGTGGACACCGGCGCGGGGGTGATGGACGGCACGACCACCGGGCGCACCGGTGCCGGTGAGCAGGCACCGGTGCGCACCGCGACCACGAGCACGACAGCGGTGCGTGCGCCGGATGAGATCTGCACGAGCACCCCTGTGCGACCGATAGTCGCCCGATCATGCGCCGGCGGCGGCGCGTGTCAAGCATGACCTCGGGCGGAGCGGCTCCGAGGCGGCGAGGTCAGCCCTTGGTACGCAGCCTGCTCGTGAGCCCTACGGCAGGCGCTCGCCGCGCGCGCAGGCCTCCACGAGCGCCGCGAGCCGCTTCGCGCGCGTCTCGTCGCGCTTCGCGCTCATCACGCGGTGGGTCACCAGGCGACGGTAGCCGGCTGGCCGCGCCTCCCAGAACGCCCAACCTTGCGCGTCGGCTCGCATGGCGGCCTCCGCCTCCGCGTCGAGCTGGGCGTTCTGCTCGAAGGCGTAGATCGCGGTCCGGTCATCGCGGCGCTTCGCGAACGCGGCTTCACCGGCGGACATCATCCGGCCCTCGACACGGAGCGCCTCCACGCGGCCCACGTTTCGCGCGCTCCAGATCGACCCATCGCGCCGGGGCGTGATGCGGATCGCGGAGCCTCCTTCGACGGGCATGCGCACGCTGTCGATCCAGCCGAAGCACAGGACCTCGTCCACCAGCTGGGGCCAGGAGATCGTGGGCAGCCCCGAGGTCTTCGGCCGGAACCCCGCCCACAGGTCCTGGGCGCTGGCGTGGTGCTCGGCGAGCCACGCCCGGAGCTCGTCCGGGTTGGTGAACCAGGCGACGTCACGGGGTTCGAGTCGGGCCATCGACCGCAGCCTACCCGGCGCGCCCGTCCTAGACTGGCCCGGTGACCCGCGACGAGCTCATCCTGCGCACGCGCCAACTGATCGCCGAGGGCGAGCGCCTGGCCGCCGACCCATCGATGACGTCCCTGGCGACCTGGCTCCAGCTCTCCGACGACCTGCTCGCGCACGCGTGGGGGACGATGGACCGCTACCACCTCGCGTGGCTCATGGTGGGCAAGCCGAAGGGCATCGTGCGCGGCCGGCAGATGACGCCCGACGAAGAGGCCGCCTATGTCCGCGAGGTCGCAAGCCAGAAGGGCGCCGCGCTCCGGATGAGCCTCGACGCGGTCGAACGCCAGGGGATGCCCTTCGTCGGCGAGACCGGCGGCGTCGGGCCGGGCGTCGAGACAGGCGTCGGGGCGGGCCAGGCGGCGGGCGTGGTCGATCCCGGTGAGACAGCTGCCTTCGATCCCACCGAGCCGGTCCCGAACGGCGATGCCCTGGCCATGCGCCACGCGCACCTTGCCCAGGGCTCGCGCCGCGCGATCCCGCTCGACCCCGAGATGCAGCGCCGGCTCGACGAGGCACGCCATGCTGCCGACGAGCATGCCGCGCACGATGCCGGGCCGGGCGCCGGTGGCGAGGCCGCGACCCGGCGCGCCCCACGCCCGGCTCGTCTCCAGCGATGACGCCGCGCCCGAGCGCGCTCGAACGGACCACGGCCGTCGGCGGGGTGCGCCAGGTCCCCGTGCCGGACCCGGTCGCCCGTGACTACCTGCTCCTCGCGCTCCGCCTCGACCAGCACATGCCCGGCATCGTGGACGGGTACTTCGGGCCGGCGGACATCAAGGCGAAGGCGGACATGGAGCAGCTCCGCGCGCCGGCGCGCCTCGCCGCGGACGCCCACGAGCTGCGCGCCCGCCTCGCCCCCGAGGTGGACGACCCGGCTCGCCGCCACTGGCTGGACCTGCAGCTGATCGCCCTCGAGACCCTCGCACGCGTCCGGGCGGGCGAGCCAATCCCGTACCTCGACCAGGTTCGCGGCTGCTTCGGGATGACGCCGGCCCGACGTCCCGACGCGCGGATCGAGGCGGCCGCCGGGACCCTGGACGGCCTGCTCCCCGGGGTCGGGTCGCTGCACGAGCGACTCGCCCGGGACGACGCCCAGTGGACCGTCGAGCCCGCGCGCGTTGAGGCCGTTGTCGACGCCCTCGTCCCGAGGTTCCGTGCCTGGGCCGCCACGCACCTCACGATCCCGGACGGCGACGACCTGGCGGTGACCCTCGTGCGCAACCAGCCGTGGAGCGGCTACAACTGGTACGACGGCGGCTACCGGTCACGCGTGGACTTCAACCTCGACCTGCCGATCCGGCTGCCCACGTTCGTCGGCACGGTGGCCCACGAGACCTACCCCGGCCACCACCTGGAGCACGCGCGAAAGGAGCAGGTCCTCGTCGAGGAGCTCGGCCGCGGCGAGGCGACGATCCTGCTGATCAACACGCCGGAGTGCCTCATCTCGGAGGGGCTCGCCAACTTGGGCCGGGAGCTGGTCGTCCCGCCCGACGCGCTCGCTGACCTCCTCGTCGAGCTCGCACCGGTCGCCGGTCTCGCCGTGGCCGACGATCCCGCCGCGCTCCGCGAGGCCGCCACCCGCCAGGCCGCGATCCGCGAGCAACGGTCGATTCTCGACGAGGTCCGCCGCAACGCGGCGCTGATGCTCCACGCGGACGGCCTGTCTCGCGACGCGGTTGTCGACTATCTCGTGGAGACCGGCCGGATGACGCCAGAGACGGCCACCAAGCGGCTCGAGTTCATCGAGCACCCGCTGTGGCGGCTCTACGTCCACGTCTACTTCGAGGGCGAGCAACTGCTCCGGGAGTGGCTGCACCTGGCGCCCGACGCCGATCGCCCGGCCCGCTTCGGGCGCCTCCTCGCGGAGCCGCTGACGCCCCCGGCAATCGCCGCAGAGATCGCCGCCGGGCGCTGAGCCGGCCGCCGAGCGCTGAACCGGCAGCGGGTCCCCGTCTGGACGTCTCGTGTCTGGTGGGGTTTCCGGACGCGCCCCCCCGCCCCTTGACCGCTGACCTCGACGGGAGGAGGCTGTCGCGGAACTCGGACGACTGGCAGAGCGTCGCCTCGCTGATTGCCGGTCGAGTCGGAGGGGGATGATGCGCCGCTGGATCGTTGCCGCGCTGGTTGTCACGGGGTTGGCCGGCTGCGCCACGCCTGCCCCAGGCTCGTCATCGTCCGCTCCTGCGGCCGCACCCGTCATCGACTGCCTCGGAGGACTCGACCAGGCGACGTGCGATATCGCTGTCAAGGTCGTCCTCGATACGGTCGCTCACGCCGGTTGGACGCCGACCCACGTCTGGATCAACAGCGGGTCGCTCGTCCCGAGCGAGGAGCTGCTGTTCGACCCGAAAGCCAACTTCCCGGCCCCGAACGTACCGGACGGCGGCATGCGGCTGGGCAACGCGGAGGTTGCCTTCGTCGAGACGGACAAGCACGCGGGCATGAACCTGTCTGCTGTCGGGCAGGCGATCGTCGCCGACCTCATCGGCTACGCGGTCCCGGAGCCCGACTGGTGCTCGGGGGCCTGCCCCAGCGCATCCTCGACCGACGGCTCGTTCCGCCTCGAGCTGGTGCTGCCGCGCACGGAGTGGAAGGCCGACGAGCCGCTCACTGGCACGGCGATCCTGTCCTTCGACGGGTCAGGGCCGACGAAGGTCTACGGCTCCGGGAGCGTCCTCAACTTTGCCTATGCGGAGGTGGGCGGGACGCGCAGGGTCGAGCCCGTCTGGACCGCCGACTGCGCCACCCACGACCTGGATCCCGCGACGCCGATCACGAAGCCGGTCGACAAGTCGGGCGCGGCCTCCGATGGGGGCCCGGACACGGCGTGGCTCCACTCCTTCATCGTCGCCAGGGACGTGCGCCTCCCGGCTGGCACCTGGGACGTGACGGCACTGGCCATCTTCACCGAGTGCCAAGGGTGTGCCGGCGCTGGGCACTCGATCGAGGCGACGGTGCGGGTGACCGTCACCGACTGACCCCCCGGGGGCCGCCGGGCCGGCCTGATGAAGTGCCTCCCGAGCCTGCCAGCCGCCCCTGACCTGATCAGCTGGCCGCGGGGGCTGCCGCTCGGAAGATCACGGCGCCTGCCGCGATCACCAGGAAGATGATCGGGATGATGAGGCGGCCCAGATTCACGTTGATCCTCCCGAGGCGATGGTTGGACGCGACGAGAGTGTGCCCGACCCCCGCCCCTCAGCGCGCGCGGATCGCGGCGATGCCGGCGGCCAGCAGGCCACCGATCCAGGCGACCGGCCCGTAGCGCTGGTTCATGTAGTCGACCGGCCCGAGGACGCCACCCTCGCGCTGGGCCCACAGCCACGCGAGGAGGAGCCCGGCAACGATCGCGCCACCACCCAGCATGGCGGCCACGAGGGGCTGCCGCCCGATCCGGCTGGGGCCCGCGCCCCACACGACGGCGATCCCCACGACCCAGCCGACGAACGCCGCCACGACGAGGAACCCGAGCTGGAGGTCCAGCTGGCCGAGCAGCGAGTAGCCCAGCGCGCCGCCAAGGGCCGCGAGGAGGCCAGCGAGGCCGGCGCGCGTCGCACTGCCCGCGGTCCCGGGAGTCCCCGCCGCGGAGGTCGGGCCAGCCCCGCCCGCGGACGTCGGGCGCCCGGGTCCCGCGCCTGGCCCGGTGCCACCAGGCCGGTAGCGCTCGCCGGGGATTCGGTCGAGAAGCTGATGAGGCGCCCGATGATCGGGGTCCGGCGGGGTCGCGCCCGGCTGGTCGGTCATGTCGCTGATCCTACGCGCAGCCGTCGCGGGGCGGTATCCTTCGCGCGTGAGCCATCCGTCGCTCGGCAAGCCGCCGCGCAGCCTCAACGCCGGGTTTCCCGTCGCCGCCGACCGCCTCCGGGCGCAGCACGTCCGCCTCGCGAGCCGGGCGCTCGAGGTCGCCGTTGGGGAGGACCCGACCTTCCGGACCCGCTACGACGAGGACGGCCTGCGCAACCTGCTGCGCGACGCCGAGGTGTTCGTCGAGCGTCTCGCGCTGTGCGTGGCCGGAGCCGACTCGCACTGGCTCAAGGAGTTCGCGGACCAGACCGCGCCCGTGTTCCGCCGCCGGAAGGTGGCGATGGACGACGTCGTGCTCATCCTGGAGGGGCTGCGCGCCGGGGCGCGTGGCGTGCTCTCCGAGACGGAGACCATCCCCGCGGACGCAGCGCTCGACGAGGCCGTGACGGTCTTCCGGTGGTACCGACGCCTCGCGGGCGACGCCCGCAGGAAGAACCCGATCGTCACCGCCATCTACAAGGGCGCGTAAGGGTCCGATGACGATCAAATGGGTCAAGGTCGACCCCCTCGTGATGAACGGCGAGCCCTTCTGCTACGGCTCCCGCCTCACGGTGCGCCAGGTCCTGGAGGCGCGCGCGAACGGGTCCAGCGTGGTGGACATGCTCAAGGACCACCCCGAGCTGCGACTCGTGGGGATCGCGGAGGCATACGCGTACGCGGCTGCCCATCGAGAGCAGTACGCGGACTTCTTCGCGGCGGACGGCTCATTGGCCGGTCCGGGCTACACGGAGGCCGAGGCAGCGGTCCTCCCCGACCGTCTGCGGATCGCGGGCGTCGTCGTGAAGGTGGCGAGCCCCGCCTGACGGGCTGCCGGCGGTTGCGCTGTGCGGCAGGTCCGCGCAGCGCGGACAACTGTTGGGCGCGCCTCAGGTGCTCGAACTCCCGCCCAGCGGTCACAATCCGCACAGCCGACGCGTACGGCCCACCCGGCGAACGTAATCGGCCGAATCGCTGCCTACTGCTCGCGGAGGGAGCATTTGGCGTGGATCGCAGGCTCGGTGGGCGGATAGCGACCACCGGGGGAGTGTTCGAACAGGTGCACCCCATGCGGGCACGGGCGAGCGCGCATGGGCACGGGCGAGCGGGCCCCGACGAGCGGGCCCCGACGAGCGGGCATGGACGAGCGGGCATGGACGGGCAGCGCACACGCTCCCGGATCGGCTGAACGACCCCTTCGGCTATTTCCGACCATGGTGGTAGGATTTCGCCCACGATGACCGACACGCAGCCCGCCACGACCGAAATCCCGGCCCCCGCGCCCGAGTTCGACGCCCAGCGTCGGGCCACGGAGCTCGCGATCCTCGACGCCCTGCGCGCCGTGGTGGACCCCGAGATCGGCATGAACGTCGTTGAGCTGGCGCTCATCCGGCAGATCATCCTCGGGCCCGATTCGACCGAGGTGAAGATGATCCTGACCACCCCGTTCTGCCCCTACGCCGGCGCGATGATCGCCCAGGTGAAGGAGCAGGCCGAGAGCGTGGTCGACCACGATGTCAAGGTGACCCTGCTGGCCGAGCGGTGGGATCCCCGCGACGCCGGCCTGATGTGGTGAGCGCGAGGACCCTCGCGATGAGCCGGGCATCCGCCGGCCGCTCCCGGCCGAACCGATATCGATGAGTCGGAATAAGCTGCCCTTCGAATCTGCCGTTGCGACCGGCAAGGGCGACGACGGCACGACCGGCCTCCTGTTCGGCGGGGACCGGATCCGCAAGGACGATCTGCGCACGGACGCCTACGGCACCGTCGACGAGGCCGTCGCGGCGATGGGCCTCGCCCGCGCCGAGCTGGGCGCGACAGCCCAGGCCGGCGATGCGTCCGTGCCCCTGGCCGACCTGCGCGTCCTGATTCTCCGGCTCCAGCGCGAGCTGTTCGTCGTCGGCGCGGAGCTGGCCACGAACCCCGACGCACGGGACCGCCAGCAGGATGGAGCGACCCGGGTCTCGCAGGTGATGGTCGACGACCTGGGCGACATCCTCGCCGCGCACGAGGCGGCCATCGAGCTGCCGCGCGAGTTCGTCGTCCCGGGCGAGACCCGCACGAGCGCCGCGCTCGAGCTCGCCCGGACCGTCACCCGGCGCGCTGAGCGCCGCACCGTGACCCTCGCCGCCGCGGACGACGCGATCGCGCGAGGACATATCCTTCCCTACCTGAATCGCCTGGCCGACCTGCTCTGGGTCCTCGCCCGAGTGGCCGAACAGGCAGAGGCGCACAGCGCAACCGTCGCCCGACCCGGTCGCCCGCGAGGGACCCGGGGCAGCACGCCGTCACCGAACAGAGGAGCCAGCGAATGAGCGCCAACCCGTACTCCCCGTCGCAGCTCGGCGTCCGCCCGGCCCCGGCCCTCGTCCAGCAGCTGCTGGTCGGCGCGTTCGGATGGATGTTCGCCGGGCTCCTGCTCTCAGCGGGCGTCGCCTATCTCGTCGGGTCGAGCGAGCAGCTCCTGACAACAGTCGCCCAATGGTGGCTGCCGATCCTCATCGGCCAGTTCGTCCTCGCGCTGGTCATCCAGGGGGCGATCAACAAGCTCTCGCCGGTGGCCGCGCTCGGGATGTTCTTCATCTATGCGGCGTCGATGGGCCTGACGATCGGCTTGATCGTGTGGAGCGTCATGCAGCAGGAGGGGGGCGTCGCGGCCGTCGCTTCCGCGTTCTTCTCCGCGTCGGCGATGTTCGGCGCGGCCGCGCTCTACGGCGCCGTCACGAAGCGCGATCTTGCTGGCATGGGCGGGATCCTGTTCATGGGCCTGATCGGGATCATCGTCGCGTCGATCGTCAACCTGTTCCTGCAGAACGGGGCGCTCGGCTGGGTGATCTCGATCGGCGGCGTCGTGATCTTTACCGCGCTGACCGCGTTCGACGTCCAGAAGATCACCCGCGGCGAGTACGCCGCGTGGACGGGGTCCAAGGAGAAGGCGTCGGTCCTCGCCGCGCTCCACCTGTACCTGAACTTCATCAACCTGTTCCTGTTCATGCTGCGCATCTTCGGCGGCAGCCGGAACTAGGGACCAGGGCCAGCGGCGGCCGCGGGCAAACCTCAGCGCAGGAGCCCGGTCGCTGGCATCCTCCGGTCCGGTCCTCAGCCCAGGGGCAGCGTGACTCCCTCCGGGCCGCCCGCGCCGAGCAGCGCCTCGAGCTCCTCGGGCGGCAGCGGGCGGGCGAAGTAGTAGCCCTGGCCGCGGTCGCAGGCGAGGTCGCGCAGGCACTCGAGCTGGTCGGCGCTTTCGATGCCCTCTGCGACGACGTCGATGCCCAGCCCGTGGGCGAGCGAGATCACCGCCTGGACGATCGGCGCGTCGACCGCCGCGTCGCGCCCGTCGACCCCGAGGCCGCTGACGAACGAGCGATCCACCTTGATCGTGTCCAGCGGGAGCCGGCGCAGGTAGGCCAGCGACGAGTACCCGGTCCCGAAGTCGTCCAGCACCAGCTTTACGCCGAGCGCCCGCAGCCCCCGCAGCCGCTCCACGGACGCCTCGGACTGGTCCATCACCACGCTCTCGGTGATCTCCAGCTCCAGGCACGCGGGATCGAGTCCGGCGTGGTCGAGGATCGCGGCGACGTTCGGGACGAGGTCGGCCTGTGCGAACTGGCGCGCGGAGAGGTTGACGCTCATGACCAGCGCGGCGGCGGTGGGGAACCGGCGCTGCCACTCGCGGACCTGGTGGCACGCGGTCTCGATCACCCATCGGCCGATCGGCAGGATCAGCCCCGTCTCCTCGGCAAGCGGGATGAACGACAGCGGTGACACGAGCCCGCGGACCGGGTGGAGCCAGCGAAGGAGCGCCTCCATCCCGACGACGCGGCCGGTCGCCAGCTCGACGAGCGGCTGGTAGTGGAGGCGTAGCTCCGAGCGCTCGACGGCCCGCCGCAGGTCGTGCTCGAGCGTCGCCCGGTCGAGGGTCTGCGCATGCATCTCGGGATCGAAGATCACCGTGGACCGGACCGGGTCGAGCTTCGCCCGATGGAGCGCGATCTCGGCCTGCTTGAGGAGGTCCCCCGGGTAGGTGATCGCGGCCCGACCGACGGCCAGGCCCAGGCTGGCGCCGATGTTCACCTCGCGTCCGTCGAGGTCGAACGGGTCCAGGAGTGACGTCTCGATCCGCGTCGCGACACGCTCCGCCTCGCGGATGCTGCGCACGGGACCCAGGAGGATGCCGAACTCGTCGGAGCCGAGGCGCGCGACGGTGTCGGTGGACCGGGCGGCACCCAGCAGGCGCTGCCCGACCTCGGTGAGCAGCAGGTCGCCGGCCGCGTGCCCGAGGCTCTCGTTCACGACCTTGAACCGGTCGAGGTCCAGGAGGATCAGCGCCACCCGTGCGTTCGTCGACCGGCCGCGACCGCTCACCCGGGTCGTCCCGTCGCCCGTCGCGCCCACGCCCGGTCTGATGCCGCCCGCGCCAGGTGCGGCCTGTCCGCCGCGCCCCGCCTCGAGCTGCTCCGCCATCCGGTTGAGGAGCAGGGTCCGGTTGGGCAGTCCCGTGAGGGTGTCGTGGAGGGCCGCGTGGGCACGCTG
Source organism: Candidatus Limnocylindrales bacterium (assembly GCA_038245845.1). Classification (GTDB taxonomy): domain Bacteria; phylum Chloroflexota; class Limnocylindria; order Limnocylindrales; family CSP1-4; genus CAIXZV01. Next base: position 66,287 of record JBBRRZ010000012.1, read on the forward strand.
GCGCACCTCGGTCTGCGCGCGCTCGAACAGGCGGGCGTTGTCGAGGGCGATGGAAGCGAGCTGCGCGAACCGGGCCAACGCCTCCACCTCGCGCTCGCTGAATGGTCGTGTCGCGTCGCCCGAGGCGAGACCGATGATCCCCAGCACCTCCCCGGCGGACGTCAGCGGGACCGCGCAAACCGCCCCGAACTCGTTGGCGGGCAGGTCTGGTGCACGGTCCTCGTAGGTGGCGTAATCGTTCACGATCCTGGGCTGGCCGCTGTGGACGACTGCCCAGCTGACGCCGGTGCCGGCGGGCAGGCGGTAGCCGTCATAGTTGGCGAACATCCCGATGCCTACGCGGGCCACGAGCGCCATCCCGGCCGCGCCGTCGTCCTCGAGCAGGTACAGGTACCCGTGCCCGACGCCGACGAGGCTGGCGGCGCGTTCGACGATCTCGCGCAACAGCTCCCGCGGCTCCAGGCGCTCGAGGAGCTTGAGCGTGGTCTGGTCGACGGCAGCGAGGTACAGGTCGCGGGTCGGGTCGTCGGCCGCGCCGCGGGTCCGGCTCGGCGGCTTCGCGAGGTACAGCGCGCGGTCCGCGAACGCGACGAGCTCGTCCTTCGTCCAGCCATCGTCGGGATACGTCGCGATGCCGACGCTCACGGTGACCAGGGGCCCGAACGTGTCGGTCAGGCGCGCGACGGCCGTCCGCACGCGCTCGGCCACCTCACGGGCCTCCACGGCCGCGACCAGCGGCAGCAGGATCGCGAACTCGTCGCCGCCGTAGCGGTAGGCCCGGTCGTCGTCGCGGATCGATTCCGCCATGACGTGCGCGATCCGGGCGAGCAGCGAATCCCCGTCGGGGTGTCCGTGCGAGTCGTTGTAGGCCTTGAACGCGTCGAGGTCCAGCATCAGCACCGAGAACCCCCGCTCGCGCTCCACGAGCTCGCCCAGGTCCAGCTGGAACGCGCCGTGGTTGCGCAGCCCCGTGAGGGCATCGTGCTCGGCCTTGTTCATCACGGCGCCATGGGCCTCCGCGTTGCGGAGCGCGATCGACGCCTGGCCCGCGAACAGCTGTACGAGCTCGAACTCGTCGCGCGAGAAGTGCGACTCGTCGCCGCCCATGCGGGCCATGTTCAGCGTGCCGATGACGTCGCCGCCCACCAGGAGCGGGCACACGATCATCGACTCCGGCTCCTCCGGGGTCCCAGGGATCTGGATCGAGCGCGGGTCGAGGTGCGCGTCGTTCGCGAGGACCGCCTCCGCGTTACGGATCGCCCAGCCGGTGATCCCGGCGTCGAGCGGCCCCTCGTGCTGCATGATCAGCTCGGCGAACCGGTCGCGCGCGACCACGGCGCGCCGGACCCATGCCGCCCGATCCACGCGATAGATCGTCAGCGAGTCGTAGGTGACCACGGTCTTGAGGCTGTCGGCGATCATCTCCAGCACGCCGGACGGGTCGAGCGTCGCGAGCAACCGCTCGTTGACCTCCAGCAGCCGCCGCTGGCTCTGCAGTCTATGGTGGAGCTCCTGCTGCTGGCGCCGGACCTGGCCGAACGCCTCCGCGTTCACGAGCGCCTGGGCTGCGTAGCCCGCGAAGATCTCGAGCGTGCGCTCATCGTCCTCGTCGAACTGGTCGAACCCCGCCTTGGACAGCACGATGATGCCGAGCACGCGGCTCTCGTAGGACATCGGGACCAGGAGCATCGACTCCGGGCCGCGCGGCTCGCCGACCTGGCGTCCGCGTGGATCGGACGCCGCATCCCCCAGGCGCATCGAGCGGTTGTGGAGCGCGACCCAGCCGGTGATCCCTTCGCCGATCCTGAGCCGGAGCATCTCCGTCGTCGGGCGGCCGATGCCGGTGAACTCCCCGTGGAACGCGATCGGCTCGCACATCTGCGTGATGTGGTCCACCTGGTAGACGCGGATCGTGTCGTGGGCGATGAGGCGGTCCGCCTCGGTAACGATCGCCTCGCCGATGCCCCCGACGTCCTGGATGCGATTGAGCCGCGACGAGAGCTCCTGGATCGCGCGCAGGCGCGCCGCGCCCTCCCGGACGGTGTTGAACAGGCGCGCGTTGGCGACCGCGGTCGCCATCTGGCTGGCGAACGTCGTGCACAGCTCCAGCTCGTCGGGCGTCCAGTCGTAGGGCGAGCGGTGGTACAGCACGAGCAGGCCCACTGGCTCCTGGCGGAACAGGAGCGGGACGAAGTTGATCGTTCGGTAGCCGAGCCGTCGGTAGGTGTCCGAGAAGTTGAGGGCATTCTCCGGGTCGTCGATGACGATCGGGCGACGCTCGGCGATCGCGCGGTTGCCGATCACGGGGTCGGACTCGGTGATGCCCGCCACCGCGTCGATGAGCTGCGGATCGAGGTTCCGGTGGGCCACGAGCTCGAACGGATGGCGACCCTTCGTGAGCAGCCACAGCCCGGCGACGTCGGCCCCGAACAGCGACTGCGAGGAGTCGAGCACGTCCTGGAAGACCTGGTCGAGCTCAAGGTTGGCGCTGATCTCCGCGACGACCCGGCGCAGCGCCGCGACGCGTGCGTCGGACGTCGCGACCTCCTTGGGGTCGTCGCCGGGAGCGGCGGGGCCATGCCGACGATCTCGGTTGCGGCCTGCAGGTGTGGAGTCGTCGAGCGCGAGCGCCATGCGACGGGTCGTGGATACCCCTCTCTGCCTCGTCCTGGGCTCCCGTCGGGAAAGGCGAGGTGTCAGGGAGCACCGTAGTCTCCAGGGGTCCTCCGCACGATAGGACGGTCGTACCCGCCCGCGGGGGGACCGTGGACTGCGCCGCGGTGTTGTGCGCATCCTCCGCATGGGTCCCTTGGGTCCCCCTCTGGGCCGCTGAAGCCGGATACTCGGGGATGGCCGCACTCAACCCGCGCGTGACCGCGTTCGCCGCCCACCGCCAGGCCCTCGACGGTCATCTCCCGGATGCCCTCACGGCCGTCGGGGCGGCAGTCGGCGTGTATTCCTCGATGCCCAGCGGGCCGCTCTCGATCCGCGTCCGGTCGCGAGACGTCACCGCGGACGATGTCCGGGCACTGGAGACGGACCGCCGGGTCGTGCGGATGCGCGCCATGCGGACATCAGCATTCCTCGTCCCGTTGGGGTCGGCGGCTGCGATCGCGGCGGCGACAGCGGTCCCGCCCTCGCGCTTCGGGTGGCTCATGCGCGCGGCAGGCATCGACGACGGGGGCCTCCCCGCCGTGCGAGCAGCCGTCCTGCGAGTGGCCGCCGAACCCGGCACGCCCGCGGACCTGCGGGCACGCCTCGCCGCCACGGGGCTTGACGAGGCGGCCGCCCCGTGGACGAGCGGCCAGGCGCTGGGGCGCGTGCTGTCGCTGCTCACGGGCGTTGGCGACCTCGCGGCCATCGGCGGGGCGTCGCTGTCGTCCAACGCGCTTCGCTACGTCGCGCGGGAGGTCTGGTTCGGGCCCGCGGCAACGGCGACCAGCGTCGAGCGCGCGGCCGCGCGCGCGTGGCTCGCCGGGTCGTACCTGCGCGCCTTCGGGCCGGCACGAGTGGAGGATCTCGTGTGGTGGGCGGCGTGGTCGCGGGCACAGGTCTTCAAGGCGCTCGCAACGCACGTGACCGTCGACGTCGGTGCCGGGCTGCTCGTCCTTGACACCGACCTCGCGGCATTCGAGGCGACGATGCCGCTCGACGACTCGATCACGCTGCTCCCGAAGTGGGACGCCTGGACGATGGCCTACCCGCTTGACGGCCGGTCGCGCTTCGTCGACCACGACGTCCACGACCGCGTCTTCGACGGTGACGGCAACGGCCTCGCGATGATCCTCCGGGCGGGGCGGGCGATCGGGGCGTGGGCCCACCGTGGCGAGCACGGGTCGATGACCGCGCACATCGACCTGTTCGAACGTGTGCCCGCGTCCACGCGCGCGATCATCGAGGAGGAGCTCGCGTCGATCGCCGTGTTCCTCGGCTATCGCGGGCTCGTCGTCCGGGAGGTCGCAAGCGTCGTCCCCAATCGCCGCCGCCAGCGCCGCCCGCTCGAGACGAGGTAGCCGGCCGCCGCCATGCGACCCGGGCCGGTTGCCTCCGTCGGCGTGCGCATCGAGCCCATCCGGCACTCAACCGCCTCGGCCGGATCGGCCATGGTGACCTCCCGAGCACATGCGCGCCACGCGCGCGAGGAGGAACGATGCAGGTCCTGGTGAGCGCCGCCTCGAAGCATGGCGCGACGACGGAGATCGCCGCCGAGATTGGCGCCGCACTGATCGCCCTGGGGCTGGACGCGGTCGTCCGGGCCCCCGAGGAGGTCGCCTCGCTCGACGGGTTCGACGCCGTCGTCATCGGCAGCGCGGTCTACGTCGGGCGGTGGCTGGAGCCTGCCCGCCGTCTCGTCGAGGAACAGCAGGCGACGCTCCGGACGAGGCCCGTGTGGCTGTTCTCGTCCGGCCCGATCGGCACTCCGCCCAAGCCGCTCGAGGACCCGACCGACGCCGCCCGGATGGTGGAGCTCACCGGCGCCCGCGAACACCGGATCTTCCCCGGCGAGGTGGACCGGCGCCGGCTGGGGTTCGCGGAGCGGGCGATCATGGCCGCCGTGCGGGCGCCCGAGGGGGACTTCCGCCCGTGGCCCGAGATCGAGGCGTGGGCGCGGTCGATCGCGTCGTCGCTCGCGCCCGCCGGGAGTGCCGTCCCCGGCTGAGGCGGTGCACAATGCCCGTCTGGACGCACGCAGACGAGGGAGGACGCGGCATGCGGATCGCGATCATCGGGGCGGGCAACGTCGGCGGCGGACTGGGCAAGGCGTTCGCGGCAGTCGGCCACGACGTCGTGTTCGGGGTGCGCGACCCTGACAGCACGAAGGCTCAGGCGGCGCTCGCGGAGATCGGCGTGGCCGAGGCGACCGGGTTCGCCGCTGCGACGGCGGGCGCGGACGTCGTCGTGTTTGCGCTCCGGCCAATGGCGCTGGCGGCGGCGGTCGGGGAGATCGGGTCCCTCGCCGGGCGCACCGTCATCGACGCCATGAACCGCTTCGACGGCGATCCCGCGCGGTCCACGACCCAGCACCTGTTCGCGCTGCTGCCAGGCGCCCACGTCGTGAAGGCGTTCAACACCATCGGCTTCGAGAACCTCACGACCGCACGCGAGCGCGCCACGCCGGCGGCGATGTTCGTCGCGGGCGACGACGCAGACGCCAAGAAGACGGCGATGGACCTCGCGGCGGCGATCGGCTTCGTGCCCGAGGACGCCGGCGGCCTCGCCAACACGAAGGCGCTGGAGGACATGGTCAAGGTCTGGCTGGCGCTGTCGCAGGCCTACGGCCGGACGGTCGGCTTCGCGATCTCGAAGGGGTAGGTCAGGAGGGGGCGACTCCTACTCCCGGGTGGGCGCTCGTAGCCAGTCGACGAGCGAGACCACCCAGCAATCGAAGGCAGTCGCGAACGCATCCCCGCTGGCGTCCAGGTCCGGCGCGGGCATGTCCTCCGTCGAGATCCGGTCGGCAAGCAGGGTGACGAGCCGGCGACCCTCGATGGCGCGGACGGTGGTCGACGGCTCGTCGCGGCGACAGAAACGCATGACGTCGAGGGCCACGGCGAACCTCGCAACCCAATCCGGCTGCGGCTCCGGTGGGAGGAGCCCGGGCAGGATCTGCACGTTCGGCCGAAGGGCGAACCGCCGCTCATTGGCCACGGGTCGGGCCGTCACGAGGCCCGAGAGCAGGAGGGCATCAAGCGCGGTGGCGATGCTCGGCTTCGTGAAGCGCGTGGCGCGGGCCAGGTCGGCGGCATTGAGGCTGGCGGGCGACGCGGCCAGGAGCGCGGCGAGGATGTCGGCCCGGGCGTTGACCCCGAACGCCGCGCGAAGCCGGATGCGAAGTCGCGGTCGAGACGTCGCCGAGTCGAGTCGAATCTTGTGCCGCCGGACGTAGCCGGGCCGCGGGTGCGTCGCCAGCGGCCACGCCGGGCCTCCTGCCGCGGCGACGGTGGCGATGTACGCACCGATCGCGTCCTCCGGCGTCCCGAGCTCGCGGGCCACCTGCTTGAGGCGCGTGCCGTTCACGTACCGGCCAACCTCGACGCACCAGTCCGTGCTGAGGTCGCGCAGCCGCGCGTCGGCGTCGCCAAGTTCGGCTGTGAGGGCGATGAGGGCCTCGGGATCGACCACGGCATCGTCGCGTTCGACCGCGCCATCGACGCCGAGGGCCGCCCATTGGATCCAGGCCCGGTTCAGCAGCGCGTCCTGGATCGAGTTAGCCAAGGGATGCATCGGCATCCTCGATATCGAGCGCTCGCAGTGTCTCGATGAGCAGGCTCCGGAAACCCGGCGATGGGTCGTGACCCATGGCCCAGCGGGCGGCGAGGAGGACATCGTCTCGGGTCGGATGCAACTCCACCAGGTCCTGGAAATGTCGGCTGCGGGGGCCTTGATCCACGGCGGCGTAGAGCTTGAAGCACACCATGTCGAACCAGCCAGCCAGCCACGCGATCAGGCCGCCGTAGTCGCGGCGCTCCAGCCGGTCGACGAAGCCTTCGGGAAGGCCGAGCTCGAGGAGTGCCTCGGGGCCCGTATTGAGCCACTCCTCGCCCAAATCGAAGGCTCGGCCCACGTCCCGAACCGCATCGCGAAGCGGCGCCGGGATCGGGCGGAGCTGCACGATGCCGTCCGACGTTCTCGCTCCCAGGATGTCCAGGTCCTTGGTGGTCGGACGATTGATGAGTTCGCGCAGGATGAGGTTGCCACCGCCAACGAGGACCACCTCGTAGTGCAGCCCGCGGGCCGCCAGCAACTCGCCGAGGGCGCCCAGAGCTGTCTCCAGTTGCGCCCGCCCGATCGTGACCATGCACGTACCATATGGTGCCAGTGAGTAAGTGTCAACCTATCGATACGATATGCTGACACTACGGTCGGACGTCGGCGAGTCTCGCGGTTTTGGCGCCCGAACCGGCGACGCGAGTCGTGGACACACCCTCGTGTCGGAACCGGGTCAGGAGGGGGACGGGGTCGGGTCCACCGACGGCGCAAGGAGCATCTCGGGCGTGACGACCAGCGTGGCCCCGGTGCATCCTGGACGAGTCAGCGTCGCCACCCGACGGCCGGCCGCTTCGACGAAGTAGGACTCCTCGTCATCGCACTCGGCGCCGGCCGGTTCCGAACCGTACGTGCCTCCGTCGGCGAGCGTCGTCTGCGTGACGGACGTGCCCGTTCGGTGGCTGAAGCTGACGATGTCCACGGGCTTGCCCGAGCGGTTCTCGATCGTCACCCGCGGAACGGACGTCGCGTTCGGATTGGGTGTCGTGCAACCCCCGACGACCGCGAGCGACAGCGCGATCAGCGCCACACGTATCGCAGCTGAAGGGTCCATCGCGCCGAGCATAGCGACCGCCGCACGGCACGGCGGGCGCTCGTAGCCAGTCGACGAGCGCGACGAACACGGCCCATGGCACGATTCCGTGCGACACCGGCCACTCGTGCGCTGACGATCACAGGAGCCACCGATGTCTCGTGCATCCAGCTCAGCCCTGATCGTGCTCGCGGCGATGGTGATGTTGATCGCAAGCGCGTGCGGGAGCGTCGGCGGTTCGAGCCCGTCGTCACCCCGGATCTGCGATGGCTTCTCCGAGGAAGTCGGCGGATGCGACCCCGACCGCCCCTCCTTTCAGGCGATGACCTGCGAGGGCCTCGGCCGGGAAGCCGGGCAGCAGCTCGACGAGCGCCTGCTGGCGCTCTACGCAGGGCCCGAGACTGTCAACAACGAAATCCCGGGCCGTGCGGGCGGGCCAGGTGGTGGGCCTTGTCCTCGGGCTCGCAAACCAGCGGATGCGCGCCATCGGGATCATCCGGGAGTGCGGCGTCGACGAGTTCATGGCGGCCGTCGAGGCGCAGTTCAGCGGCGCCCTCAGGCAGCAGGCCGGGACGTACCTGTACGACGGGCAACCGGCGTCGTACGAGGACTGGCCGGCCGAGGTTCGCTCGATCGCCCAGATCATCGACCTCGAGGAGGGACCGAGTTCCTCGCCTCAGTAAGCGGGCCGACCGCAGCGGGAAGGCAAAGCTCGAACGATCCCCTCTTTCGGGACGAGCGAACCACCGCGGGCGGATTCCGGCGCGTCGCAGTGCGCTCCGCTATCCCTCGCCGCCCGCCCGTCTACGTTGCGTGCTCACTACGGCCTGCTTCACACGCCGCGGGGGTGTCGACAGCCCCGGACACGTCGATCAGAGTCGCCTCGCTCACGACGGGACAGGTGCTGGGCATCCTTGCGATGGCCCTCAGTCTCCCTGTGACCGCGGTGATCGCTGTAGATGAGTACTTCCGCTACGGCGACAGGTACAGCGAGTCGCGACTCGTCGTTGAGCGGCTCCGTGTTGAGGGGTCCAGGTTCGCTTCATTGGCTGATGTCTACGTGAAGCTACAAAATCACCAGTCGGCATTCCCGGTCTTCATGACGCGTGTCGAGGACATCCTTGAGCACGACGTGGAGCAGTGGGTGGCCCTGGCGACCTCGAAGGTGGACGCCGACTTGCCGACTCAGGGCAGTCAGCGCACCCCGGGCGAAGCGGCGGCATCGGGCAACCCATCGAACGGAGCTGGGGCTCGGGAAAGGGCTCTGGCCGCTAAGGCGACCAGCGGCCATTCGACGCGCCCCTAAAGAGGGCCTTGTCCCTTATCGGCCCACGTTCCTTGACTACGGGGCGTACTCACTGCTTCCGCGCGCGATCTGCGACACCTCGAAGACGGACTGCGTGTGACAGAGGGAACTCGGCTTGTAGATGGCGCCACCGGTCATCGTCACGAGGTCGCCCTCAGCCGCCAATTCGACGCCGTCTGGCGAGTAGATCCGGACCGGTGCTGCGGTCGCGCGGTAGCCGGATGGCCAGAGGAGTCCGATGGCCGGCTCGCCGAGTGGCTTGACTTGGAGGCACGGCGAGTCTGGCACAGTCACGAGCGTGCCCTCGAGGATCATCCCGGCAGGTGACGCGTCCGGGGCGTCGGAGTACGTCGGAAGTGGCTGGGGCGTAGAGCACGCCCCAGCCAGCAGGCCAACCAGAAGCCCCGCGACGACCGCGCTAGCCCTTGTAGACATCAACTCCGAGCTGGATCTCAGCAGCTCTGATCTGCGAGAACATCAAGTTCTCCCACCACTCGACCCCATTCGCGTCCGTGTGCTTCGTTCCATTCACGAGCGAGATGATGCCCATCGCCTGGTGGCCGTAGAACATCGGTCCGCCGCTGTCGCCCAACCGGACGTCAACCGTGCAGATCTGCAAGTTCAGGATGGCGTTTCCCGTCTTGGCGTCTCGACCATCGACGTCCGTGTTCGTAACGGAGCCGCAGAAGAAGCCGGTCTTGATACCTGACGCACAAACGGCTGAGCCCTTGACGTCGCCGTTCAGCGCCATGCGAGACGTGATGGTTCGAGACGGCTCGCCACTTGTGACGTAGGCGAAGTTGCTCTTCTTGGTGTTGTCGATATCGATGATCATCGCGTCGGCAAGCGCCCCGTCCTTGAAGGCAGACTTCGTCACCATCCCGATTGACGCCCAATTGTGCGTGACGGTACTGCCTACGGCTCCGCAGTGGCCCGCGGTGAGGAGAAGGAAGTTCGTGCCCGAGGTAGCCACGAAGCTCGACGTGCACGTTCCGCCTGGCAGCCCGATTGCCAGCCCTGCCCGCAGCGGCGTGCACGCACTTCTCGTGCACGGCCCTACCGGAGGGTTGCCGCCTTCGTGACACGGGGTGGCAAGCGGCTGCCCACGTCCGACCGGCAACTTCCGAGCCTGCTATCTACTACCCCACGGTCGCGTTGACCATCCACGGGGTCGGGACTAGACTCAATCCCGACGAAATCGGTCGGATTTCCCCGGCGCGGCGAACGCCGCCGCAGGCGTCCCCTCGGGGAACCTCCGACCCACCTCGAGGACGATCCCCTGACGCATCGCGCGAGCTTCCACGGATCCGGCGCCGTCGCCTTCAGCACGAAGGGCGAGTACGGCGTGCGGCTCATGGTCCAGCTCGGGCGGCGGTATGGGACGGGGCCGGCCAGCCTCGCGGAGATCGCCCTGGACGAGGACCTCCCGCGCGCCTACCTGGAACAGCTCGTCACGAGCCTCCGGGACGCCGGCCTCGTCACCTCCACCCGCGGCGCGCGCGGCGGCTACGAGCTCGGCGCGCATCCGTCCGACATCCGGATGAGCGACGTGCTGCGCGCCCTCGAAGGGCCCATCGCCCCGATGATCTGCGCCTCGGACGAGCCCGAGCACACCACCTGCGATCGCTCCGCCCGGTGCACGGTCAACGTGCTCTGGGTCCGAGTCCGCGATGCGATCACCGGCACGCTCGACAGCATGACCCTCGCGGACCTCGTCCCGGTCCGCCACATCACCCTCGACCCGCGTGCGGCCGCGTCCCCGGCCGTCGCCGGGTCGGGTGACGCCATCGCCAGCCCGACGCCCGAGCCCACGCTCACAGGAGCCACTTCGTGACCGACGCCAACGACACAGAGCTTGTCATCCGGGACCTCCGGGTCGCCCCCGCAGCAAAGCCGGAGATCGAGATCCTCAAGGGGATCAACCTCACGATCCGCAAGGGCGAGGTCCACGCGATCATGGGCCCCAACGGCTCGGGCAAGACGACGCTGTCGTATGCGCTCATGGGGCACCCGACCTACAAGGTCCTGGGCGGCGAGGTCCTGTGGAAGGGCTATGACCTGCTCTCCCTGTCCCCGGACAAGCGCTCGCGGCTCGGCCTGTTCCTCGCCTTCCAGTACCCGACGGCTGTCCCCGGCCTGTCGGTCGCGTCGTTCATCCGGAGCGCGCTCAACGCGAAGCTCCAGGGCATCGACAAGAACCCCGACATCGATCCCACGGACGCGATCCGGGGCGGCGTGTCGATGCGCGACTTCCGCACGAAGATGCGCGAGAAGATGGCGCTCCTCAGGATGGACGACGGGTTCGCGGCCCGGTACGTCAACGACGGATTCTCGGGCGGCGAGAAGAAGCGTCTCGAGATGCTCCAGATGGCGATGCTGGAGCCGGAGTTCGCGATCCTCGACGAGACGGACTCGGGCCTCGACATCGACGCGCTGCGGATCGTCGCGGAAGGCGTCAACAGCCAGCTCAACCCGAACATGGGTGTGCTGCTCATCACCCACTACCAGCGGCTGCTCAACTACATCACGCCGGACGTGGTCCACGTGCTTGCGGCCGGCAAGATCGTGACCTCGGGTGGCAAGGACCTGGCGGTGCGCCTCGAGGACGAGGGCTATGGTCCGATCCTGCGCGAGAACGGGATGGACATCGGCGTCCCGGACGAGGCCCTCGTGCTGCCCAAGGAGCCCGAGGCCGCCGGCGCCGGCCGGTAGGACCACGGCGATGACGACCGAGATCCGGCCCACGCACCTCGCCGCAGATCCCCTGGACCCGGCGGCGCTCAAGGCGGACTTCCCGATCCTCGACCAGGAGGTCTTCGGGCACCCGCTGGTGTACCTCGATTCCGCCGCGAGCTCGCAGAAGCCGCTCGCGGTGATCGAGGCGATGGACAGCTACTACCGCCACGACAACGCGAACGTGCATCGCGGGATCTACCAGCTCAGCGAGCGCGCGACGGCCGCGTACGAGGGTGCGCGCGAGAAGGTCGCGCGGCTGATCGGCGTGGCCGACCCGCGGACGATCATCTGGACCCGCAACGCCACGGAGGCGATCAACCTCGTGGCGTACTCGTGGGGGCGCCGGAACATCGGTCGCGGTGACGTCATCGTCCTCACCGAGATGGAGCACCACGCGAACCTTGTCCCGTGGCAGATCCTCGCCCAGGAGAAGGACGCGGACCTGGAGTTCATCCCGATCACCGACGACGGGATCCTCCGCCAGGACGTGTTCGACGTGCTGCTCCGCCTCAAGCCCAAGCTCGTCGCCTTCACCCACGTGTCCAACACGCTGGGCACGATCAACCCGGTCGAGGAGATGACGCGCAAGGCCCACGAGGCCGGGGCACTCGTCCTTATTGATGGGGCGCAGGCCGTCCCGCACCTTCCGGTCGACGTCGCGGCGATCGGGTGCGACTTCTACGCGTTCTCCGGTCACAAGGCGCTCGCGCCGACGGGTTCAGGCGTCCTGTGGGGCCGCCGGGAGCTGCTCGAGGCGATGCCGCCGTTCATGGGTGGCGGCGACATGATCCGCGAGGTCCACCTCCGCCGGTCGGAGTGGAACGAGCTGCCCTGGAAGTTCGAGGCGGGCACGCCGGACATCTCTGCCCAGATCGGCCTCGGCGCGGCGGCGGACTACCTCATGGACATCGGGATGGACAAGGTCCGCGCGCACGAGCATGAGCTGGTCGCGTACGCGCTCGACGTGCTCCCGCGCGAGGTCCCCGGGATCCAGCTCTACGGCCCCGGCGCGGAGCTGCGCGGCGGCGTTGTCGCGTTCAACCTCCCGGGGATCCACCCGCACGACGTCGCCCAGGTGCTCGACCGGTTCGGTGTCGCGATCCGGGCTGGCCACCACTGCACGATGCCCCTCCACGAGCGGCTCGACCTCGCCGCGAGCGCGCGCGCCTCGTTCCAGGTCTATACGACGAAGGCGGACATCGACGCTCTCGTCGCAGGGCTGCAGCAGGTCCAGGCGCTGTTCGCCGGCTGATCCTCGGCGTTCCGTCCGCGTTCAGTCCTCGCCCGCCCAGTTCGACGCATATCGAACGACACGACGGCGCCCAGCACGGCGGGCGGTGCCGTCCAACGGACACCTGCACTTCCTTCGACGCATATCGAACGACTCGTTGAGGCCAATGGCCGTCTGGCACCGGATCCGCCGGCCCCGCCGTCCGGACGATGTTCGATGTGCCTCGAACCATCCGCAGGTTGCCCTCGGAGGACATTGCGCCCGCCACGCCGCGCCAGGAATCGCGCCGCGCCCGGGATCGCGCCGCTGCGCCCCCGGTTGGTGTTCGATGTGCTTCGAACCATGCGCAGGTTGCCGCGGGGGACGCCGGCTACTCGGGCGCCCAGGCCATGCACGGCCAGCCCGGCTAATCACTGGTGATGTGGTCGGAATTCGACGCGCGCGCTATAGTCGATCAAGCGCCATGGACGACCTCTACCGCGACTACATCCTCGAGCACTATCGGCGGCCCCACAACTTCGGGGTCATCGAAGAGCCGAGCGCGACCTTCGAGGGCGCCAACCCCTTGTGTGGCGACCGCATCACGATGCAGCTCGCGGTCAAGGATGGCGTCGTGCAGGACATCGGCTTCACCGGCCGCGGGTGTGCCATCAGCCAGGCGTCTGCCTCCCTGCTGACCGACGAGGTCAAGGGCAAGCCTGTGGACGAGGTGGCGGCGATCACCGCGCTTGACCTCCTTGAGTTGCTGGGTATCGAGATCAGCCCTGCCCGGCTCAAGTGCGCGATGCTCAGCTTCGACTCGCTGCAGCACCTGCTGGCTGATGCCGGCGTGAGGCCGCTGGCCGACGTCGGCGCGACGCCGCTGGCCGACGCTGGCGCGACGCCGCTGGCCGACGCTGGCGCGACACCGCTGGCCGACGCTGGCGCGACACCGCTGGCCGACGCTGGCGCGACACCGCTGGCCATCCCGGACGCCACCTGATGCGCCGCTGCGCGTGTTGCCAGCCGGCCTGAGCCGGCGCACCCGAGCCAAGGCCGCGCACCCCGCGCACCCCGCGCACCCGGCCGATCCCCGATCCACCGCAATCCTCGCCCGCCCCGCCGGTGTCCACCGACGGCCCGTCGTCCATCGGAGCTGTTGCCCCACCCATGCCCAAGACCTATGCCGAGCTTCTTCGCGAGGCCCGAGGCGAGATCCGCGAGGTCTCGCCGGCCGAGGCCGACGCCCTCCGCCAGCGCGGCGCCGCCGCCATGATCGACGTCCGCGAGTCCTCGGAGTGGGACCAGGGCTATGTGCCCGGTGCGACGCACGTCTCGAAGAGCTACCTCGAGCAGCAGATCGAGGCCGCGGTCCCGGATCGCGCGACGCCCGTCGTCCTGTACTGCGCGGGTGGCGTCCGGTCGTTGTTCGCCGCCCAGACACTGGCCTCGATGGGCTACCGGGACGTCGCCTCGATGAGCGGCGGCTTCCAGGCCTGGAAGAGCAACGGGCTCGACTGGGTCACCCCGCCCAAGCTGACCGAGCAGCAGAAGCAGCGCTACAGCCGCCACCTCCTCATCCCCGAGGTCGGGACGGCTGGCCAGGTGCGGCTCCTCGGCTCGAAGGTGCTCCTGATCGGTGCCGGCGGGCTCGGCTCTCCGGCCGCGCTGTACCTCGCCGCGGCTGGCGTGGGGACGATCGGGATCGTCGACTTCGACGTGGTCGACCTCTCGAACCTCCAGCGCCAGGTCATCCATACGAATGACCGGATCGGCGAGAAGAAGGTCGAATCCGCGCGCAAGACGCTCACCGGCCTCAACCCGGACGTCACGGTGATCGCGCACGAGGAGATGCTCGTCGCGGACAACGTGGATCGGCTCATCGCGGGCTACGACGTGATCCTCGACGGCACCGACACGTTCGAGACGCGCTACATCCTCAACGACGCCGCGGTGGCGGCCGGGATCCCGGTCGTCCACGCGTCCGTGTTCCGCTTCGAGGGCCAGCTCACGACGTTCATCCCGTACGTGGGCCCGTGCTACCGCTGTCTCTACCCGACGCCGCCCCCGCCCGAGCTCGCGCCCGGTTGCTCCGTGGCCGGCGTCCTGGGCGTCGTGCCCGGGATCATGGGCCTGCTCCAGGCGAACGAGGTCCTCAAGGTGCTGCTCGGGATCGGCGAGACGCTCGCCGGCCGGCTGCTCCTGTTCGATGCCCTCGAGACGGAGTTCACGGAGCTCAAGCTGCGCCGCGACCCGAAGTGCCCGGTCTGTTCCGACGAGGCCAGGGCAGCCCGCGAGGCCGGGACCCCACTGCCGGTCTCGACCTTCGGCGAGGGCGTGTTCATGCTCGGAGGCACCCGTTGAGCACGGTCAAGTTCCCCGCGGTTCTGCGCACGAACGTGGGCGGGGCCAAGGAGGTCGAGGCGGCCGGCGCGACGATCGGCGAGGTCCTCGAAGGTCTCGTCACCGTCTACCCGTCGCTCCGCGACCAGCTGTTCACGGACGATGGCGAGCTCAACCGCTTCGTCAACGTGTACGTGAACGGCCAGGACGTCCGCTACCTGGACGGCACGGGCACGCCCGTCGACGATCGCGACGAGGTCCGGTTGCTCCCCGCAATGGCGGGCGGGTGACCGACACCCAGGGTCGGCACGCCGAGGCACACGCGGCGGGGGAGCGCCACGGCGGGCGCCACGAGTCGATCCTCGACGCGATCGGCCATACGCCGCTGGTGGCCATCCCCAGGATGAGCCCCAACCCCGCGGTCCGGATCTACGCCAAGCTCGAGATGTACAACCCGACGGGGTCCGTGAAGGATCGAGCGGCGAAGTACCTCGTGGAGGACCTGGAGCGGCGAGGCCTGCTCACGCCCGATTCGATCATCCTCGAACCGACATCGGGCAACACCGGCATCGCCCTCGCGATGATCGCCCGCCGCAAGGGCTATCGCGTGGCGCTCGTGATGCCCGACAACGTCACCGCCGAGCGGCGCCAGGTCGCGGCACTGTTCGGGGCGGAGATCATCGACTCGCCCGGGGCCAGCGGTTCGAACGGGGCCATCGCGATGGCCAAGGAGCTGTGCGCGTCCGACTCACGGTTCGTGATGCCCTACCAGTATGGCAACCCGGCAAACCCGCTCGCCCACTACGAGACGACCGGGCCCGAGATCCTCGCGGACTGCCCGGAGATCGACGTGTTCGTGGCCGGGCTCGGGACCTCGGGCACCCTGATGGGCGCCGGCCGCTACCTGCGCGAGCACAAGCCTGGCGTGCGAATCGTGGCCGTCGAGCCGCTGCCTGGCGAGCAGGTCCAGGGGCTCCGATCGCTCGACGAGGGCTTCGTCCCGGAGATCCTCGACCCGTCGATCCTCGACGCGAAGTACCTCGTCTCGAATCGCGACGCCGTGGCCGCGCTGCGCGACCTCGTGTTCCGCGAGGGCGTGTTCGCCGGCCCGTCGTGCGGGGCGGTGCTCGTCGCCGCCGCGCGCGAGGCGAAACGGATGGACACGGGGACGATCGTCGCCCTGCTCCCCGACGGCGGCTGGAAATACCTGTCCGCGGGGACGTTCGAACGGGATCTCGACGAGATGGACGACGACTTCGAGGGCGGCGTGAGCTGGTGGTGACCGACCGTGGTCATCCGGGTCCCGCCGCCGCGCGCCTGCCGCGCGTCATCGGGGAGGCGATCCTCGCCCAGGCTCGGTCCGAGTATCCGAACGAGTCCTGCGGGATCATCGCGGGCTCCGCGTACGCGTCGGACGGGGGTACGGCGCTGCGCTACGAGCCGTGTCGCAACGAGGCTGCCTCGCCATACCGCTACCTGATCCACCCCGACGACGCCTTCCGGGTGCTGGTGGGCATCGATGACGCGGACGAAGCCGTGTGGGCGATCGTCCACTCCCACGTGAAGTCGCCCGCCGTGCCCTCGCTCACCGACATCGGGCTCGCGCAGTTCCCGGAGGCGCTGTACCTGCTGGTCTCGCTCGCCGAGGACCAGGCTGACCCGGCGACGGGCGAGCCCTCCCTGCGCGCGTGGCGCATGGTGGGTGAGGCGATCTTCGAGGTGGCCCTGGACTGGTCGTAGGGCCGCGGGCCGCGCGAGACGTTGTGCCGCGGACAGGTCAGGCGCACCCGCGCACCGCCTGCGTCGTTCGACCCTTCCGGCACATCGGGCGGACCGACGCGCTTGGGCCGGACCCTAGCGCCGCGGCAGCGCGAGCCGTTCCCCCAGCACGGGTGCGGCATCATGCTGTCGAGGAGCACGAGGTCCACCGGTTGTACGGCGCGGAGCTCGAGCGCCGATCGCCCGTGGCCGGCGACGAGGATATCGACCTCGTGACGGGCGAGATGGATCTCGGCGACGCGACGGCTGACGGCGTTGTCGTCCACGACCAGGACCCGCGGCCGTCCCGAGCCGGGCAGGCTCATGGCATCGCCGGTCCGAGCGTGCGAGCTCGTCCACGTGGCCAGGGACGGCACGCGGATCCCGGTCTGGATCAGCCTCGGCCCGGTGTTCGACGAGCGCGGGAACGTGGTCGCCGTGTCGGCGGTCGGCCTGGATCTCCGTGTCCGGGAAGCCCTCGAGGAGCAGCTCCGGCGGTCCGCCAAGCTCGAGGCGGTGGGTCGCCTGGCGGGTGGCATCGCGCACGACTTCAACAACCTGCTCACGGGCGTCACGGGCTACGGGGCGACCTCGGGCCGATGCTCCGACGGATCATCCCGGCGACCGTGGAGATGGCGGCGAACGCCGATCCGTCGACGTTCGACCTGCTCCTGAGCGACATCGTGATGCCGGGGCTCGCCGGCCCGCGTCTCGCGGCGACGCTCCGCGAACGCCGTCCGGACCTTCCGATCGTGTTCATGTCCGGCTACGCCGAGAGCGACGTGATCGACGAGATCCGCCGCATCTCCAGCCAGCCGTTGCTCACGAAGCCGTTCAGCCCGACCGCGCTGCTGACCGCCGTGCGACTCGCACTCGACGAGGCGGCCGCGGCACGCGACGCCTGACGGGCACGACGTCCCGGGTTCACGCGGCGGGGTTAGGCTGGTGGCCTGCCACAGGAGACCCCGCGATGACCACCACCGATGTTCCCACCGCCACGCCCCTGTCCCCTGACGAACTGCGGCGCATCGACGCCTACTGGCGCGCCGCGAACTACCTGTCCGTCGGCCAGATCTACCTGCTCGACAACCCGCTGCTCCGCGGTCCGCTGGAGCCGCACCACGTGAAGCCGCGACTACTGGGCCACTGGGGGACGACACCCGGCCTGAACATGATCTACGCGCACATGAACCGCGTGATCCGCAGCCGCGACCTGGACGCGATGTACATCATCGGGCCGGGGCATGGTGGCCCGGCGATCGTCGCCAACGCGTATCTCGAGGGGACGTACAGCGAGGTCTACCCGTCCATCACCCGCGACGAGGAGGGGATCCGGAAGCTGTTCCGCCAGTTCTCGTTCCCCGGGGGCATCCCCAGCCACGTCGCGCCCGAGACGCCGGGCTCGATCCACGAGGGCGGCGAGCTGGGCTATGCGCTCAGCCACGCGTACGGCGCGGCCTTCGACAACCCGGACCTCGTGGTGTGCGCGGTCGTCGGCGACGGCGAGGCCGAGACAGGGCCGCTCGCCACGAGCTGGCACTCGAACAAGTTCCTCAACCCTGTCACGGACGGGGCCGTCCTGCCGATCCTCCACCTCAACGGGTACAAGATCGCCAACCCCACGATCCTCGCCCGCATCCCGCGCGAGGAGCTCATCTCGCTGATGGAGGGCTACGGCCACACGCCCTACTTCGTGGAGGGCGACGATCCCGAGACCGTCCACCAGCAGCTGGCCGCGACGCTGGACATCGTCGTCGACGAGATCCGCTCGATCCAGCGACGCGCCCGCGAGGAGGGCGTGACCGAGCGGCCGCGCTGGCCGATGATCGTGTTCGCGACGCCCAAGGGCTGGACGGGCCCGAAGGAGATCGACGGCAAGCAGGTCGAGGGCACGTGGCGCAGCCACCAGGTCCCCATGGGCGAAGTTCGCACGAACGCGCAGAACCGCCAGATCCTCGAGGACTGGATGCGCTCGTACCGGCCGGCCGAACTGTTCGATGACGCGGGCCACCTGCTCCCGGAGCTCGCGGCGCTGCCGCCCACCGGCACCCGGCGCATGAGCGCAAACCCGGTCGCCAATGGCGGCGAGCTGCTGCGCGACCTGGTCCTGCCGGACTTCCGCGCGTATGCGGTGGACGTCCCCTCGCCGGGCGCAACGGTGTCCGAGGCGGCGCGCGTACTGGGCACGTACGTCCGGGACGTGATGGCCAGGAACACGGAGAACTTCCGGATGTTCGGGCCCGACGAGACGGCGTCGAACCGCCTGGGCGCCGTATTCGAGGTGACGGACCGCACCTGGGAGGCCGCGATCATCCCCGGCGACGACCACCTCGCCACCGACGGACGGGTGATGGAGGTGCTCTCGGAGCACCAGTGCCAGGGCTGGCTGGAGGGCTATCTGCTCACCGGGCGGCACGGCATGTTCAACTGCTACGAAGCCTTCATCCACATCATCGACTCGATGTTCAACCAGCACGCGAAGTGGCTCAAGGTCACGCGCGGGATGGCCTGGCGGCGGCCGATCGCGTCGCTCAACTACGTGCTCAGCTCGCTTGTCTGGCGCCAGGACCACAACGGCTTCAGCCACCAGGACCCGGGCTTCATCGACCACGTGGTCAACAAGAAGTCGGACGTCATCCGGGTGTACCTGCCGCCGGACGCGAACACGCTCCTGTCCGTGGGCGACCACTGCCTGCGTAGCCGCCACTACGTCAACGTCATCGTCGCCGGGAAGCAGCCCAGCCCGAACTGGCTGACCATGGAGCAGGCGATCTTCCACTGCACGCGTGGGATCGGCATCTGGGACTGGGCGAGCAACGATGTCGGCGGAGAGCCCGACGTCGTCCTGGCGAGCGCCGGCGATGTCCCCACGCTCGAGGCGCTGGCGGCCGTCGACCTCCTGCGCCAGCACCTGCCTGACCTCAAGGTCCGTTTCGTCAACGTCGTGGACCTCATGCGGCTCCAGCCGGCCTCGGAGCACCCGCACGGCCTGACCGACGTCGAGTTCGACTCCCTGTTCACCACCGACAAGCCGATCGTGTTCGCGTACCACGGCTACCCGTGGCTCATCCACCGCCTCACGTACCGCCGGACCAACCACCGAAACCTGCACGTCCGGGGCTACAAGGAGGAGGGCACCACCACCACGCCGTTCGACATGGTCATGCTCAACGACCTCGACCGCTTCCACCTGGTGATCGACGTGATCGACCGGGTGCCGGGCCTGGCATCGAGGGCCGGACTCGTTCGCCAGCTGATGGTGGACAAGCGCCTCGAGGCACGCGCATATACCCGCCTCGAGGGCGAGGACGCGCCGGAGGTCGCGAACTGGTCGTGGCCGAAGCCGTAGGCACGGTGGACGCGGGATCGGCCCTCGTCCTCGTCGTCAACGCCGGATCGAGCAGCGTCAAGCTCCGGCTGCTCGACACGGCCGACGAGGTGGTCGAATCGGCGGACCTGCCGGCTGTACGTGACGGTGGGCACGCGGCGCTGATTGCCGCCGCCGTCGCCGGCTGGGGCGAGGCCCACGCGCCCGCCGCCGTCGGCCACCGCGTGGTCCACGGCGGGACGCGGTTCGCCGGGCCTGCGCTCCTCACTGACGAGGTCGTCAACGGGATCGAGGCGCTCACGGCGCTCGCCCCCCTCCACCAGCCGAAGTCGGTCGCCGCAATCGAGGCGGTCCGCGAGGTGCTGCCCGCGGTGCCGCACGTCGCGTGCTTCGACACGGCGTTTCACGCCACGCTCCCGGTGGCGGCATCGACGTACGCGTTGCCGGTCGAGTGGCGGGAGCGCTGGGCCGTTCGCCGCTACGGGTTCCACGGGCTGTCACATGCCTACGCGTCGCGCCGCGCGGCCGAGCTGTGCGGACGAACGGGGGATGCGTCGTTCCGGGTCGTGACGTGCCACCTGGGGGCCGGCGCGTCGCTCGCTGCGGTCCTCGGGGGCCGGTCCGTCGACACGACCATGGGCTTCACGCCGCTCGAGGGCCTCGTCATGGCGACGCGCTCGGGAGACGTGGACCCGGGCCTTGTCCTGTGGCTGGCGCGCGAGGCCCACCTGACCCCGGACGAGCTGTCGGAAAGCCTGGAGCACCGATCCGGGCTGCTGGGACTCGGGGGCACGAAGGACATGCGCGAGATCCTCGCCGGAGCGGCGGCAGGATCAGCTCGCAAGCGGCTCGCGCTGGACGTCTACCTCCACCGCCTCCGGGCCGCGATCGCGTCGATGGTTGCGTCGCTCGGCGGCCTCGATGCGCTGGTGTTCACGGGTGGTGTCGGGGAGCGGTCTGCGCCCGTGCGGGCGATGACGGCAGATGGGCTGGCGTTCCTCGGGGTGGCGGTGGACGCCGCAGCCAACGACGCGGCCGGCGAGGCACACGGCGAGGCGGACACGGAGATCACGGCCGGTGACGCGACTGCCCGGACGTTCGTGGTCGCGGCCCGCGAGGACATCGAGATCGCGCGCGAGGTCCGGGAGATCATCAGCGGATGAAGGATCGACGGATGCCCATGCGCGCGCCCCGGATCCTCGCGATCGCCGCGATCGTCGTCGGGTGGCTGGCCACCGGGAGCGCGGCGCTCGCCTGCAGCCCGGTGCAGAACCCGACGATCGAGGCGCTCGGGCCGGCGCAGCTCGTCCTCGTGGGGACCACCGGCGACCGGGTGGAGACGGGCCGACTGTTCTTCGTGGACCGGGCGTTCAACGGGGACGTGCCCACGTCGCCGATCGTCATCGCGTTCCAGGAAGGCGAGCCCGTCGGCGACTGCAGCTACCCCGTTGCCGCCGGGACCCGCCTCATCATCGCCCCGGAGATGGGTCCCGGCGGGGGGCTGTCCGCGAACCTGGCGACGCTCCAGGCGGACCCCGCGAGCGAGAGCGGCCGCCGCTATCTCGGCGAGGCGGAGCGCCTCTTCGGCCCGGGCAGCGCGCCCAGGCAGGT
Source organism: Candidatus Limnocylindrales bacterium (assembly GCA_038245845.1). Lineage (GTDB taxonomy): Bacteria > Chloroflexota > Limnocylindria > Limnocylindrales > CSP1-4 > CAIXZV01. The sequence goes on from JBBRRZ010000012.1 coordinate 87,879, forward strand.
GGCGAGGCCGACCGCCAGCCAGCCGCTGATCGTCGTCGTGCTCTTCATCGCCATCGGGGCGGCGCTGGTCGCGGGCGTGGTCGTGGGGGTGGCGACGGTGCTGCGTCGACTGCGGCGGTCGGAGGACTGACCCGGCCGATCAGGCGCGACGCTCGCGCGTCCCCCGGACGATCAGCACCGAGCACGGGGCGTGGAGCAGCACGTTGCGGGCGACCGAGCCCAGGAAGATCCGGGCGATGCCCGTGTGGCCGCGCGTGCCCATGACGATCGTGCCCGTGCCGCGCTCCGCGGCGAAGCGGACGATCTCGCCGGCCGCGTCGCCCTCGAGGACCACCGGCTCGGCGTCGAGCCCCGCCTCGCGCAGGCGCTGCGCCGCGGTGGCCGATTCCTCCCGGACCTCCTCGCGCGCGTCGTCCACGGATCGTGCATAGCTGGCCAGCACCTGGTCGTAGAGCCCGGGCGTGAACCCGGCGGCGACCGGCACGACCGTCTCGGCGACCGTCAGGACGCTCAGGTGACGGGCGGCGAAGATCGGCCAGGCGGCGAGCACGGTCTCTGCTGTGCGGGCCGTCCGCGAGCCATCATCGGCGAAGGCGATTGAGCCGAGCGAGTTCGAGCGGGCAACGAGCACGGGGCACGGCGCGTGATCCACGACCTCGGATGCCGTGGAACCGAGAACCATGGTCGCGATCGTGCCATGGCCGCGGGACCCGAGGACGACAAGGTCGGCCTCCATCGCGGTCGCTTCATCGACGATCGCGCTGGCCGGCCGGCCGCGGAGCAGGAACCCCTCGACCTTGAGGCCGGGCCGCCGGAGGCTGATCTCCGCGCGCTCGATGGCCTCGCGAAGGTGGCGCTTGTCGACCTGCTCCTCGGTCTCGGCATTGTGACCGCCATCGCCAACCGCGGCCCACGACATCGCGAGGACGTCCAGGTGGGGCAGCTGGATCGAGATGACGCGGACGAGCGAGTCGTCCGGGAGCGGGAAGCTGGAAACGAGCTGGGTGGCGCGGTCACTGGAAACCGAGCCGTCGACGGCGAGCAAGATACGCATCGGGGACCTCCGATCCTTGCCCCCATCGTCCGCCCGGAAGGGCCCGGCTGGATCGGCCGAACGGCCCGTCAACTGGCTCGGGCCGGCCCCTTCTGGGAGCGACCTTCTGCCATGCCACCGATCCGTTCGACCAGGTCGTGGAGGAACCGCGGGGCGTCCGCCGAGACGGCCACGTCCACGTTCGGCGTCCGCCCCCAGAGCCCCCGCCAGTCGGCGATGGTCTGGCCGTCCCCAAGGCCGCCGCTCGTGTCGACGTCCACAGCCACGGGGCGGGTCGTCACGAGCGTCGGATCGAGGGCCGTCGCGACGACCAGCGGATCGTGGATGAAGGCGCCATAGAAGCCGTCGTAGCGTGCGTGGAACTCGAAGTAGAAGCGCAGCGAATCGGCGACGAACCGGACGACCGGGTCGCTCGCGACGCTCCGGCGCTCGGGATCGCCCGGGTCGCGCCCCGTGTCGAGCGTGTCGTCCGGCGTCGAGCCCGCGCGACGCGCGAGCGCGACGACATGATCCGTGGTGATCCTCGCCTGCTCGGTCACATCGAGGCCCAGCGCGAGCGCGCGGGTCGCGCCCGCATCGGCGGTGACTGCCTGCTGCCACGCGGCGAACGCGATCCGCGCCGCCTCGGGATCGCAATGGATGTTCCACTCTGTGGTCGGCGTGGTGTTGCCAGGGACGCGGAACGCCCCGCCCATGAGGATCCAGCGCTTCAGGAGGCGCGGGAGGTCCGGCTCGATGAGGGTGGCGATGGCGAGGTTCGTCAGCGGCCCGAGGGTGACAACGGTCAGCTCGCCCGGCCGGCGACGCGCCTCGTCGACGATGAGCTGCGGGGCGTAGCGGTCGGACAGCGGGCGCCGGGGCTCCGGGACCACCGCATACCCGATGCCATGCGGACCGTGGGTCTCCGGCGTGAGCTCGAGCGGCCGCTGGAGGGGGACCGACCGCCCGGCGGCCACCTCCACGTCGCCACGACCCGCAAGCTCCAGGACCGAGCGGGTGTTGCGCTGCACGTCGTCGACGTGGACGTTGCCACTGAGGCAGGTGACGGCGACGAGCTCCGCGCCAGGGCTCGACGCGGCGTACAGCAGCGCCAGCGCGTCGTCGATACCGGTATCGACGTCGAGGATGAGCGGGACGCGGTCGGTCGTCACGCGTCCGATGCTACGCGACCGGGAGCGTCGCCATGACCGCCCGGTCCGCCAGCCCGAGCGGCAGCGAGCCTGCCGACGCGATCGCATCGTGGAACTCGCGGAGGACCTCGACCGGGACGTCCCGCGGCGCCACGCCGGCGAACCCACGGGCCGCCAGGTACCGTCCACGGATCTCGAGGATCTCGAGGCAGCCGGTGAGGTACGACGATGCCTGCGTCGGCCACCAGCAGTACCGCCCGACCTCCGCGATCGCCACGGGCTCCGGGAGCGCGGCCTTGTCGCGCATGAACGCGACGGCCTCGTCGAACGTCATCTCGCCCAGGTGGAGCGACGTGTCAACGATGATCCGTGCCGCGCGGAAGATCGTCGCGGACAGGTGCTGGAGCTCCTGGATCGGCGTCTCGAAGAAGCCTCGCTCGCGCATCACGCGCTCCGAATAGAGCGCCCAGCCCTCGTTGAAGTACGGCGTCCCATAGACCTTGCGCACCCGCGATGGGTTCGCCTTGCGCATGACGAGGTGCCAGTGGTGGCCCGGGTAGGCCTCGTGGACCGATGTCGTCGGGATCGACCCGTACGAGTTGTTGGACAGACGACCCTGGATCTCCTCGTCGGACGTACCGTCCGGCGCGAACGGCACGAAGAAGTGGCCCTTGAGCCGGTCGCTGAACGCGGGTGGCGCGATGTACGACGCGACACCCAGCACCGGTCGCTGGAACACCGGCGATGGCACGACGGCGCATGTCTCCCCAGCGGGCAGCGTCACCAGGCCCGTCTCGGCGAGGAACGCTCGCGCCTTCTCGGTCCAGCCCGCATACGCGTCGAGCATCGCCGCCTCGGTGGGCGGATGGTCCGCATCGTCCGAGCGAATGACCGCCACGTAGTCCGGGTTGCCCGTCGCGTCCAGGGCAAGCGAGCGCATCTCGGCATCGAGCCGGTCGAACTCGCGCTGGCCGCGCTCACGAAGCCCGCGGGCATCGTCGGGCAGCACCTCGCGCTCGTGGAGGATGCGCGAGTAGTCCGTCTCGCCCAGCTGCCACGACCCGTGGGCCCGCGGGAGGAACGCCTCGAGGTGGGCGACGTAGCGCTCGAGGTGGCCGGCCGCCGACGCACCCGCGACCCGCATCCGCTCCCGCGCCGCGTCGTCCACGACGTCCTTCCAGGCGAGGTCACGGACGTAGCGGACGGCAGCCTTGGCGGCGTTCATGCCACGCTCGACGATCAGCGGGTGGGCGAGCGTCGCGTCGAGGTTCGCGATCCCGGCATCCACGAGCGCGCCCGCACCCTCGAGCCGTGCGGTCGCCGCGTCCGCGATCTCGACATCGCCTCGCAGCCGGTGCAGGAACAGCGCGAAGACGCCGCTCGTGATCGGCGCCGTGTAGGTCACGGGGTCCCGCTTCCACGCTGCGAACGGCGCCATCACCAGCCGGCCGCGGAGCACGGCTCGTGCGAGGTCGCGGTCGATCGTCTCGTCCGGCGTGAGCCCGTCGTCCCCGATCGCGTCCAGCCCCGCCAGGAACATCGCGGCGGACGCGTCGCGGGCGGCGAAGGCCTCGGCGGAGACGTCGTCGAGCCGGTCGTCGTAGTCCGTCAGGCCGAAGCCCGACGCGGACACGGGCGAGGCGGCGAAGTCGGCCGCAAGGAGGGCATCGAGCTGGGCAGCGAGGTCGGCGTTCGACATGGGGTCTCCGTAGCGGCGGGGAATGGTCGGGTGGCCGGTCGTCAGGGCGCCTTGGGGTTCACCATCCGACAGCGGTCCCGGACCGGGCACAGGTCGTGCTTCGGGTTCTGCGCGTGGCAGATCATCCGCCCGTGGTGGATCAGCAGCACGTGGGCGGCGTACATCTCGTCCGGCTCCAGGATCCCGAGGAACAGGTCGTGGGCCTGGTCGGCCGTCGCCTTCGCGGGGATGAGGCCGATGCGCTTCGATACCCGCTCCACGTGGCGGTCCACCGCCATGACGGGCATCCCGAAGCAGAACGAGAGCACGATCGACGCCGTCTTCTTGCCGATGCCGTCGATCTGGGTCAGCCAGTCGCGCCCCTCGAGCGGCGTCATCTCGCCGAGGAACGCCAGGCCGTAGTCGCCGCGCTGCTCCCGGATGTGCCGGAGTGTCGCCTGGAGGCGGGGGGCCTTCTGCGGTCCGAGCCCGCCCGGCCGGATCACGTCGATGAGCTGGGGCAGTGGGGCGTTCTCCACGGCGACCCAGTCGGGCGGCGCTGCGGTGGACAGGCCGTCGCCGCCCCAGCCGATCCCGGGCCGGTGCTCCTCAGGTGGGCGGCTGCTGGGGTACGCGGCACGCAGGGCCGCATACGCCTTCTCGGCGTTGGTGTCCGCGGTGTTCTGGGTGAGGATCGTCAGGATGAGCTCGCTGGTCGGGTCGAGGCGGGCCTCCCACCTCTGCTCGCCGTACTGCGCCGTCAACCCGTCGAGGACGTAGCGCTGGAGGCCCGGCCGGTAGCGGCGCAGGTACGAGGCCCAGCGCTTCGCGGGGTCGGGCGCGCGCCTGGCGGGCGCCTTCTTCGGTTTCGGCTTCGGGCTCGCCGCTGTCTTCAGGTTCGCCGTCTTCTTCGCGCTGGCCGCCTTCGCGGGTGCGCGCAGCTCCCGGGCGGGTCGGGTCTCGGGCTCGGTCACCAGGTGGTCTCCACGTCGTAGTGCCGGACCTGCTCGTCGGCGGTGAGCTGAGGATGGACTTGATGCGACTGGTCTACCGCGGCGCCGAGCCGTTCGCCGCACGCCACCAGGGGAGCCGCGCCCGCGGCGATCGCCACCTCGAGCCGCAGCGGCGGGTCCGAGGCAGGCACGGCTCGAGCCCCGACGGACGCCAGCGCCGCCGCACCCTCGGGTGTCACGCTCCCGCCGACAGCGATGCACGGCACCCCCGCAGCCAGCGCCCGTCGGGCGACGCCGAGCGCCGTCTTGCCGTACGCGGTCTGGGCATCGATGCGCCCCTCGCCGGTGAGCACCAGGTCCGCGCCGCCGAGAGCATCGTCGAAGCCCGCCGCAGCCATCACCAGGTCGACGCCGGGAACCAGCTCTCTCCCGGCGAAACGGTCCGCCAGGCACAGCAGCCCGAATCCGAGCCCGCCGGCGGCTCCCGCGCCCGGGGTATCGCGCTCGCGGCGACCGGTCGCGGCTTCGAGCGCGTCGGCAAATCGGGCAAGGCGGGCGTCGAGCCAGGCGACGTCCTCGGCGGTCGCGCCCTTCTGCGGGCCATAGACGGCTGCGGCGCCGATGGGACCGAGGAGCGGGTTCGTCACATCGGAGGCCACCTGCACGCGGAGGGTCGCGAGCCGCGGATCCAGGCCGGCGAGGTCCAGCGCTCCGAGGTCGTCTGACACCGCGCCGCCGAGGGCCCGAAGCAGTCCGGCGCCGCCATCGGTCGTTGCGCTCCCGCCGATCCCGAGGACAAGTTCGCGGACGCCGGCGTCGAGGGCCGCCCGAACGAGGTCGCCGGTGCCTGCGGTCGTCGCTCCCCGCGGGTCCCGCTCCGTCGCCGCGACCAGCGACAGGCCAGACGCGCGCGCCATCTCGATCACTGCCCGGGTCCCGTCTGCGGAGATCAGCCATGCGGCATGGATCGGCCGCCCCAGCGGGTCGCGTGCCGGGGCCCCGCGGCGCTCCCAGCCACCGCCTGCCTCCACGGCCGCCAACGTCCCCTCACCGCCATCAGCAAGGGGAGCCAGCCGGACCGCGTCGCCGGGCCGTGCGCGCAGCCAGCCGTCTGCCAGCGCCCGCGCCACCTCGACGCTGGTCAGGCTGCCCTTGTACGAATCGGGAGCGATCAGGACACGCATGGCCGTCCGTCCTGGGTCGAGGTCACCCCTCGCTGCCGGTCCCGCCCCCGGCCTGGCGCTTCTCGAGGTATTCGGGGATCCGGATCATCGGCGGGCGCTCGTGGTCGGCCAGCTCCTGGACCTCCAGCGACAGGCGCCCGCGGCCGGAGCGCGGCAGCTTCATCGTTGATCCAAGCTCCGCGAACAGCCGCACCCGCCGCCGCTCCTCGAGCCGCTTCATCACGGCCTGGAGGATCACGAACGACATTCGTGATAGCCCCTCGAGCTCCTGGTTCCGATGCACGCGTCGCTCCAGGTCCACCTGTCCCAGCCCCTCGATGCCCGCCCGCTCCGACGCGTCGATGAGGTGCCCGATCTCGACGGCGTATCCCGTGAAGAACGGCATCTGCTCAAGGAGCGAGCGGCGGCCCGCGTACTCCCCGGAGAGCGGCTGGATGAACCCGGACAGCTCGGGAAAGAAGAGGTTCAGGAGCGGCCGCGCTACGAGCTCGGTGACGCGCCCGCCGCCGCCCTCCTTGAGGATCCCGCCCTCGACGATCGGGCGCTGGTAATAGCCCTTCACGTACTGCAGCCGCGGTTCCACGAGCAGCGGGCCCAGCGTCCCGTAAACCATCCGGTGATGCCAGTTCCGGACGTCGGTGTCGGCCCACACGACGATGTCGCCGGTCGTCTCGAACAGCGACTTCCAGAGCGCTTCGCCCTTGCCCTGGTACGCGCCGTAGCGCGAAAGAACGTCCGGGTGGCGGACGACCCGTGCGCCCTCGGCCTCGGCGAGCTCGCAGGTCCCGTCGGTGGAGTCGGAGTCGATGACCAGGATCTCGTCCAGCAGCGGGTAGCGCTCCTGCATCTCGCGGATCGCCCGGCGCACGATCGGAGCGATCGTCTCCGACTCGTTGAGCGTCGGCAGCACGAGCGAGACCGTCAGCCCCTGCTTCTCCTTGAGCGCGGTGAGGCGGGCGATGTCGCTGAACTCGGAGTGGTGGAAGTTCGCCTCGGCGAACCAGCGGTCGACCTTGGCCGGGACGGCCCGGGATTCCTCGGCCAGCCGGTCGGCGGCGGCGAGCGTCTCCGCCCGCTGGGCCAGCTGCTCGAACGTCTGGCGCCCGATCGGCTCCCGCGTCTTGACGACGATGACGGTGGGCCTGGCCCGCTGGGCGATTGCCTCCGGCAGCGCCCCGAACAGCGACGAGCCGGCATCACCCGGCGGCGCGGACGCGCCCATCACGACGAGGTCGGCTCGCTCCGCCTCGCGCAGGATCGCCGTCCGGACGTTGTGGGTCTCGCGCAGGATCGGCTCGCTCTTCGCCGTCACGTGCTGGCGCGCGAACGCGGCGAGCGCGTGCTCCGCCTGGGCGCGGACCGCCTCCGTCACGCCCGACGGTACGAGGTGCATGACCGCGACGGTCGCGCCGTGGCGCTGGGCCAGCGCGTTCGCCACCCGCAGGGCAAGCTCCGCGTGCGGCCCGCCGCGCACCGGAACGAGGATCCGGCGGATGTCGCGGGCGCCACGCTGCTTGACGACCGCGATATCGCACGGCGAGTCGCGGACGGCCTCGTCGATCGTGGGCGAGATGACCGGCGAGTTCCCCTCGCGGTGCGGCCCGGACTTCCCGCCCCAGCCGAAGATCATCAGGTCGGCTTCCTGCTCGGCGGCGGCCTCGACGATGCCCGCCGCCGCGTGCCGTCCGATGCGGACGAGCGGATGGATCACGGTGCCCTCGGGCGCGTAGTCGAGGACCTTCTGGAGGAGCCGACGAGCCTGGCGGGCGCGCGTCGCACCCTCGGACAGGGGCATGCCCTCGGGTACCTCCACGATGCCGAGTGCGGTGAGCTCGCCGGTCCGGGGCTCCAGGAGCGCGGCGCCGATGCGGATGAGCTCTTCCGCGGTCAGCGGGTTCGCGACCGGGATGAGGATGCGCGACGGGAGCGGCTCGGCTGCCATCAGGCGCTGGCCTCCGCGTCGAGCGCCAGCCAGCGATCCACGAGATACGGCTTGAGCAGCTCGAATTCGCGCGCCTGGCGCTCCACGCGCTCCTCGGCATCCGTGGTCGTCAGGTGGCGGTTCTCGATCACGAAGCTCCCGACTCGCCCGAAGTAGATCGGTGTCAGGGCGGCGACGAGCTGGGCGACCTCGACCTCGCCGCGGCGGGTGGCGATCACCAGGTCGTAGATGCAGCGCGCCCACAGGTCATCGGGGAAGTGGAACCCGCCGAGCGCTTCGGCCATCTCGATCGTCGTGGGCCTGGCGCTGTCGGCCTCGCCACCGACGCCCAGCTTGCGGCTTGCGGTGTCGGCCAGCCGGCCGGCCTCAGTTGCAAGCGCCAGGACGACGTCCAGGTTGTCCTTCGCGAGCGTGCGGCGCCAGGTGTCGGCCACGGTCAGCGAGCCGCCGTGGAACTGCGAGAGCAGGCTGATCGCGTTCACCTCGAGCGGCGGCGGGTCGATGATCCGCTCGAAGCCGTACGCCGGGACGTCGTGCGAGCCGCGGATCCCGAGCCAGCTGTCCGGGTGCGTCGCCGCGAGCCGGAAGATCGTCCCGACGACCTGGCGGAACATCGGCCCGAGGTCGGAGCCCGGGTCCTTCGGGTCATGGACCTTCGCGCCGAGCCGCGCCTGGCAGACCGCAAACCCGCCGGTGAGGGCGGAGGTCGTCATCCAGATGTCGATGCCGAACTTGCTGATGTCCTCGGTCCAGTCGTCCAGCTCCAGGTAGTGGCGGACGAGGTCCCCGCTGACGCCGAAGTCGCCGCCGATGGGCTGGCGGATCCGGTGCCCGTAGAGCGCCCGGGTGAGGGGGTAGGTGACGGTGTTGGTGATCGTCCCGTCGTACTTGTAGCGCGCGTAGAGCGGGGCCACGAAGTCGTAGCCGCCCTTGAGGATCGGTCCCGCCAGCAGCTCGATCCACTCCGGGACGATGCTCCGCAGGTCGCTGTCGACGACGACCAGCGCCTGGACCTCGAGCGCCGCCGCGATCTCGAAGATCGTGCGCAGCGCCGCGCCCTTGCCGCCGACGCCGTCGATCTCCGGGTACGTGAGCGTCACCCGGTCGAGACGGTTCGTGGGTCGGACGAGGAGGATCGACTCGACGTAGTCCGGGGGCTCCGTCTCGATCACCACGCGCTGGGTGCCGTCCGGCGAGCCCGCGTCGCTGTTGACGAGGACGGGCTTGAGGTCCGGGAAGTACTGGACGAGGCCGGCGTGTGCGGCGCGCACCACGTAGCCGATCGTCGCCGCATTCTTGAAGCTCGGGATGCCGACCATGATGTCAGCGCGGCCAAGGCGGGCGATCTCTTCCCGGATGGCGGGCGTCAGCGTCGTCGCGGGCACGCGCCCACCGTACCACTCCACGAGCGGCCCGGGGGTTGCAGGTGCATTCGCGAGGTTGCCGAGACCCGCGACGGGGTGCCGGCACGACACAACGGGGGTGTCGGTCCGGCTAGCGGGGCGCCGTTGGCTTGGGCACCCCCTGGGGCGCGTCGGGTGCTCGGGCGACCGCCCAGTCCTCGTTCTCCGAGCCCGCGTGGTAGTGGCTGTTCGCCGCGCGATATGACAGCTCGCGGAAGCCGAGCGACCCCCAGGTCACGAGCGTCAGGACCGCGGATGGTTTGACGAACGTCGAATGGCGGACGAGGAACGACTCCTCCAGCACACCCTCGAGGATCCGCCGCCGCTCGAGGAGCGGGACGTCCACCAGGGTCTGGCCGTCCAGCCACAGGAGATCCGTCGCGACGAACGCGTGGCGCTCCCCGCGCTCGAGCGACTCGCGGACGGCCGGCTCCAGCCGGGCCGCGGCGGCCTCGTAGTCGCGGGCCCGGACATACGGGTCGTCCTTGACGTCCTTGCGCAGGGCACGCGGGACAAGGATCGGCGGCCGCTCCACCGCGGGCATCGCCGGGTAGACGCCCTCGCCGCTCCGCAGCGCGGCGGTCGTGACGTGCCCTTCGACGACGGCATCGATCGCGCCGAAGGAATCGAGCAGCGCGTTGAGCAGCTCGTCCGGGACGACGACCTCGCCGCCGTCGCGGTAGAGCGCGGCCTCATGCTCCGTGAGTGCCGCGACGACGCGCATCCCGCCCCAGTCGGGCTCGACGATCGCGTCGGGGATGTCGCGGACGGCCCGGCGACCGGGTCGCTGGGGCTGCCACGCGGCTGCGAACTCGCGCGCTGAGGGATCCTCGGCCATGCCCGGATGCTAACCGGGTTGCTGCACGTGCGTCGTCCCGGGCGCACCGCAGCCACCTATGATCCGGGCCACGTCGGGTCGCTCCTGCCCGACCGCAGCGTGAGGCCCGCATGACGGCGTCCCCGGCCCCCGCGATCTCCGGCGAGCCCGACGACCCCAACCTGCGCGCCGTCGCCAAGGGGTCCTGGGCGCTGTACGACTTCGCGAACACGATCTTCTCGTTCGTGGTCGTCTCGGGCGCGATCGGGCTCTGGCTCACCGACGACACGCGGTACGGCGACGCGACCGGCCAGGCGATCCTGAGCCTCGCGATCATCGTCAGCGTCGGGCTCAACGCGATCGTGTCGCCCGTGCTGGGTGCCCTCTCGGACCGGGGCGGGCGACGGCTGCCGTTCCTGCTCGCGTTCACTGCGCTGTGCATCGCGCCCACGGCGCTCATCGCGTTCAGCGGGCCGCTCGTCGGCGTGCTCCTGTTCATCCTCGCGAACTTCGCCTACCAGGCCGCGCTCATCTACTACGACGCGTCGATCAAGCTCGTCAGCACGCCCGCGACCCGGGGACGGCTGAGCGGGATAGGGACGGGCATCGGCTATTGCGGCACGGTGTTCTCGGGACTGCTCATCCTCCTGTTCGACGTGGGCGTGGAGCAGCGGTTCCTGCTCAGCGCGGTCCTGTTCGCGCTGTTCTCGATCCCGGTCTTCGTCATCCTCCGCGAGCGCCCGGCGCCGGATGCCGAGAAGCTCACCGTCGCCATCGTCGTCCAGTCCTGGAAGCAGCTGCGGACGACGATCGCGCACGCGCGCCAGGTTCCGGGGCTGCCGCGCTTCCTCCTCGGGCGGTTCTTCTACTCGGATGCCGTGAACACGATCATCGTCGTGATGACCGTGGTCGCGGTGCGCGCGGTGGGGCTCACGGTGTCCGCGGCCAACCTTGTGCTGCTCACCTTGACGCTCGTCGCGATCGTGATGTCGTTCGTGTGGGGTTCGCTGACCGACCGGATCGGGCCGCGCCGGACGTTGATCATCGTGCTGGCGTCGTGGGCCGTGGGCCTGGTCATCGGGGCGCTGTCGCTCTCGCTCAACGGGACGGACCCGGTGACGGGCAACCCCGTCCCGACGACCATCGGTCTCGCGCTGTTCCTCGTCGCGGGCGCGATTCTTGGCTCCGGGTTGGGGGGTGTCACGGTCGCCGACCGGGTGTTCATGGTCCGCCTGTCACCGGCGCCCCGGGTCGGGGAGTTCTTCGGGATCTACGGCCTGGTGGGGAAGGCGTCGCAGGTCATCGGGCAGGCGCTGTATGGCGCGATCGTGTTCCTGCTGCTCGGCACGCTGGGCGTCGGCGCGTACCAGATCGCGATCCTCAGCCTGATCGTGACGATGTTCGTGGGCCTGTGGCTGGTGTGGCCGGTGAGCGACCGCTGGGAGGGCTCCGGCGAGCTGCATGGGCACGGCGGGGGCCACCACGTGGGTGTGCCGCCGGTGCGCCTCGCCCCGGACCGGTCGCCGCTCGAGGATCGCGGGTAGCGGGTCCGCCCCGCGGCCGCCTCGCGCACATCGGGTCCGCCTCGCGCGCTGCCGCGCCTCGTCCTCCCCCCACCGCGTCCGCTCCTCGCCGCCGCGCCTCGTCCGCATCGGCGCCGCCCGCGCTGCCCGCCGCCTACCGACGCTACGGTTGCGCGGCGGAACGAGCGCGCCGCCCCGTGGCCGAAACGTTCCGTGTCCCGACCGCATCCACCCGAGATCCGCCGCCTGGCGACCGAAACACTCCGCGGCGGAACCGTTAGCGCCGCCAGGCGACTGCCGCGCCCTCCCCAGTCAGTCGGTGATGCCGGTCCCGGACGCGATCGTGCCGCCGGCAGCGTCCCTGAAGGTCCAGACCAGCATGTTCGGCGCCACGTCCCGCGCCGCCAGCGCAGCCACGTAGACGCCCTGCCCCAGGAACGCCGCCACATGGCCGGGGCCCACCTCCATGGAGGCCGTCGCATTCGGCGCATACCCGAACACGAACGAGTTCGTCTGGCGCCCGGTCTCCCCTCCATATGAGATCAGGTGGACCGTGGCATGGTCGCCCTCGTCCTCGGTGGAGGTGACCATGGTCCACGCGCCCGTGCCGTCGGCCAGCCACAGGGACAGGGTGGTGCCATCCTTTGCAACCGCGACCCCGCCGTCGGGAATGTCCCCACTGACCGCGAGGACGGGCGGCGCGACCGTGGGCGGCGTGGGAGAGCACGCCGCGAGCACAGCACGAGGACGAATCCGGGAAGCGCGATGCGTCTACTGCGATCCCACATCTGGAACGGTCTCGCTTTCAGGTGCCCCTCAGTCCGCGTAGCCCTCGGGATGCGCGCGTCGCCAGGCCCATGCGGACCCGACCATCTCCTCGAGGCTCGACCGGCGCGGCTCCCAGCCGAGTTCGTCGCGCGCCCGGGTGTTGGACGCCACGAGCACAGGCGGATCACCCGCGCGGCGAGGACCGATCGAGTGCGGGATCTCGCCGCCGGTGATCGTCGCGGCGGCCGCGAGCACCTCGCGTACCGAGAACCCCGTCGACGTCCCGAGGTTGCAGATGAGCGGCGCGCACCCGCCCTCGGCCGGCCCGGTGCGCGGATCGCGGCCGTCCGTGGCGAGCAGCGCGGAGACGTGCGCATCCGCGAGGTCCGCGACGTGGATGTAGTCCCGGATCGGCGTGCCGTCGGGCGTCGGGTAGTCCTCGCCGAACAGCGTCAGCGGCGGGCCGCCTTCGGCTGCGGTGAGCACGTTCGGGATGAGGTGCGTCTCGATGCGATGGACCTCGCCCAGCCGCTCCGTCGCGCCCGCGACGTTGAAGTAGCGCAGGACGACGCTGCGGAGCCCGTACGCCTGGCCGTACCAGTGGAGCGCGCCCTCGAACGTGCGCTTCGTCTCGCCGTAGGTGTTGATCGGCCGAAGCGGGTCGTCCTCCGCGATGGGCGTGCGGTCGGGCGTCCCGTAGACCGCGGCGGTGGACGAGAAGACGATCCTGCGAACGCCCGCCGCCCGCGCGGCTTCCAGCAGGGCGATCCCGCCGGCGACGTTGTCGCGGTAGTACTTGGCAGGGTGCTGAACGCTCTCGCCGACGAGCGAGCGAGCAGCGCAGTGGAGGATCGCGTCGATACGCTCTGCCTCGAGCAGCGCGCGCGTCGCCGCCTCGTCGGTGTACGAGCCGGGGACGAGGTGGGCAGCCGGGTTCACGATCGCCGCGTGACCGGTCGTCAGGTCATCGAGGACGACGACGTCGTTGCCCGCCGCGACCAGCGCATCCACGGAGACGCCGCCGACATAGCCCGCGCCGCCGGTGACCAGGACCTTCACGCGCGATTCCTCCCGAGCAGGCGGTCGACGAGGCCGCGCCCGGCGGCGGCCGGGTCGTTCGATGGTGCCGCCGGTTCGTTGGATGGTGCCGCCGGGTCATTCGATGGTTCGATATGCGTCGAAGCAGAGGCGGGAGCCGGTTGTGGAGGCGCCTGAGCGACGCCGGCTTGCGGATCCTTCGATGGTTCGACGTGCGTCGAAGGAGTGGCAGGTGCCCGTTGTGGGGCCGGGGGGACCGCGGAGGCAGACGCTGCCGAGACCGCCTGGCCCGCTGGCGCCGACGGGGCGGACGGGGCCACCGGGACCGCCGTCTCCTCGGGCATGGCTTGCCCCTTGTACCGCCAGACCTCCTCGAGCCGCTCGACGAGCCGGAGCGCCGCCGCGTTCTCCGGGTCGATCGTCAGTGCCCGCCGCGCCTCGCGCCAAGCCCCGACGTCGTCCGCCCGCTCGAGCGCCACCCGCGCCAGCCCCACGACCGCGATCGAGTTCCGGGGATCCGCGGCGCTCGCCTGGCGGTATGTCCGCTCCGCCTGGTCCAGCATCCCCATCGACAGGGCGCGCTCCGCCTGGAGCAGCAGCTCGATCACGCGCGCGCCTCGTCGTCCATCGCCGCAAGCATGCCCTGTGCGAGCCGGAGCAGCGTCGCCCGCTCGTTGAGCGCCGGCTCGTCGATCACCCGGTCCAGCAGGTCGTCCAGCACGCGACCCAGCGCGGGCCCCTCGGTCGCCCCCAGCTCGCGGATGAGGTCCGACCCGTCGATGTGCAGCGCCGCCAGGTCCAGCGCCGCCCCGCCTGCGAGCTCCGCGTCGATGCGTGCCCGGAATGTCGCCAGCGCCGCATCGTCGGCGACCGGCCACCCCGCGATGTCGTCCGCTCGCCGCAGCTCGAACAGGTCGTCGACCCGGTCCCGGCCCACCCGCACGATGAACCGTCGCACGGCGGCATCGGTGATCGCCGGATCCACCTCGAACTCGTGGTGCGGGACGAGCTCGACGACGACGTCCGCGATCGCCCGCGGGGTGCGCAGTCGCCGCAGCAGGGCCGCCGTGCGGTGGGCCCCGATGCCGTGGACGAGCGCCGCCAGCCGGACGACCGGTCGATCCGCCGGCACTGCGTCCACCGTCCGCAGCGTGTGATCCCAGCCGTCCTGGCCCGGGATCCCGTGCGCCGCGGCACCCCTTTCCGCGGCGAGGTCCGGGGCGATCACCGCCAGCAGCCCCGTCTCGCGCGCCAGACGCAACCCGACCGAAGGGGCTCGCGCCTCGAGCAGCCGCCGCAGCTCTGACCCCACCCGCTCGCCCGAGAGATGCGCGACCAGCCCCGCGTTCGTCCGGATCGCCGCCAGCGTCGCCGCCTCGACCGTGAGCCCCAGCTGGGCCGCCAGCCGGACCGCACGCAGCATGCGCAGGGCGTCCTCCCGGAACCGTGCGTCCGGGTCCCCGACGGCGCACAGGATCCGCGCCTCGACGTCCTCGATGCCGTGGAACGGGTCCACGAGGACGGGCTGCCCGCCGGCGGCACGCCCCCAGGCGATCGCGTTCACCGTGAAGTCGCGTCGCGCGAGGTCGGCAACGACGTCCTCCCCGAACGTCACCCGGTGCGGGCGTCGGAAGTCCGCGTAGTCGTGGTCGGTGCGGAACGTGGTGATCTCGAACGGCACGCCGTCGCGGCGCACGACGACCGTCCCGAACGCGTTCTCGTAGACCGAGCCCGCGAAGACCTCGAGAATGCGCTCCGGCAGGGCGTCCGTCGCGAGGTCCCAGTCCTTGGCCGGCCGTCCCAGCAGCACATCCCGGAGCGATCCGCCCACGACGTACGCGGCATGACCGGCGGCGCCCAGCTCCTCGATGAGGCACAGCACCGTCCGGGGAACCGCGGCGGCCACTCGCGCGGCGGCATCCTCCGACCCCGCCACGGAGGCCGTCAGTTGCGCCCGAGGAAGAGGTAGTTCCTCCAGGCCTCGTTGCGATCGTCGTCGAGGTAGGGCGTGAACAGCGAGTAGACGTCGCTGCGGGGTTCGAACGGCGGCCGGAGCAGGCGGAACCGCGCTTCCTCGGGCGTCCGCCCGCCCTTGCGGTGGTTACACGGCTTGCACGCGGCGACGAGGTTCTCCCAGGAGTGGGCACCGCCGCGGTGGCGGGGCATCACGTGGTCGAGGGTGAGGTCATTGCCGACGTGGCCGCAGTACTGGCACGTGTGCCGGTCGCGGGCGAACAGCTCCCGCCGGGTCAGCTTCACGCGCGGCCGCGGCCGACGGATGTGGTGCTGGAGGCGGATCACCGACGGGGCGCGGTAGACGGCACGGACGGTGTGGATGTCCGCGTGGTTGTACTCGATGATCTCGGCCTTGGAGCCGAACAGGAGGCGGAACGCCCGCGGGATGTTGCAGACGTTGAGCGGTTCGTAATTCTGGTTCAGGACAAGTACGACGCCGTCCATCGGCCGCACGCCAACAGGACCGCGTTGGCGGTCTGGATCACCCCCGGCCGCGGTGTGGACGGGGACGAAACGCGTGGTGGGACGGAACGCGATGTCGGTCGGAGGCTCCTCTCGCCGCTAGACCCGCGGGGGGTCCATGGCCCGCTCCAGGCGGGCGATCTCGACCTCGATCCGGGCGACGTCTGCCTGGGCCTGCTCCCACTCGTGGCCGCCGGCGACCGCGGCGTTGCGACGGGCGCGCGCGACCTTGTGGAGCTCGAGGAGCGCTTCGCGGGTGCCGGCCGTGCTGATCGCGTCGGCCTGCGTGGTGTCGGCCATGGGTCCTCCGGTTCGAACGTTGGCACTGTACCGCGCGGAACCTCGCCGTGCCGGACGGTGGTCGAGCCGGGGCGACGCCTACGCCAGGGATGCGTAGAGCACGTGCTCGATCGCGTCGATCGGCGTGCGGGGCATGCCCCACGAACCCGAGAGGTAGACGTACACGAGGTCCGCCTCGGGGTCGATCCACAGGCGGGTCCCGGACACCCCACCGTGCCCGAACGCCCGGGACGACGACGGCGTGACGACGCCGGGCTTGCCCCAGCCGAGCGCGTAGTGGTCGGCCGCCAGCGGGTCCGCCGACGCGCCGAGCCCCGACGAAGACCATGTCGACTCGCGTGGGACCGTGACCTCGCGGGTCATCAGCTCGACGAACGCGGGCGACAGGACGCGCTCCCCGTCGAGCTCGCCGCCCCGGAGCATCGCTCGCCCGAACCGCAACAGGTCGGAGGCCGTGCTCCACAGACCGCCGCCGGCGAGGTGCAGCCCGGTGTATTCCTCGACGAGCCCCGCCTCATCGGTCGTCTGCGCCCCGTCCCAGCCACCGACGAGGATCGGCGCGACACGCCGCGCCCTCGCTGGATCCGCCCGGGGATCGAAGGTCGTGTCGGCCATGCCCAGCGGATCCAGCAGGTTCGCCTGGAGCACGTCCTCGAACGGCTGGCCGAGCGCGCTCGCGATTGCCTCGACGAGCAGGTCGAACGTGAACGACGCGTACCGATAGCGCGTCCCGGGCGCGGTGACCGACTCCCGCTTCGAGACATGTCGAAGCAGATCGCCCCGGCCCTCGCCGCGCTGGAGGAGCTCGACGAGGTCCAGGTCGTCGATGCCGGTCGTGTGGGTGAGGACGTGCCACGGCGTCACCGGCGCCCAGCGCGGGTTCACGAGCCCGGGCGCGAGCGATCCGAGCGGCACCTCGAGGTCAAGCAGCCCACGCTCGACGAGCTGAAGGACCGCCGTCGCCACGATCGGCTTCGTGATCGACGCCAGCAGGCAGATTGCGTCGACACCGATGCGCGCCCGCTCTGCGTCGGCCGGCCCGAACGCCTCGAGCCGGACGACGCCATCCCGCCCGGCCACGCCAAGGACGACGAACGGGACGGTTCCCTCGTCCACCTGCCGGCGTGCGAGGTCGAACGCGGGCTGGACCGCGCGCCGTCGCTCGGAGGGAGTCGCAGGAGGCATGGCGCCATGCTACCGAGTGCGGCCCCGCGCGACGGAACAATGCCCGTGTCCCGGTCGTCCGAGCGGCATGCGCCTGCCCCGGTTCCTCGCCGCCCTCGTCCTCGCCGGATCGGTGGCCGCCTGCGCCCTGCTGCCCGGTATCCCAAGCGACCCGATCGTCACGCTCGACCTGACCGGCGGCCGCTGCCCGGATGGCGTCTGTCACTCCACGTGGCGCGTCCTTGCCGACGGCACGATCATCCGCCCCGACGGGTCGCGTGGCGCGCTGCCGCAGGCCGATCTGCCGGCCATCCGGGCCGCGATCGAGACGACCGACTGGCGCGTCGTCCTCGCGCGTCCCTTCACCGGCGTGTGCCCCGTCGACGTCGATGGCGCCGAGGAGCGCTGGACCTTCGCCACCTCGCGAGGTCCCGTCGTGGTGGCGTCCTGCAGCGTTGCGATCGACGAGGAGTCCGAGCCGTTCCGCACGCTGGGAGCGGACTTCTTCGGCGTCGGCGGGTAGGAGCGAACGGGCCCGGGGCCCGTGGTGCCGGCGCCGCCCATCGCGCCAGCTCCGCCCATCGCCAGCCCCGCTCGTCGCCCGCCCCGCCCGTCGCCAGGCGGGGCTACGGTTTCACGACGGGACAGTCCGGCCGCCGGGCGACGCCGATCTTGCGTGGGGGGTGGGGTGCGCGGGATATCCCCGTCGCTTGGCGGCGGATCCGTTGCGGCGCGGAACCCTTGCCCCGCCGGGCGGCGGAAGGTAGCCAGGGGGCCGGAAACGGGCGAGGTTCGTCGTGCCGGATGGCCGATATCGAAATCGGCTATCATCCCTGAGCAGGTTTCGACGCCCGCATCGAAGGAATTCCACCCGTGACCGACGCCGCCACCCCGCACGAACCCGGCCGGCGAATCACCACGCCGATCGCCGAGGAGATCCGCCTCACGCTCGCGGACGCCTGGGGCGAGATGGGTGCCGCGTGGGGCGTCGCGCCGGCCATCGCCCGCGTCCATGCGTACCTCATGACCCGCGGCGAACCGCTCACGGAGCGCGAGGTCCGCGAGGCGCTCAACCTCAGTCATCGCGCGGCGTCGCTCGCCCTCGCCGAAGCAGAAGCGTGGGGCCTCGCGGAGCGCGTCTCGGAGCCGCGCCGCGTTGGCAAGCGCGGACCTGCCGGCACCGCGTACATGGCGATCGGGGACCACTGGCGCTGGTTCGGCCGGGTCGTGGCTGAGCGCAAGGTCCGCGAGGGCGACCCGATCATCGTCGTCCTGGAGCGCACGCTCGTGGACACGAACCTCGCGATCGCGTCCCACCCGGGCGACCCGGACCTCCAGCGACTGCGCGACTGGCTGTCGACGTTCCTCGTATTCGTCCGGCTGTTCGATCGCGCCGTCGGCCTCATCTCGCGCCTCGAGCCGACCGAGCTGGAGCGCGCCCTGCGCCTCCTGGGCGAGGTTCCCGACGATACGATCCTGCGCCTCGTGAAGCTCCTCGACGGCCTGCCCGACGACGACGTCCTGGGGCTCGTCGAGGCGCTCAGCCGCCTGTCGCCGTCGTCCGCGCGCAGGGCCACGACGCTCATGTCCGGGGTCGTCCGCACGCTCGTCCGCTGACGATGACGGGTGACACGCCCGGTCCCCGCGACGCCGATCCGTTCAACCTCGTCCGGTTCCGCAAGACGGGCCACTGGATCTGGTACGAGTTCCCCCAGCTGACTGCCCTCGGCCGGTCGTCGATGGCGCGCGAGGTCGGGATCGCGCCAGCCGTCCCCCGGCTTCTCGCTGCCTGCCGTTTGGCGTGCGCGGAGGTGCCGGAGGCCCCTGTGCGGCGTGCGCAGGGGACGCGAGCATCGGGACGACGGACTGGCGCTCCTTGGGGGATTGTCTCCGGCTGGGAGACTTGGAGCGCCACGTGGCTCACGACGTCTGGCGACGCCTTCGGATCGTCTCGGTGGTTCTCGCAGCGGTCCTGAGCGCCGAGACGATCTTCGCTGCACCGATCGCGGCGGCCCTGCCGTCCCCAGCTCCCGTCGCTCAGCCGTCCCCCAGCGGGCAGCCAGATCCGACCTCGTCAGCGACCCCCGCCCCAAGCCAGGCGCCGAGTCCGACCGCTGCAGCCGAGACGCTGGCGTCGGCGACCACTGCCCCGACGGCTACTCCGGCGGCTACGACCGCTCCGACTCCCGCTCCGACTAACGCGCCGACTGCTACAGGACCAAGCGGCCTCACGGCCGGGGCGACCGAGATCACGACTGCCCGCACCGAGTACTCGCAGACGTATGACAACCACGACGGGACCAGGACCACCCTGTTCTTCGCAGACCCGGTGTTCTTCAGGCCCGTTGGCTCCACGACCTACCAGCCCATCGACGTTGGCTTCGTGGCCGCAGGCCCCAAGGGCACGGGACTGATCTCGGCTGACGCACCGGTCGCAGTGTCGGTCAATGCGTCGAGCTCCGAGGGCGACTTCCTCACGACCGCATCCGGTGACTACACCGTCGGCTTTGCACTCGCGCCCGCCAGCGCCGAGGTAGTTCCGTCCGTCCCCCACGCGACCGGCGCGGTCGCCGACTTCCCGTCCCTGATGCCCGGCATCGACCTGCGGGTGATTGCAGGCGCCAATGGAGCCAAGAGCTTCTTCATCTGGCGCGTCGCACCGGCGGACCCGACGATCCGCTACGTCGTCGATGCGCCGGGACTCACGCTCGTCCCGGAGGCAGACGGCTCGATCGCGCTGCGGGACGCGACCGGCACCACGGTCGCCACGATCCCGCATCCGTACGCGGTCGACTCGACGCCCGATGCGTTCGTGGGCGGCGGCCGCTACACCAGCGACGTGACGCTCGCCCTCGAACCCGATGGTCGGACGATCACGGTCAGCGTCGATCCGGGCTGGCTCAAGGGTGCCGTGTTCCCGGTCTACGTGGATCCCTCGACGGGCTGGGTCTCCAACACAGGCATGGACAGCTACGGCGATGCGCACGTCGCCTCCGGGTATCCCAACGACCACTTCGCCGACTACGTCCGCCCCGATTCTCCCTACTCCCACGAGCTCTGGAACGGGACCGACCCGTCGGGCACCTCGGGCGAGAGCTACGACTACCTCAAGTGGGACCTCTCGGCGTACGCGAACGTCACGGTCGACGCCGCGAACCTCCGGCTCTACCCGTACCACCAGTACTACAACGCGCCCACGTCGGAGACGACGTATGCACGGCGGGTCATCGGCACTTGGAAGGAGACCACAGTCACCTGGGCCACCAAGCCGCCGGGCGACATGCCGGTCACGGCTGCCTGCGTCGAGGGCGTGTGGTGCATCTGGGATGTAACCGCCATCGTCCAGACGTGGCTGGCGGGTAGCGGCAGCGCCACCAATTCGGGCTTTCGCCTCGACACGAGTGGCAAGGGTTCGACCTACTGGAAGCGGTTCATCGCCAGCGAGGAGGGTGGTTCGACCCGGCCCGCGCTCGCGATCACGTACCACACTGCGGTTGTGGCAACCGCGACGCCGGCCTTGACCGGCGCCATCTCCTGGACGTACACGGACTCGAGCGGCGCCGCGCAGACCACGTATCACGTCGACGTCGCGGCGACCCAGGCGGGCCTCGGCTCTGCCAACCTCGCCACCTCGGGCGACGTGGCAGGAACCGCCAGCGCCTAGGCAATCACCCCGACGACCCCGGGCACGATGACCGACGGTACGAGCTACTGGTACCAGGTCCGTGCCTACAACGGGACGAGCTGGACGCCGTGGGTCCAGGGCCAGTTCACGTACGACGGGTACCGGCGCGGTGCCGAGGCCTACTACACCCGGATCCACCGAACATCCCCACCTGACGGCCCGAGTGGGCCCATTCGCAGGGTTCGACGGGTGAGCGACGACCCGCGGAGGTCCCGATAGGGTCGATGAGGCGCCGACGGTGGGCCAGAGAGCCCTGATCCGACGCGC
>JBBRRZ010000013.1:0-102939 GCA_038245845.1 Candidatus Limnocylindrales bacterium
CGCCGGTATTCCGGAACTCCTCGATTGGTTGAGAGCACTCGTCGATGAAGCGAAGGCCCACCACGAAAGGCACCTCGTCCTAATCACGGGTGTCCCCGGCTCTGGCAAGACGCTGGTCGGCCTCCAGTTTGTCCACCTAAGTCGGGGCAACGAGGTCGAGGCTGTCTTCCTTTCGGGCAACGGACCGCTCGTAACCGTGCTCCAGGACGCGCTTCACAGCTCTGTCTTCGTGCGACCGATGCACAACTTTGCCCTCGAGTATGGGATCCGAAAGAGAGGCCTGCCGCCGCAGCACGTCTTCGTGTTCGATGAGGCCCAACGCGCCTGGGATGCCGAGAAAGTTTTCGAACACAAGTCACATCACCGATCGGAGCCAGAGATCCTGCTCGATGTCACACGTTCTGTGCAGGGTTGGGGCGTCGCAATCGGGCTTGTGGGCGAGGGGCAAGAGATCCACGTCGGTGAGGAGGCTGGCCTCGTTCAGTGGGCTGATGCACTAACTGCAGTGGGCGCGGCCTTTAAGGTCCACGTTCCGCCGCGACTAGCAGCCATGTTTGAGCCGCATACCACCTTGGCGAATCCAAGGCTCGACTTGACCCTTTCGCTGCGTACTCACCGGGCGGAGCGCGTCCAGGACTGGGTACGGTGTCTTCTTGACTCACGTATTGACGAGGCGGCGGGTCACGCCACTAACCTGCACGCATCGGGCTTCGACCTCTATGTCGCGGGCGACCTGCTTCGAGCAAAGCGCTATCTCATGCGCCGCTACGATGGTGAGCCAGAGAAGCGCTTCGGACTCGTGGCGTCCTCGAAGGCACGGAATCTCGCATCCCTTGGCATTGATAACGAATACCAGGCCACTCTGCGGCTCAAGGTCGGCCCTTGGTTCAACGCGCCGGCTTCAGACCCACGCTCCAGTTGTCAACTTGCTCGGCCAGTAACAGAGTTTCAGTGCCAGGGGCTTGAACTCGACATGCCGCTGATCTGCTGGGGCGATGACCTCGGGTGGGTCGACAACCATTGGGTAAGCTTTCGGCGCACGATGAAGGCTCGCGATTCGCATCAGCTTCGATTGAACAGTTATCGGGTGCTGCTCACCCGCGGACGTGACGGCATGATCATCTTCGTCCCCGACAACCTAAAGTCAGGACAACCGGGCGCGGTTGGTGAAGTGCTCCAGGCTGCTGGGGCGCGTACGCTCGATGCCTAGGACCGCTGCCCATCCGTGCGCTCAAGTCTGAATGTCAAGGCGACGAATTCTCGTCCATCGCGTTCGGTGCGCGTCTGATCGACTTCGATGCAGGCAAACGTGCCTTCGAAGCGCCACCCTCGTCCGTCTCTCAAGAACAGCTTGAGGTTCGGGCTACGGTCAAGAATTCGCTGATTCACCCCAGCAAGGACCATGTCTCCCGTGCCGCTCCACGCGCCGAAGTATAGGAAGCGGTCGTTGTCCAACCATCGATCTTTGTAGCCGTGATAATGAGCGGTAGCGGGATCGGAGAACAGAAGGACATGGTCCCCTTCAGCGGGGTAACTGACGCCGCTTTGCCAGTTCCCGCCCCATCCGGCCGAATGCAACTCACGACGTCGGTACACGGTCCCACGGACAAGTTCACCAGAGGGACTGCGCGACGCACGCACGCGAGGCACGGAATCTTCAAACAACCCTGCGCCGCCCGCACAAAGTGACTTGAGGCCCCACGAGATCTCTTGGGACGCCTCCTCGTCGAGCACGCGCTTGAGGGCGTTTCGGAGGGCGGTCTTCGCTTCGACATGGACCCCAAGTTCCCCTGCTTTGACGATCACACGCACGGCAAAGCGACGCATGCGAGCGTCGAGCAGCCATGGCTCAACAGCGTGGACGCCATCCACCTTGTGGCGAGCGATCGCGTCGCGAAACTCGATCCTGTGATCAGGTGGGGCTTCGGCCGCACCGATCATCGCAGCCCGAAGGTCGTCTGGCTCTGACATCAGATGGAGGCTGCTCAATACCGGTACAGCGAGGCCACGAAGGGCACCCGGTTGAAGAGCAGCAGGCCGAGCGGGATCGTGATGATTGGGACGAGCAGCGCCCAGGCGATCGTCATCACGAGGGCGGACGCCCACCAGCCGACGAAGATGAACCAGATCCCGCGGATCCACCAGGGCGGCTGGTCCAGTGACGGGACGCCCGCGTGGTGCACGTTCCCGTACGCGTCCGTGTAGGCGTAGGCGTAGCTCGTGCGCGGGCGCAGGGTGATCACCGTGGGCAGGCGGTTCACGAGCCAGATCCCGATCGGCAGGCCGAGGATCGTGACCATGAACAACCAGGCGACGGCGGCGACGATGCCGCTCAGCCACCAGCCGACGAACACGAACCAGACGGCGCGCACCAGGAGGCTCGGCCCGGTCTTGGTCTCGATGAAGAACGGCGTGCTCGGGGGCGCGACGGGATAGCCGCGGGCGGGCGGATGCGGCGGCGTGGGCGGCAACGGCTGGCTCAGGCGACTCCTCCTCGCGCTGTGACCGGGACGTCTGCCCGCATCGTTGCCAGGCGCCGCGACAGCTCAGGTGTCACGACGAGCACGACATGGGTCGTCGCACGGGTCAGCGCGGTGTACAGGAGCTGGTCGAACCGGTCCTTCGTCTCATCGAGCTCGCACAGGATCACCACCGGCCGCTCGAGGCCCTTGAACCGGTAGATCGTCTCGAACAGCACGACGCCGTCATCGGCCGGCTCCGGCGGCACTTCGTCCGCGGGCAGCCCGAGCGAGATCCCGGCGTCGTCGACGGCGCCGTTCCAGAGCACGACATTCCCGAACCTTCGCTGACGCCACACGTCGCTCTCGCGTGCTGATCGGCCCGAAAGCACCGCCACATGCCATGCGCGGACGCCCTCGATCTCGATGATGTCGTGGAGCGCCCGGCGCACGGCCTCGACAGTCGGGCGGCCCGGCGCTGCCTCGATGACCTTGGGGGCGTGCCCGTCGGTGCGCACGGCGACCGGCTGGTCCGGGCCGCGATAGAAGCCGCACGCGAGCTCCGCGACGGGTCCCGGCGAGCGGTAGTCCTCGTACAGCTCCAGCCGCTGGAGGCCGAGCTCGCCCACGCGATCGTCCCGCCGGAGCGCCTGCCCGGGGTCGTGGAACACCCAGAAGACGTCGTCCTGCTCGTCGAACAGGAGCAGCCCCAGCTGCGCCAGCCAGTCGAGCTGGAAGTCCTGGCCCTCGTCCAGGATGACCGCGTGGTAGCGCACGTCGGGCAGGAGGTCGATCGCGTCGGTCAGCCCCGCGGGCAGGGTCTCGTCCCACCAGGTCGCCGGGATCGGGGCGGCGGGCTTCGGCGGCAGGACGCCGGCCCTCGTCCCGAGCTGCTCGCACAGCCGATGGAACGTGGTGACGTGCGGGCGTCGATCGGGCGGTTCGCCCTGGGCCTCGAACTCGCGCCCGAGCTGGCTCGCGAGCGGCTGGTTGAAGCACACGTAGAGGGTTCGGAAGCCCTCGATGGCGAGCCGCCTCGCCTTCTCCGCGGCGACGAGGCTCTTGCCACTGCCTGCCGGCCCAAGGACCTCGGCCCGCCGCAGCGTCCGGTTCTGGTTGAGGACGTAGAGCTGCTGGCGGGAGGCGACGAGAAGCTGTGCCTCCCCATCGCGAACGTCGCGGTGGAGGAACCGGTGGAGCGTCGCCGCGGGGGCGATGACCTCGTCGATGAGGGCGAGCTGCGCGTCGTCGAGGGGATCCCCGCGCGCGCCGTCCCCCACCCAGTACGCCCACGCTCGCTCAAGGGCCTGCCGGGCGGAGCGACCGTCGGCCAGCGCCTCGGCATCGAGGATGATCTCGCGGGGCGCGTCGGGCCCGAGGAGGACATGGCCCTTCGGGAGCGTGCCCAGGTCCGCGTGCGGGAAGGCGACGGCGTGGCCGGCCCGGAGCTCGCGACCGGACGGCCAGCCGGGTTGCGCCTCGATCGTGCGGCGCAGGTCACGCTTTGCGTCCTCGGCCTGCTGGAAGGGACTTCGGTCGAGCTGACGGCCGCCGAGAAACCAGCGATTTGCCGCGTCCCTGCTCGGCGCCCCGTCCTTGACCTCGATGACGAGGAGGCCGTACTCCGGGTGCACGACGACCAGGTCCGCTTCGCCATCGTGGGCCGGGCCGCGTTCGCGCGTCTTCGCGATGAAGCGCACGTTGGGATAGAGGCGCGCGCCACCCGGCAGCGCCTCCCGGAGCACGGACTCGACCAGTCGCTCTGCGCTCTCCCCCATCCCGCCGGAGCCTAACAGGCTGCGCGCGGGCCGGGGAACCTGCGGTCGCATGGGGAACCGACGCCGTCGTCCTCGCGTCACGGGGCCGCGATCGGAACGGCGGGTCCCGCCGATCGCCACTGGGAGACGACCCACCCCAAGGACGTACCGAACCATGCGCGACACCTCACCCTCCGATCCCTCCCTCGCTCGTCCCTCCACATTCGGTCGGCCCTCGTGGCTGGTGGTCATCGCGGCAGGCGGGCTGCTCGTCGGCCTGCTGGCCGGCCCCGTCCTTGGCGCGGCAACCGCCCCCAATCGCGTCTACCAGGTCACTCCCGGCGCCGATGGCACGATCCCGGAGCACACGATCGCCGTCGCGGGCTCGGGCAAGATCACCGTGGTCCCGGACATGGCGACGATCCAGCTGGGCGTCGTGATCCAGAAGAGCAGCGCGAAGGCGGCCCGCGAGGCTGGTGCCGCGGCGATGACGAAGGTCGTTGCGGCGATCAAGGCCCTGGGCATCGACGACAAGGACATCGCGACCTCGATGGTGTCCCTCGGGCCGGTCTACGACTACCAGGCGAACGTCCAGCGGATCACGGGCTACCAGCTGCAGAACGCGGTCTCGATCACGGTCCGCAAGCTCGACGTCCTGGCTGACGTGCTCGACAACAGCGTCGCGGCCGGGGCAACCTCGGTGAATGGCGTGTCGTTCGATGTGGCTGATCGCACGGCGTCCGAGGCAAAGGCGCGCGAGGCCGCGATGGCCGATGCGAAGGCCAAGGCCACGACCCTGGCCCAGGCGGCCGGCGTGGCGATCACCGGGGTCGCGTCGATCAGCGAGCAGGTCTCGACGCCGGTCTGGTACGCCCCGTCGATGGGTCTCGCCGAGGGCGGCGTCAAGGCCGACGCCGCCACGCCCGTCCTGCCCGGCTCCACGGACGTGACGATCACGGTCTCGGTGACGTACCTGATCGACTGACGCTTCGGGGCCGTTCCTGTGCCGCACGCGCGCCGCGTTCCTGCGGCGCGCGTCCTGCGCGGCGAGGCGCGGCGGGCGTGCGGCACCCGGAAACTGCGCCCCTACCCCCGCAGGGAGGGTCCATCGTCCCATAGCCGAGTGGGGCCGCATCGCCGACGATCACCGCATGCGAACGTGGAGCCGGCCGTTCAGGGCGCTCGTCGTTGTCCTCGTGTGCGTCGGGGTCGCGGTCGGGGCGCTCGCGATCACGCGCTTGCTGCAGCCTCGCCGGACGACGCCCGTCTACGA
Source organism: Candidatus Limnocylindrales bacterium (assembly GCA_038245845.1). Classification (GTDB taxonomy): domain Bacteria; phylum Chloroflexota; class Limnocylindria; order Limnocylindrales; family CSP1-4; genus CAIXZV01. The sequence continues at coordinate 5,490 of JBBRRZ010000013.1, forward strand.
CCCGCCGGTGCTGGCGGGGCAGCAGCTCTGGGGTGCGTGCGCCGGCGGGTTCTACGCGCGGCTCGGCGACACCATCGTGCTCACGTCCACGGGTCATTGCACGAGCGAGGGGACGCGGGCCTACGACGCAGACGGCACCACCTTCCGCGGCGTGTTCGGGCCAGCGGCGCGCGATGCGACGTGCCCCTACCCGGGCCACAGTTGCGCGTCATCGGACATCAACTACCTGGTCGTCGCGCCGGACCGCATCCCGTGGGGCCACCTCAACGAGGTGGACCTCGGCGTCGGCGGCTACCGCACGATCCTTCCCGGAACGCGGCCGCTCGCGTGCGGTGATGTCGCAATCGGCGACCTCGTGGAGATCAACGGCCGGGAACTGTTCCGGTCAGGGCCGGTCGCCGAAAAGGGCAACAACCTCAACGACGTGGACCCCGCGTACTTCCCGTGCATGATCGCGGCGCAGATCAAGGTCGAAGTCGGTGACTCGGGCGGTGCCGTGCTCGTGCGTGGGCTGCCCGCGGGCGTCACGAGCCGGAGCTTCGGCGGCTCGCTCGGCTTCACGCCCCTGGCGGAGGGCCTGGCGCAGCTGGGCCTCGAGCTGTGCACGTCGCCCGACTGCGACCTGGTGCCGACCCGCTAGCAGGCCGGCCCGTCCGTCGTCCCGTTGACCGAGCACACCCCGAATGGTCGGCCACCAGACCCGCCGATGATGGGGAGCAGCTCCCCTTCGCGTGCGACGATCGCGCCGTCCGGGGCGACCAACTCGGCCAGGCCGGCGACCGTTCGCGCCGAGAAGCCCCGCGGCCATTCGACGGCGAGGGTCGTGCCGGACGCAGACGCGACGACCTTCAGGCTCCGATCCTCGATGCCGATCGTGGCGGGCTCGAGGAGCGCATCAGCGCGGGTCGCGTTCAGCATCGCTGGGCGGCGGCAAGGGGGCGCGGGGACGGACGCGGCGCGCCAGCCAACCCGGCCAGCCTCAGGGGGTAGTGCCCGCGGGGGCCTCGCTCGGCTCGTGGTGGCGCAGGATCGAATGGGGGTCGATGCCATCGTGGTCGCACGGGTTGACGTGGATGATCACCGTGTCGAGCTTGTCGACCTGGTGGAGCAGGCGGTGGCGGACCTCCTCGGAGATCGCGTGGCCCTCGAGGACGGTGAGCTCCTGGTCCACCGTGATCGAGAGGTTCGTCTCGAGCGCATGCCCCACCCAGCGCAGCCGGATCATCTCAACCTCCACGACGCCCGGCGTGTCCGCGACGATCCGCTCCAGGCGGTCAACCATCTCGGGCTGGACGGCGTCCATCAGCCGCCCGACCATCTGCGCCGTCGCCGAGCGGAGCAGCACGAGGATCACGGCGCTGATGAGCAGGCCGACGATGGGGTCCGCGAGCTCGAAGCCCATCGCCACCCCGATCGCCCCCGCCACGACCGCGAGGGACGTCAGCCCGTCGGTCCGCGCGTGGTAGCCGTCCGCGACGAGCGCCGCGCTCCCGATCTGCCGTCCGACGCGGATCCGGTATAGCGCCACGCCCTCGTTGCCCAGGAAGCCGATGACTCCAGCGAGGATCACGATAGGGATGTTGGTGATCGGGCGGGGGTCGATGATCCGGGTGATCGACTCCCAGGCCGCGAAGAGCGCGCTGAACAGGATCATCGCAAGCACGAACAGCCCCGCGAGGTCCTCGGACCGCCGGTAGCCGAAGGTGTAGCTCCGGGTCGCCGCCCGACCGCCGATCGCGAACGCGATCCACAGCGGGATCGCCGTCAACGCGTCGCTGAAGTTGTGGACCGTGTCCGCGAGCAGAGCGACCGACCCCGACACCGCGACGATCCCCAGCTGCAGGACGGCCGTGACTCCGAGCCCGATGAGCGACAGCTGCACCGCCCGGATCCCACGCCGGTCCCCCGCGAGGGCGTCGTCCATGGAGTCCGCGGGATCGTGGCTGTGGCCGACGAACACTCCGAGGATCGATGCGACGCGCCCCGTCGCGTGCTCGTGACCGTGGCCCCCTGCCGCGTCGGCGGCGGCGCCGTCGCCGGTCTCGTCGCCGGTGCCCGCGTGCTCGTGATCGTGCTCGGCATGGTGGTGATCCGCGTCAGGCCCATGGTCGTGCGGATGATCGGGACCGTGCGGCGCGTCGGTCTCGTGCTGGTGCGCGTGGGGCTGGTCGCTCACGAGCTTAGCGTACGTCGATCCGGACGTCCGGGACCACCCAGATCAGCGCGACAAGCACGCACAGCCCGAACGCGAGGTAGGGCGCCACGCCGATCGGGAGGAGTGCCACGGGCACGGCACAGGCGTAGACCAGCGACGAGAACTTGCCCTTCACGTCGCGGCGAGTCAGAACAGGAGGTGGAGATTGGCCCACAGGACCCGCCCATCGACGACCTTCACGGCCTGGAGCAGGTGGTGGTGATTGTTCCAGTAGATGCCGATGTTCGCGAAGCTCAGCACGTAGCTGATGAACACGGGCCACAGGCCGAACAGGGCCTCGATCGTGGGCTCGTGGGGTACCGCGAGCTCGAGGACCATGATCGTGATGATGATGGCGAGCACGCCATCGCTGAACGCCTCCAGGCGACCCTTGCTCAATCCCGACCTCCGTGGATGGTTCGGGTCAGTGTCGAGGACGGATGCAAACGCGCGGAGGTCCGCCCGCGTCAGCCGATGACGAACCAGGAGACGTAGGTGCTCGACGTCGTCGAGGCCACCCTGTTGAGCCGGATCCGGATCTTGCCAGTCGTGGCATTCGGTGTGACCGCGGCGACATACACGCCGGTGCGGTAGGTGTAGAGCGTGGCCATCGGGAGCGGGCTGCCGGCAAGGCCGCCTGCCACCGTGACGTCCACGTAGGTCGCGTTCTTCGCGATCGTCGCCCGCCCACTGCGGGTGAACTTCGCCTTGCCCGCGACCTGGAGCGCGGTGCCCGTCGTCGCGATGAAGGTCCCGGCGACGCCCGAGGTCGCCTCGCCGCGGACGCCCTGCCCGGTGGTGGCGGTCCCCCGGACGCCGATCCCGCCCCCGAGGAGTCCCTCGCCGCGGACACCCGTTGCACCGTACCCGTCCAGGCCGATGCTCCCGACGCCGAACGCGGAACCCGAGACGCCCGTGCCGGCGGCGGCCGTCTGCGCGGATGCGTTGATGCCGATCACGTCGCCGTCGATCTGCATCCCGGTGCCGCCCGTCGCGATGGCCTCGACCTCGATCGCGATTCCGTTGCTGCCCTCGTGGACGACCTGGGCAGCGAAGGTACCCGCACCGATCGCCTTGACGAGGAGACCGATGTTCGAGTCCGTGGCCACCTGGAGTACGCCACCGATCGGGGCTGCCAGGCCTTCGGGACGCACCGAGAGCACGGTGTTCGACGTGCTGGTGAGGCCCGTGATGGCATCCGCGGCGTTCGTCGTGCCGGTCGACATGGCGGTCACGGTCGCGTTGGTGGGCAGCGGCCGGCCGATGGCCGTGGCGGCGGTTGCCACGACCGCTCCGAGCGCGGCACCGAGGAGCGCGCGGCGGGAACGGGGCTGGGCGAAGTCGGTCATCGAGGGCTCTATTGTGTCGTCCGTGTCGTCCGTGTCGTCGGCGGTCTGGGTTGTTCGAGGCGCCTCAGCCCATGACGATCCAGGCGACCGTCGTCGACGAGGTCGTCGAGGCGACCTTGTTGAGCCGGATCCGGACCTTGCCTGTCGTTGCATTCGGAGTCACCGCGGCAACGTACACGCCCGTCCGGTAGCTCACGAGGTTCGCGAACGCCAGCGGCGAGCCTGACAGGCCGCCGGGCACCGTCACGTCCACGTAGGTCGCGTTCTTCACGATCGATGCCTTTGCCGCTCCGGCTGAACCTGGCCTTTCCGGTCACCTGCAGTGCCGTGCCGGTCGTAGCGCTGAAGCCGCCGCCGACACCGCTCGTCGCCTCACCCTGGACGCCGTACCCGTTGGAGCCGTGACCTTTCACCCCCACGAACCCATCCCCGTAGACGCCGACGCCCAACGCCCCCGTAGCCTCCCCGGCAACACCCAACCCGCCGGCCCCATCCGAGTGCGAGCTGACGCCGATGGCTTGGCCCGTCGTGTAGAACCCGACACTGCCGCTCCCCAATGCCGTCGCCGTCAGTGCATACGCGCCCGCCTGGTTCGCGACGAACGCCCCAGCGGTTCCGCCCGCCGCCGTCGAGACAACCCGCAGCGCGGGATCCGAGACGTTGGTCCCGATCGCGACGACCTCGGTCTGCAAGGCGTAGGGCGGCATGTCGGCGGCCGAGACGGTGAGTGCCGTCCCACTGTTGTTCCGCGCCAGGTCGGTGCGGGCATCGGCGATGTTCGTGGTTCCCGAGCAGAGCGGATACACAGACGCGTTCGCAGGCAGCGGCCGCCCGATCGCGGTGGCGACGGTCGCCGCGGCGGCGCCGAGCGCCGCCCCGAGGAGCGCGCGGCGGGTTCGGGGCGACGACGCGACGGGAGTGGTCATCGGGTCAGACCTCCGGAGGCGGCTCACGGGCGAGGCGTCGCCCGTGCCGCTGCATGGTTGGGAACCCGCCCATGCTCGATCCCGGAGGCCGGGGGTCGCGAACGGGCTGCGGCGAGCACCATACATGCCCGATACGCTCGTCACTTGCCCGGTCTGATCAGGCCTTTCGCTGGGATCGTCCATCCCCTGACCGCGAACGCATCAGGAGGCTCGACGCGTAGTGGGCCTGCTTGCGGGCCATCTCGGGCATCGCGGCGGCGTACACCGGGCGTTCCTCACGGAGTTCATCGACGACCTTCCGCAGCTCGCCATCCGAGCCCGCGTATGCGGCGACGCGCTTCCGTACGCCGTCGAGCGCCTTGCCCGCCTCCTCATAGCGGCCCTCTCGATTGAGCCGGACCGCCTCCTGCTTCGCACGCTCCGCGAACAGCCGGGCGACGATCCGATCGACGTCCCGGTCCCGCGGCTGGACGTCGTTGTCCGGGTGGTCCGCGTAGCGCCACGCCACCGTCACGGCGTCAAGAGGCGGCATCGCCCGCACGAACGCTCCGTCCCGATCGCCCACGCGGACGCCGATCCCGAGCTCCCGGCCGACCTCCCCATAGTCGAACGTGACGCGGAGCACGACCGACAGCGTCTGCCCCGACACCATGTCGCCGAGGAATACACGCACCATGCCGGCACGCTTCTCGACCCGGAACGGCGAGAGCGCCTCGACGCGGATCGCATCCGGAAGCGTGAGCTCAATGACAACCTCCCGGGCGACGACCTCCAGGGTCTCCCCCACCTCGCTCGTGATGTGGTCGCGCATCTGCGCCACGTCCCCGATGAAATAGAAGTGCCCGCCGCCGGCGTCGGCCATGGTCTGGAGCAGCCGCTCGTCGAAGTCCGTGCCCAGGCCGAAGGTGCTGGTGGTGATCCCTCGATCCCGGAGCTGCCCCACGAGCCGGCCGAGCTCCTGTTCGTCCGTGATGCCGACGTTGGCGAGCCCATCCGTGAGGAGCAGGACGCGGTTGACGCCATCCGCGACGAGACCGGCGGCAACCTGCTCGCAGCCGGCGAGCCAGCCGCCATGCAGGTTCGTGCTCCCGCGGGCATCGACGGCGGCCAGCTGATCCGACGCCCGGCGGCGGTCCTGCGGCGTGGCGGGCGCCGTCTCCACGATCACGTCGATCGCATCGTCGTACGCGACGACGCTGAAGCGATCCTCCGGATCGAGGCGATGCACGGCCTCGAGCACCGCCTGCTTCGCGAGCCCGAGCTTGTTGTGGCCGCCCATGGACCCCGATCGGTCAACGACGAACCCCAGATTGACGGGCGCGCGCCGACGGCTCGGGTCTGGCGCCACCGTCGGGGCGACGACGTCGACGAGCAGAAAGCGCTCGCTGCGGCCGTGTGCGCGGATGAGCCGGCGGTCAGGCCGGATGGTCAGGCCGGGATCGACGAGCTCGATGCGTCCGGCGTGCTGGTTGTCAGTGGTCACGAATGGGCCTCCTTCGAAGCGGGTGAGGCCGGATGGGGCGGTCTCTGGCGATGGGTGAGGTATCTGGGCTGCTGGCGCCGTGCCGGGCGTCAGTCCGCGTCCTCGAACAGCTCCCGGGCAATCCGGACGAGTTGCTCAACACGCTTGTTGGCCTGCCGGTCGAGCGGGCGACGGACATGGATCTCCACGTCCGACGTGATCGAGAGGCGCTCCCACGTGGTGCGGTCCCCGATTGGGGCGCGAATCGGGGGAGTTGGCGCCGGCGCTGAGGGTGCGGGGCCGGGCGGGGCTGGCATCGGCGACGCCGACATGACTGACACGGGCATGGTTGGCGTCATCGGCTCCGAGCTGGACATCGTCCGCCGCAGGAGTGGTGCCCCGTAGGACGCCTGGGTCTCGCGGATCGCCTGGACGCGGGGCCGGACGCCGGACTGCGCCATCAGGTCACGCACGAACGCGAGCGTCTCGGCGGGCGCCGGGGCGGGATGCCCGTCCGTCTCGGAGCCGAGGAGGGCCCCAATTTCGTCGTCCCCCAACCGCTCGAGGCGGCTCCGGATCTCGGCGAGCGGCAGGTGCTCACGCTGGAGACGCCGGATGAGGCGCAGGCGCGCGAGGTGACCCTCGCTATAGCGCGTTGCCGACCCGGCCGCGCCAGGCGACGCGAGCAGCCCTTGGGCTACGTAATAGCGCACCGTGCGCGGCGTCACGTCCGCCAGGCGGGCGAGTTCTGCGAGGCTGTACGGGTCTTCAGGCATGGGCATATCTTGACACTGTCACGTTGCGCTGTCAAGATCAGCGTCGAAGGGCGGTCGCCGCGCCACGGATGTCGACCCACAGGATCGCGTCGCCCGGCCACCGGCGATCACCCCCGACAAGGGCCGCCCTCGCGTCGGCTGAGGACGCGGGATAGGCAGCTGCAAAGGTCTCGGGCAACTGGCGGACAAGGTCGCGCATGGCGGCCGTGGATCGGAGAACGAGAAGGCGACAGGTGCGCGGGGCCGCGGGTGCGTCGGTCCACGGCCAGCCGCGGGCAGACGGAAGGGCATCGGTCTTCTGGGCTGCCCATCGAAGCTGCGCGTCAACAGCGGTGAGCGCGCTGTGCCCTTCGCCACTGACGAGGTCGTCGGTGAGCCGGTCCTGGAGCACGATGTCGATCACCCCGTAGACGGGCTCGTAGACCGGGACCTCGAGGCGCGCGTGCCATCGCGGGTGCGCCGCGGCCATCACCGTCTCGAGCATCCGGACCTGGATGTGATCGCGAACGCGTGGGCCGCTCGACGGGTACAGGCGCGTGGAAACGTCGTGCCCGAGGACAGCCGCGATGGCGATGAGCGACGCGGCGCTCAGGTCCCGTGCGCCGGCCTCGACGCGGGAGAGGTGGCTTGGGTCGATTCCCACGGCGCGGCCGACGTCGCGCAACGACATGCCCGCCTCCAATCGAACCTGCTTGAGCTCCTTCCCCAGGCTACGACGACGTGATCGTTGACGGTCGCGGATGGATCGCTCGAGGTCGGTGTCGCCCATCGGATTGCTCCCTTGGTTCGCGACGGGAGGTGCGGCGGGGGCTCGGCGTGGCTTGCTCGGCGTGGCTTGCTCGGCGTGGCTTGCTCGGCGTGGCTTGCTCGGCGTGGCTTCACAGTCCACCAAATCGGCATGCACGGCGACTTATTGCCGAATCTGTGGCCAGGCAGTCCGCGGGATCGACCGCTTCGGCCGGATCCGTACCGATCAAGCCCGACTTGTCGACGGTGCGGACTCAGGGTCCACGGAATCGGCGTCGCCGCGGCCGATGTGCAGGTTTCGCGGACTGTGGAGCCACCCTGGCCTGCCGGAGGAGGCCGGCGGCGGGTCGGGGCCGGGGGGCCCGGGCGGGCGCCGAGGCGAGGCCCACGGGGAGGTGACGTGGCAGGCTGGAGGCTCGGTGTGGCTTCAGAGTCCACCAAATCGACAGGACCGGCGAGGCACTGCCGAAACTGTGGCCAGGCAGTCTGCGGAACCGACAGATTCAGCCGGCTCAGGCCTGGAATGCCGGAAGCGCCGACTCAGGGTCCACGGAATCGGCGCGGCTGAGGCCGAGGTGCAGGTTTCACGGACTGCAGGGCCACACCGCCCGGCGGAGACCGGCGGGGCCGAGCGACCGGCGGGCCACACCGCCCGGCGGAGACCGGCGGGGCCGAGCGACCGGCGGGGCCACACCGCCCGGCGGAGACCGGCGGGGCCGAGCGACCGGCGGGGCCGAGCGACCGGCGGGGCCGAGAGACCGGCGGGCCACACCGCCCGGCGGGGACCCGCGGGGCCGAGCGACCGGCGGGGACCGGACGAATTGTGGGGTTCCGCACGTCGGTCCCATCTGGCACCCTCGGGGCATGCGAACCATCCGCGCCACTGTCGCGATCGCCGCCCTGGCGGTGGCTCTCATCGCACCCCTTGCCGCCCCCGCACCCGCACGCGCCGCCGAACCGGACTTCCCGGCCAGCATGTCTGGCTACCACAACTTCCCCGAGATGGTCGGCGAGATCCAGCAGGCCGCCCTGAGCTACCCCGACATCGTCCAGGTCTTCTCGATCGGCAAGAGCTACCAGGGCCGCGACATCTGGATGGCCAAGATCAGCGACAACGTGGCCACCGACGAGAACGAGCCCGAGGTCCTCATCGACGCGCTCCATCACGCTCGCGAGCACATGGGAACCGAGCAGGCGCTCGCGATCCTGGGCTGGCTCACCACCGGCTACGGCACCGACAGCACCGTCACCCGCCTCGTCAACGGCCGCGAGACGTTCATCGTCTTCGCGCTCAACCCGGACGGCATGCGCTACGACCTGACCGGCAACCCGTTCCGTGCCTGGCGCAAGAACCGCCAGCCGAACGCCGGCACCACGGCCATCGGCACCGACCTCAATCGCAACTACGGCTACCGCTGGGGCTGCTGCGGCGGCTCATCGGGCAACCCGTCGTCGATCATCTACCGCGGGCCGGAGGCGTTCTCCGCGCCCGAGACCCAGGCGCTCCGGGACTTCGTCGCCAGCCGCGTCGTCAACGGCGTCCAGCAGATCCGCACCCACATCACGCTCCACACCAACGGCGAGCTGGTCCTGTGGCCGTACGGCTACACGAGGACGAACGTCCCGGGCGACATGACGAGCCTCGACCAGCGGGGGTTCGTGGCCCTCGGGCGGGCGCAGGCGGCGAGGAACGGCTACACGGCACAGCAGAGCTCCGACCTGTACATCACGGACGGCGACCAGATCGACTGGCTGTACGCGACGTACCGGATCTTCACGTACACGTACGAGCTCTACCCGACGGAGACGCCCACGGTGTGGGGCGACCACTACCCCGACGACTCCACGATCCCGAAGCAGACGGCGCGCAACCGCACGGCGATCCTGCACCTCATCGACCGCGCCTCGTGCCCGTACGGGGACCTCGGGCCCGACTTCGTGCGTGCCGATTGCGGCGCCCTCTACGACGACCTGGAGATCAACCGCGGCTGGACGCGCGACGAGGCAGGCACCGACACGGCGACGGCCGGCACCTGGCAGATCGCGAATCCCGCGGACACGTCGTCCAGCGGGCCGAAGCAGCTCGGCACCACGGTGTCCGGCAGCCGCGATCTCGTCACGGGCGGGTCGGCTGGCGCCGTTGCCGGCGCGAACGACGTCGATGGCGGCACGACGACCATCCGCTCACGGGCGATCAAGCTCCCCAGCGACCCCGCCACGCTCGGCTCCCTGACGTTCCGCTTCTACCTCGCGCACGGCGCGACGGCCTCCAACGAGGACTCGCTGCAGGTCATCGTCGAGGCCGAGGACGGCACGCCGACGGTCGTGTTCGAGGAGCTGGGCGCCGCCAATGACGACGACGCGGCGTGGGGCTCGGCGAACGTCAACCTCGACGCCTGGGCCGGCCAGACGATCCACCTCGTCATCGCGGCGACCGACGGCGGCGCCGACAGCCTCGTCGAAGCGGCCGTCGATGACATCCGGGTCCGCCGCCAGTAGGCGAACGGCCGGTCAGCGGCGAACGGCGCTGGTCCGGCCGGGTTAGCGCCGGGGCAGGGACTCGAGCAGGCGCTGGAACCCGTCGCCCGCGATCGCGCCGCCAACGAGCAGGAGGAGGATCCCGACGCCGAACACGATCAGCGCGCCGACGTTCCGGCCCTTCCCGCGTGCCATGAGCTCGGAGTCGCCGTAGCCGCGGCCCGTCAGGTCCCCGTACGCGAGGGTCATCCAGATGCCCGACAGCGGCGCCGAGATCATCGTCGCGAGGACGAGGGCAACGCCGGCGACGACGCGGCTGTCGGAGAACAGCAGGAGCATGCTCGCGCCCCACGTGGAGATCGCGGCGACGAGGCTGATCAGGATCAGGCCGACGAACAGGAGCAGGACGGAACCCTTCGTGACGCGCCACGCGCGCCGGACGCTGTCGATCGGGCCCTGGTCCTCGAGGACGACGACCGGGAGGATGACGGTCAGACGAGCCTCCGCGTAGAACGCGACCGGGATGATCGCAAGCACGACCAAGACGAGCAGCAGCGCACCGATCGGTCCAGCCTGGAGGATCAGAAGGAAGGCGAGCGTCACGGCGATCGCGATGCCGATCACCGCCACGACCAGCAGCAGGTACAGCCCGATGAGGACCGGGAGCCGACGGGCGCCCGCGGACAGGGCCTCGACCAGGCCCACCTGCTGCCCGCGCCACAGCCGGTCCGTCGCGACGATCACGCCCAGCGCCGTGATGACCGATGCGATGACGGAGATGATCGCGCCCGCGAAGCTCGACACCGGGTCCTGTGGCGCGTAGGGGTTGGTCATGATCTCGTTGAACGTACGCGAGACCACGACCGTGATCAGGCCACCGATGCCCGCGGGGATCGACAGGGCGAGGAACAGTGACCACTCGCGGCCCAGCGTGTCGAAGGTGCGCCCCAGCAGGGACCCGATGTCGAGAGCGGCCGCCTGGGGCGGCCCGGGGGCCCATCCCCCAGCCTGCGGCCAGACCTGCGGCGGTGGCGGCGGTGGCGGCCCGCCTGCCCAGCCTTCCCCGGGATCACCGGGCACGGGGGGCGGGGGCGGCCCGTCGGAGAACGGCCCGTCGGCGGGTGCGGGCGTCTCGTCGCGTGCCGGCGTACCGGCCGGTTCGTCGTTCGTCGCCCGTTCGTCGCCCGTTGCTACCGGTTCGTCGTTTAATGCCGGCGGGTCGATCCGCCGGGTCTCCTGATCGTCCATTGGCCCCCTCGAGTGCGTACTGGCAGTATGCCGGGCGCCGTTGCGGGATGTCCCGCACTCGGGCCTCGCGCATCGCCCTGCGCCGGGGCCTTCGCGCAGTCGAGGCGGCGGAGTAGGCTGCGGGCATGGTGGGCCAGACGATCCGGGTTGCGCTCGTGGACGATCATCCGGCGATCCTCGCGGCGGTCAGCGCAGCGATCCGGGGCGCGGACGACCTCGCGCTCGCGGGGAGTGCCCGATCCCTGGACGAGGCGCGCGCGCTCATCTCCGGGCCCGGCGCCGTCGGCGTTGACGTGCTGGTGACGGACGTCCAGCTCGCGGGCGAGGCCGAGGGCCTTCGACTCCTCGAGGCCGTGGGGCCCGGCGGTCCGGCCGTGCTCCTGCTGTCCTCGTTCGACCAGCCGCCGCTCATCCGCTCCGCGTTCGAGCGGGGCGCCGCGGGCTACCTCCTCAAGACCAGCGAGGTCCAGGAGATCCTCGACGCGATCCGGACGGTGGCCGCGGGCGGGACCGCGTTCTCGGCGGCCATGCTGCGCGCGATCCGGTCTGCGCCCCGCCGCCCCTCGGACCGCGAGATCGAGGTGCTGACCCTGGTCTGCGGAGGTGCCTCCAACGACGAGGTCGGCGCCCAGCTGGGGGTCACGGAGAAGACCGTCGAGAGCCACCTTCGACGGCTGTTCGACCGCTACGGGGTGCTGTCACGGACCGAGCTCGCGGTCCTCGCGCTCCGGGAGGGCTGGGTCGCGGAGAAGGCCCGGTCGTGAACGTCAGCGGCGCCGGTTCCGCGCTCCGCGCGAACGTGGGCGCGCCGATCCCGCGGGCGATGCGCCTGGCGACGGCGACGACCGGCGCGCTGGTCGCCGGCTCCCTCGCACTGCGCGTCCTCAACCCGTTCGGCGTCCCGGCACCTGACGTGTCCGACTGGGTGCCGCACCTGTGGGCACTGGGGGCGTTCACGTTCGTCGCCCTGACCCACTCGTGGGCCCCGACCCTCGCGTGGGTCTCGCTGATCGTTGGCGCCACGGCATCCACGCTCGCATCGGTGGGCATCGTCCGCGAGGTCCGCGCGATCGCCGGCGACGTGACGGTGCCGGTCCTCAGCGCGCTCGTGGCGATCGCGCTCGTGGTCCCGCCCGTGGTCGCGGCGGCGTATGCGACGTGGGACGGCCGGCGGCCGCGGGTCGTCCTGGCGCTGGCGTGGATCGCGGCCGGCAGCCTGAGCGCGACGCTGATCGGCAGCATGGTGGCCCGGACGTTGCTCGGGGAGCGCGGTGGCGTGCCGGAGTGGCTGTGGCTGGGCGTTGTCGCGGGCCTGACGTGCATCGGCCTCGAGCGCGACCTGCGGCCGGCGTTCGGTCGGACGCGCGAACGGCTCGCCGAGACCAGGCGCAGCGACGCAGCGGATCCCGACGGCCGGTCCGGCCAATCGGCATTCACGGCCGTCCGGGTGTTCGTGGACGAGCTGGTCCCGGGCCGGGAGGCGGGTCGTCACGAGGCCGCCGAGTCGGAGCGCGGCCGACTCGCCGCTGACCTCCACGCCGAGGTGCTGCCGTCGCTGCGACGCGCGCTCGCCGAGGCCGAGGAAGGCGGCACGGTCGAACGACTGGCCGCCGACCTGCGCATGGCGGTCGACGAGGTGGAGGCGCTGCTGGTCTCGCGGCGCTCGATCGTCCTCGAGGAGATGGGCCTGCTTGCGGCGCTCGAGTGGCTGGCGGAACGGACCGAGGACCGGTCCGCGGTGCGCGTGGAGATCCTCGTGGCGGGCGACGCCGTGTCACCCGAGGCAGGGAGGGACGCGGGTCGGCCACCGCGCGAGGTGGAACGGGCTGCGTTTCGGGTTGCGCAGCTGGCGATGGACAACGTCGTCCGGCACGCGCCCGGCGCGACCGTGGCGGTGGGCATCGTCATGACGCCGGCGGTCGTGCGGCTACGGATCGAGGACGACGGCGACGGCCCACCAATCGACGAAGCCGCAGCGGCCCGCAGCGGGCGGCGCGGGATCGCGGACATGCGCGCGGAGTCGCGCGCGTGCGATGCCGTGCTCGAGATCGGCCGGGGATCCGGTGGGCAGGGCACCCTGATCGCCTTCCGCTGGCCCGCCTGAGCGTCGCAAGCGTTCCACGGGTCAGGCGAGCTCGTGGATGCGAGATCCATGCCGTCCACCGCTGTGATGCACGGACAGGGTACCGGCCCGCGTGCCGCACGCTACGCTCGACCTGATGGCCGAATCCGCGACGGCAGCCCTGATCCCGATCGAGCTCCTCGTCCTGATCCTGATGATCGCGACCGGGGTCTCGATCATCGCCCGCCGTGCCGCGCTCCCCTACTCCGTGGCGCTGGTGCTTGCGGGGCTCGTGATCGCGATCCTGCAGCCGATCGGGCGCGTCGAGGTCACCCAGGAGCTGATCCTGATCGGGCTCATCCCCGGTCTCGTGTTCGAGGCCGCGTACAAGATCGACGTCTCCGAGCTGCGCCGGACATTCCTCGCGGTCGCGGTCCTCGCCGCGCCGGGCGTCCTGATCACCGCGGCCGTCGTCGCGGTGATCGTGTCCATGGTCACTGGCATGGACTTCGGGCTCGCATTCCTGCTGGGCGCGATGATCTCGGCCACGGACCCGGTCGCGGTCGTGGCGCTGTTCAAGCGGGTCGGCGCGCCGCCGCGCCTGGCCACGGTCGTCGAGGCGGAGAGCCTGCTCAACGACGGCACCGGCATCGTCCTGTTCACCATCGCCCTTGGCGCCCTCACGGCGCCGGTCTCACTGGCCGGGGGCGCCGTCGCGTTCGTCACGACGATCGTATCCAGCGCGGTCCTCGGCCTCATCGGCGGGCTCGTCGCGTTCCGGGTCATGCGGGCGACCGACGATCACATGATCGAGGTCGCGATCTCGTTCGTGGCCGCCTATGCGACGTACATCGTGGCGGACCGGGTCCATGAGTCGGGCGTCATCGCGACCGTCGTGGTCGGGCTGGTGCTGGGCAACCAGGCAGGCGTCCGCGGCCTGAGCCAGGGCACCCGCGACGCCCTCGACGTCGTGTGGGAGTTCACTGCGTTCGTGCTGACGGCCGTGACATTCCTGCTCGTCGGGTTCGCGATCAGCCCCGACCTGCTCCTGCTGGCCGCGCCGGTCATCGCCGCGGGGTTCGTGGCGATCACGCTTGCCCGGGCGATCGTGGTCTACGGTGTCGTCGGCGGCGGATCGCGGCTCATCCGTGGCCCGAACGCGCCCTCGGTCGGCTACCTCCATGTCATGTTCTGGGCGGGGTTGCGGGGCGCGATCGCGGTCGCGCTTGCGCTCGCCCTGCCACCTGCCCTCAAGGACCGCGACCTGCTCACGGGGGCGGTGTACGGGATCGTGCTCGTGACGCTGCTGGTCCAGGGTACGACCGCCGGCTGGGTGATCCGGCGCTCGGGCGTGCTTGCCGAGGACGTTGCGCCGGGTGGGACGGACGGCGCGCCCAGCGATCCCGGATCCGGTCCCGGTGGCGCACCCGAAGGCGTCTGACCGAGGAATCACCGCCACCTGGCCGCAACCGACGGGGACCCAACGGAATCCGGCCCGCACCGCCCACGATCCGCGTGCGATTGACCGGGGCATCGCAACCTTCGGCGCACGAGTGCCGGTCTTCGACCGGCCCCGACGACGTGGGAGGCTGATCGAACGATGCGACCTGCACGAAGACTGCTGCTCGGCGGGCTGGCCGCCGGCGCGCTGCTGGGTGCCCTGCCCGGCGTCGCCGCCGCTGCCGACGGCGCCGCGATCGACACTGGCGACACCGCCTGGATGCTCATCGCAACCGCGCTTGTCATGGTGATGCTGCCGGGCCTCGCACTCTTCTACGGTGGGCTCGTCCGGCGCAAGAACGTGCTCTCGACGATCATGCACAGCTTCTTCGGCCTCGCCCTGGTGAGCGTCGTGTGGGTGCTCATCGGGTTCTCGCTGGCGTTCGGCAAGGACGTCGGCGGCCTGGGCCTCATCGGCGGCCTGGACTTCGTGGGCTTCATGAACGTCGGCCTCACGCCGAATCCCGCCTATGGCCCGACGATCCCGTTCGTCCTGTTCGCTGCGTTCCAGCTGATGTTCGCGGCGATCACCCCGGCGCTGATCACGGGCGCGTTCGCCGAGCGCAAGCGGTTCGCCGCGTTCGTGCTGTTCACCATCCTGTGGTCGGTCGTCGTCTACTCGCCGATCGCGCACTGGGTGTGGTCGACCGACGGCTGGCTGTTCAAGATGGGCGCGCTCGACTTCGCGGGCGGCACCGTCGTCCACGCCTCGTCCGGCATCTCGGCCCTGATCGTCGCCCTGCTCATCGGCAAGCGCGCCGTCAACGGCGAGGGCCTCGAGCCGCACGACATCCCGATGACCGTCCTCGGCGCGGGCCTCCTGTGGTTCGGCTGGTTCGGGTTCAACGCCGGATCCTCGCTCCACGCTGACGGCCTGGCGGCCAACGCGCTGCTCGTCACGAACACGGCCGCTGGCGCCGCGACCATCACGTGGGTGCTCGCGAGCTGGCTGCACAAGAAGAAGGTCTCGGTCGTCGGCGCCGCCTGCGGCGCGGTCGCGGGCCTCGTGGCGATCACCCCGGCCTCGGGCTACGTCACCGCCGGTGGCGCCCTGTTCATCGGCCTCGCCGTCGGCCTCATCTGCTACAGCGCCACGCTCCTGCGCGAGCGGCTCCGGATCGACGACGCGCTTGACGTGTTCGCAGTCCATGGCGTGGGCGGCACGTTCGGCGCCATCGCGACCGGCGTGTTCGCCACCAGCGCGATCAACGCAGCCGGTCACGGCCTGATCGACGGCAACGCCGGCCAGATCCTCACCCAGCTCATCGCCGTGGGCGCCACGATTGCCTATGCGGTCAGCGCGACGTTCATCATCGTGAAGATCGTCGACGTCATCCTCGGCATCCGCGTCAACGCGAGGGACGAGGAGATGGGCCTCGACAAGTCCGTCCACGGCGAGGTCGCCTACCAGGTATGACGTCCCGGCCGGCACGAGCCGGCCGTTCTCCGGAGATCGACGATCCCGGGCCTGCGTTCGAGGGGACGTGGGCCCGGGATCGCCCGTTGTCGGGGTTGTTGCCCGGTTGCCACCGGGGTTGTCACCGGGGTTGCCGCCGATGTTGCCGAGGGTTCCTGAGGTTGTCGCCCCGGGCGCAGGGCTCGCGGTCGGCAACCGGCTCGACACAGCGGTCGCGAAGCTCGATACCGAACCGCAACCTGCTCGCCGCCGCACGGGTGATCGATCGGCGGGCCCGATCGGTGCAGGATTGGTGCTCGGGAGTTCCTGCAACTGCCGCCCCACACGGATCCGGTTCCGGTCCGTCCACCCCACCGGCGAGACGGCCGGCCGCTCCTTCCGGCGTCTCCGCCGGGCCCAGGGAGGACACCGAATTGACATACCCCGCCTTCGACACCAACGGCATTGCCGGCGCCGAGGTCCGCACCGGCCCCGTGACCTGCACGGCCTGCGGCTGCCGTCTCCAGCGCGCCAGCGCCGACACCTACCGTCACTTCGCGCCGATGGCCGGCCGTGACGCGCGCGGCGACAAGGTCGACTGCGCCGACGCCGAGCACGACCGCAGCGGACGCCCGCTCGTCGCCGCGTAGCGCGACCGGGGCCACAGCCCCGCACCACACCGACGCGGCCCCGGGTCACGCCCCCGGGGCCGTTTCGATTCACGGGGCCGTTTCGTTCACGGGGCCGTTTCGATTCACGGCGCCGGGGCCGACAGGGACCCGCTGCCGTTCGGCAACCGCAGCCATCGAGTGCCCACCGAGTGCGCGGGGACCCGCAGCCGCTCCCCCGGGGCCCGTGGCCGCTCCGCCGGGGCCCGTGGCCGCTCCGCCGGGGCCCGTGGCCGCTCCGCCGGGGCCGCTCCCCCGGGACCCGTGGCCGCCCCCCCGGGACCCGTCGCCGCCGAGTGCGCCGGGGACCCGTGGCTTCACAGTCCGTGAATCCTTCATGAGTGGTCCCGAGGCGTCGATTCTGTGGTCTCAGGGTCAACGATCTTCGCGCTCGAGGCCGTCTTGGACCGAATCTGCTGCCTTCGTAGCCTGCAGGGCCACGAAACCGACGACCCGGGCCGCCGTCTGCAGATTTGGTGGACTGTGAAGCCACACCTCGGCCCAGCCCCGGGCGACGAGGCGGCGTCCGCCTCACCACACCGTCATGGCCCCGGGTCACGCCCCCGGGGCCGTTTCGATTTCCCGGACTCTGGTCCTGGTCCTGGTCCTGTGATCGGGACCCGCGGAACCTGGTTGTCGCTGGTCAGGCGGGTTCGTCCGCCTCGATGCGGTAGCCCACGGAGCGCACGGCGACGATCCGGGGGCCGCCTACGGCCTCGAGCTTCGAGCGTAGGCGGGCGAGGTGCGGCTTGAGCCACAGCAGGTCCGGGTCGGGCTCGGCGGGCCAGCCGGCGCGGGCCAGCCGGTGATGGGCGACGAGGTCCCCGCCCGCGCGGACGAGCGCCTCGAGCAGCCGGAACTCCGTCGGGGTCAGGCCCAGCGAGATCGCTCCGACCCGTGCCTCGTGGCGCGCAGGCTCGAGGGTCAGGGAGCCCGCGGTAAGGATGCCCGGCACACCCTCGGAGCCCAGCCTGCCCGTCCCCGCCAGGTCCACGCGGCGCATGACCGCGGAAATCCGCGCGAGGAGCTCCTGCTTGCCGAACGGCTTGACGAGGTAGTCGTCCGCGCCGATGCCCAGTGCCTTGACCTTCGCGGCCTCAGAGCTCTCGCCCGACACGACCAGCACCGGGACGTTGCCCGACGAGCGGAGCTGCCCGATGACCGTGAACCCGTCCGGACCCGGCATCGCGAGGTCCAGCAGGACGAGGTCCGGCCGCTCTTCGCGGAAGCGCTTGACGGCCGTCAGGCCGTCGTACGCGGTGATGACCTGGTGGCCCTCGGTCCCCACCAGTGCCGTGATCGCGCCGACCATCGCCGGGTCGTCGTCCACCACGAGGATTCGAAGCGGTCGCGTACCGATCACCTCGCCACCTGCCTTTCTCACTATGCCGCGACGGCCGCGGGGAGGGCGAGCACGAACCGTGCGCCCCCTGCGGCACCGGGTTCACACCACAATCGTCCGCCCATCGATTCCGCGATCCGCCGTGCCGCATAGAGCCCGATGCCGGACCCCCGCGCGGTCGACGTGTCCCGTCGGGCATACGGCTCGAAGATCCGCTCCCGCCATTCGGGCGGGATGCCGGGGCCCTCGTCCGTGATCGCGACCTGCACGACGCCCTCGACGAGCGTCCAGCCGATCTCGACCCGCGTGTCCGGGGGCGCGTATTTCACCGCGTTCTCCAGGAGGTGCTCCAGCACCTGGCGGAGGCGGGCGGGATCCGCCAGCACGGCGAGCCGGCGCGACCGCACCAGCGTGGTCCGGTGCCGGTGCAGCAGCGGGCGAAGGCCGCCGACGAGGTCCCCGACGACCACACCAAGGTCGATCGTGCCGAGCTCCGCGGGCTGGTCCGGGACCACCCGGACGGATGACAGGATCGAGTCCACCAGCCTGTCCAGCCGCTCGATCTGCTCCAGCGTGCCGGTGTGCCACGAGGCGCGCGTGGCGCGGCGGCGCGGGTCGCGCGACGAGCGGTCCTGGAGCGACGGCTCCTCCGAGAGCAGGTCCGTGTAGGCACGCACGACGGCGAGCGGCGTCCGCAGCTCGTGGGTAACGAGGGCGATCAGCTCTGACCGGGCCTGGTCCAGGGCGACGAGCTGCTCCACCTGGGCCTCTGCCTCGCGCTGGAGGCGGCCCTTCTCGACGATCCCGGCGAGGAGGTCCGCGATCGCCGACAGCTGGGCGACATCGTTGGCATCGAACTCCCGGTGCGCCTCGGTCTGGACGTTGAGCACGCCGACGACCTGGTCGCGCCACGTCAGTGGGACGGACAGCATCGAGTGGACGAAGCGCCGCTGGTCGATCCCGCGGACCCACAGGAAGCGCGCGTCGCCGCGGACGTCGGGGATGGCCATGGCCTGGCGCATCGCGGCGACGGTCCCGGTGATCCCTTCCCCGAACGGCACGATCGCGCGGCCGATCTGGTGGCGGTCGAGGCCGTTCGTCGCGGCGAGGCGCAGGTTCAGCCCGTCGCGGTCGAGGAGATACAGCGACGTGACGCTGCCACGGAGAGCGTCGCGCGTCCCGTCGACGACGGTCTCGAGGAGCTCCTCCCACGTGCGCGCGGTGGTTGCGAGCCGGAGGAACTCGTGGAGCGTTCGCAGCGCCGCAACGGCGTCCTCGGCGGGGATGGTCGCCGCCGGGCCGGGCGTGGCTGGACCATGCGGGCGCGGCGTCCGTGCAGCGCGGTTCCCGTCCTCGATCGTCGGCATGGCGAGCACGATACAAGCCTAGGCGTCGGCGGTCCGTTCGACGGTTGCGGGCGGGTACCGGGACAGTGCCCTTGGAGTCGAACCGTAACCCTGGTCGGGTGGCACGCCAGGGCCCCGCTCCCTCATCCTTAGGGCGTGGCCCAGCATGCGCCCCGCTCTGCAGGGGGCACCCGCACGCGCGCATCGGGAGCCCGGTTTCCCGCGGTCGCCGCGGAGCCGCCGGGTCCCGGGATCGGTCGCGCCCGTGACCCGCTCGCCCGCGAGGTCCGGCTCCTCGGGGCGCTACTCGGCCAGGTCATCGCGGAGCAGGCCGGGCCGGACCTGTTCGCGCTCGTGGAGCGGATCCGGCGGCGAACGATCGCGCTCCGGCGGGGTGAGCCCGGGACGAGCTTCGAGCCAGACCTCGAACGCAAGCGGCTGGGTGCGGAGATCGCATCCCTGGACCTCGAGCGGGCCGCGTCCGTGGCCAAGGCGTTCACCCTCTACTTCCAGCTCGTCAACCTCGCCGAGGAGCGGCAGCGGATTCGCGTCCTGCGGACCCGTGCGCGGCGCGCCCGCGGCGGCCCCATCGACGACTCCATCGGCGACGCGATCGAGCAGCTCCTGGCGATCCAGGGGCCCGCTGGCGTCCAGGCCCTGGTCGATGGCGTCGTCGTCCACCCGGTGCTCACCGCCCACCCGACCGAGGCCCGGCGGCGCACGCTGCTCGTGGCGCTGCGGCGCATCCGAAGGCTCCTCGACACGCTCGATGACCACCTCACGACGCCCGACGAGGACGCCGACCTGCGCCGCCGCCTGCGCGAGGAAATCACGCTCCTGTGGCACACCGGGGACCTGCGGTCGGTGATGCCCACGCCGCTGGACGAGGTCCGCTCCGTGCTCGCGATCTTCGACGAGACGCTGTTCACCGTCGTCCCCCGTTTCCAGCGCGCGATCGACCGGGCGCTGGACCAGGCGCGTGGGCCGCGAACGTCGGCCGGGCCCAGGACGGCCAACGGGCCGGACGCGGCGCCCGACCTCGCGGGGGACAGCGGCAACACGGGGACGCACGCGGTGGCCGCGCCGGCGGTGCTCCGGTTCGGGTCGTGGATCGGCGCGGACCGGGATGGCCACCCGGGGGTGACCTCGGACATCACGCTCCACGCCGCGCGGCTCCAGGTCGACCACCTGTTGCGCGGCTACGAGGCGGTCACCGGGCGGCTCATGCAGACGGTCGCCGCGCGTGTCGCCCCTGAGCACATGGAGCGGGCACTCGGGAGCGCGCTGGCGCGCGACTCGGAAGAGCTCCCCGAGACCGTGCGCCAGCTGCGTCGCCGCTTCCCCGAGGAGCCGTACCGCCAGCGCCTGGGCGCGATCGCGGAGCGCATCCGGCGGACCCGCGCGGCACTCACGGGCGAGACCTCGGCGCGCGCGGGCAACTACGCCAATCCCGCGATCCTCGAGGCCGAGCTGGCGGTGGTCGCCGATGCGCTCGTCGCGGACGGGCTGGGACGTGTCGCATGGGGCGAGCTCGCGGACCTGCGCTGGCAGGTAGCGACGTTCGGGTTCCACCTGGCGTCGCTCGAGGTGCGCCAGCACGCGGCGGTCCACCGGGCGGCGATCGCGGCGCTGGACGCCGGCGCAGGCCCGGACGCGGACGTCGGCGGCGGCGTGCCGCTGGGCGAGGTCCTGGCGACGTTCCGGTCGATCGCGCGGCTGCAGGCCCGGTTCGGGCTCGACGCGAGCCACCGCTATGTCATCTCGTTCACGACCAGCGCCGCTGACGTGGAGACCGTCCTGGAGCTCGCCCGCCGGGCCGCGGAGCCCGAGCCGTTCGGGGCGCCCGTCCCGGTGCTCGCGGACCTGCCCGCCGCGTGCCCCGTCCTCGATGTCGTCCCGCTGCTCGAGTCCGCCGACGCGCTCGCCGGTGCGGGCGCCCTGCTCGACGACATGTTGGGGAACCCTGCCTACCGCGAGCACCTGGGGGCCAGGGGCAACGTCCAGGAGGTCATGCTCGGCTACTCCGACTCGTCGAAGGAGAGCGGGTTCCTGGCCGCGAACTGGCTTCTCTACCGGGCGCAGGAGGCGCTGGTCGCCTCGGCCCGCCGTCACGGCGTCACCCTGACGCTGTTCCACGGCCGTGGCGGGGCCATCGGGCGCGGCGGCGGACCGGCGAACCGGGCGATCCTCGCACAGGCGCCGGGCTCCGTCGGCGGGCGCCTCAAGTTCACCGAGCAGGGCGAGATCATCGCCGCGCACTACGCGGATGCGACCATCGCCCAGCGCCACCTCGAGCAGGTCACGGCCGCCGCGCTGCTCGCGTCCACGCCCGACCACGAGCGCGAGACGCTCGAGGCCGCGGCGGCCGGTCGCGACACGATGACCGAGCTGACCGCGATCTCCCGGATGGCCTACCGCGCGCTCGTCGAGCTCCCCGAGTTCGCCGCGTTCTTCCGCGCGGCCACGCCGATCGACCTGATCCCGGGCCTCGGCCTCGGCTCGCGGCCGGCGTCGAGGCCCGGTCGCGCGGGGACCCATCGCCCGACGCCGAAGGACGTCGCTGCCCTGCGGGCGATCCCGTGGGTCTTCGCGTGGTCGCAGTCCCGCGCGAACCTGCCCGGCTGGTACGGCCTGGGCACGGCGCTCGAGGCGGTCGCCGCACGCGGCGGCATCGAGGTCGTCCAGCACCTCGGGGCGCTCTACCGGCGTTGGCCGTTCTTCGCCTCGGTGCTGGACAACGCGGAGCTGTCGCTGGCGAAGGCCGACCTCGGCACGTTCCGGCGCTACGCGGACCTCGCCGGCGGGCCGGAGGCGACCGCGATCCGGGGCATGATCGAGGCCGAGTTCGCGCGCTCGATCCGCCTCCTGCTCCTCGTCACCGGCCGCGACCGGCTGCTCGCCGGGCATCCAACGCTCGCCCGCTCGATCGAGCTGCGCAACCCGTACATCGACGCCCTGTCGGCGGTCCAGGTGGAGCTGCTGGGGCGGCTCCGCGCGCCCGACATCACCCCCGCGGAGGCGACGCGCATCCGGGCTGTGGTGGGCGCGACGATCAACGGGATCGCCGCCGGACTGCAGAACACCGGCTAGCGCTGCGTCCGTTTCGGGCATGCTGCGGGGTGCGGGCCACGGACGGGCTACCCGGCCCGCGGCGTCCCGCGGTCAGACACACCGAGGGGTCCGACACACGGAGGAGGCTGCGCGGATGCGCGAGATCGAGGCGGCGGTCATCGAGCGGGCCGGCGTGCCCACCACGATCGAGGACCTGCTGCTGGACGAGCCGCACCCGGGCGAGGTGCTCGTGCGGATGACCGCATCCGGCGTCTGTCACTCTGACCTCCATGTCCGCGACGGGGAGTGGCAGCGGCCGGGGCCCATCGTCATGGGCCACGAGGGTGCCGGCATCATCGAGGCGGTCGGCGCGGGCCTGGACGCGTCGGTCGTGGGGCGGTCGGTCGCACTCTCCTGGTACGCCCCGTGCCTCCGCTGCCGCGAATGCCAGCGTGGGCGCCAGTGGCTGTGCCTCGGGTCGCCGTCGCTGCGCCACGCCCAGGTCGATGGGACGACGCGCCTCGCCCGACCGGATGGCTCGCCCGTCCTCGCCTACCTCTCGATCGGGACCATGGCCTCGGCGCAGGTCGTGCCCGCGTCCGCGGTCGTGCCGATGCCCGACGGCGTCCCGCCGGAGGTCGCCGCGCTCATCGGCTGTGGTGTCTCCACGGGGGTCGGTGCGGTGCTCAAGACGGCGGACGTCCCTGCCGGCTCGACCGTCGCCGTCATCGGCCTCGGCGGCGTGGGGCTGTCGTGCGTGATGGGCGCGGTGATCGCGGGCGCCTCGCGGATCATCGCCGTGGACACGAACCGGTCGAAGATCGACCTCGCCGGCACGCTTGGCGCGACGCACTGGGTCCTCGCCGACCCGTCCGATCCGGCGCAGGTCATCGCCGGCATCCGCGAGGCGGCGGGCGATGGCGGGCCGGAGTTCATCTTCGAGGCGATCGGCCTGCCCGCGACGATCGAGCAGGCGATCGCTGCGCTCCCGCCGGGCGGGACGGCGGTGCTCGTCGGCATGACCGCGTTCGGAGAGACCGCGCGCTTCGAGGGCTTCCCGTTCGTCGACGGCGCCCGCCGGATCATCGGATCGAACTACGGGTCCGCGGTGGCGGCGATCGACTTCCCGCGCTATGCGGCGTGGTACCTCGAGGGCCGGCTGCCGGTCGACCGGCTGATCGACCGGCGGCTGCCGCTCGTGGACCTCGAGAATGCGTTCGACCGTCTGCGAGCGGGCGAGGCGGCCCGCCAGATCGTCGTCTTCGAGTAGCCCGCCAGGCGCCGCTGGCCCGTGCGCCACGACCGGTAAGTGGCCGGCCAGGCGTCCGCGTCGGGACGCTCGCCGGGCGTGACGGCGTCGATCCGGAGCTCGAACATCCCGTCTGCCTCAGCGACCTCGAATGGGCCGCCGGCGACGGCCGCCGCGCGAACCCCACCCGTCGCCTCGACGGACCGGCCTGGGAGCTGCAGCTCGTTGGGACCGCGGCGTCCTGGTGGTTGTGCAGCGCGTATCGCCCGTCCTCGCAGAGGTCGCGGAGCTTCGCGGACCCGTGGAGCAGCGCGGTCAGCAGGCGCCCGCCCACGAACGCCACGATCACCGGGGTGGATACGCGAGAGCACGTCTCCACGGACGGGCGCGAGGAGGCCTCCGTCCGTGCCCGTGCGCCCGAGGAGGCGGCGGGCGGGTCGCGGCGATGGCGAGGCGGCTGAGCCGCCCGGGTTGGGACGCGTCTGCAGACATGGGATCGGGCACGCTCCCATTCCCCCCGGGCCGGGATCCCGAACGCATCTGGCGGACGACCGGCGATGCCGGAATGGTGGACCCGGGACAGCAAAACGCCGCCCCCCTGATCGAGGAGGGCGGCGTCTACCGCGGATTCAGTAGAGGCCGCGGGCCAGATGCCCGAGCGGCCGGGTTCGCTACTTCTCGTCGTTGGTGGCCTCGAGCACGGCCTGGGCGGCCGCGAGGCGTGCCACCGGGACGCGGAACGGCGAGCAGGACACGTAGTCCAGGCCGATCTTCTCGCACTTGTGGATCGATGCCGGGTCGCCACCGTGCTCCCCGCAGATCCCGACCTTGAGGTTCGGGCGGGTCGAGCGACCCTTGTCCACGGCCATCTGCATCTCGTCGGCGATCACGTCGTCGAGCGTCTGGAACGGGTTCTCGGCGAGGATCGGGAACGGCTTGTCCTCACCGGGGAGGGTGACGCCCTCGACGTACCTGAGGAGGAAGCCGCCCTCGGCGTCGTCGCGGCTGTAGCCGAACGTCATCTGGGTCAGGTCGTTGGTGCCGAAGCTGAAGAACTCTGCGTATTCGGCAATCTTGTCCGCGACCCAAACGGCACGCGGGATCTCGATCATGGTGCCGAACTTGAAGTCGATCTCCTCGCCCGCGGTGGCGACGACGGCGTCGGCCTCGGCGTCGAGCAGGGCGCGCGTCGCGATCAGCTCGTTCACGTGACCCACGAGCGGGATCATGATCTCCGGCCGCGGATCCTTGCCGGCCTTCTTGACCGCCACGGCGGCGTTCAGGATGGCGCGGGTCTGGATCTTCACGAAGTCGGGGATCATCAGGCCGAGGCGGCAGCCGCGCAGGCCCAGCATCGGGTTCTGCTCATGCATCGACTTGATCGTGGCCAGGAGCTCCCGGTCCGCGGCGGTCGCGGCGTCGCCCGCCTTGGTCACCTTGACGAGCTGCTCCTCAAGGTTGGGGAGGAACTCGTGGAGCGGCGGATCGATGAGGCGGACGACCACCGGCAGGCCGCTCATCGCCGCGAGGATGCCCTCGAAGTCCCCCTGCTGGAGGACCTCGAGCTTGGCCATCGCGGCGTCGAACGTCTCGAGCGCCTCGGCCTCGTCAGCAGTCAGGGCCTCGCCCGCGGCCGTCTTGGCCTTGGCGCGGGTGGCCACGTTGGCGACGAGGATGGCGCCGCGGACGATCTCCAGGCGCTCGCCCTCGCGGAACATGTGCTCGGTGCGGCAGAGGCCGATGCCCTGGGCGCCATAGGCGAGGGCCTGCGCGGCCTCCTCGGGCTTGTCGGCGTTGGCCCAGATCTGCATCCGGCGGATCCCGTCGGCCCAACCGAGGATCTGCTGGAGCTCCGGCTGATCCTCGAAGCGGGCCTCGACCGTCGGCAGCGCGCCGACGAAGACCTCGCCCGTGGAGCCGTCGACGCTGATCCAGTCGCCCTCGGCGAAGGTCGCACCGGTCGTGGTGCTGTTCGCTGTCTTCGTCGCGTAGTCCACGACGAGCTCGGCACAGCCGGCGACGCACGGCTTGCCGATCTGGCGCGCGACGACCGCTGCGTGGCTGGTAGCACCCCCGCGAGCGGTCAGGATGCCCTCGGCCACGGCCATGCCGTGGAAGTCGTCCGGCGACGTCTCCACGCGCACCAGGACGACCTTCTCGCCCCGCGCGACCCACTCGACGGCCACGTCCGCGTTGAACACGGCACGCCCGACCGCGGCGCCCGGCGAGGCGTTGAGCCCCTTGGCGACGCGCTTCGCGGCCTTGCGGGCCTGGGGGTCGAACTGCGCCCGGAGGAGCTGGTCCACCTGGCCGGGCTCGATGCGCTCGACGGCCTCGCGCTCGGTGATCACGCCCTCGGCGACCATGTCCACGGCGATCTTGACCGCCGCGGCTGCGGTCCGCTTCGCGATGCGCGTCTGGAGCATGTACAGCCGGCCACGCTCGATCGTGAACTCGAGGTCCTGGACGTCGCCGTAGTGCGCCTCCAGCTGCTGGCCGATCTTCAGGAACTCGTCGTACGCCTCGGGCATCTCCTCCTTGAGGTGGCTGATGTCCTGCGGCGTGCGGATACCGGCAACCACGTCCTCGCCCTGGGCGTTGACGAGGTACTCGCCGTAGAGCTCCTTCGTGCCGTCAAAGGTGTTGCGCGTGAACGCGACGCCGGTGCCGGAGTCATCGCCCATGTTGCCGAAGACCATCGTGACCACGTTCACGGCGGTGCCGAGGTCGTGGGCGATCTTCTGGCTGGTGCGGTAGTCGTTCGCCCGCTTGCCGAACCACGAGGCGAACACGGCCTTGACGGCCAGGTCCAGCTGCTCGTAGACGTCGGTCGGGAAGTCGCGACCGGTGTGCTCGCGCACGATCGCCTTGTAGGTGACCACCAGCTCCTTGAGGGCGGCCGTGTCGAGGTCCGTGTCGGTCTTCGCGCCGACCTTGTCCTTGACTTCGTCGAGCGCGTCGTCGAAGCGGTTGTACTCCGCGGTGGACCCGTCCGGGGCCGTCTCGACGCGTGCAGGCACGTCCATGACGATCCTGCCGAACATCGCGATGAAGCGCCGGTACGCGTCCCAGCCGAAGCGATCGTTGCCCGACAGGGCGATGAGGCCCTCGAGGGTCTCCTCGTTGAGGCCGAGGTTGAGGACGGTGTCCATCATCCCGGGCATCGAGAACTTGGCGCCGGAGCGAACCGAGACCAGGAGCGGGTTCTTCGGATCGCCGAAGCCCTTGGCGGACCGCGCCTCGACCTCCTTCACCGCGCCCAGGACGTCCTCCCAGAGGCCGGCGGGCAGCTGCTTGCCATTGGCGAAGTAGTCGTTGCAGGCCTCGGTGGTGATCGTGAATCCGGGCGGGGTCGGCAGGCCGGCGAGGGTCATCTCCGCCAGGCCGGCGCCCTTGCCGCCGAGGAGGTCCTTCATCTTCCCGTGGCCTTCGGCGGTCCCCTCGCCCCAGGCGTAGATGTAGCGCTTCGTGGCGACGTGGGGTCGGTCGGCGATCGTGGCTGTGGCGTGGGCCATCGTGGCAAGGCTCCTTGGCTGGCGGGGCATGGCGCGCTCACTCGGCGCCGCCCGCAACGCATCGCGGTGGGTTGCCCAAAGTGTACGACGGCGTTCGGAGGCCGCCCGATTGCGGCGGGGTTGCGACGGGCCCCTGGGGACTCCGGATGCTGGCCCTCGCGGCGTTCCATGGGCCAACGCCACCTGCTCACTGCGGACTGCAGGGCCATCCGTACCGCGCCACCCGCACAACGGCCCCTCGCGGCGCCACCACCGGCCCACGCGGTTCGTGACCAGCGGGGTCGGGACCCTGGGGGCGGCTACACTTGGCCGCGTCCGGACCCGGGCGGCGCATCGTGCCCGTGACCCCGGCGACCGCCCAACAGGAGCCTCACCCGGTGACAGACAACGACGAGGACACGCGCGTCATCGAGCCCGAGGCGGACGCGTACAACGCGACGCTCGTCAAGCGGGTCGACCTGACCGCTGACCTGGCCTACTTCTGGGTGCGGTTCGACGGCGAGCCGACGCCGTTCGAGTCCGGGCAGTACATGACGACGGGCGTGATGGCAGACGGGAAGATGCTGCAGCGACCGTACTCGGTGGCCTCGGCGCCGGTCGTCGCCGGCTCCGAGGGCTACGAGTTCTTCGTCCGCCTCGTGCCGATTCTGCGCTTTACGACGGCCCTGTGGCGCCTCGAGATCGGCCACCGGATGCGGATGATCGGGCCCAAGGGCAAGTTCATGCTGGAGCCCGACGACGACCGGACGCACCTGTACCTGTCGACCGGCACCGGGATCGCGCCGTTCATCTCGATGGTCCGCGAGACGATGGCCCACGGGAAGCCGCGCCGGACGGTCCTCGTGAACGGCTGCTCGTTCGCGCCGGAGCTCGGCTACCGGGCGGAGCTCGAGGCATGGCAGGCGGACCCGGCCTACCGGCTGACGTACGTGCCCACGATCTCCCGTGCCAACGACCCGCGGAACGCCGGCTGGACCGGCAGGGTCGGCCGCGCGGAGCAGGTCGTGATGGACGTCTGCCGCGAGCAGGGCCTGCGACCGGACCGGACCGTCGTCTACATCTGCGGCAACCCCGACATGATCCTCAACGCGGAGCGGGTGCTCATGGAGCGCGGCTTCCCGGAGTTCCACGTGAAGAAGGAGCTCTACTGGCCAAAGGGCAAGTCCCCCACGGGGACGCCGGCCGCCGGCTGACCCACGCCGTCGGCTGACCAGGTACGACGCGCGCATTGACGGCGCGCCTCCGGCTCCAGGGCATGTCCGGCATCGCGGCGCCATCGCGGCCTGCCGGAGGCATCCAGACCGTGACGACCGAACCGCAGCGGCACGTCTTCGGCTGAGGTCGGGTTGGCGCTGCGATGTTGGCGCTGCTCACGGAGCGCTCGGCGCACGGGGCTCGGCGCGCGCCGCCGAACTGTTCCGCCCGCCGGTGCCCTTCCGCCCGCCCGCCCGTGCCCTTCCGCCGCCCAGGGACGCAACGGTTCCGCGCTGGAACGAATACGCCGCCCAGCGACCGGTTTGTTGCGCCAGCGAGCCTCCCACGGAACGTCCACGCCACCCAGCGACGGAGACGTGCCGCGACGGAACCGTAGCTCCGCCCAGCGACCGGGGCGACAGGGGTCGGGGGTCGGGGGCTGCGGACCGAAGACCCGCCGCGCGGACGGACGACGCAACGCGGAGCGACCGAACGAAGGGCGCAGCGCGCTGACACGCCGCCGGACGGCCCCCGGGCCACGTGACCTTCGGACCGCAGCACGGGGCCATGGGCAGGTAACGCGGCGGGGGTGCCCCGGACGACGATGGACGCACTGATCAGTACCAGCGAGGCCGCAATTGCATCCCGTCGTCGAACGTGAGCAGCTCTCCCCGAACGTCGTCCGCCTCGTGGTCGAGGCCCCCAGGATCGCGAAGGTCCGGCGTCCCGGCCAGTTCGTCATCGTGCGGAAGGGTCCGGGTGCGGAGCGCATCCCGCTCACAATTGCGGACAACGACCCCGAGGCCGGCACGATCACGCTCATGATCCAGGCCATCGGCGCCAGCACGACCGAGCTCACCGCGCTCCAGGTCGGCGAGACCATCCAGGACGTCGCGGGCCCCTTGGGCGCCGAGACGCACCTCCTCGAGACGGGCCACGCGGTGTGCGTCGGCGGCGGCGTCGGCACGGCCGTCCTGCTGCCGATCGTCCGCGCGCTCGCCGACAACGGCGTGAAGGTCACGAGCGTCATCGGCGGCCGGTCGAAGGAGTGGGTGATCCTCGAGAACGAGCTGCGGGCGATGGGCGAGGTCGTCATCTGCACGGACGACGGCTCCTATGGCCGCCACGGCTTCGTGACCCAGGCCCTCAAGGACGAGCTCGACAAGGGCGGCGTCGACGCGGTCTATGCCATCGGCCCCGTGCCGATGATGAAGGCCGTCGCGGAGATGACCCGCCCGTACGACGTCCACACCACCGTGTCCCTCAACGCGATCATGGTCGACGGCACGGGCATGTGCGGCGGCTGCCGGGTGACGATCGGCGGCGAGACGAAGTACGCCTGCGTCGACGGCCCCGAGTTCGATGCCCACCAGGTGAACTTCCAGGAGCTGGCCGACCGGCTGACCACCTACCGCTCCTTCGAGCAGGCCGCCGTGGCGCGCCAGAAGGACGACGAGGCGCAGGGCGCCTGCGCAACCACCGAGGTGAAGGCATGACCGAGCCCGCGTCCCCGGCTCCCACCGGCGGATCGGAGGAGCCCGACAAGGCTCCGCTCAGCAACAAGGAGCGCATGGCGATCGGCCGTGTGTCGATGCCGGAGCAGGCGGGCACCGTCCGTGCCCACAACTTCGGCGAGGTCAACCTGGGCCTCACCTATCAGCTTGCGATGCTCGAGGCCGAGCGCTGCATCCAGTGCCCCAAGCCGTTCTGCGTGGAAGGCTGTCCCGTCCGGGTCAACATCCCCCGGTTCATCAAGTTCCTGCGCGACGGAGACCTGCCGTCGGCGGCGGAGAGCCTCCTCGGCGACAACGCGCTGCCCTGCGTCACGGGCCGCGTATGCCCCCAGGAGAGCCAGTGCGAGAGCGTCTGCATCCGGACGAAGAAGGGCGACTCGGTGGCCATCGGCTACCTCGAGCGCTACGTCGCGGACTGGGCGCAGGGCAACCTCGACAAGCTCCCGAACCACATCGGCGGACGCACCGGGAAGACGGTCGGCATCGTTGGCTCAGGGCCCGCGGGCCTGACCGCCGCGGGGGAGCTGAACAAGCTCGGCCACGACGTCACGGTGTTCGAGGCGTTCCATGCCCCGGGCGGCGTGCTCATCTATGGCATCCCGGAGTTCCGCCTGCCCAAGGACATCGTCCAGGCCGAGGTGGACCGGCTCGTCGCCGAGGGCGTGAAGATCGAGGTCGACGCGATCGTCGGCCGAACCTACACCGTCCCCGAGCTGCGCGAGACCTACGACGCCCTGTTCCTGGCGGTCGGCGCCGGCTTGCCGGTGTTCATGGACGTCCCGGGCGAGAACTTCAAAGGCGTCTACTCCGCCAACGAGTACCTGACGCGCGTCAACCTCATGGGCGCGTGGAACGCGGACTCGGCGACACCGGTTCTCCACGGCCAGCGGGTCGTGGTCGTGGGCGGCGGCAACGTCGCGATGGACGCCGTGCGCACTGCGCGACGCCTGGGCGCCGCAGCGGCGACGATCGTCTACCGGCGCTCCGCGGACGAGCTCCCGGCGCGCAAGGAGGAGGTCCACCACGCGATCGACGAGGGCGTCGAGTTCAAGTACCTCACCGCGCCCACCGAGGTCGTCGGCGACGAGAACCGCTGGGTCACCGGGCTGCGCTGCGTGGAGATCGTGCTCGGCGAGCCCGACGCCTCCGGACGTCGCCGACCGACGAAGGTCGATGGCTCCGACTTCACGATCGACTGCGACCTCGTGGTCGTGGCGATCGGCACCAAGGCGAACCCGCTGCTCACCGGCAGCGCCCCCGAGCTCACGGTCAACGAGTACGGCTATCTCCTGGCCGACGAGCACGGCATGACGAGCCTCCCCGGCGTGTTCGCGGGCGGCGACATCGTGCGCGGCGCCGCGACCGTCATCCTCGCGATGGGCGACGGGAAGCGGTCCGCGAAGTCGATCGACGCGTGGTTGCGCGGCGACTGGCCGCCGAGCAACGGCACCGACGAGGCGAAGGAGCCGGCGGCCGCCACGGCCTGACCACGGGAGCCACGGCGCTACGGGCCGTTGACGAACCCGGTCGTGTCGACTGCCTCGAGGTCCGCGCCGGTAAACCGGTCGAGCTCGTGGAGCACGTCGTCGTCGAATCGTGGGTCGCTCATCCCCGACACGTACCACGGCGACCCGTTGTCGGCGAGGATCATCCCGTAGCGCTGGAGCGCGACCGCGATGACGCGCGCCGCGGGCGACAGCCCCGCGAGGTTCGCGCTCGCCTTGAGCCGGATCCGGAGGCCCATCGGCGGCAGCGATGCACTCGTCGAGGACGACGCGTGGTGGCGAGCAGGGTAGATGTAGGCGTTCCGGGTCTGTGGGGCGGTAAACCGGAGTGCGTGGAGGATCTCGCCTGCGGCGACCTCGTCGTAGCGCACGAGGCCAGGCAGGATCGGCAGCCCCGCCGCGTCGCCGGATGTCCAGCCGGCGGGCCGCAACGCGTTCGACGCGAGGTCCCACTGGGCGCCCGAGCCGGCCCGCCACGAGCCGCCCGTCGTCTGGCGCGCGTTCCACAGCTCGTACAGCCGACACGCGTCACGATCGACGAGGAGGATGTGCCGGTCGGAGCCGCCCTCGATCAGCGGCGCGTCGGGTATCGGATAGGGTCCCGCGTCCGATTCGTCGGCATAGTCGAAGGCGACACTGCGGCGGGTCGTCGACGCGTCCACCACCTGGTACGGGATCCCATAGCCGGCAGATGACCCGAAGTCCATGTGGAACGTGCTCGACCGCCCGATCGAGCTGATGAGCGTGGAGCTGTCCGTGCGGACCGGCCGACCGTCCACGCGGACGTTCCAGACGTTGTCCGCCGGGAATACCGTGCATCCAGGCGCGCCCGCGACGACCGGCGCCGCTGCCACGGGGAGCGGTTCGTCGCCGTCCAGGGTTCCGTCGTCATCGGTGTCGGGGTCGGTCGGGTCCAGCCCGCGGGCGAGCTCGGCAAGGTTCGGGAGCCCGTCCGCGTCGGCGTCCTCCGACCCGTCGGGTGTGCCATCGCGGTCCGTGTCCGCCGCGCCCGGGTTCGTCCCGAGCGCCTGCTCCACCGCGTTCGCCAGCCCGTCGCCATCCGAATCCTCGATGCCATCGAGCAGGCCGTCCTTGTCCGTGTCGGCGAGGCGGGGGTCGAGCCGGGCGCGGAAGTCGGTCACGTTCCACAGCTTGTCCCTGTCCGGGTCCTCGCGCTCGTCGCGGATCCCGTCGCCGTCCGTGTCCGGGTTGCGCGGCAGGGTGCCCACGGTTTGTTCGCGGACGTTCTGGAGGCCGTCGCCGTCGGGGTTCTCCCACGCGTCGCTCGTGCCGTCGCCGTCGGAGTCCGCGCGCCGCGGGTGTGTCCCGGCGAGGTACTCGTAGTGGTTCTGGAGCGTGTCGCCGTCGGCATCCTCCCGGTCATCGCGGATCCCGTCGCGGTCTGTGTCGGCCATGCGGGGATGCGTCCCGATCGTCTGCTCCTGCCTGTTCGTCAGCAGGTCGTGGTCCGGGTCCTCGAGGGCGTCGCCGAGGCCGTCGCGGTCGCTGTCCGCCGACCGCGGGTTCGTGAGTGATCGACCGGTCTCGAACGTGTCGTACAGGCCGTCGTGGTCGGTATCGGCTGCGGCCATCGAGGCGGACGGCGCGAGCAGCGCCGCACCCAGCACCAGGACGGCATACGCCGCCATGCCGCGTCCCCGCTTCCCCGTGACGCCCATTGAATCCCCGAACCTCCCCGGACATGGATGGGCGCGGCCGTCAGCGCGACCTTGCGCAACGACCGCGTCCCTGCCACGCATCCTCTTGTCACCGGCACCGGGCAGCCATGACCCGGTCGTCCCCCTCCGGTGCTGTCGCACACCGGACCTCAGGGTGGTGCGCCCGGGCGTCGATGGCCCCGCCCAGCGACCGAAACGTCTCGCGACGGAACCGTTGCGCCGCGCTGCGACCGGGCGCGGATCGCGCGGATCGCGCGGATCGCGCGGATCAGGCCCCGGCGGCCCGACTGGCTACGGCCTGACGGCCGACATCCTGTCCATGATCAGCCGCTTGACGTTCTCGACCGACACCCGCTCCTGGGTCATCGAGTCGCGGTCGCGAACCGTCACCGCCCCGTCCTCGAGCGAGTCCACGTCGACCGTCACGCACCACGGCGTGCCGATCTCGTCCTGGCGCCGGTAGAGCTTGCCGATCGCGGCCGTGTCGTCGTAGACCGCCATCATGTCCCGCTTGAGATCGCCGAGGACCTTGTGGCACAGCTCCACGATCTCCGGCCGCTTCTTGAGCAGCGGCAGGACCGCGACCTTGTACGGCGCGATGTCCGGGTGGAGGCCCAGGACCACGCGCGTCTCGCCGCGGACCTCCTCCTCGCGATAGGCGTCGATGAGGAACGTGAACGCCGCCCGGTCTGCGCCCGCAGCCGTCTCCACGACCCACGGGATGAAGTGCTCGTCGTTCGCCTGGTCGAAGTACTCGAGGTTCTCCCCCGAGGCCTTCGCGTGCGACCCGAGGTCGAAGTCACCACGGTTGTGGATGCCCTCGAGTTCCTTCCACCCGAACGGGAAGCGGTACTCGACGTCGATCGCCTTCTTCGCGTAATGCGCCAGCTCGTCCGGCGCGTGCTCCCGGAAGCGCAGCCGGGAAGGCGTCACGCCGTAGCTCTCGTACCACGCCTTGCGCTTCGGCAGCCACTCCTCGAAGGCTGCGGTCGCGCCCTCGTTGGGGCGGACGAAGTACTGCATCTCCATCTGCTCGAACTCGCGCATCCGGAACACGAAGTTGCCGGGCGAGATCTCGTTGCGGAACGACTTTCCGACCTGGGCGATGCCGAACGGGATCTTCTTGCGCGAGCTCTGCTGGACGTTCTTGAAGTTGACGTACGACCCCTGGGCGGTTTCGGGGCGAAAGTAGACGATGTTGCCGTCGTCCTCCACGGGGCCCATGTGGCTCGTGAACATCAGGTTGAAGCGGCGCGGCGGCGAGAGCAGCGTGCCGTCGTTGGGGCACACGAGGTTGAGGCGCTTCGTGACCGTCTCGTCGCGCAGGTCCGTCTGGCTCAGGCTCTCCGTCCCCGGAAGCTCGTCCAGGCGGTATCGGCGATGGCACTCGGCGCACTCGACCAGCGGGTCGCTGAACGAGCCGACGTGGCCCGACGTGATCCACACCTGGGGGTGCATGAGGATGCCCGCATCGAGCCCCACGATGTCGTTGCGGTCCTGGACCATCGCCTTCCACCAGGCGCGCTTGACGTTGTTCTTGAGCTCGACGCCGAGGGGCCCGTAGTCCCAGACCGCGTTGATGCCGCCGTAGATCTCCGACGACGGGAAGATGAAACCGCGCCGCTTGGACAGGGAGACGATCGTCTCGAGGTTGGCCACAGCGGGCTGGACGTCGTTGGGATCGACGGTCGAAGGGTTCGTCACGCGTGGGGCTCCGATGGCCCGCGGCCTTGGCATGGACACGGGCGGGCGATGGCCTGGTGGGTTGCGCCCGATCGTAGCAGAGGGCCCTCAGCGATCCGGCAGGAAGCGATAGCCCAGGCCGTACTCGGTCGCGATGAACGTCCGGCCGGGCGAGGCCGCCGCGAGCTTCGCGCGCAGGTTGCCCATCGTCACCCGCAGGAGCTGGGTCTCATCGCCGTACGTGGGGCCCCACACCGAGCGCAGCAGGTCCGCGTGCGCGACCAGCCGGTCCGGCCGCCGGGCAAGCGAGAGCAGCAGCCGGAACTCCGTCGGCGTGAGGTGGACCTCCTCGGCCTCGCCGATGACGCGGTGTGTCTCGGGCTCGATCCGCAACCCGTCGAAGTCCATCGCCGCGTCGTCGGTCCGTGCCGATCCGACCCGTGCCCGCCGGAGCGCGGCAGTGATCCGGGCGACGAGCTCCGGAAAGCTGACGGGCTTCGTGAGGTAGTCGTCTGCGCCCGCGACGAGGCCGCGCACGACGTCCCCCTCCGCGCCGAGCGCAGTGACCATCAGGACCGGCGTCGTGCCGACGCTCCGGATCCACTCGGTGACCTGCCAGCCGTCCATGCCCGGCAGGTTGAGGTCGAGCAGGACGAGCGCTGGCTCCTCCTCCGCGAACCGCCGGATTGCCTCCGAGCCGTCCACGGCGATGGCCGTCCGCCAGCCGTGGCGCGTGACCCACAGCTCCACGAGCTCGCGGAACTCGGGCTCGTCCTCCACGATGAGGATGAGCTCGCCGTGGCCGGGCAGTGGCGCATCCGCACGGGCCGGGGGCGCGACGAGCCGGCGTCCGTCGGCCGCACGCGCCGCCGGATGACCGTCGTCCGGCGCCTGCTCACGCGGCAGTCCGACCGGTTCGTCGGAGGTCGGGGGCCAGGCCGGGTCCGGCGTCGCGTCACGCGTGGTGTCGCGCGTCATCGGGACGCCCGCTTCGGGGCGAGGCGGGCATGCGGCAGGCTGAACGAGATCGCGCTCCGGCCATCGGACGGCTCCACCCAGATCTGGCCGCCGTGCGCCTCCACCAGCCGCCGGCACACGTACAGGCCGAGGCCGCTTCCGCGGGTCGAGCCGGCACGGGCGACGCGCCCGCGGAAGAACCGGTCGAACACCAATGGGCGCTCGTCGGGCGGGATGCCCGGTCCGGTATCCGTGATCGTGATCACGACCTGGCGGCGGGAGCGGTGGGCGGAGATGGTCACGGGACCCTCTCCCCCGTACTTGCGCGCGTTGTCGACAAGGTTCGCGAGAACGTGGCCGAGTTGTACGACGTCCGCGTCCAGTGCCGGCAGGTCCGCGGGCAGCGTCACGTGGATGGGCGGCATGCCGGGCGATTCGCCGAGGTCGAGCGTGAACCCACCGAGCATCGCGGCGAGGTCCACCCGGGTGCGCCGAAGCCCCATGCTCGCGTGCTCGACTTGCGTGAGGTCCAGCAGCTCGTCCACGAGCCCGTTGAGCCGCGTTGCCGCTCCCCCGATGCGCTCCACCGAACGGCGTTGCGCGGCGGCGTCAAGGTCCAGCCCGAGGAGGCTGTCCACGTACCCGCCGATCAGGGCGAGGGGCGTCCGGAGCTCGTGCGAGACCGCCGCGAGAAAGCTTGCCCGGAGCTCCCCCGCGGCCTGCTCCGCCCGCATGTCCCGGAGCACCACCACCGCGCCCGTCTCACGGCCGGCCATCGCGGAGAAGGAGGCGGCGACCGGGATGTCCGTCCCGTCCACGCGCGGCAGGTGGATCTCGGCATCCACGATCCCGGACGGGCCGTCGAGGACCTCCTCGAAGCGACACCGCGGACCGCAGCGAAGTGCGCCCGCTGACCGCAGGTCGCCCTCGATCGAGCACCCCAGCAGCTCGCGGCAGGTCTCCGTGCCTCCAGTGCGGTGTCCGCCAAGGAGCGACCACGCCGCGCGGTTGACCCGAACCACCCGCCGCTCCTCGTCCACCGCGACGATCCCGTCGTTGGCGCCGTCAAGGATCGCCGCGAGCAGCGCCTGCTCGCCGGCGAGCGTCTCCCGCAGCTGCGCCGCCCGGAACGCGATCGCAAGCTCGTGGCGGACGAGGCCCAGCAGCCGGATCCGGTCGGGCGGGAGCGATGCCCCCTCCGGTGGCCGCAGCGCGATGAAGCCGACGACACGGGTGACGGTCCCGTCCTCGCCGATCTCGCGTCGCTCGTCGAGGGCCACGCCGTGCCAGCCGCTGGCGCGGACCCACGCCTCGGCGTCCCCGGCGCTTGCGAACCGGTCGGGCACCGCGACAAGGTCCGGGTAGGCATCGGCGTCGGGCTCGGTTGCACAACGGTCGAGCGCCTGCGTCCCCGGCGAGGCGAGCCACAGCGCGCCCGCGACGGCGTCGCTCACCCGGACGAGCTCGCCGATGACGCTTGCCGCCATGATCGGCAGGGCGCCCCCGAGCGCCAGGAGCTGGCTGAGCTGGTACTGCGCGAAGACGGTGTCGGCCTGGCGCTGGGCATCCTCGAAGATCCGACGGCGCTCGGCGGCCGTCATCGCGACGGCGTCCCCGGTGTCCATCGGCTTCGGGTCGACGGAATCCGTCATCGTGGCCGGCCCGCGACCGGCAGTCTGCTTCGCCTTCGCGCCGCGGGCGGCAGCATCGCCCGGACCAGGAGGAAGCACGAGGTGGCCCCCGGGTCCTGGTGGCCGCGGGACCGCTCCCCCAGCCGGAGGGCGAGCCCGCGGCGGGCGATGAGCGGCGTCGTTGACAGCATGCCCGCTCGTGCGGCAGACGCCGCACGGCGGAGCGAGTCGTCCATGCTCTCGCCGGCCGCCAGCGTCTGCGCATAGGCATCGGCGGCGGGGCGCAGCGCGTCGTAGATCGTCTTGTCACCGCCCCGACAGCGCCCACGCCGGGCGAGGCCGTCCGCGGCTGCCTCGAGCGCCGTGGCGAGGTCGGCGGGGGTGAGGACCCGCCGTCCGGCGATCGCGATCCCGGCTTCGATGAACGCCGTCCCGTACAGGCTGCCGCCGGCCCCACCGACGCCGGCCACGAGAAGATGGCCGAGCTCGCGCAGGATGTCGCCCGGGTCCCGGTCGTCCGATCCGAGGGCCCGGGACGCGTCGCCGAAGCCCACGCTCATGTTCTCGCCGTGGTCGCCATCGCCGAGCGCCGCGTCCAGCCGGTCCAGGCAGGCGCGATGACGCACGAGCGCGCGCTCGGCTCGAACGACGAACGCACGCAGGTCCGATGTCGTGAACAGGATGGGTGCGGCGGTGTCGGCCGGGCGGTCCGCCGCCCCGTCGATGCCGGCGATACGGTTGTCCATGCGCACGGCTAGTGTATGGCCGTGCACCGGCTGTATGGCCGTGCATCGGCGCCACCCGGCGCGGAAGAGGAGCGCGCTGCGTGATCGGTCTCGTGCTCGTGGGCCACAGTTCCGAGGTCGTGTCGGGGGTCCGGGCGATGGTCCGGCAGGCCGCCCCGCGGGTGCCGGTCGAGGGGGCAGGTGGGCTCTCGGGCGGGCGCCTGGGCACGAGCGGGATCGACGTCGCCTCGGCGCTCCGGCGCGCCCTGGATGCGGCAGGCGGCGACTCGCTGATCGTCCTGCTCGATCTCGGCAGCGCCGGGCTGGCGATCGACATCGCCCTCGACGAGCTTGGCGACAACGATCGGGCCCGCGTCCGCGTCAGCGAGGCGCCGTTCGTCGAGGGCGCGGTGCTGGCCGGGGTGGCGATCGCCGGCGGCGCGTCGATCGACGGGGTGGTCGCGGCCGCGGAGGCAGCCGCGCGGACCCCGAAGCTGCCACGGGACGGGGGCTGACGATGGCCGATCCGGCGTCGCGGGAAGACGCTGGGACTCCCGCTACGGCGAACGCCGGTCGTCCCGAGCGGGAGGCCCGCGCCGCAGGCATCGCCCGGGCATGGCTGCTCGGCTGGGCGGCCGTGGTCCACGAGGCAAGGGGCCGGCTGACGGACCTCGATGCCGCGATCGGCGACGGGGACCACGGCATCAACCTCGACCGGGGGCTCACGGCGGTGGCGGCCGAGCTCAGTCGTGGCCACAACGACAACACCGACGAACGAGCTGCCGCGCTCGACCGACCCGCTGACGCGGCGGCAATCCTCGGTGCTGCGGGCCGACGGATCATGGGCACCGTGGGCGGGGCAAGCGGCGCGCTGTACGGGCGCGCCTTCGTCCGCGCGGGCGCGGCCGTGGAGCTGGACGGCGACCCGGATCGCCTCCCGGAGGCGGCGTTGGCGGCGGCGATCCAATCGATCAGCGACCTCGGGCATGCCGTCCCCGGCGACAAGACCATGCTGGACGCCCTGGTGCCCGCGCTCGAGGCACTGCACGCGGGCCTGCCGGGCGAACCGATCGCCGCCCGGGTCCGCCGCGCCGCCGACGCCGCGCAGGAGGGCGCCCTCGCGACGGTGCCGCTCCTTGCCCGGAAGGGCCGCGCGAGCTACCTCGGGGAGCGGAGCATCGGCCACCTCGACCCGGGCGCGGTCTCGAGCGCGATGCTGATCCGCTGCCTCGCGGAGGCCGTGGAGCGGACCTGACGGACCTGCGAGCGGTGGCGCCGCGTGGCCGCTTTCCGGGCGCTGCTCGAGCGTTCCCCGTGATCGTCGCGCGGACGAGAGGTGCCGGGTCGAGATCGGCGCGCATCCGCGGCGGCCGAGGGGAGACGCTGTGGCTCGGGCCGCGCATACGGCCGTCTCCTGGAGGTACGCACATGACAGGCGAGATCAAGCGCACGGGCGACTGGGCTGGCGAGGAATGGGCCGGCGAGAAGCCAGCGGCCGACGAGGATCCGAACCAGGATCACTGGAACAAGACCGAGGCGGTCGGCGACCGGGGACACGGTGCCCCGTCGCCCGTTGACCCGGCCACGATGCCGGAGGGCGATGTCTCGATCACTGGCAACCGCCACACGCCCGGCGAGTCTCACTGGGCAGGCGATGGCGCGGACGCCGAGCGGCCGGACCGACCGAGTGGCGATCGCCCGCTGGACAAAGGCTGACCTTCCGCCGCGACCAGCGCTGACAGCTGGCGCAGCGGCGATCGCGCCCGTCTGCGCCAACCCGATGCTGAATAGCGACCACGACCGCGCTTCCGCGCCAATCGGGCATCCGGAAGCGCGGTTCGGCATGCCCGAAAGGGGCCATCCGTCCCGAACTCGAAGGGTGCGGCCAGGTTGCGGCCCGGATGCGCCAGAGATTCACGAAGTCTTGATGGTTGCGAGGCCGGGGGCCTTCTAGAGTCCCTCCATACCCCCTCTGCGGGCAGGTGCGTCTCCTGTCCGCCTGGTTCTCGACAGAACCCTTGCGCCCGTGGGGATCGCGAAAGGAGGAGCTACCGGAGGAGGTTGTGCCCTCGCGCCGCAACGCTGCGGCGACGTGCCAAGGGGAGCATGTCGCGCGGCGGGCAGAGGGCTTCTCGGCCCTGCCACTGGAGGGTGGCAAACCCACCATCGAGGGAGTGCAATCCATGATTTGGGATACGAACATTTTTCTCGCTGAGACGATCGGGACGATGCTCCTGATCCTGCTCGGCGACGGCGTGGTGGCAGGCGTGCTGCTCGCCAAGTCGAAGGCCCAGAACGCGGGCTGGATCGTCATCACGGCCGCATGGGCGTTCGCGGTGTTCGTGGGCGTCGTCGTTGCTGGCCCGATCAGCGGCGCGCACCTCAACCCCGCCGTCACCATCGGCCTCGCCGCGCAGGGAGCCCTCGACGGCCAGGCCGTCAAGCTCGCCGGCGCGGGCGCAAGCGGCTGGGGTCTCGTTCCGGTGTACCTGATCGGCGAGATGCTCGGCGCGATGCTCGGCGCGACGCTCGTCACGATCCACTACTGGGATCACTTCAAGGTCACCGAGGACCCGGGCCTCAAGCTCGCGGTCTACAGCACCGGCCCGAACATCCGGAATCTCCCGCTCAACGTGGTCTCGGAGGTCATCGGCACGTTCGTGCTGGTGTTCGTCGTCTTCGCGTTCGGCACCAACGGCAGCGCGGACGGCGTGTCCATGGGCAGGGGTGGCCTCGCGGCCCTCGGCGCCCTTCCGGTCGCCATCGTCGTGTTCTCGATCGGCATGTCGCTTGGCGGCACGACCGGGTACGCGATCAAC
Source organism: Candidatus Limnocylindrales bacterium (assembly GCA_038245845.1). Classification (GTDB taxonomy): domain Bacteria; phylum Chloroflexota; class Limnocylindria; order Limnocylindrales; family CSP1-4; genus CAIXZV01. The sequence goes on from JBBRRZ010000013.1 coordinate 46,506, forward strand.
CCCGCCCGTGACCTGGGCCCCCGCATCATCCACGCGATCCTGCCGATCCCCGGCAAGGGCGACTCGGACTGGGGCTACTCCTGGGTGCCGGTCGTCGGCCCGATCATCGGCGGCGTCCTCGCGGCGGTCGTCTACAACGTCGTCTGGGTCAACGCGATGGGGATGTAACGACAAGTACGCCCTGACGCATGTTGCGGCGCGCCGCCCGGGGTCCCTCCGGTTCCGGGCGGCGCCACTTCCCACAGATCCGAACCCTGGGGTGAGCACATGAAGAAGCTGATCAACGCACCCGACAACGTGGTCGACGAGGCCCTCGCGGGCATGCTCGCCGCGCACCCGGACTACATCCGGATCGAGGAGCCGAACATCATCGTCCGCAAGGACGCTCCCCGCGCCGGCAAGGTCGGGATCATCTCCGGCGGTGGCTCCGGCCACGAGCCGATGCACGGTGGCTTCGTGGGCATGGGCATGCTCGACGCGGCCTGCGCTGGCGCGGTCTTCACCTCGCCCGTCCCGGACCAGATGCTCGCGGCCACCAAGGCCGTGGACGGTGGTGCGGGCGTACTGCACATCGTGAAGAACTACACCGGCGACATCATGAACTTCGAGCTCGCGGCCGAGATGGCGCGTGCCGACGGGCATGAGGTCTCGGCCGTCATCATGGCCGACGACGTCGCTGTCAAGGACTCCCTGTATACGGCAGGCCGACGTGGTGTCGGCGGCACGGTGCTCGCGGAGAAGATCGTCGGCGCGGCCGCCGAGGCGGGTGCCGACCTGGCGACCGTCACGGCGCTGTGCCAGAAGGTCCAGGACAACGTGCGCTCCATGGGCATGGCCCTCACGAGCTGCACGGTGCCCGCGGCCGGCAAGCCGACCTTCGAGATCGCGGACGACGAAATGGAGATCGGGGTCGGCATCCATGGCGAGCCGGGCCGGTCCCGGATGAAGCTCGCCACCGCCGACGAGATCACCGAGATGCTCGCCACGCCGATCCTCGAGGACCTCCCGTTCCAGCGCGGCGACAACGTCCTCGCGTTCGTGAACGGCCTCGGCGGCACCCCGCTCATCGAGCTTTACATCGTCTACAACAAGCTCGCGCAGCTGTGCGCGGCGCGTGGCGTGACGATCACCCGCAACCTGGTCGGCAGCTACATCACCTCGCTCGAGATGGCCGGCTGTTCGATCACGCTGCTCAAGCTTGACGACGAGCTGACCAAGTACTGGGATGCACCGGTCAACACGCCCGCCCTGCGGTGGGGCGTCTAGTACCGGCCCGGGACGGCGAGGGATCCAGAGGCACCCGATGACCTCCAACGAACGCATCACCAGCGATGACGTCGTGGCCTGGATCCAGGGCTTCGCGCAGGTGCTCCGTGAGAACAAGGGGTACCTGACGGAGCTCGATTCCGCGATCGGCGACGCCGACCACGGGATCAACATGGACCGCGGGTTCCAGGCAGTCCTCGCCAAGCTCCCGATGGTGCCCACGGGCGACGTCGGAGCCCTCCTCAAGTCCGTAGGCATGACGCTCATCTCCACCGTCGGTGGCGCGAGCGGCCCGCTCTACGGCTCGTTCTTCCTCCAGTTGGCCGGAACGTCCGCCGGCAAGCCGGAGATCGACCTCGCCGAGTTCGTCGCGGCCGTGGACAACGGGATCACCCGCGTCCAGGGGCTGGGCAAGGCCCAGGCAGGCGACAAGACGATGCTCGAGGCGCTGCTGCCGGCACAGGCCGCGCTGCACCAGGCGGTTGACGAGGGCGCAAGCCCCGCCGACGCCCTGGCCGCAGCGGCCGCGGCAGCAGAGCAGGGCATGCTCGGCACCATCCCGCTCGTGGCCCGCAAGGGGCGGGCCAGCTATCTCGGGGAGCGCAGCGCGGGTCACCAGGACCCCGGTGCGACGTCCACCCATCTCATGCTCAAGGCCGCTGCCGACGCCTGGTCCCGGGCCTAGTCAGCGACACCACTCGCACACCTATCGGAGCAACCTGAATGTCGAAGTACGTCGGAGCCCTCGATCAGGGCACCACGAGCACCCGGTTCATGATCTTTGACCACGCCGGTGCCGTCGTCGCGATCCACCAGAAGGAGCACGAACAGATCTTCCCGAAGCCGGGCTGGGTCGAGCACGACCCGATGGAGATCTGGGCGCGCGCGCAGGAAGTCATCGCGGGTGGTCTCCAGAAGGCCGGGATCACCGCCGCCGACCTCGCAGCCGTGGGCATCACCAACCAGCGCGAGACCGCGGTCGTCTGGGACAAGACGACGGGCAAGCCGGTCTACAACGCCATCGTGTGGCAGGACACCCGCACGGACGTCTACGTCACCGAGTTCGGCAAGGATGGCGGCCAGGATCGCTTCCGCGCCAAGGTCGGCCTCCCGCTGGCCACCTACTTCTCGGGACCCAAGGTCCGCTGGATCCTCGACAACGTCGAGGGCGCCAAGGCCAAGGCCGACGCCGGTGACCTGCTCTTCGGCAACATCGACACGTGGTGCATCTGGAACCTCACCGGCGGCGTCAATGGCGGCGTGCATGTCACGGACGTCACCAACGCCAGCCGCACGATGCTCATGAACCTCGAGACCCTGGACTGGGACGCCGAGATCATGGGGATCATGGGCGTGCCGCGAAGCATGCTGCCGGCGATCAAGGCCTCCTCCGAGGTCTACGGCACCTGCGTCGGCGAGCTCGCCGGCGTGCCGGTCGCGGGTGACCTCGGCGACCAGCAGGCGGCCCTCTTCGGCCAGACCTGCTTCTCCGCCGGCGAGGCGAAGAACACCTATGGCACCGGCTGCTTCATGCTCCTCAACACGGGCAACACGGCCGTCCAGTCGAAGAACGGCCTGCTCACCACGCTGGGCTACAAGATCGGCGATCAGCCGGCCGTGTACGCCCTCGAGGGCTCCATCGCCATCACCGGCGCGCTCGTCCAGTGGCTCCGCGACAACCTGGGGATGATCACGTCCTCGGACGAGGTCGAGGCCCTGGCCAACAGCGTCGAGGACAACGGCGGCGTGTACTTCGTCCCGGCGTTCAGCGGCCTGTTCGCGCCGTACTGGAAGTCGGACGCTCGTGGCGTCATCGCCGGCCTCACCCGCTACGTCAACAAGGGTCACATCGCGCGTGCCGTCCTCGAGGCGACCGCGTGGCAGACCCGCGAGGTCCTGGACGCGATGAACGCCGACTCCGGCGTCGCGCTCACTGCCCTCAAGGTCGACGGCGGCATGGTGTTCAACAACACCCTCATGCAGTTCCAGGCTGACGTCCTGGGCGTCCCGGTCATCCGGCCGAAGGTCGCCGAGACGACGGCGCTCGGTGCGGCCTACGCCGCCGGCCTCGCGGTCGGCTACTGGGCCGAGGTCGAGGACCTGCGCGCGAACTGGGCCAAGGACGCCGAGTGGGCGCCCAAGATGGACCCCGCCCGCCGCGACAAGGAGTACGCGCTCTGGAAGAAGGCCGTGACGCGGACCTTCGACTGGGTCGAGTAGTCACCCGCCAGTCCTGAAGGCATCGACGACCCCGGCGCCCCCCACGGCGCCGGGGTCGTCATCTGACCACACGAAGAACCGAGGGGAATCGTGAGCACGGAGACTGCCGAGTTCGTCGGCCTTGTCGTCGTGTCGCACTCCGCCCGCATCGCCGAGGGCACCGCCGAGCTGGCGGGCCAGATGGCCGGGCCGGAGGTCCGGATCGTCGCCGCCGGGGGGATGGCGGACGGCGCCATCGGCACGGACGCTGCCCGCATCGCCGAAGCGATCGGCGAGGCCGATGCCGGCGCCGGCGTCGTCGTCCTCGCGGACCTGGGCAGTGCCGTCCTCGCGACGAGGACGGCACTGGAGCTCCTGGGCGACCCGCAGAACGTCAGGCTCAGTCGCGGCCCGATCGTCGAGGGCGCCGTCATCGCGGCGGTCCAGGCGAGCACCGGCTCCACGCTCGACGAGGTGCTCGAGGCAGCCGAATCTGCCGCATCCATGCCCAAGGGCTAGAGTGAGCCGGGACGCCGCAGGCGCGGCGCCCCCGGCCGATCGGCCGCCGCGCGACGCCGTCGGGCGCGCCGGCAGTCACCATCGAGGTAATCCAGTCATGACGGTTCCGCACACCGCGGACGTGCTCGTCATCGGCGGAGGCGCCACGGGCGCAGGGGTGCTCCGCGACCTTGCCCGCCGAGGTCTCCGTGGGCTCCTCGTGGAGCGCGGCGACTACGGCACGGGGACCACCGGTCGCTACCACGGCCTCCTCCACTCCGGTGGCCGGTATGTCCAGAAGGACCAGCTCGCCGCGCGCGAGTGCATCACCGAGAACCGCGTGCTCCGGCGGATCGCGCCCGCGAGCGTCGAGGCCACCGGCGGCTACTTCGTCGCCGCCCCGGACGATCCCGACGACTACGTGCTGGCCTTCGCCGACAACTGCAACGCGAGCGGCGTCGACTGCGACGAGATCAGGGTCGCCGACCTCCTGCTGAAGGAGCCGGCCCTCAACCCCCGGATCCGGCGCGCCTTCCGCGTCCCGGACGGGTCCATCGAGCCGTGGCAGCTCATCGAGGCAACGCTGGCCGACGCGCGCCTCCACGGCTCCGAGGCGCTGTCCTACCAGCGCGTGATCGGCTTCGAGGTCCAGGGCGGCCGGATCGTCGCTGCGACGCTGCGCAACGAGCGTGACGGCACCATTTCGCGGGTCTGGACGAAGTTCGTCGTCTCGGCGTCCGGGGCGTGGGCGGGCCAGATCGCCGCACTGGCGAACGTCGAGGTCACGATGACGCCCGGCAAGGGCACGATGCTCGTCTATAACCAGCGGATGACGGACGCGGTGATCAACCGCTGCCACAAGTCGTCTGACGGCGACATCATGGTCCCGGTGCACACGGTGGCGATCCTGGGCACGACGGACATCAAGGTCCCGGACCCAGACGACTACGACATCACGCGCGAAGAGGTGGCGCGCCTCGTCTCCGAGGGGACGAAGATGTTCCCGGACCTGCCCCGGATGCGGATCCTGCGGGCCTACGCCGGCGTCCGGCCGCTGTACCAGCCCCCCGCCGACGCGGCACCCGGCGTGGGCAACCGGTCCATCTCCCGGGCCCACGCGATCCTCGACCACGGCGACCAGGGCGTCGAGAACTTCGTCTCGATCGTGGGTGGCAAGCTGACGACGCACCGCCTCATGGCCGAACAGACGGTCGACGTCGTGGCGGCGAAGCTCGGCATCACGACGCCGTGCACGACCGCCGACGAGGTCCTGCCCGACCAGGGCGGCGGCCACACCTACTGGCTGGGCCACCGGCTGGCGGATCACGAGGCGGATGGCGGTGGCGACGCGAACCTCCTGTGCGAGTGCGAGCTCGTGACGCGCAAGATGGTCGATGGCTATCTCGACCGCCACTGGCCATGCACGATCGACGACATCCGGCGGGGCACCCGCGTCGGGATGGGCCCGTGTCAGGGCGCGTTCTGCACGTTCCGGGTCGCCGGTCTCGTCGCGGAGCGCCTCGACGCGCAGACGCCGTCCACGGGCGCATCCGCGGCCGGAGCGCCCGCTGCGATGGGCCTCGAGGACCCCGACGGGCACCAGCCGGGAAGCGGCGCCGCACACGCGGCGATCGCCGACCGCGCGTTGACCGCGTTCCTGCGGGAGCGCTTCAAGGGCACGAAACCGATCGCGCAGGGTCGCCAGCTCCAGGAGCTGATGATGACCAATGGGATCTACGTGGGCGTCATGGGCCTGGACTCGATGGCCTCGGCCCCAGCGCCGGCGCCGACCCGGGACGAGGAGCTGAGCGATGCCGCACGCTGACGTCGTCGTCATCGGCGCGGGCCTCGCGGGCCTCACCGCCGCCGCGCGCCTCGCAGAAGCCGGGGCGGCGGTCACGCTCGTCGCGAAGGGCCACGCGAGCACCCACTGGGGCGCGGGCGGCATCGATGTCGCCCAGCCAGACGGTGCGCGGACGCCCGCCGAGGGGGTAGCCCGCCTGGCGGCCCTGGACGCCCACCCGTACGCGTTCCTCGGCGGCGACGTGGAGCCGGCGGTGGCCTGGCTCACCAAGCATCTCGCGGCCTCGGGTCTCCCGTACGTCGGCACGCTCGAGACGCCGATCCGGCGCGTCCCGACCGCGATCGGCGGGACCCGCCGCGTGGCCATCGTGCCTGACGCCCAGTCGGCCGCGCTGGCGCCCTGGGAGCCGGACGAGATCCTGGTCGTCGCCGGGCCGGCCGGGTACAAGGACTTCTGGCCCGCGGCGATCGCCGACAGCCTCGCCCGCGAGAGCGTGTGGCAGGGCGCCGACCGGCCGACGCGCGTCGTCGGCGTGGCGGTGGAGCTGGCCGGACTCGCGTCCCGCAACAACCTCAACGCGCTGGAGCTCGCCCGCCGGTTCGACGATCCCGCACTCCGTGCGGACGACCTCGACCGGATCGCCCGCGCCGTGGCCAGGGTGTCCGGCGGCCGCCGCGGCCGCGTCGCACTGCCGGCGGTCTTCGGCCTCGACGGGCACGCCGAGACATGGGCGGAGACCCGTGCGCGGCTGCCGCTCCGGCCGTTCGAGGTCCCGCTCGTCCCGCCGAGCATCCCGGGCATCCGCCTGTGGCGCGCGCTGCGTGGCCGCATCCGTGCAGCCGGCGGGCGCATCGAGGTCGGCGAGATGGTCGCCCGAATCGAGGTCGAGCACGGGCGCGTGATCGCCGTGGAGATGGAGGCCGCCACCCGCAGCCACCGGATCCGCACCGATGCCGTCGTCCTCGCGACCGGTGGTATCGCCGGCGGTGGGCTCGTCGCGACCGGCGAGGGCGAGCTCGTGGAGCCCCTCCTGGGGCTGACCGTTGACGCGCCGGCCTTCGACGACTGGCTCCTGCGAGAGGCACTGGACCCTGCGGGTCACCCGCTCGAGGCCGCGGGCGTCCGCACGGACCATGGCCTGCACCCGCTCGACCCGGCGACCGGCCGCGCGGCGCTGGCCAACGTGCTCGTCGCGGGCGCGATGCTCGCGGGCCAGCGCGCCCTGCGCGAACGTTGTGGCGATGGCGTCGCGATCGCCAGCGGCTGGCGCGCCGCACAGGAGCTGCTCCCCGACACCACGCGAACCCCCGTCGGCCAAGGGCCGCTCGCCACGAGGATCGAGTCATGACCATCGCCGACATCATCCGCGAGGCGGCGCTCGATCCCCACGTGTCCTCGTCGGCGGACGAGTGCCTCAAGTGCAACGTCTGCAACACCGTGTGCCCGGTCCTCCGGGTCACGGACCTGTTCGCGGGGCCAAAGTACGAGGGCCCGCAGGCCCAGCGGTTCCGGATGGCCGGCGGCCAGCAGATCCAGGGTCCCGCGTCCACGCACGTCGCGTCGCCGGACCACTCGGTGGACTACTGCTCGGGCTGCGGCTGGTGCACGACCGCCTGTCCGGCGGGCGTGAAGATCGCCGAGATGAACAACCAGGCTCGCGGCCGCCTGCGCGAGGGCAAGCGCCCGAAGCTGCGCGACTGGGGTCTCGGGCAGACGGACCTGACTGGCTCTTTGGGCGTCGCGTTCTCGCCGCTCGCCAACTTCGTGATGGCCAACGGCCCGATCCGGGCCCTGATCGAGGCCACGATCGGGATCCATCGCAAGGCGCCCGTGCCGAAGTGGGCGAAGCGGTCGTTCCGGTCCACCTGGAAGCGGCGTGGCGGCGAGACGGGGGCCAGCGCGTCGCTCCCGGGTCCCGACAAGGCCATCGTCTTCTTCCACGGCTGCGCGGCCAACTACTACGAGCCGCACGTCGCCGAGGCGGCCGTTGCGGTCCTCAAGCGCAACGGCTTCGAGACCATCGTCCCGGAGCAGGTGTGCTGCGGGCTGCCGCTCATCAGCAACGGCCTGTACGACGAGGCCCGCGAACGGGCGTGCACCAACACGAAGGTGCTCGCGGGGTATGCGCGTGCGGGCTACAGGATCATCGGCACCTCCACGTCGTGCACCCACACCTTCAAGGCGGAGTACGAGGAGATGCTCGATCTCCACGACGACGACACGAAGGTCGTCGCCGGGGCGACCTGGGACATCTGCGAGTTCCTCCTCGACCTCCACGACCAGGGCCGGCTCGACACGGGCTTCGGGCGCCTCGACGAGGATCTCCCGTACCACGCCCCGTGCCAGCTCCGGAGCCACGGCATCGGACTCCCCGCGCTGGACCTGTTCGCGCTCGTCCCGGGCCTGCGCGCCACGGACATGGACCACGACTGCTGCGGAATCGCCGGGACGTACGGGCTCAAGCGCGAGAAGTACGACATCGCGATGAAGGTCGGCGCGCCGCTGTTCGAGAAGGTGAAGGCATCGGGCGCGACCACGGCCGCCTGTGATTCCGAGACCTGCCGGTGGCAGATCGAGGTCGCAACGGGCGTCCGCACGCGGCACCCGGTCGAGATCCTGTTCGACGCGTATGCGGCGGGCGACGCGGCTCGCTGACGATCGGTCGGGTATGGTCTGGCGCACGTCGGTGATCCTCGGTCAGGCCTGATCGGGCCGGTCGCCGCCCCCTCGGAGGAGCCGCGTGGCGCCTGCCCCAAGCCGCTTGAGCGAACCTGGCCCGGCCCCGATGCGCGTCGTCGTCATCGGCGCCGGCGCGGTGGGCTCCTTTCTCGGCGCGACGCTCGCGGTGGCGGGGCATGACGTCACGCTCCTCGGCCGGCAGGTCCCGGGCCCGGGCGTTACGGCGGACCTCGTGTTCGAGGAGGCGGATGGCACGCGCACGACGGTCGCCGTCCGGCGCACGCACGACGCGGCCACGATCGACCGGCCCGATCTCGTCATCGCAGCCGTCAAGATGTTCGACCTGGGAGCGGCCCTGCGCACGGCCGAGGCGTGGCCGGACGTCCCGCTGATGACCGTCCAGAACGGCGTCGGTGCCGAGGCGCTCGCCGGCGCTGCCCGCCACTCCCCCATCCTCGGCGGGTCGCTGACGTCCGCGGTGGAGGTGATCGCGGGTGGCGTCCGCCGGCTGCGCACGGGCGGCATGGGCATCGCGGTCGTCCGTGAGGTTGGGGTCGAAGCTTCGGCGACCGGCGCCGCGGGCCCCACGGCCGCTGCCATGTCGGCCCGTCTCGCCGCGTCGTGGACAATGGCCGGGCTGCCCGCGCGCGTCTACCCGGACGCGGACGCGATGAAGTGGTCGAAGCTCCTGGCGAACCTCGTCGGCAACGCGACGAGCGCGATCCTCGACCTCGACCCGGCGCAGGTCTACGCGGACCCGCGTGGGTTCGCGATCGAGCGCCGTCAGCTGCGCGAGGCCGTCGACGTCATGCGCATGCTCGGGCTGCGGCCCGTGACGCTGCCGGGCGCGGACGTGTCGATGCTCCTGCGCGGGCTCGCGCTGCCGGCGGCCATCGGCCGACGGCTCGTCGCGCGCGGGATCGCCGGGGCCCGGGGCGGCAAGTCGCCGTCGCTGCGCCTCCACGTCCGGGGCGGCGGCACCGGGGCGACCGAGGCGCGCTGGCTCAATGGCGCGGTCGCCGAGGCCGGGTCGGGATCGGGCGCCGCCACGCCCGTCAACGCGTGCCTCGCGGCGCTCGTCGACGAGGTCGCGCTGGATCCTGCGCGGGCTGCCTGGTTCGCGCGCCGCATCGACCGTCTCGCCGATGCGCTCGCTGCGGCGGAACGGCCCGCGCCCTCGACCTCGTAGGCGGCTGGCGAACCCTATACTCGGCCTCCTGGTGGATACCCTCGAGATCGTCCGGGCGATCCTGGTCGTCGTCGCGTCGTACGTGATCGGCGGCATCCCGTGGAGCGTCATCGTCGCGCGCGCGACGGGTGGCCAGGACCCGCGCTCCATCGGCAGCGGCCGGACCGGCGGCGCGAACGCGATGCGGGCCCTGGGACCGCGGCTCGCGCTGCTCTCGGGGATCCTGGACCTGCTCAAGGGCACGGCCGCAGTGCTCCTCGCCCGGGCGCTCGGTGCCGGGACGGGCGTCGAGGTCGTCGCCGGCCTGGCGGCGATCATCGGCCACAGCCGCTCGCTGTTCCTGGGCCTCGGCGGCGGTCGTGGGGTCGCACCGGCGTTCGGGGCGCTGATGGCGTTCCAGCCGCTCATCGCAGCGATCATCATCCCGATCTTCGCGGCGATCATCGCGATCACCCGCTATTCCTCGATCGGCTCGCTTGCGGCGTCCGCCCTGGCCGGCATCCTGCTCGCAGGGGCGACCGCGATCTACCACCTCGACCCGTGGCACTACCTGTACGCCGCAGGTGGGACGCTGTTCGTCTGGTTGTTCCATACCGACAACATCCAGCGCCTCTTCGCGGGCACGGAGCGCAAGATCGGGACGCCTCGCGATTCGCTCCCCGTCGAGGAGACGGAGCCCACGGGCGGCAGGGACCCGGGCAACCCGGGCGGGCCCGTCGCGCCTGCCTGAGACCAGCAGGAATTCATCCGGTCGTGCTCGACGCCCGTCCTGGCTTGACCGGAGCTGGACGGCGGACGGACACTCGGGTCATGCACGGAGCGGGCAGGGGACGCCTTTGGGAAGCTCCTCATCAGGCGCGTGCGGGATCCGGGTGGTCGCCGCGGCGCTCGCGCTGGCGCGCGAAGTCGGGGACGACGGGACGGCAGCCGTGGCCGCGATCGACGCCATGCTGGGAGAGATCCTGCAGATGCTCGAGGAGCCCGTCTGGCGTGAGTCGGGTGGCTGGCGCTCCGTCCCCCTGAAGGTGCTCGTCGGCAACGCCGTCGAGGGCAACGATCCGTCGGCTGAGGACTCGGGGCTGATCGATCTCGTGGCGGCGAGCGACGGCCTCGTCGGCGACTTCATCGACTGGATCGAGCGCTTCAGCATCTTCCCCCAGACGCCGGCCTTCGAGGCTGTCCGCACGACGCCGACAGACGACCTCGCGTTCAGGCGGGCGGTCCGCGGTGTCATCAAGGCGCTCGTCGCGGGCACGACAGACCATCCTGCGCTTGCAGGAGTCGATGACCTCGCGCTTCCGCCCGGCGGCAGCATCTTCCCCGAGCTGCGCGAGTCCAGGTCGCCGGACGGACGCCCGTCCTGGATCGGGCCGGTCCGGTTGTTCCGGGCGTCCGCGGCCGGACCGACACCCCTCGATCGGGTCGCATGGATCGAAGTGCTCGAAGACGCCGCCGCACCCGATGGCCGGCCGGGCGACGCTGGCGGGCCCGTCGCACCCGCCTGAGGCAGGTCAGTCGGCGATCGTCTCGCCCAGGCCACCCGCGACGAATGCCTCGAGGGCCTCGATCGCCGCGTCCTCGTCGGCGCCATCGGCCGTGATGCGGATGCGGTGGCCCCTGGAGACGCCTGACTTCATGACCTCGATCATCGACCGTGCGTTTACGGGCGCCGTTCCACGATCGAGGTTCTCCAGGGTGACCGTCGCCCGGAACCCGGCGACCGTGCGCACGAACAGCGCGGCCGGGCGGGCGTGGATCCCGCTTGGGTTGCGGACGGTCAGGTCGGTCGAGCGCATCGGTGGCATCCTCCTCGCTGGGTGGTCAGGTGGCGGGCAGCGTGGCGGCGAGGACGCGCAGCACGTTCTCGCCCATGACGGCGCGGATCGCGTCCTCGTCGAGCCCGGCGTCGAGCAGGGCGTCGGTCAGGCGGACGATGTTCGCGGCATCGAAGGGCACCGGGACCGCGCCATCCCAGTCAGATCCGAGCGCGACGTGATCGACGCCGATCCGGTCAATGGCATACGCGATCGAGCGGGCGATCCACGTGGGATCACCGCCGCCGCACGCGGTGGGCCAGAAGCCGATCCCGACCAGGCCCCCCGTCGCGGCGATGCCCTCGAGCTGCGCGTCGGGCAGGTTACGCGGGTTGTCGAGGACGCCGCGGACGCCCGTATGGGATGCGACGACCGGACGCGTTGCGAAGGCCAGCGCATCGTCGATGGTGCGGCTGGACGCGTGGGCGAGGTCGAGGATGACGCCCCGCGACTCCATCCGCTCCAGCAGCTCCCGGCCGAGCGCCGTCAGCCCGTGCTGCTCCACGCCGTGCGCCGACCCGCCGAAGACCGTGTCGAAGAAGTGGGCGGGCGAGATCATCCGGACCCCGAGGTCGGCCACGACCTCGACGTTCGCCGGGTCGCCGTCGAGCGCGTGCGCGCCCTCGATCGAGAGGAGCCCTGCCGTCATCGAGCCAAGAGCCTCCCGGGCGGCCAGGTATGCCGCGAGGTCCGCCTGCGACCGGACGACGCGGAACGCGCCGTGCGATGACGCGGCAAACCCATGGGCGGCGGCAGCGAGGTGCTGGACCCGAGGCAGCATCCGCGTCCACGTGGCCCGGGGCCAGCGCCTGGCCAGCGCGAGCGCCAGCACCTGGTCGCTCGAGTCCTCGTTGCGCTCGATGTTGAGACCGCGCGGGGTCTTCACGGCCATCGAGAGGACCTGGAGCGCCACGTTGCCCTCGATCAGCCGCGGGATGTCGACCGCACCACGGGTCTCCCGCCGGTTGAGGTCCCGGCCCCAGAGCAGCGAGTCCGCGTGCAGGTCCGCGACCCGCAGCGTGTGGTGGAGCTCGCGCGCGCGCAGGCTGGCCGGCAGACCAGGGACCGGCCCGATCGGGTTCATCCGGGCCTCGATGCGCCCGACAAGCCGGTCAAGGACCGGGCCCGCTGCCGCCACGCCGGCGATGGCTGCCCCGGCCGCGATGGCGACCCGCGAACGACGGCTCATGCGCCGAAAGCGCGACCGCGCGTCGGCCGGATCCGCACGGGCACGTTGTAGACCGACATGAACTCCTCGGCCGTCGTGAACTGGTCGCGGATCCACTCGCCGTACTTCGCGTTGTAGGCTCCGTTGTCCTCGGGCGCGGGCGTGGACTCGTCGATCCGTGCCTCGCCCTCGACGAGCACGATGTCGCCACCGCCGCCGTCGTCGTTGAGATGGAGCGAGACCCTCGGGTTGGCGCCGATGTTCAGGTTCCGCTTCGCGCGCCGGTCGCTGTACACGAGCACCTCGCCCTGGTCCCACAGGAACCAGATCGGGAACGTCTGCGGCTGCCCGTCGGGAGTGACCGTGGTGAGCCAGCCGATCATGTCGCTGCCCAGGCGGGCCAGCGCGTGCACGTCGGCGTCGCTGCCGGTGTCGAAGACCACGAAGACCTCCCTCTCAGGCCGGCGCCGGACGGGCGGCGGGGCCCGATCGAACCTCGTCCAGGAACGCGAGCGAGCGCGCGTCGCGCTCGAGGGCGATGCGCATGAAGTCGCGCATCGCTGCCTCAACCGCTCGCTCGGTCGCCTCCGCGATCCGCAGCCCGGCGATCGCCGCGATGTCGAGGCGCTGGTACGCCTTGAGCAGCTTGAGCGCCTCGAGCGTCAGGCCGGTGCGATCCGCGGCGGGGCCCGGGCAGCGTCCGCACAGCACCCCGCCCAGCGGCGGCACCCAGCGGAAGGTCTCGGTCGCCTCGAGCATCCGGTCGCACTCGACGCAGCGGTCCACCTCGGGACGCTGGCCCAGCTCGTCCGCCAGGTGCATCTCGTACCAGCGCGCGACGCGCCCGGGCGCCATGCCGGCGTCCAGGAGCTCGTAGGCGCGGCGCAGGAGTGCGTACAGCGGTTCCGCCGCGTGCCGTTCCTCGAGGCTCCGGTCCGCGAGCTCGGCGATATACCAGGCGGTCGCCGCGCCCTCCAGCGTGTCCCGGAGCGCCAGCCACGCGTGGCCGACCCGGACCTCTGTGACAACGTCGAACGTCCGGCCGCGGGCGAGCGCGATGTTCAGCTCTGCGAACGGCTCCAGCGAGCCGCCGAGCCGCGAGGAGGGACGCCGGATCCCCTTCGCGATCGCCTTGATCTTGCCCACGCCGGGCGTGATCAGCGTGAGGACGCGGTCGGCCTCGCCCAGGTCGAAGCGGGACAGGACGATGGCATCGGTGACATAGCGGCGCGGTGCGGGCACGACCCGACGGTAGCACTCCGGGGGGGCATCGTCGCGCGCTCGTCAGACGGGCAGCGGCGCCTCGCGAGCGAGCCGGACGGCCTCGGCGATGCCCGCGTCGAACGGGTCCCCGTGGCCGGGCAGCACGAGCCGTGCGTCGAGGCCCTCGAGGCGGCCGAGCGACGCCTTCGCGGCCTCGGCGTCAGCGGAGAAGGGCGCGATCTGCGGCCCGCGGCGCCCGGTCGTCACGGCGTACGTGCACAGGGCGTCACCGACGAACAGGGCGCGCTGTGTGGGCACGTGGAGCGCCGCGCTGCCCGGGGTGTGAACCGGAGCGAGGATTACCTGCGGCGCGCCCGGCACGTCGAGCGTGGCGCCGTCGCCGTATGTCGCGACCTCGCCGAGGTGGGTGATCCGGAGCCCGCCGTGGCGGAGGGTCCACCACAGGAACCGGACGAGCGCGCCGGGCTTCATCGGGCCGCCGCCCTTCGCCGGGTTGCCGACCTCGCCGCGCGCCAGCGGTCCGTCGATCTCGTGGACCCACACGGGCCAGCCATACGTCTTGCGGGCCCGTTCCGCGTACCCGATGTGATCCGTGTGGCCGTGGGTCAGGACGATCGCCCGCACGTCCGACACGGACCTGCCCATCGCCGCCAGCTCGGCAGGCAGCGCCGACCACAGGCCGGACAGCCCGGCGTCGATGATGGTGACCTCCCCACCCTCCTCGACGAGGTAGGAGTTCACGATGCTGTCGGGGCCGACGCGATGGATGCCCGGGGCGACCTTCATGGGCTGAGGATACGGGCGTTCCCGTGCTGCATCCAACAGGCTACTTCTTACGAACACGTTTGTGTCCGAAGCCGCTACACTCGCAGGGCCATGACCGTCACGCACGACCTCGACCTGGACCAGATGCTCGCAGACACCGAGTCGGAGATCCTGCGCGTCGTCAGCGACCACGATCCGTCGACCGTTGGCGTGTACGAGATGATCCGCTACCACCTGGGCCTCGACGGGTCAGCGGGGCCGCGCGGCAAGCGCATGCGGCCATTGCTGGGCCTGCTCGCCTACGCCTCGATCGCGGGGGAACACTCCCGCGCCCTCCCCGGTGCGGCGGCCGTGGAGCTCGGCCACAACTTCAGCCTCGTCCATGACGACATCGAGGACGGCGACGTGGAGCGGCGCCACCGCCCGACACTGTGGTCACTCCACGGCGTCCCGCAGGCGATCAACACCGGCGACCTGATCTTCAGCCTGTCGCGGGTCGCGCTCCACCGGCTGACCGACCTCGGGTTCAGCGACCGCAAGGTGCTGCGGCTGATGCGCCTGTACGACGAGACGTGCGTGCTGCTGTGCGAGGGCCAGTACATCGACATCGCGACATCCGCGTCCGACGAGCCGATGACCGTGGAGCTGTACTTCGACATGATCGGCCGCAAGACGGCCGCGCTGATCTCCGGCTCCATCGAGGCGGGCGCGCTGCTGGCCACGGACGACGAGGACGTCATCGGCCACTACCGGCGCTTCGGATGGGCGCTGGGCCTCGCGTTCCAGCTCAACGATGACCTCCTGGGGATCTGGGGCGAGGAGGAGCTGACGGGCAAGGTCCCGACGGACATCTCGCGCCACAAGAAGACCTTGCCCGTGCTCTACGCGTTCCAGCACGCGGGCGTGGCCGACCGGGCCCGCCTGACCGCCCTGTACGCGATCGCGGCGCCGTCGGGGGCGGACATCGCGGAGGTCGTCGCCATCCTCGAGCGCACCGGTGCCCGCGAGTTCACCCGCGCCGAGGCACAGCGCTACCGCGACGAGTGCCTCGCGGAGCTTGACGGGCTCACGGTGGTCGAGCCGGGCGCCCGGGCGAAGCTCACCGGGATCATCCACTCGGTCATCACCGCGTAGGCCCGGCCCGGCCCGGTTCGGGCTGCCGGCTCGCCCGGGATGCAGCGTGCCGGTGGCGCGGGGCCACCGAGCTGCGTGGCGGGACTAGTCGTCGTCGGGATCCGACTCGTCGTTGACGCTGCGCTCGCGGTGCACGAGCACCTTGCCCACGCGCCGCCCGTCGGTCGTCTCCACCGTCAGGCGCAAGCCGTCGACCTTGATCTCGTCGCCCGGCTGCGGGATGCCGCCGATGCGGTGGTAGACGAGGCCGCCGACCGTGTCGTACTCGTCCTCGTCCTCGAGATGGAGCTTGATGTCCCACAACTCGAACAGGTCGTCGACGGACGCGCGCCCGTCGACGCGGGCGGTGCGGTCGTCCAGCACCTCGACCAGCGGCTCCTCGACGTCGTACTCGTCCTGGATCTCGCCGACGATCTCCTCGAGCAGATCCTCGATCGTCACCAGCCCCGCCGTACCGCCGTACTCGTCGAGCACGATTGCGATGTGGACCTTGCGCCGCTGGAACTCGTGGAGCAGGTCGTCGATCGTCATCGACTCCGGCACGAACACCGGCGTCCGCAGCAGCGTCCGCAGGTTGGGCGGGTCGGCCACGGTGGATTTGAGGAACGGCAGGAGGTCCTTCGCGTACAGGATGCCCACGACCTCGTCCACGGAGGTCTCGTAGACGGGGACGCGCGAGTGCCCTTCCTCGATGATCACGTCGATTGCGCCGTCGAAGGTCGAGGACGCCGGCAGGGCGACGATCGCGATGCGCGGGACCATGACCTCGTGGAGCCGCCGGTCGCCGAGCTCGATCACCGCGTTGATCATCTGCTCCTCCTCGGCCTCGAGGATCCCCTGCTCTCCGCCCCGCTCGACGATCAGGCGCAGCTCCTCGGCCGTGATCTGCGCCTCGGAGCTGACGTCGACGCCCAGCAGCCTCGTCACCCCACGCGTGATGCCGGTGAGCAGCGCGACCACCGGCGTGAGCAGCCGGCCGAGCACGTCGAGCGGACCCGCGAGGCTCAGGGCGAACCATTCCGGGTGGGCCAGCGCCAGGGTCTTGGGCACGAGCTCCGCGAACACGATGGTGAACAGGGCCAGCACCACGGTGACGATGACCAGCGCGACGCCGTCCGCGGTACCAGCGTCCATGCCCGCGTCGGCCAGGACGAGCGCCAGCGTCTTGCTCAGGTTCACCGCCGCGAACGCGGAGGCGAGGAAGCCGATGACCGTCAGGCCGAGCTGCGACACGGCGAGGAACCGCCCGGGATCGGACAGCAGCCTCTGGACGCGACGCGCGCCCGGGCGGCCCTCCTCGACCAGCTGCTCCACGCGGCTGCGCCGGATCGAGACGAGGGCGATCTCCGCGGCGACGAACACTGCCTCGAACAGGGTCAGGGCGACGAGGAACAGGATCGCGCCCAGGGGGATGTTCACCCGGACTCGTTCGAGGCGGGTTTGGGCTCGTCGGGCTCGTCCTTCGGCGGGATCGGGCGGATCTCGCGGATCCGTGCCGGCACGCCGACCGCGAGCTTGCCCGCGGGCACGTCCTTCGTGACCACGGAACCGGCACCGGTCTTCGAGTCGTCGCCCAGCGTGATCGGCGCCCGGAGCATCGTGTCAACGCCGAGGAAGACCCGCTCCCCGATCGTCGTGCGGTGCTTGCGCACGCCGTCGTAGTTGGCGGTGATCGTGCCCGCCCCGACGTTCGTGTCCCGGCCCACATCCGCGTCGCCCAGGTAGCTCACGTGGTGCTGACGGACGTGCTCGCCGAGGCGACTGTTCTTGATCTCCGCGAAGTTGCCGATCTCGGAGCGTGCGCCCACGTGCGCGCCGGGGCGCAGGTGCGAGAACGGGCCGACGGTGACGTCATCGTCCACGGTCGAGTGCTCCACGACGCTCGCCCAGATGGTGCACCGCTCGCCGACCACCGAGTCCACGACCTGGGAACCGGTTGCGATCCGCGTCCCGGTCCCGATCCGCGTCTCTCCGCGCAGGACGACGCCCGGCTCCAGGACGACGTCCTCGGCCAGCTCGACCGAGTGGTCCAGGTAGACGGTCGAGGGGTCGATCATCGTGACCCCGGCGCGCATCCAGCGGTCGTTGAGGTCGACCCGCATGTCCCACTCCGCCCGGGCGAGCTGGGACCGGTCGTTGATCCCGGTCAGCCGTCCGTCATCCTCGACCTCGAGCGCGGCGACGATCCGGCCGTCCTCGCGGGCCATCGCAACGAGGTCCGTCAGGTACAGCTCGCCGGTCGCCGCCGATGGACGGAGGTCGCCGATCCGGCGACGCAGCCACGGGCCGTCGAATGCGTACAGCCCCGCGTTGATCTCGCTGATCTGGCGCTCGTCGTCAGACGCGTCCTTGTCCTCGATGATCCGCTCGACGGTCCCGCCCTCGTTGCGGACGACGCGGCCGAGCCCCGTCGGATCCAGCGCATCCACCGCGACGAGCGCGATCGCAGCATGGTCGAGCGCCCGGGCCTCGAGCAGCGCGGCGAGCAGGTCCTGCTTCATGAGCGGCACGTCGCCGTTGAGCACGAGGATCTCCTCCGCCTCGTCGGGGAGCACCACGAGCGCGGCCCGGAGCGCGTCGCCCGTGCCGCGCGGCTCGTCCTGGAGCGCCGTGTCCGCCCGGTCCGCGACGGCGTCGCGCACGGCGATGGTCGCGGGCGAGAACACGACGACCGGCCGGGACCCCGTCGCGCCGACCGCCGCGTCGAGCACGTAGGAAAGCATCGGGCGCCCACACACCAGGTGCAGGACCTTGGGCGTGGTGGACCGCATCCGCGTCCCGAGACCGGCAGCCAGCACGATCGCCACCGTGCGCCGCGTGGGCGTACCCGGATGTGCGTTCACGAGGTCGGTCGCCGGGCGAGTCGCGTGGGCAGGGCCGCTGGTGCGGCTCCGGAGGCGCCCGAGGGTGTCAATGGGGTTGTCATGTGTGGCGCTGCAGATTCTGCGGAAGGTGGACCCGGGGTGTCAACCGACGCTGGCCCGGACCGCGGCGAGGACGCGCTGCGCCTGCTCCGCGTGGTCCCACGGGTGGTGCGCGTAGTCGCGCAGCCACGCCTCGACGCCGTACGACCCCTGCTCGCTGTGGGTCCCGGTCTTCGCCCACTCGGCGTCGGTGAGGCGCTCGAGGATCGTGAGGGTCGATGCGCGTGCGGCGGCCATGGCGGCGACCGACGTCGCGATGGGGCGCTCCGGGTAGTGGAGGAGGCGCGAGAATGCCATCTCGTCGTAGCCCGGCAGCAGTGGCTCGTCCTCCGCGATCAGCCGCCGGAGGCGGACCGCAGCGTTGAGCTCGCCGTCGCCCACGTGGTGCGCGATCTCGCGAACGCTCCACTCGCCCTCGATCGGATGCGCGTCGAGCTCCGCCTCGGTGACCCCGACCATCGCGGCCTCGAAGACCGCGGCTCCGTCCCGGTAGCGCGCGACGAGGTACCCCCGCTCCTCGTTCGACATCGTCATCGTCCGTCCTCGATCCGCGGTCCGCTGCCATGCATCGGCGACTGAAGTTGCGATGGCCCCCGCACGGCAGCGCATCGAAACCCGATCTTCGCGACGCGTTCGTGCCTGCCGAGGTCGGAATTCAGGCGCTGCTGCATCGGTGACGCGATGCGGCGGGCAGGCGAATCGAACCGCCCGGGGCTCCCGCTCACCGGGCTCGCCGCGCGATCGCCTCGATCTCCACCAGGCCACCCTTGGGCAGGGCCTTGACGGCAACCGTGGAGCGGGCGGGCGGCGGGTCCGGCATGTACGTCCCGTAGACCGCGTTGACGGCGGCGAAGTCGGACATCTCGGCGAGGAAGATCGTCATCTTGACCACGTCAGCCCAGGTCAGGCCGGCGGCGTCGAGAACGGCGGCAAGGTTGCGGAGCGAGCGGTCGGCCTGCGCCTCGACGCCCTCGACGAGCTCGCCCGTGGCCGGGTCCAGGCCCAGCTGGCCGCTGCAGAACAGGAGGCCGTCGACCGCGATGCCCTGGCTGTACGGGCCGATCGCTCCGGGGGCCCCGGTGGTGGAGATGGCCTGGCGCGTCATGCGTTCCCTCCGGTTTCCGTGTTGCCACGGGTGTCGATGGTTGGGCTGCCGAGGATCCGGGTCGCGGCGATGAACGGCTCGCGCCCCCCGGGGGACGGCAGCTCGCCGGCGGCGACGGAGCCGCGAAGCCGATCGGCGGCGGCCGACGCCTCGGCATGCGAAGGATAGAGCGCCCAGAAGGTCGGTCCGGAGCCGGACAGGCCCACGGGCCGGGCCAGCAGTCGCAGGAGCGCCCGCTTGAACGGAACGAGCGAGGGTTCCACGATCATCGCGGCGGGCGCGAGGTCGTTGGCCGCAGCCAGGACGGACGCCCGCGTCAGCAGGTCGGCGACCTTGAGGCCCTTCCGCAGCTCATCGGCGAGATGCGCGGACGCGAGCCGGCCGGCACCGCCGATCACGCGTGCCCCGTCGTCCCAGGCACGGAACGAGGCCGGGGTGGAGATCGCGAGCGCAGGCGTCACGAGGAGGAGCCCTGGCCGGTCGTGCGCCGGGTCGGCGTCCCGGAGCCAGGCCAGCGGCGTAAGCCGCTCGCCGCGACCCTCGACGAGCGCAGCGCCACCGGCGAGGAAGAACGGCACGTCTGAGCCCAGCCCGGCAGCGAGCGCGTGCCGCGCTCCGGGTTCCAGGGTCACGCCCCACGCCTCGAGGGCAGCGTCGGCCGCGGCGGCGGCGTCGGACGACCCGCCCGCAAGCCCCGCGGCAACGGGGATCCGCTTGACGAGCCGGGCGGCGAGCGGCGGGGGCGGATCCGGGCGGCCCCACGCCGGGCGAGCAGCGGCGCGAGTGGCGACGATCGCGCGCAACACGAGGTTGTCGGCGACCGGCCCGGGATCGAAGCCGTCGACGTGGAGGCTGTCGCCGGCCCCGGGCGGCGCCACCGAGAGCGACAGCCTGTCGGCGAGGTCGAGCGGGACCATCACGCTGTGGAGCTCGTGGTAGCCGTCGGGGCGCGTCCCGAGCACCGCGAGCGTCAGGTTGACCTTGGCCGGCGCGAGACGGACGACCGGGGCAAGCCGCCGTCCCGGGTCCCCAGTGCCCCCGACGTCCCCTGCTGCGGCGGTCACGGCTCGGGGTCACCGGGCAGCGGCCCGATCGCCTCGGCGAGGGCGAGCCACTCCCCTACCGCGACCGTCTGCGGCCGCCGGTTGCGGTCGATGCCGCACGCCTCGAGCGCCGCGTCGACGCGCTCCCCGTCGATCGGCAGCTGCCGCGCCAGCACGTTGTGGAGCATCTTGCGGCGCTCGCGGAACCCCGCCTGGACGATCCGCCAGAGGTGGTCCTCGGCGGCGGGGTCCAGGCGGTCGTCGCCCGGGTACGGCTCGAGGACGAGGACCGCCGACTCCACCTTGGGCGCCGGCTCGAACGCGTCCCGGGGAACCTTGAAGGCGACCCGTGCCTTCGCGTGGTACTGCACGAACACCGAGAGGTACGAGAGGTCGCCGGGCGCCGCTGCCACCCGCTCGGCAACCTCGCGCTGAACCATCAGGACCAGCCGCTCCGCGCGCGGCGCCTTGCCCAGGAGGCGGTGCAGGATCGGGCTCGTGATGTGGTACGGCAGGTTGGCGACGACGTCGTACGGCGACGGGCAGAGGTTGACGAGATCCTGGTCGAGCGCGTCGCCCTCGACGATCCGGAGCTGGCGCGCCTCGAGCTCGGCCGCGAACGTTTCGCGCAGCTGCGCGATCAGGCCGCGATCGAGCTCGACCGCCGTCACGTCCGCCCCGGCCGCGAGCAGCCCTCCCGTCAGGAACCCGAGGCCCGGCCCGATCTCCAGCACGAACTGCCCCGGCGTCGGGTCCGCCTCGCGCAGGATGCCCTCGAGGACGTCCACATCGGCGAGGAAGTTCTGGCTCAGGTTGTGGCGCGCCCGCAGGCCCGCGGCCTTGAGGCGGCGGCGGACGAACTGCGGGTCCAGCCGGAGGTCGGCGGAGCGGCCGGCGGCGCTCAACGGTCGCTGGCAGGCGGGAGCGGACGGGCCGCGGGCCCGTTCAATGCCCGACCCGCGCAGGGGACGTCGCGAGCGGCCACGTCGGGCGCGCATCGAGGTCGAGGCCTGCACGCTCGCCGGCCGCGAACCGTCGAGCGCCCGCGGCCCCGATCATCGCGCCGTTGTCCGTGCACAGCCCCGGTCGCGGGATGGTGACGCGGATCCCCTGCGACCGGGCCGCCGAGCGGATCCGGGCCCGCAGGGCCACGTTCGAGGCCACCCCACCGCCGATCACGATTCCGCGCGCGTTGGTCTCCTCTGCGGCGCGCAGGGCCTTGGTCGCGAGGACGTCGACGACGGCGTCCTGGAACCCCCAGGCGAGCTCGGCGACAACCCCCGCCGGCAGGGGGCCATCACGGTCGTCGACGGGCAGGCCCTCGTCGGCACGTGCCTCGGCGATGATCCTGCGCGCCGCCGTCTTGAGCCCCGAGAACGACAGGTCGTAGGAGTCGCCCATCCAGGCTCGCGGGAACACGCGGTCGCGGGCGGTCGCCCGCTCGGCGGCGGCGCTGATCGCAGGGCCACCGGGATAGCCAAGGCCAAGCAGGCGCCCGACCTTGTCGAACGCCTCGCCCGCGGCATCGTCCAGCGTCGTCCCGAGGAGGCGGTACGACAGGTGGTCGGTCATCTCGACGAGGAACGTATGCCCACCCGAGACGACCAGCCCGATGAGCGGAAACACCGGAGCTTCGCTCGCGTCCTCGCCCGGATCGAGCAGCCAGCTGGCGTACAGGTGGCCCTCGAGGTGGTTGACGCCGACCAGCGGCTTGCCGTGCGCCCAGGCGATGGCCTTGGCGAAGTTGATGCCCACCAGCAGCGAACCGGCGAGCCCGGGCCCGGATGTCACGGCGACCGCGTCCACGTCGCTCACGGTCACGCCCGCGGCATCGAGCGCCTCGTCGAGGACCGGCACGATCCAGCGCAGGTGCGCGCGCGCCGCGACCTCGGGCACGATCCCGCCGGTCGGCGCGTGGAGCGCGACCTGGCTCGCCACGACATTAGAGCGGATGCGCCGCCCGTCCTCGACGAGCGCGATGCCCGTCTCGTCGCAGCTGGACTCGATCGCGAGGACGAGTGAGCCGCTCATGCCACGCCCTCTGCCGACTCGCCGCTCGACGGGGACGCCTGGTTTGGCTCGGTCCGACCGAGTGCGTCGTCGGGCACCGCGAGCGGCGGCGGTGCCGCGTCCAGCGTCGCCCGCAGCCCGGCGATCCGCTCGACCATCAGGGGCGACTCGAGCGGCTCGGTCGTCATGATCAACGCGTCTTCCTGGTTGTCGCTGTAGTAGCGCGGACGGATCCCGACCGGCCGGAAGCCGTACTTCTCGTACAGGCGGCGGGCGGCGAGGTTCGAGAGCCGTACCTCCAGGGTCGCCTCGCGGGCATGGCGGTCGACGGACAGGTCCATCAGCGCGAGGAGCAGCCTCTCCCCGATGCGCCGGCGGCGGTACCGGGGGTGCACGGCGAACGTCGTGACGTGCGCCTCGTCGACCATCAGCCAGACCCCGCCATAGGCCACGATCTCGTCATTCATCACGCCGACGAGGTACGCCGCCAGCCGGTTCGTCTCCAGCTCCTGGCGGTACGCCTGGGGTGGCCATGGGGTCGTGAACGAGGCGCGCTCGATGAGCTGGACCGCGGGCAGGTCCCCCACCGCCATCGGACGGATCCGGAGGACCGGCCTGGGCGCCGGTGTGCGCTGCGCGGTCACGGGACCGTCCGCCCGCCGGTGAGCTCCACGCCTGCGTCGGGGACCGCCACGCGCACCCCGCGCGGCAGGGTCACGTACTCCGGGACGAGCGTCGCCAGGTCATCCACGTCGCCCGCCGCCAGCCGCGCCGCGCCCGCGCGCAGCAGCGACGCGGCGAGCCCGCCGTGCGCCCGCGCGCCCGCCTCGACAGCCGCGATCGGGGCGCGCCCATCGAGGTCGACCGCGACCAGCGCGTCACCCGGTCGCAGGTCCGGCGCGTCCCCCCCGGCGACGATCTTCGATGGCTCGCCGGCCCGCGACACGACCGTGTCGGACGAGCCGGCCGGCTGCATGAGGACGAGCGAGCCGCCGCCCGCGGCGTCCAGGAGCGCTTCTGCGGTCGCGACGCGCACGATCGGGAGGCGGAGGGCGTGTGCGAGCCCCTTGGCCGTCGCGATGCCCACCCGCAGGCCCGTGAACGCCCCTGGTCCCGTGCCGACCACGAGCCCGCCAAGCGCGGTCCGGGCGACGCCCTCGTCCGCGAGGAGCGCCTCGATCCGCGGCAGGAGCTCCTCGCCGTGGCGGTAGCCCGCGACCCAGGACCTGACGGCGCGTGGGCTGCCGTCCGGATCGCCCAGCGCGATGACCGCGTGGGTCGTGGCGGTGTCGATGACGAGAATCGGGCCACCCGCCGTCACGCGGCCGCCTCCACGTAGCGGCGATACCCGTCGTCCGCCGCGCGCAGGACGATCCGGCGCGGCTCGTCCCCGACGCCGTCGATCACGACGTCCAGGCGCGCCGCCGGCAGCGCGGGACCGAGCCGCTCCGCCCATTCGATGAGGACGACCCCGTCGGCCTGGCGATCGTCGAGCAGCCCGCCCGCCAGCGCGTCCGCGGCATCGGCGAGCCGGTAGAGGTCAAGGTGGAACAGTGGCAGCCTGCCTGCGTACTCGGCCATCAGCACGAAGCTCGGCGAGCTGACGATGTCGTGGATGCCGAGGCCCGACGCGAAGCCCTTCGCGAACTGCGTCTTGCCCGCCCCGAGATCCCCGACGAGGCACACCAGGTCGCCGGCATGCGAGACGGTCGCAAGCCGGGCGGCAAGCGCCTGGGTGCCGGCGGCGTCGTCGGTCACGACGATGCGCTCCAGCAGGAGCGGGGTGGACATCACCCCGAGGGTAGCCGAACCCGTCCCCCGGCGCGCTCCCGCCCGGGGCCGGCGACGGGTCAGACGAGGCGCTCCAGGTCGGCCAGCGGGACGTCGATCGGTGGTTCGCCGTCGATGGCGACACGCGCCGCCTCGAGCATGACGTTGGCCGCGAACCGGCGCAGCCCGGAGACGCCCACGACCCGGCCCTCGAGGCCCGCGTTCGGCCCGCTCCGGAGATGGATCCAGTCGGCCGGGATCGTGGGCAGCTCGAGGTCCGTCGCGTCGAAGACGATCGACGGCGGGTCGACGAGCAGCGAGACCTCGCGCCCGACGAGACGCTCGAACAGGGCCATCACGGGCGACGGGATCCGTCGCCGGATCGCCCCCTCCAGCACGAGGACGCCGAACGGCGGTGTCGGGTGGAGCGCGGCACGCTGCCGCCGCTCGCTCGCCTGGAAGTCCCGGAGCTCCTTGCCCGGCAGGGACGCGACCACGATCCCGCGCACCCCCATCGCGCGCGCCCGCGTCAG
Source organism: Candidatus Limnocylindrales bacterium (assembly GCA_038245845.1). Classification (GTDB taxonomy): domain Bacteria; phylum Chloroflexota; class Limnocylindria; order Limnocylindrales; family CSP1-4; genus CAIXZV01. The sequence continues at coordinate 71,631 of JBBRRZ010000013.1, forward strand.
CGCCTCGGCATCGATCCGGGCGCCCACCACCAGGATGCAGCCCGCCCGGCCCACGTCGATGCCCCCGGGCGCGAGGTCCCCGAACGGGTCGGTCGCGAGGTGCAGCGGCCCGCGAGCGGCGGACCCTGCCGCGAACGCGCCAGCGAGCGCCCGACCGGCGGTGCGCAGCACGATCTCGGCACCCGGCCGGATGTCGATGACCTCGCCGCCCACCGGAGCCAGCACGAGATCGCGGTGGTCGCCGGTCACGAGGCGCCACTTGTCCTTGCTGCCGGGCAGCGGCGCCAGCAGCTCCCCTTCCACCGGGTGTGCGGCGCGCCGACGGCCCGCGGGACGTCCGTGCGACCAGCGAGATCCGGCGATGGCGCCCGCGGCGCCTGCCGCGGGGATCGAGACCTCGTCAACACGCCGGTCGCGCAACCGCTCGACCAGGGGCTCGCCCGCGACGAGCGTCGCGCCTGGCTCGACGAGCGTGCGGTCGCCGGGCTGGAGGGCGAAGCGCGTCTCCAGGCCGGTCTCCAGGAACCGGCGCGACGGGACCTCGGCGAGCCAGGCGGGCGTTGTGGCGGTCATGCGTCGAGCCCTGCCCATAGCGCGGCTTGCCACGCCGTGAGGAGGTCACGGCGCCGCTCGAGGCGCTCGGGGAGCCGGAGCGGGATGTCGCGCAGGTCCACGAGGAGGCCCCCGAGCCCACCCGTCACCTCCACGGCGAAGTGGCGCGCCTTCGGGCCGAGCGTTACCGGGTCCTTGAACCGGATCTCGACGACGGCCCGCTCACCGGGCGGCAGGTCGACGAGCTCGAGCCCACCAGGCACGAGGTCCAGCTCCGTGGACCCGGAGGAGCCGCGCACCGATATCCGCCCGACGGACTTGCCGCCCCGCACGCCGGCGGGCATCACGACGGTCCCGAGCGGCACGAGGAGCTCGTCACGCAGGTCCGCGATGACCCGACGGCGCTCGTCCGAGTCCTCGATGGTCCCGAGCGGCGCGAGGAGTCGCGCATGGTCCACGCCCAGGGCGCGCACCCCCGGGCGGCGAACGACGTCGGCCAGCGCGAGCGCGACCGCCGGCCCCGGTGCCACGGACCACGCCCCGCCGGCGGCCACCGCCACGTCCGGCGCCGGCCCGTCGTCCATCCACGACGTCGCCTCGTTCAGCCGGGCGACCGCGCTGCGCGCTGCCGCGAGGCGCAGCAGCGCACCGTCACCCGCCGCGTCGCCCCAGGGCGACACCGCGAGCTCGCGGAGGCGATCGCGAACGCGCAACCGGTCCAGGGGGATCGTCAGCCAGCCAACGACCGCGTCGAGATGCGGATCCCCGAAGCCGCGCGGCAGGAGGGCCCCGTCCGCAACCACGGCTGCAGTGACCGTCGATCCGCCAGGGGCCGGTGACGCCTGGACGCGCGCGCCCGCCGACTGCCCGACCTCCACGACCTCGACCCGCCTGCCGAGCACCTCGGCCAGGGTGCCGGTCGCCGCCGCGAGGCCACGACGGCCATCGGCCTCGCCGCCACGGAGCGTATCCAGCATCGCCCGCAGCGGCGCTCCGCCGCTCACGTCCGGCGACGGCCCGAGGAGCGTCGCCCCCGGCCGGTTCGGCCGGATTGCGGTCTCGTAGCGCCCGCCGGGCTCCGCCAGCCCCCCGGCAAGGATTGCCACGAGGTCAGGGCGCCGCTCGGTGGCCGCGCCGACGAGGGCGGAGAGCTCCGCCAGCAACGGCCGCTCGTCGCCGCCCGGCGGGTCCCCGGCACCGGCGAGCAGGGCGCTGATCCGCGGGTTCGCCAGCGCCGCCGCCACCGGGAGGATCTCCGCCCCGTCGAGGACGATGCGGTGGACACGCCAGCCCGCGGAGGTCGCGGCCGCGGCAAGCGGCGCCAGCACCCGGGTCGTGGCCGCGAGGACGGCAATCTCGGGCGGGGCCACGGTCTCGCAGGCGACGCGCGGGAGCCCGCCGAGGCCCTGCGGCGAGCCGAGACCAAGCTCCGCGGCGAGGGACGGGTCAGCGGCCGCGAGCCGCCCCCGCAGGCGCTCGAGGAGGGCGTCGGCGTCGACGCTCGCGGGGGCCGCGGTGGCGCCGAGGAGCCGCCAGTGACCGGCGACGCGGCCGACCAGGGACGCCGCGACCGTCGCGGTGCCGCGGTCGACGGCTGCGAAGGCCCGGGGTTCGCTGCTCACCGGGCCGATGCTACCAGCGGCGACCGGTCGGCCCTGCGATTGGGCGTGTCGAGCGCGTCAGGCGTCCCAGCTGTCAGATTCGTCAAGCTCCTCGAGCCGGTCGATGAGTGCCTCGATGCCGATGTCGTCGCGCAGCAGCTCGCTGGCGGACGGTGTCTGCCCGCCGAACAACTCGCGCAGCACGGGGTCGAAGAAGAGCATCGCCGGGGCGCCGAGCGGACGGTACGGGCGGCTGGCCTCGAGGAAGTGGACCGCCGGGCCGGTCAGGCCGCGCAGGCGGATCTCGCGCGCGACCGCCTCGACGAGGGCCTCGCGGCGCTCGTCCACCGGCTCCATGGAATAGCTCACGTCCCGTCCGTGCCGGGCTCCGAGCGAGGCGCCTCGGCGCCGCCGGGCGTCGGGGCGGCGGCGAGCGGCCGGCGCGGGCCGGATGCCTGCCACGGCACTGGCTCCAGGAGCGGCCGGACCGGCCCCGGCTCGCCGGCAGACAGCGCCGCTGCGAAGGCCTCATAGGCCGCGGCGCCGCGGAGGGCGAAGATCACGTGCTCGATGGTCGACGGCGTGGCCAGCTCGTCACGGACGGCGTCCACGGCGATCCGCGCGGCCTCCGCGAGCGGGAACCCGCCGATGCCCGTGCCGAGGGCCGGGAAGGCCACGCTCTGGAGGCCCAGCTCGCGGACGCGGGCCATCGCGCTCCGGGCAGCGCGGTCGAGGGCCGGGCCGCTCGTCCGGCGGTCACGCTCCAGCGAGACGGCGTGGATGACGACCTTCGCTGCGAGCCGTCCGGCGGGGGTCACGATCGCGTCGCCGACTGCGGCTGGTCCCTGGCGAATCGCGGCGAACTCGATCGCGTCGCCGCCCATGCGCTTGAGCTCCCCCGCCACCCCGCTCGACATCCACAGGGACGTCGTCGCCGGACTCACGATCGCGTCGACCTCGAGGTCGCAGATATCCCCGTTCCAGAGCTCGATTCGTGCCACTCGGACCTCCCTCCCGCGAGGTACCGTACCGCCACGGGTGAACCGGCGGCATGGTACACCCGGGGCATCCGCCGGGACATCCCCGTGAGCACCTCGTAGCTGATCGTCCCGCCTGCCGCCGCGAGCTCGGAGGCCGTGATGGACCGCCGATCCTGACTCCCGATGAGCACGAACTCGTCGTCTTCCGTGACGGGCGCGCCGGGCACGTCGGTGACGTCCAGCATGATCGCGTCCATCGCGACCCGTCCGACGATCGGCACGCTGGTGCCGCGCACGAGGGCGGCGGCGCGGTCGCTCCACGTGCGTCGCCAGCCATCGCCGTAGCCCACCGGGAGCGTCACGATGCGCGACGGCCTGCCGGTGACGTACGAGGGCCCGTACGACACGCCGTGGCCCGCGGGAAGGTCGGCGACGCGCACGGGTCGCGCGACGAGCGCGAGCACCGGCCGCAGCCGGTCGGCGACCGCTGCCGTGGTTGCCGGGACGTCCAGCCCATCGGGCACGATCCCGTACAGCGCGATGCCCGTCCGCACGGCGTCCCACCGGCCGACGTCGGCCCCCAGGAGCCCGCCACTCCCCGCGAGATGGCGCCGGACGGCGTCGGACCCGAACGCGAGCCCCGTCGCGGCCGGCAGCGGCGCGACCGTGGCTGCGAAGGTCGCATCCTGGCCCCGGGCACTGTCCGGGTCGTCGGCCGCCGCGAGGTGCGTCCACACGCCCGCGAGCCGCACGCCGCGGGCGGCAAGGACGGCATGGATCGCCAGTCGTGCGTCGGCCGGGAGGACACCACCCCGCCCCAGCCCGGTCTCGACCTCGAGGTGGACCTCGAGGAGCGGCGCACCCGAGGCCGCCGCCATGCCCGCCGCGTCGAGGATCCGCCGGAGGAGCGTCCCCGACCCGAGCGTCACCGCGACGTTCGCTGCGGCCGCCGCAGCGACCTGGTCCGGCGGCACCGGGTAGAGGACGAGGACAGGCACGGAGATGCCGGCCTCGCGGAGCTCGAACGCCTCGTCGAGCGTGGCCACGGACAGGCCGTCCGCACCTGCGTCCTGCAGGGCCAGCCCGACCGGTACGGCTCCGTGGCCGTACGCGTCCGCCTTGACCACGGGCTCCACCCGGACGCCAGGTCCGGCGGCATCCCGCACTGTCGCGAGGTTCCCACGCAGCGCGTCGAGGTCGATCTCGAGCCACGCCGTTCGTGGCAGCGCGGGCAAGCCAGCCCGCGCGAGCCGGGCCTCGACAGGCTCGCGTGGCGCGGTCGGCGGGCCCTGGTCGGGGGACGCGGCCGGCGACCTCAGGCGGGAGCTCCACCGGCACTGATGGCCGGTTCGTCGGTGGCGGCAGGTTCGTCGGGCGTGTCCGTGCCCGTGGATCCGTCGGACGCGGTGCCAGCGAGACGCGCCCCGAACCCGAGGCGGCGACCGCTGCGCTGCCGCTCCGCGATCTGGGCGAGCCGCTTGCGGCCCATCGGCAGGGCATCGGGGAGGTCGCCCGCGAGCAGTCCGGCGTCGCCGATCCGCTCGCTGACCGCCTCGCCGGCGAGCCCGTGGAGGTAGACGCCGAGCCGGGCTGCGTCGAACGGCGGCAGGCCCTGCGCCAGGAGGGCGCCGATCGTCCCCGCAAGGACGTCGCCCGTCCCCCCGGACGCCATCGCAGCGTTCTCGAACGGTGCCACGCCGACCGTGCCGTCCGGGTCGGCGATGACGGTGCGGGCGCCCTTGAGCACGACGACCTGGCGCCAGGCCGCGGCCGCTGACGAGGCGGCCTTGACCCGCGCCTCGTCGTCCTCCGCGAGATCGCCATCATCGGCGGCCTCGTGGCCGCTGCCGGCGCGGAGCCGCGCAAACTCGCCGGCGTGGGGCGTGAGGACGCAGCGGCGCGTGACCCCCTCCCACCAACCGTCCGCCGACGCCAGGGTCCGCAGCGCCTCGGCGTCGAGCACGACCGGCCCGGCCGTCCCCTCGTCGGGCATGGTGAGCAGGAGGCGCAGGAGGTCCGCAAGCGCCAGCGAGGGTCGCAGCCCGGGTCCGACGACCAGCGCATCGTGCTCGTGGTCGAGGATCTTCGCCAGCGCGGGCTCGGGGTCGACCTCCTCGACATCGTCCTCCGGGAGCGCCATCGTCGTGGCCTCGACGACCTTGGCGGCGAACAGTGGCTGCAGCGACTCGGGCACCGCGAGCGTGACGAGCCCCGCCCCGGCGCGTCCGGCCGCGCGGCACACGAGCAGGCCCGCGCCTGCATAGTCGAGCGACCCGGCGATCACCAGGAGCTTGCCGAAGCTGCCCTTGTGGCCGCGCTTCGCGCGCTCGGGGATCAGCCGCGCCATGGACTCGTCGTCGAGGAGCATCGCGCCCGCGGGCGCCGGCGCCACACCCGGCGCCGCCGTTGCCCCCGGATCGCCGTCTCGCCGCCCGAAGCCCACCGGTCGCCGGTCCGTCATGCGCGCACTCCGTCCTCGTCGCTCTCCGCCGCCAGCGCGCGGGTCTGCTCGTGCAGGGCGCGCATCCGGTCCAGCCTGGCCTGGAGGAACCGCTCACGGTCGTCCAGCCGCGCCTCGATGTCCGGCGGGAAGACGTACCGGCCGCCCGCGGTCCGGACCCCGAAGGCGATCGCCACGGCGAAGTCGGACTCGTGGGTGATCGAAACCGCGATCCGGCCCATCCCCAGCTGGTCGGCGCGCTCAGCCGCCCGACCATGGAGGCGGATCGCCGGCTGGCCCGTGGGCAGCCGCTCGACCTCGATGTCCTTCCAGCCGATGCCCCGCACGCCCAGGCCCAGGACCTTCGAGACCGCCTCCTTCGCCGCCCAGCGCCCGGCGAACGTCTCCGGGCGATCGCGGACGTAGCGACGCTCGGCCTCGGTCAGGACGCGGTTCGAGAACCGGGCGCCGAAGCGCTCGATCGAGGCCCGGATGCGATCGACCTTGATGATGTCGATCCCGAGCTCGGTCGTGCCCGGCGGCACGCTGCCCGCCGGGATCTGCGGGTCCGGCGCCGGGGCGGGGATCGCCATCCCTACTCCACCGTCACCGACTTGGCGAGGTTGCGCGGCTGGTCCACGTCCGTGCCCCGCGCAATCGCCGTGTAGTACGCAAACAGCTGGAGCGGGATCACGGCCAGGGCCGGCGCGATCGCCTCGTGCGTGTCGGCGGCCCACAGGACGTCGTCGGCATAGCGATGGATGGTCCCGTCGCCCTCGGTCGCCACGGCGATCACCCGGGCGTCGCGCGCGCGGCCTTCCATGACGTTGCTGATCAGCTTGTCGTACGTCCGGGAGCGGGTCGCGACGGCCACCAGCGGGCACTCGGCGTCGAGGAGCGAGATCGGCCCGTGTTTGAGCTCGCCCGCGGCGTAGCCCTCGGCGTGCATGTAGCTGATCTCCTTGAGCTTCAACGCGCCCTCGAGCGCCGCCGGGTACGAGTAGCCACGCCCGATGAACATGAAGCCCCGCGAGTTCACGTAGCGGCGCGCCAGGTCGGCGATCCCGGCGTTGAGCTCCAGCGTCCGGGCGGCGGCCTCGGGCAGCGACCGGAGCGCGAGCCCCAGCTCCAGCTCCTGCTCGATGCCCATCCGGCCACGCGCCTTGGCGATCGCCGCGGCGAGGACGACGAGCGTCGTGACCTGGGTCACGAACGTCTTGGACGCCGCGACGGCGATCTCCGGACCGGCCTGCAGGAACATCACCGCGTCCGCCTCGCGGGTGATCGCGGAGCCCACGGTGTTGGTGACAGCGACGATCGGGCATCCCTGCTCGCGGGCCCAGCGGGTGGGCGCGATCGTGTCCGCCGTTTCGCCCGACTGGGTCACTGCGACAACCAGCGTGTGCTCGTCGAGCGGCGGCGGCGAGTAGCGGAACTCGGAGCCCACCGTGACCCGCGCCGGGAGCCCGGTCCAGTCCTGGATCGCCGCCGCGCCGACGAGGCCTGCGTACGAGGCCGTGCCGCAGGCGACGATCTCGACCCGGGTGACCGTCCGGAACACGTCGTCGAGGCTGTCCACCTCGGGGGCGTGGATCCGCCCGTCGGCCGTGACGCGGCCGGCGAGGGACTGGCGGAGCGCCGCGGGCTGCTCGTGGATCTCCTTGAGCATGAAGTGCTCGAAGCCGCCCTTCTCGGCCGCCTCGGGCGTCCAGTCGATGATCGTCACGGCCCGCTCCCGGACGACGCCGTCGAGGCCCGTGATCTCGACGCCTGTCGGCCTGACGTCGGCGACGTCGCCCTCCTCGAGGAACACGACCCGATTGGTGTGGGCGAGGATCGCGGACACGTCGCTCGCGATGAAGCTCTCCTCGCCGTTGAGCCCCACCACGAGCGGGACGTTCAGGCGCGCGCCCACCAGCCGGCTGATCTCGCCCCGGTGCATGACCGCGAGCGCGTATGCCCCCTCGACGAGCCGGAGGGACGCACGGACGGCGTCCGCGAGGTCACCCTCGTAGGCCTCTTCGATCAGGTGCGCCAGCGCCTCCGTGTCCGTCTCCGAGGTCAGCGTGTGACCCCGGGCCTCGAGACCGTCCCGCAGCTCGCGGAAGTTCTCGATGATCCCGTTGTGGATCACCGTGATGTTGCCCGTGCAGTCCTGGTGGGGGTGCGCGTTGAGGTCGTTCGGCCGCCCGTGGGTCGCCCAACGCGTGTGCGCAAGGCCGATCGCCGCGTGCGGCGTCCGGTCGGCGATTGCCGACTGGAGGTTGGCGAGCTTGCCCGCCCGCTTCTCGACGAACAGGTCGCCCTCCTCGTCCACGAGGGCGATGCCGGCGGAGTCGTACCCGCGGTACTCGAGCCTCCGGAGCCCTTCGATGAGGATGGGACCAGCCTCACGGGGACCGGTATAGCCGACGATGCCGCACATGCGCTTGGGGACTCCTCCGGGGATGGCGCCGCGGCCCCGCCGCGGGCGGCTAGTGTAAACGCTCCCCCACGAGCGCCGCGATCGCGTCGGCCAGCTCCGACACGACGTCGGCATCGCGACCCTCGACCATCACCCGCAGGACGGGCTCCGTGCCCGAGGGACGGACGAGGATCCGGCCGTGGGGCGCCAGCCGTCCCTCGGCATCGGTGATGGCGGCCGCGAGCACGTCGTCGTTCTCCCACTGGTCGCGGTGGCGGACCCGGATCGCGCGCTGCTGCTGGGGCAGGAGCGGGATCTCGGCTGCGAGCTCCGAGAGGCCGACGCCCGCGCCCGTCATCACCCGCAGGAGCTCGAGCGCGGTGACGACGCCGTCGCCCGACGTGCTGTGCTCGCGCACGATGACGTGGCCGCTCTTCTCCCCGCCCAGCCCCGCCCCGGACACGAGCATCGCCGCGAGGATGTGCTTGTCACCGACGGGCGTCCGCACGATGCGCCCGCCGGCGCCCTCGATCGCCGCCTGGAGGCCACCGTTCGAGAGGACCGAGACGACGAGGCTGCCGTGGTCCAGGACGCCGCGCCGCAGCCGCTCCAGCGCGAGGATGCCCAGCGCCTGGTCGCCGTCGACAAGTCGTCCCTGCCCGTCCACGGCGACGCATCGGTCAGCGTCGCCGTCGAGCGCAAACCCGACGTCCGCGCCGTGCGCCCGGACCGCCTCGGCGAGCGACGCGGGATCCGTCGCCCCACAGCCGCGGTTGATGTTGTCGCCATCGGGCGCGTCGTGGATCACGGTCACGCGCGCGCCTGTCGCGCGCAGGATCGCCGGCCCGACGCGATACGCGGCACCGTTCGCCGCGTCGAGGACGACGTGGATGCCCGCCGCCCCGATCCGCTCGGCGAGCCGCAGGCGGTCGGCCACGTAGCGGTCGAGGAGCTCGCTCGCGTCGACGGCGCGGCCGATGCCCGCTGGTGCGACCCCCGGCAGCTCGTCCGCACGGAGAACCAGTGCCTCAAGCTCGTCCTCTGCGTCGTCGGGCAGCTTCTGGCCGCTCGGGTCGAGGACCTTGAGGCCGTTGTCCTCGGCCGGGTTGTGCGACGCGGAGACCATGATCCCTGCGCCGAAGTGGCCGGCGCCGGCGAGGAACGCGAGCGCGGGCGTCGGGACGACCCCCACGTGGTGGACGTCCGCGCCCATGCTCGTCGCGCCTGCCGTGATCGCCGCGACGAACATGTCGCCGCTGCGCCGGGTGTCCTGGCCAATGACCAGCGAGCCGCCGACGCCCACGACCTGGTGGGCGGTCGCACGGCCGAGGGCGAACGCCAGCGACGGGCGCAGGTCGACGTTCGCCGCGCCGCGGATTCCATCCGTGCCGAACAGGCGGGTCATGGGGCTCCTTCGGGGATCTGGGCGCAGCGCGCCGTCAGGGTGAGGCGGATGGAAGCGGCCCCCCGGTCGTGGACGGCGCGGACGTCGGGTTGGCAGGGTCCGCTGAGGCAGCGGGCCGGGTGATGGTCACGGTGACGAGCCCGGGCGCGATCTGCGCCGGGGTGACGCCGGCTGGCAGCACCGGGACGACGGTCACCTCGTGGGTGCCGGGCTCCAGGCCCGCGACGTTGAGGCCGATGAACAGCGGCGCGGCAGACAGCTTGTCGAGCTCCGCCACCGGGCCGAACAGCGTCAGCAGGACGCGGTCCACCGAGAGCCCGTACTCGAGCGCCGGGTCGCGCCCGTCGAGTCGCAGGCCCGCGGAGTACGTCCGCGTCTCGGTCACGGCAACGACCTGGACGCGGACCGTCACGGCCCCGGACCCGGTCGCGGTGATGCCGCTCGGCAGCGCGAGCGTGACGGTCTCGGCGACGTTCGCCGTCGCGCCCGAGATCGATACGGGCGCGGTGTCGATCTGGACGAGCGCGGCGAGCTGGTCCGCGTCGCCCTCAACGGTCACGGAGATCGGCGTCACTGCGATCGCGGCGACCCGGAAACCCGGGGCCGGCGCGCCGCTCACCACGGGGTTCACCGGGAGCGCGCGCGACTCCTTGTTCGTCAGCAGCGGGATCTGGACATGGACCGTCCGCGGCTCCACGTCGACGCCCGTCACCGCGGTCCCGGTGACATCGATCGGGCGTGCCTCGATCTCGCGGTCCACGTCGATGCCCCGTGGGTCCAGCGGCACGCTCACGAGGACGGCGACGACGCGCATCACGGCACTCGCGGCCCCGGTGATCGTCACCACCTTGGGGTCGTAGACCGCCTCGCCCACGTCGATGCCCGCGGGCGCTGCGCCGGGCGCGATGCGGACAGGGACGGGCTTCTCGACGGATTTCTCGAGGATGACCTGCACGGTCCGCGGCGTGACGTCGATGATCGTGATCGCGGGATCGGATGCGATGACCCGGACCGGGACGTTGACGGGCTCGCCGTCAGGCCTGACGTTCGTGAGGTCGACCGTCGCGCGGAAGTCGCCAGGCCTGGGTGCGGCGGCGCCCGCCGTTGCGAGGTATCGGATCTGCTCGACGTCCTTGAGCTGGTTCGTGACCACGGTCCCGTCGGGCTGGTTCTGAACGAGGACCGTGATCGGCCCGGGAATGGTGTTGCTGTCCTGGGATGCCACGAGCCCCGCGTAGAGCAGGCTGGCGAGGACGATCGCCGCCAGCTTGAGCGGCCAGTTGTGGACGACGAACGCCGTCAGGCGCCGGAGAGCGCGACCAGGGTTCACGGGTTCGCCACCGCGGCGGCCGCGGTGCCCTCGTCGTCGTCCCGGCCGGTTTCGTCGGGTGCGGGCGTCGGCAGCGCCGGCTCGACCGGAGTCGCCTGCGGGGTCGGTGCGGCGGCCGGCGGGAGGGCGGGAAGGTCGTCCCGGCGGGCCAGGCGCCGGGCGAACCGAAGTCGGTCGCGGGGCCGTCCGTCGGGGCCGCGTCGCAGCCCACCCGCGGCGCTCGGGGTCTCGAGGAGCGCCGTCAATGCGCGCTCCAGCTGCGCCTCGGTCGGCACGCGGACGATCCGCGCGCGCTCGACGACGCTCATCTGGCCATTCTCCTCGGACACGACCACGGCCACGGCGTCGGTGTCCTCCGTGATCCCCAGCGCTGCCCGGTGGCGCGTCCCGAACCGCTCGGAGAGGTTCATCGCGGTGAGCGGCAGCAGCGCTGCGGCAGCGAGGATCCCGTCGCCTCGGATGATGACGGCCCCATCGTGGAGCTCCGTCCGGGGAGCGAAGATGGTGCACAGGAGCTCGTGGCTGAGGTCCGAGTGAAGCATGACGCCGGTCTCGGCGATCTCCTCGAGGCCCGTCTCACGCTCCAGGACGATCAGCGCGCCGTGCCCGTCTCGCGACAGCAGCCCCGCGGCCTTGGCGACCTCCGCGGCGACGTGCTCGACACGCCGCTGCTCGGACGGCGCCAGGAGCCAGCTCAGCGTCCCGACCCGACCGATGCGCTCGAGCGCACGCCGCAGCTCTGGCTGGAACACGACGACGAGCGCGAACAGGCCGACCACCGCGCCCGCCTGGAGCAGCTGGGTGAACAGCCGGAGGTTGAGGAACTGGGCCAGCGCGTAGACGCCGAGCAGCATCGACACGCCGATGACGAGGGTGACGGCCCGGGTGCCGCGGATCAGGCTGAACAGCCAGTAGATGAACAGCGCGGTGATGGCGATATCGAGCAGGGTCGTCAGCGTGATCTGCCGGACGAGCGACTCGATGAACGGGAGCATCCTCGGCCGAGTGTAGCACCGGGGTCCGCCAGCTCCGCGACCGACGCGCCCGGGCGCGTCGTGCGGACCGGGGTCCGGTCAGCCCCTGGCGATCCGGGCGGCGGCGATGCGGTCGGCCGCCTCATCCGCCGCATCGAGCCGCGCCAGCCGGTCGAGCAGGTCCAGCTTCTCTGACGCCAGCGTCGTCCAGCCGCGTTCGTCGTAGAGCGCCACCAGCCCGAGGTGCAGGCCCACGTTGTCCGGGTCGAGCGAGAGGGCGAGGTAGCACGCGTCGAGCGCGGCGTCGATCCGCCCGGCCCGGCGCTGGAGGGCGGCGATGTCGAGGTAGCGCTCGAGGGCCGCGGCTGCGTCGCCCACGTCGATTGCCGCCTCGGCGGCTGCGCCGAGCGCGGCCGCGTCGGCGTCGCGAGGAAGGTCGCGATCGAGCGCCGCTCGAATATGGTCGAGCGACCTTGCCGTCTCGGAGACCTGGACGTCACGCGCCGGAGCATCGGGCGCCACGGGCTCGAGCGGCCCGCCGTCGGTTGGTGCCTCCGCCGCGTCATCGAACGGAGGCTCGGCCTCGACAGCCCCGGCCGCCTCGGGCTCGAGGATCGTCCCGGCATCGACTGTGGCCGGGACGGACGCGGGATCAGCCTCGGCCGGGGGGCCTGCGGTCGTTGCGGGTGACTCGCCAAGGGCCGGTTGCCCGGCTCCGGGCCTCGCCGGCGCAGGCGGGGTACCCGTGGTGGCCGGGCGGGCGGTGGTCGTCGGGCCGACGGCCATGCCTTCGAGCACGAGCAGGGCACGTTCGAGCGCGATCCGCCCCGGCTCGCCCGGCTCCGACGCGCGCAACCGGGCGATGAGCCGCTCGAGCATCCTCCGTCGTTCGCGCCCTTCGGCCAGCTCCAGGCCGCGCCGGGCTGCGTCGACAGCATCGGCCAGGTTCCCGGTCCCGGATCGTGCCTCTGCAAGGGCATCGAACGCATCGGCCGCCTCTGGGCGGCGGTCGAGCGCGGTGAGCGCCTGTGCCCGGCCGAGCAGTGCAGCCTCGTCCCGGGCAGCCAGCGAGAGGGCAGCGATGTAATGACGGAGGGCGTCCGCGGGCCGCTTGCGGCGCATCAGCGCCGTGCCGGCGCTCACGTGCGGGGTGGCGCGCTCGGGGGCGATGGCGGCCGCCTCGGCATAGGCGGTGAGCGCCTCCTCGAGGCGGCCACGGAGGGACGCGACATGGCCGCGCTTGAGCGCATCCTTGTAGCGCTCGTACAGGGCCTCCCCGCTCATCGGTTGCTCGCCTCCGTGGTACGTCGCCGGCTACCCGGCAAGGAGCTCGACCAGCAGCGCCTTCTGCGCGTGCAGCCGGTTCTCGGACTGCTCGAAGATACGGCTCCGCGGCCCGTCCATCACGTCGTTCGTGATCTCCTCCCCGCGGTGTGCCGGCAGACAGTGCATCACGAACGCGTCCGGTGCCCCGGCCAGGAGCTGCGCGTTGACCTGGTACGGGGCGAACGCGTCGCGCCGCTCCTCCGCCTCCACCTCCTGCCCCATCGACGTCCATGCGTCTGTGTATACGATCGCCGCGCCTTCGACGACCGCCCGTGGATCCCGGTCGAACACCAGCGACCCACCGCCAGCCGCGGCCAGCTCGCGGGCGCGGGCGACGATCCGCTCGTTTGGGCCGTAGCCGTCGGGATGTGCGAGGCGTACCTCCATGCCCAGGGTCGCGCCCATCAATGCAAGCGAGTGGTACACGTTGTTGCCGTCGCCGACGAAGGCGAGCGGGACGCCATGCAGGTCAGATCCCAGGAGCTCCGTCGCCGTGAACAGGTCGGCCAGCGCCTGGCATGGGTGCTCGCGGATCGTGAGCCCGTTGATCACCGGGATCGACGCGCGGGCCGCCAGCTCGGCGACCACCTCGTGGGGACCGGTGCGCGCCATGATCCCGTCCACGAACCGCTCGAGGTTGCGGGCGACATCGCCAACGGTCTCGCGTCCACCGAGGACGATGCTCTCCGTGAGGTAGATCGCGTGCCCGCCGAGCTGGGTCATCCCCGCCTCGAAGGTGACCCTCGTCCGTAGCGACGGCTTCTGGAACAGCATCGCGAGCGTCCGCCGCTCGAGCGGCGGCTGCGCGTGCCGGCCCTCCGCCAGGTACTCCGCCTTGAGCGTCACCGCACGCCCGAACACGATGCCGATCTCGGTCGCCGACAGGTCGGCGGCGCTGACGAGATCACGACCGCGAAGGCTGCTCATGACGCTCCCGGGCTGAGAATCAGATCACCCGCGTCCCAAGGGACCGCGGGCGATCATCGTACCGGCTCCGGACCCCGAGCTGGCGCACGGCGCGCCGCCCCGATGGCGCCGGCGAGGAGCGGAGCGAGCGCACCGCAGCCGACAACGCCCGCGGTGGCCGCTCAGGCAGTGCCGGTCAGCGCTTGGTGTACTGGGGGGCCTTGCGGGCTCGCTTGAGGCCGTACTTCTTGCGTTCCTTCATCCGCGGGTCGCGGGTCAGGAGACCGGCCTGGCGAAGCGGGAGGCGGAAGCTCTCCGGGTCCGACTGGAGCAGCGCACGGGAGATCCCGTGGCGGATCGCACCGGACTGGCCGGTAATCCCTCCACCCTCGACCTTGATCATCGTGTTGTAGCGACCCTCGGTCCCGGTCACCCGGAACGGGAGCCAGAGCTCGGCCTCCGGCAGTACGCCGCCGAAGTGCTCCTCGGGGGTTCGGCCGTTGATGACCATCTGGCCCTCACCGGGAATGAGGCGAACGCGGGCAACCGCCGTCTTGCGGCGGCCAGTGCCCCAGTAGAACGCAGGCGTCGACATCAGTGCTCCTCGATCAGGCGAGCGGCTCGGGCTTCTGGGCCTGGTGCGGGTGGTCGTTCCCCGCATAGACCTTCAGCTTCCGGAGCATCTGGGTACCGAGCCGGTTGTGCGGCAGCATGCCCTTCACGGTCCGGCGGATGACCTCCTCCGGCCGACGGTTCAGCAGGTGACCCAGGGTCTCCTCCTTGAAGCCGCCGGGATAGCCGCTGTGGCGGGCATACACCTTGGACGTCAACTTGTCGCTGGTCACGGTGATCCGCGAGGCGTTGAGCACGATCACGTGGTCGCCGGTATCCATGTGGGCAGCGTAGGTGGGCTTGTGCTTCCCCTCGAGGACGTGCGCGATCCGCGTCGCAAGGCGGCCGAGCGTCTCGTCCGTCGCGTCAACGACGTACCAGCGTCGCTCGATCTCGCTCTCTCGAGGCGTGTAGGTCTTCGCGCTCATTCCTCGTCTTCCTTGTCGTCCCACGTCGGTCGTCCGAGGACGACACGCCGGAGGCAGAGTCCCTTCGCGGGGGCCGCGGCCCCGTTGAGAGCGGGCTCCCGGCCGGCGAGCGCCGTCCGGATCGCCGTTGCATCCATCTTGTCCAGGCCGACCTCCAGGAGGCCGGCGACCATTCGCCGCACCTGCCCCCGCAGGAAGGAGCTCGCCCGGACGTCGATCGTCACCTGGCGACCATCCTTCCGGACCCGGACCGCATACACGATCCGGACCGGGGACCGGTCCGTCCCGCCGAAGGCCGAGAAGTCGTGGCGGCCCAGGAAGGCCGTCGCGGCGTCGGTCATGGCGGCGATGTTCAACTGTCTCCGCACCCCGAGCGCCTGGCGCTCGCGGAGCGGGCTTCGCGGCCCGTTCCAGACGGTGTAGCGATACTCCCGGTATCGCGCCGCATAGCGTGGGTGGAACCCGTCCGGCGCCTGCCGAAGGTCGCGGATCGCGACATCCCTCGGCAGCAGGGCGTTGACCGCCCGCTGGAGCACCGCCACGGTGACCCCGCCGCGGTAGGTGAAGGCAATCACCTGCCCGCTTGCGTGGACCCCGGCATCGGTGCGTCCGGCCCCGTCGACCACCACCCGCTCGCCCCCTGAGAGGCGGGCCAGCGCGGCCTCGAGTTCTCCCTGGACCGTCCGGGCGTTCGGCTGAAGCTGAAACCCGGCAAAGTCCGTTCCGTCGTATTCACACCGGGCGCGATAGCGCACGGCGAGCCCTCTCGAGCTCACTCGTCAGCGACAGGTCGTCAGATCAGCTCGATCTGGACGATCTCCGCCGCATCGCCCTTGCGCTGGCCGATGTGCACCAGGCGGGTGAACCCGGACTGGCGATCGGCGTACTTGGGGGCGATGACATCGAACAGCTTGCTCACGACGAGCGGCTCGTTCGGGAGCTCCGAGACGACCGTCCGTCGGGCCGCGAGATCACCGCGCTTGGCGAGCGTGATCATGCGCTCCACCTGGCCGCGGATCTCCTTGCCCTTTGCCTCCGTCGTCTGGATCCGCTCGTAGCGGAGCACGGAGACCATCAGGTTCTTGTACAGCGCCAGGCGCGGCCCACGCTTCCGCGAGAGCTTGCGCCCGTCGATCCGATGCGAGGACATCGCTCAGCTCTCCTCTTCGTCGCCGAAGGGCTCGCCGTCGCCGTCCACAAGGCCGTCCGACTCCGTCTCCGGGACGATGAAGCCGCGCATTCGCAGGCGCTCCTTCATCTCGTCCAGCGACTTCTTGCCGAAGTTGCGCATGCGCAGCAGGTCGTCGTCCTTGAGCTGGAGCAGCTGGCCGACCTTGACGATGTTGTTGCGCTTGAGGGAGTTGTAGGCCCGCATCGGCAGGTCCAGCTCCTCGATCGGCATATCGAGCATGTTCGGCGGCAGCTGCGGCACGCCGGCTGCGGCGCGATCCGGGGCAGCGGCCTGGACGCCGATCGTCACGAACGGCTGGAACTGGTGCACGAGGATGTCCGCGGAGCGCGAGAGCGCCTCCTCGGGCGTCAGCGTGCCGTCGGTCTCGATCTCGATCGTGAGCTTGTCGTAGTTGGTCATCTGGCCAACCCGCATGCCCTCGACCCAGTAGTTGACCTTGCGCACGGGCGTGAAGATCGCGTCGACCGCGATCACGCCGATCGGCAGCGCCTCGCTGCGCTCGGCAGCCAGGTAGCCGACGCCGCGCTCGACGGTCAGGTCCATCTCGATCGTCACGTCATCCGAGTCGATCGTCATGAGGACGAGCTCGGGGTTGACGATCTCGACGTCGGCCGACTCGGCGATGTCCGCGGCGATGACCGGGCCCGCACCGCTCTTGATGAGCCGGAGCTGGACCGGGTGCGTCGCGAAGCTCTTGAGCCGGAGCTTCTTGATGTTCAGGACGATCTGGGTGACGTCTTCCTTGACGCCGGGGATCGTCGAGAACTCCTGGTACACGTCACGAATCTGGATCGACGTGACGGCCGCCCCTTCCAGGGACGACAGGAGGACGCGACGGAGGGCATTGCCCAGGGTCACGCCATAGCCCGCCTGCAGGGGGCCTGCCTCGTACTTGGCGTACGTGCCGGCTTCCGCGATGGGCTCGATCTGCGGGATCTCGAGTTCGATCATGAAGGGCGACTACCTCGAGTAGTACTCGACCACGAGCTGCTCGTTGAAGTCGAGCGGCATCTGGTCGCGGCGCGGCATGGCAATCACGGACCCGGCGAGGCTCGCCGCGTCGAGGGACAACCAGTCCGGCGCCTGGTGCGAGCGAATGGTCTCCTTGACCGTCTTGAACAGCTCACGCTCGAAGTGCGCCTTGCGTACCTCGACCTTGTCGCCGATCTTGAGGCTGTAGGAGGGGATGTTCGTCGGGACACCGTTCACGGCAAAGTGGCCGTGGGTGACCATCTGGCGTGCCGCAGCGCGCGACGGCGCGAAGCCGAGGCGGAACACGACGTTGTCCATGCGCTGCTCGAGCGAGCGGAGCAGGTATTCGCCGGTCACGCCGGAGTGGCGGGACGCCTCGACGAAGTAGTTGCGGAACTGCTTCTCGAGCACGCCGTAGACACGGCGGACCTTCTGCTTCTCCCGGAGCTGCAGGCCATAGTCGCCGACCTTGCGGCGGCGGACGCCATGCTGTCCCGGGGGCGTCGGACGACGCTCGAAGGAGCACTTCTTGGTGTAGCAGCGGCTGCCCTTGAGATAGAGCTTCAGCCCCTCGCGGCGGCAGAGCCGGCAGACGGCATCGGTGTAACGGGCCATAGTCTCTCGATGCTCAGACGCGGCGCCGCTTGGGCGGGCGGCATCCGTTGTGCGGGATGGGGGTGACGTCGGTGATGGCGCTCACCTCGAGGCCTGCCGACTGGAGCGAGCGGATCGCCTGCTCACGGCCGGCACCGGGTCCCTTGACGTAGACCTCGACCTGGCGCATGCCGTGCTCCATCGCGCGGCGGGCGGCGCCCTCCGCGGCAAGCGCGGCGGCGTACGGCGTACTTTTCCGGGATCCCTTGAACCCGGCGATGCCTGCAGAACCCCACGAGATGACGGCCCCGGTCTGGTCCGTGATCGTCACGATCGTGTTGTTGAAGCTCGCCAGGATATGGACGTGCCCCTGGGGGACGTTCTTGCGCTCCCGGCGCCGCTGCTTGACGGCGCGCTTTCGATCGGCCATGCCTTAGCAGTTCCTCGTCACTTGGTCTTCTTCCGAGCGCCGACCGTCTTCTTGGGTCCACGACGCTGGCGGGCGTTGGTCTTGGTGCGCTGGCCCCGGGCCGGCAGGTTGCGGCGATGCCGCGAGCCGCGGTACGACCCGATCTCGATGAGGCGCTTGATGTTCAGCGCCACCTCGCGACGGAGGTCGCCCTCGACCTTGATGCTGCGGTCGATGACCTCTCGAAGCCGGTTGACCTGGTCTTCGGTGAGATCCCGGACGCGCGTGTCGGGGTTGATGCTGGTCTGCTTGAGGATCTTCTGGCTGGAAGACAGCCCGACCCCAAAGATGTAGGTAAGGGCGATCTCGACGCGCTTCTCGCGCGGGATGTCGATGCCTGCGATGCGTGCCACTGCGTCAGCCCTGCCGCTGCTTGTGCTTGGGGTTTTCGCAGATGACCATCACGGTGCCGTGGCGCCGGATGACCTTGCAGTTGTCACACCGCGTCTTGACTGACGCTCTGACCTTCACCGGGTTCCTCGATTACTTCAAGCGGTACGTGATCCGACCCCGAGTGAGGTCGTACGGAGACAGCTCAACGCGGACCCGGTCGCCGGGCAGGATCCGGATGAAGTTCATCCGGAGCTTTCCACTGATGTGCGCGAGGACGCGGTGACCGTTCTCGAGCTCTACCGCGAACATCGTGTTCGGCAGCGGCTCGATGACAGTCCCTTCGACTTCGATCGCGTCCTTCTTCGCCAACCGTGCTCCCTGGTCCATCTCAGCAATGAGTGCCGACCCGGCTGGGCCGACACACGAACGGTGAGGATATCAACTCTCGTTCAATCCGACAACACACCGGTCCATCAGACCTTCGTCAGGATCTCCGGGCCGTCGGACGTGACCGCGACCGTGTGCTCGAAGTGCGCTGCGAGTGAGCGGTCGACGGTGACGACCGTCCAGCCGTCGGGCTGGAGGGCGGTCTCCTCGTGACCGACGGTGAACATCGGCTCGATCGCCAGGCAGATGCCAGGCTTGAGCTTGATCCCCTTCCAGCCCGATCGGAAGTTGGGGACCGACGGGTCCTCGTGCATGTCGCGGCCGATGCCGTGGCCCGTGTAGCCGCGCACGACGCCGTAGCCGCGATCCTTGGCGATCGCCTCAACGGCGATGCCGATGTCCTCGACGTGGTTGCCCGGTCGCGCGGCGGCGATCCCCGCCATCATCGAGAGGCGCGTCGCCTCCACGAGCGCGACGGCCGCTGGCGTCCCGGCCTGGGGTCCACCGCAGATGAAGCTCCGCGCCCCGTCACCGTTCCACTCCTGGTAGATGACGCCGACGTCGACGGAGACGATCTGGCCCGCCTTGAGCTCCCTGTCGCCCGGGATGCCGTGGACGATCTCGTGGTCGATGGAGATGCACGTCGCGTTCCGGTAGGCGCGCGGGTCGCGCAGGTTGTACCGGCGGCCGCCGAGGTAGCCGAGGAACGACGGAGTGCCCCCGGACGCGCGGATATGCGCCTCCGCGAGGCGGTCGAGCTCGGCGGTGGACACGCCCGGCACCAGGGCTTCCTCGACGAGCGCCAGGACCTCGGCCACGATACGTCCGGCCGAGCGCATCTTGGCAAGCTCGGCCTGGGACTTGATCGTGATCGTCATCAGCCGGCTGCGCGCTCCGCTGTGGCGCCCGACGCGCAGACGCCCATGTCGCTGAGCGCCGTATTGATCGCGCCCGCAACCTCGTGGATCCCCTGCAGGCCGTCGACGGTCCGCAGCACGCCCGAGGCACGGTAGTGGGCGATCACGTCCGCGAGAGCATCGAGCTGCTGCGCCATGCGGACGCGGATCGTGTCCGGCCGGTCGTCGGCTCGCTGGTACAGCTCCGACCCGTCGAGGTCGCAGATCCCGGGCATCCGCGGCTGGCTCGAGACCTCGTGGTACGGGTGGCCCGCGGCCTTGCAGATCCAGCGCCCCGACATGCGTCGGATGAGCTCCTCTCCCGGGACGTCGACGAGGACGGCTACGCAGACGCGCTCGCCACGCTTCGCGAGCGCATCGTCGAGCGCCTGTGCCTGCACGCCCGTGCGCGGAAACCCGTCGAGGATGACACCGTGACCGGCGTCCGGACGGGCAAGGCGCTCGAGGAGCAGGCGGACCGTGATCTCGTCGGGGACGAGCTGCCCCGCGTCCATGTAGCGACGCGCGTCCATGCCCAGGGGAGTCCCATCGCGAACGGCAGCCCGAAACAGGTCGCCGGTGGCGACGACAGGAATGCCGAGACGGTCCGCGAGGAGAGGCGCCTGGGTGCCCTTCCCGGCGCCTGGGGCACCGAGCAGGACGACCTCATTCACCGGATGAATCCCTCGTACTGGCGAATCAGGAGCTGGGCCTCGAGCTGCTTCATCGTCTCGACGACGACGGAGACCACGATGAGGATGCCCGTGCCACCAAGCGCGAGATTCTGGAATTGCGGCTGGACGAGGCCGATGAACGGGGGCGCGGCCGCGACTATGCCCAGGAACAGGGCGCCGGCGACGGTGATCCTGGTGACCACCCGTGCGAGGTAATCCTGGGTGGGACGCCCGGGCCGGATGCCGGGAATGAAGCCGCCGTTCTTGCGCAGCTGCTCGGCGGTCTCGTCCGGCTTGAACGTGAACGCCGTGTAGAAGTACGTGAACCCGACGGTCAGGAAGAAGTACAGGGCGACATACAGCCAGGACCCGCTGCTCAGCCACGAGACGACGCCCTTCGCGACGTCGCCCACCGGGCTCGGCGAGTTGATGAAGTAGCTCGCGATCTGGCTCGGGAACAG
The DNA here is from genome assembly GCA_038245845.1 of Candidatus Limnocylindrales bacterium. Taxonomy (GTDB): domain Bacteria; phylum Chloroflexota; class Limnocylindria; order Limnocylindrales; family CSP1-4; genus CAIXZV01. The sequence goes on from JBBRRZ010000013.1 coordinate 92,567, forward strand.
CAGGATGCTGACGGCGAAGATGATCGGGATGACACCCGCCTGGTTGACGCGCAGTGGCAGGAACGTCTGTCCGCCCTGGTACATGCGCCGGCCGCGGACCCGGGACGCGTACTGGATCGGGATCCGGCGCTGCCCTTCCTGGATGTAGATGATCACCGCGACGGCCGAGACCCCGAGGATGCCGAACAGGACGAGCCGGGCGAGGTCCGGGCTCTGGATGAAGCCCTGGAGCGCTCCCGGCGCGCGGCTCACGATGCCCGCGAAGATGATGAAGCTGATGCCGTTGCCGATCCCCTTCTCGGTGATCAGCTCGCCCAGCCACATGAGGGTCACGGAGCCCGCGGTCAGGGTGATGATCTGGGTGATCGTCTCCCAGCTGCCGAGGTCGAAGGTCGTCGACAGGATGCCCTGGCTGCTCAACAGGGCGAGGAAGCCATACGCCTGGAGCAGCGCCATCGGGACCGCGAGGTAGCGGGTGTACTGGTTGATCTTCTGGCGCCCGTACTCGCCCTCGCGCTGCAGCGCCTGGAGCGACGGGACGACGCCCGTCATGAGCTGCATGATGATCGAGGCATTGATGTACGGGTTCACGCCCAGGGCCACGACCGAGAAGTTGGTCAGGCCACCGCCCGAGAACAGGTCCAGGAGCCCGAAGATCGCGTTCTGGTTCAGGAAGTCCGAGAGGCCCGCAGCGTTGACGCCCGGGACGGGCACGTGGGCGAGCATCCGGAAGACGACGAGGATCCCCAGGACATAGAGGATCCGGCGCCGGAGGTCCGGCGCCCGGAACGCGTTGAGCAGTGCCTCGAACACGGTGCGCTAGCCGTTGTCGGCGGGAGCGTCGTCGGACGCGTCGGCCCCGGCGTCGGGAGCCGGCTCGGCGGCGGCCTCGGGGGCCGCTGTCTCGACGGCATCTGCGACCGGCGCGGCCTTCGAGGCCTTCGCCGTCTTCGCGGCCGGTGCCCCGTCTGGCGCCTCGATCCCGAGCGGTGCCAGCGGCTCGCTCGGGATCTCGATCACCTGGGCGGTGCCGCCCGCGGCCTCGATCTTCTCGCGCGCGCTCTTCGTGAAGGCGTCGGCCAGGACGAACAGCTTGACGCTGACCTCGCCCGTGCCGAGGACCTTGAGCGGGAAGCGGTCCTTGCGGACCAGGCCAGCCTGCTTGAGGGTATCGGCGTTGACCGTCACCGGGGCGCCTTTCGGTGCCTCGAGCTTGCCTGCCTCGATCGCCGCGCTGATGGCGCCGACGTTGACGACCTCGTACTTGATGTCGTTGATGTTCTTGAAGCCGCGGAGCTTCGGGATCCGGATGTGGAGCGGCGTCTGGCCGCCCTCGAACCAGGCCGGGATCGAGGAGCCGGCGCGCGAGCGCTGGCCCTTCGTGCCGCGGCCCGCGGTCTTGCCCTTGCCAGCCGCGATGCCGCGCCCGACGCGGGTCTTCTTCTTGACCGAACCCGGGGCGGGATGGAGGTCGTGGATCTTCATCAGTTGCTCTCCGGGGTCGTGGCGTCCGCGCCCTCGGGCAGCTCCTCGACGGTGACGAGGAAGCGGACCTGGCGGACCATGCCGCGAACGGCCTCGTTGTCCGGCAGGACCGCCGAGCTCCCGATGCCGTGAAGGCCGAGCGCGCGGATCGTCGCCCGGTTCCGGGCGATGTGGCTGATCGTGCTCCTGGTCTGGGTGACGCGCAGCTTAGCGGGCATCGGCCACCTCCCGGCCCGCGCCGAGCGCCGCGGCCGGCTGGCCGGGCACGACGAGGCGGAGCTTGACGCCGCGCTGGCGCGAGAGCTCCTCGACGGAACGCAGGCTGCGCAACGCGTTGAGCGTGGCGCGGGTCACGTTCACCGGGTTGGTGGAGCCGTGAACCTTCGCCAGGATGTCCCGGACGCCCGCGGCCTCGACGACGGCGCGCACGGCGCCGCCGGCGATGACGCCGGTGCCCTTCGAGGCCGGCTTGAGCATGACGCGCGCGGCGGCAAACTCCTCGTGGACCTCGTGCGGGATCGTGGTCCCGACCATCGGGATACGGATGATGTTCTTCTTCGCGTCCTCGACGCCCTTCCGGATCGATTCCGGGACGTCTCCGGCCTTGCCCAGACCCACGCCGACGTGGCCGTTGCCGTCGCCCACGACGATGACCGCCGAGAACGAGAACCGGCGACCACCCTTGTGGACCTTGGCGACGCGGTTGATCTGGACGACGCGCTCCTCGAGCGCGAGCTTGTTCGGGTCGATGCGGGCCACAGGCGTGTCCTCTAGAAGTCGAGGCCGGCCTCGCGGGCCGCCTCGGCGAGCGAGCGAACCCGCCCGTGGTACTTGAAGCCAGCCCGGTCGAAGACCACCTTCTCGATGCCGGCGGCCTTGGCGCGCTCGGCGACGAGCTGGCCGACGCGCTTCGCGTTGTCCGTCTTCGAGCCGGTGGCACCCTTGAGGCCGGTGTCGAGCGAGGACGCAGCGGCAAGCGTGGTGCCGCTGGTGTCGTCGATGACCTGGGCGTAGATGTGGTTCAGGCTGCGGAAGACCGCGAGGCGCGGTCGCCCCGTAGTCCCCGACAGGCGGAGGCGGAGCCGATCGTGCCGCTTGACGCGCGACGCGGTGCGGCTGGCGACAACCTTCTGCGTCATGGCTACTTCTTCCCGCCGATCTTGCCGGCCTTGCCTGCCTTGCGGCGGACCTTCTCACCGGTGTACCGGACGCCCTTGCCCTTGTACGGCTCGGGCTTGCGCATCGCACGGACCTTGGCCGCGATCTGGCCGACGAGCTCCTTGTCGATGCCCACGACCGTCAGGCGGACGGGGGTCTCGACCTCGAAGCTGATGCCGGCCGGCGGATCGATCTCGATCGGGTGGCTGTAGCCGAGCGCGAGGACGAGCTTCTCGCCCGTCTTCTGCGCGCGGTAACCCACGCCGACGATCTCGAGGCCCTTGCGATACCCGTCGGTCACGCCGATGACCATGTTGTTGACGAGGGTGCGGGTCAGCCCGTGGAGGCTCTTGTCGAGCTTGTTCTCCGTGGGCCGCGTGGCGACCAGCGTGTCGCCGTCGCGTGCGACCTCGATGCGCGGCGGGAGCTCACGCGTGAGCGAGCCCCTGGGGCCCTTCACGGTGATGATCCGCCCGTCGAAGGTCACGTCGACGCCGGCTGGAACAGGGATGGGGAGACGGCCGATTCGGGACATGGCCGCCTACCAGATGTACGCGAGGATCTCGCCGCCGAGCTGGGCCTGCTTGGCCTGGCTCCCGGTCATGATCCCCTTGGATGTTGAGACGATGACGATGCCGAGGCCGCCGAGCACACGCGGAATGTCGGTCTTCTGCGCGTAGACGCGCAGACCCGGCTTGCTGATCCGCTTGAGGCCCGAGACGACCGGCACCTTGCCGTCGACGTACTTGAGCTCGATGCGCAGCATCTGGCTCGGCCCCGCCTGCTCCTCGCTGACGCCGGCGATGAAGCCTTCCTCCTTGAGGATTCGGGCGATCTCGCGCTTGGTGCGCGAGGCCGGCACGATGACCTCCGTATGGCGCGCCCGGGACGCGTTACGGACACGGGTGAGCATGTCCGCGATCGGGTCGGAGATGTTCATCTTGTTACCAGCTCGACTTCGTGACGCCGGGCAGCTCGCCGACGAGCGCTCGCTCGCGGAAGCAGATACGGCACAGCGCGAAGCGGCGCATGTAGGCGCGAGGTCGACCGCACACGTAGCAGCGGTGATACCCCTGGACCGGATGCGTCGGCTTGCGCTTTGCCTTCGCGATCATGGACTTCTTGGCCATCTGACTCCTCCCCGCGCCCTAGCCGGCGAAGGGCATGCCGAGCAGCTCAAGCAGGCGCTTGGACTCCTCGTCGGTCTTCGCCGTCGTCACGATGCTGATCTCCAGCCCGCGGAGACGGTCTACCTTGTCGTAATCGATCTCCGGGAAGGCGAGCTGCTCCCGGAGGCCCAATGAGTAGTTGCCCCGCCCGTCGAAGGACTTTCCCGGGACGCCACGGAAGTCGCGGATGCGCGGGAGCGCGATCCGCGTGAGGCGCTCGAGGAAGTCCCACATCCGCTCCCCGCGCAGGGTGACCTTCACGCCGATCGGGTTGCCGGTGCGGACGCGGAACTGGGCGATCGAGCGCTTGGCCTTGGTGATGATCGGCTTCTGGCCCGTGATGAGCTGCAGGTCACCGATCGCCGCATCCACGGCCTTTGCGTTCGTGAGGGCTTCGCCCAACCCGATGTTGATGACGATCTTGTCGAGACGCGGCACCTGGTTCGGGTTGCCATAGCCGAACTGCTTGAGCAGCGCGGGCACGGCCTCCGAGGCGTACCGATCCTTCAGCTGGCCGCTCACGACTTCACCTCCAGCGGCTCGCCACAGTGCTTGCAGGCACGGACGCGCGAGCCGTTGTCGAGGGTCCGATGGGCAACGCGGGTGGGGCGGTCGCAGTGGCTGCAGACCACCATCACCCGGCTGACCGGGAGCGGCATGGCATGGTCGAGGATGCCGCCCGGATCGACGGTCGGCATCGAGCCCGGACCACCCTGGGTCCGCTGGCGCGGCTTGGTGTGCTTGCGCACGATGTTGAGGCCGTTGACGACGACGAACACGCCGCCCTTGACGGACGTACGCCGATAGCCGGACCGGGCGGCCGTCGGCGCAGGGTCGCGCCGGATGACCTGCTCGACCGCACCGCGCTTGCCCGCATCCTTGCCGGCCAGCACCACGACGGTGTCACCCTTCCGGATCTCGGGCACCTTCGTCCGGTGCTCGATGGACCGTTCAGCCATCACAGCACCTCCGGCGCGAGGGACACGATCTTCATGTAGTTCCGATCCCGCAGCTCGCGCGCGACCGGGCCGAAGATCCGGGTGCCGCGCGGGTTGCCCTGGTTGTTGATGAGGACGGCCGCGTTCTCGTCGAAGCGGATGTAGCTCCCGTCGGGGCGGCCGATCTCCTTGGACGTGCGCACGATGACCGCACGCACGACGTCGCCCTTCTTGACGGGGGCATTCGGGATCGCAGTCTTGACGCTCGCGATGATCACGTCACCGACGCCGGCGACGGTCTTGCGCGAGCGCCCCATGATCCGGATGCACTCGATCGTGCGGGCGCCGGTGTTGTCGGCAACGCGGAGTCGCGTCGAGGCCTGGATCACGCCTGACCCTCCTCGCCGGTTGCGTCACCGTCGGCCTGCTTGCCGTGGTGCGCGGCGCCATGGATCGCCTCGGTCGTCTCGGGTTCGTCGCCGACGATGGTCTCTGCGGCCCGCTCCTCGCCCGCGCGGGAGAGGACGGACACCAGGCGCCAGCGCTTGGTGGCCGAGAGGGGGCGCGACTCCTCGATCAGGACCGTGTCGCCGATCTTGGCCTCGTTGGCCTCGTCGTGGGCCGCGAACTTGGTCGAGGCCTTCATGACGCGCTTGTACAACCGGTGGCGCGTCAGGCGCTCGACGGACACGACGATCGTCTTGTCCATCTTGTCGCTGACGACACGGCCGACCTTGGTCTTCCGCTGTCCCTTCACGGGGTTGGTGGCTCCTGCGGTGGGCATCCCGACGCTCCTACTCCGCCGCGCGCGGAGCGGTCGAACGCTCGCGCTGGACGGTGAGGATCCGGGCGATCGTCCGTCGCGTCGCCGGGATCTGGCTGTAATCCTTCAACTGCCGGGTCGAGAGAGCGAACCGGGCCTGCCAGAGGTCCTGCTTGGCCTCCTTGAGGTGGTCGTCAAGCTCGCGATCCGTGAGCTTTCGGACATCACCGATCTCCATCGGTGCCCTCCTTCGCCGTCTCGCGGAGGACGACGTGGGTCGCCACCGGGAGCTTGTGGGAGGCGAGCCGCATGGCCTCGATGGCCGCTTCGTGCTCGACACCCGCCATCTCGAACAGGATCCTGCCGGGGCGCACGACGGCGACCCAGTGATCCGGGGCGCCCTTGCCGGAGCCCATGCGGGTCTCGGCGGGCTTCTTCGTTGCCGGCTTGTCCGGGAAGACTCGGATCCAGATCTTGCCACCGCGCTTGACCGAGCGGGTCATGGCGCGGCGGGCGGCCTCGATCTGCCGGGCCGTGATCCAGGCCGGCTCGAGGGTCGCCAGACCGTATTCGCCGAAGGCGACGGTGTGGCCGCCCTTGGCCATTCCGGACATGCGGCCGCGCATCACCTTGCGGTGCTTGACGCGACGCGGCATCAGCATGGCTACACCCCCTGCGCCGCGGCGGCGGCGGTAGCGGCGGCGGCAGCCTCTCGGCGACGACGCTCGACGGGGATCTCGCCACGGTAGATCCAGACCTTGACGCCGATGCGGCCGTAGGTCGTGTGCGCGTGCACCTGGCCGTAGCTGATGTCGGCGCGCAGGGTGCCCAGCGGGATGCGACCTTCGCGATCCCACTCGCGGCGACCCATCTCGGAGCCGCCGAGCCGGCCCGCGAGCGCGATCTTCACGCCCTTGGCACCGGCCTTCATCGAGCGCTGGATCGACTGCTTCATCGCCTTCTTGTAGGCGACGCGGCGGGTGAGCTGCTGCGCGATGTTGAGCGCCACGAGGTACGCGTCAAGCTCCGGCTGGCGGATCTCCTTGATCTCCAGCTTGACCTTGCGCTTCGTGACCTCACCGATCTCCTTGCGCAGGACCTCGACGTTCTGGCCGCCGCGGCCGATCACGATGCCCGGCTTCGCTGTGTGGATCGCGACCGTCACGTGGTTGATGCCACGCTCGATCTCCACGCCGCTCACGCTCGCGTTCGCGAGGCGCTTGTCAAGCAGCTGCCGGATCGAGATGTCCTCCTTGAGGAGGGTTGTGTACTCCTTGTCGGCGTACCACTTGGCAGTCCACGTGCGGGTGTAGCCCAGGCGGTAGCCGTACGGATGGACCTTGTGTCCCATGCCTAGGCCTCCCGGTCGGCGACGACGATGGTGATGTGGGTCATGGGCTTGTGGATCGGGAACGCCCGACCCTGGGCCCGCGGCCGCCAACGCTTGATCGTCGGACCTTCGTTCGCGATCGCGTCCGCGATGAAGAGCTCATCGGCGGAGCGGTTCATGTTGTTCTCGGCGTTGGCCGTGGCGCTCTTCAGCACGCGCGCGACATCGCGCGCGGCCGCCTGCGGCATGAACCGCAGGAGGGCGCTGGCCTCTTCCACCGGCTTGCCCTTGATCGCCTCGGTGATGAGGCGGGCCTTCCGGGTGGAGCCACGCAGGTACTTGGCAGTAGCAGAAACGCGCACGTCAGCTCCTACCGCAGTCCGCCGGACCGGTCGGCGGTCTTGCCGTGCCCGCGATACGTGCGGGTGGGGGCAAACTCGCCGAGGCGGTGACCGACCATGTTTTCCGTGACGTACACCGGGACATGCTTCTTGCCGTTATAGACGGCAACCGTATGGCCGATGAAGTCCGGGAAGATGACGGACGCGCGCGACCAGGTCTTGAGGACCTTCCGCTCGTTCCGCTTGTTCATGTCCTGCACCCGGGCGAGAAGCCGGGGCTGGACGAACGGTCCCTTCTTGACCGATCGCGACATGCTCTAGCTCCTCTCTACGACTTGCGATGACGGCTGCGGACGATGAGGCGGTTCGTCGTCTTGCCGCGTCGCGTCCGATAGCCCATGGCGGGCTTGCCCCACGGGGTCTTGGGAGGCATGCCCGTCGGGCTCTTGCCTTCGCCACCACCGTGCGGATGATCCCGCGGGTTCATCACAACGCCTCGCACTTCCGGCCGCTGCCCCATGTGGCGCGCGCGCCCGGCCTTGCCGAGGCTCTGGTTCTCATGATCGAGGTTGCCGACCTGGCCGATGGTCGCGATGCAGCGAAGCGGCACGCGGCGCATCTCGCCCGACGGAAGCCGGACGGTGGCGAAGTTGCCCTCCTTGGCCAGCAGCTGGGCCGATGTACCGGCGGACCGGACGATCTGGCCACCCTTGCCGGGGACGAGCTCGATGTTGTGGATCGTGGTGCCGAGCGGAATGCTCGACAGCGGCAGCGCGTTCCCCACCCGGGCCTCGGCGTCAGCGCCGGACACGACGATGTCCCCGACCTTCAGTCCGTTCGGGAGGAGCATGTAGCGCTTCTCACCGTCCCGGTAGTGGAGCAGACCGATCCGCGCGGAGCGGTTCGGGTCGTACTCGATCGTGGCGAGACGAGCCGGCACGCCGAACTTGTCGCGCTTGAAGTCGATCCGGCGGTAGTGGGTCTTCTCGCCGCCGCCGCGATGGCGAACGGTGAGCCGGCCCTGGTTGTTGCGGCCCGAACCGCGCTTCTGCGGCTCGAGGAGCGGCTTGTGCGGCTGGTCGGTGGTGATCTCGTCGAAGGTCGAGCGAGTCATCCACCGGCGGCCCGGGGATGTTGCCTTGTAGCTGCGAAGCGGCATTCCTACACCCCCTCGAAGAATTCAATCTTCTGGCCGGGGGCAAGCGTCACGATTGCCTTCCGCCAGGCGGAGGTATGGCCGACGATCCGGCCGCGCTTCGTGCCGCGCTTCTTTTCCTTGCCCTTGGCGGTCAGCACGTTGACGGCGACCACGGTCACCTTCTCCTTGCTGTACAGCTCCTCGACGGCGGCCTTGATCTGGATCTTGTTCGCCTTGTCATGGACTGCGAAGGTGTACTTGCCGCGCCCGGACTCGTCGATGGACTTCTCGGAGATCACCGGCCGCAGGATGATGTCGGCGGCGGTCAGGACGGTCACGCGTACACCTCGTCCATCCGCGCGAGCGCCGGCTGCTCGATGAGCACCGCATCCGCGTTGAGCAGGTCGACGACGTTGAGCGAGTCCGCCAGGATCACCGAGACCGACGGCAGGTTCGCCGCTGACCGGAGCAGCAGCTCGTCCTTGGCCGGGGCCACGATGAGCACGCGGCGCCCGTGCCCGTCACCCGCACCGAGCGCGGCGAGGATGGCTGCGAAGGCGCGCGTCCTCGGCTCGGCGTCCATGCCGAAGTGGTCGACCACGCGGATCGCGTCGTCACCGAACTTGGCGGTCAGCGCCGAGCGCAGCGCCAGACGGCGCATCTTCTTCGGCAGCTTCTGCTCGTAGGAGCGCGGGTGGGGGCCGAACACGACGCCGCCGCCACGGTAGTGCGGTGCGGTGCGCGAGCCCTGGCGAGCACGGCCGGTGCCCTTCTGGCGGTACGGCTTCTTGCCGCCACCACGGACCTCGCCCCGGGTCTTCGTGTCGCTTGTCCCGAGCCGGCGGCCGGCAAGCTGTGCGACGACCGCCTGGTGCAGGACGGCCTCGTTGACGGGTGCCGCGAACAGCGACTCGTTGAGGTCGACGCTCCCGACGGTCGCGCCGTTTCGGTCGTAGAGGGTTGTCTGCGGCATGGTCAGGCCTTCCGGACGAAGGTGAGCGCGCCGGGCGCGCCGGGGACCGATCCCCGCACGAGGATCAGGTTCCGCTCGGCGTCGACGCGGACGACGTGCAGCTTCTTGATCGTGACCCGCTCGTTGCCCATGTGGCCACCCATCTTGAGGCCCTTGTAGACACGACCGGGCGTGGTGCCGGGGCCGATGGACCCGGGCCTGCGGTAGTTGTCGGAACCGTGGGTCTTGGGACCCCGGGTGAAGTTGTGGCGCTTCACGGTGCCCGCGAAACCCTGCCCCTTCGAGATGCCGGTCACGTTCACGAGGTCGCCCTCGGCGAACACGTCGCCGACGGTGAGCTGCTGGCCGACCGTGTAGTCGTCGACGTTGTCCAGCCGGAACTCGCGGATCGTGCGCACGCGCGGGAGATCCTTGAGCTGGCCGGCGAGCGGCTTCGTCAGCTTCTTGCGCTGGCCGGCACCGAGCTGGACGGCCGTGTAGCCGTCGCGCTCACCCGTCCGCAGCCGGGTCACCGTGTTCGGGGCGAGCTCCACCACCGACACGGCGACCATGGTCCCGTCCGGCTGGAAGATCTGGGTCATGCCGACCTTGCGGCCGATCAATCCAATGCTCATCGGCGTCACATCTTGATTTCGATGTCGACGCCCGCGGCCAGCGAGAGTCGCATCAGGGCGTCGACGGTCTTGGACGAGGGATCGAGGATGTCGATCAGCCGCTTGTGGGTGCGGATCTCGAACTGCTCCCGCGAGTCCTTGTCGATGAACGGCGATCGGAGGACCGTGAACTTCTCGATCCGCGTCGGCAGCGGCACCGGGCCGACGACGTCAGCACCGGTGCGCTGCGCCGTCTCCACGATCTGGGCTGCCGACTGATCGAGCAGCCGGTGGTCGTACGCCTTGAGGCGGATCCGGATCCGCTGCTTCGCCATCTCGATACCTACGCGATGATGCTGGTGATGGCGCCGGCACCGACGGTGCGGCCGCCTTCACGGATGGCGAAGCGCTGGCCGACCTCGAGGGCGATCGGGGTGATCAGCTCGACCGTCATCTCGACGTTGTCGCCGGGCATGATCATCTCC
>JBBRRZ010000014.1:0-97362 GCA_038245845.1 Candidatus Limnocylindrales bacterium
CGCTCGCCGCCGCTCGCCGCCGCTCGCCGCCGCTCGCCGCCGCTCGCCGCCGCTCGCCGCCGCTCGCCGCCGCTCGCCGCCGCTCGCCGCCGCTCGCCGCCGCTCGCCGCCGCGACCCATCGAAGGCAAGGAGTCAGCCCGACGAGTCGCCCACCCAGCGCTCGAACCAGGCGAGCATCCGCGTCATCCGGTCGATCCGCCGGTCGATCCGCCCCGTCGCCTGGATCACGTGGTGCTCCTCGGGGTAGAGCACGTACTCCACCGTCCGGCCGAGCCAGCGCAGCGCGATGAACAGCTGCTCGTTGTCCGCGGGTGGGCAGCGCTTGTCCGCCTCCGCCTGGAGCATGAGCAGCGGCGTGTGGACATCGGCAACGTGGCACAGCGGCGACTGGCGCCACAGGTGCTCGATGCCCTCGGGCGTGGTGGGGTCGCCCATCCTCGAGGTCCGGCAATACTCGGGGCCCGAGTCGCTGTGGGCCCATGCCGAGACCTGGTTCGTGACGCCGTTCTCGGACACGGCCGCACGGAACCGGTCCGTCGTGCCGACGAGCCAGTTGACCATGAACCCGCCGTAGGACAGGCCCAGGACGCCCAGCCGCCCTGCATCCGCCAGCCCGAGCCCGATGACATGGTCGAGCGCCGCATGGACGTCGTCGGCATCCGGTCCGCCCCACTCGCCCAGCTGCTGCGCGATCCACTCCCCGCCGTAGGAGGCGGACCCCCGGATGTTGGGGAGCACGACGCGGTAGCCGCGCGCACATAGCAGGACGACCTCCAGTGACGGTGCCGGGGCCCACGCGCCCAGCGGTCCTCCGTGGACGTCCACGATCGTCGGCAGCGGCCCTTCGCCAGCGCCCGCAGGGGAGGCGATCCAGGTCTCGATGGGGCCGCCTGGTCCGGGCGCCTCGACGACGCGCATCTCCGGCCATGCGAGGCCGTCGATCCACGAGGAGCCCATCGTCGTGACCGGGCGCAGCGCGCCGTTGCTGTCGACGACGCACAGCTCGGGCGGCCGCGCATTGATGGTCGCAAGCACGGTCAAGCGACCCCCGCCAACCGCAAGCGACTGCGCCATGACGTCGCCCGCCGCGCACCGTTCGGGCTCGCCGATCGGCTGGCCACTGGTCGGGTCCACGCAGAAGCGCCACGGGTGCGTCCGCCCGCGGTCCGTGACCAGCGCCACGAGCGCGTCACCGTCCCACGCCGGACCCGGCCGTGAGTCGACCATCCATCCGGTCAGGTCGGTGTCCGCCCACTGGCCGACGGGCCGGTCCAGGTCGGGCGCGAGCGCGCCGGCGGACGCGGAGTCATCGGCGCGTCCGACGTACAGGGTCGGGGACAGGTCGTCGAAGAAGTCCGGATCGTCCATGCCCACGCCCGCAATGAGCACGCAGTCGGGCGAGTACACGGGACGGCTGACCGGGCCCCGGAGCGCGAGGATCTCTCGCGGCTCGCCGCCGGCGGCGCCCGCGCCGGTCGCGGCCGCGACCTCCCAGATCGAGGACCGTGGCGTGCGGTCCGCGCCCGGTCGCGGATCCGCGACGAACGCGATCGCCCGGGAGTCCGGCCGCCACGCGATCCCCGACACGCCGCCGGCGATGGTCGTGAGCTGGCGCGGCCTGGCGCCGCGACGCGCCGCCACGACGTAGAGCTGGGACCGTCGGTCGAGGTAGTCCTCTTCGTCCCAGCGGTAGTCGATGGTCGTGACGTGCCGCGCGCGCGGCTGTTCGCCCTTCTCTGGCCTGGAGCCGACGACGAACCGGTCCGGCCCCGTCTCCGCGGTGAACGCGATGGTCCGGCCGTCCGGCGACCAGGCCAGTTCGCCCGGGGTCAGGTCGCCGAGCGCGAGCATCGCCGGCTCGCCGCCCGCAAGGTCGAGGAGCATGAGCACCGCGTCGTCGCTGCCCTCGCGCGTCCGGGTGAAGGCGACGCGGGCGCAGGCCGGGGAGACCCGCGGCTGCTTGTCGCGGCTCGCGCCGTTCGTGAGCCGCCGCGGCTCCCCACCGTCGAGCGGGACCTGCCACAGGTCGGAGACGTAGCGATCGCCGTCCACCGTCCGCCGTGAGACGACGGCGAACGACCCGTCCGCGGCCGTGTCGTGCTCCTCGAGGACGACCTGGTCGCGAAGGGTCCGAGGCTCCGGCGTCCGGAGGATGCGCCTGGAGGGTCGAGTTCGTCCTGCCATGGCGGGAGCGTAGATCGATTGGACGAGACGCGTCAGGCCCGGGTTCACGGTCCGGGCCGCCCGACGTACCCTCAGCGCCATGATCACCGCCGACCGCCTCGCCATCGCCCCGGAGGTCGCCGACGCGCTCGCGTCCGGCACCCCCGTCGTCGCCCTCGAGTCAACCCTCATCAGCCACGGCCTGCCGTACCCGCAGAACGTGGAGGTGGCGACGGCCTCGGAGCAGGCGATCCGGGCCACGGGTGCGATCCCGGCGACGGTCGCGCTGAACGCCGGGCGGCTGCTTGTCGGCCTGTCCACGGACGAGCTCGAGGCCCTGGCGACCGCGCCGAAGGGCTCCGTGCGCAAGGTCTCGCGACCCAACCTCGGCGCGGCAATCGCGTCCGGCGGATGGGGGGCGACCACCGTGGCTGCGACGATGATCGCGGCCCATGCCTGCGGGATCCGGGTGTTCGCGACGGGCGGCATCGGCGGCGTCCATCGTGGGGCGATCGGCTCCGGGCCCGGTGGTGCGGCACCGAGCTTCGACATCTCGGCGGACCTCGACGAGTTCGTCCGGACCCCGGTCGCGGTCGTGTGCGCCGGGCCGAAGGCGATCCTCGACGTCCCGCTGACGCTCGAGTACCTCGAGACACGTGGAGTGCCGGTCATCACGATCGGGAGCGACGAGATCCCTGGGTTCTACGCGCGGCGGAGCGGGATCCCGGCGGCTATCTCGCTCCCCGACGTCGCCGCTGCGGCCGCCGCGATCCATGCGCACGAGTCGCTGGGCCTGGGATCAGGGATCGTCGTCTGCAACCCGGTTCCGGAGGCCGACGCGCTCGACGAACGGGTGGCGCGCGAGGCGATCGAGCAGGCTCTCCGCGAGGCCGAGCACACCGGCGTGACCGGCGCCGCCGTGACGCCCTGGCTCCTCGCCCGTGTCGCCGCGATCACCAACGGGGCGTCGGTCCGGGCGAACATCGCGCTCATCGTCAACAACGCGCGGGTGGGCGGGGAGCTTGCGGCGGCGCTCCTGCGCTAGCGGCGCTCCTGCGTGAGCCGGTGACCCAGCCGCCCCGACCCGCGCAGCGGTGTTCGAGATCCCTCACGTTCGTGTAAGACGGTCATCTTCCAGCGGCGGCCGGGATCATGCTACGGTGACGGACCCCGCCGTCCCCTGCCGAGGGCTGCCCATGTCCGCCGAGCATCCCGGATCGCCGCTGCCGTCCGCCATCGACGTGCGCAGGCTGACGCGTGTCTACGACGCAAAGCCGAACCCGGTCACGGCGCTTGCCGGCGTGGACCTCGAGGTTGCGCCGGGCGAGTTCTTCGGGCTCCTGGGCCCCAACGGCGCGGGCAAGACCACGCTCATCAAGATCCTCACGACGCTCCTGCTCCCGACCGGCGGCGAGGCGCGGATCTTCGGCTTCGACGTGGCGACGGACAGCCGCCGGATCCGCCGGATCATGAACATGGTCGCGGGCGGGGAGCAGTCCGGCTACGGGATCCTGAGCGTCCGCGAGCAGCTCTGGATGTTCAGCCAGTTCTACGGTCTCGGGACGCGGGAGGGCTGGGCACGCGTGGACGAGCTGATCGAGGCCGTTGGCCTCACCGAGCAGCGCCTTCAGCGCGTCAGCACCCTGTCCACTGGGCAGCGCCAAAAGATGAACATGGCGCGCGGCCTGCTCAACGACCCCTGGATCCTGTTCCTCGACGAGCCGACGCTGGGCCTCGACGTGTCCGCCGCACGCTCGGTGCGGGAGCTCGTCCTGGACTGGAAGGCCGCAGTCCCGGGACGGACCGTCCTGCTCACGACGCACTACATGGCTGAGGCGGACGAGCTGTGTGAGCGGATCGCGATCGTCGACCACGGGCGGATCCTCGCCATCGGGACGCCCGACGAGCTGAAGCGCCGCGTCCAGCAGGAGTCGATCTTCCGCCTGGAGCTGGACCACCTCGACGGCGGGGTCGCGACGCTCGCCCGTCTCCCTGGGGTCGAGTCCGCGGCCCTCGCCTCGGACGTCGACACGGAGACGCAGCGCGTCGCCGTCAACCTCGTCCTTGCGGAGGACGCGGCGCTGGGCGGCGTGGTGACCGCGCTCGGCGAGACGGGCTCGCACATCCTGGCGCTGCGCAAGTCGGAGCCGACTCTCGAGGACGTGTTCGTCGAGCTCGTCGGCCGGGGCTTTGGCGACGATGACGCCGCGCCGGTGCCGGTGGCGGCCGCGTCGTGACGGTGCCCGGCGGGGTCCGTCGCGCGAACCCCGTCTTCGCGCGGTCCCGCGGCGGCACCGACCCCCGCGACGCGTCCGACTGGACCTCGCGCCAGGTGGCCGCGAACAACGCGCGGGCGCTCGTGGGCCGGGCCTACCCGCGCGTCCGGGGCATGGTCCGGGAGCCGTCATGGCTGTTCTTCGAGATCCTGCTGCCGTTCCTCACGACGTCCGCGTTCGTGCTCGTCTACCGCGCGCTCAAGGCCCCCGACGCCTACATCGGGTTCGTCGTCCTCGGCGGGGCGATGGCCGCATTCTGGCTCAACGTCGTGTGGATGATGGCGGGCCAGCTCTACTGGGAGAAGAGCCAGGGCAACCTCGAGCTCTACTTCGCTGCGCCGATGAGCCTGATGGCGGTCCTCCTGGGCATGGCGGTCGGCGGCCTGGTGATGAGCTCGACCCGGGCCGCCGCGGTCCTCGTCATCTCGACGCTCGTGTTCGGGGTCACCTTCAACGTCGAGCAGTGGGGCCTCGTGGTGGTCGTGTTCCTGCTGACGCTGTCGGCCCTCTACGGCCTCGGGATGGCCCTCGCGAGCCTGTTCCTGCTGTGGGGACGGGAGGCATTCCACATGACAAACCTCGTGATCGAGCCCGTGTACTTCGTCTCGGGGCTCAACTTCCCTGTGGCGCGGCTGGGCGCGATCGGAGCGCTCGCCATCGCGACGATCCCGTTTGCCGTCGGCCTGGACGCCATGCGCCAGCTCGTGTTCGCGGGCCAGCCGTACCTCACCGGTACGCCGCCGCCCGAGGTGGAGGCGCTCATCCTCGTTGCGATGACGGTCGCCTTCACGCTGCTCGCGCGCTGGATGATCCGGCGCATCGAGCGGATGGCGCGCAGCCGTGGCAGCCTGTCGATCCGCTGGCAATGAGCACGACGACACCCGAGCGCCGCCCCTTCGAGGCCCGCGCGACGTCCTTCGACCCCGCCCGCGCCGAGGGCTCGGGACTCTCCGACACGCTGCGCAACCTGCGCACCGCGGTGTTCCTGGGCTGGCGCGTGGAGGCCAACTGGACGGACCCCCTCCTGTTCGTCATCTACACGGTCGTGAAGCCGATCGCGTCCCTGCTCCTGCTGGTGATGATGATCACGATCATCGGCGCCGGGGCGACGGGTGCCAGCACGGAGACCGTGCGCACCTTCGTCGTCCTGGGCAGCGCGCTGTGGGCGATGCTGGTGGCCGGGATCGCAGGCCCGGCATGGTCGGTCCTGGAGGACCGCGAGCGGTACCGGATGCTCAAGTACCTGTACGTGAGCCCGGCGACGTTCCTCGTCCTGCTGGTCGGGCGCGCGGGCGCGCGGCTCGCGGCGGGCGCGATGGGGACGCTGGTCGCGATCGTGTTCTCGGTGCTGGTGCTGGGACTGCGGATCGACCTCTGGCGCGTGGACTGGCCCCTCCTGGTCGTGGCGCTCGTCATGGGCGTCGTGCCGATCCTCGCAATCGGTGTGCTGCTGGCCGCGATCTGCCTCCAGACCCGCCAGGAGAGCTGGTCGTACCCGGACGCGTTCGCGGGCGCGCTGTTCCTCGTCACGGGCGTCGTGTTCCCGATTGCTGTGCTGCCGGACCCGCTGGAGGCCGTGGGCCTGGTCAACCCGATCACATGGTGGGTCGCGGGCGTGCGCCTGGCGGTGCTCCCCGACGGCCCGTCGTCGATTGGCGGACCCGGATCACTGTGGACTGCTGTCACCGGTTCCAGCGCTCCCGACGCCGGAACCATCGTCGTCGCCTTGTTCGTGACCGGGGCGCTGGCTACACTCGCGGCGACCGCCATCTTCCGCTCGAGCGAGCGTCACGCGCGCAACCTCGGCCTGCTCGACCGGACGACTGGCTCGTAGCGGCCCGGCGCCGACCGGGGGCGGTGGGCGTCGCAGCGAGGGAGCAGCCATGCGGATCTACGAAGGGAGCCCGCGTCAGGACTTCGAGGAGGTCTTCCGTTCGATCGGCGCCTTCCTCGACGCACGCGGGATGCGCGACATCCTCCTCCTGGAGGTGCCCGACGGGTTCATTGCCCAGGGCCTTGTCGTGGCGGGCGCATCGTCGGGGGCCTGGTCTGACGCGCTGGGCACGGTCTCGAAGGAGACCTTGACGTTCGTCGATGACGACATCGCGAAGTTCATGGAGGAGGCCGTGGTCCGTCGCGGCAAGGGTGCCCCGGACGGACCAGATGCCGGCAACCACGAGCGGGCCCTGCGGGTCATCGGCCGCTGGATGGATGACCAGAAGCCGCGTGACGTCTTCCTGTTCGAGCAGGAGGGCGCCTACGTGGTCCGCCTGCACATCAGCGGGCAGGCCGGCGGCCACCACACGCTGGCCGAGTTCACCCGGGACGACATCCAGGGCCTGGTCGCCAAGGGGCCGTCGCTGCGCCAGCCCGCTGGTGGCCCGACGGGGACGCCGGAGTGGGGTTCGCCGGCCGGGGGAACGCCCGCCGGGTGACAGGCGGCCCCGCACGGGGCACAATTGGCGCACTACGTCGTAGCGAAGGAGGTCCCGCCGTGAAGGCTCTGCGGACCGTTGCCGTTGCCCTGGGAGTGACCCTCGGCGCCCTGATCGTCATCCCCATGGTCGTGCTCGCCGGGCTGTTCGTCTGGCTGAAGCTCACCGAGGAGGACGACGAGGAGGCGCTGGAGCTCGAGCAGGAAGGCATCTGACGAACGCCCTCCCGTCGTCGGGCTCCCAGCCCGACGACGAGCACCCCGACCCTCGTCCGACGCCCGCCGACCCGGCGGGCGTCTTCGTGTCTCCGGCAGGCGTCGCCGTGCCTCCGGGCGACCAGCCGCGAGCGCACGTCCACGCCGCCGACCTCTCCGTCCCGCCACACGTGCACGTGCGCGCAACGCCGCGAGAGCGTCGCCTCGCCGAGCTCGGCGTGCTCGCGACCGTCGCGATCTGGTCGGCGAACTTCGTCGTCGTGAAGGCGTCCATCGGCGTGCTCGGGCCGCTGACGTTCACATCGCTGCGCTACCTCGTCGCCGCGCTGACGCTCCTGCTGGTGCTGCGCTGGCGCCAGGGGGCGATCCGCTGGCCGAGCGGGTACGCACTGCCGCTGTTCGTGATGGGCGCACTGGGCTTCGGCGGCTACCAGCTCCTGTGGACGATCGGGCTGACGCAGATCACTGCGGGGAACTCGGCGCTCCTGATCGCCGCGTCGCCGGTGCTCACGGCGCTCATCGCCGGCGCCGTTGGTATGGACCGGCTCTCGGGTCCCAAGCTCGCGGGAGCGTTCATCGCCTTCTCGGGCGTGGCGGTCGTGGTCGCCGCGGGCCATGACCTGTCCCTCGGGGCCTCACTCCTGGGTGATGCGCTGACGCTCGGATCCGCGCTCCTGTGGGCCGTGTACACGACCGCCGGCGCCCGGATCATGCGGGTTGTCGATCCCCTTCAGGCGACGGTCTGGACCGTCGTCAGCGGCGCGCTGGTCCTCGCCCCGTTCGGTGCGTGGGAGCTCCTCTCGTCAGCGCCGCCGGCCGTGCCGCCGTCGGTGGTGATCGCCGTGCTCTACTCGGGCGCGCTGGCGGCAGGGATCGCGAACGTGTTCGTGTTCTTCGCCATCCGGCTCGTCGGCCCGACTCGGGTCACGACCACCCAGTTCCTCGTGCCGGCGGGCGCGGTGGCGCTGGGGGCGATCTTCCTCAACGAGCCGGTGGGCGCGGCGCAGGTCGTGGGTGGCGCGATCATCGTGCTCGGCGTGTGGCTCACCCGCCGGCCGACGGTCGTCCCGGCGAGGCTGCGGGCCCGGCTATCCTCGGGCGCATGACGTCGACCCTGCCCGACCCGCCTCGCACGCCGCCCGGCCCGCCCGTCCCGGTGCCGCCGCTCCTGCCCGGTCAGCCGCCGATCGCGCTCCTCGTGGACTACGACGGGACGATCGCCAACGTCGACGTCTCCGACCTGCTCATGGCCGAGTTCGTGACCGCCGACTGGGAGACCCACGTCGCGGCGTATGACGCCGGGCTCGTCGGTTCGCGGCGGCTCATGGCCTGGGAGGTGGGCCTGATCACGACGGATCCGGCCGAGCTGTCGGCGACGGCGGCCGCCCAGCCGCACGACCCGGGCTTCGTCGCGTTCGCCGAGGCGGCGCGCGCCGCGGGCATCCCGGTCGAGGTCGTGTCGGACGGGTTCGGGTTCTTCATCGAGCCGGCGCTTGCATCGCTGGGCGTGCCCTGGATCCCGGTCGTGACCGCGGATACCCGGCCCGGGGCCGTGGGCACCACGATCGACTTTCCCAACGGCGATCCCGCGTGCTTCGTGTGCGGGACCTGCAAGCGCAACCGCGTGCTCGCGCACCAGGCGGCCGGCCGGCGCGTCGTGTTCATCGGGGATGGGGAGTCGGACCGGTTCGCCGCCGGCTATGCGGACCTCGTCTTCGCGAAGCGCTCGCTGCTCACGTTCTGCGTGGAGCGTGGCCTGCCCTTCCGGCGCTGGACGGAGTTCGCCGAGATCCACCGCTGGCTGGATGCGGAGCTGGCGTCGTTCGCTGCCGATCCCGCGTCGATCCCGCCGCCCGTGGCGCGCCCGCTGTTCTGTGGCGCGGAAGTCTGGGGACCCGGTCGCTTCGACCCGCCACTCCCCACGTAGGCGGAACGAATCGCCGCCGCCCGGCGCCATAGGTGTTGCGGGGCCATCCCGCAACTGGACGACACGCGTTGCACGAACCCTGGGCGACTCGCCCGTCGAACCAGGACGGAACCAGACGTGCCCCGCTGCCGCCCATACCCAGCGTCCAGGCCAGCCCACGGGAGACACGACCATGGCGTCCTCGAACCGGTCAGCGTCCCGCGCTGCGCGAGCCCTTCGCGCCATCGCCCTCGGTGCGCTCGCCGCGGCCGTCCTCACTGGCCCGGCCGCCGCACGCACCCCCGTCGATCCTGGCACGCTCAATCCGGCGCCGCCGGAGTTCTTCAATGCCGAGTGCTTCGCGGGCGCCGGCGGCACCGTCTGCGCGCTCCACTTCTCGGACGACCCGATCGTCGGGGAACCGATTGGCATCGTGTGCGCTGGTACCGAGCTGCTGTTCGACCAGGAGCGCTCGGTGGTTGGCAAGCGCTTCTACGACGCGAACGGCGACCTCGTCCAGCGCCACTTCCGCGAGTCGTTCAGCGGCACGATCACGAACCCGGACACCGGGAAGTCCCTCTTCTGGGAGCAGCACGACACCGTCATCCACAACCTGGCCGTCGCGGGCGACGTCGCCAGCGGCAACGTGAGCTTTACCGGCCTGGCGTTCCGAGCCTGGCTACCCGGCGGTGGCACCGTGCTCATCGACTCCGGCAGGTCGCTCCAGGTGAACGCGACGGGCGAGATCATCCGCGAGAGCGGGCAGCACCACTTCACCGACTACTTCGTCAACGGCAACGCCTCGGCGCTGCAGCCGATCTGCGACGCCCTGGACTGATCCGATCGGACGCGGACCCTGCCCGGGGTCGCCGGGCCCGCACCCTCCACCATCGCATGCCGCGGGCTTGCCAGCACCAGAGCGCCCACCTTCGGCCGGCGTTCTCGCTCGGGGACGCCGGCCCCACTGCCGCCCCCGCCGGGCAGCCGCCGCCCCCACTGCCGCGCCACCGCGCGCCCGCCGGGCCCCCGGGGCTCATAGGCCCGCAATTCGGGCTGAAACGTCACGTGCAGCCCACGGCGGCACCCTTCAGCCCCCCGGGGCCTCACAGGACCGCAATTTGGGTCGAGGTCACGCATCCAGGTTGCCATGGCGCTCGTCCGCCACGTTCCCGGGCCTGCGAGGCCAGCCGAACTCGTGAGGGTGGACGCCGCCGCGGAATCGGTCGTGTTCGAGGCCGAACGCGGGCCCCACAGGCCCGCAGCGATCCTGCGGCGACCAACGCCACGATGCCGTGGCGGAGTTGGCCACGCCCGGGATTCGCCGTCATCGGCCATGCCCGTCCTCCGAATCGCGGACGCCCAGCGATTGCACCCGCCTGGAGGGTGGACAGCAACCGGGCTGGCACGCGGAGCGCTGCCCTGGCGGTCCCTTGCATTGCGTTGGGACACTTGCGCCCCGTGGAGCATCTACCTCGTATGACCGACACCACGCTGGGCACCGCATCGGCGACCGACGCAACCGTCCGCCTCGCGGCGAGCGGAGAAGAGGTCGCCTTCGCGCGCCTGGTGGAAAGGCACCATGCGTCGATGGCTCGGGTCGCCTACCCGGTCACTGGCGACGTCGAGGCCGCCCGCGACGCGACCGAGGTCGCCTGGGCCACCGCCTGGCGCCGCCTGCATACGCTCCGCGACCATGGCCAGGTGCGCGCGTGGCTCGTTGCGATCGCCGCGAACGAGGCTCGCCAGATGGTGCGCAAGCGGGGCACGCGCACGATCGTGGACATCAGCGAGGCGCTGGATGCCGCACCCGCTGCGGATCCCGCAGACCGCATCGCGACCGTGGACCTCGCCCGGGCGCTCGCCCGCCTGAAGCCCGACGACCGAGCACTCCTGGCGCTCCGCTTCGCGGCCGGCCTCGACTCCACCGAGATCGCGGCCCAGCTCCACCTAACCCCGTCGGGCGTGCGCAGCCGGTCCGGTGCGATCCGCATCACCCGCCTTGCGGAGGCCAACTCGTTCGGCATCCAGCCGACGCTCACGCCCGACGGGACGCAAGTCGTGTTCGTCACCGACAAGGTGGGGGAGAACGCGGTGATGGGGCTCGTCCCGGTCGCCGGCGCCGAGGTCACTCCCGCGACGACGAGCGGGTTCGTCGAGGGCGTCCACCCGCGGTTCCGCCCCACGCCCTGAGGTCCGACGCCCGGAGGTCGGACGATCACCTCCCGAGCGCTACGCCTCTCGGCGGCCCGTCGAGCAGCGCTGCCCGAGGTCCATCCACGCGCATCCACGCGATTCCTGGGCCGGGCCACGGACGGTCGCCCGTAAGCGCCTCGACGACATCCGCCGCCCGCGCCGGGTAGGCGGCTCGGAGCGTGGCCTCGTACGCGTTGGCGAGGTCACGCATCGCGCGCGTCGAACGCAGGACAAGCAGGCGGGACGTGACGGTGGCCTCGTCATGCGGCGCGACGAACCGCCACAGGTCGGCCGACGGCAGGGACAGCTCCTTCTCCCGATGCCAGCGAACCTGCTGCTCGAGCCGCCGGAGCTCGCTCTGGAACTCGCTGGCGATGACCATCGGGCCATCGGTGTTCGAGACGACGAGGTCGACCACGCCGCGCGCCGGCCGCCAGACCGGGACCTCCGGCGACGCCGTCCATCGCGGGTGCAGCACCCGCAGGATTGCCTCGACCATGGCGGCCTGGATCCGGTCGCGGATGCGGGGGCCTGTCGTCGGGTAGGCCTTCACCGACAGGTCGGCACCCAGCACGGCAAGGACCGTTGCCAGCGTCTCGAGACTGGAGCCGCGGTCGCCTGTCTCGATGCGTGAAAGGAAGCGGCGATCGATGCCGGCCGCCGCTGCGACAGAGGTGATGGTGAGTCCGGCGTCCTCGCGCAGGGTTCGGAGCTCGCGGCCGATCGCCCGCCCGACCTCGCGTGCCCGATGCCGAGCATCGCGCTGGAGCTTGGTGTCGCCCATCGGACCATGAAAGCAGCCGTCCCTCATCCGCCGCGTGTCTGCGACTCATCCGCGGCTTCCTCGGCGGTGCGCCACGGGCCCCGCACCCATGCGGCCTCAGTAGGCACCTTGGGCCTCCCAGGCCCGCAATCGGCCGTGGGGCGCGCGTCCCGGGCCCCGAGCTCCATTCCAACCTGTGCCGCTGGGCCTCCCAGGCCCGCAATCGGCCCCGAACCTCATAGCGAGCCGCGTGCCGGGCACTTCGACGCCGAAAGCGGGCCTCACGGGCCGGCCGCGGCGCTGAACGTGGAATACGACGCCGCCGCGCCGGGCCTCGACCAGGAAAGAGGGCCCCACAGGCCCGCTGCGGCGCTGAACGAGGAAAACGACGCCGCCGCGCGGCACGCCACGCCCGCCGCGGTGGCGGCGGCCCGCCGCGGTGGCGGCGGCCCGCCGCGATGCGGAACGGAATCCGGCCCCCTCCGTCAAGGGTTGAGCGAGAAGCACGCGCAACGAATCCCCTTGCGCTGACGCCATACCCTGCAGACCCGGCACATCGAGCGTCGGGCCCAGGGTGAGGGGCCAGGGATCGTGGACAGGCGAGAGCTCGTCGAGCGCGCAGGGCGGGGCGATCACGACGCCTTCGCCGTGCTCGCAACGGCGGCCGGCTCCCGCCTGGACGCGGCCGCGCGGCTGATCCTGCGTGACGGTGAGCTCGCGCGCGACGCCGTCCAGAATGCCCTGGTGCGCGCCTGGCGTGACCTTCCCGGGCTTCGTGATCCGGACAAGTTCGACGCCTGGCTGCACCGCCTCCTCGTCAACGCCTGCCTGGACGAGGCGCGCCGCCGCCGGCGTCGCCCGATCGAGGTGGAGATCGGCCCGCTCCACGCGCCGGCCATCCATGCCGATGATGCACGCCACCTTGCGGACCGCGACCTGGTCGAACGCGCACTCGCACAACTCGATCCGGAGCACCGTGCGCTCGTTGTCATGCACTACTACCTGGGCTATCCGCTGCCCGAAGCCGCGGCGTCGCTCGGCATCTCGTTGCCGGCTGCGAAGTCGCGCCTGCATCGGGCCATGGGTGCGCTCCGGCGCGTCCTTGCCGCGGACGGACCCGAACCAGCGCTCATCGCGGACCTGGAAGGAGGCCGATCGGCATGACCGCCTTCGACCAGTTCGATCCCTTCGAGCAGCGAATCAGCGCGGCGATCGACGAAATTGCCTCGGCTCGCCGCCCTGACTACCTCGACGACGTCTTCCGGCAGACCGCGCGCTCGTCGCAGCGGCCGCGCTGGACGTTCCCCGGAAGGTGGCTCCCGATCATGGACACGACTCTCTCCCGAGTTCCGGCGGCAGGAGTGCCGCTCCGCTCGCTCACGATCATCGCCATCGTGGCGCTCCTCGCTGCCGCTGCGGTCGCCATCGTCATCGCCGGTTCGCGGCCCAAGGTTCCGTCGCCGGTCGGGCCTGCCGTCAACGGCTCGGTCGTCTACCCATTCGGCGGCGACCTCTACATCCGGGACTCGATCTGGGACAAGGCGCCCGGCACACCGCTGCTGCAGCAGCCCGGCACGCAGATCGCGCCGTTCCTGTCGCCCGATGGCGAAACCGTCGCCTACATCGAGACCCGCACCGACGGGGACCATCTCATGGCCATGGGCATCGACGGCTCGAACCAGCGCGAGGTCCTGTCCGATCCGATCGAGCCCGGCTGGTCCCAGGCGTCCTGGGCCCTCGACAGCAAGCACATCCTGATGAGCGGCTACTTCCTCGATGGCCGCAGGAAGCTCTACGACGCGCGGGCAGACGGGTCCGGCGCGACCGAGCTGCACTTCGACGGCCTCGTCCCCTGGGAGGGCTTCTGGAGCCCGGTTGACCCGGACACGTTCCTGCTCCGAGCCCAGGGGACCACCGGGGTCCAGAGCCAGGGCCTGTACCTGTCGAATGCCGCCGGGACGAAGCTCACGCCGCTTCACCTTGGTGGCCAATCGTCGTTCGGCCCCGACTACGCCCTCTCCGGTGCCTCGTGGGCGCCCGACGGGAAGACCATTGCCTACAACTCGTTCCGGACCGATCCAGACACGTTCATCACCGGCTTTCGCGTCCACCTCGTGAACCCTGATGGCACGAACGATCGCGAGCTCCCTGGGCCGGCCGATATCGGGATCCACCAGGCGTGGCCGGCCTTCTCGCCGGACGGGACGCAGATCCTCGTGCAGCGGTTCATCTTCCCGACCGGCACGCACTCGAACGACGGCGCGGGCTGGATCGCCGTCGTCCCGGCCGACGGGTCGTCGATCGGTCGCGACATCGGCACGCGCATCGACAACACGCAGAACCCCGACACGGTCAAGGTCTGGTCGCCGGACGGGACGCTCGTGATGCAGTGGATCAGCGCGACGAAGAAGACCTACGTCGTGTCGCCGACGACCGGATCCACCACGGCGCTGCTGTGGCCCGACGACATGCCGGACTGGCAGCGCCTCGCCCCCTGAACCTGCGCCACGCCGGCCGGGTCGAGTGCCGCACACCGGCCCCCTTCAGCCCTACGACGATCTCATGCCCGGCGGGATCATCATCGATCCGGCGACAGGCACCTTCGAGCCATTCGTCACCAGCCGCGACTTCGCGCGATCCATAGTCCGGCCCGTGCCTGAAGCAATCGTCGGGCGGGTGGCAGGTGGTCAGCCAGGCGATGCCATGCGTCGCCTTCGCCTGAGTCGCGCGGCCAGCACGCCGCCCACGAGGAGCCCGACCACCACCAGCACGACCGCCGCCACGGTTCCGTCCGCGCCGGCCGTCGGCGCGCTCGTCCCGGGCTCGGGAGGCCACGGCGCGTTGAAGAACGCGACGAGGTCGGCCATCCCGCCGATCGCGTCTGCGCCGAACTCCTCCCGGACGCCCGGGGCGAGCACGTACTTTCCGGTCTCGCCATCCACGGCCGAGCGGACGGCGATCCAGTAGGTACCGTCGGCCTGTGCCGTGGTGCGGATGCCGCCCCAGGCGATGAAGCCGAGGCCGCCGTGCACCTCACGCTCGCCGCCCTCGGCCGCATGGCCGATCGCCCCTTCCACGCCGACGTCCTTCGCCAGCGCGGCCGCTTCTTCGGTGGACGGTGCATCAAGGCCCGGTCCGAGGACGGTGAAGGACGTGGCGATCCCGCCCGCGGCATCCGGCGCGGTGACCTCGACGACGAGGGCGTCACCCGCACGCAGGTCCATCCGGTACCAGTCGACCTCACCCGGGGAGTCCAGCGTGGCTCCCAGTGCGCGTGAGAGGGTCGGGTCCTCCAGCACGTGCGCCGTCGCCGGTGATTCGTTTCCGGGTCCCACCACCGCTGGCGCGTGCGCGGAGACGGGCGACCCGCCGATGAGGATCGCGGCGAGCGCGCTCACGGAGCAGAGGGCAAGTCGCAGGTTCATGCCTCAGGTTCGCCTCCGTGCCGACCACGGATGTCGCACGCGATGAGGTGGTGCCACTGGGGTCGGGGCGACCCACGCTCAAGGGGCCGGCGAGGCCCACCGACGCTCGCCATGCTGGTTCGCCACCACCATGGCAGCGGACGGGCCTGCCAGGCGCGGAATCCCGCCTAAGGTGTCGCGACGGGGCCATCTCGCCCTCTTCAGCACCGGATCCGGGCCTCACGGGCCCGCTGAGGCGGCGAGTGACACCATCATGCCGCCGCCGTCCCCCTTCAGGCTCGATTCCGGGCCTCACAGGCCCGCTCCCCTCGCCTCACTGAACGTTTGACACCCCGGCGCGCACGCATAGGGGCGTGACCGGACCACGTCACGGTCCGGCGACCGTGGAGGAAAGGGTGCGAGAGAAGCGCCAGCCCAACTGGGCAGCGGGGCCGCCCATCCAATGAGCCCGCAGCCGCGAATCACCATCATGCAGCCGCCGCGCCGTCTCCTCCCGGCCCGGCGGCTGCCCCTCGTCCAACTCATCGTTCGCGGCATCGCGGCGCCCTGAGACACTTGCGCCCCGCCGATGCATCCATCGGGCATGGTGAGCGAGGTCTCTATCACGAGCGCGGTTCCTGCGTCGATCGTCCACACGGCGGCAGCGGGCGACGCGATTGCGACCGGAGAGGCCATTGCCGGGGCATCGCCGACGCCTTCGCCCCACACCCCGGGCCTCAGAGGCCCGTCCTCGGAATCGGCGTCTCGCCCCGGTCCTCGGCTGGCCGGCGCGAGGTCCGCGGGCCTTCGGGCAGCGTCCGGAATCCGATTAGCAAACCGTGGACGGCGCGATTCCGGTTGTCCCGCGGCCCCCGATTCGATAGCATGGGAAAAACCCCGGAGGACCTGAACCATGGCGAAGTATGTCTTTGTGACCGGAGGAGTGACCTCCTCGCTCGGCAAGGGCATCACCGCCGCCAGCATCGGGCGCCTGCTCAAGGCACGGGCGCTCAAGGTCTCGATCCTCAAGCTCGATCCGTACATCAACGTGGACCCTGGGACCATGTCGCCGTACCAGCACGGCGAGGTCTTCGTCACCGACGATGGCGCAGAGACGGACCTTGACCTCGGCCACTACGAGCGGTTCATCGACGAGAACCTGACCCAGGGCTCCAACGTCACGACCGGCCGCATCTACTCCGCGGTCATCGCCAAGGAGCGCCGCGGCGACTACCTCGGTGGCACGGTGCAGGTCATCCCGCACATCACGAACGAGATCAAGGAGCGCATCGTCCGCGTCTCGCGTGACGGTGACCCGGACGTCGTGATCGTGGAGGTCGGCGGGACGGTCGGCGACATCGAGAGCCTGCCGTTCCTCGAGGCGATCCGCCAGATGCGCAAGGACGTCGGCCGCGCGAACGTCCTGTACGTGCACGTGACGCTGCTGCCGGCCCTGGCCGCCACGGGGGAGCTCAAGACGAAGCCCACGCAGCATTCGGTCAAGGAGCTGCGCGGCATCGGCATCCAGCCCGACGTCATCGTGCTGCGTTCCGACAGCGAGGTCCCGGACGAGATCCGGGAGAAGATCGCCCTGTTCACGGACGTGGACGTGGACGCGGTCATTCCCGCCGCCACCGCGGAGACGATCTACGAGGTCCCGCTCCAGTTCGAGGCCTTCGGGCTCGGCCGGCGGGTCGTCCGGGAGCTCGGCCTCGGGGACCCGGACAAGGCCCCGGACCTCGCCGGCTGGCGCGCGCTCGTGGAGCGGATCAAGGCACCGAAGCCGCAGCTGGAGATCGCGCTCGTCGGCAAGTATATCGAGCTCCCGGACGCCTACCTCTCCGTGACCGAAGCGCTGCGCCACGCAGCCTGGGCGAATGGCGTCGACGCGAAGGTCCGCTGGGTCGACAGCGAGGCCCTGACGGCCGACAACCTGGACGAGCGGCTCGCGGGCGTCGCAGGGATCCTCGTCCCGGGCGGCTTCGGCCACCGGGGTATCGAGGGCAAGGTCCTCGCCGCCCACTGGGCACGCGTCAGGCGGCTGCCATACCTGGGCCTGTGCCTGGGCCTCCAGTGCGCGGTCATCGAGTTCGCACGCGAGGTCCTGGAGAACAAGGACGTCAACTCGACCGAGTTCGACATGTTCACGGCGAACCCGGTCATCGACTTCATGCCCGACCAGCGGGATATCGAGGACAAGGGCGGCACCATGCGCCTGGGCCTCTACCCGGCGAAGCTGCTTGCGGGCTCGAAGGCGCGCCAGGTCTACGGCTCCGAGGTCATCTACGAGCGCCACCGCCACCGCTTCGAGTTCAACAACCGCTATCGCCAGACGCTGGAGGCCGCGGGCATGCTGCTCTCGGGCATCTCGCCCGACAGCCGGCTGGTGGAGATCGTCGAGCTCAGGGACCACCCGTGGTTCGTGGCGAGCCAGTTCCACCCGGAGTTCAAGTCCCGGCCGGAGCGCCCGCATCCGCTGTTCCACGGGTTCGTCTCGACGGCGCTCGCGCTGCGCAATGGGACCGAGCTCCGGCTGACGGCGGTGGGTCCCGGCCCCGAGGTCGAGGACCGCCCGGTCGTCGCGGACGATCGCTCAGTCGAGGCGGCGCCCGCTTCCTGACCTGGGCGATCCGCGCGCGACCGCCGCACCTGCCGCGACGTTCCACACACCACCGACTGAAGCCAGCGACCGTCACGCGTGGCTGCGTCGTCAAGCCCGGGTTTGTGCGCGCGATCGTGCAGGCACTCGCCGAGAACCAGTCAGCCCTGCATGACGCGCGCTGCCGCGGCCCGCACCCCGGACGCGCTGCCGCGGCGCGGACTCGCCGCGCCGGACTCGCCGGCGCGGAACCGTTGACGTGACGCGTCGCGTTCCGATATGCTCCATGCATCCCCAACGGCCACGCGCGACGGTACGCCGATTCTGCGCGAACGCGGCCCTTGGCGCGCCCACTCCGTTCCCCTTCCCGGACCCAGCCGGGCCGGATGCCACCCTCCGAGGTCTGCCTACCCCCATGCCGAACGGCCCCGACCAGCGCGCGAATCGGAATCGCCGTCCGCGCCGCCGCACCCAGTCCACCAACCGCCTGCCGGTCACCGAGCAGGATGAGGTAGCCGAGCTCGAAGCTGCGCGCGAACGCAATGACCTCGACATCCGCGACCTCGGCGAGATGTCCGTCAAGGAGCTCCAGCAGGTCGGCGCCAAGCTCGAGATCGAAGGCGGTACGCGCCGCGACGAGCTGGTCGACCAGATTCTCCAGGCGCAGACCGAACGCGCGGGCCTCGACTACGCTTTCGGCATCCTCGACGTCGTCGACGACGGCTACGGCTTCATGCGCCGCCACGGCCTGCTGCCCAGCGCAGATGACGTCTATGTCTCGTCCAGCCAGGTCCGCCGCTTCGGCCTCCGGATCGGCGATCGCGTCACGGGTGCGGTCCGCGCACCGCGCGCGGACGAGAAGTTCTGGGGGCTCATCCGTGTCGACAGCGTCAACGGCGTCGACAGCGACACTGCCCGTCGACGTCCGCACTTCGGGGACCTGACGCCGATCCACCCGATCGAGCTGATCAACCTCGAGTCGGATCCGAAGAACCTCAGCCAGCGGCTCGTCAACCTCGTCAACCCGCTCGGCAAGGGCCAGCGAGCGCTCATCGTCAGCCCGCCCAAGGCCGGCAAGACGATGCTGCTCAAGAGCATCGCGAACGGCATCAGCGCCAACTACCCGGACATCCTCCTGATGGTCGCCCTCATCGGCGAGCGGCCCGAGGAGGTCACGGACATGCGCCGGTCCGTCCATGGGGAGGTCATCAGCTCCACGTTCGACGAGCCGACCGAGAACCACACCCACGTCGCGGAGATGGCCCTCGAGATCGCAAAGCGCCAGGTCGAGACCGGCCGGGACGTCGTGATCCTGCTCGACTCGATCACCCGCCTCGCGCGCGCCTACAACCTCGCCCTCCCGCCCAGCGGCAGGACCCTCTCCGGTGGCATCGACCCGATTGCCCTCTACCCGCCCAAGCGGTTCTTCGGCGCCGCGCGGAAGATCGAGGAGGGCGGCTCGCTCACGATCATTGCCACCTGCCTCGTCGACACCGGTTCCCGCATGGACGATGTCATCTACGAGGAGTTCAAGGGAACGGGCAACTCGGAGCTCATCCTGGACCGCAAGCTCGCTGAGAAGCGCATCTTCCCGGCCATCGACGTCCAGCGCTCCGGCACCCGCCGTGAGGAGCTGCTCCTCGAGGAGGGGACGCTCAAGATGGTCTGGACGATGCGCCGGATGCTGTCCGCGGTCGGGACCAACGAGGGGATCGAGCTGCTGCTCAACCGGATCGCGAAGACCGAGAGCAACGCGCAGTTCCTGGGCACGCTGACCAAGAGCCTGGACTAGGCCTGCGCCGCCTGGTCCGTCCCGGGACCATGGGCTCAAACGTGCCAACGGCGTCCCCGGGACCACGCGGCACACCCATGAAATTGCGGGCGATTCGCCCAGATTCCGTTCGGTTGGCCATCGCTTGCGGGGCCGTATGGCCCCCTGCGTACAGCCCAAGGTGTTTGCGCGTCCTGTAACGGCTCTGGTAGGGTTCGGCAGAAGTCATGGGTCGACCCGTTATGGGATTGGCCTCGGGGGACAGGCGACCGAGCACCAATAGCGACCCCGGAAAGCCGGATTGTGCGCCCGCCCTTGGGCCCCGTCCCGACCGGCTTTCGCGTCAGGAGACCGTATTGCAGAAGCCCACGGGCGGCGCGCGTCGTCATGTCGACGTACAGCGCTCCGACCGAGCCCGAGCCTCCGCGACCTCACGGCTGAACCGCCTGGGTAGCCGCGCCGCACGATCCGTGCAGGCAGCGCTCCTCGGTCGCGCCGCGGCGTCCGGTGCTACGGTCGCGGCTGCTTTCAAGCCCCTCGCCACGGCCGAGCGCGCCCTCCCGATCGCCGTAGCGTCGATCGTGGCGGTGGCTGCGCTGCTCGCCTTCCTCCCCGGCACGCCGCAGGGCGCCGTCGGCGGGGTCACCGGCCGCGGAAGCGACGTCCGACTCGCCGTCAACGGCGGCATCGCGGGCGACACCCAGGACAGCCTCACCGGCAATGCGCCGGAGCCCACGGCCGACGGCGCGGGCGGCAACGGGTTCCTCGGCGAAGCGCCGAGCTTCCAGCCCGTCACCCTCCCCGACGTCACGACCCAGGCGTCCAGCGAGCAGGCGCCGCTCGAGGCCGCCGTCACAGAAGACGGGACCCTCATCACGGGCTACGCGCCACTCACCACCGTCGAGGACGGCGCGGACCTCATCCGGACGTACAAGGTGCGGACCGGCGACACCCTCGTGACCATCGCGCACAAGTACGACATCTCGATGATGACGCTCTGGTGGGCGAACAAGCTCAAGACCAAGGCCGACCTGCACGTCGGACAGACGCTTCGGATCCCGCCGGTGTCAGGCCTCGTGTACACGGTCAAGGACACGGACACGCTGGACTCGCTCGCCGCGACGTACAAGGTCGGCGCGGACAAGATCGTCGCGCTCAACGGGCTCGCGGATCCCACGCTGGTCGTCGGCCAGGTCCTCGTCCTTCCGGGTGCGAAGGGCGCGCCGATCCCGACCCCCAAGCCCACGCCGAAGCCCATCAGCAAGTCGACCCCGTCGCGCTCATCGAGCGGTGGCTCCGGGCCGGCGCGGTACACGGGCGGCGCGTTCAGGTGGCCGGTCGTCGGCGGCAACAACTACGTCAGCCAGTACTTCCACTACGGCCACTGGGCGATCGACATCGCGGCGGACTACGGCAGCAAGGTCGTCGCGGCGTCTGGCGGCCGGGTCACCTTCGCCGGCTGGAAGTCGAATGGCGGCGGCTACCAGGTCTGGATCTCGCACGGCTCCGGCTTGTACACGACGTACAACCACATGT
Source organism: Candidatus Limnocylindrales bacterium (assembly GCA_038245845.1). Classification (GTDB taxonomy): domain Bacteria; phylum Chloroflexota; class Limnocylindria; order Limnocylindrales; family CSP1-4; genus CAIXZV01. The sequence goes on from JBBRRZ010000014.1 coordinate 21,263, forward strand.
CGGCGGTGACCGTCGGCGTGGGCCAGAACGTCGGGCGCGGCCAGCAGGTCGGGCGGATCGGCCAGAGCGGCGATGCCACCGGACCGCACCTCCACTTCGAGGTCTGGGAAGGCCCGATCTGGAACGGCGGAACGCGCGTCAACCCGCTGCGCTACTTCTAGGGAGCGCCTCGCTCCTCCGCTCACGCCCGGGCCCCTCGTCCGGTCGCGCCCGGGACGCGTGCGACAATGCCTGCCATGTTCCTTGATGACGTCCGGATCTACGTGCGTGCAGGCGCGGGCGGCGATGGCGCCTCGACGATGCGCCACGAGGCCCACGTCCCCCGCGGCGGTCCCGACGGCGGCGACGGCGGCCGGGGCGGCTCCGTCCACCTGCGCGTCGACGCGGGCCAGACCGCGCTCCACGACTTCCGGTTCAAGCATCACTTCACGGCGACGTCCGGTGGGCGCGGCGAGCGGCAGCGCCGCCACGGGAAATCCGGCGAGGACCTGTACCTCGCGGTCCCTCCGGGCACGGCCGTCCTGGACGTGGAGAGCGGAGAGCTGATCGCCGACCTCGTGGCCGTGGGCCAGGAGGTCATGATCGCGAAGGGTGGCCGCGGCGGCCTGGGCAACTCGCACTTCGCCACGGCCGTCCACCAGGCACCCAAGCACGCACAGCGCGGCGAGCCCGGCGAGGAGACCTCGCTGCGCCTTGAGCTCCGGCTCATCGCGGACGTTGGCCTCGTCGGCCTCCCGAACGCCGGCAAGTCGACGCTCCTCGCGGCCCTGACCGCGGCCCGGCCCAAGATCGCCGCCTATCCGTTCACAACCCTCGAGCCGAACCTCGGGGTGATGGACCTGGGAATGGAGGATGGCCGCCGGCCGACGATCGCGGACGTTCCGGGCCTGATCGAGGGCGCGTCAGCCGGGCTGGGTCTCGGCCACGCGTTCCTCCGCCACGTCGAGCGGACGCGCGTCCTGCTCCACATCGTGGACGGGGCCGCAAAGGACCCGATCTGGGACCACTCCGTGATCCGCGACGAGCTCGAGGCACATGACCCGGCCCTGCTCGCGAAGCCGATGCTGGTGGTGTTCAACAAGATGGACCTGGAGGCGGCCCGCGACGCCTGGCCCGCGTTCCGCAGCGCGATGGCGACGGTCGGCGCCGACGTCCTCGCGATCTCGGCGGACAGCGGCGAGGGCCTGGACGCGCTGCGCGCCGCGGTGGGGACGCTGCTGCCGGACCTGGCAGGGCTCGAGGCCGAGCCCGATCCTGCGGGCGTCGTCGTCCATCGCCTCGAGGCCGCGAACGACGGGTACTCGATCGAGCGCGAGGACGGCGCGTTCCGTGTCCGGGGCAAGCGCGTGGAACGACTCACGAACCAGACCAACTTCGAGAACGAGGAATCGGCCGAGCGGTTCCAGCGCGAGCTCTTCCGGACGGGCATCGACGGGGCGCTGCGCAAGGCTGGCATCCGCCGCGGCGACCAGGTCCGAATCGCTGCGATCGCGCTCGAGTGGGAGCCGCCGGAGGACCGCGGGTGACGGACGGGCTGGCCGTCGAGCCGCCGACTCCGGTCGTGCCGGGTTCGGTGGGCATCATCGGCGGCACCTTCGACCCGATCCACCACGGCCATCTCGCCATCGCCGAGGAGGCCCGCGAGTCCCTCGGGCTGGAGCGGGTGCTGTTCGTCCCGGCCGCCACGCCGCCGCACAAGCCCGGCCGGCGCGTCGCGGACGCGGCGCATCGGCTTGCGATGACGCGGCTGGCGATCGCCGGCAATCCGGCGTTCGAGGCAAGCGACGTCGAGGTCGTCCGCGCAGGTGCCTCGTACACCGTCGACACCCTGGAGGGGTTCGTCGCCACCGGCATTGCCAACCCGTGGTTCATCCTCTCCTCTGAGGCGCTTGCAGGGTTCATGGGGTGGCGCGAACCCGTCCGGATCCTCGGCCTCGCACGGCTCGCGGTCGTGCCACGGGGTGGCTTCGAGACGCTCGACCGTGCGTGGGTCCGCGAGCATGCGCCCGGTCACGAGGACCGCTTCCGGTTCCTCTCCGGGCCGCTCTTGCCCATCTCGGGTAGCGTGGTGCGACGCCGGGCGGCCGTGGGCCGGTCGGTCCGCTACCTCGTCCCGGACGCGGTGGCCGCCTACATCGCCGAATACCGTCTCTATTCGAACCCCTTGTGAGGATCCCGATCACGTGACCGATTCCGCTCAGTCCACCGGCCCGCGCCTCGATGGCCTCCCGGCCCGGGATACCCCGGCACCGAAGACCGGCCCGGTGCCGCTCGACCTCGCCCGGCGCATCGTGGAGCTTGCCGAGGACAAGAAGGCAGCTGACATCGTGCTCCTCGACCTTGGCGACCTCACGACCCTCGCCGACGCGTTCGTCATCTGCTCCGGCGGGTCGGAGCGCCAGCTGAGCGCCATCGCTGACGGCATCCTCGAGACCTTGCGCGACGAGGGCGTCAAGCCGATCGGTCGCGAGGGCACGCCCGAGTCGCACTGGGTGCTCGTGGACTTCGGGTCCGTGATCGTGCACATCTTCACGCCCCCGGAGCGCGACTACTACCAGCTCGAGAAGCACTGGGCCGGGGCAAAGACCATCGTCCGCGTGCAGTAGCGCCCTTCGCCCGCGTGCGGCGCAGCATCCACAGGCCGTGCGCCGGGCGCTCCCTGCCGGTGGGGTACCGGGTCAGGCGGTACCCCTGGGTCATGTCCCCGGCGCACCACCGTCCATAGCATCCGGTGTAGGTCGTTGATCAGTGGGGTCGGCGCCACCCGGAGATGGACCCGATGTCGGGCCTGCGAGATCGCTGCCCTGGCTGCAGCCGGCGCCTCATCATCACCCGCTTCGACACGACGTTCCGGCTTCCGGACCGGACGGAGCGCCTGTGCTTCGGCATCCCCGGCGGGCTGTGCGAGGACTGCCACCAGCTGTATATCGACCCGGAGCTGATCGAGCTGCTGGACCTGGCCGACGGGCGCTGCGTCTTCGCCATCGAGAGCGACGTCGTCCTCCAGGAAGAGGCCTGGTCCTCCGCAGATTGACTGCGGACCGAATGGCGGGCCGGATGACCCGATCGCCGGCCTTCTCGGTGTCGGCTCTCGCTAGCGCCGTCGGCCCTCTGTCCGCGCGCCCGCCGTCCCGGCACGCGCCCGCGGCACCACCCGCTCCTCGACCCAGATCGTGAACGCGAGCCGCCGCTGACGCTCGGTTGATCCCGAGTCCGGGGCCCCCTTGACCAGCGCATCGAGATCCTGCACGCCCTCGAGGGCATCTTCCAGTTCCTCGGGCGTCCACGCGCGGGCCTGCTCAGCGAACTTCTGGGCCCGGAACGGGTGGCCGCCGATCGCCTTGACGATGTCGCCGGGCTTCGCGCCGTGCGTGGTGAGGTCCGCGACGATGAGCAGGTCCCGCAGGCGGCGATGCAGCTGGACGGTGATGACCGGCTCCGGCGTGGTCTCGAGCAGGCGGTCGAGGGCTGGAGCAGCGATCGCGGTCCGCCGCTCGGCGATCGCGTCCAGGAAGGCCCACGTGGAGTCAGTCACGACCTCGGGGACGAGCGCGCGGACGTCCTCCTCGGTGACGGGGTCGAGCGGCCGGTAGAGGGCGAGCTTGGCGAGCTCGGCGACGGCCATGGCGCCCTGGGGCTGGCGGTCCACGTCGTCTTCGCTGACGAGCCCGCCAACTCGCCGCGCCAGCTCCTTCGCCGCCCCGGGTCCGAGCGTCATGCCCAGCTCCGTGGCTCGGGCGACGATCCAGCCCGCGAGCTCGCCCGACCGTGGAGCCTTGAACGCCCGGGCCTCGCCGCCTGCCTTGAGCACGGTCGCCTCGAGCGCCTGGAGGGCCGCCGACCGCCGCTTCCCGGCGTCTCCCTGCTCGATGAACACGAGCGCGTTGCCAGGGGCCACCGTCCGGATCGCGCCTTCGAGCGCCTCGCGCTCCGCCTTGGCGCGGATGAGGGGCGCCGGGTCGACGACGATCGCGACCGTCCCGCCACCGAACAGCGGTGCGGTCGCCACGCGCTCGCCGATCGAGGCCGCGGTCGTCTCCACGCCGGGCACGCGCCAGCGGTCCGGGCGGGCGCCCGAGTCCCGCTCGACGCGCTTCGCGATCAGGTCCGTCGCCCGCGCCAGCCCCCAACCGTCGTCGCCTCGGTAGTAGGCGATCACCGGGATGTCGCCCGTCATGCCGAGGCCTGGAGGATGGCGCGCCGCGACCAGCGCAGCCTGCGGACGGCCGGCGGACTGACCCCGGCGGCCGCGCACACGAGGCGCTCGAGGTCGCCGGCGCGCGCCTTGACGAGTGCAGCGACATCGTCCGTCCAGCCGTCGTCCGTCCGGACGTCGCCGGCCGACGCGTCGGTGGGGCCGCCGCGCATGCCGGCGGATGGGCCTGTCGGGTAGCGCCGGCGCCACGACGCGAACCGTTCGTCCATCGTCTCGAGCCGCTGGCCCGCCCGCTTGTCCGCGTACGCGACGATCCGCGCCTCTGGCGACGCGCTGCGGATCCACGTGTCCCAGCCGGGCTCCGCGAGGCGCGTCACCGGGTGATCACGGACCACGGGGGCAAGCTCCCCCAGCCCGTGCGCCTCCAGCCAGGCCGCGGACCCGTCGCCGTGCCGCAGGCGGGCCGGGACCGCCGCCCTGGGCAGCTTGTCGACGTCGTGCAACAGCGCCGCGGTCATCGCGAGCGTGACGTCCACCGGGACGCCCTGCGCCAGCATTCTGCCCGCGAGCCACGCGGCGACGTCCGCCACGGCGCACGCGTGGCGCAGGAACCACGGCGGCGGCTCGAGGGAGGTCAGCAGCGTCGCGGCCGCGCGGCGATCGGGGATCGGCATGGGGACGATCGTAGCCTGCGGCGCGTCTGTCGCGACCCGCCCCTTCGGTGTGGACGCTCACGCCGTCTGCCCGGAGGTCGATATCAATGGTCCCGTCGCGGTCCGTCCGGTAGACGCGGGCGCCGATGGCGCGGAGTCGGTCCAGCGTCGAGGGGGCCGGGTGTCCGTAGTCGTTCCCCGCGCCCACGGAAATGGCGGCGACCCGGGGACGGAGCGCCTCGAGGAGCGGCTCGGTCGTCGCCGTCCGGCTCCCGTGGTGCGCGACCTTGAGGACGTCGATGTGCGGCAGGCCGCGCGCAACCAGCGTCGGATCGACGTCATCCTCGGCGTCGCCGGTCAACAGGAAGCGGCGACCGTTCGCCTCTCCGAGCAGGATGATCGAGACGTCGTTGATCAGGCGGCCGCTCGATGCGGGCGCGGCCGGGACCGCGCCCGGGTCGGGCCACAGGACCGTGAGTCGAACCTCGCCGACCCGGAGCGTCGCACCGGCGGCAAGGGTCGCGCGGGGCGGGCCGTGCCGCAGGGCCGCCTGCCACGCGGCCCAGCTTGGACCCGGCCCCCGCATCCCGGGCTCGAACACCCGTCCGACGCGGTAGCGTTCGAGGACCCGGACGAGGCCCGCGACGTGATCCTCGTGCGGGTGGGTCAGGACCACGACGTCGATCCGGCGGTCCCAGGGCGGGATCCGCGCGTCGAGCTGGAGCAGGAGCCGGTCCGGGTCGGGGCCCCCGTCGACGAGCATCCGCTCCCCGGTGCGGCTCTCGACGAGGATGGCATCACCCTGCCCGACATCGAGCACGACGAGGCGCGTCCCCGCGGCCGCCGCGTCCACGAACGCGAGCGATGTCAACGCAACGGCGACCGCGGCGGCCAGGAGGGCGAGCCGCTGGGGCGTGGTGAGACGCCGGGTCGTCACACGACGACGCGCGGCAGCAGCGGCCGGCCGGCGACCCGGATGGGCGACCCCCGACGATCGTGCGCCAGCGTTCCGCCATCGTCGCAGCGCCGCGAAGGCCGCCGGTGCTGCCAGGAGACAGGCGAGGGCCACGCCGCCCGCGGGGATCGCAAGCTCGGGTGGCAGCGTGACCGCTGCGAATGGGACGCCCGCCCCGAGCCTGACGATGGCAACGATCAGGTGCAGCACGAGCCAGCCCGGCAACCCGGCTAGGGTCGCGACAAGCGGAGGCCCGCCGATCGCCGCCACGCCACCGCCGGCGAGCGCAAGCACGCCGCCCGCCATCGAGACCGGCACGAGCGGCACCACAACGAGGTTGACCACCGGGGCGACGAGCGACAGGCGCCCGAACGTCGCCAGGACGTCGGGGAGGGTCGCCGCCTGCGCGGCCAGGGAGATACCCAGGCTCTCCGCCAGCCAGCCCGGCATGCGGCCCCCGCCGAGCCCACCGAGCCATGCGCCAACTGCGTTCGCCCAGGCAAGCAGCCCAGCCGTGGCCATCACCGAGAGCCGGAACCCGGCGTCACCGATCAGGCCGGGATCGATGAGCAGCAGGCCCGCCGCGGCGGTTCCGAGCGCCGCGGCCGCACGGCCGGCCCGTCCCGTCTCGCGCGCGAGCAGGACCACGCCCGCCATGACCGCGGCGCGCACGACCGACGGGGAGCCGCCCGCGAATACGACGTACGCGACCACTGTCCCCAGTACGGCGATTGTGACCATGCGCCTGGAGCGTCCGCGGAACAGCGCGCCGACCAGCGCCGCGACGATCGCGATGTTCCAGCCGCTGATCGCCACGACATGGCTCACGCCCGCCGTTGCGAAGTCTGCCGCGAGCTGGCGATCCACTCGCTCCCTGAGCCCGATGAGGATCCCGGCGGCGAGCCCGGCCTCGGGCTCCGGCATCGCCTCCCGGAGTGCGTTCCCAGCACCATCCCGCACCACCTGCAGCGTGAGGGGTGGCGTCTCCAGGACGCGCAGCGACCGGGCGTCGAGGCTGCCGGATGCCCCCGTCCGGCGGAGATACTCGCCATACGGGTCGTCGTCCGGTGGCGGGCGCAGCCGGCCGCCGACCGCGACGACGGCGCCCGCCGCGAGCTCGGGGTAGGCGGGCAGTGTCGCCGCGACGACGACCTCGCCCATCGCCGTGCGGAGCGCCAGTCGGGCGACCTGCTGCCCGTCACGCGGCGAGCCGACGGACACGACCAGCGCCTCCCATGGCCCGCCGTCGACCGGCAGGATGGGCAGGGGAGCGGCGCCCGGCCCGAGCGCGACCCGCAGGACGACCAGGGCGATCCCGACCCCGACCGCCAGCGCCGCGCCTCGCCGCGCCCCGACTCGATCCGCGCGCTGGAGCGCGCCCACGGCGATCGCGAGGAGGCCCGCGACGAGAGCGACGGCCACCGGGATGCCTGACGAGCACGCCGCCGCGCCCGCCGCGACCCCGACCGCGAGCCAGCCCGACCGGGGCATCCGCGTCGCGCTGCTCACGGCCCGACGGTGACGAGCGCCCGGATCTTCGTGAGCGTCGCCGCACCCACGACCTTGCGCGTCCCGAGCTCATCGATGGACGCGAACGGTTGCTCCTCGCGCGCTGCGATGATCTTGGCCGCGGTTGCCGGTCCCACGCCCGGCAGCGTGTCGAGCTCGTCTGCCGATGCCTGGTTGACATTCACGAGGCCGCCGGGACCCGTCCCCGTCGCGCCGCCCGCCCCTGTCGCACTGCCCGGTCCTGGACCGGATCCCGCGCCGCCCGAGCCGCCGCCCTGCGCCGACGCCTCGCCGCGCACGGGAACGTGGACCTCGTCCCCGTCCTTGAGAGGCGCGGCGAGGTTGAGCCGCTGGTCCGCGAGCGCCACGTCCACCCGCGGCCCGAACCCGCCGGCCGCGCTGATGGCGTCTCCGACCCGCGACCCCGCCGCGAGCCGGTACACGCCGGGCTTCGCGACCGCGCCGCCGACCTCGACCACCAGCACCCCAGTGAGAGGTAACGGATCCGTCGAGCTGGTTCCCCCTTCGCTGGCGGATCCGGTCTCAACGCTCACCGCGCCGTCGACCTCGATGCCGGGTTCCGATCGCGCGGCAAGCAGGAACGCCGAGACCGCGATCGAGAGGGCGATGAGCACTGCCCCGATCGCGACCCACGGGAGGTCGCGGGTTCGGCCGTTCGGGGTGGGCGGCGAGTCTTCGGGCTGGTCTGGTTCGACGATGCGCCAGGGCGCGCTGGACGGCTCCACGGTTGGGGATGCTCCCCGGCGGGCCGCGGCGGGCGGTTGATGGGGAGGAGCATCCGCCCCGTAGGGGGCACTTCCGACGGGGCGGATGTCCGGATCGGAGCCTACGCGCCACCACTTATCTGCGACTTACGCGGCGGCATCATCGCGCTGGCTGTCCGATGGGCTACTGGCCGGCCGAGGCATGGTTCTCGGCCCTGCGGTACCACACCGCGACGTCCGGGCAATGCCGATTACACGAGCATTGACGGCGCGACCGCAATCGGGCGGCTAGCATCTGGCCATGGCCGACGATCCGTTTCCCCGCGACCGCGTCACCACGATGCTCCGCCGCATGCCGGCCTACCTTCGGCTCAGCTGGCGTCTCGCGAAGGATCCGCTCATCAGTCGGGCGAGACGCGCCGCAGTCATCGGGGCCGCCGGCTACCTCGCCTCGCCGATCGACCTCGTGCCGGGCGTGATCCCGGTCCTCGGCCAGCTTGACGACCTCGCTGTCGCGCTCGCGGCGATCCGGATCGCGCTTGCAGGACTGAGCGCTGACCAGCGCCGTGTCCACCTCGACGCCGTCGGCCTGGCGGACGCGAACCTTGCGGATGACCTTCGGACGATCGGCGCGACAACGGCCTGGATCGGCCGCGCCACCTTCCGCGCGACGAAGCGTGTCGCACGTGCGGGGAGCCGGGTCGCCCGCGTCGCAGGCTCGATCGCCGTCGACGTCGGTGGCCGGGCGATCGATGCCGGGGCCCGAGCGGCCGGCGCGGGCACCCGAGCGGCCGGTCTGGGGGCCCGAGCGGCCAGTGCCGGAGCCTCGGCAATCGGCACCGGGGCCAGGGCGGCCGGCACCGGGGCCTCGGCGCTCGGGGCCGCGCGGTCCGCCACTCGCCGGCGGCTTCCCACGAGCCTGCAGCTCCCCACGAGCGGTCGTCATGATCCGGAGGTGCTCGTCACTGAGGTAGATGTGCCGCTCCTGCCGCCGCCTCCGCCAGGCCCGAGGCGCGTGGCCGGCTAGACCAGCCCGCACTCTCCTACGCCGGGAGCCGCTCCCACGCGACCCACCGGGTTCCGTCCCAGGAGCGCTGCCACGTCAGGCCGTCCCTGCCGGTGGCAAACACGTCGAGCCGGTCGTCGTCCGAGGACGTTGCCGCGGGGGTCGGCCCGAGCGCCAGCCGCCCGCCGAGCGACTCCCACGGATGCCACGCCGTACCGTCCCAGTAGCGGTTCCAGAGCATCCCGTCCAGGAACACCGCGAAGACCTCCATCCGGTCGGGTGCCCACGAGGTCACCGCCGGGCCAGACGCGAGCTCGCCCCCGAGCGACTCGGCATCGCGCCAGGCGCCGTCCCCGAACGCGCGATGCCACAGCGCATCCGTGCCGTCGCGCCAGAACAGGTCGATCCGCCCCGCGCCCCAGGACGCCGCGGCCATGTCACGCATCGAGCATCACCACCCGCACACGTTACGCGGTCCGCCGCTCGACCCGCGCAGCCGCCTCGCACGCCGCGTCGCTCACGGAGCCGAAGGCGCCGGACACGGCACGCAGGGCCGTCGCTGCGCCGACGCGTACGCGACCCGGCTGGCGAGCCACGCCGTGACGCCCGGCCTCGGCCCGTGCGAACTCGCGCGCCCGGTTGGCGAGCGCCTGCTGCCGTGCCTCGCGAGCGCGCTCCCGCGCGAGGTCGAGGGCGATCTGGGCATGAAGCTGCCACATGGGTAGGACTCCTTGGTCAGTGGGCATGGACGTGGCTGTCGGCAGGGTCGCGATCGAATCCGTCTCGGCTCTCCACGCCGGCGAGCGTGGCGACGATTCCCAGGACGGCCAGGACCGAGAGGGCGAAGGGGATAAGGGCGTCCATGGCGGGCTCCTCCGTGGCTTCGGTGTAACCGGAATTCGAAGATTTATCAGTTACACCACGATACCCGCTTGCGCGTAACCCGTCAAGCGGTATATGTTGGTTACCAATCACCGATGACGACCGCGCCCACCAGCCACCCGACCCTCGCCGAGACGCCCGGTCACGCCCACCTCGCGGATCTCGGGGGGTGCCTGGACCTCATCAACAGCGTCGAGCTCACGGATGGCGTCGCGGAGGAGCACCTGCCCACCGTCGACGACGTGGTCGCCTACTTCACGCTTCGCGGCCTCGCCCACGAGGACGCGCTCCGGGCAGAGGCGCACCAGGACGCCCAGGCGTGGCTGGACCGCGTCTACGCGACGCGCGCGGCGCTTCGAGAGGTCTGGGATGCCGCGGTCGAGGGACGCGCCGCCGCCGGCGCTGCCGTCGACACGCTCAACGGCGTCCTTGCCCACTCACCCCAACCCCGGTTACGGGCGGGACTCACGGGCGTGGTCGTGGATCACGCCCACGAACCCGACGCAACGGCCGAGGCGCTGGCGCGCGTGGCGCTCTCGCTCGTCGATGCGCTGGCCGGGGGCGACGTCGGCCGCTTCCGGATCTGCGCCAACGACGGCTGCCGCTGGGTGTTCGAGGACACGTCGCGCGGCGGCCGGCGGCGCTGGTGCGACATGAGCTCGTGCGGCAACCGGGCGAAGGTGCGGCGCTTCCGCTCGAAGCAGCGCGAGTCGTCGCCCCCCGAGTCGTCGCCCCCCGAGTCGTCGCCCCCGGGGCCTGGGCAGGTCTAGCCCCGCTCGAGCAGCGGCTTCACCTCGGTCGCAAACCGGGTCATCGACTCCTCGTCGTAGTCCGCGGGGATCCCGGCGATGAGGTGCCGGTAGCCGAGGTCCACGTACGGCGCGAGCTTCTCCGCCACATCTTCGGGCGTCCCGACCGGCTGGTTCGCCCAGCGGTTGACGATCCGGTTGCGGTCGAAAGCGGCGGCGAACAGGCGCTCCGCCTCCGCTCGATCGTCGCGGATGAAGACCGTCCCGATGCCCGTCGAACGCTCGATCTCGGCCGGGTCGCGACCCACCGTCTCGCAGTGCTGCACGAGGACGTCGTCCTTGTGCTTGACCTGCGCCGGGGTGCCGCCGACGTTGTTCATGTCGCCGTACTTTGCGACGAGCTTCAGCGTCACCTGCTCCCCGCCGCCGCCGATGCAGATCGGGAGGTGGCGCTGGATCGGTGCAGGCAGGTTCCGCGTGTCATGGCTGTGGTAGTGGTCGCCCTTCGCCGTCGGCTCGGTGCCGTCGAGCATCCCGCGCATGACCGGCAGCGCCTCCCCGAGCCAGCGGAGGCGTTCCGGGAAGCCCGAGCCGAAGTCGAACCCGAAGTCCTCGTGCTCCTCCTCGAACCACGCGCCGCCGATACCGAGGATCGCGCGGCCGCCGCTGATGTGATCGAGCGTGGTCGCCATCTTCGCCGTGAGCGTGGGCGGGCGGAAGGTGTTCGCCCCGACCATCAGGCCGACGGTCGCACGCTTCGTCGCCTGCGCCCACGCGGTGATCGTGAGCCAGCCCTCGAAGTTCGGCCCCGTCGAGTCCCCGACGATCGGATACAGGTGGTCCCAGGTCCAGAGGCTGTCATAACCCAGCTCGTCGGCTCGAACACCGGCGGCGAGCAACGCCGACCACTCGGTGTACTGGTTCCAGCAGAGTGCGCCGATCTTGATGTCGTTCATGGGTTGAGTGTACGCAGGCGGATCCGAACCCGACCGCGCGCGTCAGGGCGGCGGCCAGGCGAACCCGCCGAGTGCCTCCTCGAGCGCGGCCGCGACCCGGAGAGCGACATCGTCCCGCCATGGCGCGGCCACGACCTGCAGGCCGATGGGCAGGCCCTCCGGCGACGTTCCGCAGCGGACTACCGCGGCCGGCCAGCCGGTCAGGCTGTACGGCGTCGTGTAGCTCAGGCCTCGCGGAACAGGCTGGCCGTACGGGTGGGCCGGCGTCGGGTAGACGGGACTGATGACCGCGTCCCAATCGGCCATCCAGCGCAGCATCGAGGACCGGTAGGCGTCCCACCGGCGCAGCAACCGGTAGAGCTCCGGGCTCGACAGCTCGCCGTCATACGAGCGCCAGATGTCGAACGTGAGCTCGTGGCCACCCGATGGATGGCTGGCGGTCTCCACGTGGCACCCCAGATTCGCGAGCGCATCGGCGGCTCGATGGACGGTTGCTCCCGTCTCGGGTGTCGGCGACACCATGCCGTTGTCGGGCTGGACCGCCACGCGGAGCCCGGGCAGCGAGACCAGGGTCGGGTCGCGGAACGGCACGGGCATCGATCCGGCGTCGATCCCGTCGGGACCGGCCAGCACCGACATCGCGAGCGAGAGGTCGGCGACACTCCGTGCCATTGGGCCGACCTGCGTCCGGATGTCGCTCAACATCCCGAATGCACCCTCGTCGTCGAGGGCGCCGGTGACCGGGATCAGGCCTGCGGACGGCTTGAGGGCGGCGATGCCGCAGAAGTGGGCGGGGTCGCGGATGCTGCCGCCCGAATCCGTGCCAAGCCCAAGCGCGGAGCCACCTGCGGCGATGATCGACGCCTCTCCGCCGCTGCTCCCGGACACGCTCCACCCGGACCCGAACGGGTTGTTGGTCCGCCCATACAGGTCGTTCTCCGTCTCACTCCCGCCGCCCCACGGCGGGCAGTTCGTCTTGCCGAGCAGGATCGCTCCCGCGGCCTTCAGGCGGGCGACGGCCGTCGCGTCGCGGTCGGGCACGGTCGCCTCGCGTTCCGCGACGCCGATCGAGGTCACGATGCCTGCCGTTTCCAGATTGTCCTTCGCGGTGAATGGGACGCCCTCGAGGGGCCGAGCGGGGTCGCCCGCGGCGAGGCGTCGGTCTGCCGCGCTCGCCGCCTCGAGCGCCCCATCGGCATCGAGCTGCACGACCGCGTTGAGCCGCGGATTCACGGCCCTGATCCGTTCCAGGTGAGCCGTGACGACGTCGACGGCCGTGATGCGGCGCTCGCGGACGAGCCGCGCGATCTCGTGCCCGGACAGCGCCCAGAGAGGATCTCCGGGGGCCGGGACCGGTCCGATCCTGACCTGGGGCATGGGGGTTCTCCGTCGCGTCTCCGAGTTCGCTTGGGTTCCAGCGTAGCGTCCGCGCTCGACGGTAGCCCAGCGACTGAAACGTCCCGCGACGCAACCGTAGCGCCGCCCAGCGACCGGGCAACGCGCGGACGACCCTGCCACGGAACGCGCGGAGCACCGCACAGCGAACGGGCGACGCGGATGGGCGCACCGCCCCCCGACCGGCGCCCGACCGGCGCCCGACCGGCGTTATCGGCGGAGGACGATGTTGACGAGCCTGCCGCCGCCGGCGTGGATGATCCGCGCGACGGGTACGTCGCCGATTGCCGCGATCACCTTGTCGCGTGCCAGCACGATCTGCTCGAGCTCGATCTCGGAGATCCCGACCGGGACCGTGACCTTGTCGCGCAGCTTGCCGTTGACCTGGATCGGGACCTCCCGCGTCTGCTCGACGATCGCGGTCTCGTCCACGGACGGCCAGCGCTGGACGTGGATCGATTCCCACTCGGCCCCGTTCGCGGCGAGCACGCGCGACCACAGCTCCTCGGTGATGTGCGGCGCGGCTGGCGCGAGCATCAGCAGCAGCAGCCGGATCGCCTCGTTCCACTCGGGAAGCCCTGCAACCGACGTCCCGCGGTAGCGCACCAGGAGGTTCGAGAGCTCCATGAGCTTCGCGACCATCGTGTTCCAGCGGAAGCCCTCGTAGTCCTCCGTGACGTCACGCAGGGTGCGATGGGCGGCGGCCCGGAGGCGGTCCCGCGCGTCCGACTCGTCCTCGCCCGCAGGCAGCGCGCCGTCCGTCTGATCGCCGGCCTCGCGGCCGTGCGGATCGATCGTCAGCGCCCAGACGCGTCCCAGGAACTTCACCGGGCCGCTGATGCCCTTCGTGTTCCACGGGCCGCCCTGGTCCCACGGGCCCATGAACATCAGGTACAGCCGCACCGCATCGGCGCCATAGCGCGCGACGAGCTCGTCGGGGTCCTGGACATTGCCCCGGCTCTTGCTCATGCGCTCGCCGTCCGCGCCCAGGATCTGGCCCTGGTTGAACAGCTTGCGGAACGGCTCGCTCTCGTGGACGAGGCCCAGGTCGCGCATCGCCTTGGTGAAGAACCGGCTGTACAGCAGGTGCATCACCGCGTGCTCGGCGCCGCCCGTGTACTGCGTGACCGGTGTCCACCTGCGGACGAGGTCCACGTCGACGGGGGCGTCGTCCAGCTTCGGCGAGAGATAGCGGAACCAGTACCAGGACGAGTCGATGAAGGTGTCCAGCGTGTCCGTCTCGCGCTTGGCCGGCCCGCCGCAGCGCGGGCAGTCCACGTTGAGGAACGCCTCGTCGCGGGTCAGCGGGTTGTCGCCGCTGCCGTGGTAGTCCACCGTCTCGGGGAGGAGCACCGGCAGGTCGGCGACAGGCACGGGGACTGGCCCGTCCACAGGGCAGTGGATGACCGGGATCGGCGTGCCCCAGTAGCGCTGGCGGCTGACCAGCCAGTCGCGCAGGCGGTAGGTGACGGTCTGCTCACCCTTGCCCTGCTCGGCCAGCCACGCGACGATGTCGTGCCACGCCTCGGACGCCTGCCGGCCGTCGAACTGGCCGGAGTTGACCATGACCTCGTCGGCGGTGTGCGCCGTGAACGCCTCGGTCAGCTCCGCATGCGGGCTCGCGTCGCGGGGCATGACGACCTGCACGATCGGGAGGTCGAACCGCCGGGCGAACGCGAAGTCGCGCTCGTCGTGGGCGGGCACGGCCATGATCGCGCCCGTCCCGTAGGTGCCCAGCACGTAGTCGGCGATGAAGATCGGCACCCGCTCGCCGTTGACCGGGTTGACCGCCTCTGCCCCGATCGCCACGCCGGTCTTGTCGCGGTCCGTTGACAGCCGGTCGATCTCGGTCTTGTCCGCCGCGGCCTTGACGTACGCCTCGACGTCGGTCTGCCGCTCCGGCGCGATGAGGTCGGCGACCAGCGGGTGCTCCGGGGCCAGCACGAGGAACGTCGCCCCGAACAGCGTGTCCGGCCGGGTGGTGAATACCTTGATCGGCGCGCCGCCGGCGTGCGACGGCGACGGCGCCGATTCGAACGTGATCTCCGCGCCCGACGAGCGCCCGATCCAGTTCGTCTGCTGGACGCGGATCGGCTCCGGCCAGTCGATGCCGGAGAAGTCCAGGAGCTCGTCCGCGTAGCGCGTGATCCGCAGGTACCACTGCGCCAGCTCGCGCTTCTCCACCTTTGCGCCGCAGCGCCAGCACCGCCGGTCCACGCCCTCGACCTGCTCGCGCGCGAGCGTCCCGTCGTTGGGGCACCAGTCAACGGGCGAGATCGCCCGGTAGGCCAGGCCGCGGTCGAGCAGCTGCAGGAACAGCCACTGGTTCCACCTGTAGTAGGCGGGCTCGCAGGTCGCGAGCTCTGCGTCCCACGCGAACGTCGCCCCCATCGACCGCAGCTGGCCGCGCATCTTCTCCATGTTCTGCATGGTCCAGTCGCGCGGGTTGAAGCCTCCCTTGATCGCCGCGTTCTCGGCCGGCAGCCCGAAGGCATCGAACCCGATCGGCAGGAACACGTTGTCGCCGTGCATGCGTCGGTAGCGGGCGATCGCATCGGTCGGCGTCTTGATGTACCAGTGCCCGATGTGCAGCGCACCCGACGGGTAGGGGTACATCGTCAGGAGGTAGTAGCGCGGCCGGCTGTCGTCGCTGAGGTCCGTGTCGTACATGCGGAGCTCGGCCCAGCGCTCCTGCCACTTCGGCTCGATGGCCGTGGGCTCATAGCGCTCGATGCGCGGGCGACCGGCGCGGGAGCCCTCGTCACTGGTCGTGCGGTCGGTGGTCGTCACGTCCTGCCCCAATCCCGAATGAAACGAACCCCCCGCCGGTCCCGGCGAGGGGTCAGGTGTGTCGGCGTGCATCCACGGTGGTGGTGGAGCTAAAGGGATTCGAACCCTTGACCTTCTGAATGCCATTCAGACGCTCTTCCAGCTGAGCTATAGCCCCTCGGTTTCGTGCTCTGTCCGAGCTGCGCACTGAGAAACGGGAGTCTACCACGCGCGAAATGGTCGAGCCCCGGGCGTAGCGCTCGTCAGGGGAGCGTCTCGAGGTCGCAGGTCACGAAGACGTCGCCCTCGAAACCGCCGATCAGCGACGCTGGACCACCGGTCCGAGCGACGACGGTCCCCCGGCTGTCGATGATCTCAACCTGCCCGAACGACCACCGCCCGCTCTGGCGTCCGGCCCAGGCGACCGGCGAGCCGTTGTGGAAGCCATGCGCGGCGAAGAGGGTCTCGCCGCTCGCGGGATCGTAGGTCAGGTCGCCGTCCCAGGAGCTCGCGTAGCACGTCCCGGCCCCGTGGCGCAGGGTCACGGGGCCCTGCGGCCCGCACGCTGCGACGAGGAGTGCTGTCGCGATGAGGAAGCCGGAGGTGCGCACGCTGGTCATGTCCCCATGGGTGGCGTGGTCGGCGCCAATCTGCCGGGCGTCAGGGTCGAGACTGACAGCCCGCCGCGCTCGCCGAGGCAGCAGGTCCTGCCAACGGACAGGATCGCTTCGACGATCTTGTGGCGCGAGATATTGCGTCGGCGTACCCCCGCGCGCAGGCGGGTCGAGGAGAACCTGGACGAGCGCCGACTCCGCGGTATCGAACCCGATCCTCGACGGCATGTCTGCGATTCTGGCGGACGCGAGCGACAGGTTCTACCGCACGGAAGTCATATTCCCCAACAGCCGCGCTATCGCCGCCCCGCATCAGGCGTCCCGCGGGAACCGATCAGCCGAGCGGAACGGGCTCGTGCTCGCCCTGTCCGCAGCCCACCAGGGCGAAGTGGGCGCTCTCGTGGCGCAAGCACATCTCGCCGCCGGTGCGGCGGCAGTGGACCTGGACGAGATTTGTACACGGCCGGGCGCCATGGGCGCCGCCGGGATCGACGGCTGGACAGCCGCGCAGGTGGACACGCGGCTGGGTGGCAAGCGGACCGAGCATCGGGAGCCTCGAGGTGCGGGCGAAGGAAGGATCTCCGGACGAGATCTGCATCCGTCGGACGAGATCTGCATCCGGCGATGGAGGTCGGCGTCACAGGGCGCGGTTTCGCGACCGGCCGACTCCAGTGTCCAGCCCGCGACGTGGTGCGGGCGTTCCCCCAAGGTCGTGAATCAGGACGGCCAGATGCCCCTGGCCACCGGTCCATTGGTGCGCCTCCCGCGTCCCCTTCGGCCCGGGTCACGCGCGCCCGGGCCATGCACGGCCCGGCCCGAGTTCGCCTGGCGCGATCAATCGATATCGCCGATCCGCCGTTGAGCCGCCTCGGCGGTCAGGGCTTCGAGTCGCCCGTGGCGAGGGTGACGAGGTTCGACCCGTACTCGTAGTAGCCCAGGCCCGGCGGTTTGATGACCACCGGCCCTGCGACATCTCATCGTTGCATGAGATGTTCCACGCATGACAGGCAAGTTGTCCGTCCTCCCGACGCCGCGCATGGATCTCGCCGGCCCTGACGTCGCCGATGCCGCAGCTGCAGCCGCCCTCCTTGCGGACCCGGTTCGGGCGGGGATCCTGCGCATGCTCGCCGATGGGCGACACTGCGTGTGCGAGATGGCGGCTGCGCTGGGCGTCCGTGAGAACAATCTCTCCAACCACCTGGCCAGGCTGCGTAACGCCGGCATGGTGTCTGCGAGCCGCCACGAGGCAAATGGCCGGTTCCTCTACTACGAGCGCAACGACGCCGTAGTCGCGGCTGCCCGCGCGGCCCTCGACGAGGTGCTCCGGTGACGACGCTCGCGGTGCGACGGACCCCGCTGCCGCTGCCGCTCATCGTCGGGTTGGCAACCGCGGCGTGGATCGTCGCCTGGTTCGCCAACCAGCCAGTCGCCGACTGGCTCGTGTTCGACGTGCTGCGGCTCGAGCAAGGCTCGCAGGTGGGCGAGACCATGGCGTTCTTCCTCGAGGACGCGCCCAAGGTCCTGCTGCTGCTCACCGGCATCGTCACGATCGTCTCGTTCCTGCGCTCGTTCGTGTCGCCCGTTCGCGTGCGGAACGCGCTGTCTGGCCGCGGCGTGCTGCCGGGTTCGGTCGCCGCCGCCGGGTTCGGGGTGATCACGCCGTTCTGCTCCTGCTCGGCGGTGCCCCTGTTCATCGGCTTCGTCGAAGCGGGCGTCCCGCTGGGCGTGACGTTCGCGTTCCTCGTCGCGAGCCCGATGGTCAACGAGGTGGCGATCGTCCTGCTCTGGGGCCTGTCCGGCCCGGGCATCACCGCCGCCTACATCGGCGCCGGGCTCGTCGTCGCCATCGTCTCGGGGCTCATCATCGGCCGCCTGGGCCTCGAGCGCTACGTCGAGGACTACGTGTGGAAGGTCCGCGCGCGGAGCGCTGTCGTCGAGATCAGGCCGACGATGGACGAGCGCGTCCGGGACGCCTGGCGCTCGACGGTCGACATCATCCGCCGGGTGTGGCCGTTCGTCGTCGTCGGGATCGCGATCGGGGCGCTGATCCACGGCTTGGTGCCGACCGACCTCGTCGTGGCGATCGGCGGCAAGGACAACCCCCTCGCCGTCCCGGCGCTCGTCGCGCTCGGCGTGCCGCTGTACAGCAACGCCGCGGGCACGATCCCGATCGTCGAGGCGCTCCTCGGCAAGGGCCTGCCGCTGGGCTCCGCGCTCGCATTCATGATGGCCGTGACGGCCCTGTCACTCCCCGAGATGGTGATCCTGCGGCGCGTCATGAAGCCGCAGCTGCTCGCCGTGTTCGTCACCGTCGTCGCCACGGGGATCCTCCTCGTGGGCTACGGCTTCAACATCTTCCTGACCTGATCGCCGAAGGAGCCTCAAACGTGAAGACCATCGAAGTCCTCGGCCACGGCTGCAACAACTGCAAGCGGCTCGAGGCCAATGCCCGCAAGGCCGTGACGAGCACCGAGGTCGAGGCAGAGATCCGGCACATCACCGACGATGCCGAGATCATGACGTACGGGATCCTGAGCACGCCGGGGCTTGTCATCGACGGATCCGTGGTGAGCTACGGTCGCGTCCCGTCCGCCGGGGATATCGCGACCTGGCTGCGAGGTGGCTGAGGTGAGCGACGCGACGGGGCGCCCCTCGTCCCTGCGGGCGACCAACGACGATCACCACGCACGGCTCCTGCCGCACGTCGACCGGCTGCTGGTGCTTGCCGACATGGTGGGCACGGTGGATTGCGACGCGCTGCATGCGCTGTTCGAGCAGGAGCACGCGTTCATCGTCGGGCAGCTGGTTCCCCACATGGAGGCGATCGAGCGGACGCTCTACGACCGGCTCGAGATGCTCATGGGCGGCCGGCATTCGATGGCGCCGATGCGCGAGGAGCATCGCGCCGTTGGACGTCTGATCAAGGAGCTCGACCACTACCGGGTCCACGTTGATGGCTGCTCGTGGAGCGCCGTCGAAGGACTGGCGCTGCGCCGGGCGCTCTACCGCCTCCATGCGCTGCTCAAGGTGCACCTGGCCGAGGAGGAGCTCTACCTCGGGGTCCTCGACCGTCAGCTCACGGACGAGGAGAAGGCCCAGCTCGCGCGGGGGATCGACCACGCGATGGCGGAGCCGCTCTAGGGCGCCGAGGCAGGGGGCGGACGTCGCGCCCGGGTCAGCGCCGAGGACGCGCCGCGACCACCGTCTCGAGGTACCGCGCGTCGAACTCCGCACCGAGGCGGGCCCGCTCCCGCATGACCGCGGCCCACTCGTCGAGCGCGGCATAGCCGGTGCCGGTGAGCTCGTAGTCGCGACGCGCCGGCCCTGAGCCCGTCGTCCAGGACGAGCT
The DNA here is from genome assembly GCA_038245845.1 of Candidatus Limnocylindrales bacterium. Classification (GTDB taxonomy): domain Bacteria; phylum Chloroflexota; class Limnocylindria; order Limnocylindrales; family CSP1-4; genus CAIXZV01. Next base: position 40,981 of record JBBRRZ010000014.1, read on the forward strand.
CACCTGCCCCGCCTGCTCCAGGTCCCGCAGCGTCCGGTAGACCGCCCCGACGTCGACGGTGCCGTTCGTGATGCCCAGCTGCGCCAGCTCCCCGACGATCGCGTACCCGTGTGCCGCCCCACCCGCCAGGAGCACCATCACGAACGGCTCCATCCACCGGTGGTGGCTGCCGACGGCGGCCCAGCCGCGGTGGATCGGGACGCCGGCCGCGTCGTGGTCCGACGCGATGGCCATCGTCGGGTCGGGCCGAGCCACGGCGGGGCCGTCCAGCACCGTCTCCGCTCCGTCCACCGTGTCCTCGCCGGGGGGTCCGCTTCGTGCATCCATGTGTCTGATGAGGATAGATGCCATCGACGACCCGCGGCCGTTGGTACGACCGGGTCGGCCTGAGCCGGTCGCGTCAGCGGGGTCAGGCCGTGGCGATGCCCGGATGGTCCATCGCCGCGGCAAGCATCTCCGCCACGTCGGCCGTCACGCCATGGTCGACGATCCGCAGGTAGGCGTCTTCCTCGGCGAGGTGGATCTTGAGGAGCGAGTAGAGCTGGAACATGACGCGCCGGATCGCGAGCGTCCTGCCGATCGTGACCTGGCCGACGCCGACGCCCACCTCCTCGCCCAGCTTCACGAACTCGGCGACGAGGCGCCGGATCTCCGTGTGCTCGCGGCGCATCGGCGCCATCGAGTGGCGGTTCTGGAACATGCGCTCGAACTCGGGGTAGAGGGTCCGCTCCGCCGCGTCGATGTGCGGGAGCAGCGTTCCCTCGAGGAACCGGCCCATCTCGACCAGGCTCGCGCGGACATCCTCGGCCTTCGCGGTCAGGAGCAGGTCCGCAACCTGCGGCATCCGGTCGACGTGGAGGAGCAGGCGCTCATGGTGCTCATGTGCCACCTGGGGCAGCGTCTGGGTCATGACGGGTCTCCTTGCGGTTCGCGGGCGAGAGCGACGAAGAACAGCGCCACGGGCCGGTACACCGCGTGTGCGAGCTTCATGAACGGCGCGAGGAGCACGAGCTCCAGGGCCACGGCGACGTGGACCAGGAACACCCAATAGCCCCATGCAGGCGCGCTGGGCAGGTACAAGGCGAGCTCGAGGGCGAACCCCGTGACACCGGTCACCCAGAGCAGACCCAGGAGCATCCAGTCGGCGGTGGTCGAGCGCCGCACGGAGCGGTTCGAGGCGCGGTAGCGGTCGATGATCAGGACGCTGACGCCGTAGACGAGCGCGAGCCCGGCAGCCGTGCCCAGGAGTCGGACGGGATACCACAGTGGCACCGGCGTTCCGGTCTCCTTGACCCCGACGAGGGCCAAACCGTAGTCGAGCCCGGTCGCGGCCAGCAGGCCGAGGAAGCCCCACACGGTCAGTGCGTGGACCAGCCAGCGCCGGCGGTACCAGGCGACGGGTGCCGCGGCATCCTCCGAGCCACAGTCCTCGCGGAACTGGACCTGGCCGAGCGACTCGCGCCCGATGGCAACCCACGCAGCGTGCGCGGATCGACGACGGGCTGCCCGGGACCCGAGGACCGTGCCCCAGCCGACACCCTCGCGGCGTGCGATGCCGCGGGCCATGCTGGCGACGCCGGCGAGCCCGGCGAGCACCACCAGGACCATCACCACGATCCCCAGGGTGTGGATCACGCCTTCCGGGATGAACTCGAAGATCGCGAGCGTCTGCCCGTCCTGCGGGCCATGAGCGGCGTACATGAACAGGGCGAAGAACAGTGCCAGCGCGACGGCGAAGATCGTCGCGATGATCGGCCGCGTGTACATGGTCCGGGCGATCCGGGTCCTGTCGTAGCTCGCGATTGCGTAGCGGCGCGTCGCGGCCATGAACTCGGACGGGTCGGCCTGCGTCGGGCAGGTCTCGGCGCACTCGCCGCACTGGTAGCAGCTCCACAGCTCCTTGGACGAGAGCAGGGCGTCCTTCATCCCGACCTGGGCGTACCGGATGATCCGCCGCGGGAACGTGGCATCGGTCTTCGAGAGCGGACAGCTGGCGGTGCAGGTCCCGCACGAGAAGCAGGCGCTGATGTCCGTGGCCCCGAAGCGCTGGAGGTCCGGGTACAGCCCCAGGTCGACGGCGGTGGCGGGGGTGCCGATCGCGGCCATCAGGAGACCCTGCCGGTGGCTTCGTACTGGAAGTAGCCGTCGACGGTGGCGCCCTTGATCTCGGCCAGCCAGCCATAGCGGCGCATGCCCATCACCCAGAACACCACCTCGTGGGTCGGGGCATCGATCGCGTCCGCGATCTGGGGGACCGTGAGCGGACCCGCCGCAACGGCGGCGAGGATCCGGGCACGCATGACCGGCTCTTCTCGGACGACCTCGCGGACGTCCCGGTTGATGGTGGTCATCAGGCGGGCACCTCCACGAGGCCCTCGATCGTCGCGCTGATCTGTGCGTCGGTGTAGCCGAGCAGGTCGATGGCGTTCTCCGGGCACATCGGCACGCAGCCGCCGCACCCCTTGCAGCCCGTGGCCGAGATGACGGCCCAGTGCCGGTCATCCCCCTCGGTCATCGAGATTGCGTCGTAGGGGCAGGCCGTCAGGCAGACCCCGCAGGCGGTGCACGCCTCGGGCAGCACGATGGCGATCAGCGGGCTGAGCTCCGTATAGCCCTTTAGCAGGACCGCGGCGCTCTGGGTGACCGCGGCCAGCCCGGACGCCACGCTTTCCGCCGAGGTCTTCGGTCCCTGGCACGCGCCGGCGATCAGCACGCCGTCCACCACCGTCTCGACCGGGCGCAGCTTGGGATGGATCTCGTTGAAGAACCCGTCGATGCCGGCCGGGATCTTGAGCACCCCCGTGAGCTCGTCGTTGGCCCGCGGGACCATGCCGGTCACGAGGACCAGGAGGTCCACGGGGATCGCCAGCTCCTCGTTCGCCGTCAGCACGTCGCGGACGGTGACGGTCAGGCCGCCGCCGGACCTCAGCGCGACCTCGGGTGGCGCCTCCTGGGCGAACTTGAGGAACACGGAGCCGGTCTTGCGCGCCGCCGTGTACAGCGGCTCGAACGTGCCGTACGTCCGCATGTCCCGGTAGAGGTGGAACTGGCGGATCGAGGGATCGAGCCCGGAGACCTGGACGGCGGTCTGGACCGTGGCCGCGCAGCAGAACCGCGAGCAGTATTCGTTCGCGCACCCCGCCGTCCCGCGGCTGCCCACGCAGTAGACGTAGCCGACGCTGCGAACCGGGCGGCCCGCGTAGGTCATCGGCCCGTTCGCGGCGTCAACCAGCTCCTTGAACTGGGGCAGCGTGACGACGCCCTCGATGCCGTAGCCGAACTCGCCGGCCTCGGGCTCGTAGCTGTCGAACCCGGTTGCGACGATGATCGATCCCGCCGCGACCTCGATGGTCCCGGAGCCCGGGTCGCCGACACGCACGGTCATCCGATAGTTGCCGAAGCTGCCGGCCTTGGCCACGACCTCTGCGCCCGTGAGCACCGTGATCGACGGGCGCTTGCGCACCTCCGCCACCAGGTGGGCGATCAGCTCGAAGCCCTTGCGGTCGTGCGGGAACATCGGGCCGAAGCGCCGGACCCAGCCGCCGAGCGACAGCTCGCGCTCCACCAGCGTCACGCCGAGGCCGATATCGGCCAGGCCGATAGCCGCGCGGAGCCCCGCAATCCCCCCGCCGATGACGAGCGTGTGCGGCAGCGTGTCGACGACCATCGTCTCCAGCGGTGTCGTGAGGCGCGTCCGGTTGATGCCCGCGCGGACCAGGGCCGTGGCCTTCTCGGTCGCCCCATCGTGATCGTCGGTGTGGACCCACGAGCACTGCTCGCGGATATTGACCTGCGTGTACTCGAAGGGGTTAAGGCCGGCGCGCGACGCGACGCCCCGGAACGTGTAGGTGTGCAGCTTGGGGGAGCAGGACGCGACGACCAGGCCGTCGAGCTGCTGGCCCTCGATGTCCGCGACCATGTCCTGCTGGCTCGCGTCGGAGCAGGCGAACATCGTCGTCTTCGCGACGACGACGCCACCGGCATCCCCGATGTCGGCGATGACCTTGTCGACATCGACGTAGTCGCTGATGTTGCCGCCACAGTGGCAGACGTAGACGCCGATCCGGCGCGCCTCGCCCACGGGCAGGTCGGGTGCCGGCTGGGCGGACACTGGCTGGGCCGGAACCGGCTGCGTGGGAACTGGCTGCTCGCTCATGCGTGGACCCCGACCTTCTCCGCGTCGGCTTTCGCGTGCTGGAGGTGGGCTGCGACCTGGGCGACGGCCGCCCCGGCGTGGAGGATCGAGTCCGCGATGTCCTTGGCCCCGGACGCGGCACCCGCAACGAAGACCCCCGGGATGTTCGTGGCCCCGGGATCCAGGTCCTCCTCGGGTTCGCCGACATAGCCCCACTCGTTGGCCGCCAGCTCGCCGACCTCGAACAGCTGCTCGGCGTCGTGGTTGGGCTGGACGCCGACCGCGAGGACGACCAGGTCGTACTCGGCCTCGACGATCCCGCCGCCGTTCTCGATGTCCTCGTACACGAGCACGAGGTCGCCGTTGGCCTGCTCGCGGATGTCCGCCACGCGGCCCTTCACGTAGTTCGCGCCCATGGACTTCGCCTGCTCGTAGAACTCGTCATAGCGCTTGCCTGGCGCGCGGATGTCCATGTAGTGGACGGTCACGTCGGCCAGCGGCAGCGCGCCCATGAGCAGCTGGTTCTGCTTGATCGAGTACATGCAGCAGAAGCGCGAGCAGAGCGGGTTGCCGACCGTCTCGTCCCGGGACCCGGTACACAGCACGTACGCGATGCGCTCCGGGACCTTGGCGTCGCCCGGGCGCAGGATCGTGTTGAACGGGCGCGTCGGGGCCAGGAGGCGGTCCATCTGCATCCCGGTGATGACATTCCTGAACCGGCCATAGCCGTACTCCGGCTTGAGGTCGGCCGGGAACAGCTTGAAGCCGGTCGAGACGACGACGGCGCCAATGTGGGCCTCGAACGTCTCGTCGCGAGCCCGCAGGTCGATGCAGCCGTCGACCGGGCAGGCCGCGACGCACGCGTTGCACTCGGAGCAGACGCCGCAGTCGATGCACCGTCCGGCGGCCGCGTGGGCCTCGACGTCGGTGAGCGGGGCCTCGACCTCGCGGAAGTCCGTGGGGCTCGCGACCAGCGACGACGCATCCGGCGTGGCGGCGCGCAGCGCGTACGCCTTCTGGCGGGCGAGCACGTCCGCCTTGTCGACCACCGGCAGCCGGTCGTCGAAGCCGTCGAGGGTGCCGCCGGTGAGCCAGCGGTCGATCATGTGCGCTGCGCGCCGGCCCTCGCCGACGGCCCGGGTGATGTCCGTGGGGCCATGGGTGGCGTCGCCGGCGGCGAAGACGCCGTCGAGCCCGGTCAGCCGGGTATCGGGGTCCGCGACGAGGCGACCGCGGCCGTCCGTCGCAAGGCGCCCGCCGAACATCGACGTGTCCGGCCGCATGCCGATGGCCGTGACGATGACCTCGCACTCGATGACGTGCTCGCTGCCGGGGATCGGCTCCGGCCGCCCGCGGCCCGAGGCATCGGGCTCGCCAAGGCGCATGCGGGTGCACCTGATGCCGTTGACGGCGCCATCGGGGTCACCGGTGACCTCGACCGGCGCCACCTGGAACGCGAACGCGACGCCTTCCTGCTCGGCGTCGGCCGCCTCCACGTGGTGGGCGGGCATCTCGTCGCGGCCACGCCGGTAGGCGACCGTCACGCTGGCAGCGTCCAGCCGTCGGGCCGTGCGTGCCGCGTCCATCGCAACGTTTCCGCCGCCGACCACGACGACGCGCTTGCCGGTCAGGCTCGTGGCCTCGCCCAGCTTGACCATGCGCAGGAAGTCCGTGCCGCCGAGCACGCCCAGGCGATCCGCGCCCGGGACGCCCAGGCCCTCGGACCGGTGGGTGCCGGTCGCGACCAGCACGGCGTCGAAACCCTGCCCGCGCAGCGCCGCAGGATCGTCCACGCGGACGCCGGTCTCGATCTCCACGCCGAGGTCCCGCACGTTGTCGATGTCGCGCTCGACGACCGCTTCGGGCAACCGGTAGGACGGGATGCCGAGCCGGAGGAACCCGCCGGCGACCGGGGCCGCCTCGAGGATCTTCACCGCGTACCCGAGCCGGGCGAGCTGCCACGCGGCGGTCAGGCCCGTTGGCCCGGAGCCGACGATCGCGACGCGCCTGCCGTTGGGCTCCGAGCGGGCAACGCCGTTGGCCGCGCCACTCGCGTCGTGCGAATCGGAGGCATAGCGCTTGAGGCGGCGGATCGGGAGCGTGCCCTCCAGGGAGCCGCGCGTGCAGTCACCCTCGCACGGCGCGTAGCAGGCGCGCCCAAGCGTGCCGACCAGTGGCGTGGCGTCGAGGACGAGCCGGTAGGCCTCTTCGGTGAGCCCGCTGCGGATCAGCGACACGTAGCCGTGGGCCTGGATCCCGGCCGGACAGGCGAACGAGCACGGCGAGCTGCCCGCGCGGTCGATGACCGCCTTCTTCGGCACTGCCTGGGGGAACGCGATGTGGGCGGCACGCCGCGCCACGAGATCCGCGTTGAACTGGTCCGGGACCGCCACCGTGCAGGACGTCTCGCACTTCTGGCAGCCCGTGCAGGCGTCGATGTCGACGAACCGTGCCTTCTTCGTCACGGTTGCGCTGAAGGTGCCATCGGCTGAGCGGCGGATGCCGTCAACCTTCGCGTAGGTGAGGGCGGTGATGTTCGGGTGGTGGATCGTCGCCGCCATCTTGGGCGTCGAGATGCAGCTCGCGCAGTCGAGGGTCGGGAAGACCTTGGACAGCAGGATCATCTTCCCGCCGACGCTGGCCTCCTTCTCGACGAGCAGGACCTTGAAGCCCATGTCGCCCAGCTTGAGCGCGGATTCCATGCCCCCGATGCCGGCACCGACCACGAGGACGTCGTAGTCCGCGGGCGTTGCCTCGGGGAGGATCTGGATCGTCATCGCGACACCGCCGGTCCGAGGTCGACGAGGGCAGCAGCAAACCCGACGACGTGCTTCGTGAAGGGCTCGGCGCAGACCGAGCAGATGGCCGCCATCCGGAGGCGCTGCGGGTTGACGCCCCGCTCGCGCATCTGCGCCTGCGCGTCGCCCATGATCTTCGAGGAGCGGTGTGCGCAGTCGGGGAGGTAGGCGCACTCGTCGCCGTCCGACGCCACGAAGACGCCGTCGAACCCGACTTCCAGCGCCCGGAGGATCCACGATGGACGAATGCCGCTGGTGCACGGCAGCCCGATGACCTTGACGCCGGGCGAGTAGTGCATGTGCGCACTACCGGCCAGGTCGATGCCCGGGTCGGAGATGTTGTTGGTCGAGAACACGAGGATCCGGGGGACAAAGGTCTCGCCCGGGGCCTGCGGCTCGGTTGCGACGGGGGCGGTCATCGGACAGCTGCTCCTGAAGGCCGGTGAACCGTCGCGACGCGTCCGCGGGCGGGCGTCGCGACGGCCATGGCTGTGGTCGCTACTTGCGCCGGGTGACGAAGACGCGGTCGTAGCCGTCGGCGGCCAGGGTGCCGAGGAGCTCGTGACCGACCTTGGCCGACCAGGCGCCGATGTCGGTCTTGGTGACCGGGTCGGTGGACCAGATCTCGATGACGGACCCGACGGGCACGGTGCCCATGCCCTTCTTGGCCTCGAGGAGCGGGCCCGGGCAGGCGGCGCCGCGGGCATCGATGACCTTGGCGGCCGTGATGGTCTCGAGGTCGATGGTTGCGGTCATGACGAATGATCTCCTGCTAGTAGACGAGGCTGTTGGTGGCCGACGTGATCTCGGCGACGAAGCGGGCGGCGGCGGCGACCTCGGCGCCATCGACGAGGTCGGGCGCGTCGATTGCGCGGCTCCTCATGCACGGCGAGCACACGAGGAGCAGCCCGCCGAGCTCCCGGACATTCGCCAGGAGCGTTGCGAGTGGCGGGAAGCTCTCCGCCGCCACGCCCTCGGCCACGCCGCGCTTGACAAGCTCCACGCCGTCCGCCTGGAACCCCATCACCACCGCGACGTCCGAGGCGAGGGCCGCGGCCGCCATCACGAACGGGATGGTCGCGAGCTCCGGGTCCGCGGGGCCGTGGGTGACCATGAACACGAGCTTCTCGGTGTTCGCCATGGGTGGTGCTCCTTCGACGCCCTGCGGGCCGTCAGATGAACAGGATCTGGCCGCCCTCGGCGGACATCAGGAAGGTCGCGATCCCGCCGGAGTCGTCGACGATCGGGTCCAGCGAGGTCGCGTCGATCCCCAGAACGTCCAGCGACCCTGCGCAGGCGAGGATCGTCATCTCGCCGAGCTCCTTGGCCATGCGGAACGTCTCCAGCCAGGGGATCGCGGCGGTGCCCGCGGTGGGCTTGCTGCTGCCGGGAACCACGGCGTCGAAGGCGAGCCCGTGGTCCAGCCCCACCCGTTCGGACCGGAACGCGTCGAGCGCCCAGTACTGGAGCAGGATGTTGACGGGCCGGTCCATGGCGGCGGCGCCGGCGGCGATGGTCGCCGCAGCGTGGAGCTTGTCCGCGGTGCCGGAGAACAGGACGATGCTGAGGCTGTCGCTCACGTGTGGGTCACCTGGCTCGAGGAAGGGGCTGGGCTGGGCTGGCGGGCCGCCGCGGCGAGGCTGCCCATCGCCGAGAGGCGGCGCACGATGACCTGGCGCATGACCTCGCAGGCGACCAGGATCTCGGGGTCGGCGAGCTGGTAGCGCACGCTGCGTCCGTCCCGCGTCGACTCCACGAGGCCGACGCCCCGCATCGCTGCGAGGTGCTGGGAGACGGTCGCCTGCGCGGCCTGCAACGAACGGGCCAACTCGTTGACCTCCATTGGGCCGTCGCCCAGCAGGTGCAGGATCCGGAGCCGCTGCGGGCTCGCGAGGGCGCGAAGGAGCGACGTCTGGATGGCGTCGATCTCGTTGGCGGCGTCCTGCACCGGTGATCTCCAGTTTCGGATTGGTCCGTTCGCTACGTGTAGGTATATGCACTGAACATATAGTCGCCCTGAGCCAACCGTCACGAGCGAACGTGCCATCCGGCTCGGGCCGACCTCGAGCGAGGGCCCCGCCGCTGGACGCGAGCCCGGTCGGCGTATGGGCGACACCCGGACGCGTCCGCGACCCGGATACCTTTGGTGGGGACGGGGTTGCGGTGCGGATCCGCGGGCATCCTGGCCGCCCGGATCGGACGAGGAGCTGACGATGACCGATGAGCCGGCGCGCTCGCGCCGCGAGCTCTGGGACGAGCGACACGCCGCGCAGGACCCGATCGAATCGCATGATCCCGCTCAGGCCTTCATCCACAGGGCGTGAGTGGGGAGCAGTCGTGGGCACGGCGAGGCCTGACCCGAGGACGCGTACTTGCAAACTTGCGCAAGTGTGAAACAGTGTGCGACCATGGCGGCATCGCGGGCACCAGGCTACCGACGTACCGAGGCAGTCCTGCCGGGACGATGGGTGCACCCAGCAAGAAGGGGTCTTCCATGGCGAACAACGGCAAGGGCACAACCAGGGCATCTCGCCCGGGATCTGCGCGGACCGGCTCGCACGACGCGGCGCCGGCGCGACGCGGCGCGGGCTTCCGGGCGTTGCTCGCGGGCGGCGTGGCGCTGGCGGCGATCGTGGTCGCGATCGCGGTGTCGTCCCTGTCCGGTGGCGCATCCACCGGCTGGGTGGAGAAGGGCAGCGGTGGGAGTTGGACCAACATCGACGCGAACACCCTCGCGGACATGCTGAAAGCCAAGGACTTCACGCTGCTCAACGTCAAGACGCCGTACATCGGCGAGATCGACGGCACGGACCTCTACATCCCGTATGACCAGCTCACGGCGCGCGCTGCCGAGCTGCCAACGGACAGGACGGCGAAGGTCGTCGTGTACTGCCGTTCGGGCAACGAGAGCCGCGTCGCGATCAAGACGTTGATCGACCTCGGCTACACGAACATCTGGAACCTGGACAAGGGCATGGAGTCGTGGACGGCAAGCGGCCGGGCGCTCGTCCAGAAGAGCGGGACGTAGCGAATGCGTACGAGGCTCGTCGCCCTCGCACCGGCAGACTGCCCGATCGTTGCCCTCCTGGACGGACGGCTGCTCGCCTGGGGCGTGCTGTGGGGCGTGGTCTCGCTGGTCGCCTTCGGGCTCGTGTCGGCCATCATCCCGAACCCGGTCTTCGGACGCCAGGTCCCGCCCGAGGCATTCGCGATCTGGGTCTGGCTCATCTCGGCGCCTCTCATGGGCCTGGTGCTCGCCACGTATACGACCCCCGCCCCGGGTATGGTCGGCACCACGCCGCTGCGGATCGTCGAAGCCGGTGACCCCGCCGCCGAGGCAAACCGGGGGTCCATGCTCGGTACGATCGGGGGCTTCGGCGCCTTCCTTGCCATCGGCTGCCCGGTCTGCAACAAGATCGCGCTCCTGTTGCTCGGGGCGAGCGGCGCGATGACCGTGTATGCACCGATCCAGCCGTTCATCGGCGCCGCGTCGCTGGCCCTCCTGACCGGCACGCTCGCCTGGCGCCTGCGGACCCGTGCCCGGGGCGGCACCTGCAGCGTCTGACCTGCGCCTCCATGCCCGCGCGTCGCGCCGCCGACCCTGCTGGGTCCAGTGTGGCGATACCAACCCAAGCCATCCAGAGGTAACCCATGTTTCGTACGAGTTTCACCTTCGGCACGCGCATGCCCGGCTCGATCATCGAGGTGCGACCGGCCGTCGAGGCCGCGCTCAAGGGCGAGGGCTTCGGCATCCTGACCGAGATCGACGTCCAGGCGACGTTGAAGGCGAAGCTCGGCGTGGACCGGTCGGCGTACCTGATCCTCGGGGCGTGCAATCCGGCCCTGGCCCATCGGTCCCTCGAGGCGGACCCGTCGTTCGGCGCCCTGCTGCCCTGCAACGTCGTCCTGCGCGAGGAGGAGGCCGAAACGATCGTGGAGGCCATGAACCCGCTGGCGGCCCTCGGGATGGTCGATGCGCCCGGCGTGCGGCCGATCGCCGAGGAAGCGGCCTCGCGGCTCGAGCGAGCAGTCTCCGCCCTCGAGAACGCGCCCCGTTGAGCCCCGGAGGCCCAGTCCCGGTTCGCGGTAGGACCGGCGCCGGGGCCCGCTGCGAACCGGCCCTCGCCTGACACCGACCGGTTCCGTGCCACTCGGGGCCGGGCGCGCGCCCGCAGCGCCCCGGCCCGAGTCGGCAACTGGATCAGGCGCCGGGCGCCCGGTAGCTCGGCGACAGCTTCATGGCCGCGTCGACCTCGTCCGGCGTGAGCAGCACGACGGTCCGGGGGCTCGCCCCGCCCGAGCCCGCGACGGACATCGCACAGGCGGCTGCGGCGGCGTTGCCCGGCAGGTCCACCGTGACGAAGAAGTCGTCACCGCCGAAGGCGAAGTAGAACGACTCAACGGAGCCGCCCAGGGACTCAGCGAGCTTCTTCACCGCCGCCACGCGACCCGAGCCACCCTCGGCGATGACCCCCTTGGCGCCCTGGACGGTGTAGCTGCCGGTGATCAGGTACTTGGGCATGCGTTCCTCCGGCCACGGGGCGTGTCGGGGACGCGCTCAACCTGCGGCCGACCCGAGTCTAGGGGCCGGTCCGAGGACGTCAAGCGGCTGTTGCGCCGTGACGCGCCGCGCCCCGGCGTTCGATCACGCCGCGGGTGCGGACCTCGTCGTGCCCAGGCTGGGCGCCCCACCGATCGGCGCATGCGGGCCTTCGACCAGGACCTCGGCCGCGATCACCGCACCGGTCTCCGAGTCGATGATCCGGTAGCCGTTGTGGATCTCCACCATCCCGGTGGCGAGCGTCGCGCCCACGGCGCAGTACTTCGTCGCGGACAGCTCGATGGCGCGCGCGACAGCCGCAGGATCCAGGCTGATGCCCTCGATCACGTGCGTCACGTCGATGCGGGTGAAGGCGTTCGGATGATCGTCCATCTGGGTGCCGGTCGCCTCGACGCGGTAGCCCCGCACGTCCTGGCGCTTCTTGCGCAGGATCGAGATGACGTCCATCGCGGTGCAGCCGGCGAGCGCCAGCGGCACCAGCTCAGCCGGTCGCGCGCCCGTGCCGCTCGCGGCGTCGTCCAGGATGATCGTGTGCCCGCTGCCGACGGTGCCGACGAAGCGGAGGCCATCACCGTCGAGGGTGATGGATGCGGTCTTGAGGGCCATGGAGCTCCGGGGTTGGCCGGCCGGGACACGGTGCCGGGATGGAGGCGGTTGAACTGAAACCCGCGGGGCCTACGAGTCGGCGGCCCGTGACGGTGCGGTTGCCGTGAACGCATCGGGGTCCGGGAGGCGCCGCGGCAGACGACGATCGACGATGGCGTGGATGACATCGCAGGCGGCCAGGATGCCGGGTTCGGCGAGTCGGTAGACGACGTTCGTACCCACCCTGCGGCGTTCCACCAGTCCTGCGTTGTGCAGGACAGCGAGGTGCTGGCTCGCGTTCGGCAGCGTTACCCCGATCGACGCGGCGAGATCGCCGACCGATCGGTCGACCGCACGCAGCGCGTCGATCAGCATCAGCCGCTTGGGGTCGGTGAGGACCTTGCAGATCTCGGCGTGGAGCCGGTAGCGCTCGAGGGCATCGTCGGTGTGCGGCATCGCACGAACGCTAGCACGCTGTTTCGTACTTGCGCAACTGACGGAATACGGTGAACTGGACGAACGACCGTCGTCGACGACGGCACGCCCGAACGCCTTTCACGCCTGGCATGGGTTGGCCGGTGTCCGTCCGCACCGCCATGTCCGACCCCCAACGGTCCCAACGGCTCCGGACGACCCGTTTCCGACCTCGTGTCCGGTGTCTTCGTGCACCCAGCTTGCCGGACCTTCGTACTATGCTCCGCAGAACCGCCGGGGGTGCACGAAGCAACCCGACGGACCAGGACCGCGGCGTTCGAACGCCGCGGGGAGGTCCCGGTCACATGTCGTTGCTGCAACGGGTCGAACGAAGCCAGCACGGTGAGGCGTCGAAGGGCGTCGTGGTCCCCGTGCCCGTCGCGCCGTCCACGGCCCAGGGCCGCCAGCAGCGCGAGGAGCTTCTGACCCGGCTCAGGGTCCGCATGCAGGCGGAGGTCATCCGCGCCTTCGACGCGATCCTCGATGCGCCACCCGAGGAGGTCCAGGGCCGGATCGAGGGCGTCGCCGACCGCGTCATCACCGACAACGGATTCGCGATCACGCGCGACGAGCGCACGCGCCTCGTGCAGGAGATGCTCGACGAGGTCCGTGGCTTCGGCCCGCTCGAACCGTTCCTCCACGACGAGACCGTCACTGAGGTGATGGTCAACGGCCCGAACCACATCTACATCGAGCGGGGCGGCAAGATCCTGCGCGTCGACAGCACGTTCCTCAACGACGAGCACGTCCTGCGGATCATCGACCGGATCATCACGCCGATCGGCCGGCGCATCGACGAGACCAGCCCGCGCGTGGATGCGCGCCTCCCCGACGGCTCCCGCGTGAACGCGATCATCGAGCCGCTCTCGCTCGTGGGACCGGTCATCACGGTCCGAAAGTTCTCGGCCCGCCCGTTCACCGTCGAGGATCTCATCCGCTTCGGCACCGCGACGCCCGAGATGTTCGAGTTCCTGCGCTCGTGCATCGAGGCGCGACTCAACGTGTTCGTCTCGGGCGGCACGGGTTCCGGCAAGACGACGGCGCTCAACGTGCTGTCCTCGTTCATCCCCAACGGCGAGCGGATCGTCACGATCGAGGACGCGGCGGAGCTCCAGCTGCGCCAGGAGCACGTGATCACGCTCGAGGCGCGGCCGGCCAACCTCGAGGGCGAGGGCGAGATCACGATCCGTGACCTGCTTCGCAACGCGATGCATATGCGCCCGGACCGGATCATCGTCGGCGAATGCCGTTCCGGCGAGGCGCTGGACATGCTCCAGGCGATGACCACGGGCCACGATGGCTCGCTGTCCACCGGTCACGCGAACAGCCCGGCGGACATGCTCCGACGCCTCGAGACGATGGTCCTCATGACGGGCTACGAGATGCCGCTCCGGGCGATCCGGGAGCAGATCGCGTCCGCGGTCGACATCATCGTCCACACCGCGCGGCTCAAGGACGGCTCTCGCCGGATCATCAACATCACGGAGATCTACGGGATCGAGGAAGACGACATCCTCACCCAGGACATCTTCCGGTTCGAGCAGAGCGGCGTCCGCGAGGGCCGCATCGAGGGCGAGTTGCGCCCGACGGGCATCCGCCCGACGTTCATGGACCAGTTCGTGCGCAACGGAATCGAGCTGCCGCCCGGCGACTTCGGCATCCCGTCGGCAAAGGATGCGAAGCAGCGGACGATCAAGCCGATGAAGTCCCGCTGGGGCGGCGACGGGTCGTCGGCCCGCGGAGACCTCCCGCCCGGCCTCGGACGGACCGTGAAGGCTGGCGGCATGGTTTACGTCACGACTGTGGGTCCCGTTGACGCCTCGTCCGGCACGGTCGTGAGCCCGGCCTTCAAGGTGCAGGCCGAGCAGTGCCTGCGCAACCTCAAGGGCGCCCTCGAGGCGGCCGGCACGTCGCTTGACAAGGTGGTCTGGGCGAACTGGTGCCTGCGCGATCCGGGCGACTTCGACGCCTTCAACGAGGAGTGGGTGCGCTGGTTCCCGGGCGACTCACCCGTCGGCCAGGGGACGCTGATGCCGCCGCTCCAGCGCCGGGCCGGCTTCCGCGTCTCGCTCGGAGTGATCGCCGAGGCATAGCCCGCCCGGCGTCGTGGCGCGGGTTGACGAGGCCGCGCGAGCGGGCCCGGTTGGTACGACCGTTCTGCCTAGACTGCCTCATGACCCAGCGGCAGGACCAGGTGGTGGAGACGGAACGGGTGGCCCGACTGCCCGGCGGGGACCTGTCGTACACGCTGCGCAGGTCGCCGCGGGCGCGCCGCCTGCGGGTGACGATCCACCCGGATCGTGGCGTCGTGGTCTCCCTGCCCGTGGCGGCCCGACGCGGCTGGGGTCGCCCGGAGCAGCTCGTCGATGGGTTCCTCGCCGAGCGCGAGGCCTGGATCCGGGTGCATCTCACCCGCCAGGAGGCGACCCGGGCTCGCCTCGAGGACCGTCCCGAGGTGGACGACGGCCGGCTGGTCCCGTACCTCGGGGAGGCGCATCGCGTCCGCGTCGTGGCGGCCCCGCCGGGCGTCAGGGCCTCCCGTGTCTCGCGGGTCGGTGGCGATACGGAGGACGAGCTGCTCGTCGAGCGCGTCGCGCGCGACCGCCGGCCCACCGCAGCCATCCTCGAGGCATGGTTCCGCACCCGCGCCCGAGCCGCATTGGGAGATGCGATCGTGCGCCACGGGCCGGCGCTTGGGGTCACGGCACGCAGCGTCACGATCCGCGACACGACGTCGCGCTGGGGCAGCTGCTCGCGGCGCGGCGCGCTGTCATTCAGCTGGCGGCTGATCCTCGCGCCGCCCGCCGCGCTCGACGCCGTCGCCGCCCACGAGCTGTGTCACCTGCGAGTGTTCGGTCACTCCCCGAAGTTCTGGGCGCTCCTCGAGACGCGCGTCCCGGACAACGCCGCGTGGCGGCGCTGGCTCCGCCGGCACGCCCCGGAGCTCCACGCGGCCCTGGACTGACGCGCAGCAGTTGGCCATCGATCCGATCGAGGGGTATGCACACCACGTGCAGGGGATACGCTGCACCGCCAGGGGACGTGGCGACGGTCGAGTGGATGACCGTCCTGCTGGCCAGTGGACATTTGACGGTCGGAATCGGCGCCGGGAGAGGGAACCATATCGGCAGGCTCGTTCGTCTGAGGGGAGCATTCCCGCCTGTCTTCGTCATCGTTTCTGGTTCCTGGAGTCCCATGGTTCCGCGGCTCGCGCCCGTCCTCGTCGCCTCCCTTGCCCTGATCGTGGTCGCCGCCTGCTCCGGCACGGCCGCAGCTCACCCTACCGCGCCCGTCGGCCCCAGGTCGACATCGCAGCCGCCGGCCCCCACGCCGGTCCCCACGCCGGTGGTCGCCCCGACGCCAACGCCGTCTCACAACGCGGGTGACGTGGTTGCCGGCCCGGGTCCCGAGCTGTCGATCGAGTTCCCGCGCGAGGACCTCCTCCAGGTCTCCCTCGTGGACCCGGCGGCCAAGGCGTGGCGCCTGGTCGTGAGCGGCGTCGGCGAGCTCGCCAGCGATCGCTGGGAGATCATCGTGGAAACCGGCGACGTCGGCCCGCAGATCACGGCCACCGAGATCCAGCAGGGCGAGGTCGTCGGCGAGATGGACCTGTCGGGCTACCTCGACGGGACCGCGGCTGCAGGCGGCTGCCACAAGACGCTGGGTGTCTGCCTGGACTCGTCGGGCTTCCGCCTCCCTACCGACGGTGACGGGACCTTCGCGGTCCGCCTCCAGGTCCTGGGCGCGGGCACGCCAATCCTGATCACCGGTGGCACTGCGGGCTGGCCGTCCGAGCCGTTCGTCCTTGGCCCGTGGACCGACACCGATGCCTTCCCCTGGGGTCAGGGTTGAGCCCAGCCTGAGACCGGCGCTCCCGGACACGACGACGCCCGCCGCGATCGCGGCGGGCGTTTCGATTCTGGTGTGTTGGTGGGCCGGGGCGGAATCGAACCGCCACAGCCGTAGGCGAGGGTTTTACAGACCCTTGGGCTCACCACCTGCCCGACCGACCCACGAAATGGTGGAGATGAGGGGACTCGAACCCCTGACCCCCGCGATGCGAACGCGGTGCTCTTCCAGCTGAGCTACATCCCCACGGAAATCGCACCCGGCCAAACCGGGTGGACGGCCGGGAAGTGTAGCACGCAACGATGGCCCGACCGGGGGCCCGCGTCCCTAGACTCCACCGATGCCCATCGGTCTCACCCTCGGTCTGCTCGCATCCTTCTGCTGGGGCTTCACGGACCTGTCGGGGGCACTTGCCGCTCGTCGCGTGGGCAGCGTGGGCGTGCTTGCCGGGACCCAGGCGAGCAGCCTCGCGCTGCTCGGGATCATCGCGGCGGCGAACGCGTCGCTGCTGCCCGCCGAGGTGCTGCCGGGGTTCATCACGGGTCTTGGCCTCGGCGTCCTCGGGTCGATGGCGTACCTCTCGTTCTACGCGGCCCTCCGGATCGGACCGATCAGCGTGGTATCGCCCGTGGTCGCGGCATACGGCGGGCTGACGGTGGTGCTGGCGGTGCTGTTCCGGCACGAGACGCTGCTCCCGGTCCAGTGGCTGGGCGCACTGGTTGCGACGACCGGCGTCGTGCTCACGGGGCTCGTGCTGGGGTCGTCGCTCCGGGCCACGCGGATCGTGGGGCCGGGCGTCCTCCTCGCCCTGGTGACGATGGTGCTGTTCGCGATCCTGACCGTCGCGCTCGCCGGGCCGATCCAGGCGTATGGCTGGCTGCCGGTGATCCTCGGGTCGCGGGTGTCGAACACGGTGGTCGGGGTCACGCTGCTGGCCATCGCGCTGCGGATGCGGGGCGGCCCGCTCGACGCCCTCCTCGGGCCTGCGGGCGGGTTGTCACGGCGGGCAGTGGCGCTCGTGGTGTTCGCCGGGCTGTGCGACCTCGGCGGGTTCGTGGCCTACACGGTGGGCCTTGAGGTCTCGGCGACGTGGCTGGTCGGGCTGGCGAGCTCATTCGGGCCGGCGCTCGTGGTGCTGTTCGCGGTGGCATTCCTCGGCGAGCGGCTCCGGCCGTCGCAGTGGCTGGGCCTGGCGTTGATCGCGGCGGGGCTGGTGACGCTGGCGGTGGCTGGCTAGGGCGGGTGTTCTCGTCGGCCCGGCCCGGCCCGGCCCGGCCCGGATTTCACTGACCGTGGCACCGCTGACCCTTGACGCAGTAGAACGGGCGTTCTATTCTTCGACGTCCGATGGCCCGCTCATCCGACGTTTCCGAGGTACTTGCGACGCTCCAGGCGCGCTGGGGCAGCGTAGCTCCGCGGCGGGGCGGGGAGCTTGGGTTCGTAACCGAGGGGGCGCTCGCCCGGGCTGTGGCGCCGCTCGAGGCACCCGACGACGAACCGGCCCCATTGCGCGGACCCGCCGCGATCCCGGGCCACGGGCCGCTCGCCGCGCCCCGCCGAGCAAGACCCGCCGAGGATGCCGACGGGCGGATCATCTCCACCGGGTTCGCCGCACTGGACGCCATCCTCGGCACGGGGGGGCTCCCGCGCGCCGCCACCGTCGCCCTGCGCGGTGACGCCAGCTCGGGCAAGACCACCCTCGCGCTCCGGCTCGCGGCGGAGGCCCAGGCATCGGGCTCGATCGTCGCGTGGCTGGACCTCGCCCGCGCGTTCGACCCGGTCGAGGCCGTCGCGCGCGGCGTCAACCCGGAGTGGCTCGTCGTGCTGACGCCCGCGGACCTCGAGGAGGCGCTTGCGATGTCGGGCTCGCTGCTCGCAGCACGGACCGTGGACCTGCTGGTGGTGGACCTGCCGGACGGGCGGGACCCCGCGGTCGCCGGCAAGCGGGTGGGGGACCGGCTCGGCCGCCTCGCCGCGCTGGCGAGGCGGGCAGGGACGCTGCTGGTCCTCATGGAGCCCGTGGGTCTCGGCCGGACGCTGGCGGCCGCGGTCGAGGAGGCAAGCGGGCTCCGCCTCGAGCTCCGGGCCACGGGCTGGATCCGGCTCGGCCGGGACGTCGTCGGGCGCCGGAGCGCCGTCACGATCGCGCGCAACCGGTACGGGCCGCCCGGGAGACAGGCGGACCTCGAGATCCTCTACGCCGACGGCGGGGTCCGCGACGCGTGCCTCCGCCGGGACGCGCTGCTGGACGGCCTCGCCTCGCCCGCGGCACCACCCGGGACGCGCTCGATGACGTCCGTGCCACCGGGCACGCGTGATGTGGCACCGGACGAGGTCCGGGGACCGGCACCAGGGGACGCGGCACCGTCCCCGCCGGCCGAGTCACCGCCACCACCCGGCACCCTCCTGAAAGGCCCCCTCTTATCGCCTGATACCCATGCGCCTGCTGCACCTGCTCTGGCCACACCTGCCGCTCCGCCTGGCGCGGAGCCGGATGGAGCACCCGTCGAGAGGCGGCACCTCCGTCTCGTGGCCGCCTGGCCCGATCGTCCTCGGCGGACAGCCCTGGACGGACGGGATCGTGGTGGACGCGGACCCGCTCGCACGGGCGCTCGGCGTCCGTCGGGGGATCCCGCTCGGGAGCGCGCACCGGCTCGCGCCCGAGGCGACCTTCCTCGACCTCGATCCTGACGCGGACCGGGACGCGCTCGAGGCCGCTTGCGAGCGGCTGGCGGCGTTCAGCCCCGGGATCGCCGCCACGAGCGACGTGCGTGACGCCGGCTTCGGCCGGATCGCCGTCCATGTCGACGGGCTGACCCGCCTGTGGGGGATCGAGGAGACGCTCGTCGCCCGGATCGGCGCGGCGCTGGAGCCCGTCCTGTCCGCCGCGCCCCACGCCGGGATCGCCGGGACGAGCTTCGCGGCCAGCGTCGCGGCGGCCCACGCCACGGAGGGCGGCACGCCGCTGCTCGTCCCGCCCGGCGACGACCGGCGCTTCCTCGCGCCCTATCCCGCGCGTCTCCTGACCCGTGATCCCGAGATCCGGGCGCGGCTGGCACGGTTCGGGCTGCGGACGATCGGGTCGGTGGCGGACCTGCCGCGATCGGCGGTGGTGGCCCGGTTCGGCGACGAGGGGGCGAGGCTCCATGCCCGGTCCCGCGGCGAGGAGACTGAACGCTTCCGGCCGCGTCGGACCCCGGAGCGGATGGTGCTCGGCCTCCCGCTCGAGCCGCCCGTCGAAGGCCTGGACGGCGTGCGGTTCGTCCTCCACCGGATCGCGGGTGCGCTCTCGGACCAGCTCCACGCACGCGGCCAGGCGGCGGGCCTCGCCCGCCTCGCCGTCACCCACGACCTCGCGTTCGCACGCCGCGGCACGCCGGAGATCCTCCGCTTCGAGCAGCGCTTCCCGGAGCCCACCGGGGACGCGCAGGCCATCGAGCGGCTGCTGTTCGCACGGCTCGAGAAGCAGCCGCCGCCCGCCGCTGTGGCACGGCTGGAGCTGGAGCTGGGCCTGGTGGAGGCGGCAACGGGCCAGCAGCTGCCGCTGTTCGTCCCCCAGGCGGCGCGCGACGCCCGTCTCAACTGGCAGCTGGCGCGCCTGGCGATCGCGTTCGGAGCGGACCGCGTCCGGCGCGTGGAGATCACCGATCCCGAGGCGCCGATCCCCGAGGCCCGGTGGCGCTGGCAGCCCGTCGCCGGCGCGGCTGTCATGGGCGAGGACCTGCCGTGACCCGTCTCCTGCGCGAGCATCCGTCGATCGACGCGGAGCTCGACGACGCCGGCCACCTCGTGGCGTTCTCGTGGAACGGGCATCGCGAGCCCGTCCAGGTCTGCAACCGCTGGCGGGTGGAGGAATCGTGGTGGCGGGAGCCGATCGCCCGCGACTACTTCAAGGTCGTCGGCCGGAGCTGGCTCGCCCTCGTGTACCTGGACCGCACGGCGGGTACCTGGCACCTGGAGCGGCTCTACGACTGACGAGCGGCTCTACGACTGACGAGCTGGCGGCGACCGGTCGGCGGTGCTGGCATGGCCACGGCGGGGTCGTCGAACAAGGGCCGCCCTGGCGGTCCGGCCGGGATGTCATGCCGTCAGCGGACGGCCGGTGACCCCAGCACGATCGACATGACGAGCAGCACCAGGAACAGGCCGACGACCAGGGCAAGCGCGCCGAGGTCACGCGGTCGAGTCGACTGCACCGCTGTAGTTCCCCCATCCAGATGGACCGGACTCCCGGCCGGTCGCCATCAGCATAGACGCCGCAATCACCCCCGGTGTTGCGCTGGAGGGAGCGGGCGTTTCACTCAACCGACGCGTCGCGATCGGTCAGGTGGGCAGCCCGGCGATGACGATCAGTGCGAGGAGCGCCACGAGGACCAGGGCAAGTAGCCCGATCCCCACGACATCGCTCCGCGTCGGCTCCATCCGTTCGTCTCCTCGAGGGTCCGTCAGCCGCCGGCGGCGCAGCCCGCCGCGTACAGCACCGTCATGATCGTCGAATCGGCCTCCGGGCGGAAGGTCATCTGGATGCGGCACTCGGGCAGGTCCCCCTGTGCGTCGAGCACGCGCGACCCGTCCTCGAGCGCATTCGCGACGTCCACGGCGTAGCCCTTCGCCGTGAGCGCGTCGTGGTACCAGGTGGCAGCCATCTCTGCGTCAACTGGCACGGCAAACGCGGCGCTGACCGCCTCGCCCACATCGGTGGTGCTGGCGCCCGGGTAGATCGGGAAGCTTTCCGGCAGCGCGTCGAGGATCTCGCCCCACGGGGTCTTCGTGATCGGGATCCGGGTCTCGGCAGGCTTCGGTTCGAGGGTCGTGTCGGGGCCGATGGTCTGGCCACCTGGCACGGGCGTCAGCGCAGCCGTGGCCGTGGCCACAGGGCTCGTGGTTGCCCCGGTCGCGCCGCTTGCCGCGGGTGGCGTGGTCGGCCCCGTCGCGCCGCACGCGCCGGCGACGAGCGCCACGGCCAGCACGAGGGCCGACGGCAGCGGGCGGGCACGAGGGAGGAGGCGCATCCGCGCCATCCTAGCGCCCGGACGTCGAAGGACCCTCGCCGCCCAGCGGCGAGGGTCCCCCGGGAGTCACCGGACCGCCCAGGTTCCGGCGACAAGGTCGACGGTCGCCATCGCAAACGACCGTCGCCATCGAGCGTTCCGGTGAGGCCCCCAGGCCGACGGAACGGTGTGTGGTTACGCCGCAGCCTCCGCGATCATGGGCAGGATCCCGAAGATCACGAGCGCCACGAGTGCGATCGCCACGACACGCACCGCGACCTCGAAGGCGGCGAACCGGCGGGGATGGAGCGTGGGATCGGCGATCACGCGCATGAGACGCACGATGCCGCCGTTTGGTTTCGCGTGCCGACAGCGAATCGTCACGAACTGAGAGGCCTGAAGTCGGGTCCTGCGCCCGGACCGCCGCCATCGACTCGCGTCCTGCCTTCGACACGAATCGAACAGATGTTCTACGATCTCCGCCCGCCCCCCGGAGATCTGTCGTGGCCCCTTCCGCCACCCCGCCTGTCCCGGCCTATGCCGAGCTGCACTGCCACAGCCACTTCTCGTTCCTGGACGGGGCGTCCGGGCCGGATGACCTCGTCGCGCGAGCGGTGGAGCTGGGGCTGACCGGGCTCGCGATGACCGACCACCAGGGCCTGTACGGGGCGGTCCGCTTCTCCACGGCGGCGGAGGCCGCGGGCCTGCACCCGGTCGTGGGGATCGAGATCGAGCTGCTCGACGCCGCGGTGGCGGACCCGGGCGGGATCGTCGTGCCGGCGCGTCGGGCATGGCGCCCAGGACGCCGGCCCCCGGTCCGCGAGGATGCACCGCGGGTCGTTGAGGGCCGGCCCACCCGTCCGCGGCCCGAGCGCGCCCGGCTCCCTGGCCATCGCGCGATCGTCAAGGAGGACCATCGGGGCATCGGCGAGGGCCAGCGTGGCCCGCACCTCGTGCTGCTCGCCCGGGACGCAATCGGCTGGCGGAGCCTGTGCCGGCTCGTCTCGCATGCGAACCTCGCGGGCACGAAGGCGGTCCCGGCGTTCACGCACGCGCTCCTCGAGGAGCATCACGAGGGCCTGGTGGCGCTGTCGGGATGCCGGGAAGGCGAGCTCGCGCGGCGGCTGCGGGCGGGGGACCGCGAGGGAGCACGGGCGCTCGGGGAACGGTACGCGACGCTGTTCGGCGTGGGCGAATCGGCGGGATCGAGCGGGTTCGTGCTGGAGCTCGGCCACCACCTGCTGCCCGACGACGACTGGCTGGCCTCCGAGACGGCCCGTCTCGCCGACGAGCTGGGACTGCCGGTCGTCGTCACCAACGACGTCCACTACGCGCTCCCCGAGGGGCGGGAGCTGCAGGACGTGCTGACCGCGATCCGGCACGGGCGATCGCTGGGCGAGCTTGCGGACCTGCGACGGCCGGACGGGGAGTCATACCTCAAGGGATCGACAGAGCTGCTGGCGATGCCGCCCGGCGAGCCGTCCACGGCTGCCCACGACCCGGCCCTCGCCCGCCGCTGGCGGGAGGGGATCGCCGCGTCCGTGGAGATCGCCGCGGCCTGCCGGGTGGAGCTCGCCTTCGAGCGCTATCGATTCCCGGGCTACCCGGTGCCGAAGGGCCAGACGCCGTTCAGCCACCTGTCGGAGCTGTGCTGGGAGGGCGCGCGGCGCCGGTACCACCCGCTGACCCCGGCGGTGGTCGCACAGCTGGCGCACGAGCTGGAGGTGATCAGCAAGACCGGGCTGGCGGAGTTCTTCCTCATCTGCTGGGACCTGATGCGGTTCGCGAAGGGCCGCGGGATCCCGGCGCAGGGCCGGGGGAGCGCGGCGGACTCGATCGTGGCGTACGTGCTGGGCATCACGCGGGTGGATCCGATCCGCCACGAGCTCCTGTTCGAGCGGTTCATCAACGAGGGACGGACCTCCTACCCGGACGTGGACATCGACTTCAGCTCCAAGCGTCGCGAGGAGGTCATCCAGTACGTGTACGAGCGGTATGGGGCGGAGCACACCGGAATGGTCTGCAACCTCGTCACGTACCGGGCCAGGTCCGCGGTCCGCGAGGTCGGCTACGCGCTGGGGTTCCCGCGACCGCTGGTGGACCGCGTTGCGAAGGCACTCGAGACATACGACTCCGTGATGGTCCGGCGGGACCTGGAGGCCGAGGGCGGGTTCGCGCGGTTCTTCGCCCGGCCGGAGGAGGGGGTCGAGGGACCCGGCGGGGACGCGGTCCGCGGCTCGCGGCGGCTGGTGGCGGAGATGGCCGTCGCGGGGACCGCGGCGCTGGCGGGGGATCGCGGGCTGACCGATTCGATGGGCCAGCTCAACCACGCACGCGGCGGCCGCTTCGGGGCTGACGCGGCCCCGTCCTCGGCTGCGGCCCCGTCAGCCCATCCTGCGCTCCCCCGGCGTGGTACGCGTGGAGTTGGCCCGGATCCGGCTCCCCTGCGCTCCCGGAGCGTGGTACCAGCAGATTCGGGCGGTCCGGGCTTCGCGAACGCGCGTACGACGCCATCGGAGCGTACGGCGGGCGGTCCGGGCGGTGAGGAGGACGCTGGCAAAGGCGGCGCGGCTGACGCGGCCACCACGGGCGAGCGAGATGTGCCGGGCGGGGAGCGATGGCTCGGGGGCGATGTGTCGGACGCGTGGCTGCGCCACCAGGTGGGAGCGCTTGGGCCGGGCGAGGACGAGGGTGGCCCCGGGGACTCGCCGGTGAGCGTCCGCTGGCTCCGCGACGGGCCGCCGAGTCGTGTGCTGCCGCCGAGCCGCGAGCTGGAGCGCCACAACGACGAGCGCCACAACGACGAGCGCCACGCGCCGCCCACGATCGACGGCCGCCGCCTGGACCCCGACACCGGCATCCTCCTGCCCGAGGAACGTCGCTGGGATCCCCGGACTGGCCCGAACCTCCCGATCGGCGGGGTGTCGGCGCTGGACCGGCCCATCGACCGGTTGGTCGATGGCGAGGACGACAAGGGTGGCCCGGGCGACGAGACCGCCGCCGCCCGTCGTTGGGCTCGCGAGGACGCCGAGCGTCGGGCGCGGGCCAGGGATGCCGTGGCTGCCACGAAGAACCGGAGCTCCAGCGTCGCGCGGCTCGCGCCCGTCGAGGAGCTCCGTCCACCCGCCGAGCGCCCGCCTGGCGGTTCGGTCGCGGGCCTCTCCGACTGGGAGCGCTGGCTGGAGCTGTGCGCCCGCATCGACGGCTTCCCGCGCCATCTCAGCATCCACACGGGCGGCATGCTCGTGACCGCCGCGCCGCTCATCGACATCGCGCCCCTCGAGCGGGCAACGATGCCCAACCGCGTCGTCGTCCAGTACGACAAGCGCGACGTCGAGACGATGAAGCTCATCAAGCTGGACCTGCTGGGGCTCGGGATGCTCGCCGCCATCGACGAGTGCATCCAGCTCGTCGAGCACGACTGCGCCGTCTGCCTCGACCTCGACCACATCCCCGAGGAGATCCCCGAGGTCTTCGCGATGCTCCAGGCTGCGGACACCGTCGGCGTGTTCCAGGTGGAGAGCCGGGCGCAGATGCAGACGCTGCCAAAGTCCCGGCCGGAGACGCTGGACGACCTCGTCGTTGAGGTCGCGATCATCCGCCCGGGCCCGATCCAGGGAAATGCCGTCCACCCGTACCTCCGGCGCAAGCAGGGCATCGAGCCCGTGCAGTACCTCCATCCCAGCCTCGAGCCGATCCTCCACGACACCCTCGGCGTGATCCTCTACCAGGAGCAGGTGATGAAGGTCGCGATCCACGTCGCGGGCTTCACGCCCGCAGGCTCGGATGGCTTCCGGCGCGCGATGGGCACCTGGCGCTCCAGCCGGGAGATGGAGAAGCTCCACATCGAGTTCGTCGAGGGCTGCATCCGCGTCCAGGGCGTCCCTCGTGACGACGCCGAGGAGCTGTTCCGCCAGTGCGCCGCCTTCGCCAGCTTCGGCTTCGCGAAGAGCCACGCGGCTGCCTTCGCCCGGACCGCGTACGAGTCGAGCTTCCTCAAGCTGTTCTACCCGGCCCAGTTCGTGGTCGGCCTCGTCAATGCGCAGCCGATGGGCTTCTACCCGGTGGAGGTGCTCGTCAACGACGCGAAGCGCCACGGCGTCGCGATCCTCCCGGTCGACGTCAACCAGAGCTCGTATCGGACGACGACCGAGTGGGTCGGGCGACCCGGCTGGGCGCTCGCCGGTGCGCTGGGCGACGACGGCTCGCACGATGCCGACCCGGGCGAGCCACTACCTGAGGGCGTCGGGATCGACGCCTACCCGCGCCCCGTGCGCTCGTCGGCGTGCGTGATCCCGGGCACTGCCTCGCGCGACCGCTGGGCGGCGGAATCGATGACCGGCTGGGGCGTGCGTCTCGGGCTGCACCTGGTCAAGGGGATCGGCGAGGAGCAGGCGGCGCGGCTGGATGCGGAGCTGGCGCGTGGCCCGTATGCGGACCTCGGAGACGTCGTCGAACGGACCGGCCTGTCCGAGGAGGTGGTGGAGCGCCTCATCCGCTCGGGGGCGCTCGATTCGCTGGGCCGACCGCGGCGGGAGCTGCTGTGGCAGCTGCGCGAGGTGGCCGGGGCGACGAAGGGGCGCATGGACGGGAGGACGGTCCGGGGCGCAGGTCGGCAGAAGGCGGCGGGGCGCCCGATGGGCCTCCGGCTCCCCGCGACCGAGGCACCGGCTCTGCCGGCGCTGACCGAGCCAGAGCGGCTGGGCGACGCCTATGCCGTCGTCGGGCTCGACGCCCGTCGCCAGGCCGTCTCGCTGTTCCGCGAGGCGCTCGCCCGGCTGGGCGCGGTCCCGAACGCGGCGCTCGCCGACCGGAAGCCCGGGCCGGTGCGGATCGGCGGGCTCGTCGTGACCCGGCAGCACCCGATGACGGCCCGCGGGACGGTGTTCCTGGCCCTGGAGGACGAGACGGGGATGGTCAACGTCACGCTCTGGCCGGACACGTGGCAGCGGCTGCGGTCCACCGTACGGCGCCACGCGCTGCTGCTCGTCGAGGGCGATCTCCAGCGCGAGGGGAACGTGGTCAACGTGGTGGCACGGTCCGTGACGCCGCTGGTCGAGGCGGCGAACGATGTCGGCGGACCGGGCTCGCCCGCGGGTGTTCGCCAGATCGGGCAGGCAGGCATGCGCCGGCTGGGCTGACCACGCACGCCGGTTCCGGGCGGCCGGGCGCCAGGACGAGGGGTCGGGCGAGAGGCCGTGGTGGGCGCGCGGACGGCGGCCGACGGACCTGCATCCGCACGACCGCAGCGGTCAGCGGCTCAGGCGGTCCCGGGTGATGTTGCCGCGGCCCTGGGCCGGCTTCGGCTGGCTCGGCTTCCGCTGGTTGCGGTTCGGGTTTGCGAGATTGAGGAACCGCTTGTACCAGGCGGCCGCCGAGGCGAACAGCGCGCTGCCCAGCGGTGCCACGAGGAAGCCCTGGAGCGCGTAGGACTGCTGCGTCGCGGGCGTGCTGGTGACGGCGGTGCCGAACAGGAGGAACGATGGGACCGAGTACACGATCACGGCGAAACATGCGGCGGCGAGGACGCCGATGAGCAGGCCGACAAGCCATGACGCACGACGCGCCCCGAAGCCGCCGATGAACGCAGCGCCGGCCGGGGCGGGCAGCGGGAAGACGAACATCTGGAACGCGAAGAACGCCAGCGCCCACACGGTGTCGCTCGGCGTCGTCGGCGTGCGGCCCTGGGCGAGGGTCACGAACAGCACCGTGCTCGCAATCGTGCCCAGCGCCGGGCCCCAGAACGACCAGTGGACGAGCAGCCGGGGGAGCGATCGCAGGTCGCCCTTGAAGTCCAGCGGACGGAACGCGCTGCGCAGCGCGCCGATGATGCTGGGCCGGGGTGCGGCGGGCGCCGACTTCGATGCCGTTCCGCCCATGGCGACGGCCGCGCTGCCGGTGTCCCCCACGATGTCGGCCTGCTCCGCGCGGTTGCGCCGGCGAGCCTCGGTGCGATCGGTGCGCTTGGCGCGGGCCAACGAAGTCCTCCTGTCGGATCACGACCGTGCACGGGTTCGGCGCAGCGGCCGGTGCATCGTACCGGGTCCTGTCCCGACGGGTTGAGCGCGCGATAAGTGGCGCCCCCTACGATGCCGACCTGCCTGCCGCCACAGGCTGCCTGCCGGTCCGATTTCCCGCCGCCGAAGTCTCCCGCCCGGAGGTCCTCGATGGCGCGTGCCCGACTCGCGGCGATCGCCGCACTGCTCATGCTGGCTGCGATGGGAGGGTCCGCGATGGCGGTCCCAGGCCTCGTGACGCGGCTGGCGGCCGCGCCGCTGGCTGCCGTCCCGTGGCCGACGTCCAGGGGACTGCTCGTCGCCGAGGTCGTGACGGGCGGCGCGTCTGCGTCCGACGAATATGTCGAGCTGACGAACGCGTCGGCGTCTGCGCTGGACCTTGTCGGGCTCGAGGTGGTGTACGCGACGAGCTCCGGCGCCACCGTCACCCGGAAGGCGACATGGACCTCGACGCTGCTGCTCGAGCCGGGCCGCCACCTGCTGCTCGCGAACTCGCTGGGCAGCTATGCCGCAGCGGCCGATGCCGTGTACTCGGGTGGCCTCGCGGCTACCGGGGGAGCGATCGTCCTGCGGGCGGTCGGCGGGACGCCGGTCGATGCGGTCGGGTGGGGCGATGCGACGAACACGTTCGTCGAGGGCATCGCGCTGGCGGCACCCGCCGCGGGATCGTCGATCGAGCGTCGCCCGGGCGGTGCCGCTGGCAACGTCGCCGATTCGAATGACAACGCAACGGACTTCGCGGTGAACGGCGCGCCGATCGGACAGAACCTCGCCTCGGCGCCGGTTCCGGCCCCGTCTGCGAGCGTATCGCCGAGCCCGACCGTCTCGCCGAGCCCGACCGTGGTGCCCACGCCCACGCCGAGCCCGACCGTCTCGCCGAGCCCGACCGTGGTGCCCACGCCCACGCCGAGCCCGACGCCGACCGTCGCGCCGAGCCCGTCGCCGACTCCCAGCGTCGCCCCAACGCCGAGCCCGAGCCCGACCGTTGCGCCGACGCCGAGCCCGAGCCCGACCCCGAGCCCGAGCCCGACCGTCGCGCCGTCGCCGACTCCGACACCGACGCCGACCGTCGCACCAACCTCGACTCCCACGCCGACACCGACCGTCGCGCCCACCCCGTCGCCCACGCCGACTGCAACCGTTGCACCGACGGCCACGCCGACGCCCACCGCGACCCCGAGCCCCACCCCGGCAACCGACATCGCGACCGTCCGGGGGCTGGCAGATGGCGCGTCGGTCACCATCGAGGGGACGCTCACGACCGCGCTCGGCGCGCTCGAGGCTTCAAGGAGCGGGTTCGTCCAGGACGCGACCGCGGGCATTGGCCTGTACCTCGATGCCGCCTTCGACGTGCCGCTGGCGGCGGGAACCACGGTTCGCGCCACGGGCGTCCTCGACACGCGCTTCGCCCAGCGGACGGTCCGTAGCAACCGCGTCGATGTCCTCGCGGCCGGATCTGCAGGCCTGCCCGTTGCCGTCTCGACGCCCACGGGTGCAGCCTCAGAGCCGCTCGAAGGGTTGCGGCTCGAGATCGGTGGCATCGTCACCGAGGCGCCATCGACCCTGGCTGACGGCCTCGGACTCACCGTCGACGATGGCACAGGTCCGGTCCGGGTCATCGTCGGTCCGGATGCGCTCGGTCCGATGACGCCGTCGACCGGCGACCTCGTCGTTGCCCGCGGGCCGCTCGGCCAGCGCGACAGCACCGGGACCGGGACGGCCGGGTACCGGGTCCACAGCACGCTGGTGGGCGACCTCGAGATCAAGGCGCCACCGTCGCCAACACCGACCGCTGTGCCTAGCCCGACCGCGATGCCCACCGCCACGCCGATGGCCAGCCCATCGTCGACGCCGGCACCCACCGGCACGCCGGCCCCGACCGGCTCCGCATCGCCCACCGGCACGCCGACGCCGACGCCCGCGCCGACGCGCACGCCCGGCCCGTTGCCATCCTCGACGCCGGGTGCGTCGCCACTGTCCGTCGGCGCCGCGCGCCTGGTGCCCACCGGCACCGAGGCGTATGTGCGCGGCGTGGTCATCGCCGAGGCGGGCCGGATCGGTACGCCCCCGCTCCTGGTCATCGGCGACCCAACGGGCGGGCTGCCCGTCCGCCTGCCTTCTGGCGTTCCGGCGCTGGCCCGCGGGACCCTGATCGAGGTCCGCGGCCAGGTCGCGGACCCGTACGGCCAGGTCGAGCTGCGACCGGCGACGGGCGGGATCTCGGTCATCGGTGCCGGCACGCTCCCGACTCCCGTCCCCATCGCCCCAGGGGGGGCGAACGAGGCGACCGAGGGTCGCCTCGCGACGATCCGCGGGACGATCGTCGTCTCGGCGGCCAGGGCCACGAGCGGCGACCTCGCGTTCTCGATCATGGGCCCCGACGGCGCGACGCTCCGCATCCTCGCCGACGCGAGCGCCGGCCTCGACGCTTCCAGCCTCCGCAAGGGCGTCACGGCGACGTTCACCGGGATCGTTGGCCAACGCGCGTCGCACAAGGGCGCGCTCGACGGGTACCGCCTGTGGATCCGCGACCGCACGGACCTCGCGTCCGTCGTCCAGCCAGGGGCGTCGCCATCCGCGACGCCCGGGCCGTCCGCCTCGAGCAGTGCCGCCCCAGCGACGGTCCTGCCGATCGCGAAGGCGATCCTTCGCGAGGGTTCCACCGTGACCGTGGAAGGCGTCCTCACGGTCGACCGCAGCCTGCTCGATGCGAGCGGACGTCGGTCGGTCGTCGAAGACGCGACGGGCGCGATCGAGGCCTACCTCGGCGAGCCGGACCCGTCGATGCGCCTCGGGGCGAGGGTCCGCCTCACTGGCGTGGTGGGTCGAGCGTGGGGCGCGCCGCGCCTCAAGGTCACGGAGGCGCGCGTCATCGGCTCAGCCGACCCTGTCGCCCATGCACTGAAGGGCGTCCCGAGCGCAGCCACGGAGTGGCGACTCGTCCGCGTCTCCGGGACGATCACCGACGTCCATCGCAACGGCGACCGCTGGACCGCCGACATCACGATCGCGGGCTCGGCAAAGGTGCTCGTGAGCGGTCTTGGCGGCAGCGGAATCGCCAGTGCGACGTTGATCGAGGGCCGGACGGCGACCATCACGGGCATCGTCAAGCGGCCGTACCCGACCGCGACAGACCGGCGGTTTGCGATCGTGCCGCGCCGCGCGACCGACATGGCGTTCGGGCCGGCACCCGCCGCGTCCGGTGGCGCTGGGGGTTCCGCCGTGGGCGGTTCGGGCGCGGGCGCTGGCGCCGTGCCTGCAGGGTCGCCCGGGCCGACGGGTGGTGCCATCGGCGCGGGCGGTGCGGGCGCGCTCACCGGGCCCACCGCACCGGACGCAGACCTGCGCGACCTCGCCGTGCACCTGGGTGTTCGCATCCGCGTCGGTGGGCTCGTCACCGGGCTCGAGGCGGATGGGCTCCGACTGGACGACGGGACGGCCGTCGTGCGCGTCGTTCTCGCCGATGGTGCGGCCGCGATCCTCGACCTCGTCGGGCCGGGCGATGCGATCAACGCGATCGGGACGCCGGAGCAGCGCGAGGAGCTCGTGCTCGTGATCGCCGATGCGGCGGACGTCGAGCTCGTGGGCGACCTCGGGGGCGCAGCCGACGATGCGTCGCCCTCGACTGACGTGGCAGCGCCCGGCACGGCCGACACGGCCCACCTGGCGGTGAAGGCGGCGATCGGGCGCGGGATCGGTCTTGACCCGGCCTCGGCGGGGTTCGGGACGCTCGCCCTCGTCGCGGCGATGTCCGTCGTCGTCACCGTCGCCCGGCGGCATCGTTCACAGCGGCTTCTCCGGGCGCGGATCGTCGCCCGCCTCGAGGCGATCGCACACCCGGGCGGAAGCAACGCGGAGCCCACCGTGCTGGCCGCACCCACGTCCGAGGACGCCGTGGACCCGGCTCACAGGCTCCGCGCGGACCCACCCGGGTGACCCGGACCGCAACCGGCAACTGGTGGAAAGGCGTCCCGGGGGGCGTCGCGCACCCAGGCCGCGGCACTCGATCGGCAGCCCGCACGACCCACGCACGGGTCGTGCGGGGGTCGTCCCGCTTGACGCTGCTCGAATCGGGCCCCTATCCTCGGGCGCAGCCTCATGCCGAACGAGCGTGAGCGAGCAGGAGCGAGCCCTTGCCGAACGCGGATTCCCGCGTCGCCGTCCCCGCCGGAGACCGGCAGTACCACATCGGGCTTGGCCCGGGCGAGCTGGCCGATTACATCCTCCTGCCCGGGGACCAGGATCGCGTCGAGCGGATCGCGGCCCACTTCGACAGCGTCGAGCGACGGCACCGGCACCGGGAGTTCGCGAGCGCCACCGGCGAGTACAAGGGTCTCCGCGTCTCCGTCGTCTCCACGGGCATCGGCACCGACAATGTCGAGATCGTGGTGTCCGAGATCCTCGCGATCGCGGACAAGCCCACGTTCGTCCGGATCGGCTCCTGCGGGGCGCTCCAGGACGGCATTGAGCTCGGGGACCTCGTCATCTCGACCGGCAGCGTGCGCCTCGAGACGACGACCAACTGGTTCGTCCACGAGGGCTACCCGGCGGTCGCGAATTACGAGTGCGTCCTGGCGCTCGAGGAGGCTGCGAGTGCCCTCGGGCATCGACATCACGTGGGGATCACCGCCACGGCGCCCGGTTTCTACGGCGCGCAGGGGCGCCCGATCCCGCAGCTTCCCATCCGCTACCCTGACCTCGCCGAGGAGATGACCCGGCAGGGGATCCTCAACTTCGAGATGGAAGCCTCTGCGCTGCTCGTGCTTGCGGGTCTCGGAGGCTGTCGTGCCGGTGTCGTGTGCGCCGTGTACGCAAACCGTCGGACCGGCGAGTTCGTCGTCGGAGAAGGCAAGGACCGGGCGGAGGCCGCCGCGGTGGAGACGGGGCTCGAGAGCCTCCTGATCCTCGCAGCGCTCGACCGCCAGAAGGTCAAGGCTGGAGCGGCGCGCTGGCGCCCGTCGCTCTGGTCTCACGATTGAGCGCCAGACCCAGCAATCCCGCGGACCCGAGAGGCGTGCTCTCGTGACGCGGTCTGCGTGAGGAGGATCGACATGGCTCAGGCCTACTGCGTGAAGGACAAGAAGAAGGTCGAAGTCCAGAACCCGCAGCAGATCACGATGAAGAACGGCAAGCCTGCGCTCCAGGGCACCTGCCCGGACTGCGGCGGCAAGGTCTTCAAGATCGGCGGCTGACGCCCGACATCACATCGATGACGATGAGCCCCCTCCGGCACTGCCGGTGGGGGCTTATTGGTATCCGCCACAGGTCCCAAGTACCCGCCACAACCGGGCCGCCCGTCGGAGGAGCGTGCAAGGGCGTTTGCTAGGATTCCCCTGAACGCTCGCCGCATCTGATCCGAGGTCACGCCCTGTCCGCTTCAACGGCCATCGCCCCCGACCTCGTCACGGATTCGAATCGAGCGGGGACGAGCCTCGACCAGCACCGGTTCCCCGAGCGGCACGCCGACCACGGCACGCTGCCCGGCTTCGGGGTCGCCGCCGCCATCGCCACATCGGCGATCGCCGCCGCGCTCCCGACGTCGCCTCGACCGGCACGCGTCGCAGGGCAGCACCGGGCCCGTTCCGCCACTGTCCAGTCCGCCACGTCGAGCGCGTCTGCCCAGGCGCTCGACGTCCAGCGTCCTCGATCCAAGGAGGTCTCCCGATGACCGTTCGCGTGGGCATCAACGGCTTCGGCCGCATCGGCCGTCAGTCCCTCAAGGCGCTCATCGAGCGCTCCCCGGAGGTCGAGGTCGTTGCCGTCAACGACCTCGTCGACGTGCCGATGAACGCACTCCTGTTCAAGCACGACTCGACCTATGGCCAGTACGCAGGCGAGGTCTCGCACACCGACGACGCGTTGATCATCGACGGCAAGACCATCAGGGTCCTGCAGATCGCCGACCCGACGCAGCTTCCCTGGGGCGACCTCGGGATCGACATCGTCATCGAGTCGACCGGCCGCTTCACCGATGCCAGCAAGGCGAAGGCGCACCTGGACGCTGGCGCGAAGAAGGTGATCATCAGCGCCCCGGCGAAGGGCGAGGACGTCACGATCGTCCTGGGCGTCAACGAGGGCGTCTACGACAACGCCAGCCACCACATCATCAGCAACGCGAGCTGCACGACGAACTGCCTTGCGCCCGCGGCCAAGGTGGTCCACGACAACTGGATCATCAAGCGCGGCCTGATGAACACGATCCACAGCTACACCAACGACCAGAAGATCCTCGACGTCGCCCACAAGGATCCGCGTCGCGCCCGCGCCGCCGGCCTCAACATCATCCCCACGACGACCGGCGCCGCGAAGGCCCTCGCCCTCGTGATCCCGGAGCTCAAGGGCAAGTTCGACGGGTTCAGCCTGCGCGTCCCGACCCCGACCGTGTCGGTCGTGGACTTCACGGCCGAGCTCGAGAAGGACACGACGCTCGAGGAGCTTAACCAGGCCTTCCGGGACGCGGCCGCAGGCCCGCTCGCCGGGATCCTGGGCGCCTCGGACGAGCCGCTCGTGTCCACGGACTACCGGGGTGACCCCCGTTCGTCGATCATCGACCTCCAGTCGAACATGGTCATGGGCGGCAACTTCATCAAGGTCATCGCCTGGTACGACAACGAGTGGGGCTACAGCTGCCGCGTGGCGGACCTCACGAAGTTCGTCGCCGAGCGCCTCGCCTGACGACCGCCTGACCCTCGGTCTGCCACCGGCCCGGGTCCGCCCGGGTCGCCCCACGGCATCCCCCGGGCCTGTCACCCCGGGCCGGACGCGGACCTCGAGCCGGTCGAACCGGCTCACGGAGGAATCGAACATGGACAAGCTCACGGTCCACGACCTGGACGCCGCGGGCAAGCGCGTCTTCGTGCGGGTGGACTTCAACGTTCCGCTGCAGGACGGCCGGGTCACCGACGACTCGCGGATCCGGGCGGCACTGCCCACCATCAGGCACCTGCAGGCGCAGGGCGCCCGGGTCATCCTCGCGAGCCATCTCGGCCGCCCGGATGGCAAGGTAACCGACAGCCTCCGCCTCCGCCCCGTGGGCGAGCGGCTGGGCCAGCTCCTGGGCAAGACCGTCCCGGTAACGGGCGACGCCCTCGGGGCAGGCACGCAGGATGCCATCAGGCGCCTGCGCAACGGCGAGGTCATCCTCCTCGAGAACCTCCGCTTCCACGCCGAGGAGGAGAAGAACGACCCGGAGTTCGCGAAGGCCCTTGCCGCCTATGCGGACGTCTACGTCAACGACGCGTTCGGCACGGCGCACCGCGCGCACGCCTCGACGGTCGGCATCGCGAAGCTCCTCCCGGCGTACGCCGGCCTCCTCATGGAGAAGGAGATCGCGAACCTCGGCATGCTCGTCAACAAGCCGGAGCACCCGTTCGCTGCGATCATCGGCGGCGCCAAGGTCAGCGACAAGATCAAGGTCCTCAAGAACCTCCTCGACAAGGTCGACGTGATGGTCATCGGCGGCGGGATGGCGAACACCTTCCTGCTTGCCCAGGGCAAGCCGATCGGCAAGAGCCTCGCCGAGCCGGACCGCGTGGAGGACGCCCGCGAGATCCTTGCCCGGGCGGAGGAGCTGGGCGTGAAGATCGTCCTGCCGGTCGATGTCGTGGTGGCCAAGGAGGTCACCCGCGGCACCGAGTACAAGACGATCAGCGCCGAGAAGGTCCCGGCCAGCTGGCACATCGTGGACCTCGGCAAGCAGAGCCTCGAGAACATCGAGGTCGCGCTCGCCGGCGTGAAGACGGTCCTCTGGAACGGCCCGCTGGGCGTGTTCGAGATCCCGTCCTTCGCCCACGGGACAAAGGCCATCGCCCGCTTCCTCGCGGATCGCGCGGAGCACGGCGCGAAGGTCGTGATCGGCGG
Organism: Candidatus Limnocylindrales bacterium; assembly: GCA_038245845.1. Taxonomy (GTDB): domain Bacteria; phylum Chloroflexota; class Limnocylindria; order Limnocylindrales; family CSP1-4; genus CAIXZV01. The sequence goes on from JBBRRZ010000014.1 coordinate 76,251, forward strand.
CGGCGATTCCGTCGCGGCCATCACCCAGCAGGGCCTGGCCGACAAGATGACGCATATCAGCACGGGCGGCGGCGCCTCCCTCGAATTCCTCGAGGGGCGAGAGCTACCCGGCGTGACGGTCCTGCAGGACCGGACGGAGAAGTCCAAGTGACCGATACCACCATCGCCTGGGTCGACGCCCGGGAGATCCTCGATTCGCGCGGCAATCCCACGATCGAGGTCGACGTCGTCCTCGAGGACGGCTCGCTCGGCCGTGCTGCGGTGCCATCCGGCGCCAGCACCGGCATCAACGAGGCCGTGGAGCTGCGCGACGGCGACAAGGACCGCTACGGCGGCAAGGGCGTGCTCAACGCCGTCGCCAACGTGAACGAGCGCATCGGCCCCTCGATCCTCGGCTTCGACGCCGCCGACCAGGTCGACATCGACGACGTGCTGATCGAGCTCGACGGCACGCCCAACAAGGGCGAGCTCGGCGCGAACGCCATCCTCGGCGTGTCGCTCGCCTGTGCTCATGCGGCCGCGTCCGCGCACGAGCTGCCGCTGTACCGCTATCTCGGCGGCGTCGGCGCGCGGACCCTGCCGGTCCCGATGTTCAACATCCTCAACGGCGGCAAGCACGCCCAGGACTCCACGGACTTCCAGGAGTTCATGGTCATGCCCGTGGGGATCGCGTCGTTCCCGGAGGCGCTGCGCGCCGGCGCGGAGATCTTCGCGGCCCTGCGCACGATCCTCCACGACGACGGCCATGCCACAGGGCAGGGCGACGAAGGCGGCTTCGCGCCGTCGTTGAAGTCCAACGAGGCGGCCGTCGAGGTCATCCTCCGCGCCATCGAGAAGGCCGGCTACAAGCCCGGCGACGAGATCGGCATCGCCCTGGATCCGGCCACGAGCTCCATCCTCGTCGAGGGGACGGGCGTCGAGGGCGTCACCGGCCAGTACCGCCTCGAGCGCGAGGGCCGCACGCTGGACTCGGGCCAGCTCATCGACCTGTGGGCAGACTGGGTCGCCCGGTACCCGATCGTCTCGCTCGAGGACGGCCTCGGCGAGGAGGACTGGGCCGGCTGGACCGAGCTCACCGCGCGCCTCGGTGCGAAGACCCAGCTCGTCGGCGACGACATCCTCGTCACCAACCCGAGCTTCATCCGCCGGGGCATCGCCGAGAAGGCGATGAACTCGGTCCTCATCAAGCTCAACCAGATCGGGACGCTGACCGAGACGATCGACGCGATCGAGCTCGCGCGGCGGGCTGGCTGGTCCGCGGTTGTCTCCCACCGGTCGGGCGAGACCGAGGACACGACCATCGCCGACCTCGTCGTCGCGATGGGCACGGGCCAGATCAAGACCGGCGCGCCGTCCCGCTCCGAGCGGGTCGCGAAGTACAACCGGCTCCTCCGCATCGCGGACGAGTTGGGCGACGACGCGCGCTACCTCGGCCGCGCCGCCCTGTCGGGCGCCGCGGGCCGCGGGGAGTTCTAGCGCTGGCGCTCACGGCACGGCGCGTCCCGCGGGCGACGCCGGTACGGCGGTCCACCACCGTCCGGCCCGGCCGCCCCGAGGCCGCGTCGTGAGCCGCTTCGTTGATCGCGGGGCGATCACCGCCGCCTACGTCGGCATCGGCATGGCTGTCACGATCGGCGTGTCGTTCCTGCTCGTCATCCCGATCGAGGCGATCTTCATCGGGATCATCGCGCCCGGGTTCCCCGTCGCGTGGTTGGCCGGCCTGACGATTGGCTACTACGCGAACACGCGCTCGAACCGCCAGGGCGGGCCATGGCGCCGGATCATCGCGAACGCGACGCTCGCGGGTGTCGCGACGGCGATCACCTTCATCATCCTGTTCCTCGGCGTGAAGGCGATCTTCTTCGCGGCCGACAACGGCTACCCGGACTTCAACCGCGTCAACGCGGCCCGCGAGCCGATCCCGCCGTTCTGCCAGCTCGGCGGGGACTGCGTGTTCAGCCGGTACTACGTCTCGCAGCCGGACGAGCTCGCGGCCGCTGGGATCACGAACGCAGCGGAGTTCAGCACGTTCTACTGGAACCAGCAGCTCACGGCCTCCGCGTTGCTGGGCCTGGCAACGGTGGTCACGGCGGCGGCGGGCGGGGCGGTCTTCCGCCTCTCGAACGGCACGAAGCCGGAGGGGACGCGGGCCGCTGCGTAGCGCGCCGGATCATCCGCCAGGCGACCCGCGAGCCAAAGAGCTGTCACCTCGAGGTGCCCTCGGACGTCAGGAACCTGATGCTGGGCGGGCAGAACGTCGCGGCGCGCAGGCGTAGAGTCACCGGGCAGGTCAGGTGCGATCCGCCGAGCATCCTGGAGGTTCCACAATGCGGGCTCGTCAACTGCTTTGCCGCGATTGCGGTTGGCATCGTCGTTGGCGGCTCGCTCGTCGGGGCGGCGCCTGAGCCGGTCCTCGCCTCCGGGTGCCCGGCCCAGCCCCTGACGGTGGGCGAGCTGCGCGGCCTGTGGGGCGGCGAGTTCGCCGGGTTCGCGGGCATGACGAACCCGCGCGGTCGAGCCTGCTACGGGGGGTCCAGTGTGCGGGTGATCGGCTTCGTCGACCAGCCCGAGGGAGTCGGCGGCACGAGTGCCGCCGGGATCAAGCCGGCGTGGCTGACGGAATGGGGGCTGCTCCTCTACGGCGCCTCGAACGCCATCAGCACCGATCATGCAAACGACTTCTACACGATTGCGATCCCGCCGGGCCTCGGCGATCTGAACGTGCACTACGCCCGTCGATGGGTCGTGGTCACCGCGCACTTCGATGACCGGCGGGCGCGTACATGCCGCGGCTGGGGCGTCGACCACGTCGGCGCGAAGGAGGCGGTGCGGGTCTGTCGCTCGATCCTCGTGCTGTCATCGGTCAGCCTGACCAGCGCACCGGACACCAGCACTGAGCTGGTAGTCGCGACCGAGGGGGTCGGTGACTGGCCGCTTCGGGCCTTGATGTTCGGGTTGGCCGCCGGGATCGGCCTGCTGGCCTGGGTCAGGCGACGCCGACCCTTCAGCGCACAGGCCTTCGAGGCGCAAACCCGCTGATCGAGCCCGCGAATCGAGAACACCCCGGTCGGTGACCGGGGTGTTCGTCGTTGGTGCGAGGTTCGGGGACTACTCGGCCTTCTTGGCCTTCGCCGTCTTCGGGGCGGCCTTGGCGCTCGTGGCCTTGGCGGCGGTCGCCTTGGTCGCGGTCTTGCCAGGGGCCTTCGTGGCCGTGGCCTTGGTCGTGGCCTTGGTCGTCGTTGACTTGGCGGTGCTCTTGGTGGCGCTCTTGGCCGGGGCCTTCGTTGAGGCAGCCTTGGTGGTCGCCTTGCCCTTGGCCGGTGCCTTGGTCGCCTTGACCGCTGCGGCCTCGACGACCGGCGCCGTCGCCGGCGCGGTCTCGGCACGGGTCGTGCGCGAGAGCGCGGCGCGGGCCTTGCCGGCCGCGGTCTGAGCGCCCTTCGCCTTGACGGCCTTGCCGGCGGCGATGCGGGCCTTGGCGGCCTTCGCTGCCGCGGCCTTGCCGGTGCTCTTGGCGACGCGCGAGCTGGTGACCGCGGTGCCACCGACGACGGCGTTGACCTTGCGCACCAGGCGCGACTTGCGACGTGCGGCGGCGTTCGGGTGGATCGCACCGGACTTCGCGGCCCGATCGAGGGCCGAGATGGCCTCGCTCAGGGTCGGCGCGACGTCCGTGCTGTCAGGCTGCGCGGTGGCGACCGTGAGGGCCTTGGCAACGAGCGTCTTCGCAGCGGATCGACGGGGCTGCAGGATCGCGTGCCGGCGTTCAGCCTGGCGGACGCGCTTCAGCCCGGACGGGGTGCGGGCGCCCTGCCATTTCCGGGGCGTTCTAGCCAAGGTCCAGGATCTCCGTTTCGATGCAGTTCAGGATTGAGAGAAGGCGCGCGCGAGCGGAACGTGCCCGAGGCGCGACGGCGAATGGTAGCAGAGGCCGCAGCGAACGGCCAGCGCCGGGATCGCTCAGCCGGGGCGGTGCCGCCGCGAGCGGTAGCGTCGGATGAGCGCCGCCGTGGACGAGTCGTGGGTCGCTGCGAGGTCCTCGCTCTTGGCGGTCAGCTCGCCCGCGATCTTCGCAGCGAGGACCTTGCCCAGCTCCACGCCCCACTGGTCGAACGAATCGATGCCCCAGATCACGCCCTGCACGAACACCTTGTGCTCGTACAGCGCCACCAGCGTGCCCAGCATCCTCGGCGTCAGCCGGTCGGCCATGAGCACGGACGTCGGCCGGTTGCCCTCGAACACCCGGGCGGCGACCTGGTGGGCCGGGATGCCCGAAGCCACGACCTCCTCGCGCGTCCTGCCGAACGCCAGCGCCTCTGCCTGGGCGAACAGGTTCGCGACCAGGAGGTCCTGGTGGTCGCCGATCTCCGTGGTGGCGTTGACGAACCCGATGAGGTCCGCGGGGACGATGCGCGTCCCCTGGTGGAGCAGCTGGTAGTAGGCGTGCTGGCCGTTGGTCCCGGGCGTGCCCCACACGATCGGGCCCGTCGCGTACGTGACGGGCGACCCGTCGAGCCGCACCGACTTCCCGTTGGACTCCATGTCCAGCTGCTGGAGGTAGGCAGGGAATCGTGCGAGCTCCTGGCTGTACGGCAGGATCGCGTGGGTCTCGAAGCCGAAGGCGTTCCCGTACCAGATGCCGAGCAGCGCCATGAGCACGGGCAGGTTGCGGTCGAGCGGCGTGCGCAGGAAGTGCTCATCCATCGCCCGGAAGCCCCCGAGCATGTCGCGGAAGTCCTCGGGCCCGATCGCGAGCATCACGCTGAGCCCGATCGCCGAGTCCATCGAGTACCGCCCGCCGACCCAGTCCCAGAACCCGAACATGTTCTGGGTGTCGATCCCGAACTCGGCGACCTTCTCCGCGTTCGTGGACACGGCGACGAAGTGGCGCGCGACCGCGGCGTCGTGGCCCAGGCTCGCGAGCACCCAGTCGCGCGCGGTCCGGGCGTTGGTCAGGGTCTCGAGCGTGGTGAACGTCTTGCTGCTGATGATGAACAGGGTCTCGGCGGGGTCGAGGTCCAGGGTCGCGTCGCGGATGTCCGTCCCGTCGACGTTCGAGACGAACCGGAACTGCATCGAGCGTTCGCTGAAGTTGCGCAGCGCCTCAACGGCCATCGCCGGCCCGAGGTCAGAGCCACCGATCCCGATGTTGATGACGTTGCGGATCGGCTTGCCCGTGTAGCCCTTCCACTCACCGAGGCGGACCTTGAGCGCGAACGCCGCCATCCGGTCGAGGACCGCGTGGACGTCGCCGCTGACGTCCTGGCCGTCGACGCTGATCCCGGCATCCGCAGGCGCGCGGAGCGCCACGTGGAGGACCGCGCGATCCTCGGTCGTGTTGATGTGCTCACCCTGGAACATGGCCGTGCGGCGCGCTTCGACGCCGGCCGCGGCCGCGACCGCGAGGAGGCGGTCCATCGTCTCGTCGGTGATCCGGTGCTTGGAGTAGTCGAGGAACAGGCCCGCGCCCTCGGCCGTGAACCGTTCCGCGCGGCCCGGATCCTCTGCGAACAGGTCGCGCAGGTGGCGGTCGCGGATGGTCGCGTGGTGGTCGAGCAGGGCGCGCCACTCGGGCGTCTGGTCGATGGGCGGTCGTGCGGGCGGCTGGGTCGTCATCGTGCTGCCAGCGTAAACCCAGGCTGTGGACGATGCCGGTCAGGCGATCGGCTGCCACCCGTCCGGCGCCAGGACGTGGAGCTCGCCGAGCCCGATGTCGAACCACGCGCCGGACAGCCGGAGCGACCCCGCCGTCTCGCGCGAGCGGATCCAGGGGAAGGTCCGCAGGTTGGCGATCGACCGTTCCACGGACCGGTGCTCCAGGGTGTGTCGACTGCGCTCAGGATTGGTCGAGAGGCCTGCGTCCAGCTCGCCGGCGAGCTCACGCAGGCCCATGACCCAGGTCCCGAGGAAGTCCGTGGTCGTGAGCGGGCTCGTGTCGTCGAGGGCGGTCGCGATGGCGCCGCAGCGCCCGTGGCCCATGACGACGATCGAGCCCACGTCGAGGGCGAGGACCGCGAACTCCAGCGCCGCGCTCGCGGCGTGGCTGCGGGTGTCCGGCGCATACACGGGCACGAGCCCGCCCACGTTGCGGACGACGAACAGCTCGCCGGGCAGGGCATCGAAGACGGCCTCGGGCGCGGAACGCGAGTCCGAGCACGCGACGACCATCGTCGCCGGCCGCTGACCGTCCTCGCCCAGGCGGCGGAACCGGTCGCGCTCGGCCTGGTAGCGGGTGGCCCGGAAGCGGCGATAGCCGTCACGCAGGTCATCGGGGAGGGGAGCGGACACCGGGGAACCTCGCATGCTCGACCGGGTGGACCGGCATCGGGTGGACCGGCGCCATCCTACCGGCCGGGCGGCAGCTCGAGCGCGAACACGCGGGACTGGACCACGGGCCGGTCCTCGAGCGTGGTCGTCGTCCGCACGTCGTAGCAGGCAAGTTCCACGAGGCCCGCGGTCGCGACCGGCGGCAGGTACCTGCGCCCCGGGTCACCGACGATGACGCGCGTCCCGCGCGCGGCCGCAGCGCGCAGCCACGGGAGGACGCGCTCCGCCAGGGGGCCCTCGTACCAGGTGTCCGCGGCGAGCAGGACGTCCGCGGGCGGGGGCTCCTCGTCGAGGAGGTCATGGCGGACATACCTGGCGTGGACGCCGTTCGCGCGGATGTTCATTTCGAACGCCGCCTCGGCGAACGGGTCGATGTCCGAGGCGGTGACGAACGCGGCGCCGGCGCGCGCGGCCGCGATCGCCACGAGTCCGCTGCCGGTCGCGAAGTCCAGGACCTCGCGGCCGCGGACCGAGTCCGGGTGTTCCGAGACCCAGCGGGCCAGCGCGAGCCCGCCCGCCCAGGCGAACGCCCAGAACGGGATCGGCGCGCCGTCGATGCCCAGGGCGACCTCGGTGGCGCGCCACACGGCCTCCACGTCGTCCGCGAGGTAGAGACGGATCCCTTCGACACCGTCGACGTCGCGCAACCGCGTGTGGCGGGCGACGAACGAGCGGCGATGCGAGAGCGGGAGCCGCACCTGCCGGGTGCTGTCCTCGAACATGCGCACAGGATCGCAGACGGCCAGACCGTGCCGGGCAGCCAGGGATGACCCGCTACACTCCTCGCCCGTGACCATCCCCCAGACCCGCCTGCGGAACTTCTCGATCATCGCCCATATCGATCACGGGAAGTCCACGCTCGCGGACCGGCTGCTCGAGATGACCCACACCATCGACGCGCGCCAGATGACCAGCCAGGTCCTGGACTCGATGGACCTCGAGCGCGAGAAGGGCATCACCATCAAGGCGCGCGCAGTGCGCCTCGAGTACACGGCGAACGACGGCCTGGTCTACGGGCTCAACCTCATCGACACGCCCGGCCACGTCGACTTCGCCTACGAGGTCAGTCGCAGCCTCCAGGCCTGCGAGGGCGCGATCCTCGTCGTGGACGCCGCGCAGGGCATCGAGGCCCAGACGCTGGCCAACGTCCACCTTGCCCTGAAAGAGGGCCTGACGATCATCCCGGTCATCAACAAGATCGACCTGCCGTCCGCACAGCCGGACGTCGTGATGGAGGAGCTGGAGAACGTCCTCGCGATCCCGCGCGAGGAGGTCATCCTCGCGAGCGCCAAGGAAGGCATCGGCATCGCCGAGATCCTGGAGGCGATCGTCGCCCGCGTCCCGGCGCCCAAGGGCGACCCCGCGGCGCCTGTCCAGGGCCTGGTCTTCGACTCCCACTACGACGCCTACAAGGGCGTCCTGTGCTACATCCGGCTCGCGGCGGGCACGCTCCATGCGCACGACACGATCCGGCTCATGGCGAGCGGCGCGGAGGCCGAGCTGCTCGAGCTGGGCGTCTTCCGTCCGCAGCTCGTCCCGGTGCAGAAGCTCGTCGCGGGTGAGGTCGGCTACGTCGCGACCGGGCTCAAGAACGTCCGCGAGGCGCAGGTCGGTGACACCGTCACGACGGTCGCCAAGCCTGCCGCCGAGCCCGTCCCGGGCTTCCAGGTGGCAAGGAGCCTCGTGTTCGCCGGGCTGTACCCGCTGAGCGGTCCGGACTACCCGCTCCTGCGCGATGCCCTGGAGAAGCTCCACCTCAACGACGCGAGCTTCACGTACGAGCCGGAATCATCGGTTGCGCTCGGCTTCGGGTTCCGCTGCGGCTTTCTCGGCCTGCTCCACATGGAGATCGTCCAGGAGCGCCTGGAGCGTGAGTTCAACCTCGACCTCATCGCCAGCGCCCCGTCTGTCGAGTACCGCGTCCAGCTGACGATGAACCGTGGCTGGATCAACGTGGACAACCCCGCCAAGTTCCCCGACGTCGGCGAGATCGAGTCGATCGAGGAGCCGTGGGTCAAGCTGGGGATCGTGACGCCGGACCGCTACATCGGCAGCCTCATGGAGCTGACGACGGGCCGCCGCGGCAGCTTCGAGAACATGGAGTACCTGGATCCGCAGCGCGTCCACATGCACTTCGAGCTGCCGCTCGCGGAGCTCATCGTCGACTACTACGACCAGCTCAAGAGCCGCACCCAGGGCTACGCCTCGATGGACTACGAGGAGTCGGGCTACCGTGCCGCGAACCTCGTCAAGCTGGACGTCCTCGTCAACGGCGAGCCGGTCGACGCGCTCAGCCTCATCGTGCATCGCGACCGCGCCCAGACCACCGGACGACAGCTGACGGACAAGCTCAAGGAGCTGATCCCGCGCCAGATGTTCGAGGTGCCGATCCAGGCCGCGATCGGCAGCCACGTCGTCGCCCGCGAGACCATCCGGGCCATGCGCAAGAACGTGCTTGCGAAGTGCTACGGTGGCGATATCAGCCGCAAGCGGAAGCTGCTCGAGAAGCAGAAGGAAGGGAAGCAGCGGATGAAGCGCGTGGGGTCCGTCGAGATCCCGCAGGAGGCGTTCCTCGCGATCCTGCGCATGGGCGACGCCTGATGCGCCCTGCCTGCACGCGCTGACGGGCGCCTGATGCCGGAGTTCGACCTCGCGGGCCTGCCCGGGATCGGCGATGTCCCCGACGAGCTGCGCATCCTCATGACGATCGGCCTCGCGGGCCTCCTCGTCATCCTCCGCTTCGACGCCGAGCGCTTCAGCGCCGCCGAGTACGACGACATCGACCGCTGGGGCCGCAAGCCGTCGTTGCTCCGGCGCCTGGCCTGGTACACGCTCGGGATCGGCCTGATCCTCGTCGTGCTCAAGGTCCACCCGAGCCCCCAGGTCGACCTGTTCCTGAGCCTGGGCGACCGGCTGGGCGCGATCATCCTCGGCCTGGCCTACGGGGCGGTCGGGACCGCGATCGCGATGGGTCTCGCGTTCTACCGCTACCACTACCTGCGCTTCCCGGGCGTCACGTCCTACCCGGGCGCGGTCATCAACGCGATCGCAACGGCCTTCGTCGACGAGGCCGTGTTCCGCGGGATGATCTTCGGGTTCATGCTCATGACGCCGATCGACCCGAACCTTGCGAACGTTGCGCAGGCGCTGCTGTACGCGCTCGCGACGCGACTCGGTGCCCCGGGACGGCCGTGGTACATGCTCGCGACGGTCCTCGCGATCGGCCTCGCCGGCGGCTGGCTGACGGGCATCACGGGCGGGATCGGGGCGGCGTTCCTGGGGCACGCGATCACCCGCGTCGCGATCTTCCTGACCACCGGCCACTCGGGCCTGCCCAAGGCGCGGGGGACCGAGGACGAGGAAGTCGAGCGTCGGCAGGGGACGCCCGAGGGCTGGCGCGTCCTCGGGCCGCGCGAGGCGTCACGAGACCGCTGAACGCGCCGACGACCGAGGACGCCGACTCCGCCGACTCCGCCGCCGACGCCGACCCCATCGCGAGCGCGCCCGACGCGCGGCCGCCCGTCGCGCTCTATGTCCACGTCCCGTTCTGCGTCTCGATCTGCCCGTACTGCGATTTCGTCGTCTACGCCGGTGCGGCGGCACGCGGCCCGGCCTCGCGGGTCGACGCCTTCAGCGGGGCGCTGCTGGCCGAGATCGCCCTCCGCGCCGACGCGGCCGACGCGCAGTTCGGGCTCGTCGGGACCGCGGCGCGACCGGCGCTCGAGACCGTCTACCTCGGCGGTGGGACGCCAACGCTGCTTCCGGGCCCGTTCATCGCGGCGATCCTCGACCTCGTCCGTGGCCGCTTCGGGATCGCCGATGACGCCGAGGTCACGATCGAGTCCAACCCCGGGCCGGACGAGCGGGGCGACGCCCGGACGCTCGTTGCCGCGGGTGTCAACCGGTTGTCGCTCGGCGCCCAGTCGTTCGAGCCAGCGCTGCTCCGGCGTTTGGGCCGGCGGCATCGGCCGGACGACGTCGCGGACGCGGTCCGCGAGGCGCGCGTGGCCGGGATCCGGTCGGTCTCGACGGACCTGCTGTATGACGTCCCGGGTCAGACCGAGGCGGCCTGGGCCGAGACGCTCGATGCGGCGATCGCGCTCGGCGTCGACCACGTCTCGGCGTATGCCCTGACGCTTGACGATCCCGACGCGGAAGGGCTCACGGGGCCCCTGGGCGACCACCTGCCCACACGCGCCGGTGCCCGCCGCTGGCGTGCGGCCGCGATCCGGGAGCAGGACGAGGGCGTGGCCGTCACCCAGTACACGCTCGCTGTGGAACGGCTGGGGGCGACCGGGTTCCGGGGATACGAGATCTCGAACTGGGGCCGGCCCGGGCACGAGAGCCGCCACAACCTCGTCTACTGGCAACGACGGCCGTACGAGGCCGTGGGGCCCGGGGCCCACGCGTTCGACGGGGCGGTTCGCCGCTGGAACGCCGCGCGCCTTGACGGCTACCTGCGCGCTCTCGCGCCCGCGAACGGCTCCTCGCCGGTCGTCCCGCCGAGCGGGTCGGAGACGGTTGACCTGGCAACTGCTGCGGCCGAGCGCGTGATCCTCGCCCTGCGCCTGGACTCGGGACTGGACTTGGCAGACGCCGAGTCGGGTCCCCTCGCACCGCACCTCGAGTGGGCGCTCGCCGTGAGCGTCCTCGAGGGCTTCGAAGCGACCGATGGTCCACGCGTCCGCCTCACGACCCGCGGCCGCCTCCTGTCGAACGAGCTGTTCGCCCGGCTGGTCTGAGGCGCGCGTGTCGGGCCGTTGTCATTGACACGGGTCCGGCCACCCGGCAGGATCGCCGCCTTCGCGGTCACCAGCCAGCCGCCCGCGAGTCCCCCCAGGAGATTCGCGATGCATTCCCGTTCGTGGCGCGGTGCCGTTGCGCTGATCGCCGCCGCGTCCTCCTTGGCCGGGCCGCTGGTCGCGCCCGTGGCCGCGGCCGGCTCGACGATCGTCGTGACCTCGGTCGGTGACCCTGCCCCGGGCAACGATGGGCTGTGCACGCTGCGTGAGGCGGTCGTCGCCGCAAATACGAACACGAGGAGCGGCGCCGCGGCCGGCGAATGTGCGGCTGGCACCGGGGCGGACACGATCGCCTTCTCCTTCACGAACCGGACCGTGACGATCGGCAGTGCGCTGCCCGCCATCACCGCCGACCTGGTCCTCAATGGGGCGGGGTCGATCACGATCGACATCGCTGGGCATGGCCACATCGCGAAGGACCAAGGCAGCGTCACGATCAAGGGCGTCACGGTGACCCACGGCAGCAATGCCGGGATCCTGAACATTGCCGGCAGCCTCGTCGTGAGCGACTCGACGATCAGCGACACGGCGGCCGGCCCCGCGCTCTACAACAGCGGCACGCTCACGCTCCAGCGGTCGGTCCTCACCGGCAACACGTTCACCGGAGGTGCCGGGGCCGGCCTGTACAACAACGCAACGGCGACAGTGCTGGATTCGACGATCTCGCTGAACGCGGCGGACAACGGAGCCGGGATCAACAGCGCGGGTCCGCTCACGGTCCGTCGGACGACGATCGCGGACAACAACGCGGCCGTGGGCTACGGCGGGGGGATCTTCACCGCTTCGAATGCCACGATCACTGCGTCGACCATCAGCGGGAACACGGCGGGACTCGGCGGCGGCATCTACGCCGGCTTCGCGCTGACGATCGCGAACTCGACGATCGCGGACAACGGGGCCACCGGGGCTGGCGGGGGGATCTACAGCGACACGTCGGTCACCGGTACGAACCTGACGATCACGCGCAACACCTCGGGCGCCGCGGGCTCCGGGTACTACAACGGGCTGACGGCGATCCTCAGGAACACGATCATCGCGGGCAACGGCGGCGGCGCCGACTACGCGGGCGGGGGTCCGGACGTCGGGTCGGGCAACAACAGGATCACGCCGATCGAGGGCGTCGTGCTCGACGAGGTGCTTGACCCGTCGGGGACCCAGAACAACGGCGGGCCGACCAATACCGTTGCCCTCGTCAACATCGCGAACAACCCGTTCAACATCGCCGGCAACCCCACCGTGTGTGCCGCCTCGCCCGTCGGCGGGGTGGACCAGCGCGGCGTCAAGCGGCCCTCCGGGTCGTGTTCGGTGGGCGCCGTCCAGCTTGACCGGACCGCGCCGACCGCCACCGGCCCGACGTCCGGACTTCGCACAGGGGTCACGCTCTCGGGCACGGCGGCCGGCGCCCGAATCGCCTGGTCAGCCAGGGACAACACCGGCGGGTCCGGCATCGACCACTACCGGCTGGACGAGAGCATCAACGGGGGCGCCTGGGCCGTCGTCAACGCGTCCCTCACGACGACCGCCGTCGCCTCGACGCTCCCGACCGGAAAGACCTATCGGTTCAGGGTTCGTGCGGTGGACCAGGACGGCAACGCCTCGAGCTGGGCATACGGCGCCACGTTCGATGCGCGCCTCGTGCAACAGTCGAGCAGCGCCGTGAGGTACACAGGATCGTGGACCACCACGACGGCACCGCCGTACTCAGGCGGGTCCATCCGGCGGAGCTCCAGCGCCGGCGCATCGGCATCGTGGACCGTCACCGGCCATGCCTATGCCTTCGTGACGACCACGGGACCGACCCGCGGCAGGGCGAAGGTGTACGTCAACGGGGTGCTCAAGGCGACGATCGACCTGCGAAGCGCGACCGTCGTCTACCGTGCCCAGGCGTGGTCCATCCGGTACAGCACCTCAGCGAGCCGGACGGTCAGGATCGTCGTGCTGGGCACCAGCGGGCGCCCGCGAGTCGACGTCGACGCGTTCGTTGCCCTGCGCTAGGCATGCGCCGAGAGGGTCTTCGCCAGACGCCGTGGGCGGCGTGACCGCCCACGCTGCTGCTATCCCAACCGCCGAGGAGCTCCCGATGTCCAGTCGAACCCCGCTGGCGCTGTCCGCCCGACTCGTGGCGGCCGCGGCCGGCTGCCTGCTCGCGGTCGCGCTCCTCCCCGTCGCACCGGTCCGGGCTGGCGTGGTCATCACCGTGAGCTCCATCGCCGACGCCACGACGAACGACGGCCAGTGCTCGCTGCGCGAGGCGATCATGGCCGCGAATGCGGACTCGCCCGTCTACGGGGCGCCCGGGGAATGCCCGGGGGGCTCCGGCACCGACACGATCCGGTTCCCGGCGGGCGTCGACTGGCACCTCGAGTCCCAGCTACCCGCGATCACCAGCAGCATGACGATCGATGGCGGCGACCAGGCGACCCTGACCGCGACGGGTGGTGGCGACGGCCTCTTCCGACAGACCGGTGGCACCGTGCTCATTCAGCGGATGCGGATCCTCGACACCGTCGGGACGGTGGTCAGCAAGGCCGGCGGCTCGCTGACGCTCAGCGGCGTCAACATCAACGGCATCACGGGCGATGTCGCCATCGCCAACACGGCGGGCTCGATCACGATCAAGGGATCGACGATCTCGTCCAACACGTCGCCCGGGATCAGCGGCGGCGGCTTCTACAACGCCGGCACGGCGACGATCCTCGAATCCACGTTCAACGGCAACACCTCGGTGCTGGGTGGGGGCGTGTACAACGTCGGCGCCCTGACCGTGATGCGGACCGAGTTCAGCCTGAACAGCGCGCTCAACGGCCTGTTCAGCTACGGCGGCGGGGCACTGGTCAACCACGGCACTGCGACCATCGGCGCGTCGACGTTCACGAACAACACCTCTGATCACCCGGGCGGGGCCATCGCGAACTTCGGCACCCTCACGATGGTCAACGACACGCTCGTGAACAACTACGCAGGCGGTGCCAGCAGCGGCGGCGCGATCTACAACACCGGCACGATGACGCTGGTGAACGGGACGGTCACCCTGAACGGCGCCGACGCAAGTGGCGACGGCATCTGGACGGACTACGGCAAGTCGACCGTCCTCAAGAACACGATCGTCTCGGGCAACGCGTCGGGCAATGGCGAGACCGACCTCGGTGGTGCCTCGCTCGGGGCGGGTTCCACGCACAACGTCACGGGGGCGTTCGCCGACCTCGGGACCTTCCTGGACGCCAACGGCGCGCAGGACAACGGTGGACCGACGGCGACGGTGGAGATCTACCGGCGGACCGGGTCCCCGTTCATCGACAAGGGCAGCAGCTCCGTGTGTGCGTCCACCCTCGTCGGGTCAAGGGACCAGCGGGGAGTGACCCGGCCGTCGGCCTGCGACATCGGCGCGGTGGAGCTCGAGCGCTCGGTCCCGAGCATGACCGGGGCCCCGACGGCGGGCCTCCGCTCCGGGACGACGCTCATCGGGACGTCGATGCCCGCACGCATCAGCTTCGCTGCGAAGGACAACAGCGGCGGGTCCGGGGTGGAGCGGTATGTCCTCTCCAGGAGCGTCAACGGCGGTTCGTGGAGCACGCTCGCGTCCGGGATTCCGACCGCGGCCTGGAATCTCACGCTCACCAATGGCGCCACCTACCGTTTCCGGGTCCGCGCGGTGGACTATGACGGCAACATCTCGTCGTGGATCTACGGCTCGACGTTCAAGGCGAGCCTCGTCCAGCAGACGAGCTCGGCGGTGACGTTCTCGTCGGGGTGGTTCACGCGAACCAGCACCCTGGACTCGGGCGGCAGCAGCCGGTACGCGAGCTCAGGCGGGCGCAGCGTGAAGATCACCTTCACGGGTCGGGCGATCGCGCTCGTCTCGTTCCGCTCGAACCTGACTGGGCTGGTGAAGGTCTACGTCGACGGGACCTACAGCCAGACGGTCAGCACGAATGCCGGCGACGCCTACCGCGCGCTCGTGTGGACGAAGCGCTGGAGCACCGGCGCCACCCACTCGATCCAGCTCGTCGTCGCGACCGGATCGACCGTCTACGTGGACGCGTTCGCGATTCTCAAGTAGCGCCTCGAGCGGGTGACACCTCCCGCGCGGTTGATCGACAATAGGGGCGACGGCTGCGCGCGTTCCCGGGCCGGCTGAGCGAGAGGGTCCGGCGGCATGGGAATGGTGACGATGGCGGGGGTCCCGGGGGCGCCGGGCGTGGCGCGGGGCCCGTGGGTGCATGTGCGTCGGCGGTCGCTGCCGATCGGCGGGCGCGTGAGCCCATCCGCGGTCGAGGCCGAGGAGGCCCGTCTTCGTGATGCCGCAAACCAGGCCGCCGACGACCTGATGGCGCTCAGCGAACGCGTCGGGGCGGCCGGCCACGAGGACGAGGCCGCGATCTTCATGGCCCACGCCGCGATGGCCTGGGACCCGACGCTCATCGATGCCGCCGCGACACGGATCCGGGAGCTCGGCGAGGATGGGGTCGCGGCGATCGTCGCGGCAGGGGCGGAGGTCGCCGGGCAGCTGGCCGCGCTCGACGACGAGGTCCTCGCGGCCCGGAGCGTCGACGTCGTCGACGTTGCCGACCGGATCGCGCGGTTGCTCGCAGGGCTGCCGCTCGAGGAGTCGCTCCTGCCTCAGCCGGCAGTGGTGGTCGCCGACGACCTGTCGCCGTCGCTCACGGCAACGCTGCCTCGCGAGCACATCCTTGGGATCGTCCTGGAGGCCGGGTCGGCGACGGCGCACGCGGCCATCCTCGCCCGCGCCTACGGCATCCCGGCCGTGGTGGGTGCCCGTGGGCTGCTGGCCGCGCTCGAGACGGCAGGTGCCGACGCGGAGCTGGCGCTGGACGGCCGGACAGGCGAGGTATTCGTCGGCCCGGACGCGTCGATGGTCGGCGCGCTGGACGCCCGCGCTGCGCGGCTCGCGACGGACCGGGAGGGGGACCTGGCGGAGTCCACGCTGCCGGCGGTGACCCGTGACGGCGTGGAGGTGACGCTGCTGGCGAACATCGGCACGCCGGGGGAAGCTGCCACGGCCCGAGCCTTCGGGGCACGCGGCGTCGGGCTGTTCCGGACCGAGTTCCTGTTCCTCGAGCGGTCGAGCCCGCCGACCGAGGACGAGCAGGCGGCCGCGTACCGGGAGGCGGTCGAGGCGTTCGGCGGCGACCCGGTCACGATCCGGTTGCTCGACATCGGCGGCGACAAGCCGATCCCGTATCTCCCGATGCCGGTGGAGGACAACCCGTTCCTCGGCGTGCGCGCACTGCGGCTCGCGACGGATCGCCCGGCGATCTTCGTGACCCAGCTCCGGGCGTGCTACCGCGCGGCGGTGTGGGGACCCGTCAAGGTGATGGCGCCGATGGTCGCGGATGCTGGTGATGCGGCCCTGCTCCTGGACCTCGCTACCCGGGCACGCGACGGGCTGGCGGCGGACGGCGTCGCGGTCGGTCACGTCGACCTCGGCGTGATGCTGGAGATTCCGTCGGCCATCCTCGCCGCGGACTCGTGGTTCGGGGACGTCGCGTTCGCGAGCCTCGGGACGAACGACCTGACGCAGTACACGCTCGCGGTGGACCGCGGGAACCCGGCCCTCGAGCGCTATCGCGACGCCATGCATCCGGCGGTGCTGCGGCTGATCGCGATGGCCGCGGCGTCCGCGGACCGCGCAGGGATCGGGCTGTCGGTGTGCGGCGAGATGGGCGGGGACCCCGCGGCGGCGCTGGCGCTCGTCGGGCTCGGCGTGCGCTCCCTGAGCATGGGGGCGGCGTCCCTGCCCGAGGTGCGCCGGGCGATCCGCGGGGCCGATGCCTCGGTGTTGCGCGAGGCCGCGTCGGCGGCTCTCGGTGATCGCTCCGCGGCCGATGCCCGCGCCCGGTTCGTCGCGCTGCTGCCAAGCCAGGCAGGCTGACGAGCGGCGCCGCCCGCCGTGCGCGCCCGGTCGGATGGCCCCATGCAGCGCGGACGCCCTGGCTATCCCCGTCCGCGGACACGCGGCTTCGTTGACAGTCGGGGCCCGTTGACACCCGGGACGGGCGATTGCTAGACTCCTCACAACGCAGTTAGCACTCTCGACGTCCGAGTGCCAACCACTGCAGGAGAGGCTCCATGGCGCGCCGAGTCCGTCGCTCCAACGGCCCCCTTGATCTTCGCTCCCAGGCGATCCTTCGGGCCGTCATCGAGGAATACGTCACCAGTGCCGCTCCCGTGGGCAGCCATGCCCTGGTGGAGCGCTACCGCTTCGGCGTGTCAAGCGCGACCGTCCGTGCAGTCCTCGCCGAGCTCGAGGCAGCCGGCCTCCTGATGCACCCGCACACGTCCGCCGGGCGCGTGCCCACGGAGCAGGGCTACCGCTACTACGTCGAGTCGATCATCGATGGCGTCCCCCTGCCGCCGGTGGAGCAGTTGATGATCCGCCACCAGTTCGGCCAGGTGGAGTTCGCAAGCGAGCACTGGTTCCGCCTCGCTGCGACGACACTCGCATCGGTGACGCGCTCGGCCGGCATCGCGACACCGGCCAAGCCCCTGTCCGCGCACCTTCGGCGCCTGGACCTCGTCGCGATCAGCGACCGCCTCGCGAGCCTCATCCTCGTTCTCCGCGAGGGCGCGCTCAAGCAGGTCCTGGTGACCCTCGACGAGCCTACCGAGCAGGCGGACCTGTCGGCCGTCGCCGGGTTCCTCAACGACCTGCTCGATGGCGCCACGGCCGACGAGGCCGCGCGTACGATCGCCCACCTCCCCGACGACGACCCGACGCTTGGCCTGCCGCGCAAGGTCGGCGAGCGCGTCGTCCGTGCCCTCCATGACTTCGATGCGGCCGCGATCGAGGAGCTGTTCAGCGACGGGCTCCTCAACGTGATGGCGGCCCCGGAGTTCGCCCAGAGCGAGAAGCTCCGGCGGGTCTTCGCCGCTCTCGAGAACGGCGCCTACCTCTCGCAGCTGATCAACAGCGTCGCGAGCTCGGATCGGGTTCGCGTCTACATCGGTTCCGAGAACCCGTCCGAGGAGATGGCGGACGTCTCCCTCGTGCTCGCCCCGTACGGGCACCCGGGCCGTGCCATCGGCGTGGTCGGCGTGCTGGGCCCGACGCGGATGGCCTACTCGCAGGCGATCGGTACCGTCCGGTTCGTCTCGGGGCTGATGAACGAGCTGATCGACCACCTCCACGCATGACCCACGAACCCCGGAGACCCATGAACCGCAAGACCCGCGCCGAGGAGCGCATCGAGGAGCTCGACGTCTCGCCGACCGCCCTCACCGCCAGCCTGGAACAGGCCACGGCCGAACGCGACGAGGCCGTCGCCAAGGCCGAGGAGTATCTCGCCGCCCTCCAGCGCGAGCGCGCCGAGTTCGTCAACTTCAGGCGCCGCACGAGCGAGGAGCGCGTTCGCGATGCAGGCCTCGCGGGCGAGGACCTCATCCGCAAGGTCCTGATCCTGGCCGATGACTTCGACCGCGCCATCGAGAACCGGCCGGCCGCGGTCGCGAACGATGCGTGGGCCGAGGGCATTGCCGCGATCGACCGCAAGCTCCGCCTCCTCCTGGAGAGTGAGGGCGTGGTCGCGCTCGAGGCGACGCCAGGCAGTGCGTTCGACCCGCGCCACCACGAGGCGGTCGTCAGCGTCCCGGGAACGGGTCGTGCCGAAGGCGAGATCGTCGACGAGATCCGCCGCGGCTACCGGCTCCGTGACCGGGTGATCCGCCCGGCGCTCGTGGCGGTCGCCAGCACCGACGAGGGCGACGCGAGCACCGGCCTCAGCAACTGATCCATCCACCCCGACATCCCCCGAACCCTCAACCAGGAGAACCCGCAAATGGGCAAGATCATCGGCATCGACCTCGGGACGACGAACAGCGTCGTCGCGGTGATGGAGGGCGGAGAGCCCACCGTCATCCCGAGCTCGGAAGGCAACCGCACCGTCCCGTCCGTCGTCGGCTTCGCGAAGACCGGCGAGCGCGTGGTCGGCCAGCTGGCCAAGCGCCAGGCGGTCACCAACCCCACCAACACCGTCTACTCGATCAAGCGCTTCATGGGCCGTCGCTGGGACGACCCGGAGGTCCAGCGCTCCAAGGGCTTCGTGCCCTATACCGTCGAGAAGGACGCCAAGTCGGACGGCATCAAGGTCGCCGCGAACGGGCAGAGCTATACCCCGCCGGAGATCTCGGCGATGGTGCTCCAGAAGCTCAAGGCTGACGCGGAGGCGTACCTCGGCGAGAAGGTCACCGAGGCGGTCATCACCGTCCCGGCCTACTTCGACGACACGCAGCGCCAGGCGACGAAGGACGCGGGCCGGATCGCCGGCCTCGACGTGAAGCGGATCATCAACGAGCCGACCGCGTCGGCGCTCGCGTACGGCCTGGACAAGAAGGCCGACGAGAAGGTCGCCGTCTACGACCTGGGTGGCGGCACCTTCGACATCTCGATCCTGGAGCTCGGCGAGGGCGTGTTCGAGGTCAAGGCGACCAACGGCGACACGCACCTCGGTGGCGACGACTTCGACCAGCGCGTCATCGACTGGCTGCTGACCGAGTTCAAGAAGGACCAGGGCATCGACCTCTCGAAGGACCAGCAGGCCCTCCAGCGCCTCAAGGAGGCGGCCGAGAAGGCGAAGATCGAGCTGTCCTCGACGTCGTCCACCGAGATCAACCTCCCGTACATCACCGCCGACGCCTCAGGGCCGAAGCACCTGGTGATGAACCTGACCCGGGCGAAGCTCGAGGACCTGGTCCGCGACCTCATCGAGAAGACCAAGGGCCCCGTGCTTGCGGCGCTCAAGGACGCGGGCCTCAAGCCGTCCGAGATCGACGAGGTCATCCTCGTCGGGGGCATGACGCGCATGCCGTCGGTCCAGGAGCTCGTCAAGACCGTGTTCGGGAAGGAGCCCCACAAGGGCGTCAACCCGGACGAGGTCGTGGCGATCGGCGCGGCGATCCAGGCGGGCGTGCTCGGCGGTGAGGTCAAGGACGTCCTCCTCCTCGACGTCACGCCGCTGTCCCTGGGCATCGAGACCCTTGGTGGCGTCATGACCCGGCTCATTGACCGGAACACGACGATCCCGACCTCGAAGTCGCAGGTGTTCTCCACCGCCTCGGACAACCAGAGCCAGGTCGAGATCCATGTCCTCCAGGGCGAGCGGGACTTCGCGAACGACAACAAGACGCTCGGCCGGTTCATCCTCGACGGCATCCCGCCGGCGCCGCGGGGCATCCCGCAGGTGGAGGTGACGTTCGACATCGACGCGAACGGAATCCTCGACGTCAAGGCCAAGGATCGGGCGACCAGCAAGGAGCAGCAGGTCCGGATCACCGCGTCCTCGATGCTCGACAAGAGCGCCGTGGACCAGATGGTCCGCGACGCCGAGATGCACGCCGAAGAGGACAAGCAGCGGCGCGAGGAGGTCGAGCTCCGCAACCAGGCCGAGCAGCTGACCTACCAGGCAGAGCGGACGATCAAGGATCTCGGCGACAAGGTGTCGTCCGAGGACCGCGCGGCGGTCGAGTCGCAGGTCGAGTCGCTGCGCGAGTCCCTCAAGGGCTCCGAGGTGAGCTCGATCCAGGCAGGGATGTCGACGCTCGTCGAGACGCTCTCGCGGGTCTCGACGGCCGCGTATCAGGCCGCGGCTGCCGATGCGCCGACGGACGGCGAGAGCGCCTCGTCCGACGCCGGGCCCGGTGCCAATCCCGAATCCGGTCCGGCGCCCGAGGGTGAGGAGACGGTCGAGGGCGAGTTCAAGGAGGTCTAGCCTCCGCACCCGCAACGAGCACACGGCCCGCCGGCCTCGCCGGCGGGCGTTGTTCGTCATGGGCGTGCGCCGGTCGCCCGGCGCACCGGCCTCCCGCGTCCCGCGTCCCGACCCCGCGTCCCGCGTCCCGACCCCCGCGTCCCCCGTCCCGACCCCGCGTCCCGCGTCCCGACCCCCGCGTCCCCCGTCCCGACCCCGCGTCCCCCGTCCCGACCCCGCGTCCCGCGTCCCGACCCCGCGTCCCGCGTCCCGACCCCC
>JBBRRZ010000015.1:0-85752 GCA_038245845.1 Candidatus Limnocylindrales bacterium
CGGGCGCTCAAGGAAGTCGACCGGATGAGCCGGATCCCGTCCGCCTCGCCGGAGGTCGGCGTCATCCGGACCTACGTCGACTGGCTCGTCGGGCTGCCCTGGAACGTCACCACGGACGACCTCCACGACATCAAGGAGGCCGCCAAGATCCTCGACGAGGACCACTATGGCCTCGAGAAGATCAAGGAGCGCATCCTCGAGTACCTCGCGGTGCGCACCCTCGCGGACACGATCCGCAGCCCAATCCTGCTGTTCGTGGGCCCTCCCGGCGTCGGCAAGACGAGCCTCGGCAAGTCCATCGCGAAGGCGATGGGCCGCAAGTTCACCCGCATGAGCCTCGGCGGCATCCACGACGAGGCGGAGATCCGCGGCCACCGGCGCACGTACATCGGCGCGCTCCCGGGCCGGATCATCCAGAGCATCAAGACCGGCGGCACGAACAATCCCGTGTTCATGCTGGACGAGGTCGACAAGATCGGCATGGACTTCCGGGGTGACCCGAGCTCCGCGCTGCTCGAGGTCCTCGATCCGGAGCAGAACTTCAGCTTCCAGGACAACTACCTCGAGGTCCCCTTCGACCTGCGCAAGGTGCTGTTCGTCGCGACCGCCAACCTGCTCGACCCCATCCCGGCCGCCCTGCGGGACCGGATGGAGGTCATCCAGCTCCCGGGCTACACGCAGCGGGAGAAGGTGCAGATCGCGCGCCGGTTCCTGGTCCCCAAGCAGATGGAGAACCACGGCCTGACGGCCAAGAACGTCGAGGTCACCGACGAGGCGCTCGTCGAGCTCGTCCAGGCGTACACGCACGAGGCCGGCGTCCGGAACCTCGAGCGGGAGATCGCCAACTCCATGCGCAAGGTCGCGCGGCGGGTGGCCGAGGGCCGCAAGCGCAAGATCGTCATCGACGTCAAGCGGCTGGTCGAGTTCCTCGGCCCGGCGCGGTTCGAGTACGGCGAGCTTGAGGCCGAGGACCAGACGGGCAGCGCAACGGGTCTCGTGGTGACCGAGGTCGGCGGCGACGTCGTCGCGGTCGAGGTCACGAAGATGGAGGGCAAGGAAGACTTCATCCTCACAGGCCAGCTGGGCGACGTGATGCGCGAGTCGGCGCGTGCCGCGCTGTCCTGGATCCGCTCGAATGCCGCCTCGCTGGGGATCCCGCGTGAGACGTTCGAGAAGAACACCCTCCACATCCACGTCCCGGCGGGCGCCATCCCGAAGGATGGCCCGTCCGCGGGCGTCACGATGGCGACCGCGATGGTCTCGGCGCTCACGGGCATCCCCGTCCGCAAGGACGTGGCCATGACCGGCGAGATCACGCTCCGTGGCCGCGTCCTGCCGATCGGCGGGCTCAAGTCGAAGATCCTCGCCGCGCATCTCTCGGGTGCCGGCATGGTCATCCTGCCGCGCAAGAACGAGAAGGACCTGCGGGACATCCCGGACGACATCCGCAAGCAGATCAAGCTCGTGCTCGCCGACTCGATGGACCAGGTGCTGGAGGCGGCGCTCCGGCGTCGCCCGACGCCGCTCAAGGTCGCGCCGCCGACGATCGTGGAGGGTGGCGACGCCCTTCCCAAGCCGGAGCCCGAGTCGCGGGTGCGGCGAACCTCGTTCCCGCCCAGCGACCAGCCCCAGGTCATCGTCAAGGGCAACCGCTAGACCACGGCATCGCCGGGGCGCGCCAGCGTCCCGGCGGTCCCCTGGATTCCACTGATGGAGTACCGCGACTACTACGAGATCCTGGGCGTCCCGAGGTCCGCCACGCAGGCGGACGTCAAGAAGGCGTTCCGGAAGCTCGCGCGCGCCCACCATCCCGATCGGAACCCAGGCGACACGGCCGCCGAGAAACGGTTCAAGGACGTCAACGAGGCGAACGCTGTCCTGTCCGACCCGGAGAAGCGTGCGCAATACGACACGCTGGGCTCCAACTGGGACCAGTACCAGGGCGGTGGCCGCGCCGGCCGGGGGGGCGCGGACCCGTTCGCGTCCGGAGGACCATTCGCGGGGGCGGCGGGCGGGGCTGGTGCCGGCTTCGGCGGCCAGGGCGGCAACGTCCGCTACGAGTTCCGTACGGCCGGCGGTGGCGACGCCGGCTTCTCCGACTTCTTTCGCACGTTCTTCTCCGGGGCGGCGGCAGGTGGCGCCGCCCAGGGCGGGACGCGGGGCGCTGCGCGGGACGCCGCCGCGGAACGGATGGCCCGGCGCAATGCGAGCGCCACGGGCGCCACCAGCTTCGAGGACATGCTCGGCGGGATGGGCCTCGGCGGCAACGGCGCCCGGACCGCGACTCCGGGGAGCGCGGCGGCGACGCGTGCCACCGAGATCGAGGCCCCGGCCGAGCTGTCGCTCGAGGAGGCCTTCCATGGCGCGCAGCGCCTGCTCGAGGTCGAGGGCAAGCGCTACGAGGTCAAGATCCCGCGCGGCGTCGACACCGGCAGCCGCGTCCGCGTTCGCGGCAAGGGACCCAAGGGCGCCGACATCATCGTCACCGTGCGGATGGCGCCGCATGCCACCTACCAGCGTCGCGGCGCTGACCTCGAGCGCGAGCTTCCGGTCTCGCTGCGCGAGGCGCTGCTCGGGGCCGAGGTACCGGTCACGACCCTCAAGGGGCGGCTCCTGCTCACGATCCCCGCGGGGACGCAGGCGGGCCGGACGTTCCGCCTCAGCGGGCAGGGCATGCCGAAGATGAAGGACGGCGGCGCCGGCGACCTCTACCTCAAGGTCCGCGTCGTGCTCCCGCCGCCGCTCGATGAGGCGCAGGCCAGCGCCGCGCGCACGTTCCTCGACCTCGTCGACCAGCCCGATCCACGGCCCAAAGCCTGAGACCCGAACCGCCCCAGCACCCACAGGCCCGAACCCCCCGGAACACCCGAACCGACCGCCAGACGAGACCCGAACCATGCAGCTCGACCATTTCACCGAGAAGGCCCAGGAGGCCATCGTCACCGCCCAGCAGCTCGCGGAGCGGATGCAGAGCCCCGTGCTGGACGCGGAGCATCTGCTCGCAGCGCTCGTCGGGCCGGACGACGGGATCCCCGCGGAGACGCTCCGGCGTCTCGGGGTGGACCTGCCCGCGTTCCGCGACGAGCTCGCCGGCATCCTCGCCCGACGCGCCCGCATCCAGGGTGGCTCGCTCGGGCTGGACCCGCGCGCCAGGCGCGTCGTCGAGCGTGCCCAGGAGGAGGCCCGCCGCCTGGGCGACGAGTTCACCTCCACGGAGCACCTGCTCCTCGGCATCGCCGAGGTCGGCGGCGAGTCGCAGGCCATCCTCGAGCGGCATGGCGCCGGGTCGGAGGCGATCCTCGGGGCCCTCCAGACGGTCCGCGGCGGCCAGCGGGTGACGAGCGCCACGCCAGAGGGCACATACCAGGCGCTCGAGAAGTACGGGCGTGACCTCACGACCGAGGCACGGGCGGGCAAGCTCGACCCGGTGATCGGCCGCGACGACGAGATCCGGCGCACGATCCAGGTCCTCTCGCGGCGCACGAAGAACAACCCGGTCCTGATCGGCGAGCCGGGCGTCGGCAAGACCGCGATCGTCGAGGGGCTCGCGCAGCGGATCGTCCGCGGCGACGTCCCGGAAACGCTCAAGGACAAGCGGGTCATCTCGCTCGACCTCGGCGCACTCATCGCGGGCGCGAAGTTCCGGGGCGAGTTCGAGGAGCGGCTCAAGGCCGTGCTCAAGGAGATCAAGGACGCCGAGGGGCGGGTGATCCTGTTCATCGATGAGCTCCACACCGTCGTTGGGGCAGGGGCGGCCGAGGGCGCGATGGACGCCTCGAACCTGCTCAAGCCGATGCTCGCGCGCGGCGAGCTGCACACGATCGGCGCGACAACGCTCGACGAGTACCGCAAGCACATCGAGAAGGACGCGGCGCTCGAGCGGCGTTTCCAGCCGATCGTCGTCGACCAACCGACGGTCGAGGAGACCATCTCGATCCTGCGCGGCCTCCGCGAGCGCTACGAGGTCCATCACGGCGTCCGGATCACCGACTCCGCGCTCGTCGCCGCGGCCACGCTGTCGGACCGCTACATCACGGAACGGTTCCTGCCCGACAAGGCGATCGACCTCGTCGACGAGGCGGCCAGCCGCCTGCGCATGGAGATCGACTCGATGCCGGTCGAGCTGGACGAGCTGGAGCGGCGTCGGATCCAGCTGGAGATCGAGCGCGAGGCGCTGCGCAAGGAGACGGACGACGCGTCCAGGGCGCGGCTGGACCACCTCGAGAAGGAGCTCGCCGACGTGGCCGAGGAGGCCGGCGCGATGAAGCAGCGCTGGGAGGCGGAGAAGAGCGCGATCGCGGCGCTGCGCGCGACCAAGTCCGAGATCGAGCAGCTGGCCGTGCGCATCGAACAGGCCGAGCGCGAGGCCGACTACGGCACCGCGGCGGAGCTCAAGTACGGCAGGTCCCGGGAGCTCAACGAGCGGATGGCCCAACAGGAGGCGGCGATGGCCGCGCTCCAGGGTCCGGGTGCGATGCTCAAGGAAGAGGTGTCCGCGGACGACATCGCCGGCATCGTCGCGGCGTGGACCGGCATCCCGGTCACGCGCCTGCTGGAGGGCGAGCTCGAGAAGCTGCTCCACATGGAGGAGCGGCTCCACGACCGGGTCGTCGGCCAGGAGGAGGCGATCGCGGCCGTGTCGGACGCCGTCCGTCGCGCACGCGCAGGCCTCAAGGACCCGCGCCGGCCCATCGGGTCATTCATGTTCCTCGGGCCGACGGGCGTCGGCAAGACGGAGCTGGCTCGAGCGCTGGCGCAGTTCCTGTTCGACGACGAGCACGCGATGGTCCGCATCGACATGAGCGAGTACATGGAGAAGTTCGCGGTGTCGCGCCTCGTGGGGGCGCCTCCGGGATATGTCGGCTATGAGGAGGGTGGCCAGCTCACCGAGGCCGTCCGGCGCCGCCCGTACCAGGTGATCCTGCTCGATGAGATCGAGAAGGCGCACCCCGACGTGTTCAACGTCCTGCTCCAGGTCCTCGATGACGGACGGCTCACCGACAGCCAGGGCCGGACCGTGGACTTCAAGAACACCGTCGTGATCATGACCTCGAACATCGGGGGCCAGCAGATCCAGGCCTTCGCCGGGCGACCGGGTGGCGAGGACTACGAGTCCATGAAGCACGGCGTAACCGAGGCGCTGCATGGCGCGTTCCGGCCCGAGTTCCTCAACCGGATCGACGAGGTCATCGTGTTCCACGCCCTGACCGACGCGGACCTCGTGCGGATCGTCGACCTCCTCGTCGCCGACCTGCAGGGCCGGATCGCGGCCAACGACCTGGCGCTGGAGCTGACGCCGGCGGCGCGGACGCTGATCGTGCACGAGGGCACGGACCCGGCCTTCGGGGCGCGGCCCCTCAAGCGCACGATCCAGCGGCTGGTGGAGAACCCGTTCGCCCGGGCGCTGCTGTCCGGGACGTTCAAGCCCGGGGACGTGGTGGTTGCGGATGCCGACGCCGTGTCCGGGACGCTCGTGTTCAGCGCGGATTCCCGGACCGTCGTCAGCGAGGCGTCCGAGCGCCGCGATGCGCGCTTCACGCCAGCCGATCGCGAGCCCGCCGGCACAGGGGCCGGGCCTGGCCGACGATCGGCGTTCGATCTTCCCCCGCTCGACGAGCCCAATGGCTCGGACGGCGGCGAGCTCGTCAACTAGCCCGACCCGGCGCCGGTCGGCCCGTCGTGCGTTTCGAGGACGCGCTCCGCCGCCTCGAGCGGCTGCCCGAAGAGCTGCCCGATGGACCGGCGGCACTCATGCCCGCGTTCGCCGAGGCGGGGTCCTCGCGGCCGCAGCCGTCGTGGGCCGACGCGGCTTCGTCCGCCCGCCCGGCCGCCGTGCTCGTGCTGCTATTCGCGGACGAGGACGGAAACGCGCGCGTCGTGCTGACGGAGCGGGCCGATCGCGGCGGCCATCACAGCGGGGAGGTGTCGTTCCCGGGCGGCCGCACGGAGCCCGGTGACGCGGACCTCGTGGCGACGGCGTTGCGCGAGGCAGCCGAGGAGGTGGGCCTCGACGTTGACCAGGCGGAGGTCAGGGTCCTTGGCCCGCTGGCGATGCAGTGGATCCCCGTGAGCAACTTCGCCGTGACGCCGATCGTCGCGGTGGCGGCGCGCAGGCCGGTGCTCCTGCCGCAGCCGGCCGAGGTGGCGGCGATCATCGAAGCGCCCCTGGCGGCATTCCTTCCGGACGGTGAGCTTGCGCTCGTCGAGCGCGAGATTGACGGCTGGCAGATCAGCTACGCCGCGTACCCCATCGAGGGACTCAATGTGTGGGGGATGACCGCCAGGGTGCTGGGCGGGCTGGGGGCCTGGCTGGCACGCGAGGAGTAGCGACAAATTGCGCGGATCGCGGGTCGCGGCGAGGCGCGGCGAGGCGCGTGGCGCGGCGAGGCGCGGCGCGGAACCGCCGGGTGCGCGCGGCCAGCGCGCGGCCAGATCGCACGGCAGGTCGGTGCGCGCCGGTCTCCCGGCGCGCGCTACGGTTCCATCGCGGAACGCGTCACCGCGCGCGCCGTCCGTCAGAGCGGCTCGCCCTCCTCCGTGTCCGGATCCACGCCCCGGCGCACGACGCTCGGCGGCCGAGGTGCGAGGCTGCCCTCGCCCTTCGCGACGAGTCGTGGCGCACCCGCCACCGCCGGGCCAGGCGCCGACGCAACCCCTTCGATCACGCCCGAGGTGAGGGCGTCGGGGGGCTCCATGAGCTCGACGACGATTGCGCGCATCGGTGCGCCATCGGTCCACGCCGCGTGGAGCACGTCCGGCGGCCAGACCACCGCCTCGCCCGCCTGGACCCGGGTGCGCTCGTCGCCCACGCCCACCCAACCGCCGCCCTCGATCACGAGGAAGTACGTCCAGCTCGGGTTCGTGTGGGGCGTGATCCGCGCGCGACGCTCGAAGGCCAGCTCGGCGATGACACCGGTCGGCCCGGTCTGGATCACCTGGCCAGCGATGCCGGTCGTACCGGGCGGTCCATCCGGGCGGCGATGCCCCACCCCGAACCGCCGGACCTCGATCGGCACGGGGTGTGGACCGCTAGCGGCGGCGGCGGCGCCGGCGCGAGGACTTCGCGCGGATCGTCGTCTCGGGGTGCGTGAACCGCTCGCGCGAGAAGTAGCGCTGCTTCGACAGCTGCCGTTCATACGCCCGGAAGTAGGGCGGGAAGCGCACGAAGCGGATCCAGACCAGCGTCGCGAGCCCGGTGACGAGCGTCGCGAGGACGATGATCATGTCGAAGGTGAAGATCCAGTACACGACCATCAGCGAGAACGTGATGATCGACGTCCACAGGGTCCACTCGTACATCTGCAGGTACACCGAGTGGCGGTGCAGCTGGCGCGTCCGGACGTTGTAGAACACCACTGTCGCGATCAGCGCCATGACCGACGCGAAGAACAGGGGCATGTAGAGATCGGGCACCGCAGCCCTGCTGTAGGGCTCGAACAGGTACTCCCAGGGCCAGAGCTGCACGCGTGTCGTCTCCGAAGGAACGGGTGATCGCCCGCCACGTTGGGCGGTCCGAGTATGCCACGGGGCCACGCTATACTCGCGGCCACAACGTGCCCGCCCAGGAGCGGCCCGGGAACAGTCCCTGACCCGGTCGCGAAGCGAGCGCAGCCGAACCGCCCGGAGGAGGAACCGCGCAGGTGCGTGCGCTGCTTTCCGTCGCCAATCGCGAGGGGATCTCCGGATTCGCGCGTGAGCTCCAGCGCCTCGGCATCGAGCTGTACGCCACCGACGGCACGCGCGAGCATCTCGCTGCGGACGGGATCGAGGTCGCCTCGGTCTCGGACCTGACGGCGGTGCCCTCGCTGGTCGGTGGACAGGTGCGGACGTTCCACCCGGCGATCTATGCGGGGATCCTCGCCCGGCGTGACGTCCAGGGACAGCTCGACCAGCTCGCGGAGCACGGGATCGGGCTGCTGGACCTCGTCGTGGTCAACGTCAAGTCGTTCGCTCCCGAAGTTGGCCGGCGCCACATCGGCATCGACGACGCCATCGAGATGATCGACATCGCCGGGGCCGCGCTCCTGAGCGCCGCGGCACGCAACGCCGCCGGGGTCACGGCGGTCTGCGGACCCGACCACTATCCGGCCGTGCTCGAGGAGCTGCAGTCGCTCGGCCAGGTCTCGGCCGACACTCGCTACCGCCTGGCCGCCGACACCTTCAGCACCGTCGCGGCCTACTACGCGGAGATCGCGGCGTACCTCAACCAGATCTCGAACAACGTGTACCCGCAGCGTCTCGCGCTCGTCCTGGAGAAGGTCGCGGACCTGCCGTACGGCGAGAACCCGCACCAGCGGGCGGCCTTCTACCGCGAGACGACGCATCGCTCTGGCTCGCTCGCCGATGCGACCCAGCTCGCCGGCACCCCGCCGACGTTCAACAACCTGCTCGATCTCGACGCGGCGTACCGGATCGCGTCGGACTACACGGCGCCGACCGTCGTGATCACGAAGCACACCGACCCTGTCGGCATCGCCTCTGCCGAGGAGCTCGTGGAGGCCTACCGGCGGGCGCTCGATACCGACGCAGTCGCGTCGTTCGGCGGGATCGTCGGGGTCAATCGGGAGCTGGACGGGGCCACGGCGCGCGAGATCGCCGCGAACTCCTACGAAGCGGTCGTCGCGCCCGGGTTCTCGCCCGCTGCGCTCGGGATCCTCGCCAACAAGCCTGGGCTGGAGCTGCTCGCCGTCCCGGCGTCGCCCACCGACGGGATGCGCGACTACGGCATCGCGAACCTCGACTTCAAGCGTGTCGGTGGCGGGCTGCTCGTGGAAGCGCTCGACGCGCTGGAGATCGACCGTGGCCAGCTCCAGGTCGTGACCCGGCGTCACCCGACGCTGGGCGAGCTGACCGACCTCCTGTTCGCGTGGCGCGCCGTCCGCCACGTGCGCTCGAACGCCATCGTGCTCGCGCGCAACGGCGCGACGGTCGGGATCGGCGCCGCACAGCCGAGCCGCAACACCTCGGTCGACATCGCGCTGCGGCGTGCCGGCGCACGAGCCAAGCTGTCCGTCATGGCGTCGGACGCGTACTTCCCGTTCCCCGACGGGATCCAGATCGCCGCCAACGCGGGCGTCACCGCGATCATCCAGCCCGGCGGGTCGATCCGCGACGAGATGGCCATCGAGGTGGCGGATCGCCATCATCTCGCGATGGTCTTCACGGGCGTCCGCCACTTCCGGCACTAGCCCGATGGAGAAGCTGCTCGCCCTTGAGATGGTCCGGGTCACGGAGGCGGCGGCGATCGCATCAGCGCGCTTCATGGGTCGCGGCGAGCGCAACGAGGCCGACCAGGCGGCGACCGAGGCGATGCGCCGGGCGATGGACGAGACGGACATCGCCGGGACGATCGTCATCGGCGAGGGCGAGCGCGACGACGCCCCGATGCTGTACATCGGGGAGCGCGTCGGCCGCCACGACGGGACCCTCGACCAGAGCGAGCACGTGGACATCGCGGTGGACCCGCTCGAGGGGACGAACCTCGTCGCGACGGGTCAGGGCGGCGCGATCACGGTCCTCGCGGCCTCGGAGAAGGGCGGCCTGACCCACGCGCCGGATACATACCTCGAGAAGCTGGCGGTCGGACCGGTGGCCGCGGGCTGCGTCGACATCACGAAGTCGGCGACGGAGAACACGCACCGGATCGCCGAGGCCCTGCGCCGCAAGACCTCCGACATCACGGTGATCATCCTCGACCGGCCGCGCCACGAGTCGCTGATCGCGGAGGTCCGCGCGGCCGGCGCCCGGATCAAGCTCATCAGCGACGGCGACGTGTCCGCAGCTATCAGCTGCGCCGTCCAGGGCACCGGCGTTCATGCGGTCATGGGGATCGGCGGAGCGCCCGAAGGCGTCATCACGGCGGCCGCGCTGCGCTGCCTGGGCGGCGAGATCCAGGCCCGCTTCCGGTTCCGCAACAACGAGGAGCGGGAGCGCGCGATCACGATGCTCGGGCACGCGGACGAGACCAGGGTCTACCGGACCGAGGATCTCGCGTCGGGCGAGCAGCTGGTCTTCGCCGCGACAGGCGTGACGGCGGGCGAGCTGCTCGAGGGCGTCAGGTTCTTCGGCGGTGGCGCACGGACGCACTCGCTCGTCATGGCCTACCAGACGAAACAGGTCCGGTTCGTGGACACCGTCCACATGTTCGATCGGGATCGCCCGCCCGCCGTCCGCATGTAGCCTCGGCGGGTCGCGTTCAGGGCAGTGGCGCCCAGCCCGTGTCCGCCCAGCGCGCGATCGGGCGTGCCGCCCCCGCTCCCTCCAGCACCCGCTGCCGGGCGGCCGCCACGCCCACCGTCACTCCCCAGCCCGGCGGCACCAGCCCGGCCGCCAGGTCCGAGAGCGGCGCAAGCACGAACAGCCGATGCCTCGCCTCGCGGTGCGGCACCGTGAGGGGTAGCGAGGCCTTGGCCGGGTCCGGGCTCCGGCCTGAGGCCGGACGGGCCAACTCCACCTGGTGGCGCCCGAAGATCAGCAGGTCGAGGTCCACCTCGCGCGGACCCCAGTGCTCGCGCGGCTGCCGCCCGAACGCCCGCTCGATCGCCTTGAGCGCGAGCAGCAGGGCAACCGCACCTTCCTCAGGCGTGTGCCCGGATGGCACGTCAAGCGCCACGACGGCGTTCCGGAACTCGGGCTGGTCCACGACCCCCACGGGGTCCGTCGCGTACAGGCGTGACACGCCCTGGATACGCGCCCCCGGCAGCGCCCCAAGGGCGTGCACGGCCACCGCCAGCGTCTCCGCGACAGCCCCCAGGTTCGCACCCAGGCCCACGTATGCCCGCACCCGACCCACCGCCCCTCGATCCTCCGTCGCTAGACTCGCCCTCGTGGCTCCCGCCCCGGTAACCGTCCTCATCCTCGCACCAGCAGCCGCGCCCGACGCAGGCCCGCTGACGCGTGTCCTCGACGACGCGCGGACGGTGCTTGCGGGGCATCACCGCGACGGCTTCGCCGCGGCGGGCGGCACGGACGTGCGGATCGTGCGCGAGCCACCTGACGCCCAGCCCTTCGGCGCCCGCCTGCGACGCCTGCTCGAACGGGGCGCGGCGCCGGGCATCGTCGTCCTGGGTGCCGCGTCCGCGCCCCTCGCAACGAGCGTCGATCGACGCGCGTTCCTCGACGCTGCGGCCGGGGAGGTGCCCGCTGCCCTCGCCAACAACCGCTACTCGGCGGACATCATCGCGATCGCGCGAGCCGACCTCGCCCTCCGCGCCCTCGCCGACGACCTCGAAACCGACAACGCCCTCCCACGCTGGCTTGCGGAGGTCGCCGGGGTGCCGGTCCGGGACCTGCGCGCGCGACGACGGCTGGCGATGGACATCGACTCGCCCCTGGACCTCCTCCTGCTCGAGGATGTACGAGGGGCGCCGATCCTGCCGCTCCCCGACGAGGCTGCCGCGGGACCCGTCCGGGAGCGTCTTGCCGCCCTGCGGGCCATCGCGCGCGACCCGACGGCGGAGCTGTTGGTCGCCGGTCGGATGGCCGCCGTGGATGTTCGCTGGCTCGAGCGCGAGACGCGATCCCGGTCGCGGGTCCTCATCGAGGAGCGCGGGCTGCGAACCGCGTCGCTTGCCGCCGCGCTGGGCCGGGCGAACCGGCGCACGCCCCACAGCCTGCTGGGCCTGCTGCTGGACCGGGACGGCCCCGGCAGCCTTGGAACCCACGTCGCCACGCTGGCAGACGGCGCCCTCGTCGACACCCGGGTGCTCCTCGCCCACCACCTCGGCGCCGACGAGGGCGCGTGGCCAACGCCCGAGGACCGCTATGCGAGCGACCTGTCGCGACCCGAGCTGATCGTCGATGCCTGGCTCCGCGAGGTCACGATGTCCGCGGCCGGTGCACCGGTCCCGATCCTCCTGGGCGCACACACGCTGGTCGGGCCTGGCGCGCGCCACGCCCTCCGCCAGCCGGGCGCCCGATAGCATCGCGCCGATGGACGACCGCGCAGAGATGGATGAGGTCGCGCCGATGGACGGCGCCCCGTTGGTCGATGACGGCGGACCTCCGCTGGCCGCCCAGCCCGGCTACCGGCGGGAGGCGCTGCCCGACCCCGAAGCCATCGGCGAGGACGTGGAGCTCATCGCCCGGA
The DNA here is from genome assembly GCA_038245845.1 of Candidatus Limnocylindrales bacterium. Lineage (GTDB taxonomy): Bacteria > Chloroflexota > Limnocylindria > Limnocylindrales > CSP1-4 > CAIXZV01. The sequence goes on from JBBRRZ010000015.1 coordinate 12,089, forward strand.
TCTGCGCCGAGATCGCACTCGATGGACCGATCACGTTCGCCCGGTTCATGGACCGGGCCCTGTACGAGCCCGGCCACGGCTACTACCGGCGGGCGGACGCCGCCCCGGGCCGGGGTGGCGACTTTCTGACGGCGCCGGAGGCGCATCCGATCTTCGGCGCGGTGATCGGCCGGCTCATGGAGCAGGCATGGGATGCGATGGGCCGCCCGGCGCCGTTCACGATCAGCGAGCCCGGCGCGGGTAGCGGCGCGATGGCGGTCGGCCTCCTCGGCGGGCTCCGGGATCTCGGCTCCCCGCTCCTCGACGCCGTCCGCTATCGCCCGATCGAGGTGGAAGCCGCGCGGCTGGACGAACTGCGGGCGCGCCTGGGCGCGGAGGGCATGGCCGCGCGGCTGGTCGACGGTCCGTCGCCGCTTGCCGGCGAGACCGGCGCCGTGATCGCCAACGAGGTCCTCGATGCGCTCCCGGTCCATCGCCTGGTCGGCCGCCCTGGCCGGACGGACGGCTTCGCGGAGCTCCTTGTGGGCATCGACGAGTCAGGCGCCTTCGTGCAGGTCGAGGCAGCGCCCACCACGCCCGAGCTCGCCCGCCGGCTGCGTGACGAGGGAGTCGAGCTTGCCGAGGGCCAGGTCACGGAACTGTGCCTCGCACTGGACCCGTGGCTCGCGGCCGCCACCCGCCACCTCGCCCGTGGCGTCGTCGTGCTCGTCGACTATGGCGCCGAGCCGGCGGCGCTCCACGACCCGGTCAGCCGCCCGACCGGCACGCTCCGCGCGTTCGCCCGGCATGCGGTGGGCGGCGACCCGTTCCGCCACCTCGGTCGCCAGGACCTCACCGCCACCGTCGACCTCGCCTCGGTCCGGACTGCGGCCGCCCGCGCCGGACTCCAGCCGGTCGGCGAGACGAGCCAGGCGGAGCTCGTCGCCACCCTCGGGACTGGCGACCTGACGCAGGCCTTCATGCGCCGCCAGGGCGCGAGCCTCCAGGACGCCCTGGACCTGCGATCGGCGCTTGCCCGGCTGCTCGACCCGCGCGGGATGGGCGGGTTCCGCGTGCTTGTCTTCGGTCGCGGGCTGCCCTCCGGAACCCGGCTCGACGGGCTCACGCGGCTCCGGCCGCCCACGGGATGACCGGCCCGGCATTGTGGGGCCGACCGGACCGTCGCGCGTGCACCGCTGCTAGAATGGCCCGGCCGCGCCAACCGTGAGCGGCATGCCCAGCGCATCCACCTCGAACGCCGGCCGGGCTCCGCCCACCGCCCACCGGCGCTCGACATCGAGGACCACGTGACCGGGATCTGGTACGTCGTCGGGTACGCCTTCGCCGGTGTGTCGTTCGTCTTCCTCACGATCGGGCTCGCCTGGCTGATCTCCCACCGTACCCGCGGCGACAAGCACAAGGGCTACCCGTACGAGTCGGGGATCGACACGTACGGCGACACCCATGCCCGCTTTGGCATCTCGTTCTACATCTATGCGCTGATGTTCGTCGCCTTCGATATCGAGGTGATCTTCATCTTCCTGTGGGCCCTCGTGTTCCAGGAGCTCCTGCTCGCGGGCTTCTTCACGATGCTCGTGTTCGTGGTGGTCCTGCTGTTCGGGCTCGCCTACGCGTGGCGCAAGGGGGTGCTGTCGTGGCAATGACGCCGGGCGGCCCGGACGGGGTCCGGGGCCTGGGCGTCGAACCGGGCGGCGACCCCCAGGCGGGATCCGACCGGCCCGATGCGCGTCCCGCCTCCCTGATCACCACCACAGCGCGTGACCTCACCCAGCCGCTGGTCGTCCCGAATACGCTGTGGTCGTCCCTGCGACCCGACGCCTACGCGGGCGGCCGCGCCAGCGAGCACCTCCACCTTGCGGCGCTCGAGGGGTCGGATGCCATGCTCGCGGACACCGCGCGCTGGGGCGCGCTCGACGTGATCCCGACCAAGGCAGACGTCGTCCTGGACCTCATCCGGATGAACAGCCTGTGGCCGCTCCTCTCGGGCCTCGCCTGCTGTGCCATCGAGATGATGTCCGCGGCCACGTCCAAGAACGACATGGACCGCTGGGGCATGTTCCCGTTCCGCGCCAGCCCGCGCCAGGCCGACGTCCTGATCGTCGCGGGCACGCTCACGACGAAGATGGCCGGCCCGCTCGTGCGCCTGTGGGAGCAGATGCCGGAGCCCAAGTGGTGCGTCGCCATGGGCGATTGCACGTGCTCTGGCGGCCGCTACAAGCGCTCCTACAGCACGATCGAGGGCATCGACCGCGTGATGCCGGTGGACGTCTACGTGCCCGGCTGCCCGCCCCGCCCCGAGGGCCTCATCTACGGGATGATGAAGCTCCAGCAGCTCGTCAAGGAGCGCCGGGGCGAGTGGGCCACGCGGCCGATCGGGCCGAACGTGCCGACGGACGTCTAGGGCATGGACCGTGTGCTGCGCAAGCGCCTGGAGGCGCGCTTCGGTGATCGCCTGACGGGGCCGGTCCGCCAGCGCCACGACCAGACCGAGATGCGCGTCGCGCCGGGCGACGTGGTGGAGGTCCTGCGCGCGCTGCACGACGAGCCGGAGCTCGACTTCGGGGTGCTCGTGGACCTCGCGGGCGTCGACACCGGCGCCCACATGCAGGTCGTGTACCACCTGTGGTCGACGTCCACGCCGGACTGGCTGCGGGTCGTCGCGGACGGCCTGCCACGCGATGATCCGCGCATCCCGTCGCTGACCGGCCTGTGGCCGGGTGCGGAGTGGATGGAGCGCGAGACCTACGACATGTTCGGGATCATCTTCGAGGGCAACCGGGACCTGCGCCGGATCTACATGCCGCCCGACTACACGAGCTTCCCCCTGCGCAAGGACTTCTACCTTGCCGACGACGCGGCCCGCTCCCCGGGTGGCGGCGTGCGCCACATGGAGCAGACGCACGCGCCCGCCCAGGCGACGCAGCGTGTCGTCCGCCGCACCGTGAAGGCCTGACGATGACGGCTCCGTCCACGCCCCAGCACCCGTCGGCGGACGATCCGCGGATCATGCTCGACGACCAGATCGGGGCGTTCGAGTCCATCCCGCCGTATCCGCCACGCACCGAGCGCGAGGCCGAGTTCTACGAGCTCCGTGACGGCGAGATGTTCCTCAACATGGGCCCCCAGCACCCGTCGACGCACGGCGTGCTGCGGGTCGTGCTCAAGATCAACGGCGAGCGGGTTGTGGACCTGGACCCGGTGCTGGGCTACCTCCATCGAGGCGTGGAGAAGCTGTGCGAGAACAGCGACTACCACCACATCATCAGCCAGGTCGACCCGCTCGAGTACGTGAGCTCGCTGTTCAACGAGTGGGCGCCGGTCATGGCGTTCGAGCAGCTCCTGGACATCGAGGTGCCGCGCCGGGCGGAGTACATCCGCGTGCTCACGGGCGAGCTCAACCGGATCGCCAGCCACGCGCTGTTCATGGGCTGGATGGCGCTCGACCTCGGCGGTCTCACGCCGATCCTGTACAGCTTCATCGAGCGCGACGAGATCGTCGAGATGCTCGCGGCGGTCACGGGCCAGCGGATGCTGTTCAACTACTTCCGGATCGGCGGCGTGAACGGGGACCTGAACCACGAGTTCATGTCCCGCCTGGGCGACTGGATGAGCCGCGCAGCGGCGCAGCACGAGGCGAACACGGCGCTCCTCAACGAGAACGAGATCTTCGTCCGCCGGATGCGCGGGATGGGCATGCTCGACCAGGACACCGCGCTGCGCATGGCCGTGACCGGGCCGAACGTCCGGGCCTCGGGGATCCCGTTCGACATCCGCCGGGCGCACCCGTATTCGATCTATCCGGAGCTCGAGTTCAACATCCCGACCCGCGGTGGCGGGCCGGCGGGTGGCGATGCCCTGGACCGCTACCTGCTGCGCGTGGACGAGGTCCGCGAGAGCCTGCGGATCATCGACCAGTGCCTCCACAACATGCCCGACGGGCCGATCATGGCCAAGCTCCCGCGCCTGCTCCGGCCGCGCCCGGGTCGCGCCTGGGCCGCGGTCGAGGCGCCGCGCGGCCTGTACGGGACGTACGCGATCTCGGACGGCACGGATCAGCCGTTCCGGATGAAGATCCACGACCCGTCGTTCGTCCATCTCCAGCTCGTCGGGCTGCTGATGCGGAACAACCTCATCGCGGACACGATGGCGGTCATGGCGTCGCTGGATCCCGTCATGGGGGGCGTCGACAAGTGACCGCCCTCAACCGGGCCTGGGGCAACATGACGGTCCTGGGCAAGGTGCTGCTGCCGCTGATGTTCCTGGTCCTCGTGGTGGGCCCGATCCTGACGATCCTGGTGGCGCTGTTCGTCGGGCCGTTCGTGGTGGACCTGCTGACCGCCAACCTGGGCATCGTCCGGTTCCTCGGGGCGGTCACGGGCATCCTGCTGTTCAGCATCCCGGCCGCCTTCATCATCATCTTCATGGAGCTCAAGGTCATCGCCCGGATGAACCTTCGCGTGGGCCCGGACCGGGTCGGCCCGATGGGCGCGCTCCACTCGGTGGTGGCCGGGCTCAAGGTTCTCATGAAGGAGGACTTCACGCCCACCGGGGCGGATCGGATCGTGTTCACGTGGGCCCCGGTGATCGTGTTCCTGGCCACGGTCATGACGTTCCTCGTCATTCCCTTCGGGCCGGGCTTCATCGACCCGGAGACCGGCAAGCGGACCGCGGGCCTTGTGGGCCAGGACTTCAACATCGGCCTGCTGTACCTGTTCGCGGTCGGCGGCATGAGCGTCGTGGGCCTGCTGATGGCCGGCTGGTCCAGCTTCAACAAGTACTCGCTGCTGGGCGGCCTCCGCGCGGCGGCCCAGGTCGTCTCGTACGAGATCCCGCTGACCCTCTCGGTCGTCGGGCTGATCCTGCTCGCCGGGACGATGAGCGTGAACCAGATCGCGATCCAGCAGGAAGGCGGGTTCTGGGACTGGTTCGTCTTCCGCCAGCCGCTCGGTGCGCTGATCTTCTTCATCGCGGCAACCGCGGAGGCCAACCGCACGCCGTTCGACCTGACGGAAGCCGACTCCGAGATCGTCGCGGGCTTCGCGACCGAGTACTCGGGCATGCGCTTCGGGTTCCTGTTCTTCGCCGAGTACGTGAACGTGTTCATCATCTCGGCGCTCATGACCACGCTGTTCTTCGGCGCGTGGAGCGCACCGATCCCGTTCCCGGACATCAACCTCAACCTGGACCCGGGCTCGCTCGGCATCGGCCTCCTGATCCTGCTCGCGATCGCGCCGCCCGCGCTGACGCTGCTGTTCGCCCTGCCGTTCTGGCTGACCTCGGACAACCGGCCGGGGTGGCAGGCGCTGATCCTCGGCTTCATCGTGTTCAACCTCATCACGATGGGCGTCCTGTTCGGCCTCGCCTACGTGGAGCTGGACTGGGTCGCGGGCCTCGTGTGGTTCATGGTCAAGTCGTTCCTGTTCGTGTTCGTCTTCGTGTGGATGCGCGGCACGCTGCCCCGCGTCCGCATCGACCAATTGATGGGGTTCGCGTGGAAGTGGTTGCTTCCTGCCGCCCTCCTCAACCTGTTCATCACCGCGGCGGCGATCCTCGTCGTCCACGCCCTGAAGGTCGCCTGACATGAGCTTCATTCCCGGCATGGGCATCGTGCGCGGCATGGGCCTGACCCTGCGCAAGTTCTTCGCGCCCAAGGCCACGATCAAGTGGCCGGAGCAGCAGGCCGACGTCGCGCCCAAGTTCCGCGGCCGCCTCCAGCTGCTGTACGACGAGTACGGCACGCTCAAGTGCGAGACCTGCTTCCAGTGCGCCCAGGCGTGCCCCATCGAGTGCATCGACATGGGCGGCATCGACACGAAGGGCCGCTTCCATGTCCACTGGGGCCCGCCCGAGACGTACGGCGAGCGCCGCGAGGAGTCCGCGATCCGCCGCTCGGGCAGGCCCGTCGCCGACCCCGCGTTCCGCCGCTTCGACCCGGTCGATACGACCGCGCTGGACGAGATCCTTGAACGCCATGACTACGACCCCCGGGCGCTGCTCGCGATGCTCGAGGAGACCCAGGCCGAGTACGGCTATCTCCCGGTCGGCGCGCTCAAGCACATCAGCCGGATCACGGGGGCGTGGTACGCGATGATCTACGGCACCGCCTCGTACTACCGCCACCTGCGTTTCGAGCCACCGGTGGTCGAGACCGTCCCTACGGCGGGCCAGGCGCACGTCGCGATCGAGCACGCCTACCGGTCCGCCCTCGACGCATCGCTGGGCTACGGGGGTCGGCCAAGCTGATGGGACCCTTCCTCACCACGCCGAAGGACTGGCCCGCCGTCCTCACAGGGCGCGTTGCCGCGATCGCGGCAGAGCCGGGCGACCTCGACGCAGCAACGCGCGCGGGCGCCTTCGAGGCACTCCGGATCGCGGTCCGCGACCTCGGGGCCACCGGGACCATCGCCACCGTAGGGTCGTCGGGTCTCCGTGGGCGAGGTGGCGCGGGCTTTCCCACCGGCCAGAAGTGGCGCGCTGCCGCGAATCAGCCCGCCAGCCAGCGCTATGTCGTTGCCAACGGCTACGGGGCTGATCCCGCCGTGCGCACCGACGTGACGCTGATGGCCGCGGACCCCTGGGCCCTGATCGAGGGCCTGGCGATCGCCGCGTTCGCCATCGGGGCCACCGAGGCCGTCATCGCGGTCCGGGCCGGGGAGGCTGCGCTCATCACCCTGCTCGAGGGCGCCGTCCTCGCGGCGGAGGAGGCGGGCTTCCTCGGCGACGACGTCCTCAACACCGGCCACCGGATCAGCATCACGATCCGGCCGGTACAGGGCGCCTACATGCTGGGCGAGGAGACCGTGCTGCTCAAGGCCCTCGAGGGCAAGCGCGGCCAGCCGGAGCAGCGCCCACCGTATCCCACGGAGAAGGGCCTGTTCGGCAAGCCCACCGTCGTCAACAACGTCCAGACCCTGGCTTCCGTGCCGTGGATCATCCGCGAGGGCGGCAGCGCCTTTGCGGCCGTCGGCTCCAGCGGCAGCCCGGGCACGAGCCTCGTCCAGCTGCGCGGCCCCGAGGGCGCAGGCATCGCGGAGGTCCCGCTGGGGACGCCGATCAGCGAGCTCATCCGCCTGATCGGCGGCGTCGGCAGCCGGAGCCTCAAGGCCATCCTCGTGGGCGGGCCCACCGGCGGCCTGCTCCCGGCGGACCTGCTGGACACCCCCTACGAGTTCGATGCCCTGCGCGCGGTCGGCGCCCACATCGGGTCCGGCTCCGTCGTCGTGGCGGACGACCGGGCGTGCATCGTGGACCTGGCCCGCTTGCTGACGAAGTTCTCGGCTGACGAGGCGTGCGGCAAGACGATCCCCTGCCGCATCGGCCTGCGCCGCCTGTACGAGATTGGCGACCGCGTCGCGAGCGGCCGGCCCAGGCCCACCGACCTCACCCTGATGACGGATCTCGCGCACGACATCGCGGCCAGCGCGCTGTGCGATCACGAGCGCCTGGCGACCCTTCCGTTCTCCAGCGGGATGCGATACTTCCGGTCCGAGCTCGACGACCACCTCCTCCGCAGCACCTGTCCCGCCGGGGTATGTCACCCCATCGCGGTGGGCACGGGCGCCGCGACCCCGGGACCCCACTGATGGCCGATCTCATCGTTCGCCCCGAGACCGACGCGCCGCTCGAGCGGCGCGACGCGCGCCCCGACCAGCCCGCGATCTACGACACGGTCACGCCCCGCGAGGATTCGCCCGCTGAGCGCCTGATCACGACGCAGAGCCCGCAACGGCCGCAGAGCACGCCGCGGATCAGCCTCGAGGTGGACGGTCGCGTCGTGGAGGGCTACGAGGGCCAGACGATCCTCGAGGTCGCCCGCGACAACGGGATCGAGATCCCGACGCTGTGCTACGAGCCCAAGCTGCCGGGCTTCGGCGCCTGCCGGATGTGCGTGTGCGAGGTCGAGGGCGAGGACCAGCCGCCCATCTCGTGCTCCCGTGAGGCCGCACCGGGCATGGTCGTGCGCACCCAGACGGACGAGCTGCGTCGGATCCGCAGGACCAACCTCGAGCTGATCTTCAGCGACCACAACGCGTACTGCCTGCCGCCGTGCCAGAACAAGTGCCCCAGCCACATCGACATCCCGGGCTTTCTCAAGGCGAACGCCGAGGCGAACTGGACCGAGAGCACGCGCATCTTCAAGCGCACGATCCCGTTCCCCAGCGTCCTTGGCCGGGTATGCCCCGCACCGTGCGAGGACCACTGCCGCCGGGACGAGGTGGACGAAGCGATCGCCATCCGCGACAGCCACCGCTACGCAGGCGACCAGGTCATCAAGGCGATGCTGGACGACGGGATCGACCCGCCGCTGCCGTTCGAGCGCCAGGCCCCCTCCGGCCGTCGCGCAGCCGTCATCGGATCCGGCCCGGCCGGCATGAGCGCGGCGTACTACCTGCTCCTCGCGGGTCACGACGTCACGGTCTTCGAGCGCGACGCGGCGCCCGGCGGCATGCTCCGCTATGGCATCCCGCAGTACCGCCTGCCAAAGGTCGAGGTCCTGGAGGCCGAGTACGAGTCGGTCGTCCGCCTCGGCGGGAAGATGGTCTGCAATCAGGCCCTGGGCACGGACTTCACGCTGGACGACCTGCAGAACCGCGGGTTCGACAGCGTCGTGGTCGCCATCGGCTGCTACGACACGAACAAGCTGGGCATCCCGAACGAGGACGCCGACGGCGTCATCGACGGCCTCGAGTACCTGCGCACGGCGACGCTCGGGCTCGAGTATCCGGGCCACGCCGGCAGCCGGGTGGTCGTCATCGGCGGCGGCTTCACATCGATGGACTGCAGCCGGACGTCGATCCGCCAGGGTGCCAGCGAGGTCACGCTCGTCTATCGCCGCGACATGAAGGACATGCCGGCGTCGGGCGAGGTCCACGAGGCGATCGAGGAAGGCGTCACCGCCATCTTCCAGGCCGGACCCACGCGGGTGATCAGGGACGACAAGACCGGCAAGGTCACGGGCGTCGAGTTCATCCGCATGGCACTTGGCGAGCCGGACGCATCGGGCCGCCGCCGACCTGCACCCGCGCCCGGCACGGAGTTCACGATCCCCTGCGACCGGGTGCTACTGGCCATCGGCCAGGGCCCCGACCTGACGTGGATCGGCCCGGGCTCCGAGGGCGTGGATGCGACGAAGAACCGCCGCCTCAAGGCCGACGCCGTGACCTTCGAGACGAGCCGGCCGGGCGTCTTCGGGACCGGCGACGTGCGCATCGGCGCGGCGACGGTCGTCCAGGCCATCGCGGAGGGCAGGCGCGCCGCCTACGCGGTCGACGCGTTCCTCAAGGGCAATGACCTCACGACGATCCGCACCCGCCAGACGCTGGCGGAGCCGCAGCCCGAGTTCCTCTCGATCGTCCCGTTCACGGGCGAGATCAAGGAGCCGCGCTACCGCCTCAAGGCGCTCGAGCCCGAGGCGCGCAACACGAACTACATCGAGTACGAGATCCCGTACACCCGGGACGAGGCCGTCGCGGAGTCCACCCGCTGCCTCCAGTGCACCTGCGAGGCGATCGGGTTCTGCGACCTGCGCCGCCTGGGCATCGAGTACGGGACGACGCTCAAGACGCTCGAGCCGCAGTTCCACCAGGGCGCGGGCTACCGGTCGGTCACCGAGAACCGGTTCACGGGCTCCAACCACGACTACGTCCGCGACGACTCACACGCGTTCATCCTCCGGGAGCCGTCCCGGTGCATCGACTGCGGCCGGTGCGCCAACGTGTGCGCCGAGGTCGTCGGCGCCGCGTGCTACGACTTCATGCGGATCGGCTTCGACACGCTGGTGACGACGCCCCTCGACATGAGCCTCAACGACACGCCGTGCGTGTCCTGCGGCCGCTGCGCGGAGACGTGCCCCACCGGCGCGCTGATGCCCAAGCCGCGCGTCCTGCAGACGTACGAGGTCGACGAGAGCCGCTGCATCCTGTGCGGCATCTGCGTCGACGCGTGCCCCTACGACGCCCTCCGCCACAGCGACCAGTTCGAGCTCAGCCACACGTCACGGGAGGAGCCCATGATCGACCTCCTCGCCCTGGCGTCGGTCGAGCGTGAGACCGAGATGAGCTACATCCGCCGCGAGCGCGACTGGGCGGAGCGGGCCAGGGCCGAGGGACGCCTCCTCGACTCGAGCCGCCTCCTCCCCGTCCTGCCTGCCTCCCTCGTGGGCGGAAACGGGAACGGCACCGCCCACGGGCATGGCAACGGCCATGACGCCGGGAACGGGTCGACCCACGCCCACGACCACTGAGAGGGACGCGTGACGCTGCCGGAAACGATCCCGCTCCTCGGGTTCGGGTGGGATGACCTGCTGTTCATGATCCTCGCGGGCGTCATGCTCGGCGCCGCGCTGCTGGTCGTGACGATGAAGGACATCATCCGCTGCGGCCTGGCGATGATCGTGTCCTTCGCCGCCCTGGCCGGGCTCTACGTGCTGGCCGGCGCCACGGTCGTCGCGGCGGCCCAGGTCCTCGTCTACATCGGCGCCATCAGCGTCCTGATCCTGTTCGCGATCATGCTCACCCAGACGAAGGCAGGCCCGAGCTCGCTCGTGTTCCAGACCCAGGCCTTCCCTGCCGCGATCGCCGCCGCGATCCTTGCGCTGCTGATCGCGATCGTCATCGCGGCAACCGACTGGGGCGACACGGCGAAGCGCATCGTGACGCCCGTCAGGGACCTCGCCCGCTCGCTGTTCACGGACTTCATCCTCCCGTTCGAGATCGTGAGCGTCCTGCTCCTCTCGGCGGTCATCGGCGGCGTCTTCCTGGCCAAGCGCGAGCGCGGGGGGAACGACTGATGCTGGGCGCCCTCGACGGCCTGTCGCGGTCCCTCGACGCGTACCTCGTCCTCGCAGGCGTCCTGTTCGCCATCGGCTCCTTCGGCTTCCTCGCCCGGCGCAACGCGATCAGCATGCTGATGTCAATCGAGCTGATGGTCAACGCCGTCAACCTCGCGATCATCGCGTTCGGCGCCTTCGATCCCCGCCTCAACCCGAACGCGTCGGTCATCGCGCTCATCGTCATGGCCTCTGCGGCCGCGGAGGCCACGGTGGGCCTGGCCATCGTGATCGCCATCTACCGCAACCGGAAGACGCCGCTCGTCGACGAGTACGACGCGATGCGGCAGTAGGCGCCGACGATGCATCTGCTCCCGAGCCTGCTGTTCGCCGCGACCGAGGCCACGCCGATCTCGGCGGTCGACCACGGGCTGTACCCGCTGCTGATCTCGCTCATCCCGCTGCTGCCGATACTCGGCTTCGCGTTCACCGCCCTGTTCGGCCGCCGGCTCATGGCCCGGTGGGGCCGGGGCGCTGCCGAGATCGTCCCGGTGGGCATCGTGATCGCGATCTGGGTGATCGCGCTGATGGTCATCGTGCCGGCGCTGAGCCACGCGGAGCCGTTCGGCGAGCAGGGTCTCGAGTTCAAGCTCTGGACGTGGATCCCCGCCGGCAGCTTCCAGGTGGATCTCGGGTTCCACGTGGACGCCCTGACGGCGGTCCTGCTCCTCGTCGTGACGACGATCGGCATGCTCGTCCACGTCTACTCCATCGGCTACACGGCGCACGACCGGGCGACGTGGCGGTTCTTCGCCTACCTCAACCTGTTCATGTTCTCGATGCTGGTGCTCGTGCTCGCGTCGAGCTGGGTCCTGGTGTTCGCCGGCTGGGAGCTGGTGGGCCTGTCCAGCTACCTGCTGATCGGGTTCTGGTACCACAAGCGGTCCGCGGCCCTCGCCGCCAAGAAGGCGTTCATCGTCAACCGCGTCGGCGACGTCGGGTTCGCGCTGGGGATCATGGCGATCTTCGTGAACACGGGCACGATGAACATCCAGGAGTCGCTCGCGAAGCTCATCGCGCCGGGCGCCGTCCTCACGATCCCGCTGGGGGTCGTCGCGCTGCTCGTGTTCGCGGGCGCGATGGGCAAGAGCGCGCAGTTCCCGCTCCACGTCTGGCTGCCGGACGCGATGGAGGGCCCCACGCCGGTCTCCGCCCTCATCCACGCGGCGACAATGGTCAACGCGGGCGTGTATCTCATCGCCCGTGCCAACCCCCTGTTCGCCCACGCGCAGGAGGCGATGGTGCTCGTCGCGGCGATCGGCATCTTCACGGCGATCTTCGCGGCCTCGATCGCGTTCACCCAGACGGACATCAAGCGCGTGCTCGCCTACTCCACGCTGAGCCAGCTCGGGTACATGTTCGCGGCGCTGGGGGTCGGGGCGTTCGTGCCCGCGATCTTCCACCTGATGACGCACGGATTCTTCAAGGGCCTGTTGTTCCTGGGCTCGGGATCGGTGATCCACGCGGTCCACGAGGAGCAGGACATGAACCGCATGGGCGCGCTGTGGCGGAAGATCCCGATCACCCACGCGACGATGCTCATCGGCACGATCGCGATCGCCGGCATCCCGCCACTCGCGGGCTTCTTCTCCAAGGACGAGATCCTGGGCGAGGCGTTCAAGTTCGGGTTCGGGTGGGTCTGGGCGATCGGGCTTGTCGTCGCGGTCATGACCGCGTTCTACATGTGGCGCCTGATGGGCAAGACGTTCTACGGCGAATCCCGCGTGGACCCGGCCGTGGAGCCGAACATCCACGAGAGCCCGTGGCAGATGACGCTGCCGCTGGTCCTGCTGGCGATCCCGTCCATCGGCCTGGGCGCGATCCTCGGCGGCCAGGTGTTCGCCGGTGGGACCGGCCTGCTGGCGGGCTGGCTCGAGCCAGTGTTCAAGGACTCCGAGAGGGTCCTCCACGGCACGCCCGAGGCGTTCCAGCTCGCGGGCATCGACGGGATCCTCGTCCTTGTCTCGGTCGCCGCGGCGGCCCTCGGTCTCGCGGCGGGCCTGGCGCTGTTCGGCTGGGGCCGACGGCGGGTCCGGCAGGACCGCGTCGACGCGATCTCGAACGCGAACGGCGCTACCCGGTTCCTGTATCGCGCCTCGCTCAACAAGTGGTGGTTCGACGACCTCAATGACCTGCTGTTCATCCGGATCGGCGGGCGCGTCGCGGCCGCCATGTGGTGGTTCGACCGGACGATCGTCGACGGCGCGGTCAACGCAGTGGGCCTCGTCACCCAGGACGCCGGTGGCGGCCTCCGGCGCATCCAGACCGGCCGCGTCCAGAACTACGCCCTGGGCATCGCGATCGGCCTGATCGTCATGGCCGGCTCGTTCCTCCTGATCGTGGGCCAGCCTCGATGACCACGCCCGGCCTGGTGACCCTCGTCACGTTCCTGCCGCTGCTCGGCGCGGTGCTGATCGCGTTCCTGCCCTCGGGTCGCCCGCAGCTCGTGCGCTACGCGGCGCTCGGGGTGGCGCTCGCGGCGTGGGTCGTGTCGCTGGTGATGCTCGTCGGCTTCGTCGCCAGCGACTACAGCATCCAGTTCGCCGAGAGCGCCCCGTGGATCCCGATGTTCGGGATCAAGTACGCGGTCGGCGTGGACGGCCTGTCGCTCGCGCTCGTCGTGCTCACGACGACGCTGACCTGGATCAGCATCCTCGCCTCCTTCGGCCCGATCCAGAACCGGGTGAAGGAGTACATGATCTCGTTCCTCATCCTCGAGGTGGGGATGATCGGCGTGTTCGTCGCCCGGGACCTGTTCCTGTTCTACATCTTCTGGGAGCTGGTCCTCGTCCCGATGTACCTGATCATCGGGATCTGGGGCGGCAAGAACCGGATCTACGCGACGATCAAGTTCGTCCTGTACACGCTCGTCGGGTCGCTGCTGATGCTCGTCGCCATCCTCGCGACGGCGTTCACGTACCAGCATGCGCAGGGGAGCTGGGCCGACGCATTCGACGTCGCCGTCCTGACCAAGGCGGCCGCCGGCGGGATGTTCAACGGGACCTTCGGGTTCCTCGCCTTCGGCGCGTTCTTCCTCGCCTTCGCGATCAAGGTCCCCATGTTCCCGTTCCACACGTGGCTCCCGGATGCTCACGTGGAAGCGCCGACCGCGGGCTCCGTCATCCTGGCGGGCGTGCTGCTCAAGCTGGGTGGCTACGGGTTCATCCGCTTTGCGCTGCCCCTGTTCCCCGAGGCCGCGCACACCTGGGCGCCGTTGATCATCGTGCTCAGCCTCATCGGGATCATCTATGGCGCGATCGTGGCGCTCGTCCAGCCGGACCTCAAGAAGCTCGTCGCCTACTCGTCCGTCAGCCACATGGGCTTCGTGACGCTGGGCATCTTCGTGTTCCAGGAACAGGGCCTGCAGGGCGCGATGCTCCAGATGATCAACCACGGCCTGATCACGGGCGCGCTGTTCCTTCTCGTCGGCATCATCTACGAGCGGATGCATGACCGGACGATCGCAAAGATGGGTGGCCTCGGGTCGCGGATGCCCGTCTACTCGGCGGCGTTCGGGTTCTTCATCTTCGCCTCGGTCGGGCTGCCCGGGCTGTCGGGCTTCGTCGGCGAGTTCCTGACGCTGCTTGGGACGTTCGTCGTGAGCCCCGCCGCAGGGGCCGTGGCCACGTTCGTGATGATCTTCGCCGCGGGCTACCTGCTGTGGATGTTCCAGCGGCTTGCGTTCGGGGAGCTGTCCGAGTTCCTGTCCGGGCTCGGGTCGCATATCACCGACATGAAGCCGATCGAGGCGTTGACGCTCGTCCCGCTGGGCGCGCTCGTCGTGATCTTCGGCCTCTTCCCGGGCCTCGTCCTCAACCTCGTCGCGGGCTCCGTCGATGCGACGCTGCGCGCCGTCGGCGTGGCGGCGGGAGGCTGACGTGATCGCCAACGACGCCGTCCTGCTCGCGCCGATCATCGTCTCGATCCTCCTCGCAGCCGCGATCCTGGCCATCGACTTCGCGCTCCCGGGCCGCAAGGTCCCGGCCCTCGCCGTCACCATCGGTGGCCTGACGCTGCTGGGCGCGGTGATCCTGCTCACCGGGAACGGCACGGCGTTCGAGACGCAGGGGCTCGACGGGCCGGTGCACGCGTATGTCGTGGACCCGCTGACGACGTTCCTCCAGGTCCTGTTCGTCGTGATCGTCGCGCTCACGGTCGTCTTTGCCCCGGACTACCTCGAGGAGCGTGGCCTCCCGGTCGCGGAGTTCGCTGCGGTCCTCGTGTTCGCGATGACGGGCGCAATGGTCATCGCCAGCTCCGCGGACCTGCTGGTGCTGTTCCTGGGCCTCGAGCTCATGGTCCTCCCGGGCTACATGCTGGCGGGCTACCACAAGACCGACGGCTACAGCACCGAGGGTGCGATCAAGTACTTCCTCCTCGGGTCGTTCTCCAGCGCGATCTTCCTGTTCGGCCTGGCGTTCATCTGGGGCCTCACCGGCACGACGAACATCGCCGAGGTCTACGCGAAGCTCAACGAGATCGCGAACGGCGCGGCCGCGCTCTCGCCGGGCCTGGGGATGGGGCTCGCGTTCCTGATGACCGGCGTCGCGTTCAAGATCGCCGCCGTCCCGTTCCACTACTGGACGCCGGACGCGTACCAGGGGTCGCCGACGCCCGTCACGGGCTATCTCTCGGTCGGTCCGAAGATCGGCGCGTTCGCCCTGATCATCCGGCTGTTCGGGGACACGCTGGGGCCGCTCGCCGCCGACTGGAACATCGTGATCATGGTCCTCGCCGCGCTGACGATGACGCTCGGCAACCTCGTCGCCCTGACCCAGGACAACGTGAAGCGCATGCTCGGGTACTCCTCGATCGCACACACGGGCTACATGCTGGTGGGCTTCGCGGCGTACGGCCAGGGCCAGCAGCTGGGGCTCGAGGGCCTGCTGTTCTACGCGGCGGCCTATTCGTTCATGAACCTCGGGGCGTTCGCGGTCATCGCGGCGGTGCAGAAGCGCCGGGGCGTCACGTCGAACCTGTCGACGTTCGCGGGCCTCATCCGCCGCGAGCCGGTGCTCGGGATCATGATGACCCTGTTCCTCCTGAGCCTGACCGGCATCCCCCCGACGGCCGGCTTCTTCGGCAAGTTCTACGTGATCCTCGCAGCAGTCAACGCGGGCGGCTGGCTCACCGTCCTCGCGGTCCTGACGATGCTCAACGCGGCGGTCGCCGCGTTCTACTACCTGCGGCTCGTCGTCTACATGTGGATGCGCGAGCCCCAGACCGAGATGCCGGCGCTGAGGCACGGGCGGCTGGTGTGGGCGGGCCTCGCCGTCACGACGGTGCTCACGATCGCCCTCGGGCTGGTTCCGGGTGTGCTGCTCGACATCGTCCAGGGCGCGGCCGCGGCGGCGACGAAGCTCGGCGGATAGGTCTCGCTGGGCTGCGGCGCCGATATCAGGCGGCGGGACGCCGGCGGTCCGGAACCCCTACGGTGTGACCGTGGCGCCGGGCAGGATCGTCTGGAGGCCCTTCGCCATGAGGTCCGGCCCGATCCCGCCGAGCGCGCCGTCGCGCACGATCCCCTGCTCGTCAATCCAGAAGTGCACGGGGAGCGCATAGGCGCCCCAGTCCGACTGGGCGGTGCCGTCCGCGTCAAGGCCGACAGGGAACACGATCCCCATCTCCTTGGCGAAGGCGTCGACGATCGTCTGGTCCTCGCGAACGTCTATTGCGAGGATCACGAGGCCCTGGTCCTGATAGCGCGCCGCAAAGCCGTTCATCAGCGGCAGCTCGTCGCGGCACGGCGGGCACCACGAGGCCATGAAGTTGACCCACACGGGCTTGCCCTTGAGCCCCGAGAGCGTGATCTCACCGCCACCGATCTGCGGGACGCTGAGCGGCGGGGCCGCCCTCCCGACGCCGAAGCCGGTCTGACCCGCCGCGGACGGGGACGCGACCGGCGACGGAGAAGGCGAGACGAGCGGAGATGCTGGCGTGGACGGCGACCCGGCCAGCGTGGGCGAGGCGCTCGCCACGAGGTCGGACGGGACCGGGGACGCGGTGGGCACAACTGGACCCGGCGCGAGGACCACCACCGCGCCGACCAGGATTGCCCCCGCGACGACACCCGTCACCAGGCCCGTCGCGATCGCCAGCTTCCCACCCATCGCCCGCGAGCGTACCAGTACCACTGGCTCGCGGCAGGAATCCGGTCGCTCGTCTAGGATGTGCCGCCCATGGTCAGCCTGTTCTCCCTGCTCCGCTCACGGCTGCTGCCCGCCCTGCTCACCGCGTTCGGCGTGGTGCTGATCACGGCGGGCCTCCTCAGCTATACGAGCCCGACCACCGCCGGCATCGCCGTCGTGGAGACGCCGGAGATCATCGAGGCCTCGGGCGAACCGACCGACGACCCGTCCTTCTCGTTCGATCCATCCGACTCGCCATCGGCCGCGGCATCGGAATCCACGGATCCGAGCGCAGCGCCCAGCGGGTCCGAGGACCCCACGGCCACCCCCTCGCCGACGAAGAAGCCGAGCGGCCGCGAGACGGCTAAGCGGGTCGTCGTCCCGGCCCTGAACATCGACTTGCCGATCGTGCGCGGCACGGACGCCTACCCGTACTGCAACGTGGCGATGTACCTGTCCAGCGACAGCTCGGCCAAGCGGGACGCGTTCGGCCAGCCATCCGAGGACAAGGTCACCTACCTCTACGCGCACGCCCGCGACGGGATGTTCGGGCCGATCTACAACCTCGCCATCGTGAAGCGGACGCCGAACAGGATGCTCGGGATGATCGTCCAGGTCTACTCGAGCTACAACCGGCTCTACACCTACGAGGTGCGCCAGGTCCGCCTGCACGTGACCAGCCTCGACGGGGCGATCGCCCGTAACCGGCAGGAGGTCTGGCTCCAGACGTCCGAGGGCCCGAAGGGGACGCCCGGCAAGACGCAGGTGCTCACACGGCTGCTGTCGGTGGAGACTTCGACCCAGAAGGTCTCGCAGCCCGTGCCGCGACCGGTGAAGTGCGGCTGAGCCGGGCCTAGATCCAGTCGATCCGGCGCAGGACCACGGCGGTCAGCGCGGCGCCCGCGACGACCAGCGCGGTGATGGCCCAGAACCCGCTGCCCTCGCCGCCCGCGATCGCGAGGCCCGCCTCGCTCATGCCGAAGATCCCGGCGACGGCGCCGATCCCGGCGATGATGACCGTGACCCCGGTGAGGCGCTTCATGATCGTCGAGAGGTTGTTGTTGATCGTCGAGAGGTAGACCTCGAGGGTGCCCGCGACCAGCTCTCGATCGTTGTCGAGCTCGTCGGTCACCCGGATGAGGTGGTCGTAGACGTCGCGGAAGTAGACGACGTGCTCCGGTTTGACGAGCTCGAGGTCGCGGTTCGTGAGTTGGTTGAACACCTCGCGCGCCGGCGACATCGCGCGGCGCAGCCGGATCAGCTCCTTCTTGAGCGCGAACAGGCGCTCGAGCGTCCACTTCGTCGGCTTCTCGATCACGGCGTCCTGCAGCGCGTCGATCTCGTCCTCGATCGCGTCGAGCACCGGGAAGTAGCCGTCGACGATCCCGTCGGTGATGCCGTACAGCAGGAAGTCCGGGCCGCGGGTGAGGAGGGTCCCGGGGTCGCCGCGGAGCTGCGGCAGCTGGTGCGGGTCCCAGCCCGGCTCATGGACGGTGAGCAGCGCACGATGATCGAGCACGATATCGACCTCGAGCTCCGTCACCTCGCCCTCGAACGCGATCCAGAACAGGACGATGTGGAGGGTGCCGTCGATCTCCTCCACCTTCGCGCGCTGGTTCTGCTCCGCGATGTCCTCGGCGATCAGTGGGTGGAGCTTGAGCAGCCGGGTGATCTCGCCGACCTCGTGATGGGATGCCGCGGTCACGTCGACCCAGACGGTCGCGTCCGGGTCAGCGAGCACGCGGGCGAGCTCGTCCGTCCCCTCCAGGCGGCTGACCACGCCGCCCGCGCACGCGACGATGCGGACGACGGGCCCGGTGTCAGCCGGCGCTGGGGATGTCGCTGCGTCCATCCGGATCAGGTGCTCCGCTGCCGCTCGGGGCGGGCTCACTGCCCGGCGGGGCGAGCATACGCCGACGCCGGTCCAGCAGGAGCGACGGCGGGACGGCGGCGGCCGTCACGATCGACGCCACGAGGAACACGCCGACCATGAGCCGTGCCGCCTCGCCGGCCGCCCATGCCTCGAGCGCGTCCACGACGAGGCCGTCCTTGAGCGGCCGGTCGCGGAGGTGCTCCGGGATGAACTGGAGGTACGCGTCCGGGGTCGCATAGACCTGGTCGTAGAGGCGGTCGATGGTCGTGGACCCGTACGCGGTGAGGATCGTGAGGCCGACCGCCATCCCGACCATCCGTGCGACCGTGACCATCGACGATGCGGTGCCGTATGCCTCGCGCGACACGGCTGCGACCGCCGCTGCCGAGCGCGGCGTCACAGTCAGGCCGAAGCCCAGGCCGAACACGGCGAGCGCGAGCGCAGCGTCCTCGATCCGCGTCCGGGGGGTCCAGCCGCTCATGACGACGAGACCACCGACCGAGGCCGCGAGCCCGACCAGGGTCACGACCCGCAGGCTGAGGACCCGCACAAGGAAGCCCGACAGCAGCGCCCCGACGGCCGTCGCACCCGCGAGCGCCCCGAGCGCCAGCCGCTGCTCGTCCGGGCCGCCGTAGAGCACGCGGTCCACGAACACCGCACCGCCCACGATCGCCGTCGCGAACCCGTAGCCCGTGAGCGCCGAGACGAGCGTCGCGGACGAGAACGACGCGCTCCGGAACAGCCGGAGGTCGAGGAACGGGTCGCGGACGCGCAGCCCGCGCACGACGGTGACGACGATCGCCGTGACGGCGACGACGGCGAGAACGGCAGAGGTCACGGCCGGGTCGAGGCCAGCCCCGTCCGCCGCTGCCCGGGACCCGAGCAGCGTCAGCGCCCCCAGCGAGCCGAGCAGGAACGCGGAGAAGATCGTCGCCCCGGCAAGGTCGACGCGGCCCGAGCGGCGCGGCGTCTCCCAGCCCGCGCTGGCTGCCCATGCGAGGACGAGCGCGACGATCCCGATCGGGACATTGACGTAGAACACCCAGCGCCAGGCGGGCGCCAGCATCTCCGCGAGGGGCGTGCCCGCAGCGACCCCGAGCCGCGCCAGCGCGGCCTCCGGGTGGAACGCCCCGAGGATGGCCGCCCCGAGGAACGGGCCGGCGGCCATGCCGAGGAATGTCAACGCACCGATGACCCCGAGAGCGCGCGGCCGGGCCGGGCCGTCGAACAGGTGCGAGGCGGCGGCGGTGGCCACCGGGACGAGGATCCCCCCGCCGGCCGCCTGGACGAGCCGCGCTGCGATGAGCGCCTCGAGTGACGGCGCGAGGCCCGCCAGTAGCGAGCCGAACATGAACAGGAGCAGCGCCCCGAGAAACAGCCTCCGGCTGCCCCACAGGTCCGCGAGACGTCCCGCGAGCGGCATCGTCACGACATACACGAGCAGGTAGCCGTTGATGATCCAGGACGCCTCCCGCAGGCGGGTCCAGTCGGCGAGGTCCACGACGATCGCGGGCAGGGCGACGGCCGTGATCATCAGCTCGAGCCCGGAGAGGAAGACCCCGGTCCCCAGGACGGCGAGGAGGAGGAGCGCGTCGCGGCGCGAGAGGCGGTCCATGCCCCGCGAGTGTAGGACGAGCAGCGGGTTGGGCCGGGCGAGGCGGGTCCGGGCGAGGCGATGCCGGGCGGCGAGGCGATGCCGGGCGGCGAGGTCGCGAGTTCCCCATTCACTCTCGACTGGCTGTCCCGCATGCCACGCACGATCGCGACGTGGAAGTCGAGTTTGGCCGCGCGACGGTGCGGGGCTCATCGTGACCTCAGTCATGGATGCATACGGCGGCGGCGGCGCAGCATATCCGGCGGCGGCGCAGCATATCCGGCGGCGAGGCACGGCGGCGAGGCATCCCACCAGGGGTTGACAACGGCCGGCCGGCTCAATAGGATCAACGCCCATTGATATAAACCGCGGTTGATCCAACCGTGGGTCGTTCCGAAGGACGCTCGCCCACCCGTGTCCCCCTCCCCCGCGCGCATCCGGAGCACCATCGCGAACGTCGTCGACCAGCCCGACGACCTCCGCGAGCTGCGCCGATTCCACAAGGTCCTGGCGGACGTGAACCGCCTGCGGATCTGCCGCGTGCTCGCTGAGGGTCCGGCAACCGTAACCGCGCTCATCGACAGGGTGGGCCTGTCCCAGCCGCTCGTCTCGTGGCACCTGGGCAAGCTCCGCGAGGTCGGGCTCGTGACCGCCCGACGCCAGGGCCGGGAGACCGTCCACACCATCGAGCCCGAGGCGTTCGCGATGTTCGCAGACCGCCAGGCACGGGCGCTCAACCTCGCGGCCGGCGTGGGACCGACGGGAGCGGCATCGTGAGCGGCTCGCTCGTCAGCCCGGAAACACGAGCGAAGGTCCGCAGTCTCATGACGCCGATCGCGCTCGGCCTCGGGCGACTCGGCCTGACGCCGAACGCGCTGACGGTCATCGGCTTCGCCATCGCGTGCGTCGCGGCCGTCCTCGCAGGCGCGCAGCTGTGGCTGCCCGCTGGGCTGCTGGTCGTCTTCGGCGGCGTCTTCGACCTCTTCGATGGTGCCCTCGCACGGGCGACCAACAAGGCCAGCCGGCTCGGGGCGTTCATGGACTCCGTGTTCGACCGCTGGGGCGAAGGCGTCGTCTACGTCGGCATCGTGTGGGGCACGCTCGACCTTGGGCTCTGGCGTCCGATCGTCCTCGCGGCGGCGGCAATGGCCAGCGCATTCATGGTCAGCTACACGCGCGCCAAGGCGGAGAGCCTGGGCTTCGAACCCGGCTCCGGCATGGCCAACGTGGGCCTCGCACCGCGCGAGGTCCGGATCCTCATCCTCACCCTCGGGCTGATCGGCGCAGGCATCGTCGGGACGGGCATCGACATCTCCTCGTGCACGACCTGCGCGGGCGGGGCGGCATACCCGCTCGGCGCCCTCGTCCTCGAGCTCGCCCTCGGGCTGATCGCCCTCCTCGCGACCATCACCACCATTCAGCGCATCGTCCACACCATCAACCAGGCACACGCCCAGGAACAGGGGTAACCACAGCGACATGGAGCAGGAGCACGTGAGCAAGAACGGCAAGAACGGGCACGAGCCCAAGGCCCGCGGCAAGAAGATCCGGGTCGCCATCGTCGGCGTCGGCAACTGCGCGAGCAGCCTCGTCCAGGGCCGCTACTACTACGAGAACGCGAAGGCCGGCGAGTTCATCCCGGGACTGATGCACGTCCAGCTGGGCGACTACCACATCAGCGACGTGGAGTTCGTGGCTGCATTCGACGTCGACAAGGAGAAGGTCGGCAAGGACCTTTCCGAGGCGATCTTCTCGGGCCAGAACAACACCTACAAGTTCATGGACGTGCCGCACCTCGACGTCAAGGTCGATCGCGGCATGACGCTCGACGGCCTGGGCAAGTACCTCAGCCAGATCATCGAGAAGGCCCCCGGCCCCACGGCCGACGTCGTCGGGATCCTCAAGAGCCGCGAGGTCGATGTGGTGGTGTCCTACCTGCCGGTCGGCAGCGAGGACGCGACGAAGTGGTACGTCGAGCAGGCCCTGCAGGCCGGTGTCGCCTTCGTCAACGCGATCCCGGTGTTCATCGGCCGGGAGCCGTACTGGCAGCGCCGGTTCGCGGACGCGGGCCTACCGGTCATCGGCGACGACATCAAGAGCCAGGTCGGCGCAACGATCACGCACCGCGTGCTCACCCGCCTGTTCATGGACCGCGGCGTGCGCATCGACCGCACCTACCAGCTGAACTTCGGCGGCAACACGGACTTCCTGAACATGCTCGAGCGCGAGCGCCTCGAGTCCAAGAAGATCTCCAAGACCAACGCCGTCACCTCGATGCTCGACTACGAGATCCCGGCGGGCGACATCCACGTCGGTCCGTCGGACTACGTGCCGTGGCTCAAGGACCGCAAGTGGTGCCACATCCGGATCGAGGGCACGACGTTCGGCGACGTCCCGCTCAACATGGAGCTCAAGCTCGAGGTCTGGGACAGCCCGAACAGCGCCGGCGTCATCATCGATGCCATCCGCTGCATCCGGATCGGCCTCGATCGGGGCCTCAAGGGCACCCTCGTCGCGCCGTCGAGCTACTTCATGAAGAGCCCGCCGCTCCAGATCCACGACGACATCGCGTACAACCGCGTCGAGGCGTTCATCCGCGGCGAGGACAACGAGACCCTCGTCGGGACCGAGGAGTTGAAGAAGGACTCCAGGGCGCCCGGCCAGGCGAAGGCCAAGGCCGCCGCCGCCAAGTGACCCAGGGGCGAAAGCTCGAGGCGCCCCACCGGCGCCTCGAGTCCTCCTCCCCGCGCATCGTCGAGAAGGCGGCCATCGTCGGCTACAAGGCGACGGCCTTACTGCTCGCCCATGTGCCACCAGCGCTCTCACGAGCGGTGATCGGCACCGCGGTCCAGGGCAGCTACCTGTTCTGGCCGCAGAAGCGCAGGTACTCCAACATCAACTTCGGGCACGTGCTCGGGCTGCCGCCCGGGCATCCGCGCGTCCGGGGCCTGGCGCTCCGCGCATACAGGGAGTACGCCCGCTACCTGGTGGAGCTGATGCGGCTCCCGTCCCGCCCGGCTGACGAGCTCGCGACCGCCATCGAGGGTGACGGGATCGACCGCATCGTCGCGGACTGGCGAGCGTCCGGGAAGGCGATGATCGTCGTCGCCGGCCACCTCGGGAACAACGAGGCCTGCGCGGCGGCCATCGCGAGCCGCGGGTATCCGGCCAACGTGGTCGCGGACGACTCGTCCTTCCCCGAGGTCTTCGAGCTGCTCCGCCAGCAGCGCGAGGCGTGGGGCGTGCATGTCATCCCGTGGCGCAACCTGCGCGAGCTGTTCACGGTCCTGCGCCGGAACGAGATCCTCGCCCTGCTCGTGGACTGGGGCTACCGCAGCGACGGGATCCCGGTGAAGGTCTTCGGGTCGTGGACAACCCTGCCGGCTGGACCGGCCAGCCTCGCCGCGAAGACCGGTGCGATCATCGCGCCGCTCGCGATCCGGCGGACGTCGACCGGGCGCTTCCGGATCGAGGCCATCGATGCATTCTCGGTTCCGTCGTCGAGCCCGGCGGACCTCCAGCGTGCCACCCAGCGAATCGCGGACCATCTCGAGGAGACCGTGGCCGCGGCCCCGGAGCAGTGGTACAGCTTCAAGCCGATGTGGCCGGAGACGGCCGAGGAGGCCGACGAGCTGGAGGCGCGCGCGGCCGTGATGCTCGCCGGGACGCCCGCCTCCGCGCCCGGGGAAGCCGTCCCGTGACGCCGGCTGACGACCGCGTGCCGGGCAATGGCGCGCCGGGCGACCGCGTGCCGGGCGACGCGGGACGGGGCAACGGCGCACCGGCCGCGCCCGTTCCAGCCGCGCCCGTTCCTGCCATGCCGGACCGGGTGCCGGCCGCGAAGGCCGGGGTACGCGGCACGATCCTCCTGGGTGCGGTCGCGCTGATCGCCCGCCTGCCCGAGGCACCGCTCGTCGCAGCCGCGGAGGCCATCGGTGAGCTGTGGTACCGGGTCGCGCCGGCGAGGCGGGCGCAGGCTCGGGCCAACATCGGACGAGCGTGCGAGGGTCTCGCCGCGAGCGGCAAGGGGTCCACAACGGCGCGACGAGCAGCCACGGACCCCGATGTCCTCGAGCGCATCGTCCGGGCTGCGTTCCGGCACGCAGCGCGTTACTACCTCGAGGTCGCGAGGACCGGCGGCTTCGACCTCGCCACGGCGATCGCCAGCGTGGACGTGGAGACCCCCGACGAGGTTCGCGACGCGCTCATGAGCGGGCGGCCGGTGATCATCGTCGGCATGCACTATGGCGCCATCGAGCTGCCGGTGGTCTACCTCTCGAACCTCGTGGGCCACGCGGTCACGGCCCCCATGGAGACCGTGTCCGATCCCGGGCTCCAGCGCTGGTTCGTCGAGTCCCGCAGCCGGGTCGGGGTCAACATCGTCCCGATCACGGACGCCCGCAGGTCGCTCCTGCGCGCGATCAGGCGCGGCGAGTCGGTCGGCCTCGTCGCCGACCGCGACCTCACCCACGGCGGGCTGCCGACGATGTTCTTCGGCCACCTGGCGCCGATCCCGGCGGGACCCGCCCTCCTTGCGATCGAGACGGACACGCCGATCTACGCGGCCTCCGCGCGCCGGACAAAGCACCGCCGCTACGCGGCCAAGCTGATCCGCGTGCCGATGCCCACGGGCAGCACGAGACGAGAGAAGGTCAACGAGCTCACGGCGTCGATTGCGCGCAGCTTCGAGGAGATCCTCGCGGACGGGCCAGAGCAGTGGTGGGGGGCCTTCCACCCGATCTGGCCGGACCTCATCGTGGGTGCCGATGGCGCGACGACCGGGGACGCCGAGCCCACGCGCGGCGGCGGCGCGGCATGACCCTCGATCCCATGGCACGCCGCGGCCGCGCCGACGTCCATCTGCACAGCCTGGCATCGGACGGGACCGCGTCGGTCGCCGAGATCCTCGAGGTCGTCGCCCGCGTCGGCTTCCTCGACGTCATCGCGATCACGGACCATGAGCGGATCGACGCCGCCGTCGCTGCGCGCACGATGGCCGCCGACCTGGGACTGCCGGTCGAGGTCGTGGTGGGCGAGGAGATCACCACCCGCGGCGGCCACCTCGTTGGCCTGTTCCTCGAGTGCCGGGTGCCGCCGCTACGGAGCCTCCGCTGGTCGATCGAGGCGATCCACGACCAGGGTGGCATCGCGATCCCGGCGCACCCGCTCGTGCCCCTCCACCTGTCTGCGCAGGGCTGGATGCTGGAACGGCTGCTGGGGGACGACAATCGTGCGGTGCACCCCGATGGCATCGAGACGTTCAACCCCACCGCGATCGGCCGGTACGGCCACCGCCGCTCGGTCGAATTCGCGGTCCGGCACGGGCTGCCCCAGCTGGGCAGCAGCGACGCGCATGCCGCGCACTCGGTCGGGTCGGCGTGGACGACCTATCCGGGCCACTCGGCCGCCGACCTGCGCATGGCGATCCTCGCGGGCGCCACGACCCACCACGGCACCTTCCATGGCTCCGTGGGGCAGCTGAGGACCTTCGGCCAGCAGCTGCGCAAGCGCAGCCGCGACGCCCGAGCAGAGGTCACTGGCCGCATCCGGCGCGACGGCACGGGCCGCGACCATGGCTACCCGGGCGGCACGCAGCGCCCGCCGGCGTTCGACGGAACCACGTCCACGCCCGTCGACGACGAGGGCGCCCGGTGAAGATCGGCCTCGTGTCGCCGTACGTCTACCCGTTGCCCGGCGGCGTCACCCAGCACGTCCGCTACCTGTACGAGAACCTCCGCCTGCGCGGGCACGACGTCCGGATCCTGACGTCGTCGCACGGGCTCCAGCGCACGTCCGAGGGCGACGTCATCCGCCTGGGCAAGGGCTTCTCGATGCCGACCAACGGCTCGGTGGGGACCATCACGATCTCGCCCCGCTTCGTGCCCCAGGTGCGCGAGCTGCTGGCCCGCGAGCAGTTCGACGTCCTCCACTTCCACGAGCCGTTCGTGCCCTTCCTGTCGCTGATCATCCTGCGTGAGTCGCAGAGCGTGAACATCGGCACCTTCCACGCATACGGCGGCTGGTCGCCGGCCTACGAGTTCGGGTCGAAGGCGATGAAGAGCTACGCGGAGCGGCTGCACGGGCGGATCGCTGTCTCGGCGGCCGCGCGCCACTTCATCGACCGCTTCTTCCCGGGCGACTACAAGGTCATCCCCAACGGGGTCGACGTGGACCGGTTCCGGCGCGCGGTGCCCGTTGCCCGCTGGCAGGACGGGACGCGGAACATCCTGTTCGTCGGCCGGTTCGAGCCCCGCAAGGGCGTCCTGGACATGCTCAAGGCGTACCGGATCCTGCGCCGCAACGGCACCGACTGCCGCCTGTTGCTCGTGGGCGGCGGCCCCCAGGAGCGCGAGGCACGCCGCTACGTCGCGACGCGCGGCCTCCAGGGCGCGGAGTTCCTCGGCCGGGTGTCGGACGACGAGAAGGCCCAGCTGTTCCGGACCGCGGACGTGTTCGTCGCGCCGGCGACCGGGCGCGAGTCATTCGGGATCGTGCTGCTGGAGGCGATGGCTGCGGGGGCGCCGACCGTGGCCTCCGACATCCACGGCTACAAGGGCGTCGTCCGTCGGGGGCGGGAGGCATTGCTCGTGCCGCCGCGGGAGCCCAAGGAGATCGCCGCCGCCGTGGAACGGCTGCTTGGGGACACCGACCTCGCCCGGACGATGGCCGAGAACGGCATCCGGCGCGCCGAGGAGTTCAGCTGGCCGCGGGTGACGGCGAAGGTCGACGACTACTACGGGTTCGTGATCCGGCGCCTCGCCGCCGCGGGCACGCTGCCACCCCACTTCTCCGCCGAGGTGCCGCCATCGCCGCGCCTCATCGGGCCGGCGTCCGGCTCGAAGGACTAGCTGCCGCAGGGTCTGGGGCGCGGGGTCACGGCTGCGCCGGCCTCGCTCGCGGACCTGCCCGGGGCAGGATCAGGCTGCGCCGGTCTCGCCAGCGGTCCCGCCGGACGCCTCGTTGGACGCGGCCACATCGTCTGCGAGGGCAAGCCTCCACACCCGGGCCGAGTACGCGACCACGGCACACGCGACTACGAGGAACACCATCAGGATCGCGAACCTCGGATCGCGGAACGAGATCGCCCCACCGCGCTCGACCGTGTTCACGCCGAACTGGAATGCGTAGATGTAGGTCGGCAGGATCCCCTGGTACGCGTTGACGATCGCCGCGGGCAGCGGAAGCGCCGAGATGTTCGGGTACAGGATCACGAACCACGCCGCGGCAACCGCCACGAAGCCCGCCACAAACCGCCTGGCGTCCCGCGCGGTCACGACGACGATCGCCGCGGGCAGGAACACGAACACGCCCAGGAGCAGCGCCATCACCTCGGGGACGAAGCCCGGGAACGAGAACAGCGGATCGGTCGCCGGCAGCAGCCGGCTCAGCGCGAGCAGTGCGCCGCCGCCGACCGCCGTCAGCAGGAGCGGCACCAGGTCGCCGGGGCTGAGCGGCCGCGCGTCGACCCGTGGCTTCGAGAGCCCGATCAGCAGCCGCACGAGGACGATCAGGGTCACGATGCCCACCACCGCCATCGCGAACGCGGACGGCGTCACGACGAGGTTGCCGGGGTTCCCGTTGCACGCTGCGGAGCCCTTGTTCACGGACTCGACGTTGGCGATCGCGCACAGCGGCATCCGCATCAGCCACAGCAGCACCGGGCCCATCACGGCGATGGCGGCCGCGATCCGGACGGCGAGCCACGTCCGGCGCGATGCCCCGTGCCAGACCTCGGCGACCAGGTAGCCGAGGGAGAGGACGATGAACGGCAGGCTCGTGTAGTAGTGGTACTGGAACGCCGCCCGATCGATCCGGGCCCAGGAGACCCACTGGCACAGGAAGCCGATGAGGATCAGGGCGAGCGCGAGGCTCCGGCGCCTGAATGCCTGGTAGCCGACGTAGATCATCGCCGGGATCCCGGTCCACCAGATCACGACGTTGCCTGCATCGTAGATCGAGCTGGCCGTGGAGTTCGCGAACGAGCCCTGGTAGAACCAGACTGGCTTGAGGTTGAGCGGCCACGCCCACCACGGCGAGCTCGCTGCATGCGCCGCGGTGAGGTTGTTGTGGTAGCGGTACATCTCGCCGGTGAGGTCCACGAGCGTCTGGCCGGTGTTGCCGGCCGGCCACCCGGCCACCAGCTGGTGGTTGTCGATGAGCGCCCACGGGACATACAGCACCACGTACACGGCGAGCGGGATCGCGATCAGGGAGACCACCATCCAGGCCATCGGGAGGCCGAGGCCGGACCCCAGACGGAGCCAGCCCTCGGCGGGATCGCCGGGCGGCGGGACGAGCGCGGCCGCGGACCCGGGTTCGGGCGCCATCGCCATCGGACCCATGCCATAGCGGCCGCTGACCTGGAATGCCGCGTAGGCGAGCCCGCCCACAAGCACGAGGCCGAACGAGAGCGACAACGGGTTGAGGATCACGGGACCCAGCGCGACCTCCGCGTTCGCCTTGCCGACGGCGATCGAGCCCAGTGCGAGGAGGATTCCGATCGCCGCGGGTCCGCCGACCGCAAGCCTGACCTCGTCGTCCGACCAGGCGATCGGGTGGTAGATGGTGACGACGACGGCCGCGAGGGTGAGCGCGACCATGATCATGGTGAACAGCAGGTTCCCCGACGCCTGGCTGTTCGCCGGCACGGCCATCGCCATCCAGCCGAGGACGCCGGTGACCCCGACGAGCCCTGCGATGAGGATCAGCCGGCCGAGCGCCGACCGCACGAGCACGAGGATCCCGAGGGCGCCGATCGCGTAGGCCGCGACCCACTTGGAGGCGAGCGCCAGGCCCAGGAGGACGCCGATCGCCGGCATCAGCAGCCAGAACGCCCGGGCGCGTCGCCGCTCGAGCCACAGCCACGCGAACAGCAGGTATGCGCTGAGGATGAAGAAGCCCGTGTAGACGTCGTTCATCGCGATCCGGCTCTGGACGAAGAACATCCCGTCGAGGAGGACGAACAGGCCGACGAGGACCGCGACCTCGCGCCGCCGGAAGAGGATCCGGCCGAGCAGGTACAGGACGGCGATCGTCAGGGCGCCGAGGATCACGCCCGGCAGGCGCCACGAGAAGTGGTAGTGCCCGATGTCCGCGGACGCCGTCGTGCCGCTGTCACTGAACGCGAGGATCGCGCCCCGATTGTCGGTCGGGTACTTCTCGTTGTGGTCGAGGACCCACGCGCTGGGCGCGAACGACAGTCGGTGGTCCGCGAACACGGACTTGCCATGCGGCTCCACGACGTAGATCGTCGAGCCCGTCCCGTCGGGCGTGAGGCCCAGGACTTCGACCATCTCGGCCGCGGAGTCGTACACGATCCGCGATCCCGCGCCCGGGAGGCGGAACGTGGAGTCGACGTCGGGCCCATCCTTGGCGCGGGTACCGGTGGCCGCGATCACCGCGACCTCCGGATTGCCGGTCGCGGTGTCCGTCGTCGTGGCGTAGAGCTGCGACCCGTCATCGACCCCGGTCACGAGGACCACGGATGTCGCGCCCCCATCGAGGACCACGAGGTTGGCGACGACGCCCGAGCCCGACACGAGCGACACGCCATCCGCGCCAGCGACCGCGAGCATGCCGACCTGGTCGATCGCCACGCCGGTGAGCCCGCCGTCGGCGATCGCCTTCGTCACCTTGTCGCGCACGTCGGTGGTCAGGATCGCGTCCATCACCACCGTCTCGGCATCCGTGTCGAGCTGGGCCGAATAGGTGGCCGCATCCCCGCCCAGCAGCCCGGCGAGCTCAGTCGCGAGCGCGGCCGCGTCCGTCACGCTCGCCGGCGTCGCGACGATCGCGTCGCCATTGCCCGCAGGGGCGAGGTCGGCGGCCCCGGTGACGGTCAGGCGGGCCCGCTCCTCGCCCGACCCGGGATCGAGGACCACGACCTGGTCGTCGGGGAGCCGGGCTGCGAGGGCCGCGCCGCCGTCGTAGCTCGAGAGCTGGAGGACCGGCGCACCAAGCGTGGCGAGCGGCGTGAGCTCGACGGGGAGCTGGTCCGGCGCAGCGGCCGGGTCGTCGACGCGAAGCTGGTCCATCGCGCTCGTGTCGAGCCCCAGGACCTGCCCGGTGTCGGTCGCGACGTAGAGCTGGAGCCCGTCGGCGTCGAACTCCACGGCCGAGGCGCCCGGCAGGGCGATCCGGGCGACAAGCTTGCGCGTCTCGAGGTCATACGCGTTGAGGGACGACCCTGTCGCCACCCAGACGCGGTCGCCGGCCCTGGCCGTCGTGAGCGGGTCCGCGCGTCGGGGCTCGATGACCGCGTCGCGGACCGGGACGCCCAGCTCGCTCGTGGCCGCGACGTCGTGCCCCGCGAACGCCACGATGCCCGCCGCCATCGCGTACTTGGCGAGGTGCGGATGCGTCCACTCGTAGATGCCATGCGAGATCCCGTAGCGCCAGTCCTGGAGGAACTCGGCGGCCGTGCGCGCGTGGTAGACCTCGTCGAAATGCATCCGCGCTGGCTCGGCGAGGCGGAACATCCGGAGGCCCATCCCGGCCACGACCAGCACGATCAGGATCCAGAGATCCAGCCGGTCCAGACGCCCGCCGCGCTCCCCGACGAGCAGCCGCGATCGATCGGGCCGGATCGGCGTCTCCGAGGTGCGGTTCCGCAACCAGGCGATCGGCCCGAGCTCCGTCCATGACGGACGGTCGAACCAGGCCGGGATCCGACGGACCGTGGCGGTTGCCGCCGGTGCGGAGGCCGCGCCCGCGACGCCGACGGGCGCCGGCGCACCCGCGCCGGCGAGTCCCAGGCCCGTGCGGCCGGCCGCGGTCGCGCTACCGATTGCACCCGCGGCCACGGGCTCCTCGGCCGGGTCGTCTACCCGGCCCCGCTCCAGCTCGGCCGCGAGCCGGTGGCGAGCGGCGTCCCGCAGCTGCAGCAGCCCGAACACGAGCGCCCCCGTGTTGACGAGCGCGACCAGGAGGACGCCTGGTCCGGACCGGATCGCGTCGCCGATTCCCAGCCAGTCGTCGATGCTCGGGTTGTTGGGGTAGAGCGTCGTGAGGACGACGTACATGTTGAGGAACGTCGCGACGCTGGCCAGGGCGTACAGGATCCGCCAGCGCCACGAGAACGCCAACAGGATCGCCGCAAGGCCGAAGAGCGGGAACAGGTAGCGCTCGTGGACGCGCGTCGGGACGGCGAAGAAGGCCAGGGCCAGCGCACACACGCCCACGAGGATGGTCAGCCGGTCCGGGCGGCGCGCCACCAGGAGCGAGATCACGGCGGCGATCCCCAGGAGCAGCACCGCCCCGACGAGCGCCGCTGGAAACGGCCCGATCGCGCCATACGGCTCGCCCGCCTTCGCCGCGCTGTCCAGGATCCACGCCGGGGTCGTCATCATGCTCTGGCCGTCGACCGGGAACAGGGCCCAGGCGTTGTACGCGTTGACCGTGAGGTACGGATACGTCGCGGCGGTCGACAGCACCAGCCGGAGCAGCGACGAGTCCACGAACGGTGCGGCAGTGGACAGGGAGATGACCGAGAGCCCGAACGGGATGGCCATCGCGACCGCCGTGACGAAGCCCGCGACGGCCGTCGATGCGATCCGGATGACGCCCGTCGTGCGCCGCTCCCATCCGAACCCGCTGGGCGTCGGGGCGTCCTCGTCGCCAAAGCCGCCTGCGGGCCACAGCACGCGCCGGATCGTCACGACCGCGATGATCGGGACGAGGATGCCGAGCTGGGGCTTGACCAGCGCGGCGACCACCGCGAGGATCGCCGCCCGCTCGAACCGGTTCTTCCACAGCTCGCGGATCGAGAGCAGCAGGAACACGGTCCCGAAGCTGTCGACCTGGCCCCAGACCACGGAGTCGAACCACGTGATCGGGTTGAGGACGACAACCGCCGCGGCGATGGTCGCGCGTCGCTCGCTGATCTTGAGGTCCAGCGCCAGGCGATAGACGAGGAAGGCGAGGACGACGTCGGTGATGATCGCCGGGAGCTTGATCAGGTCCCCGATGCCGCCGAGCCAGCCACCCACGATCCCGACCGGCCACAGCGCGTAGAGGTAGCCCGGCGTGTAGTCCGCGTACGACGCGTTCGCGTAGAAGCCGCCCGGTCCGTGCTCCGCCAGCACCTGCGCCCAGTAGCGGAACAGGTTGAGATCGCTGTCGAACCCCGAACCGCGGAGGGCGGGGAAGCCGTATGCCATCATCAGCCGGAAGATCAGGCCGATCACGAGGATGGCCAGGATCTGCCAGCCGAGCCCTCGTCGCGGGGTCTCGTCCATCGTTGTCTCCCGGCCGGGCACACCCGGACCCGAACCGGCCACGGGAGCCTCCTGACGAAGCGTGTGAAGGTGCAGCGGAGTATAGCCGAGGGCCCCGATCGGGCCCCTTCGCCCGAGGGGACCGGCGCGCGCCCCACGACGGTCGTCGTGGGGCTGCTCATCGCGCTCGGCGCGCTGCTCGTCTACACCCTGTCAAACCCGGTCCATTACAACCAGTACAACCACTTCGTGTGGCAGGCTGACGCGTTCCTCCACGGGCGGGCGTGGATCCCGTACCCGGTGGCGGCGTCCGACACCTCGTACGGCAACGACTACCTCCAGGACGTCTACCCGCTGTACGACGCCTCGGGCACCTTCATGGGCCGCGTCCTGCTGCCGTTCCCGCCGCTGCCTGCGCTCGTGCTCCTGCCGTTCGTGGCGCTGTACGGCCTCGCGACGGACCAGGAGGCCATCGCGATCGCGATCGCCGCCCTGGGCGTGCTCGCGGCGTGGTGGATGCTCGGCGGCCTGCGGATCACGCGTGGCGTTCGGGCGCTCACGACGCTCGTGTTCGCGACGGGGTCGGCATGGTGGTGGGCGGCGGCGGTCGGAACGACGTGGTATCTCGCCCATCTCGTCGCTGCGCTAGCGGCACTCCTGGCGGTGGGCGTCGTCCTCCGCCACGACCGACACGCGGCGAACGAGGACCCGTGGGCCGAGGCCGATCGGAGCGCCGCCGATACGGGGGCCAGCGCCGCGCACGCCGGCGGTGCCGGTCTCCCGGAGGGCCCGCTCGCAGGCATCCGGCGTGCCGCGTGGCCGCTCGACCGCTCCCAGGTCCTCGCGGGGCTCCTGCTGGGGATCGCCGCCACGGCGCGCCTGCCGATGGTGTTCGGCGCGCCATTCCTGATGCTGGTCGGAGCCGGCGGCTCCGTGCCGCGGCGATCCCTCTCGGCCGCGGTCGGGGCGATCCTCCCGGTCGGGGCCATGCTGCTGTACACCTTCCTGACGACCGGCTCGCCGATGCACCCGGGGTACGACTACCAGTACCAGCTGGAGGCCAACGGCTACCCCACGCTCCACTACAACCCCGACTGGGGCGTCGAGGACGCGCGCTACATCCCGCAGAACCTCGGGATCATGTTCGGATCGCTGCCCGTCGTCGCCCCGGTGATCAAGCCGGACACGCTGGGCCTCAGCCCGGTGACCGTCCTGTGCGCCGCGCCCGGCGCGGAGCGCGGCCTGTTCGATGCGGACTGCCCGCTCGTCCTCCCGATCGACGTGGGGACGAGCATCCTGCTCAGCGCGCCCGGGCTCCTGCTCGCCCTGTTCGCCATCCGCCGCCGCCCGATCGCACGCCTCACGATCGGCGTCGGCACCACGGTCCTGGTCATCGGGCTGTGCAACCTCGCGCACTTCAGCCAGGGGTGGGTGCAGTGGGGGTACCGTTTCTCGCTGGACTTCATCCCGTTCCTGCTCCCGCTCGTCGCGCTCGGGGCGGCACGGGCCGGCGTCGGACGTCCACGCGCGACGGCCATCGTGCTCCTGGTGGCGGGCGCAGCGATCAACCTGTGGGGCGTGGCGTGGGGACAGCTCCTTGGCTGGTAGCAGGATGACGGCACGGACACGGGCCGGCGAGATCGTCCGCCTCGGAACCGGGTGGGCGGTGGCGATCGGCGTGGCGATCGGGGCGCTTGTCGTCTACCGCATGACGATGCTGCCGGGCCTCGGCGCCTGGGACACGGGGGAGGCGCAGACCGTCCCGACGATCCTCGGGACGATGCACCCGACGGGCTTCCCGGGCTACGTTGTCCTTGGCTTCCTCGTGACGAAGATCCTCGCGCCATTCGCGGCGGCCGCGACGATCATGAACTTCCTGTCCGCGATGCTGGTGTCGCTGGCCGTCGGGGCGAGCATCCTCGTCAGCCGCCGGCTCGGCGCGCCGCCCATCCTCGGCGCCGCCGTCGCGATCGCCTTCGCCCTCACGCCCATCGTCTGGGCGATCGCCCTGGCGGCCGATGCGCACGCGCTGCACATCGCCCTCGTCGTCGGCGTGACGCTGGGGCTGCTGCGCTGGGAGTCCCTGGTCCGCGCCTGGCGCCGCGCCCCCGCCGACATGGCGCTCCGGCGTGGCGCCGACCGGACGATCGTCGCCACGGCCGCGCTGTTCGGCGTCGCCCTGGCGAACCACGGGCTGTCGTTGCTGCTCATCCCGCCGATCGGGCTGTTCGTGCTCGCCACGGACCCGCGGGTGCTGCTGCGCCCGAGGCTGGTCGTCGTGGCGCTGGCCGCCTGCCTGGGCGTCGCCGTCCTCCTGTACCTCCAGCTGCCGCTCCGCGCCGGGCCGTTCCGGGCGCCGCTCGTCTATGGCGCGCCAAACACGTGGAACGGGTTCTGGGAGATCGTCACGGCCCGCCAGTTCCAGGGCGACGTCGCGGGTCCGTTCGCGAACCTGGCCGCGAAGCTGCAGGCGCTGCTCACCCTCGCCACGGCGCAGTTCGGGCCGCTCATCGCGCTCATCCCGGCCGGCCTGCTGGTCACCGCGGTCCGGTACCCGCGGTACGCCCTGTTCTCCGGCACGGCCGTCCTGATCACGTGCTTCTTCGCGGCGGCGTACGCCAACGCGAACATCGGGCGCTACTACCTGGGGCCCGTGTTCTTCGCCTGGACGTGGATCGCGGCGTTCGGCGGTGCGATCGCCCAGCGGATCCTTGAGCCGGGCCTCGCGGACGACGAGCCTCCTTCGGCAACCGATGCCGCCCCGGTTCCCGGGTTCGAGCCCGACGGGGCCCCCATCACGCGACCAGCCGCTCGGCCCGCGTGGCTGGCCGGTCTCGGCACCGCGGTCCTCGTGCCGGCGATCCTTGGCGCCGCGCTGCTCGTCCCCACCGCGACCCAGGTCCGCGACCGCTGGTCCAAGGCGGACCTCTCGAGGGTCACGTGGGTCCACGACTGGCTCGACCAGGCCTTCGACGCCATGGACCACGACGCCGTCGTGATCTCGTGGTGGTCGTATTCGACGCCGCTGTGGTACGGCCAGTTCGTCGAGGGCCGGCGGCCGGACATCTGGGTCGTGGACGACCGGACCCGCATTGACGAGGATCTGGGCGAGGTCCGGGACGTCATCGAGGCGAACCTCGGCATCCGGCCCGTCTATGTCATCCGCCTGCAGGAAGCAGAGGTGCAGGCTCTCACCGACAGCTACACGATCGAGCCCGTCGATCATCCGGGTAACGTCTTCCGGGTCACGGGCCGCCAGGAGTCCAGCCCATGACCGCAGCCACCACGACCGAGGCATCGATCCCGGCCGCCGCCCGCGTGCCCCGCCTGTCGTACTTCTTCCCGGCCCACAACGAGGAGGCCAACCTCGAGGGCCTGGTGGCGGAGGCGCTCGAGACGCTGCCGCAGATCGCGGACACGTTCGAGATCATCGCGGTCAACGACGGGTCGAAGGACCGCACCGGCGAGATCGCGGACCGCCTGGCGGCAGCCCACCCGGACGTCGTGCGGGTCGTGCACCACATGCCCAACCGGGGCTACGGCGGCGCCCTGCGCTCGGGGTTCGAGGCGTCGCGCTACGAGCTCCTGTGCTTCACCGACGGGGATCGCCAGTTCAAGGTCGCGGACATCGCCCGGCTCACTGCCCGCATGGCCGAGGCCGACGCGCCCGACGTCGTCGTCGGCTACCGCATCAAGCGGGCCGACCCGTTCATCAGGATCGCCTACGCGCGGACGTACAAGCTCGCCAACCGGATCTTCTTCGGGCTCCGGGTCAAGGACGTCGACTGCGCCTGCAAGCTGTTCCGGCGCGAGTCGCTCGACGGCGTCCGGGTCGAGTCCGTGGGCGCATTCTTCTCCGCGGAGCTCCTCATCAAGACGCTCAACAAGGGCCGCTCGATTGCGGAGACCGGGGTGCCCCACTACGCGCGGACTGCCGGCTCGCCGACCGGCGCGAAGCCCTCGGTCATCGGGCGTGCGGTGAAGGACTTCTGGCTGCTGCGCCTACGCCTCTGGGCGAACAGGGAGCGCACGCTCAGGCGCGGCCGACCGATCCTCGGGGAGTAAGCGCGGAGGCCGTCCGGGGTGTCGCGGCGCGCCGTCCGTGCCCGCCCGACCGGGCGTCGCTAGCTCGTTGACCCGCCGCCGCGCTGGTCCTGGTCCATGTCCAGCGAGTTCACGAACTCGCGGAAGATGTCGAGCTTCGTGGGGTCGATCGGCTCGCCGGTCGCCTCCAGCGGGCCCGCGGATGGTCGCTTGCGACCCTCGCCGCCCGGCTCATCGCCCTCCGCGTCCTCGTCGTCCCCCTCGGCGTCCGGCGACGTGCTCGCGCGGTCCATGACGTCGGTCGTCACGTAGATCGGCACCGACATCCGGACGGCGAGGGCGATCGCGTCTGACGGCCGGGCGTCGATGTCCTGCCGGGCGTCCGCCCCGACGAGCACCAGCCGGGCATGGAACGTCTCGTCGGCAAGGTCCGAGATCACGATCCGGTCGATCCTGACGTTCATCGCCTCGAGCATCGTGACGACGAGGTCGTGGGTCAGCGGCCGCTCGGGTGTCACGCCCTGGAGCTTCATCGCGATCGCGTTCGCCTCGTTGACGCCGACCCAGATCATGAGCAGCCTTCCGCCCTCGTTCTCGCGCAGGACCAGCACGTGACGGCCCGTGCGCATGTGGACGCGCACGCTGTCGACGGTCATCTCGATCTCGTTGGCGGGGACCTCGGCCATGCACGGAGTATCCCACGCGGCCGGGGCTCAGCGGGCGTCGCGGTCCAGCCGGTCCCGTCGGCGGTCGCGAAGCCGGAACGGCAGGGCGAACACGGCGCCGGCGACAAAGCCGCCGATGTGGGCGAAGAACGCCACCCCGCCGTCGAGGCCGGTGGCGACGCCGAGCGATCCGATCCCGTCCACGATCTGGAGCACGAACCAGAAGCCCAGCACGATGATGGCGGGCACCGCGATGAGCTGGTAGAAGAACCCGAGGAACACCAGCGACTGGATCCGCGCCCCCGGGAACAGGACGAAGTACGCGCCCAGGGCCGCCGCGATCGCGCCCGACGCCCCGATCATCGGGATGTCGGAGCCCGGGTCCACCAGCGTCTGTCCGGCCACCGCAGCAATCCCGCCCGCGAGGTAGAACGCGAGGAACAGCGGACGCCCCATCCGGTCCTCGACGTTGTTGCCGAAGATCCACAGGTAGAGCATGTTGCCCAGAAGGTGGATCCACGACCCGTGGAGGAACATGCTCGTGAACACGTCCGCGATCGGCTCCGAGAGCCACGCTCCGGTCCGGGCTGCGGCGCTGAGATCGCTGGGCACGGTCCCCCAGTCCTCGATGAACCGTGCGAGCGCGTCGTCTCCGCCCTGGGCGAGTACGACCAGCTGGATCGCCCAGACGATGCCGCACGCCGCCACCAGCGAGATCGTGACGACCGGCGTCCGGCGCGTGGGGTTCGCGTCGCGGAGCGGGATCACGGGCGGGCCGCCGTGGCGACCGCGGTCACGGCTTGGGCGTCTTGGTCGGCTTCGGGTTCGGAGTCCTGGCAGGGGCGGACGGCGACGCCCCGTCGCTGGGCGACGGGGACGGGCTGGCCTCGTCGGTGACCGGCTCCAGGAGCGTCGTATGGAGGCCGGTGGCGGAGACCCACCACATCGTCGACGGCGCGTCGGCCTCGGCCGCCGGGAGGACCACGAAGCCGCGCAGGTCGCTCCACCCCGTGTCGCCCGCCGTCAGCCGGTATTGCTCGATGTACCTGCCGTCGGCCTTGTTCCACGCGACGACCCGGCGGTTCGTCACGTCGAAGCCGTACAGCACCCCGTTGCGCCTGCTGGTGGACCCGTCGGGCCGGTCCGGCGACGAGAGCAGGGTGTACCGCGGGTTGGGCCGCACGGTGGTGTCCCGCGGCGCGTCCGCGTTCCAGCCCGCCGCCGGGATGACACGGGCGACGGCACCGTTCTCGGCGACGTAGATGTCGCCGTCGATGAGGAGGTCCGTGATCCCGTCGACCGGGCGCTCGGTGGGCAGCCGCCCCTTCGGTTTCACCGGGTAGCCGGAGCCGTCGTTGGCGGGCGAGAGGACCATGATGTTCTGCTCGGAGGGGTCGACCACGTAGAGCTTGTAGAACGCTGCGTCGAAGTTGGCCACGAACGTGGAGATGTCCCGGATGTCGTCACCCCAGGACGTGGAGTCCTTCACCCCGATCCTGACGAGCGTGCCCTTGCCGCTCTTGTTCGTCGGCCGCCACCGCCACAGGCTGTTCTTCGCGTCGAGGATCAGCACGTCCGGTCCGCCGGTCGTGAGGAACTTCGGCTCCGCGGTCTTCGTCCCGCTGGCCCGCTGGTTCGTCCGGTACACGGCCGTGGCCGTCTTCTTCGCGAGGTCGATGCGCCAGACGGTCTTGTTGGCGGTGTCGAGGACGTACGGCGCCCCGTCGGAACCGCGGACCATCGCCGTCAGCGCCACCGCCTTGTCTGCCGGGAAGGCGAACAGGGCGGCCGACCGGACCGCGCGGACGCCGTAGAGCCGGTCGAGGCCCTCGAGGGCCTTGGCTCGGAGGGGCGTGATCTGGGCGATCGGGTAGCCGTCGTTCTCGGCCTCTTCGAGCTTGGCATAGGCCGTGTTGAGGAGGTCGAGGGCGCGGCCCGGGTCGTCGGTGATGAGGTCCACGCCAGGAGCGCTCACTGCCGCGAGGGCGGCCTGCGCCTCCTCGAACTGGCGCTCCGCCGCTGTCAGCGACTCGATAGCGTCCGATGGCTGGCGCGGTCCGCCAAGCGCGGACACCCCGACGACGAGGCCGCCGGCAACGAAGATCAGGGCGAGCAGCGCAACGGCGGCCCGCCGTTGCATCTCCATGCGGGAGGTCGCCGCCGTGACCTTGCGGCTCCCGGGCTTCCGCCGCGGGAGCATGTCCTGCAGCCGCCACACGGCGCGCTGGAAGCCATTGCCAGCGGCGCTTCGGGCGCGCGCGGCCCCGGCGCTCATCGCGGCCGCGCTGGCCGTCACGGAGTCCGCCAGGGGGATCGGGGAGCGGTCTGGCGCGCCGGCCATCGGCTCGTCGGGTCGCACCGGGACGAGCGTGCGGGACTTGTGGGTCGCGCCGACCTCGCTCGCCTCGAAGGCAACCGCGCCGTCGCTGCCCTTGCCGTCCGCCGCGACGAACCGCGCGTGGAGGTGCTCGATCGCGGACTGCGGATGGAGGGTCACGAGCGCGTCCTTGAGCGCATCCGTGCCGATCCGGGCGACGACGTTGGCAGACACCAGGCACAGCGAATCGCCGACGGACAGCTCCCCGCGCCAGACCTCGGGCTCGAGGTTCTCGACAGGGAGGCCGCGGTCCCGGTTCGGGTCCGGCAGCGTCGAGAGGCGCGCCTGGCGAATGAGGTATGCCTCGGCGGGCCCGACCGTGGCGACGTACATCTCGCGACCACGGACCACCGCGACCGCGACGCCGATCGGGCCCGCGCCGTCGCCCTGGTGGCCAAGACCGTAGCGATCCCGCTGGTGGGCCAGTCGCTTGTTGGCCACGGCCATGACCTTGATCAGGCACTGGCGGATGCCGGCCGACTCGTCGTAGTAGTACTCGTTGCGGATCGTATCGGCGACGACGCGCGTGGCCTCGCGCGCCCGGGCGCCCGCCACCCGGGAGGTGACCAGGAGGTACAGGTTGCCCTTCGTGCGTCCGACCGAGCCAACCGCCGGCTCCACGACCACGACCGTGTCGGGCGAGTCCGGCAGCCGGTCCTGGTCCGTGACGGCGCCGAGCTTCAGCTGGAGACGGACGGCCAAGGGGCAAGCCTCATGGGGTGTGCGACGCGTGCAGGCGCGTTGAGGTGACGCGGGTCCCGTCGGCAGCGGGAGTGGGAGTATACGCGTGGCCCCGGGCGGCTCCATGGGGCGACCCGCCGCTTGCCTCGGGCACGATGGCCCATGCCGCCAAGGCAGGGTCAGCCGCCGCCGCGGGCCCTTCCCGGGAGCTCGCCACGGAGCTTGAGCTGGCGGGCGCGCATCCCGCCCGGCGCCACCGAGAATGCCCCGAGGAGTTCCATGGCGCGCATCCGCAGCTCCGCCGCGACGATCGGTTCGGCGACCGCGATCACCAGCGTATCCGGCTCCAGGGCGACGAGCCAGCACGCCCCGACGGCGGGCGGCACGCGCTCGGCGACGATCGCATCCCAGGTGGAGATCGCCCGGGCGAGGCGCAGCTCGTCCTCCAGCCCCAGGGCCCTCGCCGCGTCGGGCAGCAGGTCACCGACGCGCGATGGCCGCCGGCGGCGGATCGGGGACTCGGGGTCGCGCGGATCGCTCATCCGTCCCGCTCCAGGCGTGACGTGCCGTCCTCGTTCGTCGTCACGGCCCAGGTCGTGCCCACGCTCCGGAGCGCCGGGTCGATGTCGTCGAGGGTCGTCGTCGTGACGAATGCCTGGGGGAGCGCCGCGATCCTCCGGACGAGATGTGCGCGCCGCGCAGGGTCCAGTTCCGAGAAGACGTCGTCGAGGAGGAGGAGCGGCGGGCGACCGTCGAGCGCGGTCAGCAGGTCGAGCTCCGCGAGCTTGAACGCGAGGATCGCCGTCCGCTGCTGGCCCCGCGACGCGAAGGACGCCAGCGGCCGGCCACCCATCTCGAACACGAGGTCGTCGCGGTGTGGCCCGACGAGCGTGGTCCCGTTCCAGACCTCCTTGTCGGCGGTCTCCGCCAGGCGCCGGGTGAACGCGTCGCGGACCGACTCGGCGCCGTGCTGCGGCGCGTTCGTGCTGTAGGCGAGGACGAGCGGCTCGGCCGCGGCCTCCTCGGGAGCGATCTCGGCGTGGGCTGCAGCGAGGGGCTCGGCGAGCGCGAGCAGCAGCCGCTGACGCTCCTCCCGGACCGCGGTCCCGGACTCGATGAGGGCGGCGTCCCAGAACCGCAGCTCGTCGCGCGTCGCCTGCTCCTCGCGGATCGACCGCAGGAGTCCGTTGCGCTGCTGCAGGGCCCGCCCATAGGTCGCGAGGTCGCTCCCGTAGGCGGGCGACCGCTGGCCTGCGAGACGATCGAGCGCTTCGCGCCGCAGCGACGGCGATCCGGCGACGAGGAGCATCTCCTCGGGCGCGAACATCACGGTCCGCAGGACGCCGGTGAGGCCCGCCGCGCGACGCGCGACGCCGTTCACGCGGATCCGCTTGCGGGCCCCGCCACTCGCCGTCCGGACCAGGGCGATCTCGACCGCATCCCGGTCCTCGGGCGCAGTCTCCGTCCGGCCGACCCGGGCCTCGATCCGCGCCAGCTCCTGCCCCCAGCGCACGAGCTCGCCCTCGGTCGAGGTGCGGTGGGAGCGGCCCCACGCCAGCAGCACGATCGCCTCGAGGAGACTGGTCTTGCCCGCCGCATTGGGTCCCCACACGAGCTGCGGCCCGGGCTCGAACAGTGCGTCGAGCTCGGCATAGCCCCGCAGGTCGCGGACCGAGAGCCCGCGGAGGATCGGGGCGTCCGTCAGGAGGTCGTCCGGACGGGCATCACGACGTGGACGTAGTCCTCATCGCCAACGGGGCGGAACACGCCGGGCGAGAGCGGGCCGTTGAGCTCCAGCGCGAACCGGTCCGCCTGGACGTTCGAGAGCACGTCGTTGAGGTAGCGGGCATTGAACGCGATCGTCGTCGCGTCGCCCTCCACTATGGCCTCGACGTCGCCGGTGTAGTCACCAACCTCGGCGGTCGCGGTGACGACGATGCCGGCATCCCCGCCCACCTGGATCTTGACGATGTTCGCCGAGCTGCTGGCAATGAGCGCGGCCGGGCGGACGGCCCGCAGGAGCTCCTCCCGGTCGAAGGTGGCGGTCGTCGTGTGGGCCGCGGGCAGCACCTGCTGATAGTTCGGGAACTGGCCGTCGATCAGGCGCGACACGATATCGACGCCCTCGAGATGGAACAGGACCTGGTTCTTCGCTTGGGCGAGGACGAGCTCCACGGGATCGTCCGTGTCGGCGAGGATGCGGCTCAACTCGTTGAGGGCGCGTGCCGGGATGACCACGCTGGCGGCTTCGACCGCGTCGAGGATATCGATCGTCCGGACGGCGATCCGGTAGTTGTCGGCCGCCGCGAGGGTGAGCCGCGAGCCCTCGAAACGGGCGAGGACCCCGGTCAGGATCGGCCGGGCCTCGTCACTTGCCGCCGCGAACACGGTCTCGTCCAGGGCGCGCTTGAGGATCTTCTGGCTGACCCGGGTCGTCGGGCGCTCGCCGGCGGTCTGGATCGTCGGGAACTCGTCAGCATCGATGCCCTTGACATGGGTGGCGAACCGGCCGGCCCGGATGTG
Source organism: Candidatus Limnocylindrales bacterium (assembly GCA_038245845.1). Taxonomy (GTDB): domain Bacteria; phylum Chloroflexota; class Limnocylindria; order Limnocylindrales; family CSP1-4; genus CAIXZV01. The sequence continues at coordinate 55,017 of JBBRRZ010000015.1, forward strand.
GAGCGTGTCGGCACCCTGCAGCTCCAGGTCCACGCGCTCGGCGCTCGGCAGGGAGCTGACGAGGTCGGTCAGGAGGCGGGCCGGCACCGTTGTGGCGCCGTCGGTCTCGATCTTGCCGGGCACCCAGTAGGTGATCCCGATCTCGAGGTTTGTCGCGGTCAGCTTCAGGCCGGCGTCCTCGGTGCGGAGGAGGACGTTCGCAAGCACGGGCAGGGTGCTCCGGCTGGAGACCGCGCGGGACACGACGGACAGGCCGCGCGCCAGGTTCTCCTGCATGACCGAGAGTTTCACGGGAATTGTCTCCAGCAAGCTGTCAGGCGGATGGGTTCGGGTCAGCCCGGCGTCGGGGATCCCGGCGATCCGGCGCGGGCCTCGCTCCGCGTGCAGGTCAGTGGGTGGATTGGTTGTTCTCTATCTTCTCATCTCGTCATCACCGTCATATTGCCGTGGATTGCGTGGACGAACGTGCTCAGTCGTGCGGGTCGGGCCTGTTGGTGGCCCTGGTCGGGCTGGGGACGGGGACGCCGAAACGGGGGACAGCCCGGGGACCGGAACGTGGACGGATCGGGCAGGGCGGTGGATCCGTCCACAATCGGCCAGGCGGCGGCCCGGATCGTCCACGGCGGGGACCCCGGACCGTCCGTCCCGGGTCCACCGAATCAGGCGCTTGTCCACCGGATCCGGCCGTTTCGTCCACCAATGGTTACGGCGCCGCGGTCGGCCCACGGCCGCTCGTCGGGGCGATGGACTCGTGTGGCGGGCGTGGGCAGCAGGCGCGGGCAGGTGGGCAGGTGGGCAGCGGGGATGACAGCTCGGCAGGACGAGGCACGTCGCCTGCCCGACCTAGTCGGAGTAGATCAGCTCCCGGACCGCCGCGACCTCGCGGCGCATCTCGTCGTTGACCTGCATCTCACGATTGATCTTGTCGCATCCGTGGAGGACCGTGGAGTGGTCCCGGCCACCGAGCTCCGCGCCGATGCGGAGCAGCGAGGCATCGGTCTCCTCGCGCATCAGGAACATCGCGATCTGGCGGGGCACGACGATGCTCTTCTCGCGCTTCTGGCCCTTGAGCGCGTCGAGCCCGACCCCGTAGTAATTCGAGACGGCAAGCGCGATGCGCTCCGGCGTGACCTGGCGCTTCTTCGGGTTGTACAGCACATTCGAGAGGACGGCCTGGGCCAGCTCGATGGAGATCGGCATCGCGCCCATCGACGCGTACGCGACGATCCGGTTGAGCGCGCCCTCGAGCTCGCGGATATTGGACACCACCTTGCGGGCGACGAACTCGATCACGTCCGAGGTGATCGGGGTTCCCTGCTCCTCGGACTTCGCCCGCAGGATCGCGATCCGCGTCTCCAGGTCCGGCGCCGTCAGGTCCGCGATGAGCCCCCACTCGAACCGGGAGCGGAGCCGCTCCTCCAGCGTGAGGATCGCCTTGGGCGGGCGGTCGCTGGACAGGACGATCTGCTTCCCGTCCTCGTGGATCGCGTTGAACGTGTGAAAGAACTCTTCCTGGGTCCGCTCCTTGTCCGCGATGAACTGGATGTCATCGATGAGGAGCAGGTCGATCCGGCGGTAGCGGGCGCGGAAGTCGTCGATCTTGCCCTGCTGGATCGAGGTGATGAACTCGTTCGTGAACTTCTCGGACGTGGCATAGACGACGCGCTTGCGCGGGAACTTCGCGGCGACCGCATTCCCGATCGCGTGCATCAGGTGGGTCTTCCCGAGCCCGACGCCGCCGTACAGGAACAGCGGGTTGTACGCGTGGCCCGGGCGCTCGGCGACCGACAGGGAAGCCGCGTGGGCCAGCCGGTTCGCGGACCCGACGATGAAGTTCGAGAAGTGGTAACGCTGGTTGAGGTTGGTGGTGCCGGCGGCCGCGCCCTCGGGGGCGCCGACCCGCGTCGGCTCCACGCGCACGGGCTGTCGCTCGACCGCGGCCCCCTGCTCCCGCACCTCACCGGCGCCCGTCACGACAAACTCGACCTGGACGCTGTAGCCGACGACGCGGGCGAGGGTCTGCGAGATCAGCGACCGGTAGCGAGTCTCAAGCCAGTCCTTGGCGAAGCCGTTCGGGACCGCGATCCGGAACCGCTGGTCGTCCACGTCCACGAGGTGCGTATCGCGCAGCCAGGTCTCGAAGTTCGCGGGCGACAGGGAAACCTGGAGCTCCCCGAGTGCCGCTCGCCAGACCTGCTTCGCGTCCATACGTGCGATCGTGTTCCTGGTAGCTGAGTGCTGCGATGGGTAGCGCGGAACGCGGATGCCAAGACCAAGAGAACGCCGGTCGACGCCGCTGCGTCGACACCCTCCGGTGCTCGAAGCGTCCGACGGGCATCCCCTCAGCAGGGCCCCTTCGGCGTCCCGGCGCCTGAGGCTCGGGAACAATACACCGCCCCTCCGGGGCGTCGCAAGGCGATTCCCGCATACCCATGGGGAGTATCACGCTCGGGCTGGGGGCAGAAGCCCGGGCACCACCGACCGCGTCGCCGCGCCGCTCGTCAGGACGCCACCCGGGCGCCGTCCAGGCTGGTAATCGCGGACGCATCATGAACGTTGCCAGGGCGCACCGGCGGGTGCGCACGCCGCGACGCCGCGCCCTCGTGCGCGCGACCCGAGCCCGTTTGACACTCGTTCGAGGCCCGCCATATCATCCCCCGGGTCGAACACGCGCCGTCGCGCTTTCGGGCGCTCGGCGCGTTTACGTGCCTCCAGGGGTCGGAGTTTCCGGGTCCCAGGGCCGGATGGAGAGGATCACGGACAGTCCCGATGGGCAAGCCGACATTTCAGCCCAAGAAGCGTCACCGCGCCAAAGAGCATGGCTTTCGCGCCCGGATGAAGACCCCGGGTGGCCGGCGCGTGCTCGCGACGCGTCGCGCGAGGGGCCGGAAGGTGCTCTCGGCCTGACCGACGGGCGCAGTCACAACCCGCTGCGCATCGTCATGCTCTCCCGCCCGGTCGATTTCACCAGGCTGGCGGAGGGCGGCATCGCGAGAAGCCACCCCCTGCTGGTTGGGCGGTTCGTCCGGACCGACCTCGATCTAACCCGGTTCGGGTTCGCCACCGGCAAGCGGCTCGGAGGAGCCGTCATCCGGAATCGGACCCGCCGCCGGATCCGGGAGGCGCTCAGGGTGATCGCACCCTCGTTCCAGCCCGGCTGGGACGTCCTCATCATCGCCCGGCCTGCGATCATCGAGGCCGACCAGGACGCTCTGGTCGGCGCATTGCGACGGGTCCTCCGTTCGGGAGGCGTGCTCGGAGGTCGATCGGAATCGTGAGACGCGTCGGGATCTCGGTTGGCGTGGCACTGATCCACGCATACCGGATCGTCTTCGCCTGGCTCCCCTCGGGTTGCCGGTTCGACCCCACGTGCTCGCGCTACACCGAACAGGCGATCCAGAAGTACGGACTCCTCCGCGGCAGCTGGATGGGCGCCAGGCGCATCAGCCGCTGTCATCCCTGGAACCCGGGCGGCTACGACCCGGTCCGCTAAGGATTGAGAACCACCGCGTGACCCGCCTCAAGCAGCTCCTCGTCCAGCTGGCGCCCGTGCTGTTCCTCGTCGCGATCGCCCTGATCGTGATGGCGTGCTCCCCCGGCGCACAGGTGGATGCGAACGGCTCCCCGCTGCCCTCGCCCTCGCCGTCCCAGGCGCCCCTGACCCCGGCCGCGCCGGGTGCGAACCCGATCAGCCTCATGGCGTGGGTGTTCACGCCGATCTTCCAGACGCTGTTCATCGGGCTGGTGCTGCTGGACAAGCTGACCGGCAGCATCCTCGTCGCAATCGTCCTGCTCACCATCGGGCTGCGCGTGCTCGTGATTCCGTTGTACCGCAGGCAGCTGACCTCCACCCGGCAGATGCAGCTCCTGCAGCCGGAGATCAAGGAGCTCCAGCGCAAGCACAAGGGCGACCGGGTCAAGCAGCAGGCGGCGGTCCAGGAGTTCTACAAGCAGCGGGGCATCAACCCGGCCGGCGGCTGCCTGCCCATCCTGCTGCAGTTCGGCCTCCTGATCCCGATGTACTCGGTGTTCAGCCAGGGCCTGACCAACTACGACGTGAGCGCGATGCTCCGACCCTTCGGGTTCGACCTCGGTGCCGCGCTGGGCATCGTGTGCGACACCGCGCCCCAGTTCGACAAGAACCACCAGATCGCGAATGCATGCCTGAACCCGTACGCCTTCGGCATCAACTGGGGCATCCCCGAGCACTTCACGACCGGCCTCGTCATCCTCGGGTTCGGCGTGAGCATCCTCGCGGTCATCTCGTCGCTCATCCAGCTCGTTGCGTCCCGGATGACGCTCACGCCGCCGGATCCCAAGAACGACGATCCCAACATGAAGATCCAGCGGCAGATGGCGTACTTCCTGCCGCTGATCTCGATCCTGTACGGCGGCATCCTGCCGGCCGGCCTGTTCCTCTACTGGATCACGGCGACGATCATCCAGATCATCCAGCAGTACCTGATCCTGGGCTGGGGCGGGATGTTCCCGCTCTTCGGGTGGTACCCGGAGTTTGCGCGCAACCACTCGCCGCGCTACCCGGTGAAGATCCCGCAGCCCAAGCCACCCGAACCGGGTCAACCCACAAGCGCGGCGGATCGCGCCAAAGCCGTCGACCGGGACATCTCGGCCCAATCGACGATCCGGCCCAACCGCACGCGGAGCGGCCGACGAGGGAGACGACGCTGACATGAGCGAATACCAGGAGTTCACCGGCAAGTCGGTCGAGGAGGCCATCAAGGGCGCGTGCGACGCGTTCGGCGTCGGGCTCGGAGATCTCGACTTCGAGATCCTGACCCCCGGCTCCCGTGGGGTGCTGGGCATGGGCGCCGAGCCCGCCCGCATCGTCGCGGCGCCGCGCAGCGCCCTCGGCGGATCGGCCCCCAAGCGAGAGGCCGCCGAGGCCACGCCGCTCCCGACCCCACGGCCGCGCGAGGACCGCGGGTTCGGCGACGGAGACCACGGCGACCGCGGCCCGCGACGCGACTTCAGCGACCGCCCGCCGCGCCGCGACGACCGCCCGAGCGGTGATCGCCCCAGCGGTGATCTCCCCAGCGCGGATCGCGCTCCGCGGACCGAGTCCGCCGACCGTTCGCCGCGCCGCGAAGACCGTCCGCCCATGGATCGTCCGGCGACCGAGCGCCCCGCCGCGGACCGGCCGTCCGGAGACCGTCCTGCCGGTGATCGTCCGCCGCGCCGCGACGACCGTCCCCGAGGTGATGGCCGCCCGCCGCGCCGCGACGACCGTGGACCGCGCCCGACGACCGGCCGCGGCAGCACGGAGCTGTCTGCCGCCGAGGTCGCCGCCGTGACGACCGCGCGTGGCTCGCTGGCCATGGAACGGGCAGAGCTCGAGGCCGCCGAGGCGACCCCCGAGGCCCTCGCCGCGGGCCGCGAGATCCTCGAGACGCTGATGACGCACCTCGGCTTCGAGGGCGTGACCGTCGAGATTCGCGAGGGCGAGACGAGCCGGCTCAACGTCGTCGGCGAGGGCGCCGATCGGGAGGCCCTGGGCTCGCTGATCGGCCGCAAGGGCGAGCGCCTCTCGGCGCTGCAGCACCTGGTGAACCTCATGCTCTCGCGTCGAACCGGGCAGTGGACCCGTGTGCTCGTCGACGTCGAGGACTACCGCGGCCGGCGCGAGCGCCAGCTCGCGGAGCTCGCTGCGCGAGCCGCGGAGCGCGTCGCCGAGACGGGCAAGATGCTCCAGCTTGAGCCGATGCCGGCACTCGAGCGCCGCTGGGTCCACCTCGCGCTGCGCGACAACGACGGCGTCTCGACGCAGTCGATCGGCGAGGAGCCGAACCGCCGCGTCGTCGTCCTGCCCCGGAACCAGTAGTCCCCCCGGAACGTCGCACGGGGGAGGCCCTGCGCGTCCTTGGGGATGACGTCTCCGTGCCCACGCGGCACAGTCGTCCCTCCGGCGCCGGGCCCGACCGCCTGTCACGAACCGCGAACGCTCCAGACGAGAACCCCACATGACCACTCCGCTGCCCGATCCCGCCAGCCCCACCCGTCGGGGTCCGTCCCTCGCGACCCGCTTCGCCATCGCGTTCCTTATGGGCGTCTTGCTCGTTGGGACGCTCGGCGTCGGTGCGCTCTACGCCTACGGGCAGCAGTACACGGGACGGGTCCTGCCCGGCGTCAAGGTCGGCCAGGTCGACCTCTCCGGGCTGACCGCGTCGCAGGCGCATGACGCCCTTGGTGCGGCCTACGCTGCGTTCGGTGCCGGGACGATCACCCTCTCCGGGCCCAATGGTGACCTGACGATCGGCTACGGGGAGGTCGGCCGTGCCCCGGACCTCGCGGCGATGGTCGACACGGCGATGACGACCGGCCGCGCGGGCGAGGCGGTGGCGGACCTCATCGGTGCCCCGCAGACCGCGCTCCATGGCGTGACGCTCACGCCCTCCCTCACATACGACCCGGTCAAGCTCGCGGCCGCCGTCGAGGCCGCAGCAAAGACCATCGACCGGCCCGAGGTCGAGGCGACGCTGGTCGCGGACAAGGGCGAGTTCTTCATCAGCGAGTCCGTCGAGGGCCGCGTCGTCGACCAGGCGGCGCTTGTCCGGACGCTGGGCCAGGCGCTCGCCAAGCTCGACGCGCCGACCGAGCTGCGCGCCGACATCCCGTTCACGAACCAGCCCCCGGTCGTCACCACGGCTGCGGTCCAGGCCGCGAAGGACACCGCGGAGCGCATGACCCGGGACCTCGTGCTTACGCGCGGCAGCAAGAGCTGGACGATCACGAGCGCCCAGCTGCGCGCCTTGATCACGTTCGCCACCGCCACTGATGGCTCCATCGTCCCGGTCGTGGACGAGGCCGGCATCGCGCCGCTCGTGAAGCCGATTGCCACGGCCCTTGATCGTGCCGCCACCAACGCCACCTTCCGCATCAGCGGCTCGCGCGTCGTGGTCGGCAAGTCCAGCAGGGAGGGGCTCCGCGTCAGCAAGGCCCGCACCCAGCAGGCGATCCTCGACGCGCTGATGGCCCGTCAGGCCGGCGAGGCGGATGCGCCCCTGTCCCCGGTGGTCGCGCCGCGAGAGCCGGCGGTCTCGACCGCCGCCGCGAAGAAGATCGCGCCGAGGATGCGCGAAATCTCGCACTGGACGACACACTTCCCGATCTGGTCGCACAACGCGTTCGGCGCGAACATCTGGATCCCCGCAAGCGTCATCAACGGCTTCGTCGTGGGACCCGGCGAGACCTTCGACTTCTGGAAGGTCGTGGGCGAGGTCAACCGCGCGAAGGGCTACGGGTTGGGTGGCGCGATCGTCGACGGCCACACCCAGGCGCAGGGCGCGATCGGCGGCGGGATCTGCTCCTGCTCGACGACGTTGTTCAACGCGGCGCTTCGGGGCGGCTTCAAGATGGGCGCGCGGAGGAACCACTACTACTACATCGACCGCTACCCGCTGGGCCTCGACGCGACCGTGTTCATCTCGGCCGGTGGCGCCAAGCAGACGATGACCTGGACCAACGACACCAAGTATCCGGTCCTCATCCGCGGCATCAACACCCGCAGCGGCAACCGGGGCTTCGTGACCTTCCGGCTGTACAGCGTTCCGACCGGGCGCACGATCTCGATCTCCGCCCCGACGGTCAAGAACATCAGGCGGGCCTCCGACTCGACCATCCACTCCGCGATGCTTCGCACCGGCTACTCCGGCCGGCTCGAGTACCCGACGGACGGCAAGGACGTGTGGCGGACCGTGACCGTCCGCCAGGGTGGCAAGGTCATCCGGCGCACGACGTACTTCTCGCATTACTCGGCGGTCACGGGGATCCTCGTCATCGGCACCGGCGGCCCGTCAGCGCCGACCAAGCTCCCCTGAGCGTCGCCGGGACGCCGCCGGGCGACCCGCCGTGGTGGCAGTCGGGCGTCGTCTACCAGGTCTACCCGCGCTCGTTCCAGGACACGGACGGAGACGGCGTCGGTGATCTCCAGGGCATCATCGAGCGCCTTGACCACCTGGCCTGGCTCGGCATCGACGCGATCTGGCTGTCACCCGTGTTCCGCTCGCCGATGCGGGACTACGGCTACGACGTGTCCGACTACAAGGACATCGACCCGCTCTTCGGGACGCTGGGTGACGCCGACCGGCTGATCGCAGAAGCGCACGGACGCGGGATCCGGATCCTCCTCGACTTCGTGCCGAACCACACGTCGTCTGACCATCCGTGGTTCGTCGATGCCCGCTCGTCCCGCACGGCCCGGCACCGCGACTGGTACGTCTGGCGCGACCCGGCACCCGGCGGTGGCCCGCCCAACCCCATGCAGTCGCAGTTCGGGGGGCCCGCGTGGACGCTCGACGAGACCACTGGGCAGTACTGGTATCACTCGTTCCTGCCCCAGCAGCCCGAGCTCGACTGGCGCAACCCGGACGTCCGTGCAGCGATGCTGGACGTGCTCCGGTTCTGGTTCGCGCGCGGGATCGACGGCTGCCGGATCGACGTCCTGTGGATGATCGCGAAGGACGACTGGCCGTGGCGCGACGCGCCCGCCGCTGACGCCGCCGCCCCGGACGTCGCCGCCTGGGGTGCGCTCCGTCACGGCGACGGACCGACCATCGAGGCCCTGCTGCACGAGCTGCGCGCCGTCTCGGACCAGTTCCCGGCGCGCGTCCTCGTCGGCGAGGTGTACATGGAGCCCCCTGGGCTCGTCCGGTACTACGGCAAGGATGGCCACGGCGTGCACCTGCCGTTCAACTTCACGCTGATGGGCGTCCCGTGGGACGCGTCGACGATCGGCGGCGCGATCGCGGCGTACGAGGCTGCGCTGCCACTCGGCGCCTGGCCGAACTGGGTCCTCGGCAACCACGACCAGGCGCGTGTCGCTACCCGGTTGGGCGCCGCCCAGGCCCGGGTCGCGGCCGTCCTGCTGCTGACGCTTCGCGGCACGCCCACGATCTACAACGGCGACGAGCTGGGCCTGCCCGATGCGCTGATCCCGCCCGATCGCATCGTCGACGTGGCGGGCCGGGACCCCGTGCGGATCCCGATGCCGTGGACGACCGACGGGCCGTTCGCGGGCTTCTCCACGGTTGAGCCCTGGCTGCCGATGCCGCCTGACGCAGGGGCGCGCAGCGTGGAGGCGCAGCGGGACGACGAGGCCTCGATGCTGATGCTCCACCACCGGCTGCTCGCGCTACGCCGGGCGAGACCGGCGCTCCAGGCCGGCGCGTGGGAGCCCGTCGACGTCGGGCCCGGCGTGCTCGCGTACAACCGGGTCCAGGACGCTGACCGCATCCGGGTGCTGCTCAACATGACGCATGTGCCGGTGGTCGTGCGGGTCGAAGGCCGCTGGCGCGCCGCCGTCGGGACCACCCCAGCGCGGGAGGGAACGTTCGTCGAGGGCGACCTCACCCTCGGACCCGACGAAGCCGTCGTGCTCATCCCCGCCTGAGCGCGTGCGCGAACCGCCCTGCAGTCCGGGTGGCGCCGCAGGTGCTGCCACGGTCGTGATCGGGGTGTTCCTGGGCTCGGTCGCATGGTGGGTGCTGCTGACGGGGCTCATCGCCAGGCTGCGGGCGCGCCTCACGGCGACGGTCATCCGCCGGCTCAACATCACGAGCGCCCTGGTCATCGGTGCGTTCGGCGTGGCGGCGATCACGCTCGGGATCGGCGGCTGAGGCTGCCGCCCGGCCGATCAGCCCGGCCCGCGATCGGTAGCATCAGTGCATGCCTCGCGTGCGTCGCCTCCCCGTCGCCGCCCTGTTCGACTGGGACGGCACGATCGTCGACACCATCCCGCTGATCTATCGCGCCAACGTCGTGGCGCTGCGAGAGATCGGGGTCGTGCTCACCCGCGAGTGGTATCGCGACCGCTACACGCCGGACTGGCGGCAGTCGTACACGGATCTCGGCGTCCCCGAGCATCTCTGGGACGCTGTTGCGACGCGCTGGGCGCAGGAGATGGCCGCCGGCCGGCCCCGTGCGCTGCCGTGGGCGCGCCCCGCCCTCCGTCGACTGCGCCGCCATGGCATCCGCGTCGGCCTCGTGACGGCGTCTACCCGAGCGGTGGTCGAGCCGAACCTGCGGCGCCTCAGCCTCGACGGTGTATTCGAGACGATCCGCTGCTCGGACGACGTCGAGCGGTCCAAGCCGCACCCGGACGCGCTCCTCGAAGCGCTCGACGAGCTGGGCGTCGTGGCCGCGCGATCCGTGTACGTCGGCGACACCACCGTCGACCTCGCGATGGCACGGGCCGCTGGCGCTCCGTTCGTGGCCATCGGCGGCACGACCGCCGATGGCCGCTTCCGCGACGCAGGGGTCCGCCGGGTGTGGCCGGGCGTGGGCGCCTGGGTGGATGACCTCCTTGACGACGTCGCGGCCTCGAGCCGTGGTGGCGTCGCGGCCCCGAGCCGTCCCGTGCGAGTCGGGACCCCCAGGGCACCGGACCGGTCCGTGCGGCAGGGGTGAGCCCGCGCCCCTGGGCTTAGCATCCCGAGCATGACCCGACTCCTCGGGCGTCTTGGCGTGCTCGCCGGACGCATGCTCCTTCCCCTGACCGTCGGTGGGCTGCTGGCCGGCCTCGCCGCGACCGCCGCGGGCCGCGCCGACATCGCGTGGTGGTGCTGGACGGTCCCGTCCGTCGTCGTCGGGCTGCGGCTGACCACGGCCATCGCCCGCGACCTGCTCCACCGTGAGGCGGGCGTCGACGTCATTGCCGTCCTCGCGATCGGCGGCGCGCTCCTGTTCGGCGAGTCGCTCGCGGCCGCCGTCATCGGCGTGATGCTCGCGACCGGCGAGTGGCTCGAGCGGTTCGCCGCTGGCCGCGCCCACCGCGAGCTGTCCGCGCTGATCTCGCGCGCGCCGCGGATCGTCCATCGCTACGAGGACGACACCATCGTCGATCGCCCGATCGTGGACGTTGCTGTCGGAGACAGGATCGTTGTGAAGCCGGGCGAGGTCGTGCCCGTCGACGGCTCCGTGAGCGGCGTGCCGGCGACCCTCGATGAGTCCGCGCTGACCGGCGAGGCACGCCTCGCAACGAAGGCCGCTGGCGACGCCGTGAGCTCCGGGACGGTCAACGCCGGTGCGCCGTTCGACCTCGTGGCCCAGGCGACCGCGGATCGCAGCACGTACGCCGGGATCGTCCGCCTGGTGGAGGAGGCACAGTCCTCGAAGGCGCCGTTCGTGCGGCTGGCGGACCGCTACGCCCTGCTGTTCGTGCCACTGACGCTGGGCATCGCGGCCGTCGCCTGGATCGTCTCGGGCGACCCGGTGCGGGCGCTCGCGGTGCTCGTCGTGGCGACGCCCTGCCCGCTGCTCCTTGCCGCGCCGATCGCGATCGTCGCCGGGATCAGCCGCTCCGCGAAGCGCGGCATCATCGTCAAGGGCGGCGGTGCGCTCGAGGCGATTGCCCGTTCGCGCGTGCTCCTGTTCGACAAGACGGGCACGCTCACCGCCGGCCGACCGCGACTGGCGGACGTTGTCGCCGCGCCGGGCCACACGCCGGACGAGGTCCTGTGCCTGGCGGCGTCGCTTGAGCAGCTGTCGCCACACGTCCTTGCGGCCTCGATCGTCGCCGGCGCCCGCGCTCGAGACGCCGAGCTTGCGATCCCGACCGACGTGGAGGAGGTCCCGGGCGCCGGCGTCACCGGACGCGTGGACGGCGTGGTCGTCCTCGTGGGGACCGCGGAGTTCGCGATCGCGGGCGCCGAGCTGCCGGCGTGGGCGCGGGACGTTCGCCGGCGCGTGAACATCGAAGGGGCGACGGGCGTCTACGTGGCCGCGGACGGGCACATGGTCGGCGCGCTCGTGCTCGACGATCCGATCCGCCCCGAGACGCCGCGCGTGATCCGCTCCCTGCGGCGGGCCGGCGTGCGGCGGATCGTGATGGTCACGGGCGATCATTACGGCGTCGCCGACATGGTCGGGTCGGCGATCGGCGTCGACGCGGTGCTCGCCGAGCGGACCCCGGCCGACAAGGTCGAGGCGGTCGCCGAGGAGAAGGCCGACGCCAACGGGATCCTCGTGATGGTCGGCGACGGGCTCAACGACGCGCCCGCGCTCGCAAACGCCGATGTCGGTGTCGCCATGGGCGCCCGCGGCGCGACTGCCAGCTCCGAGGCTGCCGACATCGTCATCACGGTCGATCGCCTGGACCGGCTCCCCGAGGCCATCCGGATCGCCCGCCGCTCGCGCTCGATCGCCGTCCAGAGCGTCGTCGCGGGGATGGCGATGTCGATCGTGGCGATGCTCGTGGCGACGACCGGCGCGCTGCCACCCGTCGCGGGTGCGCTGATCCAGGAGGCGATCGACGTCATCGTGATCCTCAACGCGCTGCGGGCGCTGTCCGGCGGCCTCGAGCGCGTGCCGGTGGTGCCGGGCTGGAGCGAGATCGGCCCGCGCCTGACGCACGAGCACCGCCTGCTGGAGCCCTCGCTGGCGCAGATCCGCGCCCTGGCCGACGGCCTCGGCACACTGCCCGGGGACGTGGCGAAGACGCGCCTCGACGAGCTGCGTACGTTCCTCATCGGGACGCTCGTGCCGCACGAGGAACGGGAGGACCGCGAGGTGTTCCCGGTGCTCGCGAAGGCCGTGGGCAACGACGACGTGACCGCCGCGCTCCACCGCACGCACACGGAGATCTTCCATCTCGTCCGCTTCGTGGACCGGCTCGTGGGCGAGGTGCCCGCGGAGGGACCCGGACCCGAGGACCTCACGGACCTCCGCCGGGTGCTGTATGGCCTGGACGCGATCCTCCGGCTCCACATGGCTCAGGAGGAGGAGCTCTACCTCGCCCTTGCCGACGGGCGCGGTGGCGCCGCGGAGCCAGCAGCCCAGGCCGCCTGACCCGATGCCGTTCCCGAGCCCGCCGCAGGCTCGGGCGTCTGACGCGGCTCAGCCGCCGGCGCTCACCGCTGCGTCGCGGATCGCCGTCGTCAGGCGATGCGTCCGCAGGGCGTCGTCGTAGCGGCTGAACAGGCGGGACCGGTCGCCATGGCGGACGGCGTCGAGGAAGGCGCGATCCTCGTCCCGGAACGGGTCGTTGCCGGTGGGCACGTAGCGCGACGCCGTCACGCCCCACAAGCGGCTGCCAGTGAACCCGTCGGTGGCGGTGACGGCCTTCGTCCGCGCGTCCTCGTAGAGCACGCCCTGCTGGCGGACGGTGATCGCGAGGTCATCCGCGAACAGGCGGACCTCCTGCGCGCTCGTCCCGCCGAGGATGCACGTGGCCGTGAACGTGCCGACCTGGCCTGCGTCGTAGCGCACGATCGCCGTGCTGACATCCGGGACATCCATGTCCGGGAAGTCCGGGTGCGGGTGGAGGTCTGCGGTAGCGGCGACCACGGTCGCCTCGCCGAGCAGCCTTCGCGAGAGATCCACGAGGTGGGTCGCCTGCTCCACCATCTGACCTCCGCTCGTGGCGAGGTCACGCCACCACGCGACACCCGGAAGGTTGTCGTGCCAGTGCCCGTTGAGGAGCTTGACCGGGCGGCTCGCGATGATGTCCTCGAGCTCCGGCAGCGTGTCCATCGCCCGCCAGTGGTATGCCACGCCGGCGATCAGGCCGGCCGCATCGAGCGCGGCGCTGATCCGCTCGGGCGTCTCTGCGTCGGCCGCGAGCGGCTTCTCCACGAACAGGTGGATCCCACGCTCGATGAGGCCCAGCTCCAGGTCCCCGTGCGCGTCCGGCGTGACGCAGACCCAGATCGCGTCCGGCCGCTCCATGTCGAGCATCCGGTCGAGGTCCTCGTATGGCCGGCCGCCGTAGCGCGCCGCCGCCACCTGGGCCTTCGCGAGGCTGCGGGAGGCGATCCCGACGAGCTCGGCGTCCGGCTCGGAGGACAGGACCTCGAGGTGACGCTGGGCGATGAAGCCCGGCCCGATGAGCGCGACGCGCAGACGATCCACCTGGTCTCCTCGATGCCGGCCGCCGGATGGGCGGCGCACTCGATTATCGGGGGTGGACGCCGCGGGCATTACCATCGGCCCGTGGACGTCTCGTTCGACCGCCTGGTGACCCCGCGGCTGGTTGTGCGCCGGTTCCGGGCCGCCGACGCCGAGGCGTTCGCCGCCTACCGCTCGATCCCGGAGGTCGCGCGCTACCAGAGCTGGGACGCGCCATACCCCGTCGAGCGTGCGCAGGCGTTCATGGACTGGCTCGCCGATCGCCACCCCGACGAGCCCGGTGAATGGCATCAACTGGCGATCGCGGAGCGCGAGGCGCCCGGCCGCGTCGTCGGCGACTGCGGGTTCCGACCCCATGCGGACGTGCCGGTCATCGTGGACGTCGGGTTCACGCTCCACCCGGGCTCGCAGGGCCGCGGGTTCGCATCCGAGGCGATCGGCGAGCTGCTGCGCTACCTGTTCGAGGCCCGTGGCAAGCACAAGGTCACCGCCGACTGCGACACCCGCAACGATCCGTCGTGGCGGCTGATGGAGCGGCTCGGGTTCAGCCGTGAGGGGACGCTCCGCGAGAGCTATCGCGACGGCGACGCTTGGTCGGACGAGCACCTGTATGGCCTGCTCGCGGCCGACTGGCGCGCCGGGCGCGACGATCGCAGCGCAGCCACAGTCCCGTGAGCAGTCGATGAGTGGCCGGGTGCGATTCCGTCGCGGCGCGACGCTCCAGATCTGCGTGTCCATCGCCCCCACCGGAAGGACGAACCGATGACGACCCGACGCGTCTCCTGGCGACGATCGGACGAGATCCAGACCGACGAGCACTGCACGATCTCGATCCGTGACAGCGGGCTGTCGCTGGTCGGGACGGTCCTCGGCGCGGCGGATGGCGTCCCCGTCCGCATCGAGTACCGCGTCCTGACCGACGCCGCGGGCGCCACGACCGCGGTGCACGTCCGTGACCTGCGCGGGTTCGGGCAGCGGACGGTCACGCTCGATCGCGATTCGAAAGGCGCCTGGACCGTCGACGGCGCGGCCGCCAAGGCGCTCAAGGGCTGCATCGACGTGGACCTCGGGTGCAGCCCATCCACCAACGCGCTGCCGATCCGGCGCCTCCGGCTGGCCGTGGGAGCATCGAAGACGATCCAGGCCGCATGGGTCGTGTTCCCGGGGCTGACGGTCCAGAAGAGCGCGCAGACCTACTCGCGGCTCGACGAGTTCACGTATCGCTATGCCAGCGGGACGTTCGATGAAGAGCTGGTCGTCGATGACGACGGGATCGTCGCCCGGTACGCGGTATGGCAGCGGACCGGGGTCTCGATGGGCCCCGACGACACGGCGCCGCTGGACGGGAGCCGATAGGCCGGCGACCGGCCCCTCGCGCGCGGTGGGTCGTCGCTACCGGGTCGTGATCAGCTGTCGGAGCTGAGTCCGCTCGAGCCGTCGTCGCTCCCGCTGCCACCGTGATCGTCCGTGGGCTCCGGCGTGCCCGAGCCGCCCGATCCGGACCCCGACCCGTCCGACCCCGACCCGCCGCCGTGGTCGTCGGGGCTTTCCGTGGGCCTCGGTGTCCGCGTCGGGCGCACGGTGGGGGCCTCGGTGTGGTCTTCGGTCGCCTCCTCGGTGGGACTCTCGGACGCCTCGGCGGACTCGCTCTCGCCGGGATCCACGGATGGGGTGGGCGATTCGACCGGGCTCGGGACGTCGGACGGTGTCGGCTGGTCTGTCGGCGCGACGACCGAGGGGTTCGGCGTGGGACTGGGCGCCGGGCCGCTGAACAGCCCGAGGGCACCCGCGGTGGCGGCAGCCGAGCCCGTGGCCACGACGACGACGACGAGCACGAGGGCGAGGCCCTGGGCCCGCACCGCGGCCGGGAAGCCCGGGCGGGTCAGGACGCGCCATGCGTCAGCGACCGAGGCCGCGAATGCGCCCATCGATGCCCGGCGGAGCGCCCGGCCGGCTGCCCGCGCGGGGGCGGGCGAGGGCTCGGCGGCGACCGCACGCATCACCCGGTCGGCGAACGACGGCGTGGGCCCGACCGTGGTGCGCACGGCGAGCGCCTCGAGCTCGCGCGCGGTTCGCAGGTCGGCGGCGGTGGAGTCCGGAGCGATGTCGGCAAGCTCGTTGGGCGTGTAGCGGCGGGGAGCGCCAGTGGGGCCGGTCATCGTCCGTTCTCGCCCAGGGTGACCCGGAGCCGCGCGAGCCCGCGGTGGAGGTGGGTCTTGACCGTGTTGAGCGGCCGCTCGGTGGTGGTCGCGATCTCGGCCAGCGAGCGCTCGGCGAAGAAGCGCAGGGCGACGACCTCGCGGTACGGCTCGTCGAGCGCCGCGACCGCGGCCCGCAGTCGTGCATCGCGCTCGCCCGCGAGAATGTGCACCGCGGGATCGGCTGAATCGCCGCGTCCATTGCTCCGGTACCGCTCGCGGTTCGGGAGGTCTGCGTCGGCCGCAAGCGGGTCGAGCCACACGACCTGCCGGCGCTGGCCTGCCCGGCGGACGGCGAGGCGGACCGCGATCCGGGCGATCCACGCCCCGAGCGAGCCCTCGGCGCGCCACGTGCCGAGCGAGCGGTACGCGATCACGAACGCCTCCTGGGCGATGTCCTCGGCCTCGGAGCGGTCGCCGAGCACCCGGGCACACGCGGACACGACCGGGGGACCCTCGCGCTCGACGATGCGACGGAAGGCGTCCCGGTCCCCGGCGAGCACGGCCTCGACGATCGTGCGGTCATCGGCCGTCGCTCCGGTGTCGTGGATGGATGCTGAACCCTGCGTACCCGTGCCCCCGTCGGTGTTCGTGGCGGGCACCGGCCCGGCGCCCGATGCCATCATCGGACGTCCTGGTGGTGTCCATCGCGGGACGGAGGTCACGGGTCAGCAGGGACGTGGTCCTGTGCCCCTACCCGTCCGACCCGGAGCCGGAGCCCGAGTCGCCGTCTTCAGAGCCGCCGCCCGAGCCGGAGCCCGAGTCGCCGCCGTGGTCGTCGGTCGCCTCGGGGGTCTCCGTCGCGTCGTGGGTCTCCGTCGCGTCGTCCGAGCCGTCGCTGCCGCTCGTGCCCCCGTGGTCGTCCGTTGCGTCCTCGCCGGAGTCGCTGCCGGAGCTCGATCCATGGTCGTCGGTGGCGTCCTCGCCCTGGTTGTTGTCGTCGCCCTGGTTGTTGTCGGTCGCGTCCTCGGTGGGCTCCGCGGTGTCGGCGGGCTCGGCAGTCTCACTGGCCCCGGCGGTCTCCGTCGGCTCGGCGGTCTCCGTCGGCTCGGCGGTCTCGGAAGCCTCGGGGGACTCGCTCTCGAGCGCGGCGCCCGCGGAGGCGTCGTCGCCGCCCGCGGCGCCCGCGGGGCTCGTGTCGGGCGTACGGCTGCTGCCGACGAAGCTCGACGTGGCGAATGCCGCGCCCGCGATCAGGAACAGCGCAACGACGCTCGTCCCGACCGAGCGGATGATCGTGTGGCTCGACTGCATTGGGGCTGACTCCGGTGTGGGTGGCCTCCCCTCGCTTGGGGCCGCCTTCACCCTGTCCGAGACAGCGGGACCCGAAAAGGTTTCACCGCTCGGCGAACTCCGGCGCGCGGCGGACCTCGAACGACGGGTCGCCGGCGTTGAACGCCAGGAGAAGCGGCCTTCGTCCCGGCTCCAGGACCGCTGGCCGGCAGTTGCGCATTCGCAGCGACTGCGCGAAGGCGGCCGGCAGACCGAGCGCCGTGGCGATCAGGATCCGGAGCGTCCGGCCATGCCCGACGACGAGGGTCACCCGGTCCGTGTCACCCAGCGAGGCGAGGAACAGGCGGGCGCGCTCCGCCACCTCCTCCGCGGGCTCGACCCCGCGTAGCTGTGCACCATCGCGGCGGCGCGTCACCGCCAACGGGTCGGACTCGAGCTGCGACTCGGTCCAGCCCTCATACGGGCCGAAGTCCATCTCCCGCAGGCGATCGTCGATCTCGAGCCTGGGTGCGCCATCGCTGGCGGCGAGCACGAGCTCGGCCGTGCGGCGCGCGCGGATAAGCGGAGAGGAGATCGCCCGGTCCCACGAGATGGTTGCGAGCGCCGAAGCGAGGTCTGCGGCCTGTCGCTCCCCATGGGCATTGAGCGGCGCGTCCGTGAATGACAGCAGCCGTCCGGCCGCGTTCCAGTCAGTCTCGCCGTGGCGAACGAGGTAGAGCCGGGGGTGCGCCATGGCGGCATTGTCGGTGGCTGGCAGCCGGGACGCAAAGGATTCGACGTTCGCGTCGCTGCAGGCTCTCGGCGAGTCATCGACCGGACAAACGAAAGCCCGCCGACGCTATCGCCGGTGGGCCCTCATCGATTGCGTGTTGGTGGAGATGGGGGAGGGTCGAACTCCCCGTCCAGAACCTTTCGCCTGAATCCACTACGAGCGTGTCCGATGATTTTCGTCAACCGGTCGGGCGTCCATCGGCAGACTCCCATCCGGTCCATTCACGTGTCCCTAGATCGGGCTTGGCTCCGGCGTACGTGGCCTCTGCCGGGTTGCACCTTCGCTGAGTGACACTTCCACGGCCCGCGAAGGGGAGGCCGCTTCCATGCTCACCTTACCGCCTAAGCGGCGAGGGCGAGAGCAGGCTGCTTGTTGGCAGTTACTTCGTTTTGCCGCCGGTTTAACGAGGCCTGACGGCACCTCGGCTCGCGTCTTCAGGCAGCTGAGCCCTGTCGAAACCACGCATCCCCACAGGACCGAACCACCGTTCGGGTCGCGAATGCTAACACCGCTGTCGATTCGGGCCAAGCGCGGACCGGGGTGTCGACGCGAGCGTCAGCCGCCGGGCATGACGATCCGGACGCCGAGTGGTGGTCCTGGTAGTCGGGCGGGTCCTCGAAGTGGCGGTATGCCGCCGCGCGAAGTAGGGCGCCGATCCCCACCAGCCGCCCTTCTCGATCTTGACGGAGCCCGTCGCGGGCCCCGGCGGATCGACGCCCACGAGCTGTGCGTTGTAGGTCGTGCTGTACCAGTCGGCGACCCACTCCATCGCGTTGCCCGCCGTGTCGAGCGCCCCGACCCACCTCGCGCCCCACGGGTAGGCCGACGACTTCGGGCCGCGCGCCGCGTACTCCCGCTCGGCCTCGGTCGGCAGGCGGCCGCCGCGTCAGGCCGCGTATGCCTCAGCTTCGAACCAGGTGATGCACACGCGGGGCAGCTGCGGGTCGTCGACGAGGCACGGACGCGGCAGCGGGAAGCCCTGCTGCGTCTGGAGCCACGCCGAGCCGGCGTCGGACCGCCACAAAATCCGGCGCGAACCTTTCGCGCGCCACGAACGTACGATCCGGAAATGGTGCACATGCTCGCCGCCTCCACCGTCGCGCTGCTCCTGTCCCGCGTCCTGCTGCTCACGGGGCTCGCCATGCTCGCGGCGGCTGCCATCCGCCGTCGATGACGCAGCCACTCCGCCTCGAGGAGCTGATCAACAGGCTGCAGGCTCGCGCGGCCGACGCGTCCCGTCGCACCTCAACCCGCCAGAGTGAGTTCGGCGCCGGCGTCCGGGCGGTGGACCTCGGGGCGCTGCTCATGATGGGCGGGTCGATCGCGGACCAGCTACGCGGGGTCGTCGCGGCCAACCAGACGGGGCGCGTGGACCCGGCCGGCGGAGCGCGCGCACACGAGCTTGACGAGGCGATGACCTCGCCGGCGCCGTCG
Source organism: Candidatus Limnocylindrales bacterium (assembly GCA_038245845.1). GTDB lineage: Bacteria > Chloroflexota > Limnocylindria > Limnocylindrales > CSP1-4 > CAIXZV01. The sequence goes on from JBBRRZ010000015.1 coordinate 74,514, forward strand.
GTCCTCCCCGGGCCTGCCGACGAGGCCCGGCTGGCAGGGGCCGAGGCATCGCTCGGGGTACGGCTGCCGCCATCCCTCCGGCAGGTCTACGGTGCAGTCGCGGACGGCGGCTTCGGGCCGGGCGAGGGGCTGCTCCCGCTGTTCAGCGTGATCGAGACCTATGCGGGGCTCCGCGAGCGAGGCGCGATGCCCCGTGACCTTGCCTGGCCGGACGGTCTCCTCCCGATGGTGTCGATGGATCCGGGATGGGACTGCGTTGATGCTTCGACCGGCCGCGTCGTCGCGTGGGACCCCGACGGCCTCGGTGAGCGCAGCAGCCAGGCGGCCTTCGCGCGCTCCTTCCGGGTGATCTTCCCGTCGGTTGAGGCGTGGCTCACGGACTGGGTCGCCTCCCGGACGCAGGCCGAGATGATGGCTCGCTTCACGACGCCGACGTACGAGGCAGAGCAGGCGCGCGCGGCGCGCCAGTCCATCGGACGGATGGCGCCCGCGGAACGGGCCGCGTTGGGGCTGCCAGAGGTCGGCTGGGAGAAGGTCGTGTGGGGTGGGATCGGCTGGGACGACGCGGAGCCCGGGTCGGACTGAGACGGTCCACCCGCGGCCCGCCTGCGCCGCTACCATCGGCCCATGCGCCTCATCCCCTGGGAAGAAGAGCGGATCCAGCTGTTCGCCGCCGCCGAGCTCGCGCGACGGCATCGCGACGCCGGCCTCCGCCTGAACCACCCGGAGGCGGTCGCGATCATCGCGGACGCGATGCTCGAGGCCGGTCGTGCGGGACGGTCCTACGCGGACGTCGAGGCCGCCGGTCGGGTGGCGCTGGGTCCGGACGAGGTGATGGACGGCGTGCGGGAGCTCCTCGACGACGTGCGGGTCGAGGTCCTCTTTGGCGACGGCTCGCGGATCGTCGCCCTGTCGGACCCGCTCGCTCGCGACGACGTGCCGGACCCGCTGGGACCCGGGGCGCTCGTCATCGGCGATCGGAGCGACATCGTGGTCAACGATGGCCGCGAAGCGATCGAGCTCGAGGTCACGAGCACCTCGCGGCGACGGATCCGGATCTCCTCACACTTCCCGTTCGAGCGGGTGAACGCCCGCCTCGTGTTCGACCGTGCGGCCGCCCGGGGGTTCCGTCTCGACCTGCCGGCGGGCGGCTACACGGGCTGGGAGCGCGGCGAGACGAAGACGGTGCGCCTCGTCCGCTATGCCGGCGATGGCGACGGCCGATGAGCCGCCTCTCGGCGGAGGAGTACCGCATCCGCTACGGCGCGACGACGGGCGACCGTGTTCGCCTCGGCGACACGAACCTTTGGGTGAAGGTTGCCGGGGATCGCACGGCTCGTGGTGACGAACCGGTCTGGGGCTATGCGAAGAACCTTCGCTCCCGGATGGCGCAGTGGGACGCCGCGACCGGACCGTCGGAGCTCGACGTCGTCCTGACCGGCGCCCTCGTCATCGATCCGGTGATCGGGGTCGTGAAGGCCGACATCGGGATCAAGGACGGGCGGATCGCGGGCGTCGGCCGCGCGGGCAGCCCGGCGATCAGCGACGGCATCGACCTCGTCATCGGGCCGCACACGAAGTCGTACATGGCGTACGGGCTGATCGCGACGCCGGGTGGCGTCGACACGCACGTCCACACGATCACCCCGGAGCTCCTGGCGCCCGCGCTCTCGGGCGGCGTCACGACGTTCGTCACGGCGGGCTTCGAGGAGCCGCCCTTCGCGATGGAGCGGGTGCTCGCCGGGATGGAGGCGTGGCCGATCAACATCGGGCTGCAGGCGGGCGCGCGGGCGATGGACGAGGGTCATCTCGACGTGCTCGTGGCCGCGGGCGCCATCGGCTTCAAGATCCACGAGGACAACGGCGCGTACCCGGACCTCATCGACTGGGTGCTGCGGTATGCCGACGCGCACGACGTCTCCGTGGCGCTCCACACCGACGGCCTGCACGAGAGTGCGGAGCTCGAGGACACGATCGCCGCGATCGCCGGGCGGACGGTCCACGCCTACCACGTGGAGGGAACCGGCGGCGGCCACGTGCCGGACCTGCTCGGGCTCGTGCGCGAACCCTCGATCCTGTGCTCGTCGACGACGCCAACCCTGCCCTTCGGGATCAACACTGCGGCCGAGCACGTGCCGATGACGATCCTCAACCACGGCCTGTCGTGGTCGATCCCCGATGACGTGGCGCTCGTGCTGGAGCGGGTCCTCGAGGCTCGAATGGCGGCGGAAGGTCCGCTCCACGAGCTGGGTGCGATCTCGATCATCAACTCCGACTCGCAGGGGATGGGGCGGATCGGGGAGACGTTGCGGCGTACGTTCCAGCTGGCCCACGTCATGAAGGCCTGGCGCCGGTCAGCGGCCGCGGCGGGCGTTCCAGGCCTGCCCGACGACCCGGGCATGGCGGATCCGGACGACCGTGACGACACGGCTCGAGTGCTGCGCTACCTGGCCAAGGCGACGATCGAGCCTGCGATCACGCACGGGATCGCGGATCACGTCGGGTCACTGCAGACGGGTCGCCTGGCGGACATCGTCCTCTGGAAGCCCGGGTTCTTCGGCGTCAAGCCGGAATGGGTGTTCAAGGGCGGGTTTCCCGCCTGGGGCCCGCTCGGCGAGGGCAACGCCTCGGTCGAGCGGGCAGAGCCGACCCGCTACCGGCCGGACTGGGGCGGGGTCTCGACCGCGGCACCGAAGGTCGCGGTGACGTTCGTGTCGGCGTCCCTCGGCGGGGCGGCGCGCGCGGTCCTGGCCCGACGGGTCGGGACGCGCCGGACGCTCGTTCCGGTGGGCGGGATGCGAGGGCTCACGCGGTCATCGCTCGTCGCCAACCGCGCGACGGCGCCCGTGGACATCGACGTCCGGACCGGCGCCGTGTCGCTGGCTGGCGTGTCCCTGGCGGTGGAGCCTGTGACCGACCTGCCGCTCAACCGGCGATACCTGCTGCGCTAGGGTCCGCGCACGGGTTCAGCTGGCGACGCGCCGATTCGGGCTGCGGTGTACGGGAGGCGAACGACTCGGCGAGATGTCCTCCCAATCGTGCGGCTGGCGCACGCGGAGGCTCATGACGTGGCGTGCGACGGCCCGTCTGCGCGCTGACCGCACACAGGGGCGAAGCCTTCATCCGGTCGCGCGCCCCCGGCGCACGGGGAGCCGCGGACCGGCGCACGGGGAGCCGGCGGACCCACGGACCCGCGGACCGCGGACCCGCGGACCCACGGACCCGCGGACCGCGGACCCGCGGACCCGCTGCTGGATCGATGCCGCGCACCCGGTGCGGCACGGAGGCGCGCAGAGAGCCCTTACCAGAGGTCGCCGACCGTGTACCCCTCCGGGAACGGGTCCGTGGGATCCACGACGTACGAGGCAAAGCCCGTGATCCAGCCCGTCCCGGTGAGCGTCGGGACGACGGCGGTCCGCTCCCCCACCGTCGTCTCCTCCACGAGCCGGCCGGTGAATACAGTCCCGAGGATTCCCTCGTGGCGGAAGTCCTCGTCGAGGTGCAGTCGCCCTTTCGCGTGGAGGACGGCCATCTTCGCGCACGTCCCGGTGCCGCATGGCGACCGGTCGATGACGCCGGTCCAGGTCGACGGCCGCGACCAGTCCAGCTCGCCGGTCGAGACCGTCACGACGTTGCGCCACGAGTTCGCCGGATCGTGCGCGGGCCCGGACAGCTGCCCGATCGTGATCCCCGCGAACCCGGGCTGGGCCGGGTGGACGACCGGCAGCTGCTCGGCCGCCGCGGCCTTGATCATCTCGGTGATGCGGGTGATGTCCCGCCCCTCGTCCGGGACGAGCCGAAACCCGAGTGCCTCGGCGTCCGCGATGACGTAGAACATCCCGCCATATGCCACGTCCACCGTCACGCTGCCCAGCTGGGGCACCTCGACCACGGCGTCAAGGTGGGTCGCGAAGGCGGGCACGTTGCGGAACGTCACGCCCGTGACCTTGCCGCCGGCGCACGCGGCCCGGATCCGGATCAGCCCGGCGGGCGCCTCGAGCGTGAGCTCCGTGACCGGCTCCACCATCGGCAGCATCCCGGTCTCGAGCAGCGCCGTGACCACGCAGATCGTGTTCGACCCGGACATCCCCGGGTACTCGACCTGCTCCATGATCACGAACCCGGCATCGGCGTCTGGATGCGTCGGCGGCAGGATGACATTTGCGCACAACGCCGGGTAGCCGCGCGGCTCGCGGAGCATCAGGCGCCGCAACCCATCCCCGTGCTCCGCGAGGTGGCGCATCTTCTCGAACATCGTCGCGCCCGGGACGTCCAGCACTCCGCCGACGACCACGCGGCCGGGCTCCCCCGCCGCATGCACGTCGATCGCCTGGAGCATCCGCGCGAGGCGCATCAGCGCCGCCTGGCGTCCGCGACCTGGCGCTCCATGTCCCGCTTGGCATCGCGATCGGCGATCTCGCGCCGCCGGTCCCAGATCTGCTTGCCCCTGGCGAGCCCGATGCGCAGCTTGGCCTTGCCGGAATCGTTGATGTAGATGGTCAGCGGCACGAGCGTCAGGCCCTTGGCCTTCGTCTTGCCCAGCATCTCGTCTATCTCGGAGCGGTGGAGGAGCAGCTTCCGGGCCCGCTTCGGCTCGTGGTTGAAGCGCACGTCCGCGGACTCCCACGGCGCGATGTGCAGGCCGACGATCCACGCCTCGTTGCGCTCGATGCGCGCGTAGGCGTCGGCGAGGCTGACCTTGTGTGCCCGAACGCTCTTGATCTCCGTGCCACGCAGCACGATGCCGGCCTCGAAGGTGTCCTCGATGCTGTACTCGTGGGTGGCTCTTCGGTTCTGGGCGATGGTCTCGCCCATGGCTGGGCTCCTCTCGTGGCCCGCCGGCGGATGGTGCCCGGCGGGGCCGAAGTGTGCCACGGGTGACGCGGCACGGGCGAACGGCGGCAGTTCGGGCAGGCTTGGCCGCTCGGCGGCGACCCCGTCCCGGACGCACGAACGCCGGTCCGTTGCCGGACCGGCGTTCAGATGCTACCGACCACCCGGCCGGGATCGACTCTAGAGGCCGATCTCCGCCGAGGTGGTGCAGTAACTATTACTGTCGATCACTGCACATCACCTCCTTTCGTTCGCAAACGACCATACCCGCTCGGCGCGGCGGAGGTCAAGCACAGAAAACTGAACCTGGGTAACGGTTCCAGCCCGGGCCTATTGCGATCCGGTTGCCTGGACACCCAGCACCTTGAGCGCTGCGTCGAGCGCGGGATCGTCCCCGGGTCCCGACGGTATCGCCGTGACAGCGACGTCTGGCTCGATGCCGACGTGGTGCACCCACGTCTTGTCCGGCGTCAGCCACTTCGCGATCGTGAGCCGGAAACCGCCGCTGTCGCCCTCGAGCTGCGTCCACTGCTGGACGGTCCCCTTGCCGAACGTCCTCGAGCCGACGAGCGTCGCGCGCCCGCGGTCGTGGAGCGCGCCTGCCACGATCTCCGAGGCCGATGCGGACCCGCCGTCCACGAGGATGACGAGCTTGATCGCCGGGTCCGTGGCAACGCCGCCAGGCTTTGCGACGGTCTCGGTCAACGCACCGTCCGCGTCCTCCTGCCAGAAGATCGTGCCGTCCGCAAGGAACTGGCTGGCGATCTCGCGGGCCGCGGTCACGAACCCACCCGGGTTCCCACGGAGGTCCAGGATCAGCGCCCTCTGCCCCCGCTCGACGGCCGCCGCGACCGCCTGGTCGAGCTGCTCGGCCGCGTGGTCCGAGAACCCGGACAGCCGGATGTAGCCGACGGCCCCCGACGCGAGGTTCCGCGTCTCGACCTCGGGCGTGACGATCACGGCCCGCACGATCTCGACATCGAACGGCGCGCCGCCGCCGCGCACGATGGACAGCGTCACGGTCGTGTCCTTGGGGCCGCGCACCTTGTTGCGGGCGCCATCGACGGTGAGCCCGGCGAGCACCTCGCCGTCGATGGCCTCGACGATGTCGCCTGCGCGGAGGCCCGCCTTGTCCGCGGGGGCGCCGGTGATCGGAGCGACGATGACGAGCCGGCAGTCCGCGGCGAGCGTCGTGCAGGCGGAGGTCCCGCCCGCAGCGTCGACAGTGCCGATCGTCGCGCCGATGCCCTCGAACTCGCCGGAGATCGTGTGCAGGCTGTCCTTGAACTCCTGGGCCGTGAGATAGCTGGAGTAGGGATCGTCGAGGGCCCCGATCATCCCCTTGATCGCGCCCTCGATGAGCACCTTGCGGTCCACGTCGCCACCCGCGTAGCGCTCGGTCACGGCCCGATACGCGTCCCAGAACGGCTGGAAGTCCTCGGCTTCGCCGACCGGCGTGCCGGGGGTCAGCGCCGACTGACGCCCGAGCGACCACCCCGAGGCGAACAGCGCGGAACCCGCGAGGATCGCGCTGACGGCGATCGCGACGAGCAGGATGCTGGCGCGGGGAGGCCCCGTCGGAGCGACAGTCGAATCGGCCGGTGCCGCGCCACCCACCGCCGGTTCGAGCGATGCTGAACTGGTCGCCCTGACCACCGGCGCACCATTCGATGGTTCGACAAGCGTCGAACCGTGCGTCGATACAGGTTCCGGGCGAGGGTCGTCCTCGGCGCCGGCGGGAACGGGCGGGTCAGGTTCCATGGGGGCGCCAGCGTACCTCCGGGCGCGCATTCGGGCGTCGAACAACCGGGGTCGAGTCCCCTACCGGATGAGATACGTCCGGACGGAGACCCAGGATCCCAGCACCCCCAGCCCGACGCCAGTCCCGAGCACGAGGAATGCCGTATCGCGGCCCACCGATCCGAGCTGCAACGGGAGGACGTTGAAGAAGCCCACCATGGCCTGGCCCAGCGGCTCGGAGCCCGCGTACAGGAGCCCCAACGTGATCACGGCCCCCAACAGCCCGACGAGCGCGCCTTCGAACACGAACGGCCAGCGGATGAATGCGTCGGACGCCCCGACGAGGCGCATGATCTCGATCTCCTCCGCCCGCGCGACCACCGCGAGGCGGATCGTGTTGACGATGATGAACAGCACGATCAGGCCCACGATGCCCACCATCGCCACCCCGGCGGTGCGAACGAACCCCGTCACCGTGAGCACGCGATCGACGAGGGCCTCGATGTTCAGCACGTTGCGGACGATCGGGTCGTCGCGGAGCGCATCGGTGACCGCTTTGAGCTCGGACGGGTTCGCGAGCTTCACGTTGAGGCTCGCGGGGAGCGGATTGGCCTCGAGGTACTGCGTCAGGTCCTGGCGGCCCTGGGCCAGCTGCGTCTGGCGGAAGCGGTCGAGGGCCTCCTCGCGCGAGACGAACTCGACCGAGGCGACCTCGGGCATCGCGGAGACCTTGGCCACGAGGGTGTCGACCTGTGCGTCCGTGGCCGTGTTGAGGACGTACGCGACAACCTCCACCTTCTGCTCCACGAACGACAGGCTCGCGAGCAGCACGTTCTGGAGGATGAAGAAGCCGGCCAGCAGCAGCAGCATGAGGACCATCGTCAGCGTCGCAGCGAGGCTCATCAGCGCGTTGCGCCAGAACCCCTGCCAGGCCCGCTTGAGCGAGAACAGGACGAACGGGATCACGAGTCAGTCCTCACGGTGATACCCGGCGCCTGTCTCGTCGCGGATGATCCGCCCGTCCTCGAGGGCAATGACGCGCTTGCGCAGCGCGGTGACGACCTCTGCGTCGTGGGTCGCCATGAGGATCGTCACGCCCAGCTCGTTGATCCGCAGCAGCAGCTGGATGATCTCCCAGCTGATGACCGGGTCGAGGTTGCCGGTCGGCTCGTCGGCGATGATGATCCGCGGGTCGTGGACGAGGGCGCGGGCGATCGCCGTGCGCTGCTGCTCGCCGCCGGAGAGCTGGGTGGGGAACTGCGCCGACTGCGCGGTGAGCCCGACGAGCGCGAGGACGCGGTCCACCGCCGGCCGGATCTGCCGCCCGGGCGTTCCGGTGACCTGGAGCGCGAAGGCGACGTTCTCCCACACCGTCTTGCGGGGCAGCAGCTTGAAGTCCTGGAAGACGATCCCGATCTTGCGCCGGATCTTCGGGACCTGGCGGCGCTTGATCCGGGCGAGGTCGAAGCCGTCGATGACGACGTCGCCGTGGGTCGCCAGCTCATCGCGGATGAGCAGCTTCATGAGCGTGGACTTCCCGGCACCCGAGGGCCCGACGAGGAACACGAAGTCGCCCTCCGGGACGACGAGGTCGACGTCCTTGAGGGCCTCCTTGCCGTTCGGGTAGCGCTTCGTCACGTCGTGCAGCACGACGACGGCGTGGTCGGGGCGCGACGGGCGCGCTCGGCCGGTCAGGCGATCGACGAGGGACGGGGACGCGCTCGGCTGGGCGGTCATCGCATCATCAGGGGAGGCACGTGCGAGGAGGCTAGCACCGGCGTCCCGATCCTGCCTCGTGCGCCGGTCCGCCGTCAGACGAGCGCGAGCGAGATCGGCAGGTAGCGGTCGAACGGATGCTCGGGGCGCGACCAGCAGATCAGCGCCGGAAAGCCGTCGAGCTTCAAGCCAGCGTCGAGCAGGGCGCGCGTGGCAGCGCCCGCTGTGCCCGGGACCCACAGGGCCACCGGCCCGAGCGCCGGCGTCTCGCGCACCGCGACGCCGATGAGCGCCGGGTGGAGCGCCGGATCCACCGCCGCGAGCGGGCCAACGCGCCCGACACCAGACCCGTAGACGTAGCCCATCGGCCGCCCGCCGGTCCGTTCCCGCACGAGGAACCCGGCGCGCCCGTCCCGTCGCAGGAACGTGTGGTCAGATGGGTGTGCGGCGCCGATCAGCGACCGGTCGAGCTCGTCGACGATCGCCTGGAGCCGCCGCTCGCCGTCGGGCTCCGTCCCCGACACCGTCTCGAATGGGACGACCTCGAGCGACGCGTGCACCGGCGGCAGCGCCGACCATCGCCGTACCTCGCCGAACAGCCGCCAGATCGGGATCCTCGGCAGCATCCCGCGCCGCGCATACAGGCCGTTTGAGATCGGCTGGGCCGCGTCGGTGCACATGCCCCAGGTGTGAATGCCCGTGTCGTGCGGGTCGTCCGGGCCCGGGACCGCTCGTCCGCCCGGGTCCACGTCGCGGCCGGCCTGCGCCCGGTCCATGAGCGCCTGCCCGAGGCCGTCGGCCTGGACGCGGGGATGGACGAACAGCATTGCCAGGAACCACAGGCCCTCCCGGACGGAGGCGCTGGAGAACCCCAGGATCTCGTCGTTGGCTCCCGTGGCGACCCAGAACCGGTCCGGGTCGGTGCCCATGAGGTGGGCCAGCAGCCGCCGCAACGGTCCGAGGTCGTCCGGCATCCGTGGCTGGTTCAGGCGCAGCTGGTAGTCCTCGATGCCCGCCTTCCAGACCCGGGTACACGCATCGAGGTCGCCGGTCGTCCCGGTCCTGAACCGGATGCCGCCGGTGGTCGTCGCGAGGCCGGCTCCCGGGGCCCCGATGACCGGCATCGGCTCAGTCGTCCGCGTCGGCGTCGGCGTCCGCAGACGGCGGCCGGCCCGTCGCCAGACGCTCGAGCTCCGCCTGCATGAACGCGTCGACGTCGCCGTCGAGGACCGCGCCCGTGTTCGAGGTCTCGTGCCCGGTCCGCAGGTCCTTGACCATCTGGTACGGATGGAGCACGTAGGAGCGGATCTGGTTGCCCCAGCCCGCGGTGACGTGCTCCCCGCGCAGCTTGCGCAGCTCCTCCTCGCGCTTCTCGAGCTCCACCTCGAGCAGGCGGGACTTGAGGACGCGGATCGCGATCTCGCGGTTCTGGGTCGCCGAGCGCTCGTTCTGGACCGCGACGACGATCCCCGTCGGGACGTGGGTGAGGCGGATCGCCGACTCCGTCTTCTGGACGTGCTGGCCGCCCGCGCCCGAGGACCGGAACGTGTCGACGCGGATCTCGTCCCAGTTGAGCTCGATTGCGACGTCCTCGTCCGCCTCGGGCATGACCTCGATCAGGGCAAACGTCGTCTGGCGCCGGTTCTGCGCGTCGTAGGGGCTGATCCGGACCAGCCGGTGCACGCCGCGCTCTGCGCGCAGCCAGCCATAGGCGAACCGCCCGGTCATCGTGACCGTCGCGCTCTTGATGCCCGCCTGGTCGCCCTCCTGGGAGTCCACGACGTCCGCCTTGAACCGGTGCCGCTTCGCCCATTGGAGGTACATCCGCAGGAGCATGTCGGCCCAGTCCGTGGCCTCGGTGCCGCCTGCCCCGGCGCTGATCGAGATGACGGCGTTCTTCGCGTCGTACTCGCCCGAGAACAGGAGGAGGGTCCGTTCGCGCTCGAACTCCGTGCCCAGGGCGTCCGCCTCGCGTGCGAGGTCAGCCTCGGTCTCGGCGTCGGGTGAGTCCGCGAGCAGGCCCAGCAGCTCGACGAGGTCGTTGGCGCGCTTCTCGAGCGTCGTCCACAGGGCGACCTCCTCGCGCAGCCCCTCGGCCTCGCGGGTGACCTTCTGTGCCGCCCGCTGGTCGTCCCAGAAGCCGGACTCGATGGCGCGTGCGTCGAGCTCCGCGACGCGGCTCGCCTTGGCGGCTAGGTCAAAGACGCCCCGAGGTCGACCGGATCCGCTCTGCCAGGTCCCGGATGGCCGCGGCGTCCATCAGCCGCGGACCTGCAGGTCCTGGAGGAGGATCGGACGGAGCTCGATCAGCCGAAGGGCAGTCTTGCTCCGGGCGACGACGGGGTTCACGCAGGGGCAGTACGAGTTGTGGGGGCAGACGCCGCAGTTGCCATCGCAGTCGAGGGCGGCGGCGTAGCTGCAGTTTCGGCAATCCCGTTCGCACGCGATCAGATCGACGAACTGGGCTTCCTCAGCCTGCTTCACAAGCTCCCTCTCTCCTGTCCTTCGCTGTCGTTCGGGCGTGACGAGTCGGGACGGGGCGCCGAGGAGATCTCGGGCGCGATTGGGGCACGGCGCCGGTCCCTGGGGGGCGAAGAACTGACTCGGAGTATAGGCGCGGGCCCCGCACAATCCAAGAGGGTGAACCGTGTTTGCGGGCGAAATATCGGGGAAATGTCGCGCCCCACGGGCCGATCTTGGAAGATGGGGCGTCCGTGCACCGTGATCGTTCACGGAAATCGTTCCCCGCCGGTTGGCGCGGCGTCAGACGGTCCGCCCAGCGCTGGGCCTTCAGCGCCACGGCCCACAGGCCTAGTGTCTCAGCCCGCTGAACGCTAGACGGTTGTGCCGCGGACAGCTACGCTTCCCGGCATGCCGAACCACCCCGCCGCCCCGCTCCTGATCGACGACGCCGAACGCGACGCGCTGGCCGCCCTGGTCCGGGCGCGGA